>NZ_JACIAS010000024.1:0-1321 GCF_014194915.1 Rhizobium sp. BK512 | reverse complement strand
TGAACCGCGCCGGCTTTACCGGAGACCGTTTGGTTTAAGTTATGCGGCCAATGCTGGTGCGTCCAGCATGGCATAGTATCGTTCTTCAGCCTCGGCTGGCGGTATGTTGCCGATTGGCTCCAGAAGGCGTCGGTTGTTGAACCAATCGACCCATTCCAGAGTGGCGAACTCCACGGCTTCGAAGTTGCGCCACGGCCCACGTCGATGGATGACCTCGGCCTTGTAAAGACCGTTGATCGTTTCGGCGAGAGCGTTGTCATAGCTGTCGCCGACGCTTCCGACGGAAGGCTCGATTCCTGCCTCCGCTAATCGTTCGGAATAGCGAATTGACACGTATTGCGAGCCGCGGTCGGAATGATGAACCAGCCCGCCACGGTGAACTGGCCGCCGATCATGAAGTGCCTGGTCGAGGGCATCGAGCACAAAGCCCGCATGGGCAGTCCGGCTTGCCCGCCAACCGACGATACGGCGAGCAAAGGCATCGATGACAAAGGCCACGTAGACGAAGCCCTGCCAGGTCGCAACATAAGTGAAATCCGAAAGCCACAACATGTTCGGTGCTGGAGCAAAGAAGTGTCGGTTCACCCGGTCGAGTGGACATGGCGCGGTCTTGTCGCTGATCGTCGTGCGGATCGGTTTGCCGCGAATGATGCCCTGCAGCCCCATTACCCTCATAAGCCGAGCGACTGTGCAGCGGGCGATGTCGTAACCCTCCCGTTGCAACTGTCGCCAGACCTTGCGCACGCCATAGACCTGGAAGTTCTCGTTGAACACCCGGCGTATCTCGACCTTGATGGCAATGTCGCGTCGGGCGCGGGATGACAGACGATCCACGTCCGTGCGCTTGGCGATGACCTCATAATAGGTGGACGGGGCAATCGGCAGCAGTCTGCAGATCGGCTCGACCCCGAGCACCGAGCGGTGTGCATCGATAAAGGAAATCATCGCTTCAGTGGGCGGTCGAGCTCCGCCATCGCAAAATATGCAGAGGCTTTACGCAAAATCTCGTTGGCCTGACGAAGCTCGCGGTTCTCCCGCTCCAGGGCTTTCATCTTCTCCGCAACGTCACTCGGCAAACCCGCACGCTTGCCGCTATCCACCTCCGCCTTCTTCACCCATTCATTGAGCGTATGAGCCGAGCAGCCGATCTTGGCGGCTATGGAAGACACGGCCGCCCACCGCGAAGGATGCTCGGCTTCATGCTCGACCACCATCCGAACGGCGCGGGTGCGGACTTCAGGAGAAAACTTGTTCGTCGTCTTGCTTGTCATAGACCCTACTTCTCACGAGTTGGGGTCTCCGGCAAAGCCGGGACGGTTCA
>NZ_JACIAS010000023.1:0-2133 GCF_014194915.1 Rhizobium sp. BK512 | reverse complement strand
TCCAGCACCAGCGGATAGAGCGTACCCGTCAGCACCGTGCCGCAGGCAACCGTCAGGATCAGGTTGTTGACCACCAACGCGCCCTCACGCGAGATCGGCGCAAACAGACCGCCGGCCGACAGAAGCGGCGCGCGGAAGGCAAAAAGCGATAGCGCCCCGCCGATGAAGATCAGGAGAATGCAGAGGATGAAGACGCCGCGGCTCGGGTCACTGGCGAATGCATGGACCGAGGTCAGGACGCCGGAGCGCACCAGGAAAGTGCCCATCAGCGACAGCGAGAAGGTGAGGATGGCAAGCAGCACCGTCCAGATCTTCAGCGCCTCGCGCTTTTCCATGACGAGGGCCGAGTGCAGAAGTGCGGTGCCGGCAAGCCAGGGCATGAAGGAGGCGTTTTCCACCGGATCCCAGAACCACCATCCGCCCCAGCCGAGTTCGTAATAGGCCCAGTAGGAGCCCATGGCGATGCCTAATGTCAGGAAGGTCCAGGCGGCAAGCGTCCAGGGCCGCACCCAGCGCGCCCAGGCGGCATCGATGCGGCCGTCGAGAAGGGCGGCAACCGCAAAGGAGAAGCAGACCGAGAAGCCGACATAGCCGAGATAGAGGAGCGGCGGATGGATGGCGAGGCCGATATCCTGCAGCACCGGGTTCAGATCCTTGCCCTCGGCCGGCGCCGGATCGAGGCGGGTGAAGGGATTGGAGGTCAACAGGATGAAGAGGATGAAGGCGACCGAGATCCAGGCCTGGACCGAGAGCACATTGGCCTTCAACGTATCGGGCAGATTGCGGCCGAAGACGGCGACCAGCGCGCTGAAGAGCGCCAGGATCAGAAGCCAGAGCATCATCGATCCCTCGTGATTGCCCCAGACGCCGGAGTACTTGTAGATCAGCGGCACCAGCGAATGCGAATTCTCCCAGACATTCTGGACGGAGAAGTCGGAAACCACATGGGCATAGGTGAGCACGCCGAAGGAGAAGGCAACGAGGGCAAAGAGCAGGACCGAGCCGAGCGGCGCCACATCCATCATCGACTGATCGCCGCGCCTTGCACCGATCACAGGTACGACCGACAGGATGATTGCCGTTGCGAGCGCCAGAACCAGCGCATAGTGGCCGATCTCGATGATCATGGCGTTGCCCTTGTCTGTTGTCCCTGGGCTTCCTGGCCCTTTGCCGCCTCGCCTTGCGGTGCGGCCCCCTTGCCCTCTTCCCAGAGGCCCTGGGCCTTCAGCCTGTCGGCGACTTCCTTGGGCATGTAGGTCTCGTCATGCTTGGCAAGCACGGTATCGGCAGTGAAGACATTGCTGCCTGTCTCGAACGTGCCCTCGGTCACCACGCCCTGCCCTTCGCGGAAGAGATCGGGAAGGATGCCCTGGTAGCGGACATTGACGATCTGCCCGCTCGGATCGGTCACGGCAAAACGCACGACCGAGCCCTCGCCGCGCATGACGCTGCCCTCGCCCACGAGGCCGCCGAGGCGAATGCGGGTGCCCGGTGCGATCGGGTTGCTGGCGAGATCGCCGGGCATGTAAAAATAGGCGACCGACTGGCTGAAGGCGAACATGACGAGCAGCACGGCGGCGGCAATGAAGCCCATGCCGCCGGCAATCACCGCCATGCGTTTCTGCTTGCGCGTCATTCGCTCAATCCCTCCGTCGCGATGCCGAGCTCCTTGCCGAGCGCCAGCAGCTGCCTGCCTTCATCGCCTGATGCCGGGAAGGCCGCAAGCCCACGCTTCAGGGCGCCTGCAGCGCGATCCTTGTCGTTCAATACGGCGTAAGAGCGGACGAGACGCATCCAGCCCTCGAAATTGTTGGGATCAGCTGACAGCTTCGCATCGAGGCTTTCCACCATGCCGCGGATCATCTGCTGACGGTCGCCGCTACTCATCGTCTCGGCCGCGGCCACATCCTCGGAAGTCGGGCCGCCCGGCGCCGCGGGCTGGGCCTCGGGCGCTGCCGCCGGACCGCCATTCTTGGCGATGTGCTCGTTGACCAGCGGCAGCCAGGGGGCATCGGCAGGCGATTGCTTCGCCAACGTCTCGAAAGCGCTCCGCGCCTCTTCCGGCTGACCCGCCTGCTCCATGCTCAGGGCAATGTAGAAACGTGCACGCGGATTGTTCGGCTCTAGGGAGAG
>NZ_JACIAS010000022.1:0-2493 GCF_014194915.1 Rhizobium sp. BK512 | reverse complement strand
TGTTGATTTGCACTGAGAGCTGACCCGGGATTGCGGGAAAATATCACTGAGAATTGACCCATGTTTCAATCATCCCCTGTGGTTTCAGCGGGGGCTCTGGAGTGATCGACATGGCGTTACTGAGCGTAATCCGGCGCTGGCATTTTCGGGATCATCTATCGATCCGGGAGATATGCCGCAGGACGGGCCTATCCCGGAATACCATCCGCAAATACCTGCGCGCCGGCGGCGTGGAGCCGAAGTTCAATGTCCCGGAGCGGCCGAGCAAGCTTGATCCATTTGCGGATCGGCTATCAGCCTGGCTGAAGACGGAATCGAAAAAGAGCCGCAAGCAGAAGCGGACGATGAAGCAACTGCATGCCGACCTGGTGAGCCTTGGCTACGAAGGTTCCTATTGCCGTGTTGCAGCCTTTGCCCGGGAATGGAAGGCAGACCGGCAAAGAGAACTCCATACGACCGGACGCGGCACGTTCGTACCCTTGGCGTTCGAGCCGGGTGAGGCCTTCCAGTTCGACTGGTCGGAGGACTGGGCGATCATCGGCAATGAGCGCACCAAGCTACAGGTGGCGCATACGAAGCTGAGCTACAGCCGCGCCTTCATCGTCAGGGCCTATCTGCTGCAGACACATGAGATGCTGTTCGATGCCCACAATCATGCATTCCGCGTGTTTGGCGGCATCCCCGGCCGCGGCATCTACGACAACATGCGCACGGCGATCGACAAGGTCGGCCGTGGCAAGGAGCGCGACGTCAACGTCCGCTTCATGGCGATGGCCAGCCATTACGTGTTCGAGCCCGAGTTCTGCAATCCAGCGTCCGGATGGGAGAAGGGACAGGTCGAGAAGAACGTGCAGGATGCCCGTCATCGGTTCTTTCAACCCATCCCGCGCTTTCCGTCGCTGGAGGCCCTGAATGACTGGCTTGAGCTTCGATGCAAGGAGTTCTGGGCAAAGACGCCACATGGCCAGATGCGCGGCACAATCGCCGACATCTGGGCCGAGGAAGCCCCAGCTCTCATGCCCGTTTCGAGACCGTTCGACGGATTTGTCGAATATACGAAGCGGGTCACACCAACCTGCCTCGTGCATCTGGAACGCAATCGCTACAGCGTCCCGGCATCCTTCGCCAACCGACCGGTGAGCTTGCGCGTCTACCCTGATCGGGTCGTAGTCGCCGCGGAAGGTCAGATCGTCTGCGAGCATCATCGCGTCATTGATCGTTCCCATGACCGGCCGGGCCAGACCATTTACGACTGGCGGCATTATCTGGCGGTCGTTCAGCGCAAGCCCGGCGCTCTACGCAACGGCGCTCCCTTCATCGAGCTGCCGGAGGCATTCCGGACCCTGCAGCAATATCTGCTCAAGAAGCCGGGCGGCGATCGCGAGATGGTCGACATCCTGGCCCTTGTTCTCCAGCACGACGAACAGGCCGTCCTATCGGCCGTCGACATGGCGCTGAAGTCCGGCGTTCCGACCAAAACGCATGTGCTGAACCTGCTGCATCGCCTCGTCGACGGCAAATCCTCCACACCGCCGACCCTCGACGCGCCTCAGGCGCTGACGCTCACCAATGAGCCTAAGGCCAATGTCGAGCGATACGATACCTTGAGAAAGACGGAGGTTCGCCATGCGTCATAACCCGGCAAGCGGCGCGATCGTCATCATGCTACGGCAATTGAAGATGCATGGGATGGCCCACGCCGTCGGTGATCTGACCGAACAGGGATCGCCGGCGTTCGAGGCTGCCATTCCGATCCTGTCCCAGCTTCTCAAGGCCGAAACGGCCGAACGAGAGGTCCGATCGACCGCATATCAGCTCAAGACGGCACGCTTCCCCGCCTACCGTGATCTGAACGGCTTCGACTTCGCCAGCAGCGAGATCAACGAGGCCCTCGTGCAGCAGCTTCATCGCTGCGACTTCCTCGACGACGCAAACAACATCGTTCTGGTCGGTGGTCCCGGCACGGGCAAGACGCATATCGCAACCGCGATCGGCGTCCAGGCCATCGAGCATCATCACAAACGGGTCCGGTTCTTCTCCACCGTCGAGTTGGTCAATGCGCTGGAGCAGGAGAAGGCCCAAGGTCGTTCAGGACAGATCGCCAATCGCCTCGTTCACTCCGATCTCGTGATCCTCGACGAGCTGGGATACCTGCCGTTCAGCGCTTCAGGTGGCGCGCTGCTCTTCCATCTGTTGAGCAAACTATACGAGCGCACCAGCGTCATCATCACCACCAACCTGAGCTTCAGCGAATGGGCCAGCGTGTTCGGCGATGCAAAGATGACAACCGCGCTGCTCGACCGGCTCACTCATCATTGCCACATCCTCGAGACCGGAAACGACAGCTTCCGCTTCAAGAACAGCTCGGCTCATGAGCCTAAAACCACAAAGGAGAAACGCAGGAACTTGACCACAACGACCGACACGAACAATACCTAAAGGCGGGTCACTTCTCAGTGCAAATCCCGGGTCAACTCTCAGCGCAAATCAACA
>NZ_JACIAS010000021.1:0-2500 GCF_014194915.1 Rhizobium sp. BK512 | reverse complement strand
TAGCTGGTTCTCCGCGAAATCTATTTAGGTAGAGCGTCTGGCGAATACTCCCGGGGGTAGAGCACTGGATGGGCTATGGGGACTCACCGTCTTACTGATCCTAACCAAACTCCGAATACCGGGAAGTACTACCAGGCAGACACACGGCGGGTGCTAACGTCCGTCGTGAAAAGGGCAACAACCCTAACCTCCAGCTAAGGTCCCCAAGTCATGGCTAAGTGGGAAAGGATGTGAGGATCCCAAAACAACCAGGATGTTGGCTTAGAAGCAGCCATCATTTAAAGAAAGCGTAACAGCTCACTGGTCTAAATAAGGGTCTTTGCGCCGAAAATGTAACGGGGCTAAAGCCATGCACCGAAGCTGAGGATTCCTCTTTGAGGAGTGGTAGCGGAGCGTTCCGTAAGCTGATGAAGGGATACCTGTGAGGGGTCCTGGAGGTATCGGAAGTGCGAATGTTGACATGAGTAACGATAAAGAGGGTGAGAGACCCTCTCGCCGAAAGACCAAGGGTTCCTGCTTAAAGTTAATCTGAGCAGGGTTAGCCGGCCCCTAAGACGAGGCGGACACGCGTAGTCGATGGGAACCACGTTAATATTCGTGGGCCTGGTGGAAGTGACGGATCGCACAAGTTGTTCATTCTTATTGGATTGGATGGGCAGCGGAGCGGTTCCAGGAAATAGCTCCACCGTATAGACCGTACCCGAAACCGACACAGGTGGTCAGGTAGAGTATACCAAGGCGCTTGAGAGAACTATGTTGAAGGAACTCGGCAAATTGCACGCGTAACTTCGGAAGAAGCGTGACCCCATATGAGGCAACTCTTGTGGGGTGGCACAGACCAGGGGGTAGCGACTGTTTATCAAAAACACAGGGCTCTGCGAAGTCGCAAGACGACGTATAGGGTCTGACGCCTGCCCGGTGCTGGAAGGTTAAGAGGAGAGGTGCAAGCTTTGAATCGAAGCCCCAGTAAACGGCGGCCGTAACTATAACGGTCCTAAGGTAGCGAAATTCCTTGTCGGGTAAGTTCCGACCTGCACGAATGGCGTAACGACTTCCCCGCTGTCTCCAACATAGACTCAGTGAAATTGAATTCCCCGTGAAGATGCGGGGTTCCTGCGGTCAGACGGAAAGACCCCGTGCACCTTTACTATAGCTTTACACTGGCATTCGTGTCGGCATGTGTAGGATAGGTGGTAGGCTTTGAAGCAGGGACGCCAGTTTCTGTGGAGCCATCCTTGAAATACCACCCTTATCGTCATGGATGTCTAACCGCGGCCCGTTATCCGGGTCCGGGACAGTGTATGGTGGGTAGTTTGACTGGGGCGGTCGCCTCCGAAAGAGTAACGGAGGCGCGCGATGGTGGGCTCAGACCGGTCGGAAATCGGTCGTCGAGTGCAATGGCATAAGCCCGCCTGACTGCGAGACTGACAAGTCGAGCAGAGACGAAAGTCGGTCATAGTGATCCGGTGGTCCCGCGTGGAAGGGCCATCGCTCAACGGATAAAAGGTACGCCGGGGATAACAGGCTGATGACCCCCAAGAGTCCATATCGACGGGGTTGTTTGGCACCTCGATGTCGGCTCATCGCATCCTGGGGCTGGAGCAGGTCCCAAGGGTTTGGCTGTTCGCCAATTAAAGCGGTACGTGAGCTGGGTTCAGAACGTCGTGAGACAGTTCGGTCCCTATCTGCCGTGGGTGTAGGAATATTGACAGGATCTGTCCCTAGTACGAGAGGACCGGGATGGACATATCTCTGGTGGACCTGTTGTCCTGCCAAGGGCATAGCAGGGTAGCTATATATGGACGGGATAACCGCTGAAGGCATCTAAGCGGGAAACCCACCTGGAAACGAGTGTTCCCTATCAGAGCCGTGGAAGACGACCACGTTGATAGGCCGGGTGTGGAAGTGCGGCAACGCATGAAGCTTACCGGTACTAATAGCTCGATTGGCTTGATCGTTCTCATTGACTATGCTCATCGCCGGCAAACACGACAGTGTTTGTTCGGGTGATGATGCTGAAGACGTGTTCAAAAACAAAACGATGTGAAAACATCACCAGCTTCTCACACAAGTTGCGCTTCGCTGACCTGGTGGTCATGGCGGGGTGGCTGCACCCGTTCCCTTTCCGAACACGGCCGTGAAACGCCCCAGCGCCTATGGTACTTCGTCTTAAGACGCGGGAGAGTCGGTCGCTGCCAGGTCTGCTAAACGCAACTCGTGAAAAACAAATCTTCTCTTCGCAAACTCTACGGCCCAAAGCCGATCAAAGGGCCGCTATCAAAGCGGCCTTTTGTGTTTGGTGCCTCATAAACACGAGACAAATTGCTTCGCAATTTGCTCGGCACAGATCCGCAAAGCGCACGCGCTTTGCGTAGCCGCGACAAATCCCAAAGGGATTTGCGCTGGACGCGGGGTGGAGCAGCCCGGTAGCTCGTCAGGCTCATAACCTGAAGGCCGCAGGTTCAAATCCTGCCCCCGCAACCAAACATATAGCCCGCAT
>NZ_JACIAS010000020.1:0-6249 GCF_014194915.1 Rhizobium sp. BK512 | reverse complement strand
TCGCGGATGATGCGCTCCGTCACGCTTCTGGACAGCAGCCGCTCGGTCTCGGATGTGACGTTCACCGGCGCATTGTTGCCGGCATCGCCGGTGCTAAGCGCAGTTGCCAGGGGCTTGTGGATCATCAGCCGGGACGCGGCATGATAGCTCGGATTCAAGCCCGAGATCAGCACGATCGACGCCGCCATCAGCACCATCATCACCGCAACGATCATAACAAGCCGTCGACGGATCAAGCGTAACCCGGAGGTAATATCTCTCGCTTCGGTTGGAAACCGGATCGCGAACATAATCACGGCAGTCGCAAACAGGACGAAGAGGATGCTATTCTGAGTGAGGATGATCGTTTCCGTGAGGTTCATCACCAGGAACATGATGACCAGCACATTCAGCCACAGCCAACCCTCTTCGGGAGCATCACACAGCAGCGTCGCCCCCTGCCGAAGCGCGCGGACAATCGTCCAGGTCAAGGGTATGAAACCCAGGAGGCCGAGGCCCAGCAATACGTCGCGAAAGCCGTTATGGGCATGCGGCGCAGGCCACCCGGCTGCAGCGCGGACGTACCAGCCGTCGGCATTGGAGTCGGCCCAGAAGGCTTGATAGCCATAACCGAGCAACAGCCGTCGTCCGATTGCGAGATCCACTTCCCGCCAGAGCGGAACGCGTCCAGTCAGCGTCGCATCCTTGCCCATCGCTTCGAGCAGGGGAACGAGCAATTCGCTAAGTCCGACAAGGATCAGCGCAACCAATTGCAGGCAGACCAGCACGAGCGTCGCCCGTCCAAGGTCGCGGGTCTTTGAAAGGGCGAGGAAGAAAGCTGTTGCCGGGACCGCGCTGACGAGTGAGTTCATGGCCGTCATCGACTGCGACGCGACCAGGCAAAAGAGACTGGCGCACAGCAGCGGTATGCTGACAATTCTAGGCCCAGCCCGTCGATCCACGGCCATCATGCTGCACGCGAAAGTCGCGATCGCTGCGTTCCACCCGAGGGTGTTTTTATTGTCAAAAACTCCTCTCAGGGAGCTCTCGCCAAAGGTGAACGCACGACTGGGCCATGCCACAGCCATCAAAAGACTGCACACCATGCCGGTGCCAAGCACCACGACTGTCAGCAACAGCAGTTGCCGCGGCGTGAACAGGATGGCGAGAAGGTATGCTAGTGAAATGGAGAGAATGAGCGCAACGCCCCGCTGTAGGGTGAGAGCGGGGCTCGACGACCACAGCACTGAAGCAAGCGGTAACAAAAGAAGGATGACGAACGGCAGACTACGGCGAATGGCAGTCAGCAGCTCTGCCTGATTTCGAGCCAGGAGTCCGAGAGAAATCAGATAGATGGGCATGCCGAGCAGGCGAAGTTTGGCCATCTCGCTGGCATCGAGGTTGCCGTCACGGTCGATGAGAGGAAAGATGCAGCCACTCAGAAGGAACAGCGCGATGAGGACGCCGATGCACTCCATTGACCGCCACGGCATGATGACTTTGGGGCTGTAGACTGCCGGATAGCAAGCCTTCTCCATCATGTCATTCTGCCGGATACTGGCTGCTCAACTGGCCTTCCGTCGTTCTCACGCCCGTCAATGCTGGACTTGCGGCGATGCCGACCCGGCGCAGAGCGCTGGCACCGGCGGGCGCATCGCGTCGCGTCTGATCTGCAGCGGCACTATTAACCGACCCCGCAGCGGCCCGGCCGGTCAGATGCTCCACCAGATAAAGAGGCCGTTGTCGGACCTCGACAGCGATGCGGCCGACATATTCGCCAAGAAGCCCGACGGAAATCATGTTGAACGCGCCGAATACCAGAATCACCACCATGATGGAGGCGTAACCGGGCATATCGACGCCAAATATCAGCGTTCGTCCAATGATGATGGCCGCATAGAGTTGCGCTAGAAAGACGACAACGAGGCCGACATAAGTCCAGATGCGCAAAGGCATCGTCGTCGACCCGGTGATCCCGTCCAGCGCGAAGTTCCACAAGCGCCAGTATACCCACTTCGAGGTGCCAGCCGTACGTTTCGGCCGGTCGTATTCGACCGTCGCCTGAGTGAAGCCAACCCAGGAGAACAGCCCCTTCATGAAGCGGATACGCTCCGGCATGCCGTTGAGGACGTCGACGACGCTGCGATCCAGCAGCCGGAAATCGCCGACATTGTCCTGGATGGGGTAGTCGGCCATCCTGTTATAGAGGCCGTAGAAGGCCGCGGCGCTGCACCGCTTGAGCCAGGTGTCGCTGACACGTCTCTTGCGTCGTGCGTTGACCACCTTTGCGCCGCGCATCCAGGCGCTCACCATATCCGGGACGATATCCGGCGGATCCTGCAGATCGACGTCCATCGGGATGATTGCATCTCCGCGGGCGTGGGCGAGACCGGCTGCCAGAGCTGCGTCCTTGCCGAAGTTCCGCGACAGGCAGATCAGTCCGATATCCGGTCGCTGCGCCACGAGACCTTCGATGATGTCTACGGTGCGATCGCGGCTGCCATCGTCGACGAAGAGGATCTCTACCTGTCCGCCTGGTCCGAGAGCGCCGCGGATCGCGTTGGTCTGTGCATCCATGGCCTGGAGAAAGAGCACGATCGTCTCCTCCTCGTTGAACACCGGCACCACAATACTCAGTACCAGGCCGTCCGTATCTGACATGCCGTGAGACGAAAGATCAGTCTTGGTGATGGGCCATGTGAGGGGGGATTCCGTGCTGCGCGGCAACATGTTAAGCCCCCGATGTGATGAAATGTGTTGGACTACATGCGCCTGCTGCCGCACGACGGTCGGCGCAACGAGGCCACCGCTCGTAGATCCTTCGAAGAAACCGCTCGATCCGATCACTCTTTACAATAGTCTTACTCTTGACCATCCTCGGCTCCATTCAGCTTGCCGAACTCGCAAGCTTCAAGGCTCATCGAATTTTACCCCGACATCCCTGTCGGTGATGACACGCAAGCCTCTGTAGAAGTGAACTTTATTCTTTATATTGGCTGGTCGAAAGCGAGCCATAAGACGTATGCGTACCACTTTGTGCTGATTGTTGCTCAAACGAAGAACGAGTTAGTCTTGGAACTGACCTAGGCCGGTAAGGATCTATTACCGGCCGGGCGCTGGACACGGTTGTGGGACGAGTACGTGTATGGGCATATCTGATCTCAATCCGGCGCTGGGCGCGGAGATCGCGGGACCATCGAACCCGGTCAATAACAGAATATCTCATTTGCAAAGGTCGCACCCTTTATCGCAGCAGGTCATCCTGTGGCTCGCCATGGTCGCCGCCTTGGTTGCACTTTGCACCGCGATCAGCGGGCAGAGTTACTGGATAGACGAGGCCAACACTGCGTGGCGTGCCGCGGAGCCGCACTTTCAGACGCTTTTGGCTCGCATGGTCGCGGAGACTGGCTCCGATGCGCAGATGCCATTTTTTCTCGTGGCGATCTGGGCCTGGGAGAAGGTCGCGGGCGACGGCGAGGTTGCGCTGAGGGTGATGAACCTCCTTTGGCTTATTCCGGGCCTCTACGTCTTCGCCAATGGCCGGGTTGATCGGCTTCTGGTCGCCGCCAGCAGTGCGTTTCTCTGGTATTATGTCGATGAGGCGCGGCCCTATGGCATGCAGATCGGGGCGAGCCTGATGGTCTTCGGCCTGCTCGAACGCGCGGTGGTCGCGGCGAGCGATCGCAGTGCGGAAGGTCCGCTCCTTCGCCGCTATCAGGTCTGGCTGCTTGCGTTCGGACTTATTGCTCTTGCTGGAAGCAGCTTGCTCGGTGCGATCTGGGCCGCCGCCGCGGTCGGTGCCGCCGCTTGTGCCGTACACTGGCGCGTTCGCCGGCTTGCGAACAGCCATATCATCGGACCGTCGGTTCTGCTCGTGGTCGTGCTGGCGCCACTCGGGCTTTACTATTTCTGGACCGTACTTGGGGGGGCGGGCGGCACCAAAGTGGCGACGACCGACGCCCGGACATTGTTGTTCTCGGCCTACGAATTGCTGGGTTTCGCAGGCCTCGGTCCTGGGCGCACTGATCTGCGCGCCGGCGAGGGGACGATCGTCTCGTCTTACCTCGTTGCGCTCGCGAGCTACGCGATCCTGGTTGCTGCTGTAACGCTGGCCGGCCTAATCCAGGCCGTTCGCAATATTCCGCCTCGCACACTCGCGGCATGCGCGATCGCATTCACGGCTGCGGCAGCATTGATACTGGTCGCCGGATATATTCTGCATTGGCGTGTCGTTGGTCGCCACCTTGCTCCTGCGATAGCCGTCGTCCTGGCGCTGCAGGCGGCAGGTGCGACGCTGCTCTGGCGCCGGCCTGTCGGCAAGCTCGTGGTCGTTGGCTTTCTGGTAATGGCATTGGCTTCTGGTGCGAGCATCAGATTCGCGCAGCGGCATGCCAAGGACGATTATCGCGCTGCGGCCACGGTCGTACGCACGGCCCTCACCGGGGGCGATCGCGTCTGGTGGAGCGCCGACGCACTTGGTGCTCTCGTATATCATGTGCCGCTAGGCAAGGGATGTGGCAGCGCGCTTTATGTCTTTGAGCCACGGCCCGGTTTTGCTGCCGCTCTGGAGGCTCCGACTCTCGTCGTCACCAGCAAGCCTGATATTTACGATCCGGAAGGAGTGCTGGCCGCGTTCCTGTCCGACCAGCATTTTCAGGTTACCGAAACCTTCCAGGCTTTCCAGGTCTGGCGACGCGCGTCACCAACTGTTTCGTTACCTTGCGGTTAGGCGCCAATCCGCGCGCTGAATTCACGATAATTGGGTTGTGATTGACGAAATGTTTTCGCGGGGCTGCGTCTATCGCCGCACCGAGCCAGAGACGTTCTCGGCATTCGGTGGCGTCTCCGTACTGGGACCGGCCTCGTCCGCTCCGATGTCGATCTTGCCGGTTGCGCGGGCCTGCCCGTCCAGGTCGGCAGATCCGAGCCCGAAAGCTGTCGTTCCGGCATCGATGGCCGGCGAACCGGGCTTCAGGTGGAAATCTCCAGTGGCAGGATTTGAAAGCAGGGGATCACGTCCAAGCAGGTTCCCGTTCGCTGCATCCGGAGCATGGCCGTCCGAAAGCACCGATGCCTCGCGTGGAGTGCCGTTGAAGGTGATATTGTTGTACCACTTCACATCCTCGTTCACGTAGCCATTGGTACTAACGTCGTTAATGGCCCGGTTTCTGGAATCCGTTCGCGGATCCGCTACCGCGATATTGTTCACCCAGGTATTGTGGCTGCCCATGGCGTTGCTCAGTTCGCCTCGCCAGCTTCCTTTGTTGGCATTGTCATGGTTGTTGTGCCAGACGGTGTTGTTGCGCACCGTGACGAAGTCGCTCAGGAAGACGTGGATGCCTTTGCCGCCATTGCCGTAGGAGACATTGCCCTCGATCAGAGTGCCGTAGCGGTATTTGGTATCGTGAAAACCGTCGATGATGATACCGTTTCCATCGGTATGTTCCCAGTTGATGGCGGGTCCCTGCACGTTGTCGTAGGTAATGTTGTTCCTGACGACGTTGCGGAACTCGGCGTTGCCTGGGGCGAGGTCCATGTTCTGCCAGAGCGAAATGCCGCTGCACTGATAACCGTTCGTTGCACTATTGCCATAGACCCGGTTGTCCTCAATCGTCAGCCAATCCGATTTGGCGCTGGAAATGCCCGAGCCGCCGCTGTCATGGGCAATATTGGCCTTGATCGTGACATGGTGTGATCCTTCGATATCGATCGCATGTCCCCCGCCGCCAACGACGTCGAAGCCTTCGATCCTGATGTAGTTCGCTCGCACGTTCAGGGTGCTGTAGGTGTCCGAAGCAGGCGGTCTGAGCAAAGCGCCGCCAGGCAATTCAGAGCGGATGGTGACGTAATTATCCGCCGTACCATTCTTCGTTATCATGATCTGCTCGTGATAGGTTCCCGCCTTCACCACGATCTGATCGCCGGGCTTGAGCTGCGCCTGCATGGCGCGGCCGATCGTCTTCCATGGCGCTGACAGGTTGCCCTTGGCTATGTCGCTTCCGTCAGTGGCAACGTAGTAGTCCGTCATCACGCTTCTCCTGTCCCTGTAGTCTGGTGATCCCTTGGGGTGCCGGTTGTGATGATCAATGGCCTTCGCCTGCTAGCGCAGAAGCGATCGACTGAGCCTATTAGATCCTTTGTAATGTCGAGGCTTACATTTTAAAATCGTGGTATTTCATCAAGGACCTTGCGTATAATTCGGAGTCACGGAAGTTATATTTTGCGTGACGTTTGGGTTTGACATTGTTGATGGCGACGACGATGTCGGCG
>NZ_JACIAS010000019.1:0-6823 GCF_014194915.1 Rhizobium sp. BK512 | reverse complement strand
GACCCGGTGTAGGTCAGGTTCTCGATATTGGCGAGGGCAGCAATCGAATAGGCAGCAAGCGACGTCCGGATCTCGTCCGTACCCGCACCTGCTGCCTCCGTGACCACGTCGCTTGCGGCATCCACGATATAGGTGTCATCGCCGATACCGCCGATCAGCGTGTCGGCTCCCGCACCACCGTCCAGCACGTCGTTGCCGGCGCCGCCGGTCAGCTTATCGGCGGCCGCTCCGCCCTTGATGATGTTGTCCAGCTCATTGCCGGTACCGGTGAAGACGGCTGACCCGGTATAGGTCAGGTTCTCCACATTGGCACCCAGCGTGTAGGCCGCCAGGCCCGTCTTTACGGTATCGATACCCTCGCCGGCATTCTCGATGACGATATCGCCGGTGCCGATGACATAGGTGTCATCGCCTGCCGCACCCTTCAGCGTGTCGATCCCTGCCCCGCCCGTCAGGATATTGTTCAGCGCATTGCCGATGCCGGTGAAAGTCGTCGTGCCGGAGACGGTCAGGTTCTCGACATTGCTGCCGAGCGTATAGCTCGCGAAGTAGACCGACTGCACGTACACCGTATCGCTGCCCTCGTCGGCAGCCTCGGTGACCGTATCCCCGCCATTGTCAACCCAATAGATGTCGTTGCCGGTACCGCCGGAAAGCGCATCAGCGCCCGTGCCGCCATCCAGCGTGTCGTCGCCGGCGCCGCCAATCAGCGTGTCATTGCCGGCCCCGCCGATCAGCCTGTCGTTACCCGCACCACCGTCCAGAACGTCGTTGCCGGCCCCGCCGGTGATCGTGTTGGCCAGTATATTGCCCGTCCCGGAAAAATTGCCGGTGCCAGTGAAGGTCAGGTCCTCAACATTGGCAATGTTGGTCAGCGCGTAGGCAGAAAGCGTCGTCTTGACCAGATCCGTGCCTGCATTGGCAGCCTCGGTCACGACATCGGCCAGATCATCGACAACATAGGTGTCGTTGCCCGCACCGCCAATCAGGATATCGGCTCCCGCCTTGCCGTCCAGCGTGTCGGCGCCTGCTGCGCCAGTGATCACATTGACCGCAGCGTTGCCGATACCCATGAACGACGTGGTACCGGTATAGGTCAGGTTCTCGACGTTGACGCTGAGTGTGTAACTCGAAAGCGCCGTCCTGACCGTGTCCGTTCCCTCGCCCGCGTTCTCGGTTACGACGTCGTTTGCAACGTCGACGATATAGGTGTCGTCACCCACCCCACCCGACATCCGGTCCAGTCCAGCACCGCCGTTCAACGTGTCGTCGCCGGCGCCGCCGGTAAGCGTATCATTTCCCGCATTGCCCCAAAGGGCGTTGTTCACCTCGTTGCCGACAATCGTATCGTTACCGGAGCCTGCCTGAACATTCTCGATCAGCGACGCCAGGTTGTCATGATAGAGAAGCGCATTGAAGATGTTCCCGCGAGCATCGCCGCCATTCGAGCCGCCTCCCAAGTAAGCCAGCTGGAGTTGCGAAAAGACCGAGTACCCCCCTGGTCGCAGGTCGATTTGAAGGCTGGTGGTGTAGGCACTTAGATCATAGGTGTCGATACCGCCGCCGTCCCAGATTGTTGCGAAGATCCTGTTCGCGTCCGGAGTAATGGCCGCGACTCCATTCACATAGGTCACGCCTTCGTTCGGCTTCCACTTGTAGACGGTATTGTCGCTGTTTGTCGTGTAATCCGCCCCGTACATTTCCTGCAGGGCGGCGATATCGAGCATCATGAAGGTCTGTGGCGCGCCATTCTGCTCGTATTTGTAACCACTCGCACTGTCTCCGACGTATGTGCGGTAGGTCATGATCGTATATTCGATGGAATCGTAGGCACCGGGCACGACCAGCGAATTGCCTAGGTACGGTTCGTGACCGTGTTTCAGACCGAGAGCGTGACCCAGCTCATGTGCCAGCGTGTGGCCTGCGTAGTTGCCGAACTCCGGATAGCGATAATCATCTGCCGTACCGGCATATGTTGTCCCGAACCATATATCGCCAGCGGCACTATCCGGACTTGGGGTATACGCCCATGCAGTCGAGGGAAGCCAAGATTGTGCAAACCGCACCGACGCGGAGTCCGCGCTGCCGGCCACAAAATCGGCATTGGTAAATCCCTCTACGGAGAAGCCGTCATTTGCCGTGTTTCCGTAGGACTGCTCCATAAAGAACAAGGCAACAGAGCGCTGTTGCGAGGAAATCGCGGAGAAGCCGTAATCCTTCTCGCCACTATAGGAGTACGAAATCGAGCTTGTGGGAAACGCATAGGTGATCGTACCGTCCCAGGCGTAGCCGCTGAGAAGCCCGTCAATTTTCTGATCCCCCGTCAAGTTGACGTTCTTCGTAGGAGTAACAATGCCCGTCATGAAATCACCGCTTGCTTATACCGCCTTACCGTGTCCTGGGTCGGCTCATCTCCCCACGCGCAGGACACTCGGCTGAAAATTGAAGTTAAGTCCGGATACACAGTAACGCGGCAGCCCTGGCAATTGGCTTCTTGCGCTGAGTCAAAAGGCAAATCACTTCAAGAACATAATTTGCAGAAAACACGCCTTTCAGCCCCTCAAATCCAAGATAAGTTCTATAATTATTCAAAAAATGAGCAGATCTACTGCAGTCAAAAGACTTCGTAGCCACTACCTTTATCGCTCATGGAGCGCCTCGTCAGCTATCTCAACCAACGGGGAAAACACATACTCCAATATTCTGCGCTGGCCGGTGCGCACCTCGGCGACAGCCGCCATCCCTGGAGATAAGTTGACGTCCGCACCGTCAGCTTGAATGTGATCGCTTGCAAGGCGCAGAGTGACCGGAAAGACCAAATTCTGCATTCGCTCCGCGCTACCGAAGGCTGTACTTGACTGCCTTGCGATAGGGTCACCCTCACGGCGGGCTGCGTCCGGCTCCGGAATGGCATCGGCTGCGACCTTCACGACGACGGCGGAAACGGTCCCGTAGCGGGTGAAGGGAAAGGCCTCGAGTTTTACGACCGCCTCCTGGCCCACTCTGATGAAGCCAATGTCCTTGTTCGGCATATAGACTTCAAGCTCGAGTGTGCTGTCTTGCGGTACGATCCGCATCAGGTCCTGGCCAACGGTGACTACCTGCCCGAGGCCGGTGACCGACGAGGATTGCACCGTTCCATCAATCGGACTGCGCAACGTCATCTGATCGAGAGAATTCTGTGCCTTCGCCAGACGCTGCTCCAATTCGTCCGCGCGGCGCTCGGCATCACCAAGCCTGTCAAGCTGATCACTCAGAAACGCGCCTTCTGCTTTCCGTTTCTCTTTTGCGAAGACATCGATTGCGGCCTCGGCGTCGGCAAGCTGCCCCTGCTGTATCGCCAGCTGCGTCACCTGTTCCTTCATTGTTTCGGTTGCATCGATGACGCTTGCCATCGTGCCGGCATCCTTCAAAGCAAGCATGCTGCGCATCGCAACACGTTCCTGGAGGGTTTCAACGAGGGATTCCTGCGCGGCCACTGTCACTTTGAGCCGTTCACGCTCCACTTCCTTCTGATGCTGCTGCGCGCCGAGTGAGGCGATGGTCGCATGATATTTCTCGATGTCGCCGAGCAGAATGCCGTTCTCGCGCTGCTGCAGCTCGGGGCCCGTATCCTTGTCCCAGCTCATTTCCACAACCGATCCCACCGCCGGTTGCGAACGCACGAACCGGATAGCAGCCCTGCGCCGCTGAACCTCCGCCTTAACCGAGGCAAGGCCCTTTGCCGCATCTCTCTCGTCTGCGAGAGCATCCGTAGGATCAAGTTCGAGCAGAATATCGGCGCGGCGCACGTGGTCGCCGTTTTGTGGTGGCAGTGTCTTCACCTTGCCCGTCAGCAACGGTTGCACGACCTTGACGCGGCCGGTCGGCTGGATCTTGCCTTGCGCTGCCGCCACAATGTCGATGCGGCCGAGATAGGACCAGACCAGCGCAACCGTGGTGAACAAACAGATGATCAGGATCAGCGCCATGCGTATGGGCGATGGTGGCGTTTCCAGTACCTCAAGGGCAGGCGCCAGAAATTCGTGATCTGCGCGCGTTGCCGGCCGTCGCGGAAGACCCAAATAGCGAGAGGCATTAGCCGTTGCGCTCATGCCGCTCCCCTGTCGTTCTGCAAGGCCCAAAGACGCGAATAGAGCCCATCTGGACGCCCCAGCAATTCGTCATGGCTGCCGACCTCGGCGATCCGGCCGTCCTTCATGCCGACAATCCTGCTGCATGGCCGGATTGCGGCAAGGCGGTGCGCGATGATGATCACCGTTCGACCGCTGGCGATCTGCCCCATGTTCGTCTGAATGACCCTCTCGCTTTCGTAGTCAAGCGCACTGGTTGCCTCATCTAAGATCAATATCGGCGGATTGGTCGCAAGAGCCCGGGCAATAGCGATCCTCTGGCGCTGGCCGCCGGAGAGGTTCGCGCCGCGCTCCTCGATCATCGAGTCATAGCCCTGTGGTAGCCTTGTGATGAACTCATCGGCGCCGGCGAGCTTGGCGACAGCAATGACTTGAGCCCGTTGCATTGCCGGGTTTGAGAAAGCGATATTGTCGTGAATTGTGCGGTTGAACAGAAGGTTCTCTTGGAGAACAACTCCGATATGGCTTCGAAGCCAGGCGGGATCGATTTGCGAAAGGTCTGCCCCGTCGAGAAGGATCTGCCCCTCTTCCGGAAGATAGAGCCGTTGGACGAGCTTGGTCAGCGTCGATTTTCCAGAACCGGAGGCCCCGACGATGCCAATCACCTCTCCGGGTCGGAGCTCGAGCGAGACGTTTTTCAGGACTTCCGGAGAGCCAGGTCGATAGCGGAAGGTGACATTACGAAATTCGATATGCCCCCTTGGGGTCGGCAACGACAAGCGGATACCGGGCGGACGCTCCATCGGGGTGTTCAGAATGTCGCCGAGCCGATCGACGGAGATCTGCACCTGCTGAAAATCCTGCCAAAGCTGGGACAGCCTCAAGACTGGTTGAGCGACCTGGCCGGCAATCATGTTGAAGGCGACCAGCGAGCCAACCGATAGATCGCCATCGATGACAGCCTTCGCGCCGAAGAGCAGAAGAGCTGCTGTCGAGAGCTTGCTGACATATTGGATGGCGTTTTGTCCGCCAGCACTAAGCAGCGTCGTATCGAAAGCTGTCCGCACATAGGCTGCAAGCTTCTCCTCCCACTGTGCCTGCATTACCGGCTCCACTGCGGCGGATTTGACCGTGTGGATGCCGACAATCGCTTCGACGAGAAATTGCTGGCTCGCAGCACCCCGGTTGAATTTTTCCTTGACGAATTCGCGAAGCGGCGGCCTGACGGTCACACCGATCAGGACGTAGATCGGGATCGCGGCAATGACGATCAACGTCAGGCTCCACGAATAAGCGAAGAGAACCGCGATGAACACAAAAGTAAAAATGACATCAAGTGCCGAGAAAAGCCCCTGGCCAGTCAGAAATGCGCGAATCGTTTCAAGCTCGCGTACCCTTGCAACGGTCTGACCTGCCGAGCGGGTCTCGAAATAGCCGAGAGGCAGCCGCAGCAGGTGATGGAACAGTCGTTGCCCAAGTTCGACGTCTATCCGGTTTGTCGTGTGCGCCAACGCATAGGTCCTGAGATATTGAAGCACAACATCGAAGAGGCCAATGATCGCGATGCCTGCGACCAGCACAAAAAGCGTCGAATAACCTTTATGTGTCAGAACCTTGTCGACCACGACCTGAAAGAATAAGGGTGTGACGAGCGCAAATATCTGCACAAACAGCGATGCGAGCAGAACATGCGCCAGCGGCTTGCGGTATCGCCAGATGGATGGCACGAACCACTTGAAGCCGAATTCCCTGGGATCAGATCCCTCCCCGCCGATCTTCCGGCCGACGAGGATCACTCGCGAGCCGATTTCCGCCAATATATCTGAAGGAGCAATTTCGCGATCGACCCGTGTTATGGGATCGACGAGCCTGTACTTTCCGGATGGATTCAAGCCGCCGAGCACTTGAAAGGAGCCGCCGCGCATTTTGACAATTGCCGGGACCGGCATTGATCTAAGGCGTTGCTCCGAGACTCTCTCCACGACACGCGCCTTGAGACCGATGATGCCGGCTGCTCGCTGGATGTCGATGGCTTCGCATGCGCGTCCCTTCAGCGCCAGATCGTGCTGAAGGCGGATTGGATCAGCGGCAATCCGATAGAACGCAGCGATACCGCAAAGTGCACGAAGACCGGAGTCGTGATGCTGCGGACCGATGCCATCCATACGCGAAGTTATTCCCCCTCGAGTTGCAGATACATGCGCCTGCCGAAGCGAACCACTCGCTTTGAGCCTGCACCCACGATGTAGCTTAGTCAGAGCTACAACGCTATGGGGATATTAACACGCACAAGTTTTCGGGATGGTTGTGGCGGAGAAATCACGAAAGACCACTAACAGAAGCTTGACCCTGCTTCCGCCTGTGCATCCGGCCTAACTCAAATTCCTATCCGGGACTTTGTAAAGTCCTCACACACTATCAACCTCAGGGTCGGACCCGCACAGTCTGCGCACCATGGACAGAGATCGCCTGGTGTTCTTTGGCCGAAAGGGCGGGACTGTTTGTTTTGGTTACGGTGTTTGCGGCATCCTCATTGCTTGGCCTTGAGGTTATGGTCCGCAGGACGGCGAGTCACCCTCGCCGGCGGCGCAGTTGTTTTCCGCGCCGGGCGATAGTCACCCTGCGATGTCTTTCGCAAGACGAGAGAGGGGAAGGTTGGCTGGGTGCCCGGGCTTTGCAGTTTTCTGTTTCGCCGCGTCGGCTTTGGGAGCTTTGGGCGTTTTGGCGGCTTTCGAGGCGTTGAACCTCGT
>NZ_JACIAS010000018.1:0-19413 GCF_014194915.1 Rhizobium sp. BK512 | reverse complement strand
ACGGTTGACGTCGAGCTGATCGTTCCGATCGCGATGGAAGAAAAGCTTCGCTTCGCTATCCGCGAAGGCGGCCGCACCGTCGGTGCAGGCATCGTGGCTTCCATCATCGAGTAATCGGAATTATCCCCGATTTTAGGAAAAACCCCGCTGGAAACGGCGGGGTTTTTTCGTTTTCCGGCATGCGGAAACGCTCATGAGATGTTGTAAAAATATCGTTAAGATGTCCCATAACAGTATTTTGTTCATCTAGCGTTCAGAAAGCGTTTTGCGTTCCGGCATTTTTAGTCCAGACTCCTCATTGTAGAGAGGAGAGTAGGATGATTCACAAGGCTACATTCGTTGCGACGATTTTCGCGATGTATGTTTTCACGATGTTTTTCATCGCTGCAATTCCGCAGGAAGTTGTTCAGGCAGCTGGCGTGCAGATAGACGAAATAAGCGTCGTTAAATAGTTGCGTAGCGAGCCGCCGGAGCGTCCGGCGGTGATTGAAATGGCAGGGCAGGCGCTTCCAGTTGGAAGCCCCTGGCCAGAGTAGGTTTGAACCTGCTGACGAGACGCTCGCTTGCTCTTCGCGCGGAAGAGTTTATCTATGCCTCCGATTTCATGACGCGGAGGATATTCCATGAAAAAGCGCATTCTCTTCACCGGCGGTTCGGGCAAGGCGGGACGTCATGCCGTGCCGTGGCTCGTCAATGCCGGATATGAGGTTCATAACGTCGATCTCGTGCCGCTCGAAAGCCCTGGTGTCACCAATCTCACTGCCGACATCACCGACAGTGGCCAGATGTTCAACGTGCTTTCCATGCACCGGGATTTTCCGGATCTGGACGCGGGCAAGGGTGTTCAGCCTTTCGACGCCGTTGTGCATTTCGCGGCAGTGCCGCGCATCCTTATCAAGCCTGATAACGAGACCTTCCGCATTAACACGATGGGCACGTATAATGTCATCGAGGCGGCCGTGAAGCTCGGTATCCGGAAGATCATCGTCGCATCGAGTGAGACGACCTATGGCGTCTGCTTCGCCGAAGGTCATCGCGATTTCCACCAGTTCCCGCTGGATGAGGACTATGATGTCAATCCGATGGATTCCTACGGCCTTTCCAAGGTCCTGAATGAGAAGACCGCGCGTGCTTTTGCCGAGCGGTCCGGCTTCGATATTTACGCGTTGCGCATCGGCAACGTCATCGAGCCGCATGAATACGAGAGGTTTCCGACCTATTTCGCCAATCCGGAAATGCGTAAGCGCATCGCCTGGAGCTATATCGATGCGCGCGATCTCGGACAGATCGTCCACCGCTGCATTGAGAAGGATGGATTGGGCTTCCAGGTCTTCAATGCCGCCAACGACACGGTCTCGGCCAATACGCCATCTCGAGAGCTCGCCAAGCGATTCTACCCGAATGTGCCGTTCACCCGTGAGATCGGCGAATATGAGGGCCTGCTTTCCAACCGGAAGATTCGCGAAGTGCTCGGCTTCAAGGAAGAGCACGACTGGCGGAAATACGTGAAAGTGTGAGTTTCACTGCAGAAAGTCACGCGGCCGGACGCGTTCGATTTCGCGTCCGGTCGTCAAATGTGCTGCTGCAGGGGACTTCTTTCGATTGCCTGCGGAGAATGACTCCGAAAATCGAAAATCGCTCTTGCATATCCCGAGCTGCCGCCTTAAAGGGAGCGCCATGCTTTTCACCGGCTCATGATCGCAAGGTCAACAGGCTGAATGCAAAGCGTAAAGGGGTATAGCTCAGTTGGTAGAGCGGCGGTCTCCAAAACCGCAGGTCGGGGGTTCGAGCCCCTCTGCCCCTGCCATTTTCCTTGAACGGACAGCGCGGACGTCTCGCAGCGTTCCGGCGAGGATTGAGCATATGGCGACAAATTTCGTTAAACATCAGTTTCCCTCTTGTGTATCGGGAAATCGATGTTTATTTAGGGTTCAACAGACACGCGGTGCGTGGGGCTGATAGTTTCAGCTTTACGCGCCGTAATTGCGTGGGCAGTCGATGGCATCCAAATCCAATCCATTCGCGTTTCTGCAGCAGGTTCGCACGGAGACGTCTAAAGTTACATGGCCGTCGCGCCGCGAGACGATGATCTCGACGGTTATGGTGCTGTTTATGGTTGTTTTTGCTGCGCTGTTTTTCTTTGCCGCGGACCAGCTGATTGGCTGGGCGCTGAGCTTCGTGCTCAATACCGGCAACTGATACGGGTGGAGATGAAAATGGCGGCACGTTGGTACATCGTCCACGCATATTCCAATTTTGAAAAGAAGGTGGCTGAGGACATCGAGAACAAGGCTCGCCAGAAGGGGCTTGAGCACCTGTTCGAGAAGATTCTCGTGCCGACCGAAAAGGTGGTGGAAGTGCGTCGCGGCCGCAAGGTCGATTCCGAGCGCAAGTTCTTCCCGGGCTATGTCATGGTTCGCGCCAACCTGACGGATGAAGCCTATCACCTGATCAAGAATACGCCGAAGGTCACGGGCTTCCTTGGCTCTGACAACAAGCCGGTTCCGATTCCGGATTCTGAGGCTGATCGCATCCTCGGTCAGGTTCAGGAAGGTGTCGAACGGCCGAAGGCTTCCGTTACCTTCGAGATCGGCGAGCAGGTTCGTGTATCCGACGGTCCGTTCGCTTCGTTCAACGGCACGGTTCAGGATGTTGACGAAGAGCGTTCGCGCCTGAAGGTGGAAGTGTCGATCTTCGGTCGCGCGACCCCGGTCGAACTGGAATACGCTCAGGTCGAGAAGGTCTGATTTTTTGAGATCGAGGCTCAGTCGCTTGCGGCTGATCCTCGTGCGGCAAATGCCGCATCGCGTGGAAGGTGAGGGGTCTTAGCCGGGCCTCAAGGATCCGAACCACGCAACCGCAGCCGCCGGAGCGATCCGGCATCAGGGCCGGGTGACCGGCCATCAGTGAAAGGCAGAGAGATATGGCTAAGAAAGTTGCAGGCCAGCTCAAGCTGCAGGTCAAGGCAGGATCGGCAAACCCGTCCCCGCCAATCGGCCCGGCACTTGGTCAGCGTGGCATTAACATCATGGAATTCTGCAAGTCGTTCAACGCGGCTACGCAGGAAATGGAAAAGGGTATGCCGATCCCGGTCGTCATCACCTATTACCAGGACAAGTCCTTCACCTTCGTCATGAAGCAGCCGCCAGTCAGCTACTTCCTGAAGAAGGAAGCCAAGATCCAGTCCGGTTCCAAGACCCCGGGCAAGGGCGCAAAGGCCGGTTCGCTCACCAAGGCTCAGATCAAGACGATCGCCGAAGCCAAGATGAAGGACCTGAATGCAGCAGATATCGAAGGTGCAATGGCGATGATCGAGGGCTCTGCCCGCGCCATGGGCCTGGAAGTGGTGGGTTAAGACCATGGCAGGCAAGCGCACTCAGAAGATCAACGAAGGTGTTGATCCCACCAAGCTCTACGCTCTGACGACCGCCATCGGCATGGTCAAGGAACGTGCTGTCGCAAAGTTCGATGAAACCATCGAAGTTTCGATGAACCTCGGCGTTGACCCGCGTCACGCAGACCAGATGGTCCGCGGCGTCGTCAACCTGCCGAACGGCACCGGCCGTACGGTTCGCGTCGCTGTCTTTGCTCGTGGCGTCAAGGCTGATGAAGCCAAGGCTGCCGGCGCAGACGTCGTTGGCGCAGAGGAGCTCGTTGAAATCGTCCAGGGCGGCAAGATCGATTTCGATCGTTGCATCGCAACCCCGGACATGATGCCGCTCGTCGGCCGCCTCGGTAAGGTTCTCGGCCCGCGTGGCATGATGCCGAACCCGAAGGTTGGCACGGTTACGATGGATGTCGCTGGTGCCGTCAAGGCTTCCAAGGGCGGCGCTGTCGAGTTCCGCGTCGAGAAGGCTGGTATCGTTCACGCCGGCATCGGCAAGGCATCTTTCGATGCCAAGGCTCTGGAAGAAAACATCCGTGCCTTCGCTGACGCCGTCATCAAGGCAAAGCCGGCTGGCGCCAAGGGCAACTACGTCAAGCGCGTAGCGCTCTCCTCGACCATGGGTCCGGGCGTCAAGATCGAAGTCGGCTCGGTCACCGC
Source organism: Rhizobium sp. BK512 (assembly GCF_014194915.1). NCBI lineage: Bacteria > Pseudomonadati > Pseudomonadota > Alphaproteobacteria > Hyphomicrobiales > Rhizobiaceae > Rhizobium > Rhizobium sp. BK512. The sequence continues at coordinate 15,368 of NZ_JACIAS010000018.1, read as the reverse complement.
AGCGGTTACCGCTGCTTAAGTTTCATCGGGCTTCGGCCTGATAACAAGAATTCCGGCCTCGTAAAGGGGCCGGAATATTCCGGAGAAATCCGGAATCCTGTCCGAGATTGCAGGTGGTTTTCCCTTAATCACTGTTGCCTGCATGAGACGGGTAAGACCCGAATTGCATGAAGTTCTGCTTCTAGGAAATCGGTTCGAGCCTTGGATGCCTTGTGCCTCTTTTGCCTTTACTGGCGCGGAGCGCGAGGGGACAGGATCCTCAAGCGCCGCTTGGGATCTATTCTGATCCCGGGAGGCAAAGGCAACCCGGTGGGTCCGTTCAACGGTCCCGCCAACTGGAGATAGGCAGTGGAAAGAGCGGAAAAGCGCGAATTCGTCACGGAACTGAACGATGTCTTCAAGGCATCGGGCTCGGTTGTCGTGGCCCACTATGCTGGTGCTACAGTCGCACAGATGAACGATTTTCGTTCGAAGATGCGCGCTGCTGGCGGCACCGTCAAAGTCGCGAAGAACCGCCTGGCCAAAATTGCCCTTCAGGGTACGGAAGCGGAAGGGATCTCCGATCTCTTCAAAGGTCAGACCCTCATTGCTTACAGCAATGATCCGATCACCGCTCCGAAGGTCGTCATGGATTTCGCCAAGACCAACGACAAGATCGTTGTTCTCGGTGGTGCCATGGGAACAACCACGCTCAATGCTGAAGCTGTCAAGTCGCTTGCGACCCTGCCTTCGCTCGATGAGCTGCGTGCGAAGCTGCTGGGCATGATCCAGACACCGGCTACCCGCATCGCTGGGGTTGTTGCAGCACCGGCAAGCCAGCTTGCCCGCGTGTTCGCGGCCTACGCCAAGAAGGACGAAGCCGCTTAAGGCGGTTTTTCGCTGTACAAACTCAACAGTTCGAACCGAACAAAAGGAACTAGAAAAATGGCTGATCTCGCAAAGATCGTTGATGACCTCTCCTCGCTGACCGTCCTGGAAGCCGCTGAGCTTTCCAAGCTGCTCGAAGAAAAGTGGGGCGTTTCCGCCGCTGCTCCGGTAGCTGTTGCTGCCGCTGCTGGTGGTGCAGGTGCTGCTGCTCCGGTCGAAGAAGAAAAGACCGAGTTCGACGTCATCCTCACGGATGCCGGCGCCAACAAGATCAACGTCATCAAGGAAGTCCGCGCCATCACCGGTCTCGGCCTCAAGGAAGCCAAGGACCTCGTCGAAGGCGCTCCGAAGGCTGTCAAGGAAGGCGTTTCCAAGGCTGAAGCTGCTGACATCAAGAAGAAGCTTGAAGACGCTGGCGCAAAGGCTGACGTCAAGTAATCTTGAACTGCTTTTGGGAGGCGGTGTTTGCCGTCTCCCATTTGCCGTTTTTTTGAACGAATTACCCAAAAGCCGCGTGAAAACGGCTTTTGGGTAATGGGTTCTTCAAGAGCATGGTCTCGAACCGAGGCACCAAGGCAATCCGGCCTGGCTGTTTCGGGAGGTGGGACGAGGTTGAACTACTCATTGGTTGACGGGATCGACTGGCCATCGGTTCCCGTCCGTTGCAGGCCCGGATGCAATTTTTGAAGGAGCGACGATGGCTCAGACCCTTTCGTTCAATGGTCGCAGGCGCGTACGCAAGTTTTTTGGTAAAATCCCCGAAGTCGCAGAAATGCCGAACCTCATCGAGGTTCAGAAGGCGTCCTACGACCAGTTTCTGATGGTTGAAGAGCCCAAGGGCGGTCGTCCCGACGAAGGCCTCCAGGCTGTCTTCAAGTCTGTTTTCCCTATCACCGATTTCTCCGGCGCTTCCATGCTGGAGTTCGTGTCCTATGAATTCGAGCCGCCGAAGTTCGACGTCGATGAATGCCGCCAGCGCGACCTGACCTATGCTGCGCCGCTGAAGGTTACTCTCCGTCTCATCGTGTTCGATATTGACGAGGATACGGGCGCGAAGTCGATCAAGGACATCAAGGAACAGTCCGTATACATGGGCGACATGCCGCTCATGACGAACAACGGTACGTTCATCGTGAACGGCACCGAACGCGTGATCGTGTCCCAGATGCACCGCTCGCCGGGCGTCTTCTTCGACCACGACAAGGGCAAGAGCCATTCTTCCGGCAAGCTGCTCTTTGCTGCCCGCGTCATTCCGTACCGCGGTTCCTGGCTCGATATCGAATTCGACGCCAAGGACATCGTCTATGCCCGTATCGACCGCCGCCGCAAGATTCCGGTGACGTCGCTGCTGATGGCCCTCGGCATGGACGGCGAGGAAATCCTCGACACCTTCTACACGAAGTCGCTCTACAAGCGCGACGGCGAAGGCTGGCGCATTCCCTTCAAGCCGGAAACGCTGAAGGGTGCAAAGGCGATCACCGAGATGGTCGACGCCGATACCGGCGAAGTCGTCGTCGAAGCCGGCAAGAAGCTGACCCCGCGTCTGCTCCGCCAGCTCTCCGACAAGGGCCTCAAGGCTCTGAAGGCGACTGACGACGACCTCTATGGCAACTACCTTGCCGAAGACATCGTCAACTACTCGACGGGTGAGATCTATCTCGAAGCCGGCGACGAAATCGACGAGAAGACGCTTGGCATCATCCTCGCGAACCACTTCGACGAGATCCCGGTTCTCGGCATCGACCACATCAATGTCGGCGCCTACATCCGCAACACGCTGACCGCAGACAAGAACGAGAACCGTCAGGACGCTCTGTTCGACATCTACCGCGTCATGCGTCCGGGTGAACCGCCGACCATGGATTCGGCCGAAGCCATGTTCAACTCGCTGTTCTTCGATGCGGAGCGTTATGATCTCTCCGCCGTCGGCCGCGTGAAGATGAACATGCGTCTTGACCTTAGCGTCGAAGACACCGTTCGCATCCTGCGCAAGGACGACATCCTGGCCGTGGTCAAGATGCTTGTCGAACTGCGCGACGGCAAGGGCGAGATCGACGATATCGATAACCTCGGTAACCGCCGCGTCCGCTCGGTCGGCGAGCTGATGGAGAACCAGTACCGTCTCGGCCTGCTTCGCATGGAGCGCGCGATCAAGGAACGCATGTCCTCGATCGAAATCGACACGGTCATGCCGCAGGATCTGATCAACGCCAAGCCGGCTGCTGCGGCCGTCCGCGAGTTCTTTGGTTCCTCGCAGCTGTCGCAGTTCATGGACCAGGTCAACCCGCTGTCGGAAATCACCCACAAGCGCCGTCTCTCGGCTCTTGGCCCGGGCGGTCTGACCCGCGAGCGCGCCGGCTTCGAAGTCCGCGACGTTCATCCGACGCACTACGGCCGCATTTGCCCGATCGAAACGCCGGAAGGCCCGAACATCGGTCTCATCAACTCGCTGGCGACCTTTGCGCGCGTCAACAAGTACGGTTTCATCGAAAGCCCGTACCGTCGTATCGTCGAGGGCAAGGTCACGACTGATGTACTTTATCTCTCCGCCATGGAAGAGGCGAAGTACTACGTTGCCCAGGCCAACGCCGAACTGACGTCGGACGGTTCCTTCGTCGACGAATTCGTCGTCTGCCGTCACGCTGGCGAAGTTATGCTTGCCCCGCGCGACAGCATGAACCTGATGGACGTTTCGCCGAAGCAGGTCGTTTCGGTCGCAGCCGCTCTCATTCCGTTCCTGGAAAACGACGACGCCAACCGCGCTCTCATGGGCTCGAACATGCAGCGTCAGGCCGTTCCGCTTCTGCGCGCTGAAGCGCCGTTCGTCGGTACCGGCATGGAACCGGTCGTCGCCCGCGACTCCGGTGCTGCCATCGGCGCACGCCGCGGCGGTGTGGTCGACCAGGTCGACGCGACGCGTATCGTTATCCGCGCCACGGAAGACCTCGAGGCCGGCAAGTCCGGCGTCGATATCTACCGCCTGCAGAAGTTCCAGCGTTCGAACCAGAACACCTGCGTCAACCAGCGTCCGCTGGTCACCGTCGGTGACGAGGTCAACCGCGGCGACATTCTCGCCGACGGTCCGTCGACGGATCTGGGCGATCTGGCTCTCGGCCGCAACGCGCTCGTCGCGTTCATGCCCTGGAACGGCTACAATTACGAAGACTCGATCCTGCTCTCCGAGCGTATCGTTGCTGACGACGTGTTCACCTCCATCCACATCGAAGAATTCGAAGTGATGGCGCGTGACACCAAGCTTGGTCCGGAAGAAATCACGCGCGATATCCCGAACGTTTCGGAAGAAGCGCTGAAGAACCTCGACGAAGCCGGTATCGTCTACATCGGTGCCGAAGTTCAGCCGGGCGATATCCTCGTCGGCAAGATCACGCCGAAGGGCGAAAGCCCGATGACGCCGGAAGAAAAGCTCCTGCGCGCCATCTTCGGTGAAAAGGCATCCGACGTGCGCGACACGTCCATGCGCATGCCGCCCGGCACCTACGGCACGATCGTCGAAGTGCGCGTCTTCAATCGCCACGGCGTTGAGAAGGACGAGCGCGCGATGGCAATCGAGCGCGAAGAGATCGAGCGTCTGGCAAAGGACCGCGACGACGAGCAGGCGATCCTCGACCGTAACGTCTACGGCCGTCTGATCGACATGCTGCGCGGTCAGTCCTCCATTGCAGGCCCGAAGGGCTTCAAGAAGGGCACCGAGCTGTCAAACGCCGTCGTCTCCGAATATCCCCGCTCGCAGTGGTGGATGTTCGCCGTCGAGGACGAAAAGGTCCAGAGCGAACTCGAAGCACTCCGTGGCCAGTACGACGAATCCAAGTCGCGCCTTGAACAGCGCTTCATGGACAAGGTCGAAAAGGTCCAGCGCGGCGACGAAATGCCTCCGGGTGTCATGAAGATGGTCAAGGTCTTCGTCGCTGTTAAGCGCAAGATCCAGCCGGGTGACAAGATGGCCGGCCGTCACGGCAACAAGGGTGTGGTTTCGCGCATCGTGCCTGTCGAAGACATGCCGTTCCTCGAAGACGGCACGCATGTCGACGTCGTTCTGAATCCGCTCGGCGTGCCTTCGCGCATGAACGTCGGCCAGATTCTCGAGACGCACCTTGGCTGGGCTTGCGCCGGCATGGGTCGTCAGATCGGCGAGATGCTGGAGGCCTACAAGGCCGGCGGCAATATCGAGCCGCTTCGCAAGACGATCGGCGACGTGGTCGGTGACGGTCCGAAGGCCGAACAGGTCAAGGATTTCGACGATGAATCGGTCCTGCGTCTGGCCGACCAGTGGAAGCGTGGCGTGTCCATCGCGACCCCGGTCTTCGACGGTGCGAACGAAGAGAACGTCAATGAGATGCTGCGTCTGGCAGGTCTCAAGGATACTGGTCAGTCGACGCTGTACGACGGTCGTACCGGCGAGCAGTTCGACCGCCAGGTTACGGTTGGCTACATCTACATGCTGAAGCTCAACCACCTGGTCGACGACAAGATCCATGCTCGTTCGATTGGTCCGTACTCGCTCGTCACCCAGCAGCCGCTGGGCGGTAAGGCGCAGTTCGGTGGCCAGCGCTTCGGCGAAATGGAAGTCTGGGCGCTCGAAGCTTACGGCGCAGCCTATACGCTGCAGGAAATGCTGACCGTGAAGTCGGACGACGTTGCCGGCCGCACCAAGGTCTACGAAGCAATCGTCCGTGGCGACGACACCTTCGAGGCCGGCATTCCGGAAAGCTTCAACGTTCTCGTCAAGGAAATGCGCTCGCTGGGTCTCTCGGTCGAGCTCGAAAATTCCAAGGTCGAGGACCTGCAGGGCGCAAGCCAGCTGCCGGATGCTGCCGAGTAACCACTTGATAGGGTGTGCGCCTTAATAGGGCGCACACCGTTCCCGCCGTGGCCCCGTAACGTGTTGGCCGGGCAGGGACGCTTTCGCCGCATTTTGCGGTTATTGTCGTTTAAGCGATGGCGCGGCTCCCGGGAATTTGCCGCCAACCTCGCAAGCTAAGGGCGCTTTCGCCCATGAAGGAGACAGGCATGAACCAAGAGGTCATGAATCTTTTCAATCCGCAGGTGCCTGCACAGAATTTCGATTCCATCCGGATTTCGATCGCCTCTCCGGAGAAGATTCTTTCCTGGTCCTACGGTGAGATCAAGAAGCCGGAAACCATCAACTACCGCACGTTCAAGCCGGAACGCGACGGACTCTTCTGCGCGCGCATCTTCGGGCCGATCAAGGACTACGAGTGCCTGTGCGGCAAGTACAAGCGCATGAAGTACAAGGGCATCATCTGCGAAAAGTGCGGCGTCGAAGTCACGCTGTCGCGCGTTCGCCGTGAGCGCATGGGCCATATCGAGCTCGCCGCTCCTGTTGCCCACATCTGGTTCCTGAAGTCGCTGCCGAGCCGCATCTCCACGCTGCTCGACATGACGCTGAAGGATGTCGAGCGCGTTCTCTACTTCGAAAACTACATCGTCACGGAGCCGGGTCTTACTGCCCTGAAGGAGCATCAGCTTCTTTCGGAAGAAGAATACATGCTCGCCGTCGACGAATACGGCGAAGACCAGTTCACGGCTATGATCGGTGCTGAAGCTATCTATGAGATGCTGGCATCGATGAACCTCGAAAAGATCGCTGGCGATCTGCGCGCCGAGCTTGCCGACACCACGTCGGATCTCAAGCAGAAGAAGCTGATGAAGCGCCTGAAGATCGTCGAGAACTTCATGGAATCCGGCAACCGCCCGGAATGGATGATCATGAAGGTCGTTCCGGTCATCCCGCCGGATCTGCGCCCGCTGGTTCCGCTCGATGGCGGCCGTTTCGCGACGTCGGATCTGAACGATCTGTACCGCCGCGTCATCAACCGTAACAACCGTCTGAAGCGCCTGATCGAACTGCGCGCTCCGGGCATCATCATCCGCAACGAAAAGCGCATGCTGCAGGAATCTGTCGATGCGCTCTTCGATAACGGCCGCCGTGGCCGCGTCATCACCGGCGCCAACAAGCGTCCGCTGAAGTCGCTGTCCGACATGCTCAAGGGCAAGCAGGGCCGCTTCCGTCAGAACCTGCTCGGCAAGCGCGTCGACTATTCCGGTCGTTCGGTCATCGTGACCGGTCCGGAACTGAAGCTGCATCAGTGCGGTCTTCCGAAGAAGATGGCGCTCGAGCTCTTCAAGCCGTTCATCTACGCCCGCCTCGACGCCAAGGGTTATTCCTCGACCGTCAAGCAGGCCAAGAAGCTGGTCGAAAAGGAAAAGCCGGAAGTCTGGGATATCCTCGACGAGGTCATCCGCGAGCATCCGGTTCTGCTGAACCGCGCACCGACGCTGCACCGCCTGGGTATCCAGGCCTTCGAACCTACCCTGGTCGAAGGCAAGGCCATCCAGCTGCACCCGCTCGTCTGCACGGCCTTCAACGCCGACTTCGACGGTGACCAGATGGCCGTTCACGTGCCGCTGTCGCTCGAAGCCCAGCTCGAAGCCCGCGTTCTGATGATGTCGACGAACAACATCCTGCACCCGGCAAACGGTGCACCGATCATCGTTCCGTCGCAGGACATGGTTCTCGGCCTCTACTACCTGTCGATCATGAACCAGAACGAGCCGGGCGAAGGCATGGCCTTCTCCGATCTCGGCGAGCTGCACCACGCCCTCGAAACCAAGGTCGTGACGCTGCACACCAAGATCCGCGGCCGCTTCAAGTCGATCGGCGAGGACGGCAAGCCCTACTCGAAGATCTATGAAACGACGCCGGGCCGCCTGCTCATCGGTGAACTCCTGCCGAAGAACGGCAAGGTGACCTTTGATATCTGCAACCAGGAAATGACCAAGAAGAACATCTCCAGGATGATCGACGCGGTCTACCGTCATTGCGGCCAGAAGGACACGGTCATCTTCTGTGACCGCATCATGCAGCTCGGCTTCAGCCACGCCTGCCGCGCCGGCATTTCGTTCGGCAAGGACGACATGGTCATCCCGGACACCAAGGCCAAGATTGTTAACGACACCGAAAACCTGGTGAAGGAATACGAGCAGCAGTACAACGACGGTCTCATTACCCAGGGCGAAAAGTACAACAAGGTTGTCGACGCCTGGGGTAAGGCCACCGAAAAGGTCGCCGAAGAGATGATGGCCCGCATTAAGGCTGTCGAGTTCGATCCGGCGACCGGTCGTCAGAAGCCGATGAACTCGATCTACATGATGTCACACTCGGGCGCCCGCGGTTCTCCGAACCAGATGCGTCAGTTGGGCGGCATGCGCGGCCTCATGGCCAAGCCGTCGGGTGAAATCATCGAGACGCCGATCATCTCGAACTTCAAGGAAGGCCTGACCGTCAACGAGTACTTCAACTCGACGCACGGTGCCCGTAAGGGTCTGGCAGACACCGCCTTGAAGACCGCAAACTCCGGTTACCTGACCCGCCGTCTCGTCGACGTCGCGCAGGATTGCATCGTCACGCACGTCGATTGCGGTACCGAAACTGGCCTCACCATGACCGCCATCGTCGATGCCGGTCAGGTCGTTGCTTCGCTCGGCGCCCGCATCCTCGGCCGTACGGCTCTCGATCACATCGACCATCCGATCACCGGCGAACGCATCGTCGATGCCGGCAAGATGATCCTCGAGCCTGATGTCGTCGAGATCGAGAAGGCTGGTATCCAGTCGATCCGTATCCGTTCGGCCCTGACCTGCGAAATCCAGACGGGCGTCTGCTCTGTTTGCTACGGCCGCGACCTTGCTCGCGGTACGCCTGTCAACATGGGCGAAGCCGTCGGCGTCATCGCCGCTCAGTCGATCGGTGAACCGGGCACGCAGCTCACCATGCGCACGTTCCACCTTGGTGGCACGGCAACGGTGGTTGACCAGTCGTTCCTGGAAGCTTCGTACGAAGGTACGGTGCAGATCAAGAACCGCAACATCCTGCGCAACTCCGATGGCAATCTTGTTGCCATGGGCCGCAACATGACCGTTCAGATCCTGGACGAGCGTGGCGTGGAACGCTCCTCGCAGCGTGTTGCCTACGGTTCGAAGCTGCATGTCGACGAAGGCGACAAGGTCAAGCGCGGTCAGCGTCTGGCAGAGTGGGACCCCTACACCCGTCCGATGATGACGGAAGTGGCCGGTACCGTTCAGTTCGAAGACGTCGTCGATGGTCTCTCTGTTCTCGAAGCGACCGACGAATCCACCGGTATCACCAAGCGTCAGGTTATCGACTGGCGTTCGACCCCGCGTGGTTCGGACCTGAAGCCGGCCATCGTCATCAAGGATGCCAGCGGCAATGTCGCAAAGCTGTCCCGTGGTGGCGAAGCCCGCTTCCTGCTTTCGGTCGACGCGATCCTGTCGGTCGAGCCAGGCACGAAGGTCTCCCAGGGTGACGTTCTTGCTCGTTCGCCGCTGGAAAGCGCCAAGACCAAGGACATCACCGGTGGTCTGCCGCGTGTCGCAGAACTGTTCGAAGCCCGTCGTCCGAAGGACCATGCCATCATCGCAGAGATCGATGGTACGATCCGCCTCGGCCGCGACTACAAGAACAAGCGTCGCGTTATCATCGAGCCGGCAGAAGACGGTGTCGAGCCTGTCGAATACCTGATCCCGAAGGGCAAGCCCTTCCACCTTCAGGAAGGCGACTATATCGAAAAGGGTGACTACATCCTCGACGGTAACCCGGCTCCGCACGACATCCTGGCAATCAAGGGCGTGGAAGCCTTGGCTTCCTACCTCGTCAACGAGATCCAGGAAGTCTATCGTCTGCAGGGCGTTGTCATCAACGACAAGCACATCGAAGTGATTGTCCGTCAGATGCTGCAGAAGGTGGAAATCACCGATGCAGGCGACTCGACCTATATCGTCGGCGACAACGTCGACCGTATCGAGCTCGAGGACGTCAACGACCAGCTCATCGAGGAAGGCAAGAAGCCTGCCAGCGGCGATCCGGTTCTGCTCGGCATCACCAAGGCATCGCTGCAGACCCCGTCCTTCATCTCGGCCGCGTCCTTCCAGGAAACGACCAAGGTGCTGACGGAAGCTGCGATCGCCGGCAAGACCGACGGCCTCCAGGGCCTGAAGGAAAACGTCATCGTCGGCCGCCTGATCCCGGCCGGTACCGGTGGCACCATGACCCAGATCCGCCGCATCGCGACGGCTCGCGACGACCTGATCCTGGAAGAGCGCCGCAAGGGCACCGGGGCAGGGGTCGCAACGCCGATGCTGCAGGACCTCGCGAACGAAAGCGCTCCTGCTGCCGAGTAATCGTCAGTTCGAGACATCCAGAATAAAAGCCGCCCGGAGAAATCCGGGCGGCTTTTCTTTGTCGGGAGTTCGGTCGATGAGTTATCGGGAACGGTTCCACGCCGGGAGGTTCACGGCAGCAAATGACAAAGACGCCGGAAACGACGGCGGCTTCTCCGAAATTATCGCTAAAGCTTAGAGGCCGAGCGCGCTGCGCAGCTCGGTCTTGGCCGCTTCATATTCGGCCTTGTAGTCGTCGTGCTGCATGATCGTCTGGGCGATCACGATGCCGGAAATCCGACCGGCTTCGATATCGGTCGGGTAATGGATGCCGCCGACGACGCGGTTCCAGCCATACTCCCAGGCACGGGCCATGATCGCATCCTTCTTTTCCGGAACCATGTCGGAGAGCACGACACCCATCAGCGTGCCGACTGTGGTGTGGCCGGACGGATAGGAGCCGGACTTGGAAAGCGGAACGACCGGCTTGACGAGTTCAGGATAGAGCAGGTGCGGACGCGTGCGCTTCCACACATCCTTGGCCGGATCGACGACAGCGGCTTCAGTTTCGACGACGCGATCGAAGAAAGCGGAGAACTTCGGCAGGTTTTCCTTGGTGAACTTCGGATTGTTGATCACGTCGGAATAGCGCCAGACATTTTCTTCGGCGTCGGCAACGGCGCGATCGACCATTTCGGGCGTGCGGGTGACCTGGATGGTCAGGACCTCACCGATCTCGGCCTTGGTCTTGGCCGAGTCATTGGCCGGCGGCGGCGGCAGCAGGTCTAGTAGATTGACTTCCTTGGCATCGGTGAAAGGCTTTGCCTTGTCTTCGGCAAAAACCGGCGATGCGATCGTGACAGCAAACGCAAGGCCGAGCGCGACGAATTTCGAGATATTCCGCATGGTAACTCCTTTGGGGCAATGATTACAATCAGGCTCTAGCCAATGATTGTTTTGTTCGCGTGACACTTCGCATGGCCTCTGCGACGTCGGCTGGCCGAGAGATGGATTGTCAGCGACCACCTCAAATGGAAGTCGATATCTACGGTTGCCGGAAGATGCCCGAACGCGGACAGAGCGCTGCGGCGGTGTACATTTTGAGGTGCGCAGAAGGATGGATGTTGAACTTGTTGGGCCAGTGGCGAGGGTATCGCGGGAGCCCGCCACGCTCATTGATATCGGCCAGCGGAAAGGCGAGGGCGGGAGGATTAGGCCTGCGCCGGCGCGCAGGCTCTATTCTCTATATATAGGCTTAGCTGAAGCGGATGATCGAAACTTCGCCGTCCAGGGCACCCTGATAGGCAGAAGCATGCGGCTCTTCGGAGGGGACTTCGGTCAGCATGCCGATCTGGTCGAGATCGGCCTCGATGAAGCCTTCCTCGGCGAGCGCGTTCAGAGCCTCGCGCACGGCGCTATCGTCATCGGCGGCCTTCAGCATGACGTGCAGGTCTACGCCCTCGCTCGTGTCGGATTCGTAGCCCTTGCCGATGATGATGAAGATCATCGGTCCGTCGAAATTGTTGTCGTTGTCCGGTGTACCGATCATCTTTTGTCCTTCGGCTCTCTAAGAATCGCAATATGCAGGTCCCATATAAGGGCTTGATGTCTGCAAATATTGATTCCTATCTGTTTTTGCGGCAATGCCCAAGTTTATCTTGGGTGACATCCTTAATCGACCTGAAGGCCCTCGAAACAGGGCGTTTACCGGGCTTTTCAAGCCATTGAGCCGGAGATTATTTCTTAACCGGCCTTGACGAACTGGGTGGAAACCAGTAGTACGCCCGCCATCAGATCCAATGTGAGGTTTGGCTGTTCGGGGCGACGCGCTCTGAAGATCGCCTCAAACAAGGTTCTAAACGCACGTTGAAGTCATGATGCTGCACGCATGACGCATCTTTTTTGCGTCCTCTGCTCTATGTGGTCCATCTGCGGAAGCGGATCGGGCCATATTTTGCGCATTGAGGGAAATATGTGTGGCAATGCCGGAAACGGCGAAGTTCGAGCCCGCAAGGGTACTGAGACAAACGTAAGGGATGGTTGAATGCCTACCGTAAACCAGCTGATCCGCAAGCCTCGCCAGGCGAACGTAAAGCGTAACAAGGTTCCCGCTCTTCAGGAGAACCCGCAGAAGCGCGGCGTTTGCACCCGCGTCTACACCACGACGCCGAAGAAGCCGAACTCGGCTCTGCGTAAGGTTGCAAAGATCCGCCTCACCAACGGCTTCGAAGTCATTGGTTACATCCCCGGTGAAGGTCATAACCTTCAGGAACACTCTGTCGTCATGATCCGTGGCGGCCGCGTAAAGGACCTTCCGGGTGTCCGTTATCACATCATCCGCGGCGTTCTCGATACCCAGGGTGTCAAGAACCGCAAGCAGCGCCGTTCCAAGTACGGTGCGAAGCGTCCGAAGTAATTTCGCCCCGGGCGATACCGCCCGGAAAGGCTTGAAAGTGAAATCCCCGGCGCTGCGCGAAGTCCTCCGCGTGGTAGAGCGCCTTAACAGTTAAAGAGACGAGAAGTATGTCCAGACGCCATAAAGCAGAAAAGCGCGAGATCAATCCGGACCCGAAGTTCGGTGACCTCGTTGTTACGAAGTTCATGAATGCCATCATGCTGGACGGCAAGAAGTCCGTCGCCGAAAGCATCGTCTATGGCGCGTTTGACTCCGTACAGGGCAAGTCGAAGCAGGAGCCGCTGACGGTTTTCCATTCCGCGCTCGACAACATTGCTCCGCACGTTGAAGTCCGTTCGCGCCGCGTCGGTGGTGCGACCTACCAGGTTCCGGTCGATGTTCGTCCGGAGCGCCGCCAGGCTCTTGCTATCCGCTGGCTGATCGCTGCTGCTCGCAAGCGCAACGAGACCACCATGATCGATCGTCTTTCGGGCGAACTTCTCGACGCATCCAACAACCGCGGTTCCGCGGTCAAGAAGCGCGAAGACACGCACAAGATGGCTGATGCCAACCGCGCGTTCTCGCATTATCGCTGGTAATCCCGAACGATATCGAAAGGCAGTCCATAATGGCTCGCGAATATAAGATCGAAGACTACCGCAATTTCGGTATCATGGCGCACATCGACGCCGGCAAGACCACGACCACCGAGCGTATCCTTTATTACACCGGCAAGTCGCACAAGATCGGTGAAGTCCACGATGGCGCAGCCACGATGGACTGGATGGAGCAGGAGCAGGAACGCGGCATCACGATCACCTCCGCCGCGACCACGACCTTCTGGAAGGGTCGTGACGGCAAGATGCGCCGCTTCAACATCATCGACACCCCCGGCCACGTCGACTTCACCATTGAAGTCGAGCGTTCGCTGCGCGTTCTCGACGGCGCCATTGCGCTGCTCGACGCCAACGCCGGTGTTGAGCCGCAGACGGAAACCGTCTGGCGTCAGGCCGAGAAGTACAACGTTCCGCGCATGATCTTCTGCAACAAGATGGACAAGACTGGCGCGGACTTCTACCGCTCGGTCGAGATGATCAAGACCCGTCTTGGTGCGATCGCTGTCGTCATGCAGCTGCCGATCGGCGCTGAAAGCGACTTCAAGGGCGTTATCGACCTGGTCGAGATGAACGCTCTCATCTGGCGCGACGAATCGCTCGGCGCCCAGTGGGACGTCGTTGAGATCCCGGAAGACATGAAGGCCAAGGCTGAAGAATATCGCGAAAAGCTGATCGAGACCGTTGTCGAGATCGACGAAGCCGCGATGGAAGCCTACCTCGAAGGCAACATGCCCGACAACGACAAGATCCGCGAACTCGTTCGTCGCGGCACGATCGACGTCAAGTTCCACCCGATGTTCTGCGGCACTGCCTTCAAGAACAAGGGCGTTCAGCCGCTTCTCGACGCCGTTGTCGACTACCTGCCGTCGCCGCTCGACATTCCGGCGATCAAGGGCATTGACTTCAAGACGGAAGCCGAAATCGAGCGTCATGCAGACGATGCCGAGCCGCTTTCCATGCTCGCGTTCAAGATCATGAACGACCCCTTCGTCGGTTCGCTCACCTTCGCCCGTATCTATTCCGGCAAGCTCGAAAAGGGTTCGTCGGTCATGAACACGGTCAAGGACAAGCGCGAGCGCGTCGGCCGCATGCTGCAGATGCACTCCAACTCGCGTGAAGACATCGAAGAAGCCTTTGCCGGCGACATCGTTGCTCTCGCAGGTCTCAAGGAAACCACGACTGGCGATACGCTCTGCGACCCGCTGAAGCCGGTTATCCTCGAGCGCATGGAGTTCCCGGAGCCGGTCATCCAGATCGCTATCGAGCCGAAGTCCAAGGGCGACCAGGAAAAGATGGGCCTCGCGCTCAACCGTCTGGCTGCAGAAGATCCGTCGTTCCGCGTGAAGACGGACCAGGAATCCGGTCAGACGATCATTGCCGGCATGGGCGAACTGCATCTCGACATCATCGTCGACCGCATGCGCCGCGAGTTCAAGGTCGAAGCAAACGTCGGTGCGCCGCAGGTTGCTTACCGCGAAACCATCACGCGCCAGCACGAAGAAGATTACACGCACAAGAAGCAGTCCGGTGGTACCGGCCAGTTCGCGCGCGTCAAGATCGTCTTCGAACCGAACCCGGACGGCGAAGACTTCAAGTTCGAATCCAAGATCGTCGGCGGTGCTGTTCCGAAGGAATACATCCCGGGCGTTCAGAAGGGTATCGAAAGCGTTCTGTCTTCCGGCCCGCTGGCTGGCTTCCCGATGCTGGGCGTCAAGGCGACCCTCATCGATGGCGCCTTCCACGACGTTGACTCCTCGGTCCTGGCGTTCGAAATCGCTTCCCGCGCTTGCTTCCGTGAAGCAGCAAAGAAGGCCGGCGCTCAGCTCCTCGAGCCGATGATGAAGGTCGAAGTTGTTACCCCGGAAGATTACGTCGGCGACGTTATCGGCGACCTCAACTCCCGTCGTGGTCAGATCCAGGGTCAGGAAAGCCGCGGTGTGGCCGTTGTTATCAACGCCAACGTCCCGCTGGCCAACATGTTCAAGTACGTCGATAACCTGCGCTCCATGTCGCAGGGCCGTGCTCAGTACACGATGACCTTCGATCACTACTCGCCGGTCCCGTCGAACGTCGCAACCGAAATCCAGGCAAAGTATTCCGGTCAGAAGTGACCGGAATACCAATTGACCGATAACAAGAATTAGCGCCCCTCGGGGCCAAAGAATGGAGAGCCGAAAATGGCAAAGAGTAAGTTTGAGCGCAACAAGCCGCACGTCAACATTGGCACGATCGGCCACGTTGACCACGGCAAGACGTCTCTGACGGCAGCG
>NZ_JACIAS010000017.1:0-28419 GCF_014194915.1 Rhizobium sp. BK512 | reverse complement strand
GGTGCGGACTTCAGGAGAAAACTTGTTCGTCGTCTTGCTTGTCATAGACCCTACTTCTCACGAGTTGGGGTCTCCGGCAAAGCCGGGACGGTTCACATGGCAAGCAATTTCCACACGTAGTAGCTCCCCCTTTGCGTCCGACCGCCTCTTTCGGAAGGATGGTTCGTGAAGTAAAACACTTCAATGAAAAACGAACTCGTCCACGAAATCTGGCTCGATCCCGAGCCAGACGGTCAACTGCTCCCCGGCCTTTGTCTTGCTGGCCCAATGGGAGACGGCTTTAGAGCGCTCCTTAATAAGGGGGCTGTTAAGGCTGGCGAGATAACTGGGCATAGCCATTTCGATGTCATGACGAAATACTGGAAGCTTCAGGGCTGGGGCGAGTACCAGACGGAGCACCGGCAGGATCACGAGCCATATCCTGACGAATGGGTTCTCACCCAACGCCCCTTTATCGACAGCATGTGAATTTGCGGCGTGACCGCGATCAACACACACTCGCCTTGGGTCCGGCCGATCTTCAAAACGAACCCCCGTCTTGGTGGTCAAGTGTGATCGGCACACTGCTTACAGAACAGATTTTCGCGGCGGGTTTCTCTGCAGGCGCATACACGACCCTTTTACTGGCTGGAGCCCGTGTTGCATTTTCGCAGTTCGAGATAGACAATCCGGAATTGAGTCCTGTTCGGGGACCCAGAGAATTTCCAGACCTCGCCGATGAACTGCCAAAACTCTATGAGAACCCGGTTTTTCGGATGTCCTGGGATCGGCGGCGAAGTGATTTTTCCGATCCCCGAATCCGCGCTGTCTTCGCCATTGCTCCGGGCCGCTCTGTCTTGGGTTTTTCGCGGGAAAGTCTTCAAGCGATAGACCGACAAGCGTACCTGATAGGCGGCGACGGAGAGAATGTCGCACCGCCCGAACGGTGCGGCGAGTGGCTATCACAGAACATCCCTCGCTGTAGTTCTGAAAATTACGGAGCAGCAGAGCGGTACGTACCGCGCAGCATCGAACATCGACCACACAACGGCCTGAACAATCGCGCGGAGAATTCTCACGTGCCGCTACGAAAACAAGAGTGGATGATGAGCGCTTCCGTTCCGTGGGCGGCTTGCGACGTTTCCTCCTGGTATTTTCAGCAGTCAGAAATCTCTTCGTGCCGCTACATCAGAAACGCTCAGCCCTAGCCACCCTATTCCTTTTCGGCCATCGCTACCCTCCGCGTTACGCTGGCTGAGGCGCGTTACCCACCTTGTGGTTACCAACCATGCTCAACGCATTCGACAAAGTGCCTTGTCGGACTTGGAAAGATATCCGCTAAAGGATGTGGTTTTCTGCTTTCGGACCACACCAACCCATCATCAACGGATGATGGAAACGAGTTCAATGATAGCTAAAATCAGTGGAGGGATAATGCAATTCGAACTCACTCAGAAGTCTTATGGCTTGGGCGGCAGACGTTTCGGCGGCTTCCGAAGTTTCCTGAGCAATGGCGGCCGCGTTTTGCGATAGTTCTGCGGCCAACACTTCCATCTCGTTCCAACTCGGATAGTGTCGAAGCTTAGCTACTCCCGCGGAGTGTTGCAGCATCGATACGAGCGAGCGCAGGACCGACTCCCGCCGTTCAGCGCTCATACTCCCTAAGGTCGATCTGGTGGACATCGCACGCTCCTTCAAGGGGGCTGTCCGAAAGATGACCGAGAAGTGGCGACAACCATTCTCCGGGTGAGCTTGTTATCCAAGTAGGGCGTTCGCTACTCGTTGCAAGCAGTTGGATTTTAATACCTCGCCGCACCCCGGGCCCCATCAAAAGGAGCCCTCCCAGGGGTGTGGGGGGCTCCAAAAAGCTTAGATGCCGGAACAGGTACCAAACGGCCAAGCGAGACAGTAGGCTCACAGGGCACGTGTATTAGCGAATCAATTCGGCTGATCCTCGAAGGCCGCCCCTCATTTAAGCGAAAATGAATACCCGCAAGGTCTGCTTGCCTGCCAGGCGGGGCGAGTTTGAGAAAAGGAGAGAATATAAAACTCCGCAATCGAAGCTCTGTCCGAAAATTCGATGGGAATGTTTTCGGCGCGTGGCTGGATGTTTCTATGTCCTCCCTTCTGCAGCGTGTAGTGACAGGAAGCATCGATAACGACGGAGAACAGTATTGTCCGCGATGTACCAGTGGTGATTTTGTAGGAGCGACTGGTTCCCAACGATTGCCCGACCACATCGATACTTTCCTTGAGGTGAAGGGTTTCGAGTGGCTCGGCGCGCGCGCTGATGGGTTGAGCGACGGCTAAAGCGCCCAACAATACCCAATTGAATTTCGACATGATGTCTCCCCCCGCGTACATTTAAGACAAACAGCAAGGGAAATTGCCAGCTCCATCACCATCTCGGACCTTAATCGATGGGTGGCTTAACAAAAAGCCTGAACACGCAGCAGGGAATCCACAGCGCGACGCCTGCTATCACAGATCCTCGCGAGAAGCGCTTTATCCGACTCCGCTGAAGCGCAGTTGACCCGATGCGCTCTGACAATCGCAGCCTGACAGACAACAAGCTGGGTTAGCTTTTCGACCCTGTTTTCGGCGAACCTTAGATCCTTCTTTTGAGAGCGGTGATTTTTCATCTGCTTGATTGGCGTGAAAGCCATCTGACTGCGGTCATTCATCTAAAAGACTTCCTGAGGTGTGAGTTGGCGAATGGCGATTTCTGAACAAACGGATCAGCAATGGGCGTTAGCGGAGTTGCGCGATTCCGAGTTTGATGACCTTGATAAAATCGCTCATCCGCTCGCCGCGGCTATTCTGGTATTCTTCCAAGGTAGGGGTACTGCGGGTGGCATCAGCGAGCGCAGAAATGCGATTCTCTTGCACAGCCTTGGCGCCGAGAGCCCAAATCCGGTCAAAGAGTAGACGGTCTAGTTCTTTGTCTGGCAGAGAGTCCACATTACAGTCCGATCGAAGGTTTATCGGGCGAGGCGAACGGTGACTGGAGCTGCGGCAAACCTACCCGGCCGAGTTGACTGCCCGGACAGTTGCTCATGCCGATACACCTCAACTGTCCCGATCGACGTCTGGCTCAGATCATAGGTATGGTAACAACGAGGATGCCAATGAGCGCGGCTGTGAGCACTGACGTCTCGATCAGAAAGAGAGTGATTTGCCGTCCCGTAAAGTCTGGAAAATAATATCGCATGATTTTCCTGTTTAAAAATTTATTCTACAAACGTATCGTATCACCGTTCTTCTAAAAATATTTTTTTATTTTCGTGAATGCTAAAGTTTTTTTTAGCGTGGTGCATGGGGCTCCTCGTCACCAGAGCGCTGAGGCACTCGGACAGAGCCTGTCTTCAACCTGCCGACCGACATAGTTTGCTTCACATGGAGTGCGCGTTCACGCGCCACACGCAGTTCGTACAGTGCCATTCCCTTGAGAGGCGCCCTCGTCGCGTCATCGTTGCGAGCCCGACGTCCAGGCGACATTTTGTTACGCAGTCGTTAAAGGAGCGATGTCCAGTCATATCAACCCTTCCTTCCCGATCTCAAGCTGCTCGGGCTTCATCTGCCCGGGACCAGGAAACGCCTGCGCCGGGTCTGAACCGTATTCCCTGACCCACTTGCGCAGCACATTCTCATGAATATCCAGGTCGCGGGCGGCTTGCGCAACACTGACCCCGCGCTCTCGCACCAACTTCACTGCCTCAAGCTTGTACTCGCGGCCGAATTTCCTTCGTTGCATTCATGCGCTCCAGTTTCATTGGAAACACCTTAACTCGGTGTCCACGAAACCGGCAGCAGGCCAATCTCGATTTCTTGCCCATAAGGGCGACCTTACAGGGTTGGTCCGCGGCTTCGACTGATAAAAGACCTCCCTTGCAGGCGGTATCGATGATCTGAGAGCGCTGGAGGCAGTCCGGTGAGGACCGCTATAATCCGCTGCCGGCTGCGGGTCCTTCGCGAAGGAGCAACCATAAGGAGAATAGCACTACCTTAGAAAACTAACCGTTGACGAACCCGCCCGCCTGCCGTATACAAGGCGCATCGATCTTTTGCTTGCCGAGCTTTGTCTACCGCGCGATTGGCACCGCGCTTTAAGCGAACTTCCCTTTCAAAAATAGTCGGTTTTCGTCCGCGTGGCATCAGCTTTGCGGTTTCTCAACTTTATGCTTGAAAGGGTTCATCATGACCACTGGCACAGTAAAATGGTTCAATTCCACCAAGGGCTTTGGCTTCATCCAGCCTGACGACGGCGGCGCTGACGCCTTCGTTCACATCTCGGCTGTCGAGCGCGCCGGAATGCGTGAACTCGTCGAAGGCCAGAAGATCGGCTTCGAACTCGAGCGCGATCGTAAGTCGGGCAAGATGTCGGCCTGCAATCTGCAGTCCGCTTAATCGATATCCTGCTTCCCCTTGACCACGGATGTACTGGCACTGCCGGGAGCAATGTATCAGTTTGAGGCCAGGCGGGCTCGCCTGGCCTCTTTCGTTTTGGCCTCACAGCCCAGATCGAGGAAATTCGATGACAGAAACGTATAGCAAATCTCGCAGGCAGGCCGAGGCGGCCTTCGGAAATCTCCAGGCCGAGTTTTTCGCCAAGAACAATGCGGCGGAAGAGCTCGCATCGATCGCTCAGGCGCGCGATGCCAAGACCATCAGGCTGCGCGAAGCGCGGCTCGCCAAGGAGCAAGCTGACCGGATCTCCGCAACATCCGCGCTCCTTGCCAAACGATCGAAGTCCAGCTGAGATCATCCCAAACGCAAAGAGTCAGGATATAGATTGAGACACGCCAGAAACAACGAACACACCGACCGACGCGCCGCTGCTGCGGACGCCAAAGCAGCCCTTCTCAAAGCATATCGAGCAGCAAAGACAGCGGCAGAGCCATTACAAGCCGCCAGACAGACGGAGCGCATCTCGCTTGTTGAAGCCCGCGAGGCACGCCGTGCGGAACGGGAACGACTGAAAGCCGAGGAGCGTAGGCTCCTAGAAACTCTTGCGGCGCAAGAGCAGGCAGCCATGGAGGCAGCCGCGGCGGCCGAGATTGAGGCGCAAAAGTCCGCCGAAAACGCCCGGATATCGCTCGTCGTGGAAGACAAGGCCGCTCGCAAGGCTGAGCGGGACAGACGCTATGCTGCCCGCAAGGCCCGTCGGGCTTAGCGTCCGGGCGCCCACATTTTGATGGTTAGGGCCGTGGAATAGATCAGGGCGTGATATACGGTCACGCTCGAACTTACTCATTCCTTAGGAGCCTTTTATGGCACCGGACACGAACGAGCTACAGGCAATCAATACAGCTTGGCAGATAGCGATCCAGGAAATCCTGCGCATGGTGATACGTGACATGTACCATGGTGCTGGCGAAGCGGCCTTCGGCTCCCACATCAAGCGGATCGAAGAAGCGGCCGTCGACAGCATCCAGACGGACTTGAGGCTTCGCGGCACTAACGAGTGGACCGAGATGTTGGTCAAGGAACGGGCCAGCAATTTCGTGACGACGCTCTTGACGTCCTTTACCTATGACCGTGCCTGACCAGGGTTCACGGTCGTCCGAGTCACGAATTTCTGGGTAAGCGGTAGCGTACCTGAACTTTCTTGTGGTCTTCGAGGTTGATCTGCAAGGCGACCGCCTAAATCACTCCCAGTAGGCAGCAATAAGCCAAGCGGTTGGGCATGGAAGAGCATAGTGCAGAACGGCTCGCAGCCATCGTCGAGTCTTCCTTCGACGCGATCATCAGTAAGGATCTTTCAGGCACGATCGTTAGCTGGAACAGGGCGGCCGAACGCATGTTCGGCTATCCGGAAACCGAGGTGGTCGGAAAATCGATCTATTTGATCATACCCGACGACAAACGGGATGAGGAGGCGGACATCCTGCGCCTGCTGAAACTGGGGGAGCCGATCGAGCCGTTTCAGACGACGCGCCGCCACCGAGACGGACGGATAGTCCCGATCTCGATCACCATTTCTCCAATCAAAAGTCGGGCCGGGAAACTCGTGGGTGCATCGAGCATCGCCCGGGACATCTCGGAGACACGCGAAAGCGATCGCCGGCTTCGCCTGTTGATGCGAGAAATCAATCATCGCGTTAAAAATCAGTACGCCGTCGTCCTTGCCGTTATCCGGCAGACGTCGACACGCTCCCGCTCAATCGAAGAATTTGAGAAGCGGGTCCGCGAACGTATTATGGCCCTGTCTCATTCACATGATCTGCTGTCACAGGTCGATTGGGCGGGGGTGAGGCTCGCCGATCTCGTGGCGCATCAACTCCAACCCTTCGAGGCTCTACAGCCGGTCCAAATTCTGGGCCCGGAAATCGTACTTGACGCCAACGCTGTCCTCAATCTTGGCATGGCCTTCCACGAACTGATCATGAATGCGATGCGCTTCGGGGTTACGGATGTTGGCGGAATATCCGTCACTTGGGGGCTGACGAGCGGAGAGGGCGGCGACATATTCGAGCTCGTCTGGTCTGAGCCGGCGGTGGCTTACGCCGATCTACTGGCGCATGAGGACGGGTTCGGCGCCCTCGTTCTTGGTAAGCTGGTGCCATCCGCCTTGTCCGGCCAAGCGCAATGGAGTTTCACGGACGGACTGATCGTCTGGAAGCTGACAGCGCCGCTTGCACGCATCCAGATCGGGCTGGGATCTGCGGCCTTGCTCTGACTATGCCCAGGGAGCGAGCCGAGCAGATGTCTGCAACATCCGCGCTGCTTGCCGAACGACCCAAGCCCACCCAAAGATTTGGGACACGCCAGAAAGCAGCTCGCCGACAGACGCTTCGCGGCTGCGGACTCTCAGGCGTCCCCTCTCACTGGAACCGGCCTGCAAAGATGGCGGTAGAGCTATCACGATCAGCAACGCGAGCGCATCTCTCTTGTCCACGCTCGAGAAGCGGGCCGGCCGGAGCTGGAACAATTGAGGCTCGCGAAGCGCTAAAAGCCGGTCAAAGAACCGCTTGATTGGCATGGCGTTCCAAAAATCGGAATCCCTTAGCGCCGCGCCATCCGGCATGATAAGCAGCGCAGGATAAATGGTGCGGGTTGGAAATGACTGAAACTGAAGAATCACCGATGAGCCCTGAAACAGTGGCGGACCTTCCTCATCTTGATGAGGCGTTGGATGATCACCGTTTCCGCCAATTCCTCGATCACGTGCCGTTCGGAGTGGCCGTGGCGGAACTCGCGTCGACCGAGGTGCTTGTATACGCCAACATTGAATTCGAGCGTTTGATGGGGGTTTCAGCAGAGGAGCTGCAGGGCAAGCCATGGTCATCGCTTCCGCTGGCGCGCTCTGTAAGTGGAGACCTGGACCTTGCGACTGCGATTGTGGCCGGCGAGGAGTATCTGGGGACGTTTTCGACATCCGCCAGGACTGAGCCAGAGTCGCATATTGACGCCTGGTCGAATACAATCGTCAATGACGCTGGCACCCCTCTCTTTCGTCTTGTCGCAATCGCGGCCACGAATAGTGGCCAGACCGGGACTGACCTGGCCACCGCGCTGGCGGAAAAGGACGTGCTGCTCAAGGAGTTGCAGCACAGGGTCAAAAACAATCTTCAGATGATCACCGCGCTGATCCGTATGGAAGCCCGGAACGCGCAACATCCGGACGAAGGCGAGCGCTTCAACCGACTTGCAGGCCGGGTAGACGCGCTGACAATCCTCTACCGTTCCCTTTCCGATACCAACGCGGATGAGACTGTCGATCTCGGGACGTATGTGAGCCAGATTGCTTCGGCAGTTATGGCCGCGCATTCGGTTCAGGGTATTCGGCTTGATATGAAAGTCGACACCTGGCCCGTTTCCGTCAATATTGCGATGCCGGTTGGTTTGGTCGTCAACGAGCTGATGACGAACGCACTCAAACATGCATTCAAGGATCGTGAGGGCGGCGAGATCGTCCTGCGCTGCGTCGTGGATGATGCGGGCTGTAGGATCTCGGTTGCAGACAATGGCGTCGGTCTCAGCAATCCTTCCGACTGGCCGCGGCGGGGAAAATTGAGCGCCATGATCGTGCAATCGATCAAGCAGAACGCCAAGGCGGATGTTCAGGTCGTTTCAACGCCTGGCATGGGCATGAAGGTCACCATCGTTTTTGAAAAGCGGGAAACAAATCGGCCTTAAATCGGCATTTATCGCACCGGGAAGATTGAATAATGGCGCCGTAGGACTTGTAAGCCAAGGACGAGCGCTACGGCTTTCGCGGATCGCCCGATATCAAACGTTCTCGTTCGCTACCTTCTGAGCTACCAAGGCCTTGGCGGGCTGTATCCTCGGGTCCACGGGTGTACGGACGACGCTTTGTCCGGTTCCGCTGCTGGTTGGGCATTTACCTTCGAGGCCGCTGGGTTCGGCAAGGGCGTTGCGGACAGCAGCACTTTGGGAGTGATCGCCGCGACCTTCAGAAAGTCGTCCACTGACCACCTCTTTTCAGCGCCCCCAAGCCTGTGTGGGAGGACGACGAGGTAGATCGTGCGTGCTCATTACGGTCTTAAGGGTGTCGAAATGGCCCGACGGCGCTCCACACCGAGGAAGGGAGCAGCCGCCTCACCCACGCGCAAGCCGTCACGCAGACGCCGACGGACGCCGCTGCAGAAGCTCACGTAATGACGGTGCGGCTGAGCGAAGACGGGCTGGCCGACCCATCTTCGCTCAGACTTGCATTCGACCGCCAAGGCTCTAAGTCAAGCGCTGGTGACGGCGAGGCGCGGCAATGATCATCAATCCCTTCCTGATCGAAATTCCGGACGGCGAATTGCGTGATCTCGAACAACGACTTCGAAACACTCGATGGCCAGGCGCAATCGATCCGCAGACTTGGGCCGATGGCAGTAGCCTCTCTTTCATGCGAGACCTTGTCGGCTACTGGCTGGAGAAGTTCGATTGGAAAGCCCAGGAAGCGCGCCTGAACCGCTTATCGCAGTTCGTTGCCGAAATTGCCGGACTCAAGATCCACTTCATCCTTGTGAAGGGGAAGGGGCCATCGCCGATGCCTCTTATCTTGACCCACGGATGGCCGGGGTCCTTCCTCGAGATGGAACGTGTGATTCCTCTGTTGACAGACCCCGTGGCTCATGGAGGCAACGAGCGCGACGCCTTTGACCTCGTGGTGCCGTCGCTCCCGGGCTATGCGTTTTCGTCGGCACCCGAGAGACCAGGAATAAGTCCATTTGAGATAGCCGGACTTTGGCAGAAACTGATGATCGGATTGGGATACGAGCGATTTGGCGCCCAGGGCGGAGACATCGGAGCGGCTGTTTCGAGCTGGCTCGGGTTTCGCTTCCCGGGAAACGTTATCGGGCTCCACCTGAACTACATTCCCGGAAGCTTCTCCGCGCCGTTGGACGAGGGGCTTGCTCAGCTGTCGCCAGCGGAACAGGATTTCAGGAAGGCCGCGGCGAACTGGGCGGATAAAGAGGGTGCATATGCGCATATACAAGCGACAAAGCCCCAGACACTCGCATACGGGATCTCGGACTCTCCGGTCGGGCTTGCGGCGTGGCTTGTCGAAAAATTCAGCTCATGGAGCGACTGCAACGGCGATGTCCTGAGCGTCTTCACAATGGATACCCTCCTGACGGAGATTTGCCTGTATTGGTTCAGCGGATCGCTCGACGCATCCCTCAGGCTCTACAAGGAAAGCAAGGCACAGCCGCTATCTTTCCGGAAAGGGCAGCGGATTACCCCGCCGGTCGCGATTTCCCATTTCGCGAAGGAGCTGCCGCAGCCACCGCGCTCCTGGGTGGAGCGAGTTTACAATGTGGTTGCTTGGAACGAGCATGTGGCAGGAGGGCATTTGGCTGCCATGGAAAGACCGGAAGAATTGGTGGCGGACATCCGTGCCCATTTTGGCAGTCTACGCTGAGCGACTACCTAACACCTCTGAGATGAGCGGTATCCGCTGCAGGCGGCCGCCCAAACAGGCGCTTGTACTCCCGGGTGAATTGTGTCTGGCTGTCATAACCGACATCGAAGGCGACCCGACGGGCACTGACCCCGCCAATCAGAAGTCGCCTGCGTGCCTCCTGAAGTCGGATGGCTGACCTGTATTCAAACGGGGACATTGTCGTTAACGCCTTGAAATGGCGATGAAGCGAGGTAGGGCTCATGCCAACTCTATTGGCGAGTTCTAATATGGTCATCGGCTTAGCGAAGTTGTCTTTTATCCAGGATGTGACCTTGCCGATATTCGCAATCATCGTTCCGTTGGTCGCGAAATCGCGTAGCAGTGCTCCGTGCTCGCTCTGCAGGAAACGGTAGTATAGTTCGAACTTCGTCGCGTGAAGAAGCACGACCAGTTCATCCGGCCGATCGAGAAGGCCCAAAAGCCGAAACGCCGTCTCGGCCATTTCGCATGATTGATCGCCAACAGTCAGTCCGAAACTCTCCGAAGGCCGCTCAGCCGGGCTGAACCTTTGCAGAACCTCCACAAGGTCTTGCCGGCTAAGTTCAAGGGACCATGCGAAGTGCGGATTGGCTTCGGACGCAGCGGTGATGCTGGCCGAAACCGGCAAGTCGATCGTGGACATGAAGTATTGACCTGAATGAACATCAAAGGTCCTCCCCCCGGACGAGATCCTCTTTTGGCCTTGGAGAACCATGCATATGCGCGGCGCATACACGCTATCCACCGGCGAGGTCGGTTCCTTGACGTTGAAGATCGACAGGCCGTCGATAGATGTGAATTGCCGGGGAGATTTAGCATGCCGATCGATAATCGAAATTAGCGCTTGTAGTGTCGTCATTGACTGTCCCCCGATGGATAAATGGGGCCGAACCTAGTTCGAGACGCCGGTTTTGGTAGGATCGTAGGAAACATTGGTAGCTTTGGTCTATCGTTTTTCGCATGCGCTCTCCATTTCCATGACAACCGGTCGCAGAAGTGGCCGCGGCACGGCCTACTGAAATTAAGGAGTTTCGCAATGTCTCTGACACCTGTTTGGTTCATTACTGGCGCATCTGGAGGCTTCGGCCTGGAAATCGCCAAGCTCGTCTTGCAGCAAGGATATCGGGCGGTCCTTACCGCGAGAGATCCCTCGCGCTTTGCCGATATCGTTGAACAACATCCCGACAACGCGATTGCGCTAAAGTTGGACGTCACCTCGAAGCCGGCGATCGCCGCCGCGGTCAAGGAGGCGCTGCAAAGGTTTGGCAGGATCGACGTCCTCGTTAACAACGCCGGATACGGCTACCTTGCAGCGATCGAAGAAGGAGAGGACGACGATATCCGCAGGCAGTTCGACACGAACCTTTTCGGCCTCATCGATGTCACGAAGCAAGTCCTCCCCGGGATGCGGGCCAGGAGAAGCGGTACAGTCGTCAACATGTCTTCCCTCGGTGGCCTGATGGCGTTTGCCGCGACCGGATACTACCACGCTACTAAGTTTGCTGTGGAGGCGGTCTGTGAGTCGCTCGCTCAGGAGGTCGCACCTCTTGGCATCAAAGTGATCATCGTCGAACCGGGAGCATTCCGAACAAACTGGGCAGGGAGCTCCATGAAGGAGTCGCCCGTCGCGATCGCCGATTACGCCGAAACCGCAGGCAAACGTCGGGAGAGCACAAAAGCGGGCTCAGGCAAGCAGCCGGGCGATCCGGCAAGGGCGGCGCTCGCCATCCTCAAGGCTGTCGAAGCCGACGAGCCGCCCCTGCGCTTGTTATTGGGAAAACCTGCTTTAGACCTTGCCTACAAACGTCTTGAATCGCTCAAGAACAACTTTGACCGGTGGCGCGAGACAACCCTAAGCGCCGACTTTCACGAGGCCAAGCGCTGAGGGACCAGTTCCAGAAACAGGGGCGGCTTCCGGCTGCAGCCACGCATTGCTGCGTGGCTCACGCAGCGCTAATTTGGGCCAAGCAATTTCTCACCATCGATCCAGCTCCGGATTGCGGATGTGGCGCCCTGCTTTAGCTCCAACGGCAGCCAATGTCCGGCCGACATGTTAGTGACCGTAAGATTGGCGCAGGCTTCCCGCATCGGATCGCCCTGCCGATTGTCAATGATCGTGCAGATTTGATCATACTCACCGTTCAGGAAGAGGACGGGCTGCGACAACCGACCGCCGGACGGGGCAAGGCGAGCGTAGGCCGCATTGGCGGCTCCGTTGCGATACAATTCACAGGATGAACGAAAGCCGCGTCGTTTGTAGGCGTCAACCAAAGTCTCGAAATCATCCGCCGGCCACAAGGAGGTGTCGGGCGGCGTGGGAGGTGCTCTATGCCGTGCTCCAAAACGTCCTCCCTTCGCTGTCACGGTCGCGGTCGCCGAAACCTTTCCAACGGTCTTCGGGTCCCCCGGTTGAAAGATCGAGGCAAGCGAAGCCGGGATGTCGGCGTCAAGATCGACGACAGCCGCTTCGAAATGCGTCGTGTAATAGCGGTAGTAGTCCCACTGACCATCCGGATAACGATCCTGGGGATAGATGCGTCGATCCACCAGATTGGTGAGCGTCCCAAGATCATTGGAAGCTGGAAAGTATGCCCACGACACCAAGGCAGCGGCCCGGCATCGTTGCCCCTCATGCGCCGCCAACGCTCCAACCGCAATGCTTCCCCAATCATGACCAACCCAGATCGCGGGCGTGCCACCGAGATGGTCGTGAAGTTCGCACAGATCTCTGACAATCTCCTCGATCGAGTAGCCGGCGCTATCAGACGGCGCGAACGATCCACCAAACCCACGCAAGTCAGGGGCGATACAGTGCCACCCATTGGCAGCAAACGCTTCCATCTGCGCCCGCCATAGCAAACCGATGCCGGGCCACCCGTGGACGAATATCATCAACGGCCCATCAGATGGTCCGCTTTCGAGATAATGCGTATGCTGTCGCGCCGAGGTGAAAATATGAGAGGATAGAAGCGTCGCCGCCGATGCTGGCGATCGAAAGCCGAGAATGCTCATCGCCCGATCCCGGTCAGCAGCGACCTGCGATGGATTGTTGTTGTCATCATTGATGGCACCTCGCTATCTGACCCTTGCTTCGCCTTAGAGGGCCGCGATGACCCGTCGTGCATATAGTAGGGTGTTGATTTCAGAGAATTAGCGCCAGATCATCGCATGCAGCTTGAAGTCAAACTTAAAGGTGAACCTTGCGATACAGGGACGTTCTCGAGGGTGTTCCCATATTCGTTGCCGTGGCTGAAGCGGGCAGCTTCTCGGAGGCGGTGCGTCGGCTCGGGATGACACCGTCGGCGGTAAGTCAGGCGGTCAAATCGTTGGAGGCCAAGCTAGGCGCGCCCCTTTTGCGCCGCTCTACGAGGAGCGTCAGCCTGACTGACGTCGGCAGCGATTATTTGGCTGTTGCCGCGCCGGCATTGTCCGCCCTTCGACGAGCGGCTGACGATGCGGCTGGGCGAGGTGGCCGTCCTTCGGGTCCGTTGAAACTGACGATGTCGCGCGCGCCATTCGACATGATGATCGGTGACGCTTTAGTGGCCTTCAAAGACGCCTATCCGCAGGTCCAGCTTGAGATCGCCGTCGAAGCGAAGATGGTGGACATCGTAAAGGAGGGTTACGACGCCGGACTGCGCTATGGTGGCTCTATCTCCAAGGAAATGGTTGCCGTCCGCGTTGCGCCGGAAAGCGAAGCGGTGCTGGTGGCATCTGAGCAATATCTGTCGTCACGGGGAACACCGCAGGATACGACCGACCTCATGACGCATAGGTGCGTCCTCTGCCGTAGCCAGGTGTCGGGTCTATTGCTACCGTGGCGATTGGATCGCGGCAGCGAAAGCTTCGACGTCACGCCGGTGGACGCGACAATCGTACATGACCTAGCGTCACAGATCGATTTGGCTGCAAAGGGGATTGGAATTGTGCTGGCGCCGATTGCGTCGGTTGAACGGCATCTCGCATCCGGCGACCTGGTTCGCGTTCTGCCCGAATGGTCGTCAAGACGAGAAGCCTTGTTTTTGTATTCTCCCAGCCGACGGCACCAGTCGGCAGCTTTGAGAGCCTTCGTGGCGTTTCTAAGCAAGCCGAATGCACAAATCTGAGGAGCGATGGTATGCACCCCCTCGTGAACACGGCGGTAGGGCGATTGGAACTACCAGCTATTCTCGGCAGCCGGTGACTAGGGCTGCAGAGATGTTTTTTTGCAGATACCCTGGTGTTGCTAACGCCGCTTGATAATCACCAATAAGCGGCTGGGCCGTGCTGGCGGTGTCGTTGGTGACCGTCGAAGCCGAGGTCACGACGACGACGCCGGAACATCGGTACACTGTGACGTTTTTCGAGCGACCTCAAAAGGAGAGCGAATATGGCGAAGCAGCCCAAGAATGCCGCGAAGGATACACAACTGGACAATTCCTCCGGAGACGGCGCGGGACGTGAAGATCGGACGCAGGAAACAACGAACCGCATACGCGATCGTGCAAATCAGATTTGGGAGGCGGAGGGGCGTCCAGAAGGTCGGCGCGAGGAGCATTGGCTGCAGGCGGAGCACGAGATCCTCCATGGGATGGACGAGCTCGGCGGCGATGATGTTCCGAACTTGGCAGCGCTTCGGGAAGCCGCGAGAGAGCATACCGACGCGTTTATCGTGAAAAGTGATCTGGAGGACTCAGATGAGCGCGATGCGACGCCGGGTGTTAGGGAACAACCTTAATCGATTGCGCCGAACGAGATTGTCGGCATTGCGGATTGCGGGCTGAATCCGCTTCCTTGTCTCCATGCGCAGTGTCCCAGCATTCGTTTCGGAACTCATTCGTGCGGCCAAGCCATCGGCCAGACCGTTGCCCGCTCTGATCCCGAGCACTATCAGTCGTTCCGGAGCGTTTGACTGCTCTGGCCAGCACCTATGATTTAAGGATGAGGACGCTAAGCAACAGGTCGCCAGTTCATGTCGCATCCACTGCAGAACTGCGCTTCGACGCCGACATGCGCGCCGCCGTAGCCCTCGGACTCTCCTTCGGTGGCCCCGGTGTCGCCCTAGCTCGACTTTCATTCGCCAATGAGGGCGGCACCATAGTCGGTGGCACCATGAAGAATATGGATGATGACGACCTTTGCGTTCTTAACGCGGTAGAAGATCAGGTAGTTGCGATGTACGCGTCGCCGGATACCATATTTTTCATAGCTCGGGACGAGGGCGAAGCCGTTTGGGGTATCGACAAGATCTTCGCACCTGCGCCGCAGCGCCCGGATGAATGAAAGTGCGCGCTGCGGATTGCGCTCAGCAATGTAATCTGCGATCTGTTCGAGATCGCTTTCCGCCTCATTAGAAAACTCAAGGATCATGCCGGTTTTTCGGCATTGTCAGCCATTGCGCGGTATTTCGCATCAAGACGGTCAAAAACATCGCTTGCCGACTTAGTCCGGCCAGCGTCTGCATCAGCAATGCCGCGCATGATGGAGGCATCCAGCGCTGCGAGACGAGCCTCGCGGTCCTGGATCAACCGCACCCCTTCACGCAAAACTTCGCTTTTCGAGCCATAGCGACCCGTCTCCACGAGTTTCTGAACATAACTTTCAAGCTGCTTTCCCAGATCGGCGCTGATCATGCGGTTTCTCCGTCATATTTTCCAAGACTATGTAGATCACTTATGAACTATTATCAAGAACTTTGAGCTTATTCCTACCTGTTCGGCGCTCGCGAGCTGTGCCTTGCCAATGTGCCTGAACGCCCCATCGAGCAGCTGAGTTATAAGTTTCTGCCAAAACCTTATAACGAGCCTGAACGCGGGCAATTTTTTCGGTTGTTTCGCGATGCATCAACGAAGATTGGTTGCGTTAAGGTGGCAGTGATTGGGCTCAGTGCGGCTAAACGCATTAGGCTACCACAAGTAACCCATTGGGTCCCTATGTTGGCGGGGTATGAATAGCCCCGTTTTGTAGACACCCTCGGTTAGATTTCTAGCTCCTCGAGTTGCAGCTCTATCTGCTCAGGGAGCCGCACCTTACGCTCGGACCGGCTGCCGTAGAGTTCACGGCGAACCTTGTCGATCTCCAGCTTGATCAGTCAGTTCCTCGTTCGATCGGATCACTATTGGAGAAGCACCGAATAAGGCGATTTGGTTGCGCCTATGAACATCGCATGATTGTCTCGATCAGGCGCTCGCACGTGCGCACAACGTTCTTGACAGGTGCGGTCGCGACACCGAGCAACAGTCCTGCCTTTGCCGTTTCAGCGGACGCGTACCAGGGCGAAAGCGGTGCGGGAAACGTGCCGAAGGTCAATGCATCCCTGGCGATCGCAACGTCGGGCGCGCCCTTAGGCAGTTTAAGGAGGACCGACAGGCCCGGAGCCGAGACCGAGTCCGGGCCCAGGACGTCGCGGAAATAGTCGAGAACCGGCTGCCGGGCCGCCGCGTAGGCACGTTTGATCCTCCTCAGGTGCCGCATGTAGTGCCCTTCTCGTATGAACTCGGAAATCGCCAACTGAACCGACGGACCGGGAGGCGGAGACAGGCAGGCCGCCACTTCGGCGAACCGGCCTGCGAGTTCGGCAGGAGCGATAACGAAACCGAGCCGGAGGGCCGGACTGATCGTCTTGCTGAACGAACCAATGTGAATGACACGGCCGCCGTTATCTATCGAGGCGAGCGCCGGCGCGGCCCGCCCGCTCAACTGGAGCTCGCTGAGGTAGTCATCCTCGACGATCCAGGCTCCGCTGCGCTCCGCCCACTCGAGGAGCAGGAGACGTCTCTGCAAAGACAAAGTTGCCCCGAGCGGTGCTTGCTGGCCGGGCGTCAGCACCGCGAGCCTCGCGTCAGGATAGTTGCGTATTCCGCGATCGACGTCGAGCCCTTCGCCGTCGACCGGGACCGGAACCGGGTGCACTTGAGCAAGCTCAAGGGCCCGCCGCGTCCAGGG
Source organism: Rhizobium sp. BK512 (assembly GCF_014194915.1). Lineage (NCBI taxonomy): Bacteria > Pseudomonadati > Pseudomonadota > Alphaproteobacteria > Hyphomicrobiales > Rhizobiaceae > Rhizobium > Rhizobium sp. BK512. The sequence continues at coordinate 11,615 of NZ_JACIAS010000017.1, read as the reverse complement.
AAATCCCGGATCCTCGAACCACGCGCTGTGGCCCTGCAGCCCGAGAACATTGAGGGTCAGTCCAAGTCCGCCTGCAAAGCCGCCGGTGATGATGACCTGAGAAGCCGAGCAGTTGATCCCTCTGGCCACGGCCAGATACATGGCGATCTCCCGTCTCAATTCCAGCTCTCCGCGAGGATCGGGGTACAGAGGCGGCGCACTCAGCTCAGCGCGGACGGCACTTGCACGCAGTCGTGCGAGTAACTTGGAGGGCATAGTGTGAGATGCGGGGACACCCATCTGAAACAGTGCTGGCCCCTGGGTCATCTCAAGATATGTCTCTACGAACGAACCTGCCGTAGGCGACCCTTCGGTTCTGGATGTCGCCCGTGGACGATCGGCAACGTACGTTCCGGCGGCCTTCGCAGCTTGGATCAACTGAGCTGCGGCAAGCTTTTCGTAAGCAGTCCGCACTGTACCCCGCGCGACGCCGAGCTGGGCTGCAAGATCCTGCCACGACGGAAGTCGTGCCCCCGGCTCCAGTACACCGTCTTCTATAGCTTTCGCGATTCCCCTGCGGATCTGCTCTGACAGGGAATGTTTCCCCGATCGGTCCACGGTCAGTTTCAGCAGTGTGCTCATTCACTCATGGTACACTACTTCTTCGCATTCTTGGTTCTTTTTTCTGCATCATGGTGGGAGCATTTTGAATGCATCTCTGAAGGAGCATGAACCATGAGCAGATTGATAAAATCCGCCGCGGCCGCACTGGCGATTGCCATCCCGCTTGCTGGGCCGGTGTCGGCCCACGACGCCGGTCGGGAAAGCGTCACTCCGACGTTTTCTCAGGCCATCGCCAATATCCCCGGCAAGTCGATGCGCGTCGTGGAAGTCGACTACGCGCCCGGCGCCTCGTCCCTTCCCCACACGCATGCAGCCTCCGCCTTCATCTTCGCCTACGTCCTCGCAGGCGAGGTGGAATCCAAGGTCAACGACGGCGAGGTCCGCCGGTACAAGGCGGGTGAAAGCTGGTTCGAGGCGCCGGGCGCAATGCACCTGGTCAGCCGCAACGCCAGCAAGACGGCACCCGCAAAGCTGCTGGCCGTGTTCGTCGTCGATACCGACGAAACGAAGCTCACCACCCCCGTCAAGTAACAGAAGGAATTTGAATCATGACAAGAAGGCTCGACTACAATCAGGTCGCTCCGAACGGCGCCAAGGCGCTCGGCGGCGTCTACGGCTACGTCCTGCAGAGCGGTCTGCCGGGCGAGCTTGTAGATCTCGTGTATATGCGCATATCGCAGATCAACAATTGCGCCTACTGCCTCGACATGCACACCCGCGAACTCATCAAGCGAGGCGTCAAGATCGAGAAGTTGGCCTTGGTCCAGGCTTGGGAGGAAGGCGGAAGCCTCTTCAGTGATACCGAACGTGCTGCGCTGGCTTGGGCCGAAACCGTCACCCTCGTAGCGGAGACAGGTGTTCCGGACGACGCATATGACGCAGCGCGCCAGGTCTTCGATGAGAAGCAGCTTGTCGATCTGACGATCGCCATCAGCCTGATGAACAGCTACAATCGCATGGCTATAAGCTTCCGCAACACACCTCAAGCGGTCCTTGAGGTTTGACGGAGGATGAGACATGGCTGTCGTTGAAATTTCTGGCATCAGGATTCCGGACAGCAGGCTGGCTCGCGAAGCGAGCGAGTTCGTCCGGGAGACGGAGAGCAAGTTGCTTTTCGAGCACTCCACGCGTGTCTATTTCTGGGGCGCGATGGCGGGGCGGCAGAGAGGCGTCAACTTCGATGCGGAACTGCTGTTCGCGGCAGCCATGTTCCACGATGTCGGCCTGACGTCTCGCTTTAATGAAAGCAGACTGCGCTTCGAAATCGACGGCGCGAACGCCGCCCGTGATTTCCTTCGCAGTCACGGTGTGTCGGAAGACGACATTCAGAAGGTCTGGCTCGCGATCGCGCTGCACACCACGCCGGGGATTTCGGCGCATCTAGATTCTATTGCCGCTCTGACCGTCGAAGGCGTCATGATGGACCTTGTCGGCGCCGGCTACGACCGGTTCGGCGAAAACCAGCGAGCTGCCGTCGAAGCAACATATCCCCGCGGAGCCAACTTCATCGAACACCTGCTCCAGGCACTTTACGATGGCCTGGAGCATCGTCCGGAGGTCACACAGGGAACAGGTCTTGCCGACGTGATGGCGGACAAGAACCCTCATTTTAATCGCCGCGATTTCTGCTGCCTGATGCGGAATTCTCCGTGGGCATGCGACGATTGCAGCTCCAGCTAAGAGGTTTCGTCATGTCGGAAATACTCCAGGGAGTACGAATCCCTGACAGCAAGCTCGCCCACGAAGTCACGCAGTTCATCCGTGACACTCAAAGCGACCTGCTCTTTCATCACTCCGTTCGGGTCTACTTCTGGGGAGCGATGACCGGAAACAGAAAGCGAAAGATCTTCGACCCTGAACTGCTTTACTCTGCTTGCATGTTCCACGACGTCGGACTGACAGAGCAGTATGGCGACAGCCAACTCCGCTTTGAGGTCGATGGCGCCAATGCCGCAGCCGACTTTCTCCGAAGTCGTGGGATCGCGCCGGGGCAGATCGAGATCGTCTGGAACGCTGTCGCGCTTCACACCACTCCCGGCATTCCGGAATTCATGCGCCCGGAGATCGCACTGGTTCAGGCGGGGGCCGGAATGGACGTAGTGGGACGTGGCTTCGAGGAGTTTTCTCCCGCTGAACGCGAGGCTGTCGTCGCAGCGTATCCTCGCGAGGAGGCTTTCGCAGACGGCATTATTGAAGCCTTCTATCGGGGAATGAAACATCGTCCTCAGAGCACGTTCGGTACATTCAACGACGACGTGCTCGCGTTTAAGGATCCAACGTTCGAGCGGTTGGACATCTGCAAGGCGATACTCAGCTCCCGATGGAAAGTCGAGCCTCGCCGCTGCGGAAACGCGTGCGACCACGCTCATTGAGCAAATGAGAATTTTCGGGTCTGCCGACGTTCACCTCAGCGCGCCACTGCGAATGTTGGATTGTCGAGCCCTGCGCGCTCGATAAGACGAAAAAGACGACCATGAAGACACGAATGGTTCTCGTCACCGGCGCGAGCAGGGGCATTGGCAGAGCGCTGTCACATCGCCTTGCCGAGTCCGGCCATCCGGTGGTCGGCGTCGCACGCGAGAAGGATCCGGCCTTTCCCGGCGAACTGGCCGCTATCGATCTCGATGACGATCGCGGTGCCGCCGGAGCTTTGCTGAGGCATTCCCAAACGAAGAAATCGTGCAACAGCTTGTTGCCCATTTGCCCTGGGGCCATAACGGCCCGAGCGGGCGCTCTGTCAGGCTGAGGCGATCCTTTCCTTGAGCTCTGCGAGTAGGGATACGTGATTACCATCTGGTGCAGGGACAAGGGTCGTGATATCGCCGGTCTGTACCAGCTGCCGCCCCAAAGGCTTCATTTCGTTTCAGGGGTCGACCGTTTTACAAATTCTCCGAAACATAACAGTTTCGCCTAAGAGATGGGATTCCGGTCAAATCCCATCAACTGCCTAAAATCGGGGCGGCCGGTTCGCATCCCGCGAAAGCGGGAGATTTGACCCCCTTGTGCTGCAGGCGTCTTTTCAAAGCGACTTGAAAGTTTGCTTCATGCGTACTTTGATATCAAAGCCATCGTTTCTAAAGGAATGATATCAATGCCTGCGGTTACCATCCGAAATCTTTCTGAGGAAACACATCGTGCCTTGCGGGTGCGAGCGGCTCATCACGGCCGCAGTACTGAGGCCGAGATCCGTGACGTCCTCGAAGCGGCCGTTCGTCCCGCAGAACGCGTAAAGCTTGGCTCGTTGCTGGCGGCTATCGGTCGTGACGCTGAGCTTTCCAAGGGTGACGTTGACGCCTTGCAGAAGAGTCGCGACAAGATGCCTGCTGAGCCGATGACCGTCGAATGATCTTGCTAGACACCCATGTAATATCGGAGCCATGGAAGCCGGCTTCCAACGAGGCAGTGGTCGCGTGGTTGGATGCCCAAACCATTGAGACGCTGTTTCTTTCGGCAATAACGATCGGTGAACTTCGCTTCGGGATCGCGGCTATGCCGTCAGGAAAACGTCAAACTATCCTTCGTGATCGCCTTGAGGGTGAAGTGCGGCTGCACTTTTCCGAGCGTATCCTGCCATTCAATCTGCTGACTTCGCATTTCTACTCGGACTGATGGCTCGTGTCCGAGTATCTGGCAAAGCGATTGGCGCGGCTGACGGCTATATTGCTGCCCAGCAGCAGCCAACGGCCTAGCGATCGCAAATCGCGACACAAGCCCGTTCGGGGCCGCTGGATTGAAAGTGATTGACCCCTGGGTGCGATAGCGACAGGTGGATCTAGACGTCGTAGGTTCGTATCGGTTCAAGGCGATGGTTTCCGCTAGAGCTCATCGAGTGCTTCTTAGCGTTCGCAACAGCCAACGAAAGCTGTTACCATTGAATTGCATATTGATGAGCATTCCCGGCCGTGGACGAACCACGGCCGGAAACATGAAAAGCGGCAACTTTTATGATCCGCTCACGCGTGCCTTAACCGTACGCTCCGAGCCACTGCTCCTGACGGTCAGCTCGATCTGCGAGCCAACGGGCGTCAGGCCGATGCGATTGCGCAGATCAGCAGCGCCATGAACCGGTCGACCATCGACAGCTGCCACCACGTCACCCGGTTTCAAACCCGCACCAGCGGCCGGAGATCCTTGCTCAACCGCCGCGATCAGCGCGCCGCCCGCGTCATCCAGTCCGAGCGAAGCCGCGATATCGGAATCAAGATCCTGAATCGCAACGCCAAGCTTGCCGCGAATGACCTCGCCATGTTGGATCAGCTGGGTCATCACCAATCTTGCGATCTTGGCCGGTACGGCGAAGCCGATACCGATGTTGCCGCCAGCCGGGCTGAGGATCGCGGAGTTGATCCCCACAAGCCTGCCGTCAAAGGTTACCAACGCGCCGCCCGAGTTGCCGGGATTGATCGAAGCGTCCGTCTGGATAAAATCTTCATAACCATCGCGGCTAAGACCGCTTCGGCCAAGCGCGCTGACGATGCCCGACGTGACGGTCTGACCAAGCCCAAACGGATTGCCGATTGCCACAACATAATCGCCAACGCGCAATGCATCCGAGTCGCCAAAAGGCAACGTTGTCAGATTGCGTGCCGGTATCTGGAGCACTGCGATGTCGGTACCCTTGTCGGAGCCGACAAGCCTCGCATCCAGCCGCCTTCCGTCCTTGAGCGTCACGAGGATCTTACGGGCATTGGCGACGACATGATGGTTCGTCAACACGTAACCTCGTGTCGCATCGACGATGACCCCCGATCCGGCGCTTAGACGAGGTTCCGCCTGAGGCTTATCCGGAAGGTTGAAGTAGCGGCGGAAATAGGGGTCGCTGTAGAGCGGGTTATCCTCTTCGGGCGCCTGCGAGACAACCGAGATGTTGACAACTGCCGGCGTGACTTTTTCCAGCATCGGAGCAAGCGTCGGCACGCTGCCGCCGATCCCGGACACGAACTGTGCCTGGGCAGGAGCGCCGCCAATGAGCAGGGAGACGGTGAAGACGATAATCAATGGCCTGATGAGCCTTATGAACGCAGACATGGTCCCTCCTTCGTTTCGAACATGCTGACGCAGAAAGAAGCCGGAGGACGTCCTCCGGCTTCTTTCCTTAATGTTTGATCTCGATGCGTTTGACCTGCGACTGCGCCTTCTCATCCTTGGGCAAGGTCACGGTCAGCACGCCGTTTCGGAAGCGCGCATCGACCTCGTCTTCCCTGACTTCGACGGCGAGCGGAATACGGCGCTCGAAGCGGCCATAGTAGCGCTCAGTGAATTGGCGATCCTTGTCTTCGGTCTCCGAGCGCTTCTCGCCCTTTAGCGTCAGCACGCCATCATTAAGGAGGACCTCGATGTCCTTCTCCTCCAGGCCGGGGACTTCGGCCGTGATCCTGATCTCCTTGTCGGTGTCGGAGATCTCAACGCTCGGCCAGCCGGAACCGAGGCTGGAAGTGCTGGTGAACGACGGTAGACCGGAGCCGAAGCCGCGGAAGACGTCGTCGAACAGGCGGTTTACCTCGCGATGCAGCGACAGGAAGGGATCACGGTCGTCATCGCGCGGAAGACTTGGAACCTGATTGCCATTGCTTCGGCCCCAAGGAATCAGATCACGAACACTCATGTTTCTTCTCCTTATCTTGTGGTTCATTTGACATAGCTTCGCTGCAGGCCCCAGGCGTCGTTCGGGGCCTTGGGCGCGCAGTTGCGCCGATGGATGGCTTAAGCCGCCTGCTTGTGGGCTTCGATCTGCTTCGTCTCACTCATGGGCAGCGCTTCGCCGGTGCTGATTGCGATCTGGCGCGGTTTCATTTCCTCGGGGATTTCGCGCTTCAGATCGATGGTCAGCAGACCGTTGACGAGGCCAGCACCCACGACCTTGACGTGGTCGGCAAGTTCGAACCGGCGTTGGAACGAGCGGGCGGCGATGCCGCGATGCAGATACTGTGCATCGTCAGCATTTGCCTTCTGGCCGGATACGAAGAGCATGCTCTGATCCTGCGTGATCGTCAGTTCGTCCTGCGAAAAGCCGGCCACTGCCATGGCAATGTGGTACGCGTCCTCACCAGACTTGACGATGTCATACGGCGGCCAGTTGTCGATCGTTTCGACGCGGCTTGCAGCTTGGAGCGCATTTAGCATTCGGTCGAATCCAATGCTCGACCGGAACAGGGGAGAGAAATCGAGGTTTGCTCTCATAGCCATATCCTCCTTGTAAGCAACATGGATACAAGAAGACGCCAAGAGCACATGGCGCCTCCTGGACTTGCCGACCCCCATTGGGCGATCGGACAATATTGATATAATTCAGTAGCTTGTGGTTTCAAGAACTTTGGATTTGCCCGGTAGAAAAATTTGATTTTTCTGTTTGGACCACCAGATTTCTGTGATGAAACAAAAGGAGCAATGGGTATGACAATGACCTCCGAAGACGTCATCGCCATCCTCGGACCTGTCGACGAAACTTTGATAGCTGATGTGGTGGCGACTGGTGCCAACCAAGCTGAACTGGCGGAAGCCTTCGCGTGGGTCAACAGCGACGAAGCGTTGATGAGTGAACGGCGGCCTCTGCCGACAGGCAGGACCGCCTTGTTGATCGACCTTCTCGTCTCAGACCAAGAGGAGTTGGAGTAGGCGTGGCGCCCGCATGGAAGCAGCCTCGCCTATGCGGTGGTCAGCACGCGAACCTCGCCCTGGCGACCGACAGTGTCAACCACTACACTGCGTCCGGAGCGGCGAATTGCGACGTCGGCCCGGCCGTTTCCGACCCGCAGGTGTCGCAGCATCACCTCGTCCAGGAACGGAGGCAGTTGCGGCTCGTCGAAGCTGATGATCCGGGCATTCGGCTCGAAGTCGAGGCCGAGACAGGATTGCAGCAGAAGGAGGGGGGCTGCGGCCGCCCATGCCTGCGGAGAGCAGGCAACAGGATAGAAGGTCGGCCCCTGAGCCCGCTGGCGTGGCAAGCCACAAAAGAGTTCCGGAAGACGGCGCAAGTCCAGATATGTCGAGGCCGCAAAAAGACCCTCGAAGATCCGAGCTGCCTCAGTGCGGTAGCCGTAGCGGGCGAGACCGCTGGCAATCATTGCATTGTCATGCGGCCAGACAGAGCCATTGTGATAGCTCATCGGATTGTAGCGCGCCTCGGTGGAGGCGATGGTGCGAATACCCCAGCCGCAAAAGGACGAGGCGCTCATCAGAGTTTTGGCAACCTGTGTGGCCCGCTCCGGATACGCGACGCCGGTGAAGAGGGCATGGCCCGCATTCGAGGACCGGACCCTGCAAGGTTGCTTGTTCCCATCGAGCGCTAGTACAAAGGTGCCGAGTTCCTCGTCGAAGAAACTCGTATCGAAGGCACGACGAAGACCTTCCGCCCTTGCCAAAAATTTTGCCGCGCGTTCGGGCCTGCCGAGCAGGCGGAAAATCGCGGCAGCTGCCTGCCAGGCGCCATAAACATAGGCCTGAACCTCGGCAATGGCGATCGGGCCTTTGGCAAGCGTACCATCGGCGTGGAAAACCGAGTCGTGACTGTCTTTCCAGGCCTGATTGATCAGCCCTTCCTCCGTCAATCGCCCGTATTCGACGAAACCATCACCGTCGCGATCGCCGTGTTCATCGATCCAGGTAAGAGCGGCCTCGATATTCGGCAGAAGGCGATTGATTGTGGCAAAATCGCCGGTTCGTTTCAGGTACTCGCCTGCCAGTAATATGAACAATGGTGTGGAGTCGATACTGCCGTAATATCGGCGGAAGGGCACTTCGCCCAGTTCGGCCATTTCGCCATAGCGCACTTCATGCAAGATTTTTCCCGGTTCGGCGTCTGCTGCCGGATCGACTTCTGTCGCCTGGTTCGCCGCAAGATGGCCAAGTACGCCACAGGCAATGCGCGGATCAAGCCACAGCGTTTCCAGCGCCGTGATCAGCGCATCGCGTCCGAAAACCGTGCTGAACCAAGGAATCCCGGCGTAGGGATAGGGGCCCTCCGGCTTGTCGGTCATTAACATGTAAAGGTCGGAGACGCTTCGCCGGGCGACCTCGTTAAAAATATCGTTGGACGTGACGATCGATGCCGCGCGCGAGGAAGATGAGCGCAATGCACGGCGGGCATCCCGCAGGCCAAGGAAAAACGACTGGTAGCCTAGAGCTTTATCTTTGGCTTGGTCGCAGCAGATCTGGATGAATAGCGACCGCGTTTCATGTGGCGCCAGATCAAGATCATAAATGACATGGCCGCTCCCAAGTTCGTCTGGGCGCGGCTCGAAGGACAACCGCGTGAGGCGCTTCTGATCGTCGAGGCCGATGTAGGACAGAAGAACGCGGTCCTGTTCCACCACGGCCGGAAGCTGGCGGCCTTTCTTCGCCCTGACGGTTCCGCGAACCTCGAACAGATCGGCAAAGTCCGCTCCGAACGAAATTTCGATGCGCACTTGTTGTCGTCGCTCGTCGTAGTTCCTTACCGCCAAGCGCTCATAACAACCGGCATTCCACAGAAAGCGTGTCCTGCGCATATGAATGAGATCATGCTCAAGTGTGAGCTTCCCCTTTTCATCAGAAAGGTCGGGATTGGTCAAATCGCAGGTTAGCGTGGCATTGTCGTCGCGCAGCGTCGACGAGAGAAGCATCGGGCGCTTGCCGCTGATCGTCAGGTGCAGATGCGAGAGGTAACGCGTGTCCCGATGGAAGATGCCTTCCGGGCTGCCGGGCCCGGGGAGCGCGTCACCATTGTGATCGAAGACGGCGAATGTGTCGCCGTGCTTCAGGGTGCGAGGCCGCCGCTCGTGAAGCGAGGCGGTCGCCGGAATGAAAAATTGCGCGATCGGTGCCTGGCCACCTGCAGGCGCGGAACCGTCGTGTGCAGAAGAGATCGACATGCTGATGGCCTCCGATTATGCCACGATCTGAAGATCGAGGTCCTGACCGTTAGCACGGCGCAGCGGGGCCGCTTTGGTACGGACGCCGGGAAGATTGCGATAGATGTCGAGATAGTCCTGTGCCATCCGCTCGGCGCTAAAACGCTTCTCGAAGGTCGCACGAACCTTCTTTCGATCCATCTTGAGCGCCCATTCGACGTTCTCAGCGGCCTCCGTCACGCTGTCGACGAGAATGCCCGACGCGCCATTGTCGATGACTTCCGGCGTAGAGCCGCAGCTAAATGCGATGACGGGCGTGCCACAGGCCATCGCTTCGATCATGACGAGCCCGAACGGCTCGGGCCAGTCGATCGGGAATAGCAGGGCGCCGGCATTGCCGAGGAAGGCGGCCTTCTGACGCTCGTTGATCTCGCCGATGAATTCGACGTTCGAATGGCTCCTGACCATCGGCTCGATCACCGTTTCCCAATAGGCCTTGTCCGCGTTGTCGATCTTTGCGGCCATCTTCAAGGGCACACCAACTTTCGCAGCGATTTCGATCGCCCGGTCGGGCCGTTTCTCCGGCGATATTCGCCCGAGGAACGCGAGGTAGTTGCCTTTGGGCCTTTCCGTGAATGGCAGCAGGTCGAGAGGCAGGCCATGATATACCGTCCCTGACCAGTTGACCGGCGGCATTGGGCGGCGCTGATCATTGGAGATCGACACCAGCGGGATATCGGGAAAAGCCGAGTAGAAGGGCTTGAGGTCCGGCAGGTCAAGACGGCCGTGCAGCGTTGTCACTGTGCGATCGGCAAACTCCCGGATCAGCGGGAAATGCAGGAGATCGATGTGGAAGTGCAGTACATCGAATTCGTGCGCCCGCCGGCGAAATTCCTCCAGCATCACAACCTGATGCGGCAGGTGATCCTTGACTGCCGGGTTGAGGCGCAGCGCGACGTCCGAGCACGACACGAGCTTCGCTGCGGTAATCGAATCTCCGCTGGCAAAAAGTGTGACGTCATGACCTTGGGCGACGAGTGTGTCGGTGAGATAGGAAACAATGCGCTCGGTTCCACCATAAAGCTTGGGCGGAACGCTTTCGGCGAGCGGTGCGATCTGAGCGATCTTCATCGGCAAAACCTCCTCATTTGAGAAAAGAGTCGACGGCAAAAATCAGGTTCGCGTCCTCCAGAGGCACGCGGCAGGGTGCGAAGTGGCTATATCTCGAATGGTTGTCGGCGACGTTCTCCTTTCCAATAACTGCACAGGCCGAGCCCGCCAAATCGGCGCGTTCGCGGATTGCGGCAGTGGCGTCTGGGCACGGCGGAGCGAGCGCACACGCGTTCGCCGCTTGCTTCACCGTCCTTATCCAGGATCTTCAAAGCGTCGATGATGTCGTCGTAGGACACGGCTTTATTCGTGCCGGGATAAAGTCGAAGGGCTGGGATTGATTCGACCGAAAAGATGTCGGAGGCCCATGAAGCGAGAATGGCTCGCTTCTCGCCTTTGCTGATATGCTCGTTGTGAAGCACATCGCTTGGATGATTGAACGGCGTGGCCGGATGAAGCAGATGCGCAACGCTGATCGCCGTTGCGGCTTCCATTGCGAAAGAGGACTTTATGTTTTCCTTTCTCATCGTCTGGCTCCACTGATATCGGTTCCATGGAACTCATTTTAGGAGTTGTTCAAGGGGCCCGGAGCACATCGTTTTCGAATATCCCTCGCGCGGCCTGAACTATCGTTTTAAGATGATCGGGCTCGTGGACGCCCTGCCGGTACAGTTCCACGAGGACGGTTGCTACGCGGTCAGCTTCTTCCGACTTCTTGACGAACCGGCGCTCGATTGGATTTTGTCGAAGACTTTCAGGCAGACCGCGAGGTCTTTCGAGTGGAGTGGCTCGGGTGAGTGCTTAAGCCTTGCTTGAACCATGTGTTTCACCTTCCTCAATAATGGCTCGTCCCATACTGTGGGACGAGCCACAGTGACGCTTAGAAGTCCATTCCGGCGCCAGCGGGTATTGCCGGAGCGGCGTCCTTCTTAGGCTTTTCAGCAATCATTGCTTCCGTGGTCACAAGAAGGCCGGCGATGGAGGCGGCATCCTGGAGTGCGGTACGCACGACCTTGGCCGGGTCGATAACGCCTTGAGCGTAGAGATCGCCGTATTCCCCGGTCTGGGCATTCC
>NZ_JACIAS010000016.1:0-63779 GCF_014194915.1 Rhizobium sp. BK512 | reverse complement strand
GCAGGAACTTGACCACAACGACCGACACGAACAATACCTAAAGGCGGGTCACTTCTCAGTGCAAATCCCGGGTCAACTCTCAGCGCAAATCAACACCTTTTGTTCACGCGCAGCTCATTACAGCGCTGACAACGCTTCTTAACGAGGCGGGCACGACCCGGATAGACCCCTAATTGGCTTGCACCGGTGATTTTGATCAACTCACGGCATCTCGACATTTGTGACGATGGTGGTGGGGTGTCGGCAATGATGGGCAGTGGCTTCGATGAATGCATTTGCTATCGTCCACAATAGAGCGCAGGTTGAGATCCTCGGCAGCCATAGAACGGGCGCTGCCGATTGAGGCCCGTGAGCTTCGCCCCAACCGGAAGGAGGACAGCATGTCTTCCGATATCAACACCGCCAATCTGAAAAGCAAAGACGTGAAGATGCTTCAGGAGGTTCTCGTCAGCTGCGGCTATAAGGGCAAAATGTCGGCGAACCCGGGACGAGAGTTCATGGTTGCCGCCAGACTGATCATTCGGCTTTTCCACCAGGGCCTGAGAGAGCCGGTCCAGCTTGCTAACGCTCTGCGCAGAAACTTCGGTAGCTCGCAGAAGGGCGCGGACGTCATAAATTTTTCGGGTCCGCATCGAGACGCCGTGCCGGAAGTAACGCCGCCGGAGCGTCGCGCTCACTGATAGACGCCTCATTGACTGCGATAGCAGCCGTGAGCGCTGAACCGACCACCCTTGCAAATACGTTTGGCTGCCATCCCGCATGTGAAATGGACGGTGGGGTGACGGCGACAGCGGGCGCGGCCTCGATCGCCTCTCGAAAGGCAGGCGGGGCCGAGCTTTCCGCCGTGCCGAGACTGCCAAGCCTGCCATGCGGCGGCAATCATTTCTGGGTGCGCCAGCAGTCATCGGCGTGCGACCTCCATTATGATTTTATAACTGCCGCCGTGTCGCCCGACACGCGCCAGAGGCGATCGGCAAGGGTGTTGGCGTCAATGCCGTGGGATTCCCACCAAGCCTGCTCGTGGCCGATCTTGTGCTGGGTGTCCGGGCCGGTGCGGTGCTCTTCGGGGAGGAGGGGGAGTGTCCAGTTGTCTCCTACCTTCGTTCCTTTCCCGCGCATGTGCTTTCCGAAGCGCTCGTCCGGGAAGTTGACGTGGGCTGCCTCGCAACCGAATGCTCCGGGCCGATCGCCGTCCTTCTCGGCCTGACGCTGCCAACGGAAGGGATCGTTCCATGTATGCTTGCCGGTGCGAACGCGTGGTGCATTGCCCCCCTGGACCTTGCCATAGCGCTTATCCATGAGCGCCTCGGCGTAGCAGCCGTCACATGCTGGACTGACCTTAGTGCAGCCCATGCGTTCCTACGGCTTCCGGGACGAGCGCGAGTTCGTAACACTAATCATCGACGGCGCGGAGTCCGTCATAGTCGATATCGGTATGCGGATGCTTACGCCTGGCGAACTCTATTCGGCGCAAGGCTTCCCGGCCGATTATCGGATCGATCCCGACGCGGACGGTCGGCCGTTCCCGAAGAATGTCCAGGTGTCGTGTGTCGGCAATTCTGTTTCGCCGCCGGTCGCGGCCGCAATCGTCGCGGCCAACTGCAAGCACCTCGTTGAGTATCGCGAGGCAGCCGAATGACCGAACCCTCCGAGATGATCGCCTGGCTCGACGGCCGCATCGCCTCCGCCATGACCTGGCTAGACGACCATGGCAGGGCTCCAACAACCCCCGCCCAGACCACGAGATCGAAACCAAGGAATACGACATTGCCGGTTATGAGGAGATCAAGGCGGCGTATGTGAAGGCATTGGCGAAGAGGGATGAACGAACTGACAACAATTACTGCCTGCAGACCCCACTAAAAAAGGGGGGCGAGATCATCCCGGAACCAAGGGGCGCAATCATCTCGGAACAAAGGGGCGGCTTCATCGGAATCGGCAGGTACACCACTGGAACATTCCCCTGGCCCTGGGAGACAGCCGCATGCGCATTGTAGTCGGCTCCCCTGATGAGGCTATCAATTGGCTCATCCACGAGCCCACCAAGACACTCCTAAATGGAAGCGAGCATGGAACGCCTGCCGAGACGTCATCGACGGAAGAATCCGGTCTGAAGACGCAAGGAAGGCAGCCGAGCTGGCCGCTGCTCGCGGATAAAGAGCCGGTCATGCCGCCTGCTAGCCATGATGGTACACTGCAAATTCCGAGGCAATCCGCCCCCTGATTCCGAAATGATGTCGCCCCCTTTGGCGGGCATCGGGCAAGGGTGGTGCTCTCCAACTGTCTGGGCCTCAAAGAACGTTAATTCCCCGCTGCCTCGCATCGTTCCAGGTTGACTGAGTAATCATTTTGCTGGGAGCGCGGCATCAATCGACGCTCACTCGATCAACGTCTGAGAATGCCGGCTTCTTCAGCCGCGCGGATGAAGGCGAGCTGTGCTTTTTCTCTGGCGACCTTCCCGTCCATAGAGGCGAGACAGGCTCGCCGAGCAGCGGAAAAGGATTTGCCCCCCTTGATTGGCCAAGAAGTCATCAAGCACGCAATGGCATCACGCGTGCTGCCGACGCTCCGGAAATGATCGGAGTTGTCGATCATCAACTCTATTGGCTTGTCCCACAGATCATCGCTCATGTTGTCGCCTCCGACGTGCCTGCCGCGGAAGAAATTCGCAGCCGATACACTCGTTCCGGCTATCGGACCAAGGTCCCTGGTGCGTATGCGACTAAAGGCCCATGAGCAAGCAGCATGGATTATGCGCTCTTCTCAGAGCAGAGAGAGGCCGCAATTGCAGCCTCTCCACTTACGCGACACTATCAGGCAGAAACACGCCCGCCGCCGGTCGGGGTCTTGATCATCCACGGCTGGATCGCCGGCTGCTTCATCAAGATTCCCTTTTTATTCCCGAACGCCCGGATGGCGTCGCGGGCTACCTCAAGCGGCTTGTGTCCGTCGTGGGCCATATAGCAGGTCTTGAGGACGGCCTCATGCACGAGGTCTCGGTCTTTCTCCGGCCAATCTTCGAGAAAATCGATCGCGTCCGCCAGAGAGACTATCTCTCGAATAAGGCCTTCCCGCTCCTTCAGATATACGGGACGATTGAAGTTCACGTTCATAGCTACCTCACTGAAAACGTTGGTGATCAACAAGGATGGCGCCCAAGCACAGCGCCGGCAGGAAATTTATTTTTTCGGCTTTTCGGTTTCAATACATACCACATGAAATTTTTGCGGGAGGCTCGCGATGACCTTCCTCGAAGCATATGCCCTTCACGGCCCGGACCTCGAACTTATCGGGGAAACCATTGGGGTCACCCCACCAGAAGCCGATCGCCTCATCAACGCGAAGCGGATTGCGAGTATTTCGGGCCACCAAAGCTGAGGGACGAAGCTCTGGAAAACCCGAAGCCGCGGCCGAAGATCCAGTTCGCCGGCTACGATCCCACTGAAAAGCAATGGGTGGCGAAGTCATGAGCAACCGCGCATGGATGCCGCTCCACATAGGCGACTATCTCGCCGACACGGGGCACCTGACGGCGACGGAGCATGGCGCCTACCTGCTGCTGATCATGTACTAATGGCAGAATGGGCGCCTGCCGGAAAACGAACGCGTGATCGCACGCGTCGCCAAGCTTTCGCCTGAGCAGTGGGAAGAAAGTCGCGACATACTCGCCATGCTGTTCGGTCCAGGCTGGACACACAAGCGCATCGATGCCGAGCTGTCGAAGCCGGACGAGATTATCGAAAAGCGCCGTTCGGCGGCAGAGGCGCGGCATTCGAAGGGCAAAACGCAAGCGTCAGATGCAAATGCAGTGCATGTGCAAAGCAAGTGCAGTGATACTGGCGTGCCACCTTTATCCACTTCGACGCTCACATGGTCGAGTGGTGGGATCGCGCAGGAAAGCAGCCCAAAACGTATCTGAAAGATCGGTGCCTGGAGCTCGATGTGCAGTATCGCGGCATTATCGGCCGCAGCCAGTGCCACCCGATCGTGAAGGTTCGCCAGGAGCTCATGTGGGAGCTGCGGGACAAATTCGGCTTGAGCTTCCCGGCGATCGGCCGGCTGTTCGCAGGACGTGATCACACCACGGTTCTATTCGCCGTCCGGAAGGTCGAAGCCTTGAAGCGAGGTGAGGCATGAACCGATACAGCGCATATCCTCGCCGCATCCCTGGCGGCTTCGGCTACTGGGCCATGATCAGGCTTTGCCGCGATAGCGAGCCGTCGCCGGTCATGGACGCAGGTGACAAACCGAAGGTGTTCAGCAGCAAAGGCGAAGCTGCGGAGGAGTGCCTCAAGCACATGGTCGCCTTCATGAACGGCCGCGAGATCCGCGGCGAGACATTCGACGTCATCGTCAAACCGGCGGTGGCGGCGCGGGCTAGGGCGGAGAAGCTTTTCATCGGCGGCGGCCGAACAGTTGAAGTCGAGCGGGTATAGGCGAGGGATACGGAAATGGCGGAACCGAAAAAAGTGCGCAAACGTCCGGCACGAACGTTCAAGGGCCTGACAGTCGCGAACGTCGACGAATTCACGGGCCTCGGCAGCCAGCATGCCAAGGTGAAGCTCGTCGAGATTGATAACCCACACTACAGCAAGGTTCACGCCGGGGCCTCTGGCAATCCCAAGACCGTCACGGCAGCAATGAACCTCCGCGAAAGCCCGATCGCCATGATGGCGGCAAAAGGGCATCTGGAAGCCCACCAGGTCGAGGCCGCTATCAAGTTCTGCCGGCTATGGGAATCGCTCGGTGGATCTGGCGCCGGGTCATTCGACTACTCCCGCGAGCCGGTCGATGGCGGCGGCGCGCGTGATCCGATCAGCGATCGCCAAATCGATGCCGGGTTCAAGCTTCAGGAGTGCCGCGAGCTGCTCGGCCGCCGGCATTATGACGTCGTCAGCCGTGTAGCAGGGGAGGGCTGCACCATCGCCGAACTCGGAGCGTCAAAGCGCGCTCGGCACACTCTGGCAGACTATCTGAAGGACGCCCTAGAGGATTTGGCTGTGCATTGGGGCTTCCAGAAGCGAAAAACACCACAGAATTCACCATCGGCAGTGTTGCCAAGGTAAACCTTGCAGGGCATTTAGTGATTAGCGTGGTGATTTGCGCAAAGCGGTCGCCCAATCAGCCGCCTCCGGGCGGCTTTTCCATTTCAGGCGTTGATCTCCTGGCTTTTCGCGGCGGGCTTCTTCCGCTTCCGTGGTGCCATTGCCTTGAGAGCCGTTTTACGGGCCGCCGCTTCAGCGTCCCTTGAAAGACGCAATTCGCGAAGGCGAGCAGTCTTCTCGTCGCGTGCAGAATTTCGAGCGAAAGTAAGTGATTGAGATTCCTTAGTGGTAATCTCGGCTTTGTCGTCGCGTGCTTTCTGAGTCATCTGTTCTACGTAGCGCGGTTCCGGTGAAAAAGTAGTCCCGCGCAGTGACTCATTTCTTAGCTCGGAAGGTTTCCCGTTCAAACAACACGGTCTGGCGAAGCACAGTCTGGTGGCCAAAGCGACCGCTCTGGAGCCGCGAGAACGCTGCGCGGCCCACCTTTCATCGCAGGCAGGGCAAACAGTAAGCCGCGCGGCTCATAACCGCGAAATATCCGGTTCAACTCCGGAGCCTGCAACCGCTATCGCTCGGAGCGCGTCTGCGTGTGAGGCTTAGGCCTCCCCGACGATGGTATCGGGGAGGTCGAAACAGTTCAGGGCTTCTTCTGCTTGCTAGACTCCACGGGCTTGGCCCCCAGAGTAGCCGGTGCTGCAGCTGGGGCGACCTTATCCTTCTTCGGCTTGCGGACCTCTTTGTTGCTTCTAGCTTGACCCTTAGCCATCGATTCCTCCTGGTTGAGATAACGGCGCATTACCGAGCAGCGCGTGAGAGAATGCAAGCCATATCTTATCGCTCGCAGACCCTGCCTCTGAGTGGTATCCGTACACAGCTCGCCCGTTCGCCGAGGCCCGTTTTTGTTTGGAGCGCGATATGAGACGCGCCGTGATCGCTGTCCTGTTCGGCACAGCCGTCGCCTGCCCTCCAGCCGCTTTCCTTACTGCGTGCCAGCCGTATCAGCCACCGGGTGAGGGGATCTGGTGGGCGCTCTAGGAGCCGAGGGTGCGCAGTGTGGCCACTTGAACGTCACAACTCTTGTCTCGCTTGCGGAGCAATTCTCACAAGTCCAGATGTCTTCGCGCTCTTGCTTACCCATGGGCCCCACAACACGTCCAACCTTCGTCCGACGCATAGTGTGTTCGCCGCAATTGTCGCACGTATCGCCTAGCCGTCGTTCTAATCTGGCTTCAAGTCGAGCAATCCGCTCTTCCATAAGCTCCATTCTCCCAGGAACCTTTTCAAGCTCTTGCCAGATGGGGATTTCCTTCAGCCATTTTCGGATATCGTCGATCACGCCCATCGCAGGTTGCAACAGCAGGGAACTCCATACCTGGTTGATCGGCAATCCTTTGACCCTGAAGACGGTTACCGTCGATGGCATCCCGATTGAAGTAACCGACCAGGGTGCCACGGTTATCGCAACTCTGCAGCAGCGGCTTGCGGATGCCCACTCCAAGATGGGCACGGCAGACGCCGCCCGCCTCGCAGCAATTGCTGCAAAAGACAGCGAGCTCGCCAAGAAGGATGCCGAAATCGACAGCCTGAAGGCAAAGGTGCTTTCGGATGCCGATCTCGACAAGCGTGTTCAGCAGCGTGGCGATCTCATCGCAGCCGCTGCGGTCATCGCCAAGGACGTCAAGACCACCGGCCTCTCTGACTCCGCAATCCGCAAGGCTGTCGTTGCCGCCAAGCTCGGCGATGCAGCCGTCGCCGATAAAGCAGACGCCTATATCGATGCTCGCTTCGACATCCTCGTCGAGGACGCGAAGAAGGCGACCGGTGGTGACCCGTTCGCTCGGGTTCTCGCCGACGGCGTCCGCCCCGCTGCCGACGCTCACACCGGAGCCGATAAGGCTTGGTCGGACAGCGTCAACGATCTCAACGCCTGGCGCAACAAGTAAGGAGGGCGGATCGATGCCTACTACCTATAGTAACACCCTTGCCGCATATGCGGTCGGCCGCCGCGTCAACATGGAAGCGTGGAAAGAGGTGGTTCGGTTTGTTTGAACAGCTTGGGGCGTTTCGTTAAGTGGATTTCCGCCTCGATTATGCCGCCAGCATCATTGGTGCCAACGGGACGTAGGCCAGATCCAGGGTCTGCCGGTCAAGGGATGAATGTGGGCGTCGGCTGTTGTAAAAGTTCAGATACCTGCCAATCTCAGCGCGAGCCTCGGACACGGTCTTCTGGCTTCAAATCCCCGACCAAAACTGTAAGGATTATATACGCGCGGCGGAAGCTTTGAATGCGGAACGCTTCGATGTCGTCTGCTTCCAGCACGAGTTCGGAATTTTCGGTGGCGAAGCCGGAAGCCATATCGTCGCGCTGCTAGTGTGCCTCGAAATGCCGGTCGTGACAACTCTTCACGCGGTGCTGGCGAAACCCAACCCTGCGCAACGTCGTGTTCTCACTCGGATCATCGAGATATCCGCGAAAGTCGTTGTGATGGCGGAAAAGGGCCGGTCGCTATTGCGTCAGGTCTACGGCGTCCAGATGGAGAAGATCGACGTGATCTCTGATGGGATCCCGGATATTGCTGTCAGCGAGCCTGATGTGGCAAAAGCTAAACTCGGCTTCGGGAACCGTTCCGTCATCCTTACGTTCGGCCTGCTGTCACCGAACAAAGGTATCGAGATCATGATCGTGGCTTCCGCGGCTGCTTGGGCAACGAACCGCCGCGCGCTGCGCGCAGTCTTCCTGCCGCGTCCGCCTCTCTTCCGGCAATCTTTCTGCTGTGGTCGTCACGGGCCTGTTCCAATTCCTCAATGGTCGGAAGCGGGCTGCGCGCCGACGTCCTGTCGCCCGCCTGGTCCTTGTCTTTTCCGGGCGTGTCAGCCGAAGACGCTTTATCGATGTCCGCATCCAACGTTGTGCGGGCGGCCTCGGCTTCGGCGATCATTTCCCTAGCGGAGGGGCTTTGGGCAGGACGGCTCTCATTCGCATTGGCTTGCCGGCCTGTGGTGGGGAGGGCCGGTCTGGTGGTCTCGTCTATTCTCTTGCGCATCGCTTATCCATCGGTCGCTTGCGTGGGGGCGGTTCTGGGCTGGCTGTCGGCCCGCACCCGGCAACGTGGAACCCGGCGCGGGGCCGGGCTCCTCGCCTCCGGCTGGCTTCGACCTTGGCCGGAAGTCGGCGCGCAGCCGCGCCGAGATGAAAGAGTGCGCTAGAGATCGCGCGTCAGCTCGTTATGAACGCTGCGCACGCCACGCGTTCGCAAAGTGGCTTCTTCGGCGAGCCAGATTTCCTCGCTGATGGAAACCCAGCCGGCAAGCGTGATGTCTCCGCCGCGCGCCGTCACGAATATATAGCTGGGGTCAAGATCGCCCGTATGGGCAAGCGCATCATAAACCGCCGTCTCGAGATCAACGTCCTGGGGCCGAGCTCGCGGGGCATCGTCCACTACGCTCAGATGTTTTCTATCGACTGACATTGCTCATCTCCGTGTCCGGTTCATCCCGGGTGTAAAAGCAAGACACGCTACGGTCTTCAGACTGGCTTGCCGCTCTTCAGGCCGCTGTCTCCATGCATGTCGCATGAGACCGCCGCGAACTGTTGCGGGACATGCCTAGCGGTGGACATCCTTCTCCGTCAGCGTGTATCGGTCCTTACCGCCGCGGCCGTAGACACCGGATGCTGCCTCCAGAATGGCGGGGCGCGCCGCGTCGAAGGCGCTCAGGCATTCGGCTTCGGTTCGGCTCGTCTGGGAGATGGAGCGCAGCGCGTTCGTCTCGATCAGAAATCGCACCTCGAACATGCCGTCATAGCCGGAGAAACGAACCCCATCGCGGCCCTCGTCGAAACTACGGCTCTTATTGGGGAAGATCAGGGGCATCGAGGTCTCTCCAGAAATCGTTTACTCCGGCTCCTGCCGGAAACTCTTGGGCACGACACCTGTTATCGGCGGGATAGGCACGTCGGGCTCACATCGGGTCTGGGTCAGATGTCTTTTCAGGCTGTATCTTCGGCGCGCTCTTTAAAGTCCGCAGGCGGACGACAGCCATTGCTGTCATCCCTTGCGGACGCGTCCATGCTGTTCAGGATCGCTGGAAAAAATGCTCTGCAAGGTGCCGGGGTACAGCGCGTCTTTGCCTATGAAGGGCTCTTTTGTTCCGGATACCTCTGTGATGGGATATGGGGCGCGGTCCGGGTATTGCAATGACTTGCTGCCAATAAACCCCGCTAACCCAGTGGCGCGCGGCTGACGCCGTTACCGCATCCTCCAAGAGCCCGAGGAGATCTCCTTACGAGGTTGTTCAGGACCGCAAGTCCGGCAAAAGCTCCGCCGAAAACCTTCAGGCAGCTTAAAGTTTTCACTCGCCCCGCTGACCACGGATGTACCGGCAGCAGAGCGGAGTGACTGCGAGGTCGGGTTAGCGCCCGGCTTTTGTTTTTGGACCGAGCTCTGACGGCTTTGATCCAACCCGACTTCTTGGATGCGTCCGAGCGCCAGCCCGAAAGAAGATTATCATGACCATGACGAAGCAGGCATTTTTCAAGCCCGAAAAAATCTCGGCACGAGACAAGGCCGCGACCACGGGTGAGATCGCGCGGCAGATCATCGAAACGGAGAGGGCTGACCAGACCAGGAAGACTGCGCGCTTGCGTCAATTGCGCGAGGCGCAGCCGGTCGAGCCAAAGCCGGTCCGCCCAACTTGACGCCGAAAGACAGCAATTCCGGCTTGATGGCAACCGTTGAACGGAGCTGGTGTGGAAACACGTTTTTGTCGGGTCAATGCCGCCCCGGGCGCATGAATCGGAAGGACCGGATATGACTGCCACTCCTACAAAAATTGCGCTCCCGCCATGGGTCGCTCTCGGCGAGTTCCTTGCTCCTCATTTAGATCTCCAATCTTTGCTGTCGCTTATTCCAAACGGCCCCAGGCTGCGTCCCATTCGATGCCCTCGACAAGCTCGATGAAAATGGGCTTATGGTCGTAATTGTGGGAGTCGGCCAGTTTGAAGGCTGCCTCAGGTTCCATCTCTTCACCGGGGAAGATCGTGTCACCCGTGCCCGGGTCCGCGATCTTGCGTACATACCCCCGGACCTGGTCGCCCGAATGGTAGAATTTAATGACCAACGATCCCGCGGGCGTTGCGCCCGGAACATACTGCTGATAGTCAGCGCGTTCTGCCGTTGCCGATGCGTCGACATCACCTGCTTTATACCAATGCGCAAGGTCCTCGCCCTCCGGGCGTCCTTCATTCTCCCAGATCTGATAGGCCCGCAGCCTGCGTGCCTCTTCGTCGATCGGGGCTGTCTGCGGCTGCTCGACGACCTTCAGAACCACTTTTCCGCGGATATGCTTTTCCTCGAGCGCGGCCTGCGCCTCCGCCACTTGGCGAAGTCCGAAGGTGGCGTCGACAACGACCTTCACTTTGCCTTGGTCGATCAGGGCGGCGATCTCCTGCAGTTCGGCGCCGCTTGGCTGGGCCGTATAGCGACTAACGCGGATATTCAGTCTTTTGGCCTTCCGTTTGTCCGGTTCCTGAAGCGTTGAAATCAACGCTCCGCCAGGCTTGACGACGCTGAAGCTGCGCTCCTGCGTCTCGCCGCCGATAAGATCGAAAACAAGATCCACAGGCTCAGCGCGGTTTTCGAACTTTTCGGCTTTATAGTCGATGACCTGGTCCGCTCCGAGATCGCGTACGAATTCCGTATCATCCGAAGACACTGTGGTTGCGACCCAGGCACCTTTCGCCTTGGCGAACTGAATGGCGAAATGACCGACACCGCCGGCACCGCCATGAATAAGGACGCGCTGGCCGGGCTGGAGACCGCCATGATCGAAGAGCCCCTGCCAGGCGGTGATACCCGCGAGCGGCACGGCGGCTGCAGCGATCGCGTCCAGTGAACGCGGCTTGGCGGCCACCTCGTCTGCGCGGGCTAGGACGAACTCCGCGTATCCTCCGTGTTCTGGCGACAGGAATGCAAAGACCTCATCGCCAACCTGGACACTGAAAACGTCGTCGCCTTTGGCTTCGATCCTACCGCTGACGTCCCGGCCAAGCACATAGGGAAGATCTCTTTCGGTCACCACCGGATACTTGCCTTCCCGCATCTTGGCATCGACAGGATTGACGCTTGCGGCGAAGACTTTGATGAGCACTTCGTTCGCGGCAGGTGCCGGCCCGTCGATTTCCTCGATTGCGATCACTTCCGGCCCGCCGAAACGATGAATACGGACAGCTTGCATGATGAGGTTCCTCTCAAAAAACGGACACGACGATGTCTTATTGGTTGTCTGGGATGGCGACGCTGAGCACTCCAAGCGTCGTTCTAGCGTTTCGGCTCCCTGCCGAAATCCTTGCGCAATTCATCCTTGGCCCGATCGAGCGTGGCCAATCTTGATTTAGACAGATGCTTGCCGGCGCGATTGATGTAACAACTGAGCATCGACATGGCGGACTGGAAAGGACTTGCCTTGCGGCGGTCGCTCTGTTCGGACGATTTTTTCAGGGAATCCGCAATCTTCTTGGCGCTGCGCTGCTTGAACACGCCTTGCTTCAGGTCCATTGCGTCACTGTTGTCGGTCACATCCTGGGACCATTTCTGCTTGGATTTCTCTTTTGGCACGACTGTTCCTCCACCAAAGAGAACGGCGCCCCTTTTGAGCGGCGCCGGGTCCTCAGTGATGAGCGTGGTGTTCGTTGCGTTTGCGGGTTGCCGCAGCTTTTTTGGCTGATGCAGAACGCTCCTCCTTCGTGCGTGACGCGGCGGCCGCCCCACCCTTGTGTCCGCCCTTTTCGGAGGAAGCGTGGTTTTCCTTATGCCCGCGGCCGGAACCGGATTTTTTGCCACCGCCGCTTTCCTTGTTGACGGTAGCCCATGCACGGCGCTCGGCTTCCTTTTCCGAGACGCCGCGATCTTCGTAGCTTTCCTCGATGTGTTCGGCCTTGCGCTTCTGCTTGTCGGTATAAGCGGATTTGTCACCTTGTGGCATGGAACATCTCCTGTTGTTTCGATGAAGTAAGGAAAACGATACCCGGTTTACAAAGTTCCTGAACGAAACCGGGCCGTTTGTAACGGAAGATCCCTGAGATCGTCACGATTTTGACTCCCGACGGCAGGCTGGTCCTATCGGTTCGAGACGCCGCCCCGCCATTGAGGAGAAGCGCGTTTGCGCCTGCGTCGCCATGGAACCATTTTCCGAACCAGTGAACGTTTCGTTGGAGAGCCGACCCTCAGCGGTTTCCAGGCAGAATCTGACCCCGCCGAAGGTCGTCGATCGACTGGTCCTGAGGCCTCCTGTCGCCTGCAGGTCGGCCGCCTTCAGAAACATCGCGCTGATGACCTGTCGGAAGTGCGTCATCGACGACGTCGTCGGGCAGTTCCTCCGTCAGCTCATAGGCGCGGACGCGAGGCGACGTCGCCTCGGTACTGCGGGCATACCGACCGACGCCCGTCGCAGCACCGGCAGCGGCGTCCGCCTGAAATACGCCATCCTTCGTCGCGACCGCCGATCGGTCGCGTCCGGCCGTCCAGCCTTCTTCGCGCCAGAGATCGGCCCGCTCATCCATGTCGATGGAACCTTCGTCGTCGAGAATATCGTGGGCTGTGTCGTAATTGCCCTGGTCGACGGAGGCGGAGACTAGGAAACCTCCGCGCCGAAGACCTTCGGCATACACGTCGCGGTCATCGTCCGGGAAGAACCAGTCTGCGAGCCCTGCCCAGAAGCCTGAGCCTTCCGATGCTGTCGTCAATCCTTCGCCGTCGGCCTCGTAGCCGGGCATCAAGCGGACGTCGACAACGCCTGCGCTCTTCAGCTTGTCGATCGCCGCCTCGGCGTCGCTTCTGGAATCGAAAAAGGCCGTTAACGTGCTCTTGGCGCGATTGCCTGTGATGACGGGCGCGCCGTCGTTATAGAGATTGGTCACGAGAGCTCCTCCGAGTTCGTGTGGCAGACCAACGAAGGGAGGAGGCTAATGTTCCGGTCACCCTGGGTCGGATCCATGCATGTCCGAGGAGGGCGCACATCCCGCAGGCAAGCGCGCCGCTCGGGAGGCTGCCGGAACTACGACAATGGACGGCCTCCTGCAGAGAACGCTCTTCGACGGCGACACAATGGAAATCCTGCCGCTGAACAGAAGATCTTGGGCCGAGTATACGGGCCCGGCCCGTGCGATTACCGTGGCGCCGTGCCTTGATGGACGACGACTGTTGCGGGAGATGCGAGGAACGGCTGTTGTCACAGACGGGTGGGCAGGCATTTTAGGCTTTGGAAAGGGTCAGATCGCTCGGACGTTTTCGGCCTTCGACTTGCCGGTCTCCCGATCCTGGCCGAGCTCGTAGGAGACGTTCTGCCCATCGCGCAGCGCGCCACCTTGGACTGCGGAAATATGAACGAAGATGTCCTGTCCGCCGTTCTCTGGTGTGATGAAACCGAAGCCTTTGTCTTCATTGAAAAAACTTTACGGTTCAGTTTGGCACTTTCGTCCCCGGTTCGTGGATTGCTGACGTTCATTTGATAGCCGTACCGCCACCATTTCGTAACGGCGGCCCGCCAGGACTTTGGCCGCCCGTCCTCTTTCGAATGAGACGGAAGGAAACGATGGAACTTCGAATGCCAGCAGGGGTTTGCCATCCAAATTATCAAGAGGATGACCTATGACCCTGAAAGCCCTGGCGTTCAACGCGACCTTGAAGCGCAGCGAGAACAAGGAGCCGTCTTCAACCGGACGCATGCTCGACCTCATTGCTGCGGAGATGGCAAAGTCCGGCGTTGAGACAGAGACTATCCGGCTTGCCGATTATGACATCCTGCCGGGCGTCACGTCCGACGAAGGGACCGGCGACGCATGGCCGGCACTCCGCAAAAAGGTGCTTGCAGCCGACATCGTCATATTCGGCACTCCGATCTGGATGGGGCAGCCAGACAGCATTTCCAAGCGCGTCCTCGAGCGCATGGACGCGTTCCTCGAGGAGACTGATGACGAAGGCCGGATGGTCTCCTACGGCAAGGTCGCGGCGGTTGCCGTCGTCGGCAACGAGGACGGTGCCCATCATGTGTCGGCCGAGATGTACCAGGCGCTAAACGACGTCGGCTTTACGATCCCGGCTAATGCCGTCGCCTACTGGGTGGGTGAAGCGATGGGGAGCACGAACTTCGTGGATCTGAAAAAAGTTCCCGAGGAGGTCACGACGATGGTCGAGATGCTCGCCCGAAACACCATTCATCTGGCAAAGCTCCTGAAGTCCAGCCAGTACCCCGGCGAGAAGTAGCCTACCGCTAGCCTAGGTTCCCAACCGAATAGTTTGCAAAGCATCAGAGGAATTCCATCATGCCATTGAACAGCCGCGTCCGCGATATCTTCAAGCCTGAGTTCAAGTTCGGCATGGGCGGCGTCTCGCTCGGCAACGAGTTCAACAAGATCTCCGACAGGCAGGCCGAGGCCGCACTCGAAGCGGCATGGAGCGTCGGCGTGCGATATTACGATGTCGCGCCCTGGTATGGCCTTGGGCTTGCCGAACGGCGCTTCGGGCATTTCCTTCACAATCAGAAGCGATCCGACTACCTGCTGTCCACGAAGGTCGGAAAGCTCCTGAAGGCGTCGAAGGACAACGGCCACGAGAAGATGTACCCGCTGTCGGATTCTCCGAACGACCTCGTCATCGACTACACCGCAGATGGCGTCCGTCGTTCGATCGAGGACAGCCTCCAGCGCCTGGGCGTCGACAGCATCGACATCGCCTTCGTCCACGATCTGTCGCCCGACTTCGCATTCTTTCCGACCCCGTGGGAGGAGCAGTACGAGATCGCCCGCAAAGGCGCCTTTCTCGAACTCACGAAGATGCGGGAAGAGGGCATCATCAAGGGGTGGGGCGTCGGCGTGAACACGCCGATGGCGATCCTCAAAGTGATAGAGGACGCTGATCCGGACGTGTGTCTGTGCGCCCGCCAATATTCGCTGATCGATCACGAGGCTACAGTCGAAAAGCTCTTCCCGAAGGTGGGGGAGAAAGGCGTCGGGCTGGTCATGGGTTCGAGCCTCAACGCCGGCTTTATCGGCGGCAGCCCGCGCTACAACTACGGGGTGGACAACTACGAGATTCCGCCGCAAGTCATCGAGAAGCGCCGCAAGCTGCGGGAAGTCGCCGAACAATTCGGCGTCGATCTTCGAACCGCCGCCATCCAGTTCTCCGCCGCCCCGGACGTCGCCGTCGCCCTCGTGGTTGGCGCCGGCAGCGACCGGCAGATCCGCGAGGACTGGAATTCCCTGCAGACCAAGATCCCCAACTCGTTCTGGCAGGCGCTGAAGGATCGCGGTCTGGTCCACCGCGATGCTGCCGTGCCATCGGTCTGATATCGCGCACTTGCCGGCAATCCATCGGGCGCCATTTCCCTGCAACGGGATCAAGGGGAGGGTGGTCACATGACCGGATGGCTGGCGGAGTATCAGATCGAGATGCGGTTTCTTCCGCATGTCGCAGCACTGCTCTTTGCCTACGTCCTTGCACTTCCCATCGCCTCGAGGCATGGAGAAGGACGATCCCGGGCCGCCGGTCATGGCCTTCATCGACATGGGAGACCGGTTTCTCGCGCTGGTGAAAGGTCGCCATCAACCGCCGGACACGAGCCGACATTTCGGGCTGGTCGTCGACTGCCGCGGACGGGTAGGCGAACTTGCGCTTGCCGCCAAGGCCACGATACTCGACGGCCCTTTCCTGGACTTCCTCGACCCCTGGGGCAATCGCATCGAGGTCGTCGAATACTGCGATCTGCAGTTCACAAAGACGGATGCTGTGTGCGCTCGATGGGTCTTCACCCTGAAAAGACGGACAAGGCGGTGGCGGAAATCCGGAACAAGGAGATGGCTTGAGCGAGCTCGTCCGAAACTCCTTACGAAAGGGATGCAACCCTGATGGAAAAGGATGACCTACGGATAGAGATCCCGCGGCTCGCGGCGGAGGCGGATGCAGATCCCGCATCGACGGTCGATCTGAAGGCGCTGGCCATCCATCTCTAGCCGAACTTCAACGAATTCTCCGGGGTCGGAACGGCCGGCGCGGCGCTATTAGCCGAATATCGAGCATTTGCGAGATCCGCGTTACGAGGGTGGCTGGGATATCGTTGGTGTCACGCGGTGTGCCGCGCTTCGATACAGCATTTAGTTTCGCGCGTTGTCAGGGGTGTGCAGCGAGGCCCCCGCCTTTTTGGCCGCTGCCCGCAGTCGCTTGTCTCTGGTCCATAGGGCCGCTCGTTTATCGAGGAGAACTGAGGCCAGCAAGTGGGCATCTGTGTAGCCAATGCCCATGCTGAAAATGGCGTGGCGATCAATCATCATCATGACTTCTTCGTGAGTGGCGACGAACGCTTCGCGCTGGGCCGCCAGGAAAGCTATCACGCCAGTGCGCTCCCGAAAGCTGCCAAGTGCGAGCTCTCCGATTACGGCTGAATGGCATAAAAGACGATCGTCTTCAATAATCTTACGCAGCTCTGCATCGGCATGCCGGAAATGATCGATCCAGATGGAAGTGTCGGCAAGTATCACTTGGCAGCTGCGCTCCGGCGGCGTGGGGCTGCCTCCGCATCCGGCATAGTTCCGCCGAGCGCGATGAGGCGTTTTCCCGACTCCACACGAACAAGCGTTTCCAACGCTTGGCGGACCAAAGTGGCGGTTTCTTTCGTGCCGGTTAGGGACCTAGCCCTTTCTATAAGGGTATCGTCGAGATTGATAGTCGATCGCATCGTTTGGTTTCCTGAGTTGATCTTATAAATAGCACCATTTGGTGATGAAATATACGCCTTATCTCCACTCTAATAAGTCCGCCGTCGGATGATGCAATTCCGGCAACGTGTTATTGCCCGGGCGCGGGCACCCTCGCTCAAGGCAAGCGTGGCCTCGCCAGCGATATGCGTCGACTTCGTACCCTTGAAACCTAAAAACTGCAGGCGCGCGCGGTTTTGTATCCCGTCGACAGAACGATTGCGGAATGCGGGGTCGGTTGTTCGTATCCCTTCAAGACTTCCAACAGGACCCGCCGACACCTGCAGCACTAACTTCGAGAATATGGGTAGGAAGAAAGTGCGCCGCGCGGGTCCTCGCTGAGCATGGCGGCAGGGCAGTTTTGCCATCGATGAGCGTTCGTGATCGGTTCGTGCCGAATTGCCCAACTGCTTCGGCCCTATCCCCATGAGCAACCGGCGACATAGATCTAACTCCAGGGTATGAGGCCTCGCAGCGCTTTTAGGTTGTCTTGCCATCGAGAGCGATTAAAAGTCGGAAGGAAAATATGGGCGGTACCGGCGGGAGAAGGCATGGACGAGAATGATGTGAAGAGCGAGCAGCGCTTCCGACTTCTGATCGAAGCGATCACTGACTATGCGATCTACATGCTCGACCGGGGCGGCTTCGTGACAAGCTGGAACCTGGCGCCGAACGGCTGAAGGGATATACGGAACAGGAAATCGTCGGGCGCGACTTCTCAACCTTTTACACGGACGAGGATCGCGCATGAACACGGTGCTGTTGCTGGAGGATCTGGGAATGGAAACAATCGAGGCCTCGTCCGGCGAGGAGGCTCTCGCTATCTTGGGCTCGAGGCAGCTTCCCGATGTGGTAGTCACCGACCATGCGATGCCGAAGATGACCGGTGCGCGCCTCTGTGAGGAAATCCACGCGAGGTTTCCCACGCTCCCGGTCGTGCTTGCGACGGGCTATGCGGAACTACCAGAGGGCGCCGGCGACATTAGTGGGGTCGTAAGGCTGTAGAAACCGTTCAGCCAGAAACAGTTGTCGCGGGCGCTGGCAGAGGCCCGCCAAGGTGGCCGCTGTTTCTGATCGATATCAGCGGGGGTTGGGCGGATGCGTTGCGAGGCTGCGATTTGGCTTGATGTGCAGGCGTCGTGCGACTCAGCCAGAAGCGAGCCTGTCCACCGCTACCGATGTCAGACGCTCCACTTCTCCATGGGGACATCTGAGGGAATAGCGGCACTCCTCTCCGCAATCGCTGTTGGGTTATCTTCGAGAAGCTTGCCGCACCTCCTCCCGCGGCACGCTTGCGTTTTGCCTTGGGTCCGTGACGA
Organism: Rhizobium sp. BK512; assembly: GCF_014194915.1. Classification (NCBI taxonomy): domain Bacteria; kingdom Pseudomonadati; phylum Pseudomonadota; class Alphaproteobacteria; order Hyphomicrobiales; family Rhizobiaceae; genus Rhizobium; species Rhizobium sp. BK512. The sequence goes on along the minus strand of NZ_JACIAS010000016.1, from coordinate 45,669 downwards.
GAGGCCAAGCAAATCCAAAATCGTACCCAGCCAGAATTTTCTCGATTGGATGCGAGCCATAAACCGGCTCTGAAGGTTACCGTGAACCAATGAGCGAATGGCATTGTGGCTTCGCTAGTCCAAGGACCGTCAAGATATCTCCATAGATCGAGCCCCACAATGTCGATGTCGTGGGGATGGAAATTGCCGGCGAGTTCGCGATGAAGCTTGCTCGCTTCGGCGACGGAGACCTTGTTTTGGATCGTGATGTGCGGCCGCCACGTCTGCATGTCCTGCGACCCAAACCAGTGGAGGAAATCCCTGCGTAGGCCATCCCTGATCGAGTTCAGCTCCGTGCTTTCGATTGTGAATGCCACGCCGGCTCCGAGATGACGGACGCCGCTAGCGCGGGCTAAGATCGTGCGCGTCTCCTTCTTAACAAATTGAAGGCTTTCGACGATCCTTCCAACCTATTCGCCCGGCAGCCGGTGAAACATCGTCCGATGAGCCCCCAGGAAATTCCGGTCTTGGGGAAAAATGTTTCTGACGTAGCAGATCGGACGGGATAAGATCATGCTCGGCAATTCGGGCGGTCAGGATCATGGGATGGCGTGTCTTCAAATCGGCGGTCCCGACTCATCTAGTAAAGTCAAATCAGTCACAAAAGCGTCTGCTGGGCGAACGGACATTGTCGGTGCTTGCGTTTCTCCTCGCCGCAGACGCTCCGTATCGGCGCTAAAGCCAATGTCCGCGTCGCGGTCCCCTGTGAAGGCAGTGAGTGTCTCCATAGAGAGGCGTTCCCAGCTTTTGCCGCGATCAGGACCTGCCCGAACCCCCGGTAATATGCCCGGCTCAGAACTCCAAAACAGGAGCTTATCCAACGAAGCGGCGTTTAGCTCGTCACGCAGATGATGGGCCGTGACATAGGCATCGGGCATGGCCCGATGGGCGGGCAGGCCGATCTCGTGGATCAGGCCTACGGGCCTGCGCTGATAACCCAGCATCTGGTTGGAAAACCTTGGAAGCTCCGGCCAGACACGCAAAGCGCATTTCCACGTACAGATCCAGGGCGTAACACTCGCCAGTCTTGGCGTGCAGTAACGTCGCTGCTCGAAGGCGGCACGGTGTGCGCCAAGTGCGGCGATCGGGTGCGGCGATCATTCGATGGCGGCCGCTGAAGCATGGACTAGAGGTCCCAGATTCAGCCCCGCCACTGCGAGCGGCTTCGACAACTCTGTAGCTTTTTCATCGCGAAAACGCTGGCGTGGCGGATGGTGTCACGACCTTATCTTGGTCTATGGTCGAGAGCCATACGTACCTTGCGCGCCAAGTCTCCAAGCGCTGCCGGCTTCTGCAGAAAAATAACACCCTCGTCAAGCACGCCATTGTGGATGACCGCATTGCGGCTATACCCGGTCGTGAACACGACTGGCAGTCCTGGACGCTTGCTCCAGATCTCGTCCGCCAGTTTTCGGCCGTTCATCGGTGCCATGACAATGTCCGTGAACAGGAGCTTCACGTCCGGACGCTCGTCGATGAGTTTCAGGGCTGCAACAGGACCGTCGACCGCCACGACGGGGTATCCCAGCTCCTCCAGCATCTTGGTATGCACTTCGCGGACACTGGCGTCATCCTCCACCAAGAGAACGAGTTCGGTCGCGGAGCCTCGCGGCACGCTTTCGTCTTTCCGCAGCTGCGCCGTCTCGGTCGGTCCGTAATCCCGCGGCAAATAGATCTTCATTGTGGTGCCGAGGCAAACCTCTGAATAGATCTTCATGTGCCCACCGGACTGTCTTGCGAAGCCGAAGACCTGACTGAGGCCCAGCCCTGTTCCCTTGCCGACCGGCTTTGTCGTAAAGAATGGGTCGATCGCCTTTTTTATAATCTCAGGCGCCATACCGCACCCTGTGTCAGTGACGGAGATCATTACATACTGCCCAGGGCGGATATCATGCTCTGCCGCATATGCTTCGTCGATATGCGCGTTTGCTGTCTCGATCGTCAGCTTGCCGCCGTCCGGCATGGCGTCTCGGGCGTTGACGGCGAGGTTGAGAACCGCGTTTTCGAGCTGGTTCGGGTCGGCCTTGGTTCGCCACAGTCCAGCCGCCAGTACCGTCTCTTTCTGAATGGGCTCGCCGAGTGTCGAGGCTAGAATTTCGGCCATATTCGCGACCAGCTTGTTGGCATCGACGGATTGCGGCGACAAAGGTTGTTGCCGTGAGAAGGCGAGCAACCTCTGGGTCAGGGTGGCGGCACGATGCGCTCCGTCCAATGCCGCCTCGAGGAGTTTCGGGAGGTCGTCGAGCGCGCCGCGTGCGAGCCGGCGTTGCGCCATATTCAGGCCGCCTATGACCACGGCAAGCATGTTGTTGAAATCATGCGCAACGCCGCCGGTGAGATGACCGAGTGCTTCGATCTTTTGCGCCTGGTGTAGAGCACTCTCCGCAGCGCTTTTTTCCTGAACGGCGATGGCGATGCGCTCTTCCAGCGTAGTATTGAGATCTTTCAGCGCGGCGGCCGAACGCTCGGCCGCCGCGCGCGCTTCGAGGAGTTCTTTTTCATAACGGCGCCGGTCGGTGGCGTTGAAGATAGTAATCCGGACGAATTTGACCGCGCCGTCTTCGGCCAGCCTCGCGACCGCATTAACGAGGACCGGCAGACGGGTGCCATCCGCCTTCACCATGTCGAGCGCGACTTCGTTGAAAGCACCCTGCATCGTCAGCAGCGGTGCAAAATGCGTCTCGAAAAAGATTTTCCCAGGCATGGTCAGGAAGTCGATGAACTTGCGGCCGACGATCTTGCCGCCGGACATGCCAAGCCAGGAGCATAGCGTTTTGTTGGCAAGGATGATGCGCCCGTCCGATCCAGCCGAGATGTAGCCGCAGGGCGCATTCTCGAATAGATCCAGCAGGTCGTCTACATTTTGGGGAATGTCCAAGCTGGAGTTCATCAGGCGGCGGCCACGAATGTCTCGATGGCGGCAACGGTCTCTTGGGGGTGACTGAGGTTCGGACAATGGCCCGTCGCCCTCATCAGAACGAGAGTGCTGCCGGCGATCTTGGCGTGAAGATAATGGCCGACCGAGACCGGAGCGATCACGTCCTCCGCACATTGAAGGATCAATGACGGAACCCTCACGTTGTCGAGGTCCGCCCGATTGTCGGCCATGAACGTCGCGCGCGCGAAATGCTTGGCAATTTCCGGGTCGGTCTGGCAGAAACTGTTGGTCAATTCCTCCGAGAGTTCGGGCCGGTCGGTGTTGCCCATGATTACGGGCGCCATTGCGTGCGACCAGCCCATATGGTTGCTGTCAAGAAATTCCAGCAGTTCATCGACTTGTTGCCGGCTGAACCCGCCATGGTAATCGAGATCGTCGATATATCTGGGCGACGGGCCGACGAGCAGAAGCCTGGAAAACATCGTCGGCGCCTCTGCAGAAGCGAGCACGCCCATCATGGCGCTAACGGAATGACCGACGAATATGCCATTTTCGATCCCGAGCTCCTTTCCGATCTCGACGATGTCGGCTGCATATCCATCCAGGCTGCTATATTTTTTAAAATCGTAGGCAGACAGATCGGAGCCTCCGGCGCCGACATGGTCAAAAGTCACCACCCGAAAACGGTCCGCAAATCTCGGCGCGACGTACCGCCACATATTCTGGTCGCAACCGAAACCGTGCGCGAACAACATCGTTTGCGAGCCATTGCCGATGACCTTGACGTTGTTCCGATTAACGACTGACATAGAATGCTCCTGGTCTGGCAAGCGATCGGCTTGCGCGCGACCTTGAGCCGCAATTCTGATCTTGGCTTAATATTGTCAGGTCGCGGGTTTAATCAAGTCAAGACGTGTGTTGGTGGCGCGCAGACTGCGCAGGCCGACAATAATCGATACTGTCAAGCGGCCAAAATCATGCAGATGGTGGCGTCCTCCTTCGGCCAAATGTTCTGGTGGATGCGTCGATTGCCATGATATGGACTCCCCGTTGCCAAACCATGGAAGTTCGATGACCACCCCAGACGATACCACTCCGGCGACCCTCTCCGACCTCCCGCACCTGGCGGAAGCGCTGGACTGATCGATTTCGCCAGTTCCTCGATCATGTGCCCTTCGCGGTCACGGTCTCTGAACTGGGCCGCAATGAACGCCTGGTTTACGGCAATATCGAATTCGAGCGGCTGACTGGCCTTTCCGGAAACGATCTCCAGGGCAGGAGTGGTCCGTGCTTCCCCCAGCCTTGCCTTTGGCGGGCGGGCCGGAATTAGCCCAGGCTTTCCCTTTGCCGCGAAGATAGCATCAAGCAAAATGCCCGCGACGCCGGCACGCGGCTCGTTGCCATATTGCCTTTTATGCACCTGGAGAGATGAAATGGCGCGAGGGCACATCATGTTCCAGGTGCTGTAAAATAGCCTGCGCCAACTATCCTGCAAGAGGCGTGATGGCGAGCTGCGAGGCAAAACTGCCTCGAGAATCCCGAAGTTGTTTATCCTAGGCTGTGGCAAGTTTTTGTTTCGAAGGGCATCAGAATATCTACCGCTCTGTCGACCTGATCGCAGTTGCCAAACTAAAGGCAAAGGACGGGTCACCTTTCTTCACTCGCTGGCGGTCAGCGCTCTGATGGTCGCATTTGGTGGTAGGCTCGGCCACAGCGAAGCCGATATCCGCCTTCTTGGGCTCGTCGGCGCCAGGTGCATGATCTAGGCAAGATGACGCTCCCCGACGACAGCCTGACTAAGACCGGCGAACTGATCGCAGAGGAGATGGAGCTTGTTCGAAGGCATCCACAGCTTGGCTATGAGATAGTTTCGAGGGCAGGCACAGCACCAACGGAGGTGCTGGAAATCTGGTGCGATCGTCGATCGCCACCCCTGGGGCGTTCGAATGTCTGGAGCCAAGGGGTCGTCACCGTCCGGGGGTCTTCGTTCGCAGTGAGAGGAGAATGGACGCTCCCCTTTTAGAAAATAATAGAAGGACCGTGGCACATAAATTTACGCGGCTTGCGGAGGGCGCGGTCGTTGCGTTTGGGCCAAGGTGATCACGGCGGTTTCCTTGTTCTGGATCGGGACCAAATCACGCGGCCACATGTTTGCGGAACCAATCAGCAGCGTTATTTTTAACCTGCATTGTTGCCCACTGTCCGGGTGATTGGATCTGGACTACGAGGAGCCCATCGTCGGCGTCCATGTGTTGCGCAAGCAGATCTCGAATGGTCGTTGCGGCACCATTCATATGTCCGACCCAGACTGATTCAAGCGGTGAGATGCAACCCCAATCGCGCAAGGTATTTAGAAGCTGATTATAGTTTCGAACCTTGCGAAGGTCGTAACTTATCAAATAGAGGGCTGCCATGATGGTCTCCGAACTAGTTGCATAAGAAACTGGTCATGCACGCGGTGAGCCGGCAAGCGTCGTTTCAACTTCTAGGATATTTTCCACGTCATTTACAGAACAGGGCCTGGCACGAGGGCCGGAATTAAGATCCCAACCCGGCGAGCCCGTCGCCCTTTTCCTATCGCGTGAGAAACTGCACGGTATTAAACCGGCCGATCACGTCCTCAACAGATTCGCTCACGGCTCTCGTCACGACGCCGTTGCCCTGAGGAATAGCTAGCGCAAGGATTGTTCCCGTTCCTTCTCCATCTTGGTACACAGCGGCGACATGATCGACGTTGATATGAATCGGAGCTTTGGTAGTCGTCCACGTCAGCTTAACAAATGCCATCTCCGTACTCCCTTGTTTGTGATACCAGAATTGAATAACGGGTGGTCAGAGTCCATGAAAATCTGAGTATTCATGGGAGGCAGAAAACTATATCACACTCCGGCGATCCATGTTGTCACCCAACTATCCCCCGGGGTGGGGCGCCGGAAGTGGAGATCGACGACCCAACTCGGCCCGATGGAAGAAATGCTGGTCCACGTCGCCAAGTTCCTGAATAAGCTTCGCAATATCCTCACGTTCGAAAGATACATCGTGTCCGAAAGCTTGGATATGCAATAACATTTTTAGCGAGATCGGGGGCCGACGCCTTCAGGTAATCAACGGCATCTCGCGTGGTGGGAAAGGTCTTTTCCTCGGTAGAAAAGTTGTCCAGTACAACCGTAGCCATCGTCGCTCTCGCCGCAAATTGCGAAAGTCTCCTTAGCGCTAAAGTGTTTGCTCATTTCAATTACTCCAATTGTACGCTTCAGGCTCGATGTCTATCCCGATCAACAAGGCCTTCGATATGCTCCAGTCAGTTGAGCATCAGGGGGACTGAGCGCATACAGTCGGCGTTAACCCTTGCTTCAACAACATTCTACGCCGGAGACATTTTGATGAAGTAGTTGTCTCCGGGGCGTGTGTGGTTCTGAAGTTCTTCCTCCATGGCTGTGGCTTCGGTTCTACTGTCAGTCAGCCGGTTGCGCGTATCGTCCGTATGTATCGCACGGACATAGTATCGCATTTGGGCGTCCTCGGGCTACCGGTAGAAATGGTCCGGAAGGGCTTTCTGATCACTGTTGTTCATTGGATCTACAACATGGGACGGATACCTAAGTTCCTCCGCCGGCACCTGCGACTTTGAGGCAACTCGCAATTTCGGGTCCTCGCGCTACTTCCCCTTTAGAAGGAGCGCTAACTTGGAAAATCTGAAAGAATTTGCTTCAAGCACGAATGGCGATCGATGGTTTCTCGGCATCAATCCTGCCACCAATAGAGAAGTCGTCGTTCATCGTGGGAACTCATCGTCGGGCGGGCACGAAACGATTATCCCCGTGAGTTCATTCTTGAACCAACGGCCGTTTGGTCCGGAACATCAGGCTTTAGACTTATTGCTCGCAGATCGAAGAGCGAACGAGAGCGAGGCCCCCGAGACAAGGGCCGACGAGCGGTAGGCAACATTCTGTCGTGAGACCTGGCACCGGATCCTGAACCACCTGGCACTCTATTTTCCCGAGCTCGCCCATGCTGGCAATAGCCGGTCGGACTGGTTTTGGCGTTGATCGAACGCTTCCCGACACCCGTTAGCATCACTTCGCTCGGACGCGAGGCGTTTGTTGCGGAAGCGTGGTCGCTCGTTGGCCGCAAAGTCTCAAAAGCACGATGAATCAATGATATCTTCGAGACAGCCTGCTCATCGGTAGCTCTGCCTATAGCCGAAGACGCCGTCACGATCAGCATGTTCCGCATGATTATTGGCCAGGGACGAGGCTTGATCCGTGAACGCAATCGCACTGAGCAAATCGCTCAGTCGCTGCTGGCAGACCATCAGGACTATCAGCTCCTGTGAGCTGGCGAAGACGCTTCATCTCCGAGGGCATCAGGCGGCGTATTTTTTGCGCCAGTTGTAAAAGGTCGCGTCCGAAATTCCTGCCTTGCGGCAGACCTCACCGATCGGCGTCCCATCCTCTGCCTGCTTCACACAAACGCGATCTGCGCTTCCGAAAACTTCGAGAGCTTCATCGAATTCTCCTCTTCTTCCCATCAGGGAGCATAAGTGGAAAATTTCAGTTCCAAATGGCCTAATTTATTGGGGGCACGTTAAGATGTTCCACACTGATCGACTAGAAACCCGAGGCGGGCCACGAACTGTGATGAAACAAGCCTTCGCCGGCCTGACGATCGGCGGTATCGTTGCCTATACTGGTGATGGCACCGTCTCTGCTATTCGCCACTGGCTGAAGATTAATTGATCGGCCACTCAAAAAGCGCGTGGGTGGACCGCGCAAACGAACCCCCACTCCGCGATTTGCGCGTGAAACGCAGAACCACGCTGAAAGTTCCAATTCCCGAAATTGCCATCATTGGCTGAAGATCAATTGACCCAACACACCACAATCAGCTTGCCCAGTCCGTACAAGCCGTATCCTGCCAGAAGGGCCACCATAGTCCAAAAGTGCACCTCAAACCGCCTGAACATTCTCTGCCGCTTCTGGCCCGATTCCCAGTGCGGATAGTGCGCGAGCACCACCAGCGCGTCTCCACGGCCTTGCCGGCGGAAAAACCAAAGCCTCCCCATTTCCCGCAGCCCGGGACGGAGCATAGGTGCTCGACATCACGTGCGCGCTGGCGCCGATGAATTACCCCGTTGCTCACGATGCGTTCCAAGCCTTGCATCTCTTTAAGCTTGTCGGAGCGCTCTTCGGCATTGCGCAACGCCTCTCTCGCCGTCGCCTCCCAGCCCTGCTGCGGCATGATGCGCCTGCGTATTCACGAGGCAAAGCCGCCGTTCCAGCGCCACTGATTTTCGTTACCTGACCTGGTTTGGTCGACCTCGATGCGGCCCACAATGTCCATAGGGAAGAACCGCCAAAACGGCAGGAGCCGAAGCGCGGATTACCCTCCGGCTCCGTCGAGCCCACCATCGCTCGGGAGCGCGTCTGCGTGTGAGGCTTAAGCCTCCCCGACGAGCAGATCGGGGAGGATGAAATAGCTCTGGTTTCTTGTGCTTACTGAACTCCACGGCCTTGGCCCCTGAGTAGCCGGCGCTGCGGCAGGGGCGGCCTCGTACCTTTTATAATTGCTTCTAGCTTGACCCTTAGCCATCGATTCTTTCTGGTTGAGCAAACGGCGCATTACCGAGCATTGCGTGAGAGAATGCCGGCTATTTGGAGAGCGATATGAGACGCACCGTGATTGCTGTCCTGTTCGGCATAGCCGTCGCCTGCATGCCTGCCGCTTTCCTCACGGCATGCCAATCTTGTCAGCCTCCGGGTGAGGAGATATGGCGGGTGCTTTAGGAGAGCTCGTCAGCGCGCCATAGGCTGGCGATGATGTACGGGTTTTCTCCCGCCATGTAGATAAGGCGATCGCCTTTGCCTTCATCGCGATCGGCCTTGTAGAGAGACGGTGACTCAGCGATTTCTCGCTCCGACAAGTGCCTCTTGGCCATTCTCTCGATCCTTGCAATGATTTGGGCTTCAGTCGCGTTAGATAGCGGGATGAACTCTTCAGAAATTATCTCGGCGCCATTCATTTCGACGATGCGCCATACCTGCTCTTTGAAGCCCTCAACTATGTTCTTCACTTTTCCTCCAATTGGTGATGCATGCCAGTTCTAAAGAATCCGCGGCATGAGAAATTTGCTCAGGCTCTCTTCAAAGGCAAGACAGCAGATGACGCATATGCGGAGGCCGGCTTCAAACCTGACCGGGGAAATGCGTCCCGCCTACAGCATAAAGACAACATCAGACAACGCGTCGCCGAGCTTTTGGAGTGGGAGCAGACGGTAGACCGGAAAGCCACTGAAAAGGCGATCGACAAGCTCGCCATCACGAAAGAGCGCGTCCTGGCTGAACTGGCGGCCGGCCGAAGTCTTCTACGAATGGAGCGTCTGCTGTTGATCGTCCGGCTCATCGTCTCATCATCGTGTCCCCGCTCAAGCAGATGACCGAGAAGGAGCAGGCCGAGATCGGCAAGATGAATGCTAAGACGGCAAAGACACTGGCCGACACTGGCACACCGAAGCGTTCATGGCAAAGGCCAAACGGGCACTTGGCATCAACCTCTCTGCGGTCGTGCGGGACGAGGATCTGGCCGATTACCTGCAGGCGGCAGTCGCCCGCAACACATCGCTGATCCAGAGCCTATCCGACGACATCGTGAAGCGGATAGAGCAGACGGTCTATACCAACGGCATCGCCGGCAATTCGGTGACGACGCTCCGGAAGTCGCTTCAAGCACAGTTCGGGATCACCGATCGGCGGGCTCGGCTCATCGCTCGGGACCAGACGGGCAAGTTCAATTCGGATCTGAACAAGATCAGGCAGCAGCAGGCCGGCGTTACTTCATACGTCTGATTGACGGCGCACGATGAGCGTGTTCGGCCGCTGCACAAGAAGCTGGACGGCAACACGTACAAATGGGGAGAGCCGACGGGAGCCGAAGAAGGTCTTCCGCCAGGTCAGCCTATCAATTGTCGTTGTGTGGCCCGCGGGGTAGTGGAGTTTTGACACGATGCTCGATCTCGGCGCTCGTAAGGCGCTGGTGGTCGACCATAACGACCTCGGTAGTCTCAACCGCCTGCGTTAGGCGCCGGACTTACAGTGACAGGGCTTCAATCTTGACGTTCTGGTCAAGGATCAACTTATATCCCAGCATGATCTGGAGTTTCGCCCGGCTTCCACTCTTTGTCGAAGGCTCCTAACCCGGCGTCAGCCTTACGCACCAGATTTCCGTCTTTGTAGAGTGCCATGAGTTCCCCCTTGGTGACGAGTATGCTGATCTTACTCGACAACTAATAGTCGAGTATGTCCAGGAATTGTCCATCAAGCAATTTAGCAACGGGGCATCGTGCCCTTGCGGACCCTGCCGCTCGCGACGGCTCCAAAGTCATGGGCCTCGGCCATAGCTTCATCGGCCTCGGAGCAGCGCAGACCTATACGGCCGGCCAGACGGCGACCAACGTCCATACCGGCTTCTACGAGAACCAACGCACCGTCCTTTCTTGGATCAAGGCAGCTGATGGCCGCTTCAACCTCGACATGTTCGCCGAGCTGAACAGTCCGTTTTTCGCGCCTGGCTCATTCGCGGCCTTCTCGGGGCAATGGCCGGCAAGTCAGGCGACTGCCTCTTTCCTGTCCCCGGGCTTGAGGCGCAGTTCCCGGGCACGCTCGCGCGGACGGCCTACTCTCTGAGCCAGAAGCCGGACATCGTCTATGTCGATATCGGCTATAACGATATCGTCCGCGGTCGTAGCTTGGCGGCGATCATTGCCGACTTCGATACGCAGGTGCAGCGCATCGTTGATGCTGGGGTCTACGTGATCCTGCAGACACTGAGCCGGACCAGCACGCTCGACGATCAGCCAGGCGTTGACGATCCAGCCTGGCCTGGCATCCTTGATGTCATCAATAGGTGGATTCTCGCCCAAGCCGGCCGTAATGGCGTCGTGCTCTGCAACACACTTGCCCTCGATGGCCCGGCTTCCGGCATCGCCGCGTCAATGTTCGTCGACGGGCTTCACCCGAAGCCCGATTTGATGGCGAAGCGCTCCGATATTCTCCTTCCCATCTTGCAGGGGATGGTTTCTGCAGGTGAGACGAGGTCGCTCGACCTGCTTGCCGCCTACAACATCTTCCCGCCGAAGGGCACGCCCGGAATTGCTGGCGCCAAGACCAACGTCACCGGCGATGTTGCCACCGGCATGCGCCTGGTGCGCGGCACCGGCACCTCGACCTATGTCGCCAGCAAGAAGTGATGGCGGCCGGCAACGAGAAGCAGGTCATCACGATCACACCTGTCAACGACGCGGCCGCCGTTCATACCGTGACGCACCGGCTGCCGGCCAACCTCAGTCTCGCAACGCTCGGCCTCGTCGCCGGCGACTGGCTCGTGATCCAGATCCCGGTCGAGCTCAACGACTGGGCAGGCTGGGATTACCTGGATGGTTCAATTCGCGGACCAGTCCAGATCGGCAACACGGTCACCGTAACCGGCGGCGGCTGGACGACGGGACAACTACATCGGCGGGCGTGGAAGATCGCTCGTCTGCGGCTCGAAACTCTGGCTGCCGACGGGGCTAACGATGACGAACATCCGTCGATAACCCTGCTGATCTTGAGGCACCTGTGCAATTCGGGCGGGACTGGCGTTGCCACGATCGGGGCGTCGGTCATTCGGAAGATCGCGAGCCCGCGCGCGGCGTGGCAGTTGGCGGTTTGAAATGCGAAACCCGCCGGAGGTCACGGCGGGTTTCAGGAGAGCAGCTTCGCGAGCAACTGCTCTCCAGCTGAAAGCTGAGGGCACTTCAGCAGAGTGAGACTTAAGAAAAGATCAGAGTTTTTCCAGCGTCCTTGGAAGAAAAAGTCGTGCAAGTAACGTCATCTCCCGTGGCCGGGCGCCGAAATCGAGCACTGATCACTGGTAGGCTTGCTGCTGATCCTCGCGCTGCATCGGCGCTGACCGAGCGTTGCCCACACTTTCTGATGCCTTGAGTTTGGCCCTCACCAGCAAGAGCAAAATCCCTGCAGCAATAAAAACCTGCAAGGAGAGGTAAATGTACAAGATCCACCACAGCATGGCTCATCCATCCTCACTTGAACAAGTCAGAACGGGTTCGATCAGATAGGTCGGTGACGATCTATCGACAAGGGGAAGTGACCGTAGGAAAAAGGTGGAGACGAGCTAGCGCCGATTGTGCGTTTGGAGAAAAACGGAGAAGGGTCTCTGAGTTAGGAATAAAGAGCCCTTCTCCCGCTGATAGTGCAGCATCAGCGCGCGCGGAAGTCTACTGGCCAGCTTTTGGAAGTCTACCGGAGGTTTTGTAAATTTGCGTGACAGTCAAGCTTTCGGCCAGCGCTAAGCGCCGCGCTGAGAGGAGCAGGAGGACGAGGGGTGACGCCCTCCTGCAGTCGGGTACCGACCAATCACGCAGGCGCGACTACGGGCCGTGATTGCTCTTCCGAACTTGCACTTGGTGAAGTGCACAAATTCGGTCGATATCAGAGGTGTATCATGAATATAATGCAATTTAAAGGCGTTTTCTCGGCTTCGTGACCGAAGGTCGGCCTGCAATAAGGGCCATTATGCGATCGAAAAAGAGCCCGCCGAAGCGGGCTAATTTAAGGGACTTGGAAACAGGAACGCTCGAACGCAGGTCTGGAGTCCATCGAACGTCCCGTACACCCTACTTCCGACGAAGCAGAAGGTTCCCTCGGCCATCAATTTGGTCCGGATATGGGTTCCCCGCCTGAAATCTGAACGCCCACCTAACCGCTCTAGACAGAGCGGGGAGCGAAGCCATGAACTTTACTGATCTGTCACCATCGCGGGAACGCGGCGGACCGACGACGGCTACCTTGCCGCCGAAGCGAAGGCAGTTCGGACCGGCATCCAGCTCTATACGGGTGATGAGGTCGGCAAGCCGGAATTGTCCGTCGTGCGTGTCTATCGTCCGCCGGAATCGGTCTTGACTGACGCCAGCCTGCAGAGCTTCACTCACGCGCGCCCGTGACCATGGATCACCCGAAGGCCGCGGTCACCGCGGAGAACTGGAAGGATCTGGCCGTCGGCGAGGTCAGCACCGCCGCCAAGCGACGGGGAGTGGGTCTATCTCCCGCTCATCCTTAAGGACGCAGCGGCAATCAAAGGCGTCGAGGGTGGCAAGCGCGGGCTCTCCGCCGGCTATGTCTGCGAGCTCGTATGGGGCGACGGTGTCACGCCGGACGGCCAGCAGTTCGACGCACAGCAGACCAATATCAAAATCAACTACCTGGCCGTCGTCGATCGCGCCCGGGCTGGTTCAAAGGCTCGCATCGGTGACGGTGCGAATTGGGGCATCAGCCCCGTCACCCCTGATCACAACCCGACAAAGGAAACGATCATGCCCCTGAAGACGGTTACCGTCGATGCCATCCCGGTTGAAGTAACCGATCAGGGTGCCACGGTTATCGCAACGCTGCAGCAGCTGCTTGCGGATGCCCACTCCAAGCTGGGCACGGCAGACGCCGCGCACGTCGCCGTAATCGCTGCAAAAGACAGCGAGCTCGCCAAGAAGGATGCCGAAATCGACAGCCTGAAGGCCAAGGTGCTTTCCGACGCCGATCTCGACAAGCGTGTCCAGCAGCGTGGCGATCTCATCGCAGCCGCTGCGGTCATCGCCAAGGACGTCAAGACCACTGGTCTCTCCGACGCCGCGATCTGCAAGGCTGTCGTCGCCGCCAAGCTCGGCGATGCCGCCGTGGGCGATAAAGCAGACGCCTATATCGATGCTCGATTCGACATTCTCGTCGAGGACGCCAAGAAGGCGACCGGTGCTGACCCGTTCGTTCGGGTTCTCGCCGACGGCGTCCGCCCCGCTGCCGACGCTCACACCGGAGCCGATAAGGCTTGGTCGGACAGCGTCAACGGAAGAGCTTTGCATGGCTGCAGACGCCGCCAACGTTCACACGGCGATCGGTTTGCAATTACGAGGCAGCCCGACGGTCAAACGCGCCCGCGAGCTGCTCGAAGACGGCGCCATCGGCCGCCTGCTGAGCGCAAACATCTATTCATCGACCGCCGGCTTTGGACTAGAGGTTCCTGACCCATACGTTTATCTCGAGGACCCGCAAAACTTCGCCAACCTCATCACCATACAGGGCGCCCATGCGCTCGATCTGGCATTCAACCTTCTGGGCGAGCCCGTTGCCTCCAACAGCATGGTGTCGCGCCAGTATCCTTCAATCGCGCTCGGGGAGCAGAAGGAAATCCACCGGCGGACAACGTATGACCATCTCCTGTTTCAAGGCGCCACGGTTAAAGGCGTTTCCGTATGCATAGAGGTCGCAGGGGGGCGCACTCCCGAAGCGCCGTTTCGATTTGAGATCGTAGGCGAAAAAGGTACGCTTAATCTCCAAGGAGGTGCCGCGCGGGCGGGGGGCGTTCTCCCGGCGATGCCAATCCTCGCTTCAAACCGGGAAATGCTGACATAGCCGTCGGGTTCAGTATATAAATGGCGTAATCACAAGCAGTCGCCGCCAGCCACCCATGGTGGAATTTTGCACAAAATAGCAACAGCACCGGTCAGGTCCCCGCATTCCCTCAAGGATTCTGTGGCGGCCGATCAGAGCGCAACCTAACACCCCCTAAATCGCAATTGGTTCATCTCGTAGCGCAGCTTTCAGAGTGATGTCATTGATGTTTTGGAAAAGCAAAATATAACAACTGCGCGGCTTCTTCCAAGGACGATGCGCGCCATCGACATCGACACGCACCCATCATTGCAACGGAAGACCGAGATGCCAAAAGGAAAAATGCCGTCCATTGTCAGCACCGGAATCGAGGGTCTGAACGAGGTCCTGCGTGGCGGCTTGCCCGCATCGAACCTCTATATGCTCCAGGGTGCGCCCGGCTCGGGCAAAACTACGGCCGCACTGCAATTCTTGCGTGCTGGTGTGGAAGCCGGCGAAAGCTGCATCTACGTGACACTTTCCCAGTCTGCCGCTGAGCTTGAAGCCATTGCTTTGTCCCACGGCTGGACGCTGGACGGTATCCGCATTGAAGAACTATCAACATCTGGGGCGGTTAACGAAGCGGACGATCAGAGTATCTTTCTGACGGCGGATCTGAGGCTCGATGAAACGCGGAAGGCTATCGAAGCCGCAATCGAGGAGCACAAGCCTCGCCGGCTTGTCTATGACTCGCTTCTCGAGATCCGGCTGATCACGGGCGATTCGCCGAGGTTCCGCCGCGAGTTGATCGGCTTTAAATCGTTCCTGGCCAAACAGGACGTCGTCGCGCTTCTCCTCGACACCCAGAACTCGGCCAATGACCGCAGCGGCGAGGAAGTCGAGGGGCTTGCCCACGGCGTAATCCGCTTCGACAAATCCCTCGAGGAATATGGTGGCGTCCGCCGCCGCGTCGAGGTTTCAAAAATGCGCGGGGTACCGGTCGCTGACGGGTACCACGACATGGCAATTCGCGAAGGCGAGGGGGTCGTCGTTTTTCCGCGGATCATGCCGAGCACGGATTCGGAAGGATCAAAGCCACAACTCATCAAATCCGGTGTCGCCGAACTCGACGACATGTTTGGTGGTGGTCAAGAGGCCGGAACCACGACTTTGGTCATTGGTCAGTCCGGCACCGGAAAGTCGACGATGTCGTCGCTTTATGCGACCGCAACGCTTGAACGTGGGGAGAGTGTTGCGCTGTTCCTCTTCGAAGAACGTCTGGAAACGTTCTTCCGCCGGTCCGAGGGGCTGGGCATGGAGCTGCGACAGTTCCATAAGGACGGCAAGCTCATCCTGCGCGACTTCAACCCCAATGAGATCTCTCCCGGGGAATTTGGCCAGATCGTCCAGGACGCGGTTACCCAGAACAAAGTGCGGGTCGTGGTGATCGACAGCTTGACGGGCTATCTCAATTCGCTTCCCCACCGCGAAAAAGCTGTCCGAGACATCCAGTCTCTTCTCAAATATCTGGCCCGCTCCGGTGTTCTCACTATGCTGATCGTCGCTCAGCATGGATTGATTGGCCAAAATGTCGGCATCGATGTTGACGTGAGTTTCCTTGGCGATACCGTCCTGCTTCTGCGGATCGTCGAGCATGAGGGGCGTCTCCGCCGCAACATCACCGTTGTCAAAAAGCGTCACGGACCCCACGACCTGAATGTCCAGGAACTGCTGATCCAGAGTGGGAGCGTCACGGTTGTTCCCTATAACCCTCTCCCTGATCCTAAATGACCCATGATCCCGAAAGCGAACTGGACTGGGTGCTGGTCCTTGCTCCCTTTCGCAAGGATTCCGACTACATCGCTGCGTTTCTTCGCGAGCAGAGGGTTGCTGTCAAAGCCGCCAAACTTGACGACGACCTGGATCTCCTTCTCGGCCAATCACCGGGCATCATCGCCATCACGCACGAGGCTCTGAACGCGGGCGTCATAGACCGGATTGGCAATCACCTCGTCGAACAACCTGATTGGTCGGAGGTCCCGATTATTGTCCTGCTCGAACGGGCAGCATCGGTTTCGCGGATCCGCAGTCACCTCGAGCGCGAATGGCCGGGCGCCCGGCTCTTGTTCCACACCCGCCCGATCGCGCCGCTGGAGCTGGTCAACGCCATCCAATCAAACCTTTTGGTACGGCTTCGGCAGCGTCAGGTTCGCGATAATATCGAACGTGAGCGGGAGATTCGCCTGGAACTCAATCACCGCGTCAAGAACATTCTCGCCAGCGTGACCTCGATCTTCCAGATGACCAAACGTGGTGCCGCGACCGTGGAAGACCTCTCAGCCGACTTTTCAAGCCGCCTGCAGGCTTTAGCCGACGTGCACTCAGCAGTTTTCGCGGCAGGCGGGGAAGAGGTTTCGTTTTCGGCCGTCGTCGAGCTAACGGTCTCGCCATATATAAGCGGTGGAACCAGCCGGATCGTAGCGCGTGGCCCGGAACTTGTCGTCACTCGCGATGCCGCGACAACGATCGCTCTTTGTCTGCACGAACTGATCACCAACGCGATCAAGTATGGTGCGCTCTCTCAGCCCGCCGGGACCGTCGACCTCACGTGGACCGTCCACGAAACCGAGACAGGCGGCCGTTTTTTTATGAGCTGGGTCGAAACCGGGGGGCCGAGCGTGCGCGAGCCGACGCGGCAAGGCTACGGCACGCGATACATCCGCTCGGCTCTCGGATCGCTTTTCGGCTCAACGCCTGAAATGACTTATGCACCTGCGGGATTTCGTTGCCAGGCGGCAGGCCTGCTTTCACGGATGACTCCGGCAGATGCTCGGACGTGACAAGACTTATCACCCCCGACATGTTGGCTGATTACTGGATCGAACTGCCTGTACGCGCGTCACGCGATTTGTTGCGAAGAGCCAATGTCTTGTGTGGAGCGGGAAAGGATCGTGACGCCGCAGATTACTATCAAACCTCGTGGTTGAAGATGAAGTCATTGTACGCATGGATATCGCCATGTCGCTTGAGGAACAAGGCTTCGATGTTGTTGAAGCGGGCAATGCTGATGAAGCCGTCGATTTTTTGAATGCCCATTCTCATATTCGCATCATGTTCACGGACATCGACCTGCCCGGCAGCATCGACGGCCTGAAACTCGCAGCTGCGGTGAGGGATTGATGGGCGCCAGTCAGTGTCACGTCGGGTCACATGACGGATGAGATGTTGCGGGTGGATGGGAGGTTTTTGGCAAGTCCAATGATCACTCCATAATCATAGACACGACCCGGAGAATGGTTGCCGCGGCATAATATGAGGATCTGGCTGTACCTACCAGCTACAAACCCATGGGATGACGCAGGCTGCCACGCAGAGCGGCCCCTGTCGCAGTCTCGGTACTCGGTGCGTCGGTTCCAGGCGGGGTGACCCCACAATGCCGAGCGGTCAGAACTCCGAACGTGGACGTCATCGAGGCGCGGGGCGAGGAGCCGCTCGAGGCTACATTCAACAGTATCGATCGACATTTAATCGATACGGTAACTTGATCTGAAATTGCAGCTGTTAAGGAGGGCTACATTTTCGAGATGCCCCATGATGATCCTAGAATTGCAGAATGCCATTCTTGAAATGATTGCCAAAGGCGAACCGCTGCCGACCACGCTTTCGGTGCTGTGTACAAAGGTCGAAGCCGCGATTCCCGGCATCACAGTCACTGTCCTCAGATCAAATGGCGCTAGCTTGTCGACACTTGCGGCTCCGTCTCTCCCAAAATCGTATTCGGACGCGGTCGATAACCTCAAAGTCGGACTCTCGTCGGGGTCTTGCGGGGCCGCCGCCTACCTTGGATCGGCGGTCGTCGTCACCGACATAAAAACCGATCCCAGGTGGACCGATCACAGGGCACTCGCCCTCGCGCTCGGCCTGAAGGCTTGTTGGTCAAGCCCTATCAAGAGCGGCGACCGCGTCGTCGGCACATTCGCCTTCTACTACCGGGAGAACCGTGGCCCAAGCAAGCTTGAGCAAACGATCGTGGACGCTTGTGTGCATCTCTGCTCCATTGCAATCGAGCGTGAGGAACGGGTGGCGGAGCGTCAGCGTCTGACCTATACGGACGGACTTACGGGGCTGCGGAACAGAACTGCCTTCGATCTTGCTCTTCGAACCTCGCCGCTGCCTCCTAATAACGGCTGGGGAATCCTTGTAGCCGACGTCGACAATCTGAAGCTGGCCAACGATACCTTTGGTCACGCCGCCGGCGATGCTCTGATCCGCGTCGTGGCAGAACGGATCGCTGCAGCCGCAGGAAGGGAACAGACCTATCGGCTCGGTGGCGACGAATTCGCTGTCATCCTTGTCGGTGAAGGGGAACTCGATCTGCAGCGTAAAGCTGCTGAGTTCCTGAGCGTACTTGAACCTCCCTCGGAGTGCGCGGGCCACGTCGTCTTTCCGGCCGTGACACTCGGCGGTGCCTTGGCGACAGGTGGCGTGGATCCCGAGCAGGTCCGGCAAAATGCCGATATCGCGCTTTACCACGCCAAAGAGCATGCCCGCGGACAATTTATCGCGTTCCATTCAGGTCTCGGAACAGCGTTGACGCGCCGCTTCCGCGCAGTAAGGGACGTTAGCCTTGCGCTGTCGGAAAACCGCATCGAGACCTACTATCAACCGATCGTGCGGCTCGACACGCGAGAGGCCGTCGGCCTGGAGGCCTTGTGCCGGATGAGGACCCCGTCCGGCGACGTCATCGCGGCCGCTCATTTTCATGAGGCGACCAAAGACGCCCATGTCGCATCGGCGCTGACAGACCGGATGTTGAGCAAGGTTGCCGCGGATATGCGCGCATGGCTCGACGAGTCGCTTCCTCTACAGCATGTCGGTGTCAACCTCTCAGCCGCCGACTTCCGCAAGGGAGGACTACGAGAGAAGATATGCCGGATCTTCGAAGAGGCGGGTGTCCCTCTTGATCACTTGATTCTGGAGGTGACGGAATCCGTTTATCTCGGAAAGCGAGACCACGTGGTGGCGGATCAAATCAACGCCCTGCGATCCGAGGGCCTGAAAGTCGCACTTGATGATTTCGGGACCGGTTACGCCTCCCTGACCCATCTGCTGACCGTCCCTGTCGACATCATCAAGATCGACAAATCCTTCATCGACCGAACGAGACTGGGTGACGCCGGGATGGTGATTGTCAGGGGGGTGCTTTCGATCGCAGCCGAGCTTGGCATTCGCGTGGTGGCGGAAGGTATCGAGGATGAAGATCAAGCACACCGGCTTGGAACATCTGGTTGCAAGCTCGGTCAGGGCTACTTATTCGCGGGAGCGATGGACGGCTTGAAGGCGGGACAGTTCCTGAATGCGCACGGCCAGCGGCCGATACGAGGTGGGCCCTTTTCGGAGCCCGCTTCAGGCCTTTCTTGGTCTCGAAGGGAGATGATGTCAGAAGGCTTGCTGGCAGCCATGTCAGAAGCGTGGTCATCGACATTACGAAAGGCATAGATGTCGTAGGAGCTCCGACCCGGGAGGTTTCGGCGAGCTTCGAGGCCCAGTTGCTGACCGTATTTTCACGTGGAGAGATCAATCGCGCCAGACAATCCATTCAGGAGGTCGGACCGCATCTTCGTCATATGCTACAGGATGCTCGCGTAAACGGTTATTTTGCAGATGAGGCAGCAACCAGTGCGGTGGAGCGCATCATGCTGGAGACGCTCGCCGGTTTGCGCTATGGCAACAATATCGAAAAGGATATGATAGCGGTGATGGTCGCACCCAAGTCCGATGCAATTCTAGTCGCCGCGCCCGCCTATCTTCGAAGACATGCATTTCCAAGACAGCCGCGTGACCTGTGTGATCATCAAGCTCTGATGTGTCGTAGTCAACTCACCGGACAGATCATACCTTGGAGCCTGCGCTGTGGAGGCGAAACAATTCAGATTGCACCCAGGGCAGCAACGGTCGTTCACGATCTCGCTTCTCAACTCGACCTGACCGTGCGAGGCCGTGGGATCCTCAGCGCGCCGGTCTCGTGTGTATCTAATTTGCTCGAGACCGAGGCCTTGTCGCAGGTTCTACCGGAATGGTCTTCCCCGATGGAAGCGGTCTACATCGATTTTCCAAGCCGTCGGCACCAATCGGCAGCATTGCGGGCGTTCGTTGCTTTTCTGCAGGAGGACATCCTCCGTCGCAACAACAGTGCCGGCAAAGCGAAATGAACCCCCGCGTTTGCCGGAGGCTCCATGTGTGGATACTCCGGTTCATGCAAGGGGGTTTCGAACAGTTTCGTCGGCCGGAACGAACGCCTCGAACCGATGGTTTTCACAGCGTCGAGCGCAACATGATCCAGGTCGTCGTCCGTGAGGATCAATAGTCCTTCTCCCGCGAGCTTGTGAGAAAGTGGTTGCAGCTGCCGACATGGCTCTGTCTCCTATTGCGCGTGAACCTCACAATCCGTGGCCGCGTCATTTACTTGGCACGCAGGGCGCGGAACTTCCGCACTCTGGTATGTGATCCACATGTGCTGTCAGAACACCAGCGCCGATGACCATTGCGCGAGTGGTCGAGGAAAAGCCAACCGCAGTTGCGACCTTCGCACGCCCGGATCGGTCGGCGATCCCGTCGCGATGTCAGCAAGTCCACGGCAAGCCAGCAGACCCGAGTTGCAACGGCATCCAGATGGTCTGCAGGGGAGTGACGCCATTCGATCGTGGCATCGACAATGACCAGTCTTCGTTTCGCCTGCGCGCGCCTTGCAACATCGTTAAGCAGCCCGAGGTCCCTTTCGCTGACCGCCTCGTCGTTAGCTTCCGTCAAAAAAATCCGATGCAGGATCTCTCGCAGCTGCCTGGCACGGATCAACTCCCTCTCCGCTTCAGAAGGTGCCTTCGCCGCCAGCGAAAGCAGGGTGCGTTGCTCTTCGTCATCAATGACGTGGAGGCGCCTAGCCCAGATGATTAGGTCACTGTAGCTGTTCAAGAACTCCGGATCCCATCGCTCGCCACGGCTATCGACCGTGTTGACGAAGTCGAGTGCGGGGTGGCCGCCGAGCAGGCTGATCTCGCCGATGGCTTTTCGTATTGTCATCAGAGGAGTATCGGATCGTGGAACGATTTGGGCAAGAGTAAGTTGTAACGGTCTATAGTATATTTGCCCGTTACACAATTTGGAAAGCCTATGTCCTCTCGTTTGAACAAGAATCAGCTACGCTTTGTGATGCTCTGCGTCATCTGGGGCAGCACGTGGATCGCAAGCAAGGCGGGCATCGAGGCCGTTCCACCGTTGCTCTTCGCAGCAACGCGCTTCACCGCAGCAGGGCTGTTGCTGCTTGTTTATGGCTGGATGAGGGGCGAGATTTCCGGCTTGAAGATTGAAGATAGTATCCGCTTCATCGCCGTCAGCATATTGATGATCACTCTGTGCTACGGACCCCTGTTTTGGGGGATGCAGTATATTGACAACGGCACGGCCGCGGTTCTGGAGATGTCGCTGACGCCCATCGCTCTCTTGTGTTTCGCCCTGCTGTTGCGGGAGGAAAGGCTCGAGGTCAGGCGGATCTTGGCAATCACGCTCGGGGTATCTGGTTTGGTGGTTCTATTCTGGCCGTCGACGGCAGGCGGAAGCGGTTCGAAACCAGAGGCCTTCGATGGTGCGAGCCTATGGGGCGGGCTGGCGGTCGCGTCGGCGGCGTTTACTTATCGCTACGGCTCGGTGCTGGCGCGACCGTTGCTGCGATCCTATCCGGCGGTTTTCGTTGCCGGTGTCACGACGCTGGTCGGTGGCATCGCGCTGATGGTCGCTGCACTGATATTCGAACCGGGTGCCGCGGCTGCTGTTTCAGGAAACTGGGGCACGCGCGCGTGGACGGCTTGGTTCTTCCTTGTGATCTTTGGCTCGCTGGTCGGGTATACGACATATATGCGGCTGTTGCGGGACATTGGGGCTTCCCGTGCGGGCAGCTACGCCTTCGTCTCTCCCGTGATTGCCGTCGTGCTCGGCGCGCTGTTCTTTTCCGAACAGGTTACCGTTTCCGACGTCATTGGTATCTTCGTCATGCTGACCGGCGCCTACCTCGCCATGGTCGAGGCGCAGACCGCCAGACCCGCGGCGACCGGCAAGGTAGGCCCTGCGCGGTGAGCTGCTGATGCGATCGGGGGCTTGGCCCCGACCGGAAGACGGAAGCGCGCGCCGTGGCGGTTAAACGCCTTCGCGATTGTGATCGTCAGATCGACAAGACCCTTCGTCGTAAAAACAGCGCGATCCAATTTGCGGTGGATGGCGGTGAGACTAGATGTGAGCTTTACTGCGGGCCAGAACGTCATCGAGCTACCGGACGATGGACACGACCTCAGCAAGACCCGACGCCTATGTTGCTAGATCTCCCCACCTCGATCGGATCACGCTCGCCAACATCATCACGCCGTCAATTGCTCGGTAAGATGTGACGCTACGCGTGGATAAGCGTCTGCGCGGTCTGAATGGCCGCGACGATTTTTTTGTAGGCATCCTTCACAAAAAGATCCTCGCCGTTTACGACAAGGCGAGACGAGCCGTCTTTTTGCTCCCAGATGCCGTCAACACGATTGATGTTGATAACGACATTTGTGTTCGCTGTAGTTGTCAATGCAAGCCACATAGCCATTTTGCCTCCGAGTTGAATGCCAAGCGATGTTCCGAGGGCAAGATAGATCCCACTTATTAAAGGCCCTCGGCATGAAAAAATTCGCCCACGATTTCGCGAAAGGCAAGACGCTCTGACGCGGCCAATGCATCGCGGCGACATGCTTAGAGACACCGGGTCTGAGCCGGGATTCGATCTGTTTGAGTGGGGGCGGACGACGTTTATCGACGAGACTGTCCGCCTCGTTAACGCGGATCATGCTCCTCTACGATTGGATCGATCGGCGCTTTGTCAACACACGTACCCAATGGTCGAGCCGGTCGCCGCATCATCCAGCGGGAGTTATTCGGCGCTCGGAAGTTCAGGCGTGAGGGCAGCCCAGCATTTGATTTGGGGGAGGGGACACGATGCCGAAGAGTCCGTCGGTCGTCCGTCGCTATGGGGCAGATGCCGCCAATGTCTGCGCGCTCGTCGACGCGCCAAAGCGCCCGCCCGACGATATTTGAGGCCAGCATGGGCATGCGTGTGGAACATGAAAGCCCAGGTCGGGCGACTTATTCGCCGTTGCGAACCCGTTCACGATACCGTTCACGATCGTCTTCTGTAGGGCCAGTGGAGAGATCCCTGCCCAGTTCGCCCCGCTGCGCGATCGGAAACCAGGGCCGCCCAGGGTTTTCTTTGTTCCACAGTAGTTTGGCACGTCGTTCGATCTCTGCGTCTTCCAAGGGTTGCCTCCTATAACCGGGCCTTGTTGGAGCCTTTGCAGTTTAATGGCCAATCCGAAGTACTCCGAACAGATAAAGACTACGTAGTGCAGGCTCCCGCTTGCTTCGACCACTCTGCCGTCGTCGCGAGGGCAGTCAAAGCCGCGTCTAATGTTGTCCCGACGAGACGGGCAAGGCAGATGCTTTCGCAATGCTTGCATTCGCTTTTTGCGGATATCCGCAATACGATCCTCCAAGGCTCGGGATCGAGTGCTATAAGTCACCGTCGGATCGGAAAGCCATTACGGCGATGCGCTGCGGTAACTGTGACATTGTCGACGGGGCTTTCTTCAACAACTTCTGTGCCGATCGGCATCAAGCCATTACATATCCGGAAGGACTGGCTGCATTGGGAGGCAAGCCCGGTAAGATGGATGCCAGAGGCCGCCTGATCGACATCCGTGATGGCGGCCGCTCATGATCACAACACCGATCGACGGCAAACCAGCGACCGCAGCCAATAGTGGAACGATCGGTATCGCTGCTGCCAGTCGCGACCATGTTCTCGCATGGCACGCCGCTGGTACCGCCCACGGTGGCACGGCGATTGAGAGTCCACCTGCGGAGCATCCAAGTGGGGCCTTTGTGGCATATCTTCGCGACCCGGATGGAAACAAGTTGAGCGCGTGGTCTCATTCAACGAAATGAAATAGGTGCGCCGAAATGGGCAGCATGCGCAGCAGACTACGTGCCTGCGCCACAATAATGCGCCTTCACGCGAGCAAGGCTGTTTAGCAAAAGTGTTCGGGATGGTCGCCTAAGGAACCTGACTAGTCGCATTGTACTCTATCCCGGAAGGCGCGGATTGATTGGTGCTGGTCCCAGTTGCGATCGCTCAAGGCGGCGCGGGCGAGACCACTCCTTGCGGGCGTCTTCGCTTAGCACGAGACCATGCCCGGGACGGTCCGGGGCATAGGCGATACCTTTGGAGATCTCGATCGGCTGTTCCACGAGATGATCGAAATTCTGGAACGAGTATTCCAGCCATTCGACCTCCGGAAGCGCGACGGCCATATGAACGCCAATCTCAAGGAAGGTGTTCCCCAAACTGACCGGAATGCCAAGCTCGGCGGCGAGCCAGCCGATCCGCATGACGTCGGTGACCTGGCCATGGACATTGAGCAGGTCGGTGCCAAAATTCTTCATCAGCAGCCGCTTGCCGGTAGCGTCCAGATATTCGCCGCTGTTGATCTGCGTCCAGTTAACGGCATGACGGAGCGTGCGAAGGCCCTCGAAGTCATGCCGCAGGATTGGATCCTCAACCCACAGAAGTTCGTGACCGGCATCGCGGATCGCCGTGAGCTTGACGAGCGCTTCCTTGGAATTCCAGGCTTCGTTCGGATCAATCATGATCTGCGACCCAGCTGGAACGACCTCCCTCAAGAGATCGAGGCGACGCATGTCGCGCCGGAAGTCGGAGTGGCCGACCTTGATCTTGAACGCCTCATAGCCAAGGCTTGCCGCATGCGAAAACAGCGCGCAGAAGGCGCCGTCGCTCAGGTGGAAATCGAGGCCGCTGGCATAGGCGCGTACCCGGTCGCGGCGGCTTCCCAGGAGCTTGTGCAGCGGCAAGTTGAGGCAATGACCTTGGCCACCAAGGTTGCCGTGATGAAGGGCGGGCATGTTCAACAGCTTGCCGAGCCCCGAACGATCTATGAACGGCCCGCAGACATGTTCGTCGCTGGCTTTATCGGTTCACCAGCGATGAACTTCATCACGGGTAGACTGATTGCCGATGGTACGGCCACCCGCTTCGAAAGCGAGGGGGTGGTCATTCACACGGGTGCTTCGGAAGCAAGCAACAGCGGGTTCTTCACGCGAATGCTTTCTCGGAATAAGGCCGGAAGAACTCAAGATTGTCGGAAATGATGACGCGGCGATCAAGGGCGTGATCGACGTCGCGGAGCCAACCGGTCCAGACACGATGGTTACCGTGACGGTTGGCAAGCATACGATCGTTGCAAGAGCCGAACCGCGTTTTAAGGGCCGAAGAGGCGACCAGATCCGGTTTGGCGTCGATCCGCAGAGCATCAACCTGTTCGATGCCGAAACGGAGGTCCGGATAGAGCCTTAATCACGAATTTGCAGTGTCACGCCGACCGGGATTAACATGCCTGCCCGACTGCTCGATGAAGCTTGAGATCATGGACGGCCCAAGACTGGTTCCCTTGCTTTCGGAATTCGTATTGAGGAACAGGCCGAGGACTCGCGAAACTTGAATCTCCGCCGGATAGGTCGAGCCCCACCCATCCCATCCGCCTTTCCTCGTAGACGCTTTGCGTCGGAACCAGCGAGTTGACTTTCGTCTGAATCACAGCATGCCTCGCGATCTAGTGAGTACGGTCACAGTGCCGCTGAAATCGCTCGAGCCGGCTCGGGTGCCCCTTTTTGAAATTGTCTTGGCAATGATCGTTTGGCGAGATCGGTTGCGATTTGGGCCAAAGCCAATAGCTGCTCTGCGGTTTCCCCTTTCCTGGCTAGGCAGGACACAAAAGGGCTTACCAGTTCGCCGCCGCAGGGGCGGCGGGACGATGAGCGATGGCATCCTTAAATCCAGTAATCCGGTTCAAGATAAGTTCGCGGTAGTCTGCGGGCGAGATTTCGCGGTCAACGACACTTGCAAGCCCGCGCGACACCGGTACCAAAAGATCGCCCAATTGCTTGCCCCGAAGTGCATCGATGCTGCTTGCGTCGCCACCTTGCGCTCCCAAGCCGGGTGCGAGAATGATCGTATGAGGCATGAGCATTCGCAGTCGTCGCCCCTCATGTGGAACAGTCGCTCCGATGACTGCGCCGATTGGACTGAGGGCCTCGTCATCCCGCCGACCGATCCCTCCGATGAGTTCGGCAACATGATCCGAAATCGGCCGGTTTCCGGTCATTCGATCCTGTAGCCATCCGGCACCGGGATTGGACGTGCGGCAGAGGACGAACAGGCCTTTCCCGTAACGTATGGCACATTCGGCAAATGGTTCGAGGGTATCGGGGCCCATTAGCGGATTTACGGTCAGGCAATCGGCCTCAAAATCGCCAGATCCGCCCTCTGAGACAGGTGTCAGGTAGGCGCGAGCATAGGCGGCAGCGGTGGCTCCGATGTCGCCTCGCTTAGCGTCGAGGATCACACCGATACCGGCTGCCTTTGCGCGCTTCATGCCGAGCGAAAGGGCGGTGAGGCCGGCAAGGCCGCATGCTTCGAAGTAGGCGCTCTGAAATTTCACAAACCCAATTTGTCCCTCGATCGTGTCCAGAACAAAATCGGCAAAGCGGCTGATCCATGCAGGGTCGTCTGGGTCAAAAAAAGACGGAATCTCCGAAGGTGAGGGATCGATGCCGGCAACAAGCTCGCCATATTTGGCAGCGTTCTTCCGAACTTTTTCTACCCACGAACCAGATGACATCGCCCAATCTCCTTCCGTTGGCCACAAACAAAGCTCGCCCTCGAATGAGGGCGAGCCATTGCCATCTACAGGAGTGGACTTCTGTATCGATGGGTGAGGCCGATCCGGCAGGGAACCGAACCGACCTCCTTCTTCTGAATTGGAGGTCACCAAAGCAGAAGCCTGTGATGAAAGACCCCAGGATGCGATCCTGGGGTCTTCAATGTTCAGATTAGAACGAGCGCTGCAGACGGAAGTAACCGGTGGTTACGTCGTCGCCATCTTCCGGATCCAGGTACTGGACGGAAGCCTTGGCGTAGAAGTTGTCAACGATCTGGTAGTCAACCGTCAGACCGGCCTTCCAGGCATCGCCGAGACCGTCGAAGTCATCCGGAACCACAGCATCTGAGCCAATGGAGCCCAAATAGTTGCCGTAGTACTGAACACCAGGCGTGATCTTCAGCTTGTCGGTTGCCTTGATGGCGTATTCGGCAGCAACTGCCCATTCAGCATTCGCGTAGTAGGAGTTCGGGCCGCTGGAGTAGACGCCAGCGAGGCCGAGCGTGCCTGGACCAACTTCAACCGTACCCATTGCGCGGATAGCGCCGTCTTCGTTGTCGAAGTCCCAGCCGCCGGTAACCTGGTAGCTGAAGGCGCCAGCGGTGCCGCCGATGCCGAAGGCAACGCCGACATTGTTCGGAGCTTCGTCAGCCTTGAAGACGCCGTCTTCCAGTTCGTCGACGCTGAGGCCAGCGTAGAAGGAACCGGTTTCGTACTGATAACGGATCGAGTTGTGCAGGGTAACCGGAGAACCGATATCGTCCGTTTCGCCGGAAAGACCATCGTCCCACCAGGAGTAGAAGAGACCAGCGCGGAAGCCCGCGACGTCGAGGTAAGCGGAGTCAAGGATCGTTTCCTGGTCCGTTGCGTTGTCGGCATTGGCCTGGAGAACGATAACGCCGGTGAGCGGGCCGTATTCGGTGTCGCTCTTGGCAGTGAACTGTACTTGACCACGGGTTACAGCATCCCAGCTCGAATCGTTGGTGGCAGAGGTGCCGCCAGCGTTCGGGCCAACGTTAACCTGGAAACGAATGTAGCCTTCGATCTTCAGGCAGGTTTCCGTGCCCGGGATGTAGAAGTAGCCGGTGCCGTAAGCGTCGCAGACGCGAACGTACTCAACCGGTTCCGGCTCGGCAGCGACGATTGCGTCTGCTGCGAATGCCGGTGCAGCCACGAGGGCAGCTGCGGAACCAAGCAACATCATACGAATATTCATGGAAAACTGATCTCCTAAGTCCGGGCGCGTATCGTGGAAGAAACACCCCGCTGATAAAACCCGATGTAATCGGTACTGGCAATCTACGTCGAAACGGTTTGACATCAATGCGGCGGTGGAGCTTTCGCCCGCCCCTCTGTGACGAAAATGAAAATCATGTGACAGGAAAGCAACAGCCACACTGCCAGCGGTTCAATAATAGAGGCTACGCCACATGCGGTTGGTGCATTCTCGTACTTCCGAAGCTGTTGGAATGTAACGCCAACCTTCTCGGCCAAGGTCGTCTGTGACATGCCCAGAAGCTTCCAGCGGGCTCTGACGCGTGCGCCTACGGCGACGCCGATTTCAGATAGTCTCGTGCTCAAGACAGCCATCGATCCTTAAGGTTGCGATTTGTGACAACTGCATGATAACGGAAGAGAAGTCCACGAACTGATAGCGTTATCAGACCTTAGTCCGGGGTGAGTTTGATACCAAGGACTTTAATCTAAATACGGCGAGTACTGCAGCTCGGGATGGGGGGAAGCACCATGAACGACCATGACGTCAGGATTGAGCAGCGCTACCGTATGCTGGTCGAAGCGATAACTGACTACGCGATCTATATGCTAGACCCCGCCGGCTTTGTCACAAGCTGGAACCCCGGTGCCGAACGGTTGAAGGGCTACATCGAAGAGGAAATCGTCGGTCGGCACTTCGCCACCTTTTATACCGATGAAGACCGCAACGACGGCCTCCCTCAGCTTGCCCTTCGGGTAGCCGAAGAGGAGGGACGCTTCGAACGTGAAGGTTGGCGTGTCAGGAAGGACGGCAGCTGGTTCTGGGCGAATGTCATCATCGATCCGATCCGGAACGCCGAAGGCGAGCTTGTCGGCTTTGCTAAGATCACGCGCGACATCAGCGAAAAACGGGCCGCGCAGGAGGCGATCTTCCAGGCGCAGAAAATGGAGGCGGTGGGTCAGTTGACCGGTGGCCTAGCCCACGATTTCAACAACCTCCTGACAGCCATCCTCGGAAGCCTTCAGATTGCCAGGAAGCGGGCCATTCGGGAGGACGTCAAAGACCTCATCGACAACGCCATTCAGGGCGCCCAGCGCGGAGCCACGCTCACCCAACGGCTGCTTGCCTTCTCGCGACGTCAGGAACTCCAGCTAGGCTCCGTGGACGTCGGCGACCTCGTTCATGGAATGACTGAGCTCATGCGCAGAACGATCGGCCCCGAAGTCCTGATCAGCACGAACTTCGCGGCGGACCTTCCGAAGATTCGTACCGACTCCAATCAATTTGAGAGCGCGCTTCTCAACCTCGTGGTCAACGCCCGCGACGCCATGCCGGGCGGCGGAGAGATCACGATCGCCGCCGAGCTGGAAACCGTTGCCTCGGGTAGCCTCTCGGCGCTGCCGCCCGGCGAATACGTCTGTCTTTCCGTCCGCGATCAAGGGGAAGGGATGGATGCCGAGACGCTGGCGAAGGCGGCTACCCCGTTCTTCACGACGAAGGGCGTCGGGAAAGGAACCGGTCTCGGTCTCCCGATGGTGCACGGCCTGATGGCGCAGTCCGGCGGCGAACTGGTTCTGAAGTCCGTCGTCGGCGAGGGAACGACTGCCGAACTGTGGCTCCCAGTTGCCGACAAGGGCGAAGTGGAGGTCGCCGCGCCGCCGGTGCTGGAAGCGCCACTGGACCCCGCTCCCACGGCTCTGACCGTTCTCGCCGTCGACGATGACGCGCTCGTTCTCATGAATACGGTACTCCTCTTGGAAGACTTGGGAATGGAGACCATGCAGGCATCGTCGGGCGAGGAAGCTCTGGCCGCACTCCAGACCGGCGTCCTGCCGGACGTAGTCATCACGGACCATGCGATGCCGAATATGACAGGAGCGCGGCTCTGTCAGGAACTCCACTCGCGTTACCCGACACTTCCAGTAATTCTCGCCACAGGGTACGCGGAGCTTCCGGATGGCGTCGGCATTCCGGGTGGTGTCGTCCGACTCTCGAAGCCGTTCAGTCAGGCGCAGTTGTCGCGGGCGCTTGCGGAAGCATGTCAGGGCGGGCGGTGCTTCTGAGTTCCTGGTGGCATGCTGCCGAAAGCCGGTCCGGTTCAACTAGACCGCCAAAAAATGTGCGATCGCCGGCAGGAACGCCCTCGTCCGGTTCAGCAGGGGCTGGAAATCCTTCGAACGTGCTAGAGAACGAAGATTCGGTGAATCGACTGCTCGCCCGCTAATAAGCTCAAAACCGTGCCTGGACCTACGACCACAAGCTCCGGCACGCGTCCTAGAAAGGACTGCGAGACGTGCAGGACAGCGCGGCCATCGACGAGATCGAGGTATGATCCTCGCCCGCGTTCGGCAGCCGTCTGACGCGCACGGACCACCCGTGTGCCGACACATGTTCCGCCGTTCCGTCGTCATCTTCGTCGATCTGCGAACAGCAGGTGGTCCGCGAACCAAAAGAGAAGCCAGCATGAGCAGATCACGACCAACATCAGCGCAATGAATTTGGGAGGTATCTTTGGCGGACGAGCGGCGGCTCGACGCCATACGACATGCGGCTCTATAAGGTTGGCAAAATAGATATCTCGATCTTCTACCGCCGCTGAAATCAGTTCCTCGTATCTTCGGAGGGTAATACCGTCTGCGCGGGCATGGTCCCCTTCACGATAAATGATTTCCAGGCTTTGGTTCTGATCGTCGTACTTGAGCTTCTGTAGCTTCCGACATTCGAAGGAAGTCCAAGTCATGTCTTTACCGATGCAGTTTTCTCTTTTCCGCGATTGTGAAAGCAGGTCTAACCAAAATCGCAACGCGCGACTAAATCGTCAAGCGCCCGCCCGCCGCCGCGCCGGCCCATCACGAGTTCGTGCTGCTTTTTCCGAAGAGCCTTGCAGCGAAAGCAGCAATAGCGTGGAGAGCCATGGATGTGGCCGAAGGTCGGCGAATAATCAGCGACAATCCCGCTTTCATTCGTGAAGAGGCGTCAGATGGATAGTGTCATGCATTGACCATCAGGCCCAGCGCTTCTGCCTCTTTGACGAACCTGTCATCTGCGAACGCGATGCCAGAAAGCTCGCCATTGTTGGCGGCCGCCTCCTGTATCAGATCGTCGATGTTCTAAAATTGCCGTTTCTCTCCGAACAGGCTGCCCGATGCTCAATAGAACCCCGCGCCCTAAAACTCAACCTCAAGTAGCGGTACCAGATTGTGATTTGCACGTAAATGGTGCGGTGTATGAGAGGAAGACTCCTCGCTGACTCCATCACACGGGGGTCTATCGTTGCAAATTCTGGTTGTATAATGACAAAGAGATCAACCGCTAGGGTTAAGTGCGACGGTATCTCTGCTGTTGTGGGCAGCCCTCTTTAAACTAGTGGGTTGGATGTAGCCTCAGTTGAGGCTTCTCGGCCAGCGCTGTTTCCGACTGACGCTGGCCGATGCGCGATGCCTGCGAGGGCTGATCATTGGTAGGCTTGCTTCTGATCCTCGCGCTGCATCCGCGCTGACGGAGCGTTACACAGACTATCGGATGCCTTCAGTTTATGCCTCAACAGCAAGAAGCCCCGCGGAAATCAAAACCTGCCAAGATAGGTACACGTACAATATCCACCACAGCCTGGCTCATCCATCCTCATTTGAACAAGTCCAAACCGGTGAGACGAGATAGGTCGTGGACGATCTGTCGACAAGAGGGGGATTGCGAGCTGAGACCTACTGGCCTTTTTGTGAAGGCAGAGAGGTGGAGAAGAGACCCGCAACAGGAAACAAAAGGCCTCTTCTCCTGCTGAAATTAGGGGTGTCAGCAAGCAACGCTTCTCATCGGAGAGGGGCTGCGGCCCCGGAAACAGCGGGTTTTAGCTCTCGGCTTCGCGATCTTCGTTCTAGCCTGCGGCGGGCGCGAAAATGCCAGGCTGCTGCTGGCCGCGCAGGAGATCGCGCCGCGGCTCCACAGCGCGCAGGACGACCTGCTCGTCGTGATGAAGGACGAGAGCAAGGATATCGACCATCTCCCGATCACCTCCGGAGCGGCGAGGCATCTGGTCCTGCAATTTGCGAAAGGCGGACGGCAATTCCAGGAAGGGTGCGCCCTTGCGCAGGGCACCAGGCTTGCGTTGGAAGACCGCAAGATAATGCCGCCAGTCGTAAATCGTTCGCGATGGTTTGCGCTCGATCACTGCTGGGCTCGGGCGATCATAGCGTTTACCGGATTCGGCTTCTGTAAACTCGGAACGCGGATATTTTCGGGGCTTGGGGTTTGTTCTCTAATCGGAATTTGATGAATTCAGCCCATACGGCGGGGACCGAGGGGCGTGAAGCGGAAGCACACGCTCGTTGACGGGGTTGCTTGGGAAGCTGAGCAACCCCGTTTTGATTTGAAGAAAAACCCCCGCGAGGGCACGCGAGGGTTTTCATGAGGGTGCTTAGAACCCTATTCGCTCCCACGCGGGCGTGCGGGATGTTTTGTGCGAACAGACTACAAACCAGGATGCTGGCTGATGGTTCCGTACCAAGTTAAGGGATACGAACATTCCGCTGTTCGTCGGTGACAAGTGCACACGTCGTCTTCGCCGTGTAGAAGAAGTCCTGACGCTCGAAACCACCGCCATCTTCCCAGGCATGATCCGAGGTTTTGTCGCACACCAGGATCCCATCCAAGGGCGTCGTCACACCTTTCGGCGGCGATGGAGATCAGCACAAGGCCGGCTAGTGCGCCTGCGAGCCGCGAGAGCGCGGCCAGCAGGTAAGGTCTTGTCCGCATCAGTCGACTTATACTGTCGCGGAAGATGGCGCACGCCAATACGGAAAAAACACATATGAAGCCGAGGTCGATCCGCAACACGTCGCGATCTGCCATTGTACCGATTGCCAGAGATTGACTGGCGTCGCCCATAGGGTGACCGTCAGCACACAACGTAGCCGGTTCCATATCACGTCAGGTGAGCCCAATTTATGTTAAGACCGCCGACAATGGTCGCCGGCGGCTGCAGTTCTTCCATTGCGATTGCGGGTCGCCGATCTATGCGACGGTAGAGGATGAAGATGCCAAGCAAATTGGGATCAGACTGCGAACTGTCAATCAGCGTCGGGAGCTGAAGCCCCATTCGCAGATCTGGTGTTCTTCCGAGTTGGCATGGGCGCAGGATCTGACTGGACTTCCAGGTCGACCGGCGATTGAGCGTCGCAGAAGACGTAGCGTAAGGGTTTCCGTCCTATCCCAAAAGGAAAGCGACAAAGTTCATGCGCCAACGCGTCGTCGAGCGGTTCTGGTACGATGCATTGAAATTGGCCGTTACCGCGAGATCGAAGTCGAGCCGCCGTCATTGCCAGCCGCCGAGGCACACATATTTTGTGTATCCAGATTGATTTTTAAAACACCGTAGGAGGAAGCATGGCCCGCCTTTCAAACATGGTCGCCGTCGTAACTGGCGGCGGCAGAGGGATAGGTCGAGAGATCGCTCTACAGCAGGCTAGGGAAGGGGCAAAGGTCGCGGTGTTGGCGCGAACGACCACCGAGATTGAGGAAACAGCCTCTCTCATTGAGGAAGCGGGCGGTGAAGCGATCGCTATTGCGACGGACTTGATTGACCTTGCTGCCGTTGAAAGTGCGTTTGCTCGCGTTGCGAGCGAATTGGGCCTGATCGACATTCTTATCAACAATCACGGCTCATTTCAGGGCTTTGGTCCTATTTGGGACTGCGATCCCCTTGTTTGGTGGCGGGATGTCGAGATCAATCTGCGTGGCACATTCAACACCTGCCGCACGGCCGCCCCTATGATGTTGGCGCGGGGCAGCGGCCGGATCGTAAACCTCGTTGGTGGCGGAACGGGCAACAGCTTTCCTCACGGCTCTGGCTACGCGTCCAGCAAATCCGCCATCATGCGTTTCACGGAGTGTCTGAACGACACTACCATTGGCAACGACGTGCGCGCTTTCGCCGTCGATCCCGGTCTTGTTCGCACTGCGATGACCGAGTTGCAGCTATCGTCGGAGGCCGGGAAAACCTACCTGCCCGGGATCCAGAAGCTCTTTGAGGAGGGTGTCAACATCGAACCGTCACGGGCTGCACTCTTGATTGCCGACATCGCTGCCGGACGTTTCGATACTCTGGCTGGCCGTCTCTTGCGCGGTGTCGATGATCGCGATGCGCTCGCAGAGGAGATGGATGCAATCGTCGCGGCAGACGGCAGAGCACTGCGTTTTAGCTCCGTCGAACAAGCTAAGCTCTGAAGCTATTCTTGGAGGTTGGAGAGCACCGTCTGCAAAATGCCTGAATGAACATGCGGCGCCGATGGAACCGCTGCGCTATCCGTCCGTAAATTCATGTCCGCGGGTTCGCACACCCGTCCTGTTTCATATGGACCTCCCGGTCGCCTTCGACTGGATGCGCTGGAACTGGTTGATCGCAGGGTGCAGCGCGTCCTGGAAGACTGAACTTCCGAGGATTGATCTTTGGGCGGTGTTCGCCACCGGCAGGCTGGCAATGTAAAGGCACGCGTGTTCGCCGATTTCGCGGGACCGATCGTTGCTGCCCAAAGCATATAGGCCTGGTGTTGATTTGTTCGCACCGCGGGCGGCCGGAACTTACTCTTAAGGACGTCTACGCCGAACAGGAGCCAAGGATATTTTCCACAGCTCTTAAAGGTCATGTCCTTATTGATGGTGCCTATCGGCAATACCCACGTGCGGAAAGTGTGCTGTGAGTGATCGAGGAACGGTGTCATCGAATCGGAAATGGGCGCTCTGGCGCGCCGCCGCGGTATGGGCTTCGGCGATAGTCGTCGGCATGTCCATGGGCAGTGAAGCACCATGCGGAATGCATATGAGGATCAGGTGACCTTTTACGGCAAAGTGGTCGATCGCGAGGGCGTCCTGAAGGACAAGGCGACGTTCGCGCAGCGTTGGCCGGAAAGGATCTACAGCGTCAAGCCGGGATCCGAGTCCGCGGGCATGTCGGAGTTTTCGTGGGTGTCGAATCGGGCAAAGGGAAAAATTGAATCAGAAAGCGGCAGTGTGCTCGCAACGGATAGGGGCTCTCTCGCCGATCGAGTGATCAGTCAACCGCAAACCGAAAACGGCGAGTGCCGGGCCGGCTCGGATGCAGCGACTATCGAACAATCTTGCGCACGTCGTGAGGAGATTGGTGCACCGCTCGATCATTTCGGCTGGTGTTATGGGCATCGCAACGAGTACTGCTATCAGATGGCGTGGCATGTGTGTGATGGCAATTCCAATCGGCTCGTGGGGTGGGATGACTGCCAGCGCGATGAGAGGCTTTCCGACAATCAAGACAATCCTGGCGGTTGGTTGGGGACGGGTAGCTTTTATAGCTGCCCTGGCGTTCCTTTCGATGATCGCGACCGTTGTTGAGACAGCCAACACGCCGTGCAGCGGTAGCAAAGGCGGCATCGCGGGTTGTCAGGGCGAGACGTTTATTTGCAATGACGGATCCGTTTCGGCGAGCAAGCGCTCATGCACGGCGTACATGGGAGGAGCCGTCGGACTGATGGGGAACGCCTCATCGGACATGGCGCCCACATTGGATGGCGAATGCTCCTGCCGATCCGGGGCATATTGCACGGGCCCCAGAGGAGGTCGGTACTGCATGACCGACGACGGCAAGAAGAGCTACCTGCGGAAGTGATAACCTTGGTACGAAGCTGCCCAGGGAGAACTTAAAAGCAACGCCGCCGCCGGAACATCGGGTGCATTGTGACGTTTTCGATCGACTTCAAAAGGAGCGCGAAGATGGCGAAGCAACCCGAGAATTCCGCGAACGACACACGACGGGAAATTCCTCTGAAGACGGCGCTGGATGGGAAGATCGGACGCAGGAATCAACGGACCGCATACGCGATCGTGCAAATGAGATCTGGGAGGCGGAGGGGCGTCCCGAAGGTCGGCACGATGAGCATTGGCTGCAGGCGGAGCACGAGATCATCCATGGGATGGACGAGCTCAGCGGCGATGATGTTCCAAACCTAGCAGCGCTTCGGGAAGCCGCGAGAGAGCACGCCGACTCATTCCTCGTAAAGAGTGATCTGGAGGACCCGGATCAGCGCGATGCGGCGCCGGGCGTCAGGGAACAACCGCCGTAATCGATTGAGCCGAACGAGATTGTCGGTATCGCAGATTGCGTTCGCGGACTGAATCAGCTTCGTTGTCTCCATGAGCAGTGTCCCAGCATTCGTTTCGGAACTCATTCGTGCGGCCAACCACGTGCGACGCCTAAGCCCGACCGAGACCGGGCGTCTGCTTTCACGTGCGATCATGACTGTCCGCGATCTCCGCGATACGATCGGGATTCCCGTGGACGGGACCGATCGCGACGCCATCAACCGACTGACCTTGCTGGTTTCGACCATCGAAGAGGCGTCACAGGAAGAGATCCGGATGGGCCTGCTGGCGAGCGCCGACATGGTTCGCACCTTATGGATCGTTGTCGACAGCGGAACCGAGATTGGTCTGACCCCTTCCGCGTAAGTTTCCAACATTTCAGTCGGCAACTCTTCTTCTACCCGCGGGCAAGTATCTGCTCGAGTGTGACCGGACGAAATTCTGGGGCATCGGCGCCGACATCGAACTGACGTTCCGGGCCAGCTCTCAATGCAGAGCAATGCTCCGGCTTCGCTGACACGGGACGACTGCCTCAACCCGTCATCACTACACACCCGAAGGGGCGCCCCTCGATCAGATAGCGGACAGCATCCGGCGCTTGATCGAGCCGGAACGTCTTGGCGACGGTGGGCTGGAGCTTTTTCTCTCCCAGATATTCCCGGAGTTTCGCCTGATCGACTTCTTCAAAGATGGGCATTGTTCGCTCGTAGACCTCTCGACCATGCTGATTGGAACCTACGTCGGACGGTGATCGACCCGCGTGAATGCCCCAACGTCAGCAGCTCTACACTAGGCGGCTCCTGGAACGGTATCTCCCGTGTTCGCGTTATCATGGGCCGGGTAGCGCGAAGTTCACATGAGCGACAACGTCACTTCAAAATTCTTCTCCAAGTTCGCCACCACGATCGCAGACTTGTCCGGAAAGTCCCCGTTTTCGGCCAGCTTCTTCATCAGCGGGTGAGCGACCGTCGAGACGGGTTCAGTCATGGCTATTCCTCCATTCACAGGTTTGTGAGTGGCGAAGGAACCCTCAATGCAAGTGTTTCTTCCAAATCAACGATTGCTGTTTGTTTCCTGACTATGCTCTGCGTCCACAAATTTCGATAAGCCTAGATTGGCGAATGCCGGTTAAGATATCTCTCCTTTTGAGACGACGATATTCAAGACGATGAGCCGAAGCCGCGCAAATCTGGAAAATTTAGTGCCGATGAAAGCTAGTCAATCACGGGGTCGGCGGTTCGAGTCCCTTCAACTGCACGCACACGTCGAGTGACCGTTCTGGGGTTCTGCTCCAGCAGAGGTCGATAGGGCAGATCGGCGTCTTCTTCGAAATAGCAGATCCCTCCAAGTGGCATCGGATCAGAGTATCGCGGCGGTGGCCACCTACCCACATATGTGTTAATGTGGGTTTTCTCAATCCAGGAGCACGTTAGATGAGCCGATTGACGATCGACATAACGGACCAACAACATCAAAGCCTCAAGGCGCTGGCCGCTTTGCAGGGCAAGACAATCAAGCAGTATGCACTTGAGCGCCTCTTCCCCGGTGACATAGATGGAGAGCGAGCCTGGGAGGAGTTGAAGACGTTGATGAACACGCGCGTCAATGAGGGGCTCGCCGGAAAACTGTCGACCAAAACCGTAGGTGAGATCCTTGACGAGGAGATTGCCGAGGGTCGTGCTTGACGGCCTACATTCTTACCGCGACGGCGGAATCGGATCTACGTTCGGTAATCCGCTACACACGTGCGCAATGGAGTGCCGCCCAGGTACGCCGCTACGTCTCGGCTTTGGAGCGAGGTATCGCAAACCTTGCCGAGGGCAAAGGTCCTTTCAAGGCGCTTCGACCAACATCCGGGCTGTTCGGAATACTTCCTGGTGACGCTCGCCTAACCGCGGGTGCTCAATGAGCAACTCCACCTTGCGACGAAAATTGGCGAAGTACTTCTCCGCGCTCCGTGGCTGCTCTTTGCCAATATGAATGTAGATGTTCTTAACGTCGGCGCGCGCCTGTGGTGTCCACAGAAGCTTAACCGGCATGAGGAGAGGCAGGTGCTATTTCCTGGCGTGCTTCATCCAGCACTGCATCAAAATCCACTTCGACAGGAGGACCACTAGCTTTGCCTTCCTCCCACATCGCACGCAGCTTGGTGATATCCGCACGCTTTTGCATCCATTTGGCCGACCAATCACGCATAGCTTCGCGAACAACTTCGCTTCCGCTTGCATAAGCCCCACTGCTCACCGCATCTCGCAACAACTCGGCATGTTGGGGTGTCATCGAAATACTGACCTTTTCAACATTCGGCATTGATAACCTCCATCAGGATTGGTGGCAATTATTACCACCAGTTGTCCGAGATGGGAACTTCGCTGTTTCAGTCACGCCTTGAAACGAGGTCCGGCTCTTAAGCGTCACTGCCGGGACGCTTCGACGTCGACCGGAATTAGCGGCGTCGGAGGTTTGTAGGACTCTGAGAAGCAGGGCCGACGGTTCGAATCCATTCAAAGCGATGGACAGCGCTCGGTTATAAACCATGACAGGGTTATGGAATTCGTCATTCAATGCATTACCATGCCGCAGGAATTGGAGATGACGATGGCCCCAAATGCGCTTGTGCAAACCCGTATAGATGCCGAAGTTCGGGATCGTGCTTCCGCTGTTCTCGAAAGCATGGGCTTAACAGTATCTGACGCGGTTCGAATCTTACTTACCCGGACTGCTAACGAGGGAGCGCTCCCCTAGAACTCTTTCGGGCAGCGAAGCGCATGACGCTTGGTTTCGCACCAAAGTGCTTGAAGCGCTCAACGATACTCGGGTGGATGTGCCCGATAACGAGGTTGAGGCGCATTTTGCCGAGCGTCGAGCGGTGGCCCGGCTTGAAGCTGGTGCGATCAAGCCGTGAAGCTTACTTGGTCTGCGTTTGCGTAATCGGATCGCGACGCCATCTTCACTTACATTGAGGCTGATAATCCTGCCGCCGCCGTTTTAATCGACGAGCGGATAGTTGCAGCATCACGTCGCTTGCTCGATTTTCCTGCCAGCGGGCCGTGTGGGCAGAATTGCCGGTACACGCGAACTCGCCATTTACGGTACGCCTTACATCCCTGCATATGCCGTTACGGAAACCATAATTCATATTTTGCGCCTCCTACATGGCGCGCAGGAATGGCCAGAGACTCTCGCAACGAGTTGAAATCGGTTCGTCCCGTGGGGCCCAAAGTTCGCACACCTTCAAGACCTTCAACTTTTGCCCGCGTGATTAGGCGCTGCCACGGGTGTTCGGTTACTAAATTCAGCTTACTCTCTGCTACCATGTGCGGTGAATATGGTGTTAGCTATTGCTTTTGACGAAAAGGATGACTTCCATGACCGACGCTTCAAAGTTTCCGATCGTCGGTCTGGGCGCTTCGGCAGCCGGTCGCTGAAGGTTCAGGAACTCGATTTAATTCATCGGGAGCGTAAGCCAATCGATCTGTTTTTTGCTTCGCTTGCCGAGCAACAGGGAGAATGTGCCGTCGGCATCGTGCTGTCGGGCGGCGATGGTGACGGCACGTTGGGCGCTAAAGCAATCAAGGAAGCAGGCGGCTTGACGCTGGCACAAGGCGCCGATGGATCAGGCCCGAAATATCCGGATATGCCACAGAGCGCGATCGCGAGCGGCATGATCGACATCACTCTTCCGGTCGAGGAGATGGGGAAGAGGCTGGTTGCCTTTGCCAAAACCTTCGACGCGCTTGAACGTATCACGCGCGACAGCCACAACCGCGAGGATGCTGTCCTCGACGAGACGCGGGTTCAGATTTGTGCTATCCTGTCGAGCCACACCAGCCATGACTTTGCCGGCTACAAGACGAAGACATTTTTCCGGCGGGTACGACGGCGCATGCAGGTCCTGCAACTGACGTCGATGACCGCTTACATCGAACACCTCAGAAAGGATGCCGACGAAGATGTTCGGGGTATCGCGCCTGCCGGGCAACGGCGAGAGCAGGCTCGTCGATATCGGTGGCGAATAAAAGTCATCAGTTTGTTCCGGGACCTCCTGATCAACGTCACCAATTTTTTCCGAGACGCCGACGCCTTCGCGATGCTGGCCGACATCGTCATTCCGAAGCTTTTCGAGGGAAAGGGCGCCAATGAGGCGGTCCGCGTTTGGGTGCCGGGATGCGCTACGGGCGAAGAAGTGTTTTCGCTCGCAATCCTGATGCGGGAATACATGGACCAGGTATCGATCAGTCCAAAGGTCTAGAGCAGGTCGTCCCAACCTTCCATTATTCTCTAATACCGGGGGGATATCTTTTTCTCGGAAGTTCAGAGAGCATCGGCACTCATGGCGACCTCTTCACGCCGATCGACAAGAAACTCAGGATTTTCCAGGCGCGCGAGGCTCCATCTCAGATGCCCCGCCTGCCAAGCCTGATGGGTCATGATCGGTCGACGATATTTTCCGATGCAAGAAGCGGGTCCTCGAGAGACGCCGCCAATGCATTGAAGCGGGCGGCCGACACGCGGATCCTGGAGCGCTACGCGCCGGCGCATGTCATCGTCACAGCGGAGGGCGACATCGTCCACTATTCCCCCAACACGGGCCGCTTCCGCTAGGTTAGCTAGCGGGGCGCCCCGTGAGGGCGAGGGGCGAATCGGGTTTAGGTGGGATCACGCGGCCTCAGGGCTAACAGAGGGAAGGGCAGGATATGCCGCCACGCGATCCCAATATAATGACTTACACATGATCGGTTTGTTCCCTCTCGACGAATGAATTTACGTCGACGCCACCGAGTTGGGCCTCGGCCGTAATCATCTCGATGAATTCGGCACTAGACATGACCCGAGACGCGGAAAGAATTCCGAATTGGCAACGTAACCGCCCACCGCCCGT
The DNA here is from genome assembly GCF_014194915.1 of Rhizobium sp. BK512. Classification (NCBI taxonomy): domain Bacteria; kingdom Pseudomonadati; phylum Pseudomonadota; class Alphaproteobacteria; order Hyphomicrobiales; family Rhizobiaceae; genus Rhizobium; species Rhizobium sp. BK512. Next base: position 4,313 of record NZ_JACIAS010000016.1, on the reverse strand, counting down.
AATCGATCTGAACCGCAGTATGAAATGAGCTGAGCATAGCTGGCCCTCCTGATAGCCAGGAGTTCAGCACGCCATAGGCAGTAGGTCGAACCCCCGCATACGGGGGGCGAAAAATAGCCCGCCGAAGCGGGCTAGTTGGCACAACAGGAAAGCGGACCGCGCGGCGAGGCCCACGAAGGCACACTGTTGGAGACAGATTACCACGCGGTCCAGCGCTTCAACCGATATCTATGGCAAAAGTTCCCGGCCGTCCGTTTGGGCGGCTTTTTATTATCCGCATGCCGGCGTCGTCCGGTCGAATGGCATTGAGAGGGTAAACGGCTGATGACTTCGAATGACGATATCCTTCGCGCCCTCGGCCGCGTTGAGGAGGGGGTGAAACGGATACGGGAGGATTTTCAGGAGGAGAAGCACAACGCTCACGAAAGCAGAGCGGTCATTCACGCCAGGCTAGACAGTCAAGCCAAACAGATCGGCCATCTCGACACAACCGTTGCCATCAGCGGCGGTGTAGACGCCCAGATCCGGGAGGAGATCAAAGCACTCGAGGAAACCGTTGATAGGAATCATGCCTCCCTCCAGCCGGCGCTTGAAGAGTGGAAGCGAATGAAACACTCGGCGTGGGCATTTCAGGCCTGATCGCGCTCGCCGGCCTGACAGTCGGCGGAATCGTTGCCTATATCGGTGATGGTACGGTATCTGCCATCCGCCACTGGCTGAAAATTAATTGAGCAGCCGGGATGAAGCACTACATTAGTTCCGACTGTTGGCGAAACCGCGGGAAGGCGTCTGCGCGTCATTGGATTGGGCAAGGCCCGCGCCGCAGCGAAGTTGCGCGATCCCGAGCTGAACGACCTTGATCATGTCGGTCATCCGCTGGCCGTGAGCGTCCTGGTACTGTTCTAATGTGGGGGTATTAATAGCCACGTCAATCAGCGCAGAGATGCGATTTTCTTTCACCATTTTTGCGCCTGCAGCCCAAACCCGTTCGAACAATATTCGATCTGATTCAATAATTGGCATGATGTTCCTGCTAGTCCATTGACCAGAACGCAATAGAGCTAGAGACACGTCTACCGCATTTCAAGTGGGATCAAAATTTTGATTCCACCGTAATATTGCTTGCTGGTGTGGTAATTCATCATTACTAGCTAAATAAGCGACAGTACAAGTTTAGGAATCTATTCCGTATCGGCTATATACTTACTGTTTTCTGGTCGACGCGATTTGTTCAGCCACTCCAAGATGCTGGTTGGTGGACCGCGCAAACGAACCCCAGGGCTTAGAAGGGATCATCACAAGAAAGGTTCGCCGCGCGATCCGCGCGTGAAACGCAGATCGGGACATAAAGTTCCATTCCCGACCATTTGCATCCGGCACTGCATTTAATGAGGGGCCCATACCCATGCGGCCGCAACCCTCGATAGTTCAACGGTTGGTGCTTGTTGCAAGATCAGAGCGTGATTGTCTAGTAGCAGCCTTCATAGGCCGTGCATCTCTCTCAGCTTGTCGTAGTGCTCTTCGACTTTGCGCAATGCCTCTCTAGCCGTCGCCTCCCACCCCTGCTGCGGCATGATGCGCCGGCGTATCCACGAGGCAAAGCCGCCGTTCCAGCGCCACTGGTTTTCTTTGCCTGACGTGGTTTGGTCGACCTGGATGCGGCCCACAAACTCTTTCCCGTCATAACCGACGAAATCTTGCTTACCAGACGTAACCTTCATCCCTGGCAAGGCAATAGAAGTCCGCGAAGGCGAGGTCGATGTCACCCCTGAACGCAAACTTCATCGGTTCGGTTAAACCAAGCTCGCCATTGCAATGGCAGGTCCCACACGCGCGATTGTTTTCTCTGTCGATTGCGATGGTGAACCCGCCGATGGGAACACAAGACGCCATGTCGACGGTTCCGGCAGCGTAGAATTCGAACTTCTCTTGCCCTTCGGCCATGACCAGCATAGCCGGACCTCTCCGGCCCAGAGACGTAACAAGGACCGATCGAATGTCAGGGTGAATCTGATCAATCGTCAAGGGTTCCGGTGGCGTCCAATATGTTCCGGTTGGATCTTCGTACACCTCGCGCGAGGTATCGCTCGGCAGATTGCTCATAGCCGTCATCCTTCATCTTCAAGCGGTGATGTTCTTATTATGTTCCCATTTCGTGATGAGTCAAGCGCAGCCTTGAAAAGCGCTCTTTAGCTTGACAAATCCAAGCGCGAACCTGAATTTTCCAGAGCTTTTGGGAGGCAGGTTCTCGATGTGCAATCTGTATTGCATGGAAGATAAAGACTGGGACCGCAAATGGGCGCAGGATGCCGAGAGCCTCATCAACCTGATGCCGACCTATCAGATGAACCCTGACCAGATGGGGCCGATCGTCCGCAACACAGCCGACGGGCGCAAGCAGCTCGTGCATGCGCGGTGGGGCCTGCCGTCGCCTTTTTTCGTGATAAAGGAAGCCGCTGAAGCGCCGGCCAAGAAACTACGCGAGAAGGGTAAGCCGGTCGGAGAAGGCTTCGGCCGCAATCGCACTCTCGTCGACGTCGGCCCCGGAATACACCACGAGGGGAACTTTCATCTGCGCGAGAGCCTCGACGACGTCCGTGCACAGGCCGTCGTTCACCCTCGGATCGACGACTGCGAGATCCGGCGTGTTCACCGTTAGCCATGCCAGCGCATCCGCTCTCGTGTCCGGCAACGGCCAGGATCGTATAGCTTGCCATAGCACGCATATCGCGATTTTCTCACGATGCATTCGCGAACTCTAATGGGGACGGGTGCTGAGCCCATTATGGGACGCATTGCGTTGCTGATCTCTGCTGCTGGATGGAATGAGCAGGGAACGGTCTTATGGCCACATCGATGAGACAGGTCTGACAAAAGAGCGCCTGCGCCTTGATCGATTTCCCGCAGGGGCGACGAATACTTTCTTACCCTTGCCGGCTGCGCTGTGTGCTAAGAACATCCCTCGATCCGCTCTTCTAGCTCACTGATGATAGCTGTCTGGTTGCAGCGAGCAGCCGGCTTGCGCGAACCGCATAGAATACGTATTTACGTAACCGCCTGGAGGTGCCTATGAAACAGTTTTCTTTTTCCGATATGAACCGGGCCTCGGGAGAGATCCTGGAGGCGGCCTTGATCGAGCCGGTGGCGCTCACCAAGCGTGGCAAGGAAAAGCTCGTCATCCTGACGGCGGAACAGTACCGAAGGCTTCTCGGCGGCTCGCATACGGTGGCCTATGGCCTCGACGATGCTCCCGACGCGGTCCATGCGGAGCTGATGACCGGCCTCGAGGCGTTGCTTGAGGACGATCATGTTTAATGCAGGCGACGTCGTCCGCTTCCATTACCTCTGGAAGCGACAGGCGGATGCCGGCGAGGAGAGCGGCCGCAAGGCTCGTCCGGTCTGCGTCGTCGTGCGAACACCCGCCGTCCCGGGCGCCGTTTTCCTGTTCGCCATTACCTCGCAGGTTCCGCCTGAGGGTCGCCTGTTCCTGCCGATCCGCGAGATCGAATGCCGCCGCGCCGGCCTTGATTTTCCCCGCTGGATCATTCTCGACGAATACAACCGCGTCGAGCTCGACAAGGCTTTCGACTTCGAAACGGGCAGGCCGCTTGGCAGCTTCAGCCCGGCCTTCCTGAAAAAGATCGCCGGCATCGTCAAGCAAGCGGCGGCGAGCCGCAGGCTGGCGGCAGTCAACCGTACCTAGCCGCCGGAACGGTCGGATCTTCCCTCAACCCAACCGATCTCATCCGCCACGCTCTGAATTCCAATGTCGTAGATCACTCCAGCGTTAGGACAGGCCTTCGGGGAGCGATAGCAGGGATGTTCCGAAAACACCGTCCGGATCCACGCCCGCCCTTAGAGCCCTTGTCCGACCCTTCCCCAAGCAACCCACCGCGGTCTCGATGCGGCTTGTCTGACCAAAAACCGCCTCGTAAGCTCGGCTCGATCGTCTTCCCGCAAACGGCCAGCTCGTTTTCTTCCGCTGGCCACGCCCACCCCACATGACGGGGCATGTGGGGACGCCGGATCTGCGGCCATTCCTCGCGATACAAGAAAGCCTCGTTTTTTCCACCAGGAGGGATCGAGCCCCTGTCTTGCGGCACTGAAGCGGGACGCCGTTGATCCGCTCACCTATTTCACCGCCACGCTCACCGCCATCATCAACGGCCACAGGCAGTCCCGCATCGATAAGCTTTTACCGGGGAATTATCCGGGCATTGAACCGCGCCGGCTTTACCGGAGACCGTTTGGTTTAAGTTATGCGGCCAATGCTGGTGCGTCCAGCATGGCATAGTATCGTTCTTCAGCCTCGG
>NZ_JACIAS010000015.1:0-91942 GCF_014194915.1 Rhizobium sp. BK512 | reverse complement strand
CCGCCCTCGTCAGTGAGTGGGCTTATAATCCTCACACACCGAAACAGTCAACACCACCAATCCAACTTTTTTGACATTTTTGTAACAGGTTGATTCGACAGCGATTTTTATACGCCATCATTATCCACAGGTGCCTTTCCGAGCCGAGATCTCCGGAAAATCTTTTACCGGGCGATAAAAAATCGAATGGAGCAACGTCTAAAAGCGCTGAAAGACCACGAAAAAACAGTGTCTTGGTCAATTTTATGGTTAATGCAGGATAAATTGGGCCTCTGTGCCCGCTGTCAAACTACCGTCACATCCAATTATCGGGAGAAGCGCGGAACCTAACGCGCTCTTTGGTGTTTTCTTCCCCATTGAAGGAAAGGAGACAGATATGGCCGCCAATACCGACGATCTCAGAACTTCCGTCAGCAAGGACATCGCCGCACTCCAGCAGGAGGTTTCCCGCCTGCAGAAGATGATTTCAGCACAGGGCGCCGAAGCCTATTATGAAGTGCGAGACCGAGCCGGCAAGGCTTACGAAGATGCGCTCCCGCGTGCCAAGAGCGCCGTTGCGCAGATCAGGGCAGAAGGAGCAGCGGTCGCAGGCACGGCTCGCGAACACCCCGCGGCGACGACGACAGCGCTTCTGGTTGCCGGCGCGATCGGCTTCCTGGCAGGTTATATGTTGTCAGGCGCCTCGCAGCCTGAGCCGCGTCACTGGTGGCGTTGAATCACAAGCTTCCGCTCCTGTATTTTACGCATCCTGCAGATCCAATTTTTGCAGGATGCGTAGACACTTATGTCTTAGAAAAACCAATTTTTGGTGTGATCGATAGGAGTATAAAAATGAAGGGAGGACATTATGGACAACAAGAGAGAGAAGCTGATCGTTGAAGTCAGCGTCGACGCCAGCGATGGACGTCGCGCAGTCGGCATCATGAACATGCGCCAGGCGCTCGATCTGCCCGAAATGCCGAGCCTCTCCTATACTCATCCGGACCCTGCCAAAGCTGCAGCCGGCATTATGATGAATCGGCAGGAACTCGCCGGTTTCATGGCCTGCGCTTGAGGCGTTAGAAGAACTCTCCTACCCACTACGCTTTCCCAAAGCGTCGATGGTTTGTTTTGGCATCCGCCCCCCTACTCCCCAGAATTTCGAGCACCATTGCTGGCATCCATGCGTCGTTCATGCAAAGAACGGCTTTCGCAATCGCATCAGGGATAGCGAAGTGAAAGGCCGGCGATCACCGCAGAAGACACCCGAACGCAGCAGACCCCAGGCCGAACCGGCCGGCAAGCGGGTCACGCTTCCACGTGCGCTCTCTAAACTTGGCTATTGTTCCCGCACCCAGGCAGAACGACTGATCGCGGAGGGCCGCGTCACGGTCGGTGATCGCATCGTCACGGATCCATCGGCGTGGGTCGATCTTTCGACCGCTCTTATAAAGGTCGATAGCAAAGAGATCGTCGCCGAGACCCGGATCTACCTGATGCTCAACAAACCACGCGGCCTTGTGACCACTCGTCATGATCCGGAAGGCCGCCCGACCGTCTATGACTGCCTGGCCGATTTCGATGTTCCCCACCTCTCTCCCGTCGGTCGGCTCGACAAGGCGAGCGAGGGGTTGCTGCTTTTTACGAACGACACGGAATTCGCCCAGGCGCTGCTCGATCCAATCACCCACGTCTCGAAATCCTATCATGTGCAGATCGACCGGATTGCCGATGACGACATGCTGGCGGCAATGATGACAGGTCTTCGGCATGACGGCGAACTGCTGCGCGCTACCGCTGCCCGCAGGCTGCGCGAGGGCGACCGCAATTCCTGGATCGAGGTGGAATTGCAGGAGGGCCGCAACCGGCAGATCCGCCGGATGCTGGAAGCGCTCGATATCGCCTGCCTGCGGCTCGTGCGTGTCGCGATCGGTGGGCTGGGACTTGGCGACCTGCCGAAGGGATCGGTCAGGGCCTTGACTGAATCCGAGCTGAAGGACCTTCGCCGGAAGCTCGGTAACGGCAAGGCAATACGGGATTGAGAATGAACGAGATGAAGCCCCATGATTTCTGGCAGGAGATCCATCCGCCGGGCAGCTTTGAAACAGGCGGCGACTTCACCTCCTTCTTTATAGCGGAACTGGAGGATGGCAAACAGTTGCGGCTGCCGATCCGGGTACTCTCGGATGGCGATCACGCGCTGGCCTCGCTGATTATCAACCAGGCAAGCTTTGCAGTACTGGACGCGCTCGCCGAAAATCTTGCAGCAAAGATAGAACCATCAGGCATCGATGTGGTTGCCGGTCTGCCGACACTTGGCCTGACACTCGCGGCGGCTGTCGCGCAGAAGCTCGGCCACAGCCGGTATGTGCCATTCGGCACCTCCCGCAAATTCTGGTATCGCGACGAACTGTCAGTCTCACTCTCATCGATCACCACGCCAGAACAACAGAAACGGCTCTATATCGATCCGCGCATGCTGCCTCTCCTGGAAGGACGCCGTGTCGCGCTGATCGATGACGTCATATCGAGCGGAACTTCGATCGTCGCAGGCCTTGATCTGCTCGGGAGCTGCAACGTCGAACCCATCGTCATTGGTGCGGCCATGCTGCAATCGGACCGCTGGCGCGCCAAGCTCGACGCCGCAGCCCCCCAATGGCAGGCGCGCACGAAAGGCGTTTTCACCACGCCCATCCTTGAGCGGACAGCCGAAGGAAAATGGCGCAGACCTGCCTGAACGGCATCGAGCTCATATGTGAAGACCGATCATTCTTTCGTCTGAACGGGCTATACAGCACGAGACGAAGAGCTACATTCGGCGTGTGATCGAAGACAGGAACCGCCGATGACGCTTGAGCAAGCAGCCCTCCTGATCCTCCTGGTGGCAATGCTCTTCCTGTTCTCCCTCGACCGCCTGCGCATGGAACTTATCTCGATCGGCGGATTGCTTGCTGGCTACGTGCTCGGCCTTTATCCCGCCGATGGCATCTTTGCCGGTTTCGCAAGCCCTGTCGTCATCACCGTGGTCGAAATCCTGCTGATCGTCCAGGTACTGGCGCGCACCAAACTCTTTGACAGCCTCGCCGAGCGCTTCGTGGCATCAGGTTTCTCGCATTTCGGTGTCATCACAGCTGTGTCCGCGCTGACCGGCATCATCTCTGTCTTCATGAACAACATCGGCGCCTTTGCGATCACCTTGCCATTGGCTCTCCGGCTCAGCACGCTCATGAGCATTCCGCGCCGGCAGCTCGTGATGCCGATCTCCTTCGCCGCCCTTCTCGGCGGTCTCGTCTCTTTGATCGGCACTCCCGCCAATCTTCTCGTCAGCGACGCGCTTGAAAAAGCCACCGGCCAAGGTTTCCGCTTCTTCGACTTCGCCTATGTCGGGCTTCCGGTCGCCATAGCAGGCATCATGCTGATCGCGCTGATCGTGCAGCGGTTGTTTGCAGAGCCGGACGAGACCACGGAAGCGCCAACTCCACCGATCCGCCACATTGTCGTCGAACGCAGCATCCCCGAACATTCCTCGCTTATCGGCGCGACACTGGCCCAATGTCCCGAGCGCTTCGGCATTCAGCCGCACGCCCTTATCCGTGGCGGGACTTTCGTCTTTGGACCGCTCGAGCAATCTGTTATCCAGCCAAACGATATCCTGCTGGCGCAGGGCGCGGATTCGGCCTTCGCGGATCTGGCCGCTTCGCAGGCGCTTGTGCCAGACGCCCATCCACACGGACTGCAGCCGGATTTCACAAGCATCGAAGCCGTCGTCATGCCGGAAAGCACTGTCGTCGGCTCGCGCATCGCATCGCTGGAGGTCTTCCGCAATCGCGGGGTCACTGTTTCAGCATTGTCGATGCGGTCTCCTCGCATCGAGGGGCGTTTTGCGGATCTGCAGCTTTCGATCGGCGACATATTGGTACTGGATGGCCCGAAAGCGGCGGTCGCGGAAGCGCTTGAGGAGTGCGAATGCCTTCCGCTTGCCTCAACAGCGCCTCCTCCTGCCTCAACAGCCTCGTGGCGACCTTTTGCTATTTTTGCCTGCGGCGTTGCTGCCTCCGCTTTCGGTCTACGCCCCGACATCGCTCTTGCCTTCGTGCTCCTGGCACTTGCTCTCCCCGGCTATTTGAATATTCGCCATGCGATGGCGGATCTCAACTGGCCGATCATCATCATGTTGGCGGCAATGATTCCGATCGGTCAGGCAGTTGCCACGACAGGCATGGCCGAGACCATTGCAACCTGGCTTAGCCTTGTATTCCCCATCGTAAATCCGTTGTGGGGCATCGCACTCGTTTTGTTTCTCGCCATGGCGCTGACGCCCTTCGTCAACAACGCGACGGTCGCGATCGTGCTTGCACCAATTGCGCTGGAGTTTGCGCGCGCTGGTGAGCAACCGCCTCAAGCCTATCTAATCGCGGTGGCAGCCGGAGCATCGCAGGATTTCCTCACCCCCTTCGGCCATCACAACAATACTCTGTCGATGAGCATCGGCAGCTACCGCTTCCGCGATTTCCTACGCGCCGGCTGGCCGCTGACCCTCGCTGGCTATATACTCACGCTCATTCTCATCACCGTCTTCTGGCTTTAAACGAGCCTTTGCTTGACTTCCCCGGCAATGAAACTAGAGCAGGGTCAGAGCATGCGGCGCAAAAGTGTGGAGCGGTTTTGCGATAACGACATGCGTAAAACGAAGACCTGAAGCGTGCGAAGCGGACCCTAATGATCGCGGCACGCTTTAGTCTCAGCCGATAGAAGGATAACCAGGCGTCGTGCGTATTCTCTCCGAAGCCCATTTCCCGGAACTGCCGAACTACTACCGCGGCAAGGTGCGTGAGAATTACGACCTTCCGGATGGCCGACGCATCATCATCAGCACCGATCGGCTGAGCGCTTTCGATCGCATCCTGACCTGCATTCCCTACAAGGGACAGGTGCTGACCGAGACAGCCCGATACTGGTTCGAGGCAACGAAGGACATCTGCCCCAATCACGTCCTCGACTATCCCGACCCGAATGTCGTCATCGGCAAACGGCTCGATATCCTTCCGGTCGAGATCGTCGTACGTGGCTATCTCGCCGGCACGACAGGCACTTCGATCCTGACACTTTATAAGAAGGGCGAGCGCGAGATGTATGGGATGCGCCTGCCCGACGGCATGCGCGACAATCAGATCCTTCCCGAGCCGGTCATCACGCCGACCAGCAAGGAATTCGACGGCGGCCATGACGAGCCGCTCACCCCGGCAGAGATTGTCAGCCGCGGATTGCTGACGAAGGAACAGTGGGAAACGCTTTCGAAATATGCGCTGGCGCTTTTTGCCCGTGGCCAGGAGATGGCGGCAAAGCGTGGCCTCATCCTCGTCGACACCAAGTATGAATTCGGTACCGATAAGGACGGCAACATCATTCTCGCCGACGAGATCCACACGCCCGACAGCAGCCGCTATTGGGTGGCGGAAACCTATCCCGCCGCTTTCGAAGCGGGCAAGCGGCCGGAAAGCTTCGACAAGGACTTCGTCCGCGCCTGGGTCGTCGAACGCTGCGACCCCTACAAGGACGCGATTCCGGAAATTCCTCTCGAGCTGATCGAGCAGACGTCGGCCGTCTATATCAAAGCCCATGAATGGATAACCGGGGAACGCTTCGTACCCGACGACCGTGGCGAAACGCCCACGGCACGTGTCCGGGCAAATCTCGAACCCTATTTTCCCTGAACCTTTGAAGCCGGAGTTGCGAGCCTGTTGCAGGCTTTCAACCAATCGCGCTAGCATCGGAAAAAAGGGGTGCCGGGCCAAGCCCGGCGGGGGACAGATGGCACGCAGGCCCAGACGCAAGGCCGAAGAGACCAGGGAGGATATCCTCTCGATGGCGGATACGCTGTTTCGCCAGCGCGGCTTCGTCGCGGTTTCCATCGCCGATATCGCCTCGTCGCTGCATATGTCGCCAGCCAATGTCTTCAAGCATTTTCATTCGAAGGCGGTGCTCGTCGATGCGATCGCCGAGCGTCATCTTGGCAATGCGACGGAGCGCTTTGCCGCCGTTGACACCAGCCTGCCGCCGAAGGAGCAGTTGCTAAGCTTCGTCCTGCGACTGCTCGACAGCCATCTGCGGGATATCCAGCAGAACCCCTACATTTTCGAGATGGTGATCTCGACGATCGATGCCAAGCTCGATGCCGGCCAGCGCTATCGCGAACGGATAGAACAGAAGCTCGGCGAGATCATTCGTGAAGGCGTCGCCGAAGGCAACTACCATTGCGACAATACGGACATGGCAGCGCGCACCGTTGCAGATGTTCTGGCCTGTGTTCTGCATCCCATTCTCATTGCCAAGGACGACAAGAACACGCTTGTGCACCGTGCGGAAAAAATCGTGTGTTTCGTGGATGCCGCACTGCAAAATAAACCTTGCTAAGTGACGATTGCTGAATTACGTCACTTCATAAAGCTTTTCTTAATATCGGATAACGGCACCTGTTACCGGATCAATCACCACGTTTATATAGAGCGGTGCCTCCAAGGGCCGGCGATTGAACCGCTACTGCCAACCGCACAGGAAATTCAGCATGACCAGGCGCGCCCTCATCGTAACCTCGACCCTCTTGCTTGTTATCGGTCTCGCCGCCTGCAACGAGGGCGGCAGCAAGCCCGTTGGCAATCCAGGCGCGGGCGGTGCTGCCCAGCAGGCTGCCCCGGTTGGTGTAGTCACGCTGAAAAAGGATACCTATCCGATTACCACGATCCTGCCCGGCCGCGCCGAGGCCTTCCAGGTGGCTGATATCCGCCCACAGGTAAGCGGCATCATCCGTGAAATCGCGTTCAAGGAAGGCGGCGAAGTCAAGAAGGGCGATCTGCTCTACCAGATCGACGACGCCGCCTACCGCGCAACCGTTGAGCAGGCCCAGGCCGCGATTTCCAAAGCCGAGGCCGGCGTGCCAAGCGCCCAGAGCAATTTCGACCGCTACCAGCGGCTGGTCGGCAGCGGCGCAACGCAGATCGAATTCGAAACCGCCCGAACGGCCCTTGCACAAGCGAATGCAGAAGTCGAAGCCGCAAAGGCGGCGTTGACCGCAGCGCAGATCGATCTCGATCATACGAAGATCACAGCCCCCTTCGACGGCGTCATCGACCAGACCGCCTACAACATCGGCAACGTCGTTGCGGCCAACCAGACGACCGCGCTGACCACCATCCGCCAGCTCGATCCCATCTACATTTCGCTGACGGAATCGAGCACCAACCTGCTTAAATTGCGCGATGCGATCGCTGCCGGCGACGTCAAGGGCGAGGACAACAATGTCGCGTTCCGCCTGATCCTCGAAGACGGCCGCGAGTATAATCAGAAGGGCAAGCTCGACATGTCGAAGCAGGTTGTCAGCGAAACGACCGGCACCTTCATCATCCGTGTTGTTTTCCCGAACCCCGACCGCGTCGTCCTGCCCGGCATGTACGTACGCGCCACAGTCGAACTCGGTAACGAAACCGGATATTCCCTGCCGCAGCTTGCCACCACCCGTGACGCCAACGGCCGTTTGACCGCGCAGTTCATTTCCGCCGAGGGCAAGGTTGAGACCCGCGTGTTCGAGAATGCCTCGCCCTCCAACAATTCCTGGCTCGTGACCCAGGGTGTGAAGGATGGCGACCAGCTCATCGTCAGCGGTCTGCAGTCGATTGTATCAGGCATGCCGGTAAAACCGGTTCCAATGAAGATCAACGACAACGGCGTGGTTGTCCCTGCCGATCAGCCCGTGGCCGGAGGCGAACAGAAGCCCGCAGCAAAGTAATGCGCAGGCACTCTCGTATCGTCACCGTCCCAGCCGTACAGGAATAACCGATGGCCAAGTTTTTCATCCGACGACCGATCTTCGCCTGGGTCATTGCGATCACCATCATGCTCGCAGGTCTGCTCGCGATCTTCACGCTGTCGATCTCGCAATATCCTGATATTGCGCCGACAACGGTCCGCATCAACACCAGCTATCGCGGCGCGAGCGCCGAAACGGTCGAAAAATCGGTGACCACCATCATCGAAGACGGCATGACTGGTCTCGACGACCTCACTTACATGACCTCGACCTCGTCGACAGGCTCGGCCAGCATTTCGCTGACCTTCGGGACCAGCATCAATCCTGACATCGCGCAGGTACAGGTTCAAAACAAGCTGCAGCTCGTCCAGTCGCAATTGCCTGGCGACGTCATCGATGCGGGGATCAGCGTCACGCGCTCCACGTCGAGCATTCTGCTCGTCGGCTCGCTGGTCTCGACGGACGGCAAACGCACCTCCGTTGACCTCGGCAACATCATGTCGACCTCGATCGAGGACCAGATCCAACGCCTGGAAGGCGTAGGCAGCATCAACGTATTTGGCTCCGGCTACGCCATGCGTGTCTGGATCGACCCGTTCAAACTGCAGAAGTTTCAGCTCACACCAAGCGACGTGACCTCGGCTATCCAGGCCCAGAATACGCAGGTCTCCGTCGGCTCGCTTGGCGCCCAGCCTGCCGTCCCGGGCCAGCAGATCAACGTCACCATCACGGCACAGAGCCAGCTTACCACGGTCGCGGATTTCGAGCACATCATCCTGAAGGTCGAAAAGGATGGTTCGACAGTCCGCCTGAGTGATGTCGCCCGCGTCGAAATCGGGCAGGAGAGCTATGGCGGCAGCTCGCGCTATAACGGTCTGCCGTCGTCTGGTTTCGCCGTCAACCTTGCAATTGGCGCAAACGCCATCGATACCGCCGCCCGTGTCCGCACCGCACTCGAAACGATCGGTCGTGGCCTGCCGGAAGGTGTCGAGATCACCTATCCCTACGACACGACCCCCTTCGTCGAGCTGTCGATCGAGAAGGTCGTGCACACACTGATCGAGGCGATCGTGCTCGTCTTCGTGGTGCTGCTCATCTTCCTGCAGAACCTGCGCGCGACGTTGATCCCGACCATTGCCGTACCCGTCGTGCTTCTCGGCACGTTCGGCGTCCTTGCGGCAACAGGCTATTCGATCAATACGCTGACGATGTTCGCCATGGTGCTGGCGATCGGCCTTCTCGTCGACGACGCCATCGTCGTCGTGGAAAACGTCGAACGCATCATGTCGGAGGAAAAGCTATCGCCACTTGAAGCGACCGAGAAGTCGATGGGTGAAATTACCGGCGCCATCGTCGGCATTGCCCTCGTGCTGACCGCCGTTTTCATTCCCATGGCATTCTTCGGCGGCTCGACCGGCATCATCTATCGCCAGTTCTCCATCACCATCGTTTCGGCCATGCTGCTTTCGGCCCTCGTCGCCATCGTGCTGACGCCGGCGCTCTGTGCCACGATGCTGAAGCCGGTCAACGAGCACAAGAAGCATCGCATCGGCGACTGGTTCAACCGCAACTTCACCCGCTCGACCAACGGCTATGTCCGCACCATCGGCTACCTCTTGAAGCGACCGATCCGCGTCATGCTGGTATTCCTGCTGGTCGGCGCCGGCTGCGCCTATCTCTTCGCGCGCCTGCCGAGTTCGTTCCTGCCGCAAGAAGACCAGGGCGTGCTTTTGACCATCGTCACCACGCCCCCTGGCTCGACCACGCAGCAGACGCAGGCTGTCGTTGAAAAGGTCGAAAAATACTTCCGTGAAAACGAGAAGGATGCGGTGGATTCCGTCTTCGGCGCGCTCGGTTTCGGCTTTAACGGTTCGGGCCAGAACAGCGCCATCGTCTTCACCAAGCTCAAGGATTTCTCACTGCGCACCGATCACAATCTCAGTGCTCAGTCGGTGGTCAACCGGGCCCTCAAGAACTTCTTCACGATCCGCGAGGCGCAGGTCTTTGCGCTGCTGCCGCCAGCGATCCAGGGTCTTGGCGTCTCGAGCGGCTTCTCCATGTATCTGGTGGACACCGGCGGCCATGGCAATCAAGCCCTGACGGCTGCATCCAAGCGGCTCATCCAGATGGCCGGCGCCACCGGCAAGGTCGTCGCACTGCGCTCGAACAACAAGGAAGTCGAGCCGCAGATGAAAATCCTGATCGATCAGGAGAAGATCGGCGCGATGGGTGTCGACCTCGCCTCGGTCAACTCCATGCTGTCGATCATCTTCACTGGCCGCGATGTCAACGACTTCACGCTGAACGGCGAAATCAAGCCGGTCTACGTGCAGGGCGACGCTCCCTTCCGCATGCAGCCGACCGATCTGAACCACTGGTATGCCCGCAACAACGCCGGCGAGATGGTGCCTTTCTCCGCCTTCACGACAACCCAATGGGTCGATGGCGCGCCTTCGCTCGCCCGGTTCAATGCTGTCAGCGCAATCCCGCTCGACGGTGCGGCAGCCCCTGGCGTCTCATCGGGTGAAGCCATGAACGAGATGGAAGCACTGACCGAACAGCTCGGCGGCGGCTACACGGTTGCCTGGCAGGGCATCTCCTATCAGGAGCGGCTCTCGGGCTCGCAGGCCCCGATGCTTTACGCGATTTCGGTTCTCGTCGTCTTCCTCTGCCTGGCTGCCCTCTACGAGAGCTGGTCGATCCCGTTCTCGGTCATCATGGCCGTGCCGGTCGGCGTGCTCGGCGCACTTGCCGCAGCAACGCTATTCGGGCAGGCGAACGACGTCTATTTCAAGGTGGGCCTGCTCACGACCATCGGCCTTGCCGCCAAGAACGCGATCCTGATCGTGGAATTCGCGAAGGACCGGACGGAGACGGGCATGGGGCTCTTCGAGGCGACGCTGGAAGCAGCAAGGCTGCGCCTGCGCCCGATCATCATGACATCTCTGGCTTTCATTCTCGGCGTCGTGCCTTTGGCCATCGCTACGGGCGCGGGTTCCGCTGCCCAGAACGCGATCGGTATCGGCGTGCTCGGAGGGATGCTTTCGGCGACGGTACTCGGCATTTTCTTCGTGCCCTCCTTCTTCGTCGTGATCCGCCGCATCTTTGCCACACGGCAAAAAAATGAGGCGGGAGTGTGATATAAATGCACTGTGAGAAAGCTTTCCGGATTGCTACATTGCGCGCGGACTGCTTCGGCATGTGTTTAGCGTAAGGATCGAGGCGCGTCGGGCCGATAGTGAAGCATGACGCTTCGGACAAGAATTGACTTGCTCGAGTTACAGGATGAAATGCATGGTATCTCTTCGTTATGCCACACCGGCGCTATTGTTATTGCTGTCGGGCTGTGTAGTAGGCCCTGATCACGTACCTCCGGAAATGGCGCTTCCTGGAAAATTCAGTGAAGGTGGCAAAAAGAGCATCGGCGACGTCGCTACCACGGCCTGGTGGACCGCCTATAACGACCGCAAACTCGACAGCCTTGTCCAGACCGGCCTTAGCCAGAACCTGACGATCCAACAGGCGCTCGAGCGCATCAATTCCGCATCCGCCAACGTGACCATCGCTGGCGCCGGTTCATTGCCTGCTCTCGATGTTGGCGCTTCTCACACCGTCAGCGGCGAGACCGGCGAGTTGCGTACCCAGTTCAACACCCGCAACACCAGCGCCGGACAGCTTTCCCTGTCCTGGCTGCTCGACATGTTCGGTCTTTTCAGGCGCAGCAAGGAAAGCGCCCTCGCCTCTCTTGATTCCGCCTATGCGGGTGCCGACATCGCCAAGCTGTCCTACATCCAGAACCTTGTTTCAACTTATATTGACCTGCGCTTCTTCCAGCAGCGCCTGGCGCTTTCGAAAGCCAACCTGAAGTCCCGTCAGGAAACCTACGACCTGACCAAGTTCCAGCTCGACGCAGGCGCGGCCTCCCGCCTCGACGTCGTCCAGGCTGAAGGTCTTGTCCAGTCGACGCTCGCAGAAATCCCCGGTCTCGAAACCAACATCCGCGTTTCGGCCCATCAAATCGCCACCCTCCTCGGCCAGCCGGCCGGTTCGATGGTCGATGAACTGTTGCGTGGCTCCGGCCAGCCGACCTTCCGCGGCGGCATCAATTCCGGCGTTCCGGCCGACCTGATCCGCAACCGCCCGGATATTCGCCAGGCCGAGCGTAACCTCGCCGCTGCCACCGCCCAGATCGGTGTGTCCGAAGCTCAGCTCTACCCGTCGATCTCGCTGTCCGGTTCGATCTCGCCGAGCTACATCAACCAGCGCGGCATCCACGGCGGCCTGTCGGCATGGTCCTTCGGCCCGACTTTGAACCTGCCGATCCTCGACGGCGGCAGTCTGCGCGCCAATGTCGACGTCTCCAAGTCCAACGCCGTCGCATCCTACCTCGCTTGGAAGCAGACCGTTCTGACGGCAATCCAGCAGGTCGAGGATGCCCTTTCGGCCGTTCGCCGTGACGCCCAGACGGTTGACGCCTTGCGCGCTCAGGTCAGGACGACCCAGGAAACCCTCGAGCTCTCGACGGCATCCTACAAAGACGGCGCTTCCTCGCTGCTCGACGTTCTCGACGCCCAGCGTCAGGTCTCTCTCGCTCAGGCAAGCCTCGCGGCTGCCGTTCAGCAGATGGCAAAGGATTACGCTGCGCTCAACATCGCAACCGGCGGCGGCTTCGCGCCGACTGGCAAGACCACCGGTCCGGGACCGGTCAAGGCTGCCAAGGGCAGCTAAGGTCTTCGCATAGCGTCATTCCGAAGCCCCGTGGTCTCCGCGGGGCTTTTTCTTTGCCTGAATATCTGCCGGAACAGATAATATGCGCACAGGAAGGATTTGGATTCGACAAGCCGTAAT
The DNA here is from genome assembly GCF_014194915.1 of Rhizobium sp. BK512. NCBI lineage: Bacteria > Pseudomonadati > Pseudomonadota > Alphaproteobacteria > Hyphomicrobiales > Rhizobiaceae > Rhizobium > Rhizobium sp. BK512. The sequence continues at coordinate 79,311 of NZ_JACIAS010000015.1, read as the reverse complement.
CGCTACGCTATGCAGTTGATTAAACGATTAAGCTCGGCACTTGAAAACAATGGCCTCACAACGCCCGGGACCCAATCTCAGCAGGATAGCAACGTCGCTCGGCGTCTCCGTTGCCACGGTCTCCAATGCGCTCTCCGGCAAAGGCCGGGTTTCCGACGCACTGATCGAAAGAATTCGCACGCATGCCGCCGAACTCGGCTATGTGCCGAGCCAGGCCGGCAGAGCTCTGCGTACTGGCCGGAGCGGCGTGCTCGGCCTTGTCTTGCCCGATATTGCCAATCCCCTCTTTCCGAAGATCGCCCAGGCCATCGAATATGCCGCATCCGTAGCAGGCTACGGTGTGCTGATTGCCGACTCCCGCGGCGATATCACGGCCCAGACGGAAGCGATCAACCGGCTGGTGGAACGTGGCGTCGACGGCATGGTGGTCGTGCCTCGCCGCGCCACCCGCATTTCCGCCGCGAGCTGCCCGGTCGCGGTCATCGATACCGCCTCCACACCGGGCAATACGGTCGCCGCCGATCACTGGCAGGGCGGAAAGGAAATTGCCGCCCACCTCGCGGGCCTTGGTCACAAGCAGATCCTCATCATCGGCAATAATCACGAGTCCAATGTCCAGAACGACAGAGCCGGCGGCATCAGGGCTGGATTGCAGCATGGCATGCGCTCCGAAACACTCTGGATCGAGCGGCTGGAAAACGAGACGGGCGCCGGTTGCAGGCTGGGGCTTGCGGAAAAGGCGCGTCAGGGCTTCACGGCATTTGCGGCCCTTTCCGACCTGCAGGCTCTGCGCGCGCTGACTGAACTGCAGCAGGACGGCATCAGCGTGCCCGCCGATGTCAGCGTCACGGGCTTCGACGATCTCATATGGTCGCCGGTCGTCACACCATCGCTGACGACCGTGAGGATGGACATGGACACTATCGCCGAAATTGCCGTTTCGGCACTGGTCGACAGAATAAACGATAGTGGCACACGGGAGGGCGTGCTGGTTGCGGCGGACACCGAACGCGTGCCCATGCAGCTGATCATCCGCCAGTCATCCGGGCTCGTGAACCCGGCACCAAAAACCTCAGAGATGGAGAACCTGTAGAATGAAAAAAGCTCTTGTTGCATCAGTGGCGCTAGTCGCGCTTTTCCCTCTCGGTGCAGCGGCACAGGAACGCACGCTGACCATTTCCGTCTATGCCTTTGCGCAGGACGATTACAAGACGATCGTCTATGACCCCTTCGAAGCCAAGTGCGGCTGCAAGCTCGTTGTCGAAACCGGCAACAGCGTCGAGCGCCTCGCCAAGATGGAAGCCAACAAGGCCAATCCGGTCGTCGATCTTGCTGCCGTCTCCATGGCCGATGGCCTTGCGGCTTCCCGCGCCGGCCTGATCGACAAGATCGATACCTCCAAGCTTGAAAATTTCTCCAGGCTCTACGATGTCGCCAAGGATCCGAACGGTGATGGCATGAGCGTCGGCTACACTTTCTATGCCACCTCGATTGCCTACCGCTCGGACAAGATGAAGATCGAGTCCTGGGCCGATCTCCTGAAGCCGGAATATGTCGGCCACGTAGCCTTCCCGAACGTCACGACCAACCAGGGCCCGCCGGCGCTCTACATGCTTGGTCTCGCACTCGGCAAGGACACGCCTGATCTCAAGGCGCCGATCGAAGCGCTCGGCGAAAAGAAGGACGAGATCGTTACTTTCTATGAAAAGTCTTCCCAGCTCGTGCAGTTGATGCAGCAGGAGGAGATCTGGGCCGCTCCGATCGGCCGTTTCTCCTGGGCAGGCTTCACCAAGCTCGACCTTCCCGTTGCCTGGGCAACCCCGAAGGAAGGCCAGACCGGCGGCATGAACGTGTTGGTCATGACCAAGGGTTCGAAGAACCAGGATCTCGCCCTGCAGTTCATGGACTTCTGGCTCTCGACCGACGTCCAGACCAAGCTCGCCGAAAAGCTCATCGACAGCCCGGCGAACAAGGAGGTCAAGGTCTCCGACAAGGTCGCCAACAACATCACCTATGGCGAAGACACCGCCAAGAACCTGAAGCTGATCCCGTCCGCAGCCGCACTCGACAACCGCAATGGCTGGCTGAAGGAATGGAACGAAAAGGTCGGCCAGTAAGCCTCTGCTGACATCGGTCCCGGCACCCACCGGGACCGCCCTTCCCCGCTCGAAAGGCGTCTCATGTTCCAGAACCGAGCAGAAGCCCTGGCGCTTGCCCTGCCGGCCGCGATCTTCGCTGCCGTAGTCTTTCTGCTGCCCGTCGCGATCCTGCTGTCCGAAGGCTTTCGCAGCGACGGCGCGTGGACGCTCGCCGCCTATACGGATTTCTTCTCGCAAACGCTGAACCGCACCGTTTTCTTCCGCACCTTCCGGCTCGGCCTGGAAGTGACGGCGGTGTCGGCCATCATCGGTTATGCCGCCGCCTTTGCAATCGTCAATCTTCCTCCGAAGGGCAAGGGCCGCATGATCGGGCTAGTCACTCTGCCGCTGATGATCTCGCCGGTTGCGCGCACCTATGCCTGGATTGTCATTCTCGGCCGCACCGGCATCGTCAATGAAGCGATCACTGGCCTGGGTCTGAGCGCGGAGCCGCTGCGCCTGCTCTTCACCGAGACTGCCGTCTTTATCGGCCTCCTGCAGCTTTTCCTGCCGCTGATGATCCTGTCGCTCATCAGCGCACTCGAGAACATGCCGAAGGATGCCATTCCGGCCGCCCGCGTGCTCGGCGCAAACTGGTTCCAGGTCTTCCGGAAGGTCATTCTGCCGCTCACCAGGGAAGGCCTCGTCGTCGGTGGCACGCTGGTCTTCACCGGCTCGCTGACGGCCTATATCACGCCCGCCATTCTCGGCGGCTCCAAGGTGCTGATGCTGGAGACGCTGATGTACCAGCAGGTTTCCGTTGCCAATAATTTCGTTTCGGCGAGTGTCATCGCGTTCATCCTGATCGTCATGAGCTTTGCCGCCAATATCCTGCTGAAACGCCTTGCAACCGCGAGGAACCGCCGATGAGCATCCGCCTCCTTTCGCCTGTCGTGCTGCTCCTGCTGCTGATCTTCCTGATCGGCCCCTTTCTGATCATCATCGCGGCTTCGCTTTCCGCCGGCGACACGTTGGCTTTCCCGCCCCAGGGCCTGTCGCTGCGCTGGGTTGCCAAGGTCTTCACCATCGACAGCTTCCGCGACAGCTTTGCCATGTCGATGTTCCTGGCGGTCTTCGGGACGCTGGCAGCCCTCATCCTCGGCATTCCCGCCGCCTATGCGCTAGCGCGCTATCGGCTGCCGGGTTCGGAAACGGTCAGAACAATCGTCTCGCTGCCGATCATCGTGCCCGGTATCATCGTCGGTCTGGCGCTGCTGCGCTATCTCGTCGTGCCCTTCGGCTTCAACATCACGCTAGCGCTCTTCTTCGCCCATACCGCCCTGGTGCTGCCCTATGCCGTGCGTGTCGTGTCCGCAAGCCTCGGTAACCTGCGCTCCGATATCGAGGAAGCGGCCGTCCTGCTCGGTTCCTCCCGGCTCGGCGCCTTCTTCCGCGTCGTGATGCCGAATATCCGCGGCGGCATTCTGGCTGCCTTCATCCTCGGCTTCGTCACCAGCTTCAATCAGGTTCCGGTCTCCCTGTTCCTCTCCGGCCCTGGCGTGCGCACGCTGCCGATCGACATGCTGGGCTACATGGAAACTACCTACGACCCCTCCATTGCGGCGCTCTCGGCGCTGCTCGCCTTCCTTTCGATCGGCATCGTCTTCCTCGCCGAACGCTTCCTGGGATTCTCTCGCTATGTCTGATGCCTACCTTCAACTCGACAAGCTGACGCTGGCCTATGGCGATACGGTCGCGGTGAAGGACCTCGACCTGTCGATCGCTAGGGGCGAGTTGGTGGCGCTTCTCGGCCCTTCCGGCTGCGGCAAGACGACGACGATGCGCGCCATCGCCGGCCTGCTAAATCCGGCCTCCGGCCGCATCAATCTCGATGGCGCCGATATCACCCGCGTCTCCGCCAACAAACGCGCTGTCGGCCTCGTCTTCCAGTCCTACGCGCTTTTCCCGCATCTGACCGTTTATGAAAACGTTGCCTTCGGACTGCGGCTGAAGGGCCTTCGTGGTGATGATCTGGACGGCAAGGTCAATGCCGGCATCAAATCCGTCGGCCTCGCAAAATTCGCCGGCCGCAAACCGGGCGAGCTCTCCGGCGGCCAGCAGCAACGTGTGGCGCTCGCGCGCTCCATGATCATGGAGCCAAAGGTGCTGCTGCTCGACGAGCCGCTTTCAAATCTCGACGCCCGCCTGCGCCTCGAAATGCGCGCCGAGTTGCAGCGTGTCCAGAAGGAGACGGGCGTGACGATGATCTTTGTCACCCATGACCAGGCGGAAGCGCTTGCCCTTGCCGACCGCATCATCGTCATGCTGAACGGCGGCATAGAGCAGATCGGCACGCCCGAAGACATCTACAACAGACCTGTTTCTTCCTTCGTTGCCGATTTCGTCGGCTTCGAGAATGTCTTTGCGTTGACGGACGGAAAGCTCGCGACGCCTGGTGGCGCAGTCGCTCTTTCGGCCGCAGCGCCCGACGGTGCGGCAGGCCTGGCCTGGCGGCCGCGTGCGGTGATCCTTGGTTCTGGTCCTTTCCAGGGCACCGTGCGCGGCACGTCCTTTGCCGGCAACAGCCGTGAATATCTGCTGGACAGCTCGCTCGGCCCGATCAAGGCCGAAGTGGACGCAGCCCTGCCGCAACACGAACTCGGCAGCACGATCGCCTTCGACCTGCCGGTCGCGGCTTCCGCAAGCCTCAAGCGTTTCGGGTGAGATCATGGGCGTCTGGATCGACACGGACATGGGGTTCGACGATATCGCCGCCATCATGGTGGTGACGAACGCCGAACTCGACATTGACGGCGTCTCGCTGGTTTTCGGCAATACGCCGCTGTCGCAGGTGTGCACCAATGCGGCGGGAGCCGCCAAGGCTTTCGGGTGGACGTTCCCAATCCATATCGGCCGCGAGATGCCCGTTCTCGGCAAGCTCGAGACGGCACAGGCGGTGCTCGGCGAGAGCGGTATCCCGACAACGGGCAGGCACCTGCCGCCGGCCCCGAGCCTGCCGGACAGCGACGCCTTTATCGCCCTTTGCCGCTGGCTTGAACTGGAAGGCCCTCATCGTATCCTGGCGCTCGGGCCGCTGACGAATATCGCCGCACTGGCGCTCGCCCGCCCCGATCTCGCCGCCCGCATCACTGAACTCGTCTGGATGGGCGGCGGCGTCACCACCGGCAACCACACCGCCTCGGCGGAATTCAATGCGCTCGCCGACCCCGAAGCACTGGCAATCGTCATCGCCCACAATCTGCCGCTGCGCATGGTCGATCTCGACCTTTGCCGCAAGGTTCTGGCAAAACCTGAGGACGCCGATCCGGTCCGTACCGCCGGTGGTGTCAATGCCGAGCTGATCGCCGATATGTTTGCCGGCTACATCAGGATCGGCACCAGCCGCGGCCGTCCTGCCATGGCGATCTACGATCCCTCTGCCGCCGTCGCCTTCGTCGCTCCGCAGGTGGTGAGCTTTCGCCATGCCCGCATCGATGCAGAACTGCAGGGGCAATATACCCGCGGTCGCACCGTCGTTGAAACCCGCGCCACTCATGCAACGTTCAACGCTGAGTTCGCCGCCGACATCGATGCCGATATGGCACGTGTCATGATTCTCGCCGCCCTGGTCAATGAGGCCCGCAAATGACCGCAAACCCGCGCCAGGAACCCGCCGATCTCAACGAACCAGCATTACGCGCCCGCGCCGTGGCGGCTGCACGCGGCGACAGCCCCTTTGATATGCTTGTTACCGGCGGCCGCATCCTCGATGCCGTCACCGGCCTGATCCGCGAGGCCGATATCGGCCTCGTCGGTGCGATAATCGCAAGTGTTCATGCACCGACAAGCCGCACCGATGCCGCGAAAGTGCTCGATGCAACGGGCGCCATCGTCTCGCCCGGCCTCATCGATACGCATATGCATATCGAAAGCTCGATGGTTACGCCGGCTGAATATGCCGAAGCTGTGTTGCCGCGCGGTGTGACGACGATCGTCTGGGATCCGCATGAATTCGGCAACGTCCACGGCCTGGACGGCGTGCGCTGGGCGATCGAAGCCTCACGCAATCTGCCGCTGCGCATGATCCTGCTTGCCCCTTCTTGCGTGCCGTCAGCACCCGGACTTGAGCTGGCAGGAGCGGACTTCGACGCCTCTGTTATCGGCGAGCTGCTGCGCTCACCGGCAATCGGCGGCGTGGCAGAGGTCATGAACATGCGGGGCGTCATCAATGGCGATCCGCGCATGACCGATATCGTCAATGCAGGTCTTGCTTCCGGCAAGCTCGTCTGCGGCCATGCCCGCGGGCTTGACGGTGCCGACCTCAACGCCTTCATGGCAGCCGGCATCACCTCCGATCACGAGCTGACATCGGGTGCCGATCTGCTGCAGAAGCTGGCCGCCGGCATGACGATCGAGCTGCGCGGCTCGCACGATCATCTGCTGGAGGAATTTGTCGAGGCGTTGAACGACATCGGCCACCTTCCGCCGACGGTCACGCTCTGCACCGACGATGTCTTTCCCGACGAGCTCTATCAGAATGGCGGCCTCGATGATGTCCTGCGCCGCCTCGTCCGCTACGGCATGCGCCCGGAATGGGCGCTGCGCGCCGCTACTTTCAACGCCGCACAGCGCATGAAGCGTGCCGACCTCGGGCTCATCGCCCCCGGTCGCCGCGCCGATCTCGTGCTGTTCGAGGACATGACCGATTTTACCGCCCGCGCCGTCATCGCCAGCGGTCGGCTGGTTGCCGAGAACGGCGCAGTCAAGGATCCGATCCAACCGCTCGATGCCACACCGCTCATGCATTCGGTCAAGCTCGCAGCGCTTGCCGAAGACGACTTCCGCATTCCCGCCAACGGCACCAAAGTCCGCCTTGCGACGATCGACCGTCCACGTTTTACGCAGTGGGGCGAAGCAGTTGCCGATGTCCGCGACGGCTTCGTTGTGCCGCCGGCCGGCAGCGCCATGATAGCAGTTGCACATCGTCACGGGTTGGCTGACGGCAAGCCGCGTGTCGGCTTTCTGACCGGCTGGGGTGAGTGGCGCGGCGCCTTCTGTACCACCGTCTCGCACGACAGCCATAACCTCACCGTCTTCGGCGGAAATGCGCAAGATATGGCGATTGCGGCAAACGCTGTCATCGAAGCCGGCGGCGGCATGGCCGTCGCAAAGGACGGCCGCATCGAAGCCCTGCTGCCCCTGCCGCTCTCCGGCCTCGTAACCGATGCCTCCCTGAAGAAAACCGCCGAAAGCTTCGCCGCCATCCGCAAGGCCATGGAGAAAATCGTCGACTGGCAGCCGCCCTACCTGGTCTTCAAGGCGTGCTTCGGGGCCACGCTGGCCTGCAATATCGGCCCCCACCAGACCGACCGCGGCATTGCCGATGTCACCACTGGCAAGGTACTGGAAAACCCAATTCTGGAAACCTTCTGAGGCACCTACGCCTCAGCCTTGAGCTCTCGCTCCACCAGTGACACCCAGTAAGCCACACCATATCCCAGCGCCTCGTCGTTGAAGTCGTAGGCCGTATTGTGATGCAGCGCTCCATCGACAGCCGGGCCGTTGCCGAGCCAGACATAACAGCCGGGCGCATTTTGTCCGAAGAAAGCGAAATCATCCCCGGCAGTCGATGGCGGAAAGCTGGTACGCACCTTTTCACCGAACACTGCCTGTGCAGCACCAAGCGCTCGCGCCGCCGCATCCGCATCATTGACGACCGGCGGAATGCGGCGTTCGAATTCATAGTCTGCCAAAATGCCGAACATGGCGGCTGTGCCGCACGCCAGACGGCCGATTTCGACCTCAAGCTGATCGCGTACTTCGGGCGCATAAGCCCGCGCCGTCCCGCCGATCTCGACAATGTCGGGGATGACGTTCAAGGCCTTCGGGTTGCCGGCCTGGACCGAGCAGGCGCTGACGACCGCTGGCTGAAGCGGATCGACGACGCGCCCGACGATGGTTTGTAGCGACGACAGGAAGGTGCCGGCAGCGGTAATCGGGTCGCGACCGAGATGCGGCTTTGCGCCATGGGTGCCTGTCCCACGAAAGCGGACGCGCCAGCTGTCCGAAGACGCAAGCTGCGGCCCCTCGACAACGGCAATTTCGTCAACGGCAAGCCCCGGCATATTGTGCAGCCCATAGATGGCGTCACAGGGAAACTGCTTGAACAACCCCTCCTCTACCATGCGCTTCGCACCGCCACGGCCCTCTTCGGCCGGTTGGAAGATGAAATGGACAGTACCGGAAAAACCGCGCGTTTCAGCCAGATGCCGTGCCGCACCAAGCAGCATCACCGTATGCCCGTCATGACCGCAGGCATGCATCTTGCCCGGCACGGTCGACTTGTAGGGACGATCTGACGTCTCCGGCATGGCGAGCGCATCCATGTCTGCTCTCAGCCCGATCGTGCGCGTGCCATTGCCGATCTGCAGCGTTCCGACGACACCGGTTCCACCGAGGCCGCGGTGCACTTGGATGCCCGCCTCTTTGAGGAGCTTGGCAACGATATCGCTGGTGCGCTCCTCCTCGAATCCCAGCTCGGGATGGGCATGCAGATCGCGGCGAAGGGTGGTGAGAAAAGGCAGATCGTTGCTGATCCGGGCGGGGATGCTCATGAGCCTGGATATCCTGTCAAGCGAAACGGGCGCCCGACGGCGCCCGCATCAGATCGTTCTTTTTTCAACAAACGGACCGTCAGCGCAAGCCCTCATGCCTCTTCGACGAAGACCTCTTCGCGCTTGCGCTTGACGCTCGGCAGGAAGACGATGATCAGCACCGCCACCGCAATCGTCAGCAGGATAGCGCTGATCGGCCGTGTGACGAAGGTCGTCGCGTCGCCGCGCGACAGGATCATGGCACGCCGCAGGTTTTCCTCGAGCAGCGGCCCGAGCACGAAGCCGAGCAGCAACGGCGCCGGCTCGCAGCGGAGTTTTGCGAGCACGTAGCCGATGAGGCCGAAGAAGGCGACGGCATAGAGGTCGTAGACGTTGGAATTGACGCTGTAGACCCCGATCGAGCAGAAGGCCATGATGATGGGGAAGAGCACGTAGTAAGGCACCGTCAACAGCTTCACCCACAGGCCGATTAGCGGCAGGTTGAGGATGACGAGCATCAGGTTGCCGATCCACATGGAAGCGATGATGCCCCAGAAGAGCGCCGGCTGCTCCGTCGCCACATTCGGTCCCGGCACTATGCCCTGGATGATCATCGCACCGACCATCAGCGCCATGACAGGGTTTGCCGGAATGCCGAGCGTCAAGAGCGGAATGAACGAGGTCTGCGCGCCCGCATTGTTGGCCGATTCCGGCCCAGCGACGCCGGCGACCGCTCCGTGACCAAATTCCTCCGGTTTCTTGGAAACGCGCTTTTCAACTGTATAGGAAGCGAAAGAAGCGAGGATTGCCCCGCCACCCGGCAGGATGCCAAGCGCCGAGCCGATCACCGTGCCGCGAATGATCGGCGCGATCATCTCCTTGAATTCTTCCTTGGATGGCAACAGCCCCGAGACTTTTGCCATCAGCACGGTGCGGGTCTTCTCCCCTTCCAGATTGCGCAGGATTTCCGCAATGCCGAAGACACCGACAGCAAGCGCCACGAAGTTCAGTCCGTCGGCATATTCGCGAATGCCGAGCGTGAAGCGCGGCGTGCCGGTATAGATATCCGTGCCAACGAGACCGAGCAGCAGCCCGAGCGCCACCATCGCCAGCGCCTTGACGACCGAGCCATGCGCAAGTGCGATGGAAGAAACGAGGCCGACGATCATCAGCGAGAAATATTCCGCCGAGCCGAATTGCAGCGCGATCGCGGTCAGCGGTGGCGCGAAAACCGCCACGAGAAAGGTCGAGACCGAGCCGGCGAAGAAGGAGCCGAGCGCGGCAATTGCGAGCGCCGCGCCGGCCCTGCCCTTCCGCGCCATCTGATAGCCATCGATGGCAGTCACGGCAGAAGAGGATTCGCCCGGCATGTTGATGAGGATCGCCGTCGTCGAGCCGCCGTATTGGGCACCGTAATAGATACCGGCCAGCATGATGAGCGAGGAGACCGGCTCAAGCTGGAAGGTGATGGGCAGCAGCATGGCGATCGTTGCCGTCGCACCAATGCCTGGGAGCACGCCGATCAGCGTGCCGAGCAGCACACCGATCAGGCAGAAAAGCAGATTTTCCGGGCTTGCCGCCGTGTAGAAGCCGAGAGCGAGATTGCTGAAAAGTTCCATACCCGCCTCCTAGAACCGAACCCAAGGGCCGAAACGTTCGAAAGGCAGCCCGAGCGCATAGCTGAAGACCGCAACCGAAAAGATCGTCAGCAGCAGCGAAAGAACCAGCGCTAACAGCACATTCATGCGACTGGACGCAAAGCAAGCGATGAAGGCCGTCAGGAAAATTGCCGGAGCAAAACCGAGCCCACGCACCGTCAATCCGAAGAAGACCGGTGCCGGCAGGATGAAGAGCATACCGCGCCAGGCGAATGGTTCGATCGGCTCACCCTGAACCCGCACGGCCTGAACGAGAATGACAAGGCCGAGCAGGACGAGAATGCCCGAGAGAACAAGTGGGAAATAACCCGGGCCCATGCGCAACGCCGTACCGAGATCGAGGTCCAGCGACTGATAGGCAAAGAAGGCACCGGTTGCGGCGAGCAATGCGCCGCAGATGACATTGGTGGTGTCGAAACTGAGGGATTTCATAGTGTCTCCTGGTGTTGGAGATGGAGCGTCGCCGCTGATATCGGACTGCGCAAACACCCTCCTCCCGGCCGGGAGGAGGGTGCGAATGTCGCAGTCAGGCTCAGTCCGCGTATTCGCCGGCTGCTTCGATGACAGGCTTCCAGCGGGCGATTTCGCTCTCGAGCTTCGCCTTCAGTGCAGCCGGCGTTGCTTCGGCGTCCGAAGAGGGAGCCGTGCCGAGTTCGGCGAAGCGGGCAGCGACGTTCGGATCCTTCAGCGCGACCTGCAACGACTTCGACAGGCGCTCGTTGATTTCAGCCGGCGTACCCTTCGGCGTATAGATGCCGTGCCAGATGCCGACTTCGAAGCCCGGCAGGCCGGCTTCGACAGCGGTCGGAATGTCCTTGAGCACATCGAGGCGAGCCGGCGAGGTCACGGCATAGGCCTTGATCGTGCCGCCCTTGATCTGCTTCGTCGTATTGGTCGTCTGGTCGCACATGATATCGACCTGGCCGCCGAGAAGATCGGTCATCGCCGGGCCGGTTCCCTTGTAGGGAACGGTCGTCAGTGGCGTCTGGATGGCACTCATGAACATCATGCCGCAAAGGTGGGATGCGGCGCCGATACCGGCATTGGCGACGGTGACCTTGTCCTTGTTCGCCTTCACATAATCGATCAGGCTCTTGAGATCGGCCGGTTCGAAATCCTTGCGGGCAACGATCGTCATCGGAACATCGGTGACGAGACCGACATAGTCGAACGCTCCAAGCGTATCGTAGGCAAGCTTGCGGTAAAGTGTGGCGCTTGTCGCCATGCCGATGTGATGCAGCAGGATCGTATAGCCATCGGGATCGGCATCGGCAACGCGGCCGGCGCCGAGCGTGCCACCGGCGCCGCCGACATTTTCGACGACGATCTGCTGGCCAAGATCCTTCGACATGGATTCAGCAACGAGGCGCGCAACAGTATCTGTCGGGCCGCCGGCGGCGAAAGGGACAACCATGGTGATTGTGCGCTCAGGATAGGTCTGGGCCGAAGCGGCATACGAAAGAAGCGAAACGGCAGCGGCGGCAGTGGCGCCGAGCATGGCCTTCAGGATTTTCATCGTTTTCCTCCCTGATGAAAATAGGTTCGTCCCGCCGGCGCATCCTCCGCACCGGCCCGGATGACCCATTTGCAGGCCGTGAAGCTGCGCCTTCAATTGCCGCACGCAGGAAGGAATGAGGATTTTGCGCCAGTGCGCCGCAACATGGGTCGATTTGGAAACAAATGATTAAAGCGATGGGTGGAAATCCACCCATCGCTCGCTGCTCACCGGTTCGGCGGCAGAACGACCTCGCCCGTTTCGAGCAGCGATTTGAGGTTGGAGAGAATTTGTGGCCACCCGCCAGAGACCGCGCCGATGAACTTGGAGCCCTCTACCGGCATCGAATGCGTCAGCGTTAGCCTTACCGCCTCACCGACCGGCTCGAGTTCGATCACACATTCAGAAAATCCTTCTGCCTTGAGCTCCGGCCTGAACTCGTTATGCCACTTCAGGACGAGCCGCTTGGGCGGATCGAATTCAAGGATTTCGCCTGTATCGGTGACAGTTCCGTCGGAATAGCGCATCTGCCAGGCAGAACCGGCCTTCCAATCGGTTTCGAACTGCACCCCGAGCCAGAATTTCTTCATGAATTCCGTCGTCGTAAGGGCCGACCAGAGTTGATCCGGTGTGGTGCGGATATAGGTGACGTAGTTGAATGCGCTGCCTGCCATGATGATACTCCCTTTTGGCCAAGGCTTGGTCACACCTCGCCGGCAGGCTGGACGTCTCATTCGTCCTTGCTGCCTTCGAGGCTCTTCTTGAGATCGGAGAGCGCCTCTAATGCACGGCGCTCGAATTTGCTGATCCAGCGGTCCGCGATCTCGTTGATCGGAACCGGATTGATGTAATGCAGCTTCTCGCGCCCCTGCCGGCGCGTGGAGACGAGATTTGCTTCTTCGAGAATGCCGAGATGCTTCGCCACTGCCTGACGCGTCATCTCCAGCCCTTCGCACAATTCGCCGAGCGTCTGGCCGTTGCGCGCATGCAGGCGATCCAGCAGCCGTCGCCTGCTGCCATCCGCCAGAGCTCGAAAAACCGCATCTTCATCCATCTAGATATGGAACCATTTGGTTGCCTATTGCAGTCTTATAGGCAACCAAATGGTTGCCTGTCAAGATCTGAGTCGAGAGAGACACCTACACAGGCGCAATCAGCATCAAATCTGTAAGGGATCAAAGCTCGCGGCGCATCTCGCCGGCCATCTCATTGGCCAGAAGCTTCTTGTCGAGGCCGTATTTCTGCATCTTCTCGTAAAGCGTCTTGCGCGAAATGCCGAGCGATTCATAGACCGGCCTCAGGCTGCCGTTATGCGCGACAAGTGCACTGGCGATGACGCCGCGCTCGAATTCCGCCACACGCTCGGCAAGTCCCGCAGCTTCCGCCTGCCTGCCGCCGCCATCAAGTCCGAGCACAAAGCGGTCAGCGGCGTTGCGCAATTCACGGACATTGCCTGGCCAGTCACGCTGGGCGACATCCGAAATCACATCCGGCGGCACGGCCATGTCGTCTTTGCCATAACGCGCGGCCGCCTCCCTGACGAGTTGCATGAAGAGCAGCGGCACATCGGCCCGGCGTTGCGAAAGCGACGGCACATGAATGGTCGCAACATTCAGGCGGTAGAGGAGATCGGCGCGGAATCGGCCGCAAGCGACTTCCGCTTCAAGATCGACCTTGCTTGTGGCGATGAACCGCACGTCGAGCGGTACGGTTTCATTCGATCCGAGGCGGGAAATCATTCTCTCCTGCAGCACGCGGAGGAACTTCGCCTGCAGATCGAACGGCATGGAGCCGATCTCGTCAAGCAGGATGGTGCCGCCCCGCCCATGCTCGAACTTGCCGTAACGCGGTCGCACAGCCCCCGGAAAGGCACCGGCCTCGTGCCCGAAGAGCTCGCTTTCGATCAGGTTTGCCGGAAGTGCCGCACAGTTGATGGCGATAAAGGGTCGACTGGCCCGTGCGCTGATATCGTGCATCGCGCGTGCCACCACTTCCTTGCCGACACCGGTGTCGCCGACCACAAGCGTATCGGCGTCACTCGCCCCGATTGCACGGATACGGTAGCGCAGATCGACCATGATCTGCGTTCGCCCCGGCAGCCTTGCCTCAATATCGTCGCGCTTGCCGGCAACGGCCTTAAGCAACCGGTTCTCCAGCACGAGGCTACGCCGTTCCATGGCACGGCGGATGACGCCGGCGAGCATCTGCGGCGTGAACGGCTTCTCGATGAAGTCATAGGCGCCCTCGCGCATCGCCTTCACGGCAAGCTGCACATCGCCGTGGCCGGTGACGAGAATGACGGGCACCTCGGTATCGAGTTCACGGATCTTCTGCATCAACGTCATGCCGTCCATGCCCGGCATGCGGATATCGGTCACGACGACACCGGGAAAACTGTAGCCGATGAGTTCCAGCACATGATCCGCATTGGAGAAGGTTTCGACGTTGAAGCCCGAAAGTTCCAGTGCCTGTGCCGTCGAGCGGCGCAACTCCTCCTCATCATCGACGAGCAATATCTTCTGTTCGTTCATTCAGCCGCCTCCGGCATCGAGCCCGCCGCAGCCGAAAGCTCGATGCGAAACACGGCCCCGCCCTCCGGATGGTTGGAGACGGTCAGGCTGCCACCGAAATCCTTGATGATGTTGTAGGAGATGGAGAGCCCGAGGCCGAGCCCCTTGCCGACGCCCTTGGTCGTGAAGAACGGATCGAAGATGCGCTCGGCAATCGCTGCCGGCACACCAGGTCCATGATCGCGAACGGTCAACACCACCCTGCCCGCCTCCTCGATAGCCGAAACCTCAATGCACCGGTTTTCCAGCCCCTCGACGGCATCCGCAGCATTCGAAATCACGTTGACCAACACCTGCTGCAGACGCACCGAGCCGGCCTTGACCACTGGCGGCCGGGCTCCAAGATGCAGCCGCAGATCGGCATCCGCGGCCTTGAGCCGCCAGGCGATGATCTCCAGGGTGTCGCGGATCGCCTCGTCGAGCGGCACGGGGCCGAGCTTCTCATTGGGTTTGCGTGCAAAATTGCGCAGGTGCCGGCTGATCGAAGCCATACGGTCGATCAGCCCGCCGATACGCTGGATATTGTCCTGTGCCTCCTCCGTGCGCCCGCGCTCCAGCAGCACGGCGGCACTGTCCGTATAGGTCTTGGCGGCGGCGAGCGGCTGGTTGAACTCATGCGAAAGCGCCGCCGACATCTGACCGAGGCCGGCAAGCTTTCCAGCCTGGATGAGGTCAGCCTGTGTCTGGCGCAACTGCTGCTCGGTCAGGCGTCGCTCGGCAATCTCTTCCTCGATGCGGCTGTTGACGCGGGCAAGATCCGCCGTGCGTTCCTCGACACGCCGTTCCAGCTGGTTTCGCGCCTCGGCCTGCAGCTGTAGCCGCTCTGCAAGACGCATCCGGCGCTGCCGAAGAATGGCAAATGTCAGAGCAGCAATGCAGAGAATGAGGAAGATGACAACGAGTGCGGTTCGGGCCTGCGCACGGATGGAACTCGTGTCCATGAGCACGTTTACAGTCCAGTCTTCAGCCGGCATG
The DNA here is from genome assembly GCF_014194915.1 of Rhizobium sp. BK512. Taxonomy (NCBI): domain Bacteria; kingdom Pseudomonadati; phylum Pseudomonadota; class Alphaproteobacteria; order Hyphomicrobiales; family Rhizobiaceae; genus Rhizobium; species Rhizobium sp. BK512. Next base: position 63,942 of record NZ_JACIAS010000015.1, on the reverse strand, counting down.
TAGTGCGAAAGAACGAGATATTCGCTTTGACCGCGATCGCTCGCCAACGTCATCAGATCATGCTCTTCGAATCGATGGCGGATAACCGGCAGTTCGACGAGCCGCGCATTGGCATAGCGCCGCGAGGCCTCGGTGCGTGCCACCCGATCCGAACTCAGCGGCAGGATCGCCCCATAGAGCCAGTCCGGACTATCGGACATGAAGATGATGCCCTCGGGGTCGGAGACGAAGATGCGATATTCACCGCCGCTCCAGGAGGATTCGATGACGTCGATATCAACCTTGAACACGATGACGCCGCGGATCTCGCCATCCACCCGGATCGGCGAGGAGAAATAATAGCCGCGCTTCAGCGAGGTTGTACCAAGGGCATAGAAACGGGCCTGATGCCCGCCGATCGCCTCCTGGAAATAGGGACGGTAGCTGAAATTCTCGCCGACGAAACTGCCCGGGCCATCATAATTGCTGGCGGCAATCGTCTCCCCATCCGGTCGCACCACGTAGATATCGGAGGATTTCAGCAGCCCGTTGATTTCCTTGAGGTAGAGATTGGCGTTGTCCCGCAGAGGACGGTCGTCCGGCCGGCTCACCAGCTCCTTGATATCGTCGTGGTCGGCAATCAGTGCCGGCAAGGCTTCGTAACGGCTGAGATGTCCACTCAGTGCCGAGACAGCGAGCCGGAGCGCCGTACCCGCCTGTGCCGAGGCTTCACCCATATAGGCGCGCGTGGCGACGGCGCTCCCATAATAGAAGAAAGCGAAAATCAGTAGGGGTGCGGCGCAAAGCGCCGCAATGATACGATAGCGCGAAGACAGGGTCTCGCTCCTCCCTTTCAGCCTCCGCTCCCCGTGGAGGCATAACCCGGCGGCTTCAACTGTAATGAGCGCGGTGGAGATTTCCAAGAGGTGCCGAAAGTTGACACATGTCAGGTGCGCATGTCTGATTGCCGCGCCGCAAGGAGACCGCCATGAGCGACGACCAGATTCCCGAAGACAGCAAGCTCACCACCTCCAAACGCCGCTGGGCTGCGGAGGGAAAATTTCTGACCGGCCGTATCAGCCGCCCGGAAACGGAGCGCCTGCCGCCGGGCCAGCATCTGGTCAAGAACTGGCCGGTGCTTGACCTCGGCCAGCAGCCGATCGTTTCCGTCGATAGCTGGAAGCTGGAAGTTCGCGGACTGGTCGAAACGCCGCTCGACCTTTCCTGGGCCGCCTTCCAGAAACTGGAACAAAGCACGATGGTCTCCGACATCCATTGTGTGACGACATGGTCGCGCTACGACAACAAGTGGAAGGGTGTTTCGACCCGGGACCTGCTCGATCTCGCAATGCCGAAGGCGGAAGCAGGTTACGTCATGCTGACAAGCTACGACGGCTATACGACCAACCTGCCGCTTTCCGATTTCGCCGCCGAGGATGCCATTCTCGCCACATCATGGGAGGGTCAGCCACTTACCCGTGACCACGGCGGACCGATGCGTCTCGTCGTGCCGCATCTCTATTTCTGGAAAAGCGCCAAATGGCTGCGCCGCATCGATCTGCTGCCAGCAGACAAGGCCGGCTTCTGGGAAAAGAACGGCTACCATATGTATGGTGATCCGTGGCGCGAGCAGCGCTATTCCGATGACTGAACCCGAAGAAGCCGTCTCAGAACAAAGAACCCCGCGACGAGGATCATTGCAAATCCGGTGAGCGAGGCCATGCTCGCCGGATGAAGTGGAATTTCGCTCCAGCGCGGGCGCACGACATCGGCCGTGTTGAAACCCTCGCCACTGAACCGGCAGGTCACGAGCGAGAGCCCGCGCTGGACCATATCGACATCGACAGCCGACGCGATTTCACCAGCCGCCATAGCCTGCTGGGGCATGCCGCGCATGGCGAGCAGCACCGCCTTGGTCGCTGCCAGGTAGGCATGGGCACATTCGTTGAACGGGCTTTCCTCATCCGTAACGCTGCCCGGCATCCGGCCCCAGAGACAGTAGGAATACTGGATTTCCGCATAGTTCAGCACACGCCGAAATGGCTCGCTTGTATCCACCGCCCGTGAGGCGAGATCCATGATACGGCTGCGATAGCCGGAGATAACCGCCATCTCGCCATGCGAGATCTCGGGCACCGGCAGGCCGGAAGGGCTGCCCTCGGCACTGGGGCCATGCGCGAATGCACCGCCCGCAGTGAGCATGGCAAGGCCGAAACAAAAGGCGCGCAACACGTTCTTCATAAAGGGTCCAACTCCGAGCACAAGCCGCTGGCTCGCGAGGAAAGAGGGAGCAGCAAGCCCCCTCTACCGCACCTTATCGATAGGCGGGGCGCAACCCGCTCTTCGCTCCGAGACGCTTCTCAGCCAGCGCGCCGAAAGCAAGACCGAGCACCAACCAGAGGATCATATGCATGCCGAGCGTGGTCATGCGGAAGCGCCATAGAACCGTCGCCGAGAAATTCTCCGGTACTTCATTGATTGGCGGCAGCAGATATTCGACCAGACCGATGAAGACGACGAAGAGAACACCCGCAACGATCGCCCCATTCCATGAGCCGTAACGTGCCGCCAGACTGCGGGCAATTGCGACGGCCGCGACCAGCGAAGCGATCGAAACGACGATCATCAGGAAGAACAGCTCGGTGCGCACGCCGATCGTATCCGAGCTACCGACGGCCGGCGGATTGGCCGGATATTTGATGGCCGGAACGATAACGATGGCGACGAAAGCAGCTGCGGCGATAACGGCTGACGTGCCGCGTGCCGAGAGGCTGCTGAAGCGGCCATGCACGAAGGCGAAGACAAGCGCAAACAGCCCGCCGACGGCAATGCCATAGGCCATGACGCCGACAAGAAGCCCAGGCCCTGCCTGGATGGCGCGGCTGACGATTTCAGGCTCGGCGGCCGTACCGGCAGCCTGCGCCGTCGCTTCTTCGAAGGCAATCGCCGCATCGACGAGCGGTTCGCCGAAGAGGCGCGCAAAGGCGAAAATGAGGATGCCGGCAATCGCGCCCGCGATCATGCCGCGAAGCAGAAGATTTCCAACCATGTGAGACACTCCCCTAAAGCATGTCGCGCAAAAGCGTTCATCGGCTTTGCGATGACGACATGCAAGAAAACAAAAATCTATAACGTATCGGGCGGATCCGGAAGATCGCGACGCGCTTTAGTGGCAGGGGAAGCCGAGAAGGTGGCGAGCATCATGAACGAATTCATGCACATACATGCCGTTGAAGAGCGCCATCGCACCCTCTTCGGTGCCGACGAAATAGATGGCAATCAACATCAGCAGGCCGCCGAAGATCGCCCAGGGCATGATCTGGCCAAGCGGAATCGGTGCGGGGGCTGCGACGGGCGCAAAAGTGGTATCAGACATGTATTCCTCCTGGAATGACGCGTTCAGTCGAAGATCTTGCGTGCGGTAAGGTCTGACTTCCAACGCGAAGAATTTCGACACGCTGGTCACAGTGGCGCGACCGCGCCGGACTTTCACCGGCTTCCAAACCCGCAACGTCACGGTTATATCTGTTCGTCAAAGATACTGTCAACGAAACTTCATATGCGGGCGGCGGCCATCCCGCCCTATATCCGGAGGGCGCCGAGCAACGTGACCACCCGCCTCACATGGATCTGCCACGGTGCCACGGCGGCAAATCGCACCGCTTCGTTTCCAACGGATGAACCGCTGGAGGAACAGGCGCTGAGCGAGGCCATGTTGCCGGCGCCTGGGCGAGCGGACAGGGTATTCGCGAGCCCGGCGCTGCGCGCCCTGCAGACGGCGCAGATGCTGGGCTTCGACGCGACCCGTGCCCCTTCGCTCAGGGATTGCGACTACGGACGCTGGACCGGCAAGCCGCTCATGAGCCTTCACTCCGAAGAACCGGAAAACCTTGCTCTCTGGATGTCCGATCCGGAAGCTTCTCCTCATGAGGGTGAGAGCCTGGAACAGCTTTGCAAGCGCGTAGCCGGCTGGATGAACGAGGAAATGCCGCTCGGCGGCCATGTCGTTGCGGTCACCCACGCAACCGTTATCCGCGCTGCGATCCTGGACGTGCTGAAGGCGCCCTTCGCCTCCTTCTGGACCATCGATGTCCAGCCGCTCGGCATGGTGCGCATGACGCATGACGGTCGCCGCTGGTCACTGCGTTTCTGAACAATCCTCGTAAATTAGTCCAGCCTTACACAAGCAAACACAGTCATACATGTTGAACCCGGAGTTCCGGGCTCTACGTCCTTCCCCGAGGAGACGAAAAATGACCTATGACTGGAGTGGGGAACGCACGCGGCGTATTCGCATCGTGCGTGTCGCAACTGTTGTCGCCGTTCTCGTCGGCATCATGATCAGCGTACCATTGCTGATCAATGTCGCCTGAACTGTCAGAGTACGTCAAAGGCGAGCGTGCTAAGGCTGCTCGCCTTTCTCTTTGCCGGTTTATTGCGGGATCTGGATGACCGCGAAGAACAGGCCGAGTTGGCGGATCGCGTGAGCGAAATTGTCGTAATCGACCGGCTTGGTAATGTAGACATTGGCGCCGAGATCGTAGCAGCGCTGGATTTCACGCTCATCGTCGGTCGTCGTCAGGATCACCACCGGCAGACGCTTGGTATGCTCGTTGCCCTTGATCTTCTCGAGAATATCGATGCCCGACATATCCGGCAGGTTCAGGTCAAGTAGAACGAGAAGATAGCGGTCGCGGCTCACTTCGCCGCTGCGATCCGCTCCAAGAATGAAATCGAGAGCGCTGGTGCCGTTGGTAAACGGCACGATCTCGTTGTTGACGCCTGCGCGGCGCACGTTCTTCTCGATGAGACGGGCATGCCCCTCATCGTCCTCGATCATGACGATGGTGACTTCTTTGCCGGTAGCTTTCATGTTTCTGCCTTTATAATCGTGCTGAGGTCAGCCGGCAGTACGAGTGTAAATGTACTTCCGACACCTTCGGCCGAATCGACCGTAACATCGCCTCCCAAATTTCGTATTAACGAGCGCACATAGGCAAGCCCGATGCCCTCACCCGCCTGGTCCTGCTCGCCGGCGCGTCGGAAAAGCTCGAATACCCGCTCCAGATCCGCCTTTCCAATACCGCGGCCATTGTCTTCGATGTCGACCTGGACACGCCCTTTGCCTGCCGGCACTACCCTCACCCGCAAATCGAGCGGCCGGGCCGGCGAACGATATTTTACTGCGTTGTCGAAGATATTGCCGAAAATCTGGTCGAGCGAGAAGCGGTCCGTCACAAGCGAAGGCACGCGCACGTCGATTTCCACCGTTCCATCGGAAGCGGCGATCTGATGCTGGACGCTCGCGGCCGCCGTTTCGAGCGACGCTTTGAGATCGATGCGCTCCGGAGCAAGCTTGCGCCGGCCGTCTCGCGAAATCTTCAGGATGGCATTGATCAGCGAGTCCATCTTGCGCGTGGAGGAGCGAATGAAATTCATTGCCTCCGGTAGGTCTTCTTGCACCGCAAGCCGCGCCTCCCTGATTTCCTCTTCGCTCGGCGCTCTGTCATCTGCAACAACATAAGCGGTTACCGCCTTCAGGCTGGTTTCCAGTTCGCTCAGAAAGCCCATGATGTTGACGAGCGGCGCGCGGAGATCGTGCGTGACGATATAAGCGAAACGCTGGATTTCCTGGTTCGCCCGCATAAGATCTTCGGTGCGCTCGCTCACGCGCTCTTCCAGCCCGACATTGAGCACTTCGAGCTCCCTCTGCGCCCGCGAAAGTTCTCGCACGTGCTGGACGATGATGAGGATGGCGCCACCGACGACGATGACAATGGCAATTGCGCCGCCAACCGTGACCCATTGCAGATTGGCGGCCCCATTCAATTGTTCCGTAACGACAACCCGCAGCCGATCGTCTGTCGAAGCGATGAGACCGGTGAGCGTCGAGCGTGCCACCGCCATTGCTGCATTGCCGGCATCGCCGCGGACGATGGCAAGTGCATCCGCCATCTGCCCTTGCGAGGCGAGCGTAATGGTCGATGAAAGCTCCTTGAGCTTGGCGTCGATCGCATTATCAAGAGAAGCCATGCTTCCGCTGTAGCGCAAGGCATCATTGGTGGCGTCCCGCAACCGCTGGCGCCGCTCCGAGAGACTTTCAATCGCTGCATTGTAGGGATCGAGGTATTTCCGGTCCAGCGTCAGCAGAAAGCCGCGCTGGCCGGTCTCGGCGTCCTGCAGCGTCGACAGCAGATCGGCGGCCGCGCTGCGCACCTGACGTATCTGCGCCACCTCATCGGAATAGACGCTGTTTTCACGAACAAGCCAGAGCGAGGTCCCGACAATCAACGTCAGGATCAACACACCGAGCGCAAGCATGATCAGCGCGGAGCGCACGAAAGGGGCATTTGAGGAGGGCATGAAGAGCGATCTTTGAGCTTCTGGTTCTAAAGTACCTGTGACCGAAAAACGCCCTGCGATCAAGCTGATGATCACAGGGCGCCTTCTGCCGGTGCGGCCATGAATTGGCAGATCAGTGCTTGCTGCCCTTGGGGATTGCGGTGTTGGTGACCGAGACTGGATCGCTGGCGGGGAATGTGCCTTCCAGCCCTTCGTCAAGCTGCTCTTCCATCGTTCCCTGATCACCCGCCGCACGGGCAGTCCGGAGCACGCTGGGGCGAGTGTCCTCGTCGCGGATCTCCGCCGTAGCAAAACGGCTCATCACTTCCCTCGCCTTTTCAACCGCGTTCAGCCGGTTCAATTGCTGCCCGCGGTCGTTCTTGATCTGCACGGAGACGACCTCGCCGCCGTCGCCCACGAACTCGACCGTGAAACCGCCCTTGCCGCCATAGGCGGGTATGACTTGAGTGCCGACAAGTTGCATGAGATTGTCCTCTCTCGTGGATGGTCCCGGTCAACGGCTTGGAAGCAACATTGGTTCCGTTCAGGGCGACCGGATGTAGTCGACTTTCAGCTCCAGCCGCAGCCGCACGATCGGAGAGCGGTCGCCGTTCTGCACTTCGATGCCCAGCGATCCGCCCGGCCATTGCGGCAAGCCGTCGAGCGCCATTTCCGCCAGCACATGCTTTGCCTCCTCCACGGCGGCGAATAGGTCGGCAAATTCGAACGGCAGGTCACCGGGAACCGTGCCGTCATTGTCTATAGTCTTGAAATAGAAGAGAGACATCCGCTTGCATCCGTTGCGAAAGCATAAAGCGGCAAGTGGTCAAAGGTTTCAACAAGCAGTAAATTTGGCACCCGGCTTCGTATCTCGAAAGCCGTTTCCCGGCACGAAATATAGCCTCATTGTCCGCGGATTCGCCGTCGTTTGCTGGCAGAGCCCCGACAATTCGCCTTCAGGTTTCAATAAACATTTCAGAATTTGATGATATTTCCGGCCCCGGGTGGAGATGGAGAAACGGATGCTGGAGTTCTTCAGGAGCAGGGCGGGAAGGCAATGCCTGACGATCATGGCGCTTGGTGCGGCGCTGTGGATTTCGGGTGCCCTGCTTGATGTCGATAGCTGGCTCGTCACCTTCATGAGCCGTTTCGAAAATTACGGCGCAGACAAGTTTGTGCTCGCTCTCGGCATCGCCGGCGGAATGAGCTTCATCTATTCCGTGTTGCGCATCGCCGACCTTCGCAAGGAGATGCAGCTTCGCGATGCCGCCCAGGCGCGCGCCGACTGGACGGCCACCCATGATCATCTGACGAAGCTTCCGAACCGTTACGCCTTCGAGCGCAAGATTTTGCCGAAGCTCTCAGACACACAGGGCAATATTCCCGAAGAATCCAGCAGCAATGTCACGATCTTCTCCGTCGACCTCGACGGCTTCAAGAAGGTCAACGATCTTGTCGGCCATAAGGGCGGCGACGTCTTGCTGGTGGAAGTGTCCAAGCGCATTTGTGCACTTGGCAATGCCGATTGCGTCTATCGTTTCGGCGGCGATGAATTCATCATCATTGCCCTCGGCCTTACAGCAGCCCGCGAGGAATGGTTCGCCAAAGTGCTCATCCAGGCGGTTACCCGCCCGATCCTGATCGATGGCTTTGCTGTCGAGGTCGGTGCCAGCGTCGGCTACGATCGCTGGAACGAGGGCGCCGAACCTTTGGAGGATGCTGCCCATCGCGCCGATCTTGCCATGTACGAGGCGAAATCGCGCGGCCCCAATCACAATCTGATCTTTGAACCATCCATGCAGGACAGGGTGACGGAACGCGCATCGCTGGAAACAAAACTGCGCGGAGCCATTCAAAGCAAGGCCATCAAGATCCATTACCAGCCGCTGATCGACCTTAGAAGCGGCAGGCTCTGCGGCTTCGAGGCGCTTGCGCGGTGGACCGATGAAGACGGCATGAACATCCCGCCGCCTGTCTTCATTGGCATTGCCGAAGAAACCGGCATGATCACCGAACTGTTCGAAAACCTCCTGACCCAGGCATGCCACGATGCGCTGGACTGGCCGGACCACGTCAGGCTGTCCTTCAATGTTTCGCCGGTGCAGATGGAAGACAAGCTGCTTACCTCGCGCATTCTCAAGGTGCTGACGGCAAGTCGTCTGCCGGCGAAACGGCTCGAGGTGGAAATTACCGAAAACGCGCTGATCCAGGATCCGGCGATCGCTGCGCATATTCTCGATGAACTGCACGAGGCAGGTGTGCAGATCGCACTCGACGACTTCGGCACGGGCTATTCGAGCCTCGCGCAGCTCGCCCGCTACCGCTTCGACAAAATCAAGATCGACAAGAGCTTCATCGCAACCTGCCGCGAGGACGAAAAGCAGGACAAGATCGTCCGTGCCATGCTCGCACTCGGCAGGAGCCTCAACATCAAGACGACGGCGGAAGGCATCGAGGAGCACGTCCAGCTCGCGTATCTGCTGCAGCTCGGCTGCGATATCGGCCAGGGCTATCTCTTCGGCAAGGCGATGCCCGCCGCAGAGGCGGGCATCTTTATCGAAAGTCAAAATGCTGGTCTGGCCTCTACGGCTTGACCAGGCTCAGACCTAGAAGACCTGACGCAGGATCACGAACAGCAGGAAGGCGATCGCGATCGAGGCCGGCAGCGTCAGCACCCAGGCCATGATCATATTGCGCACGGTCGACCATTGCAGGCCCGACCCATTCGCAGCCATCGTGCCGGCAACGCCCGACGACAGCACATGCGTGGTCGAAACCGGCAGGCCGAGATGGTCCGCCGAGGCGATCGTCACCATGGCGACGACTTCCGCAGCAGCACCCTGTCCGTAGGTTAGATGCGTCTTGCCGATCTTTTCGCCAACGGTGACGACGATGCGCTTCCAGCCGACCATCGTGCCAAGGCCGAGAGCCAGCGCCACCGCGACCTTCACCCACAGCGGAATGAACTTCGTCGCATTGTCGACCGAGGCATGATAGGCGGTGACCGCCTTCAGATCGGTCGCGTCCATCGGCAGCAGCTTCTGCTTGTCGATGAGCTTCAGCGCCTCGCCGATCAGATAGATATCGTTGCGGATGTTGCCGACAAGATTTGTCGGAACGGCTTCCAGCGTCGGGAAGGCAGCCACTTCAGCGCTTGTCTGATGGATATATTCCTGCAGCGCCGGCGTGGTCGCATCCGTCCAGACCTTGTTCTTGACGGCATTGCTGATCTCGGCCTTGTAATCGCCAACAGTCACACCCGGCTTCACATACTTGCCCAGTGCCGTTTCCACCTGTGCCGAAGCCGACTTGTAGGCTTCGAGATAGTTGACGTCAGGCGTGCGGTTCAGCGCGAAGGCGGTCGGCACGAGACCGATGAGGATGAGCATGATGAGGCCCATGCCCTTCTGGCCGTCATTCGAGCCGTGGGCGAAGCTGACGCCCGTGCAGGTGAAGATCAGGATGGCGCGAATCCACAACGGCGGCGGCTGGTTGCCCTTCGGCTCCTGATAGAGTTCGGGCTTGCGAACGAGGAATTTCAGGACCAGCAGCAGAATGGCGGAGAGACCGAAGCCGATGACCGGCGAGATCAGCAGCGACAGACCGATATTCGTCGCCTGCGACCAGTCCACACCACTGGTAGCGGACCCTGCCGGCGCCAGGAACTGGTTGGCGAGGCCGACGCCGATGATCGAGCCGACCAGCGTGTGCGAACTCGATGACGGCAGGCCGAGATACCAGGTGCCGAGGTTCCAGAGGATCGCCGCGATCAACAGTGCAAAGACCATCGCAAGACCGGACCCGGAACCGACCTGCAGGATAAGCTCGACCGGCAGCAACGCCAGAATGCCGAAAGCGACGGCGCCGGTCGACGTCAGAACGCCGAGGAAATTGAAGAAACCCGACCAGATGACGGCAAACTCCGCCGGCATGGAGCGCGTGTAGATGACGGTTGCCACCGCATTCGCAGTATCGTGAAAACCGTTGACGAACTCGAAGCCGAGCGCGATCAACAGCGCAAGGCCGAGAAGTAACCAGGGAACGGCAACTGCGGCAGTCAGATCACGGGCGAGGGCATAGGCGACATATCCGAGACCGCAAACAACAACGAGCCCGAACACCGGCAGAAACCATTTGCCGGAGGAGTTCGAGTGATGCAGCGGATGGGAAGCGTCGCTATGGCTGGGGGCAATATCGGCCATGGCATAGTTCCTTGTTCCATTTGCAAATTTGCCATTTGTTAATAAATCCGTAGCGTGAAACTCTCATGACGCGGCGATCCGCGCTTGGTCCTGGTCTGGCCCGAAATCGACAACCGAAAATCGCCTGCCCGGAAGGCAAAAGGCTTCCCACTCGGCGCAATGACGCTAAGTTCGCTCAACGTCACGCTTGCCGGGGAGCATCAACAACATGCCGTCAACCGATCTTCTCCTGACATTCAATGCCGGCTCCTCGACGGTGAAGATCGGCATTTTCGCCATCGAGGATGCGAGGGTGCGGCGGATCGGCAAGGGCGTAATCGATTTTCGCGCCGCGCCGCTGGCCTTCAGCCTGACCGAAGGCCCGAAGACTTTCGACATGCCCCTGAAAGCCGCGCTGACCGACGATCTGCATTCCGTCATCGACGAGACGTTCGAGCTGTTGGCGGACCACTTCGATATCGCCGCTGTCCGTGCGGCAGGCCACCGCGTCGTCCATGGCGGCGACCGCTTTACCGAAGCGATATCGCTCGACGATGCCGCAATCGACGCGATCGACGCACTGATCCCGCTCGCTCCCCTTCACCAGCCGCAGGCGCTACGCTTCATTCGCGCGCTCAGGCACTTGAGGCCGCATCTTGCCCAGACGGCCTCCTTCGATACCGCTTTTCACGCCACTCAGGCCGATCTCGTCCGCCGCTTCGCCATCCCTCGTGCACTTCATGAGGAAGGCATCAAGCGCTACGGTTTTCACGGTCTCTCCTACAAGTTCATTGCCGGTGAAGTGAGCCGCAGGTTGTCGACCAAGCCGAGGATCGCCGCCGCCCATCTCGGCAGCGGTGCAAGCCTCTGCGCATTGGAAAAAGGTGTCAGCCGCGACTGCAGCATGGGCTTTTCGACGCTCGACGGCATTCCGATGGCGACACGGCCCGGCTGGCTCGACCCCGGCGTGATCCTGTATCTCCTGCAGCAGAAGAAGCTGTCTGCCGATCAGGTGGAGGATATGCTCTATCATCGCGCCGGTCTGCTCGGCGTCTCCGGCATCAATGCCGATACGCGCGATCTTCTCGAGGACGGCCGTCCAGAGGCCCGAGAGGCGCTCGACCTTTTCACGTTGCGCATCGCCGGCGAAATCGGCCGCATGTCTGTGACGCTCGGCGGGCTCGACGCCATCGTCTTTACCGCCGGCATCGGCGAGCACCAGCCCCAGATTCGCGCCGCCGTCCTCCAGCGTCTCGCCTGGCTCGGCGCTACGGTTGATGACAAGGCAAACGCTGCCAACGGCTTCACAATCACGACACCCGCAAGCCGCATAACGGCGCATGTCATTCCCACGGACGAGGAACAGATCATCGCACAGGAGGCGCTCGCAATAGTTCGCTCCGGCTGATCCAGATCAAAGGCACGCGGGCGCTAGCAGCTAGAATTGACGTTGAACAAGTTTAAATGGGAGAATCCATGGAAAAGCATGTCTCGACTCCAGCAGTTCTGTCCGACGCCGAACTCGCTCTCATCGACCGCTACTGGCGCGCAGCCAATTATCTCTCGGTCGGGCAGATCTATCTCCTCTCCAATCCTCTCCTGCGCCAGCCCCTGGAACCAGGGCATATCAAGCCCCGCCTGCTCGGCCACTGGGGTACGACGCCAGGTCTCAATTTCATCTATGCACATCTGAACCGCGTTATCTGCGCCCGCGATCTCGACATCATCTATATGTGCGGCCCCGGTCACGGCGGACCGGGCATGGTCGCCAATACCTATCTCGAAGGCATCTACAGCGAGATCTATCCCCATATCGCCGAGACCGAGGATGGCATGCGCAAGCTCTTCCGTCAGTTCTCCTTCCCCGGCGGCATCCCGAGCCACGCAGCACCGGAAACGCCGGGCTCCATTCATGAGGGCGGCGAACTCGGTTATGCACTCGTTCACGCGTATGGCGCCGCCTTCGATAATCCCGATCTGGTCGTCGCCTGCGTTATCGGTGACGGTGAGGCCGAAACCGGCCCGCTTGCCGCAAGCTGGCACTCCAACAAATTCCTGAATCCTGCCCGCGACGGCGCTGTTCTGCCGATCCTGCACCTGAACGGCTACAAGATTGCCAACCCGACCATCCTCGGCCGTGCGAGTGACGATGACCTGGCACATTTGTTCGAGGGCTATGGCTATGAGCCCTTCTTCGTCGAAGGCCATGAGCCTGCAAAGATGCATCAGCAGATGGCGGCAACCTTCGAGAAAGTCTTCGATCGTATCCGCGCCATTCAGAAACAAGCCCGTGACGGTAAGGCGCCACAGGCCTGCCCGCGCTGGCCGATGATCGTACTGCGCAGCCCCAAGGGCTGGACCGGACCGAAAGAGGTGGACGGTAAGAAGGTCGAAGGTTTCTGGCGCGCCCATCAGGTGCCGGTCTCCAATTGCCGCGACGACGACGGGCACCGGAAAATCCTCGAAGACTGGATGCGCAGCTATCATCCGGAAGACCTCTTCGATACTTCCGGTAGACTGAAGCCGGAATTGCGGGCACTCGCCCCGTCAGGCCAGCGTCGCATGGGCGCCAACCCGCACGCCAATGGCGGTATTCTGCGCAAGGAACTGAATGCTCCCGATATCCGCGCCTATGAAGTAAAAGTGGAAAAGCGCGGTGATAGCATGGTGCAATCCACCGAAATCCTCGGACACTACCTGCGTGACACGCTGAAACTCAACGAAGCCAATGCGAATTTCCGCATCTTCGGCCCTGACGAAACGGAATCGAACCGCCTCGGCAGCGTCTTCGAAGTCACCGATCGTGTATGGATGGAAGAAATCGAACCTTATGACGTCAGCCTCTCCAGGGACGGCCGTGTCATGGAAGTGCTGAGCGAGCATCTTTGCCAGGGATGGCTGGAGGGCTACCTGCTGACCGGCCGGCACGGCCTGTTCTCCTGCTACGAGGCCTTCATCCACATCATAGATTCCATGTTCAACCAGCACGCCAAATGGCTGAAGGTCACCCGCGAACTGGAGTGGAGGAAGCCGATTTCCTCGCTGAACTATCTGCTGACCTCCCATGTCTGGAGGCAGGATCACAACGGCTTTTCGCATCAGGACCCCGGCTTCGTCGACCTCGTCGCCAACAAGAAGGCCGACATCGTCCGTATCTACCTGCCGCCGGATGCCAACACCCTGCTCTGGGTCGGCGACCATTGCCTGAAAACCTATGACCGCATCAACGTCATCGTCGCTGGCAAGCAGCCGGAGCCACAATGGCTGACGATGGACGAGGCGGTAAAACACTGCGAGACCGGCATCGGCATCTGGGATTGGGCAAGTCATGAAGACGATACGGTGGCGCCCGACGTCATCATGGCCTGCGCCGGCGACGTCCCGACCATGGAGACGCTCGCCGCCGTCGATCTGCTGCACCAGCATATTCCGGAGCTTAAGATCCGCACCATCAACGTCGTAGACCTGCTCGCTCTGCAATCAAAGGATCAGCATCCACACGGCCTGACGGACGAAGCCTTCGACGCGATCTTTACGTCGGACAGGCCGGTGATCTTCGCCTATCACGGTTATCCCTATCTCATCCATCGGCTGACCTATAAGCGCACCAACCATCGCAATATCCATGTGCGCGGTTTCATCGAGGAAGGCACGACCACCACGCCGTTCGACATGACGGTGCTCAACGAACTTGACCGCTTCCACCTTGCCATCGAGGCGATCGAACGTGTGCCGGGCCTGAAGGAGAAAGTGCCAGAAGCGCTGGAGAGCCTGCGAGCCAAGCTCGTCGAGCACCATGCCTATGTCCGGGAATATGGTGAGGACATGCCCGACGTGCGCAACTGGAAATGGCCCGCAGCCTGAGACGAGGTCAGCGGATATGAAGAGGGCCGCGCGGAAACCGCGCAGCCCTTCCCCAGCCGTTGAGCAAGATCACAATTTACTGTCCGTTCTGCGTACCGCTCGGCGTCGTCACGCCCGTCGGACCACCGCCGCTGCCGTCAGGTGTCGGATCGCGGTCTGTGGCTTCCGGCGGCTTGATGGAGCCGGTTGCCGGATTATTGTCGAACGTGCCCTGGCCCGAGGGCTGTGCGTTGATCGGGTCCTGGGTCGTCGATGCGGTCGAAGCCGGTTCATTGGTCGAACCTGGCCAGATGGCAAAACTTGCCGCAGCAATCAGAATGACCAGAATGCCGGCGGCGAGCACGCCCCAGAGCGAGACGCTACGCCGCTCATCGGCAAGCGTTTTTTCCTCTTCATAGGAAGCCTGCCCGAGTGGCATGCCGGTGTTCTCATCCACAATTCGGTTCTTTTCGTCTCCATATTGGGTCATCTCTTGATCCTCCAATCTGTAACGTAGAAACCAAATCGGCGGGAAGTTGTTCCATCGAGCCGGTTTTCTCGATCCGAGCGGCCCGCGATAGACATTTGTTTTCTTGACTGGCCGGCACCTGCCCAACATCATCCATGACGTCAAATCAGGAGTGATCCATGGCATTCGACGGCCGCCTTCTTTCCGGTGTCAGCACGCTTGCCGCGGTGGTCGAAAGTGGCAGCTTCGTCAAGGCGGCGGACGCGCTCGGCCTTTCGGCCTCCGGCGTCAGCCGCGCGATATCGAGGCTGGAGGCACGTGTCGGTGTGCGCCTGCTCGACCGCACCACCCGCTCGGTGAGACTGACGGACGAAGGCGCACGCTTCTACGAACAGGTCGCTCCGCATCTGGATGGCATCGAGGAAGCCGCCACACGTGCCTCCGGCGCCTTGTCGACCGTCCGCGGGCGCCTGCGTGTCGACGTCGATCCAATCTTTTCCCGCATGGTGCTGGCGCCACACCTGAAGCAGTTTATGACCCGCTATCCGGCGCTGGAACTCGAATTGATAACCCGCGACCTGATGAGCGATCTTGTCGCCGACGGTATCGATCTCGCCGTTCGCTTCGGCCAGCAGGCGAGTTCCTCGCGCATCGCCCGCAAGCTGATGGAAACCCGTGTATTGACGGTCGCAACCCCTGCCTATCTCGCTGAACACGGCACGCCGAAGACACCTGCCGAAATCGCCGGTCACCTCTGCATTCAGTTTCGCGATCCGCTGACGGGCCGAACCTTCGGCTGGGAACTGCACAGGGGCAAGAAGATCGTGCCGCTCGACGCCCGTGGTCCGCTTCTGATGAGTGATGCCGGCACCATGCTTGATGCCTGCCTCGCGGGCGCCGGCATCGCCCAGGTTCTCGCCCTCAGCGTCAAGGATCTGCTTGCAGAGGGACGCCTTGTCGAACTCTATCCGGACTGGCCGGGCGAGACTTTCCCGCTTTATGCCGTCCACCCATCCCGGCATCACGTGCCGGCCAAGGTCAACGCTTTTATCGAATTCTGCCTCGAAGTTATCAGCCGTTAGATGCGCGACCTCGAAAGTTGGTGACAACCTTCTGCCCCATATTCCGCACCTGCCGCGACCTAAGCTATGAAATACCCTGACCGGAAACACCGCCGAGGAAAGCCATGAAGGGTTTCGCCGCCAACCTCACTGCCTCCCGCCTGGAGGAAATGCTAGCCTTCTATATGGCCCCGGAGGCTGGCAGCCGCGAAGAAGCCGACGAGCGCCGCGAAAACAGCGGATCATCCGCAAAGAAGGCCGATTACGTTGCCGAGCGCTCAGCACCCCTTCCCGCGCTGACGGAAAACTGAGTCTCTACTTTACGACCAGAACCGGAATACCGGCCTCGGACAGCACCTCGGACGTCTGGCTGCCGAGCATGAGCCGCGAGATCCCCCGACGGCCATGCGAAGAAATCACGATCAGGCCGCAGCCCTGCTCTGCCGCCGTTTCCAGGATTGCAGCGGCCGGCGACAGGTGCACCTTGCTGACAAAGTCGGCGATGACGCCGGCATTCCTGGCCTTTTCGCCGATGATCTTTTCCAGGTCCTCGATTTCTTTCCGGCGGCCCTCGTTATAGCTGTCCATCGCTTCCGCTTGCACGATCCCCTGCAGCGCAAAACCGGTCAGCGGCACGATGACGCTGATGACCGTCACGGGAAGGTTGAGCGCCTTGGCAAGCGCAAGACCATGATCGACACCCCGGGCGGAAAGTTCCGAGCCGTCGGTGGGCAGCAATATGCGATTGTACATGGGAGATCCGTTCTGATGGCTGAATTCAAATAAGGCAGGAATTCAACCACAATCGTAATCCCGCGCCTTGACGCAGGTCAACGCCGGACTGAGACGGCGGATTTCAAAAGCACCTCAATCAATTCCAGAGGAAATCCTCGCTTTCAATACGGGAAGCAAGCTTGAGCGTGCCGTCTGGCTGAACGACATAACGCTCGAATTGCCGAAGGCCGAAGTCCCCAAGGAAAGTATGTTTGATCACGGTGCCCGGCTTGTAAGGCGAGTGAATAACCTTGCCGCCATAGGTCAGACTACCGGGAATAGGCTGATCCTCCGTCGTCGTACTACAGCCGGCGGCTAGGAGAAGAATTGCGACACAAGCGTATTTCATGGTGGATCCCCGGGCAACGATATGCCGTGAGGCACCATTATACCGGTTACGCAACCCGCGCGCATCGACTGTTTTCTGTCGTTGATAAAGATGGTAGCGGGGGGCGGAATTGAACCGCCGACCTCAGGGTTATGAATCCTGCGCTCTCACCAACTGAGCTACCCAGCCATTATTCAAACGAGCCTTTCGCGAAGCGCTCAGCCCGTCGGATGAGCGGCTTATTAAGAGCGTAGCAGCTTTGTGTCAAGCATATGATGGAGAAAAAGGCCGTGTCCTCGCATCGCCTTTCCCCGGGAATTTTACGCGGCCGCCGGCTGGCTCAAAAGCGCCTTCAGCGAGGCCTCTGCATCGGGCTCGCGCTCGGAACGTTCGATAAAGCCGCCGCCGAAGACGCGGGCGTCGTCGCCGGGAGCCGAATAGAGCGCACAGGCCTGGCCCGGCGCAATACCCGCTTCGCCGACCGTCAGGTCGACATAGATGCCGCTCGCATCCATGTGCAGCACAGCCGGCGCCGGTGCGCGGGTCGAGCGAACCTTAGCATAGCAGGCAAAGCCTTCGCCTGACGCTGCGACCTGAAGCGTCTCGTCGCCCAGCCAGTTGACATCGCGCAGATAGACGCGGTGCGTTTCCAGCGCTTCCTTCGGGCCGACAATGACGCGGCGCGAGCGGGCGTCGAGATAGACGACATAGAGCGGCTCACCTGTAGCAATGCCGATGCCGCGCCGCTGGCCGATCGTGTAATGCAGGATGCCCTCGTGCTGGCCGAGGATGCGGCCGTCGAGATGGACGATATCGCCGGCCAAAGCCGAATTCGGTTTCAGCTTGGTGATGATGTCGGAATATTTGCCCTGCGGCACGAAACAGATGTCCTGGCTGTCGGCCTTCTTGGCGACGACGAGCCCCATATCTTCGGCCAGCCGACGGGTCTCCGCCTTCGGCAGCCCGCCAAGGGGAAAACGCAGATAGTCGATCTGTTCCTGTGTCGTCGCGAAGAGGAAATAGCTCTGGTCGCGATCGGCATCGGCCGGTCGGTAGAGTGCGCGGCGGCCGGGATTGCAGGACGACGGATTTGGACGCGAGCGGATATAATGGCCGGTCGCCAGCGCGTCGGCGCCGAGCTCCTTGGCAGTCGCCAGGAGGTCGGCGAACTTGACGGTCTGGTTGCAGGCAACGCAGGGGATCGGCGTCTCGCCTGCAACATAGCTTTCCGCAAAGGGATTGATGACGGTTTCGCGGAACCGCTTCTCATAGTCGAGCACGTAATGCGGAATACCGAGCGTTTCGCAGACACGGCGGGCATCGTCGATATCCTGGCCCGCGCAGCAGGAGCCGGCGCGGTGGA
Organism: Rhizobium sp. BK512; assembly: GCF_014194915.1. NCBI lineage: Bacteria > Pseudomonadati > Pseudomonadota > Alphaproteobacteria > Hyphomicrobiales > Rhizobiaceae > Rhizobium > Rhizobium sp. BK512. The sequence goes on along the minus strand of NZ_JACIAS010000015.1, from coordinate 45,602 downwards.
CCGCAGCGCCATGGTCGTATAGCTGCAGCGTAATACCCAGCACATCATATCCCTGGCGTTTGAGAAGCCCGGCCACAACGGAACTGTCAACGCCGCCAGACATGGCGACGACGACACGGGTGTCTTCCGGCTTCTTGTCAAAATCCAGTGTGTTCACGGGTGCTGCCAAATTCTGTGCTGTTTCGATCCGCCTTTCTCACGTCGGAATGTGGCGGATTTCCTGTATTTCCGGCGGGGTCGGCCGCCAGCCTGCATGGGCGACGGATATAGAAACTATTGGGCTCCGGCGCAAGAGCCGGCTTTTCCGGCGCTTCCGATGGCGTCATGCGCGGGTGATGCATTGCAGCTATTCGCAATCAACCTTTGATAGACCGCATTTCATCCCGTAGATGAAACGACCCACCTCTTTAAGATTCGGATAAATGACAGCCGCCTCCACCACGCTTCGTGGCGTCCTAGTCGCATTCGCGGCCTATGCCGTCTTTGCCTTCAGCGATGCATCCATCAAGGCCCTGCACGGTACAGTTCCTTCCTTCCAGGTCGCCTTCACAGGCGCGATCCTCAGCATTGCCGCGCTGCCTTTCATCAAGGGACCGAGCGATTCATGGCTGGACATTTTCAGGACGACGAACCGGCCGCTCTGGATGGTGCGCTTTGCCGCGGGCGCGATCGGCGCGATCGCCTCTATCATCACCTTCACCAAGCTGCCGATGGCCGAGGCCTTCTGCCTGCTCTTCCTGCTTCCCTCCTTCGTCACCATTCTCTCGGTCATCTTCCTGAAAGAGGATGTGCGCTGGCAGCGCTGGGCGGCCGTCATCGTCGGTTTTCTGGGTGTGCTCGTGGTTCTGAGGCCCGGTTTCCGCGAGCTGTCGATTGGCCATCTGGCGGCGACGATCGGCGCGATCAGTGCTGCCATCGCCATCGTTATCCTGCGCAAGCTCGGTCCGGCTGAAAAACGCCTCTCGCTGTTTGGCGCGTCACTGCTGGGCACCCTTGTCGTCAGCGGCTTGCTCATGCTTTCTGAGGTGGTGGCACCAAGCCCGCAGCAATGGCTGTTTCTCGCAAGCTACGGCCTGCTGGGGGCCGCCGGCAACGTCATGCTGATGACAGCAGCAAGGCTTGCTCCTGCGACATTGGTGGCGACGCCGCAATATAGCCAGATGATCTGGGCGATTGCCTTTGGCTATCTTTTCTTCAATGACAGCGTCGATCTGCCGATGGCTTTCGGCATCGTGCTTATCATCTGCTCCGGTCTGCTGACACTGATCCGCGAACGCAAGCGCCGTGTGCCCCTGCCAGCCGCCGTCGCTTCGGGCGATGCACAGTCGCCGATCGCCACGACACCGGTAGAAGGCGATGCGGGAGCGCCGAAGCGGTAGATCTATTCCGCCGCTTCTCGCCGGTCTCGCGCCGTCGGCTCGTTCATGACAGCGCGCATGCGCGGCAAGGCTGCCGGATATTCGCGCTGGATGAAATCGATCAGCTTCTCGCGCACTTCGCAGCGCAGATCGAAGGTGCGGCCGGAATTCGATGCCGAGACGAGAATGCGGATTTCCATCACCGCCTCGCGGAAATCCGTCACAGCAATGTTGACGACACGGCGATCCCATAGCGGCGAGCCCTTCGCGATCTCCTCGACCTTCCTGCGGATCACTTCCAGCGGCACGCTGTAATCCAGATAGATCATGACGGTGCCGATCAGCGCCGAGCTTTCGCGCGTCCAGTTCTGGAACGGGTTCTCGATGAAATAGCTGAGCGGCAGGATCAATCGTCGCCAGTCCCACAATTGCACGACGACGTAAGTGGAGGTGATCTCTTCCACCCTGCCCCATTCTCCTTCGACCAAAAGTGCATCGTCGATGCGGATTGGCTGGGTGATGGCAAGCTGGATGCCCGCAAACAGGTTTTTCAGCACGGGCTGCAGCGCAAGGCCGATGACGATACCGGCCACGCCGGCAGACGCGAGCAGACTGACGCCATATTGCCGGACGGCATCGAAGGTCATCATGCAGGCCGATATTGCCACCACGACGATGAGGAGATCGGCAATACGCTCCATGATGCGCGTCTGCGTCACATGCTTGCGCGCCAGAAGATTGTCCTCGGCATCGAGCTTGAAGCGGCGGAGATAGACCGTCATCCAGATATGCTTGACGATCTTCGCCATCCAGGCGACGAGCACGATGAAGAAGATCAAGAGGATATGGCGCACGGTCGCCGACTGCAGATCCGTCAGCGGCGCAATTGTCGCGCCGAAGGAAAGTGCTGCCACCAGCATGGCAAGCCGCACGACCCGTTTCAGGCGCGAGACGAGCGAGCGCCATAGTAGATCCTTGCCCTCGATCAGCCGTGTCAGCAGCCGGAAGAGGAGGCGATGCGCAAAGAGCGTGACCGATATGACCACTGCAAAGATGATGGCGCTTGCAAGCCAGTCCGGCAGCCAGATGCCTTCTGCGCGAATATCGTCCAGGAATTCCGTCATGCGCTCGCAGTTAGGGTGCGATGCAGCATGGGAAAGGGAAAGCCATCAAAAAAGACGCAGCCGAAGCTGCGCCTTCAGGTAAGAGGTGGGTGCTATCGGCTCATGTGCCGATCAATTTGTTGCAGGCAAGTGCGATGCCCGGATTGGCGATGATGGCAGTCACGATCGCCAGACCGATCATCGAGAACGTGTAGCGTTTCATCTGCATCCTCCTTCTCCAGCCCCGAGGGAGAGTATGCAATGCTGACCAGAATTCTCAAAATAACGAATGATTGAGGCAGTTCCATCAGCGCGCCGGCTATCAGCTCTCCAAGCTCGGATCGACGAAGAGAGAGCCATTATAGGCGCCGCGGCTTGTGCGGACGACAACGACAACCCAGACAGCAGCGAGGGCTACGACCAGAACCTCCCCGAACACGGTCAGCGCCGGCAATGGGAAGATACTGGAAAGCCGCAGCGTCGCGACGGCATAGACGCCGATCGGGAAAGTATAACCCCACCAGCCGAGGTTGAAGGGCAAGCCCCGCCGCAGGTGGTTGATGGTGATGGCGACCGCCAGGCCGAGCCACCACAGGCCATAGCCCCAAAGCAGGAGAGCACCAAGCAAAGCCGCACCCGAAATCGCCGGAGCTAGCTGACCAAGGCCGCTGGCGACAAGAGCCTGCCCGCCATTGGCAGAAAACAGTGCAAGACCAAGCGCTCCCGTGCCAACGGGGCCGAGGGCCAGAAAGCTCGTCGCTGCCATGCTGGCCGGCGGCAGTTTGTGCAGAGCCATCCGCAGAAAGAGGATGACGAGAATGCCGAGCGCCAACGGCACCGAACAGGACCAGAGCATGAAGCTTACAAAAAGCACTGGAAGCTGCGCGTCTTCGGCAAGATGCGGCAACAATAATCCGCCGCTTGCAGCGGCGACCTCGGAGGCAACGATCGGCAACAGCCAGATGGCGCTCATATGCTCGATTGCATGCTGCTGCCGCGTGAACATGACCAACGGAATGGCAAGGCCCGCCAGAACCGCGAGCGCCGCATCGGCCCACCACAAATGCGCGGCGATGGTAACAGCAGCATCGCCGAACAGGGATGGCCCGAAGATCAGGAAGCCGTTGACGATGGTCGCAAGCCCCATGGGAATACAACCAAAGAACATCGAGACGACGGGATGATCGAAGGCCCTGAGCGCAGCACCGGGATGCAGTAGCCACTTGCCGGCGTAAACAGAGGTCAGCACTGCAAACAAGGCGATATTTGCAAGCCAAAGCGCCTCGCCTGCCGTATGCAGCGCCGGCACGCCGGGAAACTGGGCGAGACAAACAGCAAGAATGCCGGTCCCCATCGTCGTTGCAAACCAGTTGGGCGTGAAGTGGCGCAGAATCCGCCCCCGGGTATGAACGGTCGGCACGGACTGAGAAAACTGAAGGACGGTCATGGCGAATTCCTTTCGTTGACCGCTTTCATATCGCCGCAAAATAATCGCTTCCAACGATTTATCTTTGTCATTCCATTCGATAAAATCGAATAATCGATGGAGGCAACATGACATTGGAACAGCTGAGAATATTCACCGAAGTGGCAGCGCGACAGCACATCACGAAAGCAGCTGCCCATCTGAATATGACCCAGTCGGCCGTCAGCGCGGCGATCACAGCCTTGGAGACAAGACATGGAGTGACACTTTTTGACCGCGTCGGCCGCTCGATCGTTTTGAACAGGACCGGCCAATTGTTTCTGAAGGAAGCGCAGGCCGTCCTCGCCAGCGCCAGAGCAGCGGAAGCAGCACTTATGGACCTCTCAGGGCTGATGCATGGCGAGCTGTCACTTATGGCGAGCCAGACGATCGGCGGTTATTGGCTCTCACCACGGCTTGCTGCATTCCGGCGAAACTATCCGGGTATCGAGCTGACAATACGCATCGGCAACACTGCCGAAGTGTCGGATGCCGTTGCACATGGCGAGGTGGAACTCGGCCTCATCGAGTGGCCAAACGAACGGCGGGGCATATCCGCAAGGCAAGTTGCACTGGATGAGATGATCGTCGTCGTTGCTCCAGATCACCCTTGGGCGGACGGCAGACCACGCAGCCCGATCGATTTTCCCCAAGCGCAGTGGGTCTTGCGCGAACGGGGCTCGGGCACCCGCCTTGCCTTCGAAAGCCTTTTGCAGAAGGCCGGTCTCGATATCGATGCGCTTGATGTGGCAATGGTCCTTCCGGAGAACGAACCACTTGTCGGTATTGTCGAAGCCGGCATCGGCGCGACGCTGATGTCGCGCAGCGTCGTTGCGATGAAGCTGGAAAACGGGGTGCTCACCGAGGTGAACATCCCGCCTTTGCCCCGCCCCTTCTTCCTGCTGCGGCACGAGGAGCGTTATCGCAGCAAGGCGGCAGATGCTTTTGACGCGATGATCTCAGGCTGATGCTTTCTTCAACTGACGGCCGTAAATCAGCGCCTCGACTTCACGCTGGGGCATGGGTCTGCCGAGAAGATATCCCTGCACTTCACCGAAACCTTCGGCCCTGAGCTTTTTCAGCTGTTCCTCGGTTTCGATACCCTCGGCAAGTGTAACCGCGTTGAAGCCGGAGCCGATACCGGCGACGGCCCGCACGATGGCAAGATTGCCGGGGTCGGTCTCTATCCCGGAAACAAAGCTGCGATCGAGCTTGATCTTGTCGAAGGGGAAGGCCCGCAAGTAGCTTAGTGAAGAATAGCCCGTGCCGAAATCGTCGATCGCGATGCGAACGCCGAGTTCCTTCAGCGCCCGAAGCAGCGGCAGGCTCTGTGCCACATCAGCCAGGAAGACGGATTCGGTGATCTCGATTTCCAGCCGCTCGGGGCGAAGTCCGGTCTCATCGAGCGCGCCGACAATGCTGGAGAACAGGCTCGCGTGGCGAAACTGGCTAACGGAGAGATTGACCGCAATCTTCAGATGGTCCGGCCATGTGACAGCTACGCGGCACGCCTCGCGCAGGACCCAGTCTCCGATCGGAACGATAAGCCCCGTCTCTTCGGCAAGCGGAATGAATTCCATCGGCGCCACAATGCCACGCACCGGATGCCTCCAGCGGATCAGCGCCTCGAAGCCGCCGATGCCGTCATCCTCGAGCTGGACGATGGGCTGGTAGTAAAGCTCGAACTGTCCGTATTCCAGCGCCTCGCGCAATTCGCCAGTCAGATGATGCCGGCGCTCTGCCTCGAGCCGCATGGCAGGCTCATAGAAGCGGTAGGTTGAGCGCCCGCTTTCCTTGGCGGCATAAAGCGCGAGGTCGGCATGGCGCATCAGCACATCGGCTTCGCCGGCATCGACTGGTGCCAACGCAATGCCGATGCTGCAGGTGACATGCTCCCGTGCGCCGTCGAGATCGAAGGCTTTCGCGAGCGACTTGAGCAGCAGATCGGCAAAACGCTCTGCCCGGCCGGCTTCGACAAGCTGCAGCACGACTGCGAATTCGTCACCGCCGAGACGCGCAACGAGGTCGCCTTCATCGGCCAGCGCCAGCAGACGCTCCGCCACCTGGCACAGCAGAGCATCGCCAGCGGCATGGCCCTTGCTGTCATTGATCGTCTTGAAATGGTCGACATCGATGTAGAGCAGCGCCACCGGCTTTTCGGTGGAAGCGGTAATGGTTTGCTTGCGGATATGCTTGGAGAAGGCGGCGCGGTTCGGCAGGCGCGTCAGCGAGTCATGCGTGGCAAGATGTGCAAGCTTAGCCTCCACCGCACGCTCTTCGGTCACATCGTGAGAAATGCCGAGCAGATAGCGCGGCTCCTTGCCCTCTGGCGCCGGCAGCGCACGCTTCACGGTGCGAAGGATTCGCTTGCCGCCATCGGCCCGCTCCATCGTCTCCTCGAAGCTGATCGTCGTACCCGCGGCGAACGCCTCGTGATCCTGCTTGCGGAAGACGACAGTCTGCTCAAAGGGGAAGAAATCCCGATCCACCCGTCCAACCACGTCTCCGGCACGAAAGCCCATGATATCGCCGCACGCCTCGTTCAGCAGGATGTAGCGGCCATCCTCTTCCATATCCTTCACGAAGACGCCGACCGGCAGGTTGTCGACGATGCTGTCCAGCAGCGAGCGTGCACTGGTTATCTGGCGCTGTGCGGCATTGACCTCGGTACGATCTTGCACGATCGCCAGGATTGCAGCCTTTCCTTCGAAACGTACTTCCCGGCCGTATGTCAGAACCTCGATAGCTTCGCCATTGGCCTTCAGATGTGTCCAGCGCTCGGCCCTCTCCATGTCGGTACGCTCATGGATGGCGCTAAGCATCCGCTCCCGTTCGGCAGCCGGGCGGATATCGAGCACGGTCATGCCTTCATAGTCCTCGGCGCTGTAGCCATAGAGCACGAGCGCCGCGTCATTGACGATCAGGAAGCGCAGCGTATCCGGATCGTAGACCCACATAGGAGAGGGATGCGTGGCAAACAGCGAACGGAAATCATCAACAAGAGCTTCGGGCTGCCCGGAATTCGTCTGAAACGATGCCATCGAGAAATTCACGCGAAATTAGAACCAATATCGGAAGTGGTGTAGCCGAGAAAACTAAATAAAATCACAATCATAAGAGGCCTAAACTTTAAGCGCACGCATGCAAAATAAGCGGTGAAAGTTTCCAAAAGCCACCGTTTCGCGGCGCGGTTGAAAGTCCTAACAATTAGCTGCGCCAAAAGCCCGAATGCATGCATGACTGTCCGGCGGAACCAAATCATTTTCAGGGCGTTATTTCTGGTTGAAAATACAACCCATCTGGATGGAGGCGATGATGGGCACATCCGCAATGACAGATCACGATAAAATCCGGGAATGGATCGAAGCCCGCGGCGGCCATCCCGCCCGGATGAAAAGTGGCTTGGTCGGTGTTGATTTCGGCAGGCTGGAAAGCACTGTCGAGAATATTTCCTGGGACGAGTTTTTCAGGGTTTTCGACGCGAGCAGAGATATCTTCCTGCATCACGACGTAAAGATCACCCGCCACTGACCGCAGGTCACCAACGACACGCGCTGGACCAAATAAAAAACCGGCACGGAGACCGGGCCGGTTTTTCATGTCTTTCCTTGGGAGGAAAACTCAGTCGACGTTGAAGGCCAACAGCTTTGCCTGGCGGATCGCCGAATTGGCGGTCAACTGGCCCAGCACGAGGTCGTCAACCGCGCCGTCGACATAGAGCAGAGCAATGGCGTCGCCGCCCTGCTTGTCGCGGCCGAGCTGGAAGTTGGCGATGTTGACGCCGGCAGCACCAAGCGTCGTGCCGATGAAGCCGATCATGCCGGGAACGTCGGTATTGGTGATGTAGATCATGTGGCTGCCGACATCGGCGTCAAGGTTGATGCCCTTGATCTGGATGAAGCGTGGCTTGCCGTCGGAGAAGACCGTGCCGGCGATCGAACGCGTCATGGATTCCGTCGTCACCGTCAGCTTGATATAGCCGTCGAAGACACCCGACTTGTCGCGCTTGACCTCGGAGAGGATGATGCCCTTTTCCTTGATCATGACTGGCGCCGAAACCATGTTGACGTCGGCCACTTGCGAGCGGATCAGGCCGGCGAGGACCGCAGAGGTCAGCGCGCGGGTGTTCATATTGGCCGTGACGCCGTCGTAAAGGATCTCGATTTCCTTGATCGGCTCTTCCGTGACCTGGCCGACAAAGGCGCCGAGAACATCAGCGAGCCTGATGAACGGCTTCAGGATCGGCGCCTCTTCGGCGGTGATCGACGGCATGTTGATGGCGTTCGAAACCGCACCCCTGACGAGGTAATCGGCCATCTGCTCGGCCACCTGCAGAGCGACGTTCTCCTGCGCTTCCGTGGTCGATGCGCCGAGATGCGGCGTGCAGACGACGTTCGGCAGGCCGAAGAGCGGGCTTTCCTTGGCGGGCTCGACTTCGAACACGTCGAAAGCAGCACCGGCAACATGGCCGGACTTGATCGCATCGGCAAGAGCCGCCTCATCGACGAGACCGCCGCGCGCGCAGTTGATGATCCGAACACCGGGCTTGGTCTTGGCGAGCGCTTCCTTGTTCAGGATGCCGCGCGTCTTGTCCGTCATCGGCACGTGCAGCGTGATGAAATCAGCCTGTGCGAGCAACTCGTCGAGCTCGACCTTGGTGACGCCCATTTCCTCGGCGCGCTCCTTGGAAAGGAACGGGTCATAGGCGATGACGTGCATCTTCAAGCCGATGGCACGAGCGCAGACGATGGAGCCGATATTGCCGGCACCGATGACGCCAAGCGTCTTGCCGGTGATCTCGACACCCATGAACTTCGACTTTTCCCATTTGCCGGCCTGCGTCGAGGTGTCGGCAGCCGGAAGTTGGCGCGCAACCGCAAACATCAGGGCGATTGCGTGTTCGGCAGTCGTGATCGAGTTGCCGAACGGGGTGTTCATGACGATGATACCGCGGCGCGATGCAGCCGGGATATCGACGTTGTCGACACCGATACCGGCGCGGCCAACGACCTTGAGGTTCTTGGCAGCTTCGATGATCTTCTCGGTCACCTTGGTGGCGGAGCGGATGGCCAGGCCATCATAATTGCCGATGACTTCGAACAGCTTGTCCTTGTCCTTGCCGAGCTGCGGCTGGAAATCGACTTCGACGCCGCGATCACGAAAGATCTGGACGGCGGTTTCCGACAGTTCGTCGGATACGAGAACACGAGGTGCCATTTGGGCCTCCTTCAAAGAGTTCAGCGATAAACTTGAATTGGGAATGCGGGGCTCCGCGATCAGGCGGAGCCGGATGCGATCACATCAGGCAACAGCCTGGGAAAGCGAAGCCTTCTGCGTCGCAAAAGCCCAGGAAAGCCAGGGCATCAGCTTCTGCATGTCGGCAGTCTCGATCGTGGCACCAGCCCAGATGCGCAGGCCGGATGGAGCATCGCGGTAAGCGCCGATGTCATAAGCGACGCCTTCCTTCTCGAGGAGGGCGACGAGGCCCTTGGCAAAATTCGCCTGGCCATCGGCATCGAGAGCGGCAACGTCCTTGTCGACGATCTTCAGGCAGATCGAGGTGTTGGATTCGATCTCCGGCTTGACGGCCAGGTTGGCGATCCAGTCGTTGGCAGCGACGAAATCTGCGATCGCCTTCGCATTCGCATCGGCGCGGCCGATCAAGGCCTTGAGACCACCGAGCTGCTTGGCCCAGAGAAGCGCATCGATATAATCCTCGACGCAAAGCATCGAGGGCGTGTTGATCGTTTCGCCCTGGAAAATACCCTCAATGAGCTTACCACCAGACGTTAGGCGGAAGATCTTCGGCAGCGGCCATGCCGGCTGGTAGGAGACCAGCCGTTCGACGGCACGCGGCGACAGGATGAGAATGCCGTGCGCACCCTCACCGCCCAGAACCTTCTGCCAGGAGAAGGTGACGACATCGAGCTTTGCAAAATCGAGGTTCTGCGCGAAGGCAGCCGAGGTCGCATCGCAGATCGTCAGACCCTTACGGCTAGCGGGAATGAAATCGGCGTTCGGAACGCGCACGCCAGAGGTCGTTCCGTTCCAGGTGAAGACCACGTCACGGTCGAAATCAACGGTGGAAAGGTCGGGAAGTTCGCCGTAACCGGCTTCGATCTTGCGAACGTCCTTCAGCTTGAGCTGCTTGACGACATCGGTAACCCAGCCGGCACCGAAGCTCTCCCAGGCGACCATGTCGACGCCGCGCTCGCCGAGCAGCGACCAGAGCGCCATTTCGACGGCGCCGGTGTCAGAAGCCGGAACGATGCCGATGCGGTAATCCGCGGGCACTTCCAGAATTTCGCGGGTGAGATCGATCGCCTGCTTCAGCTTGACCTTGCCGACTTTCGCACGGTGCGAACGGCCAAGGGCCGCATCGGAAAGAGCTTCGAGCGTCCAACCAGGACGTTTCGCGCAGGGGCCTGAAGAAAAATGAGTATTTTGCGGACGCACGTCCGGCTTTGCGGTATTTGCCATATTGCTACCCTTCCAGATAGATGGCTCCTCGTTGGGGAGGAGTGTCCCGCCGCCGTGTTTATGGGCGAAGCCCGTCATAGTCAAGCGAGTGATGTCGTTTCTGGAGGCTATTTTGCCGCAGCAGCGATCACATTTCCGGTTATGCTGCGCCGCTCGCCGCGCGACCGGCTGCGTTGAAGACATTGCTGCCAATGCGGCGCGCCATCTCAATATGCACGGCACCAGTGCCTGCATCCGAGTCGAAAAGCAGTTCCGAAGTCATCACAGGAGCTCCGCAATAGTCGAAAATGCCATGATCGATCTGCGTCCTGATGGCGCTGAAATAGCCGTGCCGCTCATAGGTGCGCGCATCCGCACCGCCGATACCAACGAGATGGACGGGGAGATGTCCAAGCTTTTTCACAACCTTGCCGGATATGTCGTCGTAGGCCCAGCCATTGGCAAAAACACGATCGATCCATCCCTTCATCAAGGCAGGCATGGACCACCAATAGACAGGGTAGACCAACACAAGCGCATCGGCGCGATCGATCCTTGCCTGCTCGACGGCGACATCGGCAGGTGCCTCGGCTTTCCGGCGATGAGCCGCGATATCGGCTTCGTTGAATCTCGGATCGAAAGCCTCTTCCGTCAGGTCCGCAGTTTCGAAGGAGTTACCGGCATCGAACATCGTTATGCCTTCGGCTATCCCTGCGGCAATGGCATGACTGAGAGATTGGGAATCGGGATGGGCGAGAACGATCAGTGCATGCATCTCGAAAGCTCCTAATTGCGATTGCGGGCAAAGCGGATCGCTTATATACTTTTCGTAAGCTACCTTTAGTAAGTTACTTTTCGTAGGTTACAATGTCAAGCGCCGACAACGACCCCGACCACGCCCTTCCCCGCCCGCGTCGCCGGCTTTCGAGAGAAGACCGTCATCGCCAACTCATGGATGTCTCGTGGCGATTGATCAGGGAAGAAGGCACAGAGGCGCTGACGCTGGGACGACTGGCCGAGCAAGCCGGCGTCGCCAAGCCTGTCGTCTATGATCATTTCGGCACCCGGCCGGGACTGCTTGCGGAACTCTACCGTGAATTCGATGATCGGCAGACGGCGCTGATGGATACTGCGTTGCGCGAAAGCGGGCCGGCGCTGAGCGACAAGGCCAAGGTCATGGCGGCTTCGTATATTGATTGCGTTCTCACGCAGGGGCGTGAAATTCCCGACGTCATTGCCGCTCTGGCAAGTTCACCGGAGCTGGAAAAGGTCAAGCACGAGTGCCAGGTGGTTTTCATGAACCAGTGCAGATCCGTACTTGCTCCTTTCGTCGGCGCAGGGACGATCGCCGCAGCCAGCCTTTGGGCAATGCTGGGCGCTGCCGAAACTCTCTCCTATGCTGCGGCAACCGGCGAGATCACTGCCAGACAGGCTGAAAGCGAACTTTTCGAAATCATTCTGGCAATGGTGGCCAGAAACGTCAGCTGAAACGAAAAAGCCGCCCTTGCGGACGGCTTTCGATAATTCTTGAAATATTGGCCTTACTTGTAGACTGGCTGCTGCAGCGGAATTGCCGGCGGCTCATAGGCGACCGGCTGGGCGCAGCCGCCGAAGAGGTAACGGGCACCGACGCGGGCTTCGTGGACGTTGACGCCACGGTCGCGGCCCGGGCCGCCGTTTTCGTTATAACCGAACATGTTGCCGCCATTGATATGCAGATAGCGGTAACCGACATCGGCCTTGACGTTGCAGGTCACGTCGATCGACGCACCGGCCATGAGGGCGTAGCTGAAGCGCCAGCCACCACGACCGCCATGATCGACTTCGTCATCGCAACCGCTGCCGTCATCGGCGCAGGCGACATTATGAAGATCCTTCCACTTAACGTAGGAACCACCGATACCGGCGCCGACATAGGGCGTGAAGTAGGCGTAGGTGCCGAGATCGACGTAAGCGTTGGCGAGCAGTGTATAGGCCGTCATCGACGATACATCTGTGGACGTACATGCAACCACGCAGGCACCGAAGGCAGCGCCGCCACCAACCGTCGAACCGCGGAAGTCCGACTTTGTGAGGTAGTCAAAGGTCAAATCAGTGCGCAGATAGTTGTTGATCTGATAACCGACACCACCACCGATCATCCAGGCATCGTCGAGGTCGGCGTCATCGAAATCCGCTTCCAGAGCATTGCTTCCCTGGAAGAACGTCGCACCACGAAGATCGGTAAAGGCATAACCGATATCACCGCGCAGATACCAGCCGGTCGATTCGGTTACCGCGACTTCCGGCGGCTGTTCCGGGACGGGTTCGACCGGAGCAAGATCGGCAGAATAGGCATTCGACGCGATCAACAGCGCGGCGAAGATACCGGACAAGGTTCGTTTCATGGATTCACTCCAGTCGGTTGCGTCGGCGCAGGCCGCCAAAACGGATATGCTTTTTATGGATAATGAATCGGAAACGTTAAAAGCTGCTTAACCATAAGAAGTAATGTGAATATTCGGCGCAGAACGCATCTCGAAAAGTAAATGTCGGCCATCTGCCTGTTTCGACTTCCTGGATCGGAAGGATGCTGAACTAAAACCCCCGCGACCTTCATATTCACGAACGGCAGATGCGCAAAGACCAGGCCAAACGCATCCCCCATGTTCTTCCGGCATTGAACCCACTAAGACAGATCGAAGATTTTTCCGCAGGATCAGCCAGCAAATGCAGAACAACAGGCAAGCCGCCGACATCATTCCCGACCTCTATGAACGACACGCCAAGCTCTGGGATAGCAGTCGCGGCAAAACTCTTTTTGAACGGAGCTGGCTTGATCGCTTCACAGCACTGATTCCGCAAGGCGGGTCGATCGTCGATATCGGATGCGGTTCCGGCGAACCCCTCGCGCGGCATTTCATCGAAAACGGCTATGCCGTGACCGGCATCGATTCGTCACCGAGCCTGATCGACATGTGCAAGGCGCGCTTTCCAAACGCCGATTGGCAGGTCGCGGACATGCGCCATCTTTCGCTTGGCAGAAATTTCGATGGGCTCATCGCCTGGGACAGCTTCTTCCACCTGACTTTCGAAGGCCAGCGGCGCATGTTCGCACTGTTTCGCGCGCATTCGAAACCGGGAACGGCGCTGATGTTCACCAGCGGTCCCGCGCATGGCGAAGCGATGGGCGTCTTCGTCGGCGAGCCCCTCTATCATAGTAGCCTCAGCCCGGACGAATATCGGACCCTACTAGCGGAACACGGCTTTGAGATTGTCGCCCACAAGGCTGAAGACCCGGCCTGCGGCAACCACACGGTCTGGCTGGCTCAACAGCAATAGAACCGGTGCAATAGACCGGCGGCAACAAAAAAGCCGGCAACGAGGCCGGCTTCTAGCTTTTCCTGCGTCGTCGCTTTCAGGCGGCGTTGCGCACGCTCGAAATCGTGCCGATCAGATCGTTGACGATACGCTCGATCTGCGCGCGGTCGTCGCCTTCCGCCATCACGCGGATCAGCGGCTCGGTGCCGGAGGGGCGGATGACGAGGCGGCCGTTCTTGGAAAGCTCGGCCTCCGCATCCGCAATTGCCTTGACCACCTGCAGATCCTCCAGCGGCTTGCCGCCGGAAATGCGGACATTGCGCAGAAGCTGCGGCACCGGCTCGAACCGGCGGCAGACTTCGCTGACCGTCTTGCCGGTGCGCTTGACCGCGGCAAGGATCTGCAACGCAGCAACGAGACCGTCACCGGTCGTGCCATAGTCGGAAAGCACGATATGGCCGGACTGCTCGCCGCCGACATTGTAATTGTGCTGACGCATATGCTCGACGACATAGCGGTCGCCGACCTTCGTTCGGGCAAGGCCGAGACCCTTGTCCTCGAGGAAGCGCTCGAGGCCGAGATTGGACATGACGGTCGCAACAATGCCGCTGCCGCGCAGCTGCTGGCTCTCGGCCCAGCTTTCGGCGATGACGGCCATCAACTGATCGCCATCGACGATCGAGCCGTTCTCATCAACGATGATGACACGGTCCGCATCGCCGTCAAGCGCAATGCCGATATCGGCGCGCACTTCGTCAACCTTCTTCTGCAGGGCGACCGGGTTGGTAGAGCCGCAGTTCAGGTTGATGTTCGTGCCGTTCGGATCGTTGCCGATCGTCACCACGTCGGCGCCGAGCTCCCAGAGAACGGCAGGCGCGACCTTGTAGGCTGCACCGTTGGCGCAGTCGACGGCAACGCGCAGACCCTGCAGGGTCACATCGCGCGGCAAGGTGCGTTTGACGTGCTCGAGATAGCGGTAGATATCGCCATCGACGCGCTTGGCTCGGCCGATTTCTTCGGCCTTGGCAAGCTGTCCCGATAGATCCTTGTCGAGCAAGTCCTCGATCTGCGCTTCGATATCATCGGAGAGCTTGTAACCATCAGGACCGAAAAGCTTGATACCGTTATCCTGGAACGGATTGTGCGAGGCCGAAATCATCACGCCGATATCGCAGCGCAACGAGCGCGTCAGCATGGCAACCGCTGGCGTCGGGATAGGACCGAGCAGAAAGACGTCCAATCCAGCCGCGGTGAAGCCGGCCACGAGGGCGTTCTCCAGCATGTATCCCGAGAGGCGCGTGTCCTTGCCGATCACCACACGATGACGGTGGGCGCCATTGCGAAAAATCGTCCCTGCAGCAATGCCGACCCGCATTGCAAGGTCCGGTGTCATGGGGAAGATGTTGGCTTCGCCTCGAATGCCGTCCGTCCCAAAATAGCGTCTTTTCATATGCACTCCTGCGCTTTCCGCGCGCCGTAGAAGCTCATGCATTCCTCAAGCAAGAACCTGGATCCAAAGATTGGTGTTGGACCTGAAACCTTGATCCAAGTTCGTCTTTAGTCAGCGGAATGCCACAAAACCGCGTACCCGGCACGTAAATTACCAAGAAAACTGATTATATCCTGTTACTAATATTAAAAGGGCCGGATTCCCTGTGGAAATCCGGCCCTTTAGGAAAAATCCTGTTCAATGTCAGTGGGGCTGCGGTTCCAGCCCGCCCTCGGGTTCATCACCCTTGGATGCCGGGCGCACACCGGCCTTCGGAACAGCCGAACCGCGGCTCGGAGGCGAATCATCGCCAAGATCGCGCGCCGGCTTTTCGCCACGGATGAGCGCCTTGATCTCTTCGCCGGTCAGCGTCTCGTATTCGAGCAAGCCTTCGGCAAGAGCCACGAACTCGTCGTGCTTTTCCGTCAGGATGTCCCTGGCCTGACGATAGGCCTGGTCGATCAGACGGCGCACTTCGTTGTCGATCTTCTGCGCGGTCGCTTCAGAAACGTTCTTCGACTGCGAGACCGAATGCCCCAGGAAAACCTCCTGCTGGTTTTCGCCATAGGCAACCTGGCCGAGCTCGTCCGAGAAGCCCCACTGGGTCACCATCGCACGGGCAAGCTTAGTCGCCTGCTCGATGTCGGACGAAGCACCAGACGTGATGTTCTCCTTGCCGAACGTCAGTTCTTCGGCGACGCGACCGCCCATCATGATGCACAGGCGCGAGATCATCCACTTGTAGCTCATCGAGTAGCGGTCGCCCTCGGGAAGCTGCATGACCATGCCGAGTGCACGGCCGCGCGGAATGATCGTTGCCTTGTGCAGCGGATCGGCGACGGCGACGTTCAACGCGGTAATCGCGTGACCGGCCTCGTGATAGGCGGTGAGCTTCTTTTCCGCCTCGGTCATGGCCGAAGAGCGGCGCTCGGCGCCCATCATGATCTTGTCCTTGGCGTCTTCGAATTCCTGCATTGTGACGACACGCTTGTTACGGCGCGCAGCCATCAGGGCAGCTTCGTTGACGAGGTTCATCAGGTCGGCACCGGAGAAACCGGGCGTACCGCGAGCCAGAACCTTGAGATCGACATTCGGCGCCAGCGGAACATTGCGGGCATGAACCTTGAGGATACGCTCACGGCCGACGATATCTGGGTTCGGAACGACGACCTGGCGGTCGAAACGGCCCGGACGCAAGAGTGCCGGATCGAGAACGTCGGGACGGTTGGTCGCAGCGATCAGGATGATGCCTTCATTGGCTTCGAAGCCGTCCATCTCGACGAGAAGCTGGTTCAGCGTCTGTTCGCGTTCATCGTTACCGCCGCCGAGACCGGCGCCACGATGGCGACCGACGGCATCGATTTCGTCGATGAAGATGATGCAGGGCGCATTCTTCTTGGCCTGCTCGAACATGTCGCGGACGCGGCTTGCACCGACACCGACAAACATTTCAACGAAGTCAGAACCGGAAATGGTGAAGAACGGAACATTGGCTTCGCCGGCGACAGAGCGGGCAAGCAAGGTCTTACCAGTACCCGGAGGGCCGACGAGCAGCACGCCGCGCGGGATCTTGCCGCCTAGACGCTGGAACTTCTGCGGGTCGCGCAGGAATTCGACGATTTCTTCCAGGTCCTGCTTGGCTTCGTCAACACCGGCGACGTCATCAAAGGTTACACGACCATGCGCTTCGGTCAGAAGCTTGGCCTTGGACTTGCCGAAGCCCATCGCGCCGCGCGAACCGCCCTGCATCTGCCGCATGAAGAACAGCCAGACGCCTAGGATCAGGAGCATCGGCAGCAACGTTCCCAAATAGCTCAGGAAGCCGGAGGAACCATCGGTTTCCGGGCGCGCAGTGACGGCAACATTCTTGGACTGCAGGCGATCCAGCAGACTATCGTCGATGACAGGCGAATAGGTCTGGAAGGTATTGTTGTTTTCCAGATATGTTCCGGTCAGCCTGTTGCCGGTGACCACGACATCCTTCACGCGACCCGCATCGACCTCACGCAGGAACTGCGAATAAGGGACTTCACGCGAACCCGTCTGCGCCGGAGCCGTCTGGAACATACTGAAGAGGGCGATCAGCAGAAGCGCTATGATCGCCCACAAGGCGAAATTACGTAAGTTAGGGTTCATTGAACTCCCCAGCACTGGAACAGTCGCCTCATGGCGGCCGTCATATTTGGTCTCTAACATAGGGTTGCGCCAAGCCATTGCCAAGGCGATCCACTCTGTCAGATCGTTTTTCCGTCAATACTTCTTAAAGGCGGCTCCGCATAGGGCGCCCTCGAGAAAACTGCCGAAAGCCTGTCGGCAAAGGTGAAGTCAAATCGTGTCAAAAAGCGGTCGAAGGGGGCAAAATGCGGCGTCACCTCGACCAACCTGCCAAATTCCGCCGATAGAGGCGCGCAGTGGGCCAATAAGGCCGGCGCTGAAGCCATTGCTCGCTTCCATGCACCCTTGGGAAACCGTGTGGAACTGCCTTCGTCGACGTCGATGGCGTGAGCCGCATCGACATGAATGACGGCTGTCGACCCATTGCGCACAAAAAACCGGCCGTCCCAGACCCCGGTCTCTCCTGGCTGAAGCTTGAGGGGCAGGATCCCCCGGCTCTCTCGCGCCAGATAAAGCCCGTCACGCCTGAGATCGAATACCACCCTGCCAACGGTCATTCGCCCCGGCTTGCCATTGGCGGCGAATGCAAGAAGCCGCTCCATTTGCGCCCTCCCCGGCACGAATGGCTGGCCGCCGAAAACTGCCGTCAGACGGCCGAGTGCATAGTCGAAAACGGCAGGATCTTGCCTCAATCCGTCGGGTATCACCTGTCCGAGCAAGCCGCCATGAAGCCGGAAATAGCTGTCCAGCCATTTAACTCCGCTGGACGAATAAGCCAGCCGCCGTTGCGCGGCAGTGTCGACGTCCGTTTCTGCGACCATGTTCAGCGAAAGTCGTCGGCGCGTCCGCACGCGCTCGTATTTCATATCCTCGTTGCTGGGATCGTCTATCCAGTGCACGCCGCGCGTGCTGAGAAAGCGACGGATATCGGCCCGGCTGGAGAAGAGAAGCGGCCGCAGGATCCAGAAGCTCCGGTCAAAGAGCACAGCATCCGCAATGCCGGTCGAAAGCTGCTCGGCTCGCTTGCCCTGCATCTCCAGCGTTTCGCGTTGATCGTCGGCTGTATGTCCGGTGACGATGAGATCCGCTCCAAGCGCTTCCGCCGCCTCGGCCAGCAGGCCGTAGCGCGCCTCACGTGCGGCTGCCATGATGCCGGTCTTAGGTTTTTCGCCTTGCCAGACCACGGTGTTGTGCGGAATGCCAAGTGACCCACAGAGGGCTGCGACCTCGCGCGCCTCATCTGCAGCTCCGCTGCGCAACGCATGATCGACGGTCGCAGCACAAAGGGAAATTCGAGCATTGGGTGTGGCCTTCAGCGCCTCGGAGAGCAGAAGAAGCAGGCCGGTAGAATCGCTGCCCCCTGAGATCGCGACAAGAATGCGCGCGGGCGTCTTCAGCGAAGTGAGGAAACGGCCAATTGCCGCTTCGGGAGACATCAGGTCCTCCGGAAACAAGCCGGGAGACCTTAGCAGGCGAGACGCTTCTGTTCGCTCGCGACCTTGTTTATAACGGCGCGGGACGCCTTCGGGTACCGCTTGCTGACTTCGCGGAGCGTCGCACAGGCAGTATCGGTATTGTCGAGTGCGGCAAGCGACATGCCGAGCTTCAGCAACATCTCAGGCGCCTTCTCGGATGTGCCATATTTCTGATGGGCGTTCAGGAAGGTCTTCGCAGATTCGTTGAACTTGCCCTGCGAATAAAGCGCCTCGCCGAGCCAGAAATTGGCATCCGCAGCCCGCGAGCTGTTCGGATAACGGGAAATATACTGCGTAAATTCCTGCTCAGCCGTGCCATAGTCGCCGGAAAGCACATGGCCATAGGCAGCCCTGTACTGATCGCCCTCGCTGCCGAGCGAAGCAGTCTGCTGCGGCGCCCCGGCATCCGGCAGCGGCGCGGAACCGACAGTCGCATTCTTGTTCATGGTATTGCCCATAGGATTGCCGTTCTGGTCGAAATCCATGGAGCCGAGCTCACGCGGCGGCTGGCCGAGGCCTTCATTGGCGGGCACGTCGGTGGAGGGAGCCGTTTCGGCTCCCTGTGGGGCTTGAATGACCTTTGCGATATCGTCGCCACCGCCTGATGTCGGAGGAGCAACGTCTGCTTCACTCTTCTTCACCGGCGTCTTGGCCGCACCGCCACCACTTGCACCGCCGCCCGTCTTTTCAAGCTGCTGGAAGCGGAATTCATTGTCTTCCTGCTGCTTGCGGATCGTCTCCTGCATCTGGAGGAGCTGAAAGCTCATTTCCTCGATACGGCCGTTCAGCTGCCGCATCTGATCTTCCATCTGCTGGATGCGGACTTCCGCTCCGCTGCTCTGCACGTTGACGACCGGCGCTGCCGGCTGGCTCTGTTCTGCGGATTGGCCGCCGATGTGCAAGCCGAAGAACGAAGCGGAATACGCCGCTCGCTCGCTCCCGGTCACGGCCGCAAGGCACAGCATGCCTGCGACGACTAGTTTCTTCATTTGTATCGTCCTGTCCCAGTGATTCTTCGCGCCCCGATGGCACGAACAGGAGATTTTTCCAATTGCTTTCAAAAAGCAACGGAGTCTGGCCAAAGTGTGGTCAAAAAGAAAGGCGGCCCGCAAGAGGCCGCCTCGTCAAATTCCGGCTTTGGCCGTGAATTACATGCCGGCGCCACCGAGAACGGTGACCGCACGGCGGTTCTGCGACCAGCAGGAAATATCATCGCAGACAGCAACCGGACGTTCCTTGCCGTAGGAGATCGTCTTCAGGCGCTGGGCCGGAACGCCGCGCGAGGCGAGATAATCCTTGGTGGCTGCAGCGCGGCGAGCGCCGAGAGCAAGGTTATATTCGCGCGTACCACGTTCGTCTGCATGACCTTCGACCGTGATCTGATAGTTCGGATAACGACCGAGCCACTGTGCCTGACGGTCGAGCGTCTGGGCAGCATCGGCGCGAATCGACGTGGAGTCGGTGTCGAAAAAGATGCGGTCGCCGACATTGACCGTGAAGTCCTGAGCGGAGCCCGGCGTTGCGGCGCCGGCACCGAGGCCGAGTTCACCGGCGCTGTTCGGCACGCCATTCTTCTTGTTGGCGCAGCTCGCAAGAGCGAGCCCGGCAACAAGCGCGATCATGACGGGGTTGCGGGCGAAATTCTGCATGCGGCTCATTGCCGGGGTGTGAATTCGGCTCATGGCCGGGTCTCCTTGCGACTTCAATCAGGGTTTCCGGACAGTAACCGCACTCGGTTAACCGGCCATCAAAGATTATGGTTAACGATTCGTTGATTTGTCCCTGTATCGCCCATTTTCAGGACTTTGCGGCGACATGAAGGCGAATTTCCGCTCGTCCACTACTCAAGAAGCGGCGACCAGGCCGGGTCCGAACCATAGGCCGGCGTCTTGATCGCCTGCTCATTGTAGCCCGTCAGGTCGATCGAATAGAGCTGCGGGCCACCCGCACCTGCTGCCTGACGGAAGAACATTATGACGCGACCATTCGGCGCCCAGGTCGGACCTTCATTGTGGAAACCCGTGGTCAGGATACGTTCACCCGAACCATCCGGCTTCATGACACCGATCGAGAATTTCCCGCCCGACTGCTTGGTGAAAGCGATCAGATCGCCGCGTGGCGACCAGACCGGCGTCGAGTATCTGCCGTCACCGAAGGAGATTCGGGTCTGGCCCGAACCATCGGCATTCATGACGTAGATCTGCGACTGTCCGCCGCGGTCACTTTCGAAGGCGATGCGATTGCCGTCGGGCGAATAAGAGGGCGAAGTGTCGATCGCGGCCGTCGATGTCAGGCGGGTCGTCGTACGCGAACGCAGATCCATCGTGTAGATGTTCGAGTTGCCTTCCTGCTGCAGGCTCATGATGACCTTCTGGCCATCGGGAGAGAAGCGCGGCGAGAAGGTCATGCCCGGGAAGTTGCCGACCACTTCGCGCTGCCCGGTTTCGAGCTGCAGCAGATAGACGCGCGGCTGCTGGTTTGCGAAGGACATGTAGGTCACTTCCTGCCGGCTTGGCGAGAAGCGCGGCGTCAGAACGAGGTCGCTGCCGTCAGTCAGCATGCGCACGTTGAAGCCATCCTGGTCCATGATGGCAAGCTGGCGCTTGCGCTGTTGCTTGGTGCCGGATTCCGAAACGAAAACGACACGGGTATCGAAATACCCCTCTTCGCCGGTGATCTGCTTGTAGATCGCATCGGCGATGATGTGGGCGACACGACGCCAATTCTCCGGCTGCGTGTAGAACTGCTGGCCAGTCATCTGCTGACCGGCGAACGTGTCCCACAGACGGAACTCGGCGCGAAGACGGCCATCCGCCTCCTGGGTAACGCGACCGGTGACCAATGCCTGAGCATTGATGACCTTCCAGTCCTCGAAACGCGGCGAGGCGTCCGGATTGGAAATCTTCTCGATGAAGGCTGTCTTGTTGATCGGCGCAAACAGTCCAGACCGCTGCAGGTCGGCCGCGATGACCTGCGAGACCTGCGCACCCATGTTGCCCTGCAGGAAGTCCGTCACCGCGATCGGCAGCGGCTGGACGTTACCCTTATTGATGTTGATCTCAACAAGTGCGTTGGCCGGCGTCGCGAAGGCAGCGGCGGTCATCAGACCGGCAGCGACCATGATGGCGCGGAAGAAGGAACACTTTGTCATACCAAACAGCCTTTCAGCATTTATGGGTTCAGGTCGCTGGCATCGAAGTTGAAGATAACTTCCTTCCAGCCATCGTATTTGTCTTTTGGGAGCATCGTGAAAGGAGCCGCGCGGACGATCGCACGAAATGCAGCGTCCCTAATGATTTTACGCGTCGCCTCGCTACCGCCGCTGGCGTCAGCCTCAGGGGTTCCCAAGATATTGCCGTCTTTGCCGAGTTTCACACGAAATTGCAGTTTGACGCTGCCGGCATCCTTGAGGTTGCCGGGGAGTACGAAACGGTCAGCGACCGAGCGTTTCATCGCATCCATGGTCGCGTGGCCTATCATCGGCACTTTCGTACCGCTTTCTTTGCGCGCGACAGTGTCAGCACGCGCATTAAGAGAAAGCGTGCAAGCAATCGCCAATATCGCCATGGTCCCGAAAGACTTCGCAAAATGGAATCGCCAGTGCAGCATCTAGATTCCCAGATCGCTCGGATCAAAGTTGACGACGACTTCGTTCCAAGCGTCGTATTTGTCTTTCGGCAGACTTGAGAAAGGCGCTGATTTCATGATGGCGCGATAGGCACCGCCGGCCAGAGCCCGGCGGGTGGAATCATTGTCGCCACCGGTCGCTTCGACTTCCGGCTCGCCGATGATATTGCCGTCCTGATCAAGCTTCATATGAACCTTGATGCGCACGTCAGCCATGCCTTCCATGCCGGGAATGACCGACCAGTTGCCGGCGATCGCGCTTTTCAGCGCATCCATTTCACTGAGAGACAGCTTCGAAGCACCGTTCGTCGCCTTCTTGGCGCCCAGCGATGCTTCCTGCGTCGACCGCTTAGTGCCGCCGGCGGAGGGATCGGTCTTGTTCAGCAGTGCAGAGATTTCATCCGCATTGAAGTCGCTCTTCATCGACGAAGCGGATTTCGCCACTTCCTGTTTCTTATCGGCCTTTTTCTTGTCCGTCGGCACTTCCGCAGCCTTCGGCTGGTCCGGGGTCTTTTCCGGCGGCTTTTCGGCAGGTTTCTGCTCCGGCGGCTTTACCTGCGGCTTGACGACCGGGGTCGGCACCTTGTCCGGCAGTGCTTCCGCATCCGGTTTCGGCGGCTCTTCAGGTTTGGCCTGTTCCTCCGGCGGCTTTTCCTCAGGCTTCGGCGGCGGCGTTATTTCTGCCGGCTTGGTCTGCGGAATGGAAGCGACTTGCTTCGGCTGCTCGACCTCGGTCTCTTCCTTGTTGACTTCCTTGACGTCGTTCGGCTTCGGGTCGATCTGCGGCTGCGGCTTGTCGCTCGAATTGGCGGCGGCCGCGTCGCTGTTGCTCGGCTTGGCGTTCGGAACCGGCGGCGTCTTCAGATCGACCTTATTGTCACCGGCATTTTCTGACGGCTCCGGGATTGGCGGCCGCGTCGTGGGCACAGGCGCAGAGGTCTCCTTCATTGGAGCCTTCTTATCGCCCTGCTGCATCTGCGTGATGGATTCCACCGGCACCAGATCGACCGGCATTGCCTCGAAATCCTCCACCTTGAAGGATTCCGGAGCGCTCAGCGAAACCAGCGCCCAGGTAAGCACCAGCCCGTGCAGAACCGCAGATGTGACGACGCTGGTCTTCATCTTGAGCGTTACTGGTCCTTCTTCTGCTGCGTCACGAGGCCGATATTCTTGAAGCCCGCGCCCTGGATACGGGCCATGACGTCAGCAATCACGCCATAAGGCGCAGTCGCATCGCCGCGCACGAAGATGCGCTCGTTGTAGCCGGTTGTGGCGATCGCCTCGAGCTTTGCAGCAATTTCCTCAGCCGGGATCGGCGTTTCCTGCAGATAGACTTCGCCGCTGTTCTTGACCGAGATCGTGATCGGCTGCGTCTCGGAATTCAGTGCCTTGGCCTGCGTTTCCGGCAGATCGATCGGAACACCGACCGTCATCATCGGGGCCGCCACCATGAAAATGATGAGCAACACGAGCATGACGTCGACGAGCGGCGTCACGTTGATTTCGGAGATCACACCCTTGTTGCGGCCACCGCGGCGGCGGCGTCCGCCGCCCCCTCCGCTATTGCCGCCTACAGCCATACCCATGGTCGTCTACTCCGTCGGTTACTGCGCAGCCTGGCGCGGCTGCAGCTTCTCGTCGATCTGGCGCGAAAGGATGGCGGAGAATTCATCCGCAAAGCCTTCCATGCGACCCGAGAGCTTGCCGGCGTCGGCGGAGAACTTGTTGTAGGCGATAACCGCCGGGATAGCGGCGACGAGGCCGATGGCGGTTGCGAGGAGCGCTTCCGCGATACCGGGTGCCACGACGGCAAGGTTGGTGGACTTCGAACCGGCGATCGCCTGGAACGAGGTCATGATACCGACCACAGTACCGAACAGGCCGATGAAGGGACCAGCCGAACCAATCGTCGCAAGCGAGCCGAGGCGCGCCGAGAGATATTCGGATTCACGGGCGAGCGTCACGTCCATGGCGCGGTCGATACGCATTTGCAGACCGATCGGCGAACGCGCGCCGCGCTCGAAGGACTTCTTCCATTCGCGCATCGCCGCGACAAAGATTGCCGCCAGGCCAGTATTATTGCGCTCGGAAAGTGTCCGGTAGAGTTCTTCCAGCGACTGGCCCGACCAGAAGACCTGCTCGAACTTGTCGAACTGGCGACGGGCACGGCCGTAAGCCAGGTATTTGTCGATGACGATAGCCCAGGTCCACACCGAAGCGGCGATAAGGCCGAGCATGACCAGCTTGACGACGATGCCGGCCTGCATGAAAAGCGACCAGAGGCTGACGTCGGTCGTGGCTGCTGCCAATCCTACTTGTTCCATAGATCCAAAATCCCCGAATCCAAACGCCCGGCGCTTGACCGGGCGGCACGAAGTGATCACGCAAGAATGTCTGGCGGCCGCCGCCCAAAGCCCTGGTCAAGCTTCCAAGCTCTTCATCCGCCTTCTTGCCGTCAAATTTGGTCAAAGGAAGGCGTGCGTCGCACAAACTCCGACTCCGCGAGTAAGACACCATTATGGTTAATAGATCGTTAGTGCCAGACTATGACAGCAGGAATATCGCGGGAGATTTTGTTCCTGGATTAACTTGACCGGTACATTGTCCGGTTGCCGAACACAGCGCTATCTTGCAGCGCGGAAATTCCTTCACATAAAATTCAAGTTTTTACAAGCCCTCGATTCGGCCAGTTCCAGGCCGCAAAATCGCAGGCACGCATCGGTCTTTTCAGGTCTCGGGAATGAGCATCTGTCTGGCCAGCGCCTCCGGCAACCGGCGCGGCCGGCCTTTGGCGTTGATGACGGCAATGATGACCTTGGCGGCAATCAGCAGAGTGTCATCACGACGGATTTCCTGGTTGAGCACCATCTTGGCGCCGCCGGCTTTCTCGGTATGGGTCAGCACGGTCAGAATGTCATCCATGCGGGCGGGGGTCTTGAAGTCGATCTCCATCCGATGAACGACGAAAACGAGCCCTTCCTCATCGGCATTGACGAGTTCACGCTGCTCGACACCGAGACACCGCAGATAGTCGGTGCGACCGCGTTCGAGAAAATGGAGATAACGGGCGTGATAGACCAGACCGGAGAAATCCGTATCTTCGTAGTAGACCCGCTGGACGAGTCGATGACCCGCCTCAACGAGT
Organism: Rhizobium sp. BK512; assembly: GCF_014194915.1. Lineage (NCBI taxonomy): Bacteria > Pseudomonadati > Pseudomonadota > Alphaproteobacteria > Hyphomicrobiales > Rhizobiaceae > Rhizobium > Rhizobium sp. BK512. The sequence goes on along the minus strand of NZ_JACIAS010000015.1, from coordinate 20,066 downwards.
TCGCCGGAAATAGAAAAGCCGTGTTCCGCCATAATTTTCTCCAAACTTTCCGGCCCTCTTTGACGCAACATCTCTCGACAGGCAAGCATTGAACAATTGTCATATTTCCTAACTATCCCCGTTAGGAAGCAACCGATGAGGAGCCAGTGGAATGAAGATTGCGGTGATGGGCGGAGACGGTTTCATCGGTTGGCCAACCTCACTGCATCTCTCCGATGCCGGCCATGATGTTCACATCCTCGACAATCTCTCCCGCCGTTGGATCGATACGGAACTCGGTGTCCAGTCGCTGACCCCGATGGACTCGATTCAAGAGCGTACGCGCATCTGGCATGCAGAAACCGGCCGCCGCATCCATTTCAATCTGATCGACCTTGCCCGCGACTATGAGCTGCTCAAGAAGTGGCTCGCGGAAAACCGGCCGGATGCGATCATCCATTTCGCTGAACAGCGCGCCGCCCCCTACTCGATGAAAAGCGACCGCCACAAGAATTACACCGTTAACAACAATGTCAGCGCCACGCACAATCTCCTGAATGCGTTGGTCGAGCTGCAGCTCGATGCGCATCTCGTCCACTTGGGCACCATGGGCGTCTATGGCTATTCGACGGTCGGCGCAGCCATTCCAGAAGGTTATCTTCCCGTCGGCATCGAGACGATGGATGGCGAAACGGCTTCCCAGGAAATTCTCTATCCGTCCAATCCCGGCTCGATCTACCACATGACGAAGTGCCTGGATCAGTTGCTTTTCCAGTTCTATGCCAAGAATGATGGTCTCAGGATCACGGATCTGCATCAAGGCATCGTCTGGGGCACGCATACCGAACAGACGCGCCGCCATCCGCAGCTCATCAACCGTTTCGATTATGATGGTGACTACGGCACCGTGCTGAACCGCTTCCTCATTCAGGCCGCCATCGGCTATCCGCTGACGGTCCACGGCACCGGAGGCCAGACGCGCGCCTTCATCCATATTCAGGATTCCGTCCGCTGCATCGAGCTGGCGCTGAAGAACCCGCCTGCCCGTGGCTCGCGGGTCGAGATCTTCAATCAGATGACCGAGACCCATCGTGTGCGCGATCTCGCCGAGATGATCGCCAGGATGAGCGGCTCCGAAATCGTCTGGTTGCCGAATCCGCGCAAGGAAGCTGCGGAGAACGATCTGGTTGTCAAGAACGACAAGTTTCTGGGCCTTGGCCTCAACCCGATCACCCTGCAGACCGGCCTGCTGGACGAGATCGTCGACGTCGCCAAGAAATTCGCCTACCGCGTCGACCGCTCCCGCGTCCCGGCCGTCTCCGCCTGGACGAAGGATATCGCCGCGACGATCAATCACGACCCGGAAGGCAAGCGGCTGAAGTCCGTATCATGAGGGGCGCTTTCTCCGCGAAGCAACGGCCCCGCAGGAGCGAAGCCGTTCAGGAAAGCACCCTGCATCCATGACCTCTGCCCCTCACTTCGCTTATGTCAGTCTCGTCACCAACACCGATTACGCCATGGGCGCGACAGCGCTGGCAAAGTCGCTGCGCCGCACCGGCACGGAAGCCGCAATCGTCATCCTGCACACTGGCGGTGTCGATGCGGCCGCCCTCTCATCGCTGGACGCTCTCGGCTGCCGGCTGATCGAAGTCGAGCATCTGCCGCTGTCGGATGCCTTCAACGAGCGCCATGCACGCGGCAACCTCCACACCGCAGCGCCTTTCACCAAAGGCCGCAAGCCGGCCTTTCATTCACCGCTCGACAATTTTTGCAAGCTGCGCCTCTGGCAGCTTGTCGAATACGAGCGCTGCGTCTTCATCGATGCCGATGCGATTGTGCTGAAGAACGTCGACAAGCTCTTCGCCTACCCGGAGTTCTCCGCGGCGCCCAATGTCTATGAAAGCCTCGCCGACTTCCGTCGCATGAACTCAGGCGTCTTCGTTGCCCGTCCGTCAGAAGAGACATTCGGGAGAATGCTGGAGCTTCTGGATCAGCCCGAGATCTTTTGGCGGCGCACCGATCAGACCTTTCTCGAAACCTTCTTTGCCGATTGGCACGGCCTGCCGGTCTATTTCAACATGCTGCAATATGTCTGGTTCACCATGCCGGCCCTGTGGGATTGGAAGAGCATTTCGATCCTGCACTATCAGTATGAAAAACCTTGGGAAAAAGATCATCCGAAGGCGGCGGAGCTACAACCTTTGATCGATTTGTGGCATTGTTTCCATACTGACAGCCACGTGCCGGAGATTGCATCCCTGGCCAATCCGGATGAGGCGACATGAAAGTACTGGTATCAGGCGGAACTGGCCTCGTCGGACGTTATATCGTCGAAGAGCTGCTTTCCGCCGGATATCAGGTGATTATCGGCGGACGGCGCGCGCCGCTTCCACAGGCCTTTTCCCGTCCGGTTGATTTTGCCCCGCTTACGCTCGATCCGGACGAAGATGATATCGGCGCCTTCGATGATGCCTATTTCTTCGTGCATGCCGCCTTCAGCCACCTCGACGGAAAATATCGCGGCGGCGAAGGCAATGACCCGAAGACATTTCGACGCCTGAACCTCGACGGCACCGTAAAGCTCTTCGAAGAGGCAAAGCGTGCGGGCACCCGCCGCTGCATCTTCATCTCCACCCGTGCGGCCTATGGCGAACAAGCACCGGGTACCGAGCTTTTCGAGACCATGCCCGCCACACCGGAAACTCTTTACGGACAGGTCAAGCTCGACGCGGAGCGGGCGCTCGCCCATCTTTCCGGACCGGGCTTTGCGGGAGCAAGCCTGCGGCTAACCGGCGTTTACGGTGATAATTCTCCAGGCAAATGGGATCGACTGATCGATGACTGTCTGAGCGGCCGGCCGGTTTTACCGCGCGCGGGAACCGAAGTGCATGGTCGCGATCTCGGCCGTGCCGTGCGGCTGATGCTGGAAACAGAAAGCGCCCGGATCTCCGGCGAAATCTTCAACGTCTCCGATATCGCTATCGATACCAGGGATGTTCTTGCACAGATCCAGCATCACGCCGACTGTCCATTCCCGCTGCCCGAGGCAGCGGACAAGGCAGGCCTTTGCGTCATGAATACGGACAAAATCCGCGCGCTCGGCTGGAAGCCCGGGGGCATGCCCCTTTTCGAGCAGACAATGCGGCAATTGGCCGAGAAACAAACGGTTCCGCGGCCCAGTTCCACGCAAGTCTGATCTGGCAAAGTGCGCCCCAAATGTAATCGGGGGTATATTATGCAGCTCGCAACCGTTTCGGCGTCCATTCTTCTGCGTGGCACCCAGCCGGCACAATCCGGCGTTTCGTCCACGAGCGATGAGCCCGATGCCGGCGTATTGAAGATCCAGCGGCAGTCGCTGGCGCTGGAGCAGGCGCGTAATTCGCTGGCTAGCTCCGCCGACGATGCGAAAAGCCGCGCCCAGCGCAAGCTTGAGGAAGCCAAGCAGGAGCTTCAGGCGCTGAAAACGGCCGGCTTCCCGCCTGAAGTGATTGCGCGTCTTGCCGCTGAACTCGCGCGCAAGGTCGGCGCGGCAGCCTCCGAATTCGCCTCAGCCGTTGCAACCGGCGGCTCGTCCGCCCCAAGTGCTGCGACCGGCGCGGCAGCCACATCAGCTTCCGCCGCCACCACGACTGATACCACCACGACGGGCACCACCGCGAGTGCAACGGCCGGCGCTGTTGCAAGGGACGCAACGGCTTCTACCGAGACACCGCAAGATGCCGCGACGACCGCTGAAGCAGCCGAAGACGGCACGAACACTACGGAAATGGATGGCGCTGCTCATGCCCGCAAAGCCTATCAGGAAACCGTCGATGACGGTCCGAAATCATCGACAATTTCCGCCGATGACCGCCAGACGATGGAAGAATTCAAATCCATCGTCCGCGAACTGAAACAGATCCTCGAAAAGGCCATGCGCGATCTGCGCGAGAAGAACCGCGATACTGCCGCCGAAGGTGCGATCGGGGCAGCGCAATCAGCCGTGACCGGCCTGTCGGCTGCGGTACCCACGGCGGCCATTCCTTCAAGCATCGTCGTCTAAGCCTTGGGCGCCGCCGTCTGAGGCAGAAAATGGATCGTTACCTGGTTGACGAGCAGCACAAGGCAGGCGGCAAAGACAGTTGCAAATAGCCGGTCCAGCAGTGCTGAGGTCGGCAGGGCATGATCGGCGGTTCCCATCGCCATCATCATCAGCGGCGTCATCACGATCGAATAAGCCAGATAATTCCTGACCCGCAGGAAGGGCCTGGCGCCGCCGAGCACGGCGACGACGAGCACATCAGCCCAGCTCGGCAAGGTTAGAAACGACAGTAACGCCGCGCAGCAGACACCGAAGATAACGCCGATCACTCTTTGCGTCGTCTTCAGCGGTAAACGTTCCGGCCGCCGCTCGATCAACAACACCAACGCCAGTGCCGCCCAGTGAACGTCATGATCGGAAAAGAACCGGTGGATGAGCGAAACGGCGCCCAGGCAGGAAACCAGCCGGACGGGATATTGCCAGCCTGCCGGCTCCCCCAAAGAGCGCCGTAACCTGTTGAATCTCTGTCTGACGGTTGGTTTGCGTTCATCTTCAACCTGCTCTGCCGCATGACCGCGGACATGCGCGACGACCAGGGCCATAGCCAAGTGGAGGACAACAGCGAAAAGCGCCCCACCAATGACAATGGCAAAGATGAGCAACGGATCTGCTGTCGTGGTGGAGACGATGCCGCCAACCATCACGAGATAGAAGACATAGCGCGTCGAAGCCGCGACCATCGCCCGATCGAACCCGCCGATGACGCCGGCAAGCCCCGCGATCAGCAACAGAGCGATCTGCCACGCCCCGCCCAACCGCGCGAGTGCACAGGCAAGCCCGGCTGCAAGCATCAAAACCAGCAATGCAGCCCCTGCGCTCGCAGCTTGCGTCCTCAGTCTGCCGTGCGCTACCGTTCCGCTCATCGCCATGCCACCGATCAGGCCGAGCCCCGTATGATGGCCTCTCGCGGCAAGCAGAGCCGGAACGGCCATGGCGAGCGCCGAAACGGTGATTTCGATCGCCGTCACTTCCTTTTCAGTCGACCAGCGAAAGGCTCCGGCAAAGTGATTGAGTGTCTTTTCCACCAACCGTCTCTCGAACCAGGGATTGGGCTCGAGCGATATAATACGCAGTGCGTACTATATGTCCAGTAGCAACGACACCCCCGCGACACTCATCCTGCGTTCGGTCCTGCTGCTCGGCCGCCGCCTGCGCGCCGCGCGGTCCGAAAGTCCGCACAGCCTGTCGACCATCGCAATTCTTGGCACTCTTCATCGGTTGGGGCCCATGCCCGCCTGGCGTCTTGCGCGCGAGGAGCGCTTGCAACCCCAATCGGTCACCCGCATCATTGCCGCTCTCGAGCATGACGGACTGATCAGCCGCATGCGGAGCGAAGCTGACCGCCGCGAGATCGAATTGTCGATCACCCCTCATGGTCGCAACATACTATCGGAGGACATAGGCATTCGCCGCGCCTGGCTGGAAAAAGCGATGGACGAACGCCTGACTTCGCAAGAGCGCAAGACGCTCATCGACGCATCGGAGATTATGCTGAAGCTCGCCCATCCCGAGGACGAGGCGCAATCAGGCGAGGAATAGACCCTTTTCACCTGTCGCCACCAGCTGCAAGCAGTTATGTTCGCTGGATAACGATACCGGATTCGAGATGACGCCCAAGGAATTGAAGGCTCAATTGCGCACCGAACGTCTGGCGGCCCGCGACGCCATTCCGAAGGATCTTCGCGCAGCCAAAAGCCTCGATATGGCAGCCCATGCCGGCGATGCGGTTGCTTTTGCCCGCGGCACCATCATCTCAGGTTTTCTGCCGATCCGTTCGGAAGCCGATCTGCAGCCGCTGATGGCACGGTGGCGCGGTCGTGGCGCCCGCCTCTGCGTGCCCGCAATCATCGACAGGCAGACCATTGTCTTTCGCGAGCTTATCCATGGCGCAGCGCTGATCGGCACCGGCTTCGGCACAGTCGGGCCGGGCGAAGATGCTGCAACCCTCGACCCGGAAATCATGCTCGTACCACTGTCGGCCTTCGATTCCCGCGGCCACCGCATCGGCTACGGTGCCGGCCATTATGACCGTGCAATCGACCGTCTCAGGCAAAAAGACCTTTCCCCGAAGCTGATCGGCATTGCATTTGACTGCCAGGAAGTGGCAGAGGTACCCGCTGAGCCGCATGACATAAGCCTGGATGCCATCCTGACGGAAAGCGGTCTGCGCCATTTTACCTCACGGATTGGATAGGGAATGCGACTGCTATTTCTGGGTGACATGGTCGGTAAGACGGGACGCACGGCGGTCTGGGATCGTCTGCCCGGCCTGGTGTCCGACCTGAAGCTGGACTTCGTCATCGTCAACGGCGAAAACGCCGCCGGCGGCTTCGGCATCACCGAAGACATCTTTTTGGAAACGATCAATGCCGGCGCCGATGTGGTGACAACCGGCAATCACGTCTGGGACCAGAAGGATGCCGTTGCATTCGCGGGCCGCCATGACCAGTTCCTGCGTCCGGCGAACTACCCGCAGGGTACGCCCGGCCGCGGTTCCGGCCTCTTTTATGCGCGCAACGGCGCGCGCGTGCTCGTCGCCAACATCATGGGACGCGTCTTCATGCATCCCGAGCTTGACGATCCCTTCAAGGCGGCAGAAACGATCCTCGCCGCCTGCCCGCTGAAAGAGCAGGCCGACGCCATCATCTTCGATTTTCATGCGGAGGCGACAAGCGAAAAGCAGTGCTTCGGCCATTTCGTCGACGGCCGTGCCAGCTTCGTCGTCGGGACCCATACGCACGTGCCGACCGCCGATACACAGATCCTGAACGGTGGCACTGCCTATATGTCCGATGCCGGAATGTGCGGCGATTACGACTCCTCGCTCGGCATGGACAAGGAAGAGCCGCTGAACCGCTTCATCTCCAAGATGCCGAAGGGCCGCATGGAAGCCGCCACTGGTCCCGCCACCATCTGCGGCGTCGGCGTGGAAATCTCGGACGCGACGGGGCTTGCGGAAAAGATCGCTCCGCTGCGCCTTGGCCCGCGGCTTGCCGAAACGATCCCCGAATTCTGGCGCTAGTGCCTCGCAACACGCAATTGTGAGCTAATCCCGTCTGGACCGCTGTGACAGCATGCCGCATCCTTTCGGCGTCGTGAAAGCGCCGGAGGGGTGGCATGAAGCCGCGTTGTGTTGTCCTCGCTATCGCATGTCTTGCAATTTTCACCGTGCCTAACCTTGCCGCAGCCCAGCAAGATCGAGGGCCGGTCAGCCAGTGCCAGGCAATCGCACAGATTATTCCCGAGGCCACTTTCGCGAGTTTCTCCGGCGTGGCGCCGGTAATCCCTACAGTTACCGAGGGTGAAGATGTCAAGTTCACCTATCTCGGCCATTCAACCTTCGAAATCGAGACTCCGGGCGGCATCGTCATCGCCACGGACTACAATGGTTGGTACAGGCCGGCCGTCACACCCGACGTCGTCACCATGAACAAGGCGCACTCGACGCATTTCACCTTGACGCCGGATCCCGGCATCAAGCACGTGCTGCACGGGTGGAGCGACATCCCCGGCGAAAAAGCCAGGATTAGCCTCGTCGTCGGTGACGCCTATATCCGCAATGTGACGACGGATATCCGTTTCAGCTATGGGTTGGGCGGATCACAGCTGGACGGCAATTCAATCTTCATCTTCGAAATCGCCGGCCTCTGTATCGGCCACCTCGGCCATCTGCATTACGAACTGACCGATACTCACTATACGGAAATCGGCCGGCTCGACGTGGTCATGGTGCCGGTCGATGGTGGTCTGACCATGGGAGCCGACAGCATGAGCCGCGTCATCAAGCGGCTGCGCTCGTCGCTGATCCTGCCGATGCATCGTCGCGGCCCGCCGGTCAATGCCTTCATCTCGATGTTCGGCACGGGATTCGACGTCAATTACGCGCCCGACAACATCATTACAGTTTCGCTGCGCACGCTGCCGAAAAAGCCCCTGATCTACGTGATGAAGGACGTGCAGTAAAAAGGCCCGGATCGTGCTCGGGCCTTCCCCTTATCTCACGCAAATTGGAGATGCCGCTTGATGCCGACGTCAGGCATCTTCTCCTCGTCGAAATTGGCCTTGGCAATTTCCCAGCCGAATTTCAGCTTGCTGCCGGTCGAAACCCAGATCTCGGCATCATCGACATGCATGGACAGCATCGTCAGCTTCGGATCCTTCTTGCCCCCTTCATACCAGGCGGCCACGACCGAGTTCCAGAATTCCTCGATTTTCGCAGGATCGGGACGCACGTCGATGACCCCCGACAGGCAGGCATGATAATCGTGGTTCTTGCCGATGACGCAGAAATGCGCGCGGCTGCCCGGTTTGATCATCTGCACGAGTTCGGCATCTGTCTTGGTATAGAACCAGATCGTATTGGTTGTCGGATCAACGTTGGGTGCCATCGGCTGCATATGCATGTCGACGCCTGAAAGGCCGAGCATGCCGGCGTGGATGTCGTTGATCTGGTCCCAGAGCTGACGTGCCGGTTGTTCACGGGCTTCGCTGAAGCTTGCCATAGCCGTTCCTTTCCTGCTGGCGTTGTCGGTTGAAAACGTCATCTCCCCGGCTTTGTTCCGGCGAGAGCCATACCGGCTACGCGGGAGCGAAGGACTGCTTTTTCCTTGAATATCGCCCTTTCCGATCTTATAAGGCGGCCCATTCCGAACAATGAGACGTGAACAGGGGTGCCATGGCTGGCCATTCACAGTTTAAAAACATCATGCACCGCAAGGGCCGTCAGGATTCCGTGCGGTCGAAAATGTTCTCCAAGCTCGCGCGCGAAATCACCGTTGCCGCCAAGGCCGGCCTGCCCGACCCGACAATGAACGCCCGCCTGCGCCTGGCGATCCAGAACGCCAAGGCCCAGTCGATGCCGAAGGACAATATCGATCGCGCCATCAAGAAGGCATCCGGCGCCGATACCGAGAACTATGACGAAGTCCGTTATGAGGGCTACGGCCCGGGCGGCACGGCGATCATCGTCGAGGCACTGACCGACAACCGCAACCGCACCGCCTCCAACGTTCGCTCGGTCTTCACCAAGGCCGGCGGCGCACTCGGCGAAACCGGGTCGGTTTCCTTCTCCTTCGATCATGTCGGCGAGATCACTTACAAGCTGTCCGCCGGCGATGCCGACAAGGTGATGGAAGCCGCAATCGAAGCCGGCGCCGACGATGTCGAGACGGACGAGGACGGCCATTACATCACGACCGGCTTCGAAGCCCTCGGCGAAGTCGCCAAGGCGCTCGAAGCCTCGCTCGGTGAAGCCGAGACTGTAAAGGCCATCTGGCGCGCCCAGAACAATGTCCCGGTCGATGAAGAAAGGGCCCAGTCACTGCTGAAGCTCATTGACTCGCTGGAAGATGACGATGACGTGCAGAATGTCTACTCGAACTTCGAAGTCTCGGAAGAAGTTCTGGCCAAGCTCTCAGCTTAAAGCCATCCACGATATGGAATCGAAAAACCCGGCCATTCCGCCGGGTTTTTGTTTGCAAGGATGCCCTGGCGTCTAGGCTGCGGCCCGCATGAAATTGCCGAGCCCGGCAAAGAGCTCCACCGATTTCAAACGCGCCTCAACATCATGGATCGGCATGGAGATGATGACCTCATCTGCTTGCGTTTCCTTGAGGAATTCATTGAGCTGGGCCTCTGCCGTGGCTGGCGAGCCGACGACGGCGTAGCGCAATGTGTGTTCTACATTCATCTTTTCCATCGGCGACCAGAAGGCGTCCATGTCTTTGACCGGCCGCGGGAAAGGACCACGCACATTGCGCCTGAGATTGACGAATTGCTGCTGCGCAGAGGTGAAGTGGTACCGCGCTTCCTCGTCCGTCTCGGAAACAGCGCCCATGACGCCGACCATCACATAGGGCTTGTCGAGTTCCGACGAGGGCTGGAACCGGTCGCGATAGATCGCGATGGCATCAAGAAGCATGTCAGGCGCAAAATGCGAAGCAAAGGCGAAAGGGAGGCCTAGCATGGCCGCGAGCTGGGCGCTGTAGAGGCTGGAGCCGAGCAGCCAGATCGGGATGTGTGAATCGTTGCCAGGCACGGCAAGGATCGCCTGGTTTTCGATCGGTGTACCGAGAAGCTGCTGTAGCTCCACGACATCGTTGGGAAAACTGTTTGCACCGGCGTCGAGGTTGCGCCGCAGCGCCTGCGCCGTGCGCATGTCCGTTCCCGGCGCGCGGCCGAGGCCGAGATCAACGCGGCCGGGAAACAAGGCTTCCAGCGTACCGAACTGTTCGGCAATGACGAGCGGCGCATGGTTCGGCAGCATGACGCCGCCTGAACCGATGCGGATGGTCTTCGTCACAGCACCGATCTGCCCGAGAATGACCGAGGTTGCAGCACTCGCGACGCCGGGCATGCCGTGATGTTCGGCCATCCAGAAACGCGTATAGCCGAACTCCTCCGCCTTCTGTGCCATGCGCTTCGACGCCGCAAAGGATTGGCCGATGGTCGTGCCGTCTGCTACGGGGGAAAGATCGAGAATGGAAAAGGGAACCATGGAAACCTGCCGCGCAAAGATGGGGTGCGGTCTATGTAGGTTCGCCGTGGCTCTATTCCAAATCGCAGCGCCAATAAAAGCTTCCGCGAAAACTATCCGTCATTCGCCGAAAGCCGGAGAGAATTTCAGCGCACCTGATGGTGGCGATCCCCTGAAGACGATCCGCTGGACGTAGCGCGTATCAAGATCGCCATAGGTCAACTTTCCATCGCTCTCGAAACCGACACCCCGATAGACTGCAGGATTGCCGATCAGGGCGCAGCCTGTCGCATGACGCTCTCTCAGGAGATCGAGCCCTTTCAGGATCAACTCTCTGCCAATCCCCTGCCGCTGCCGCTCCGGCTTTACCGAAATCGGCCCGAGCCCATACCATCCGTCCTTGATGTCACCGATTGTGATCGGCGAGAAGGCGACGTGGCCGATGATCTGCCCGCCTTCTTCGGCGACGAGAGATAATGTGAGATCACCCGATGCACGAAGATCCCGGATGATTTGCGCTTCGGTATTATTGCTGTAGGGCATCGGTTCGAACGCCACCCAGGTCAGCTCATGAATGGCATCCGCATCCTCGAGTTTTTCAAGCCGGATCAGCATGGTGCGATCAGGCCCGCTTGCGCTGCAGATGCGTGTCGGTGCCGTGCTGCTGATATCCTTCGCCAAGCGTAAAGTTGCCGAGCTGGCGGTCCATCTCCACGGCCTCGGTTGCCAGGCGATGGATTGCAGCCGTTGTCTCCTCGACCATCGCCGCATTCTGCTGGGTCATGGAATCGAGCTCGGAGACCGAACTGTTGATCTGCCGTAGGGTATCGGCCTCTTCACGGGTGGATTCCATGATTTCGTTGATCTGGCCGTCGATGGATTCGACATGACCACCGATGCCCGCGAGCGCAACGCCGGCCCTCTCGACGAGCGCCACACCGCTTTCAACCTCATGCGTGGATTTTTGCAACAGGCTGGAGATTTCTTTGGCAGCGCTCGAAGAGCGTTGCGCCAACTCGCGTACTTCCATGGCGACGACCGCAAAACCCTTGCCGCTTTCGCCGGCGCGTGCCGCCTCGACGCCGGCATTCAGTGCCAGCAGATTGGTCTGGAAGGCGATATCGTCGATGACGGAAATGATGGTGTTGATCTGCCGAGACGACGCCTGGATCGCTTCCATCGCCGCAATCGTCTCGCGCATGATCTGGCTGGAGCCGACTGTCTCCTTTTTGGCGTCGCGCGCGATACGCGCCGCCTGCTCGGCGCGCTCGATCTGCACGCGCACAGACTGTGTGATGGCGCTGATCGCGTTTGCCGTCTCGGTGATCGAGCTTGCCTGACGCTCCGTGCGGCCGGCCAGTTCATCGGCACCGGTGCGCATCTCTTCGGAGCCGGCACGGACGGCCATGGAATTGCCGCCGATCGCCGTCATCGTTTCGTTGAGTGTCGCCAGCGCCTCGTTGAAGTTCACGCGCAGGCTTTCGAGCTCGCTCGGGAAGCGGGTTTCGATCTGGTAGGCGAGATCGCCGCTTGCCAGATGATGAAGCCCCTCGTCGAGTGCCGTGACGACATCCTGCAGACTGCGGGCCTCCGCCTCGCGCTGGGCAAGATTCTGTTGGCGCTCGCTTTCGGCCCGCATGCGCGTTTGCTCGCTCGCAGCTTCGAGCTGGCGGCCTTCGATCAGCGACTGCTTGAAACGAGCAAGCGCTTTCGCCATCGTGCCGATCTCATCCTTGCGGTTCTGGCTGCCAATCTCGACTTCGAGCTTGCCGTCAGCGACTTCGCTGGTCACGCCGGCAAGACGGGCAAGCGGCGAGAACAACAAGTTGGTGATGAGCCCCGTGGCAATAGCCATGACAACGAGAACGCCGATGCCGATCCAGGTCAGCAGCGTGGCGATCTCGATCGAGCCAGCGTTCAATTCGCTGAGCAGCACGCTTTCGACGACGAGGAAACGATCGCCGCGATAGTCGACGCCGCGCACATAGGCGCGTGCTGTTCCATCGGTGCGATCGAAGTCTGCGACTGTCATCGCCGAGCTCGCAAGCGCGTCCTTAATGAAGGTGAACGGCGCGGTATCGAGCGTCGCTAGCCGGCCGGATGCATTGAGACCAACTGCCGAACCGTCAGCCGAAATGATCGCCGCCTGCGCCGTACTGCCTGACACAATGCCCTTCGCGAGGATGCCAGTGACGACATCGTCGCGTACCTTGAAGAGCATCAATCCCTTCGCCTGGCCGAGCTTGACGATCGGCACCGCATAGAAGATCGCCGACTTGCCGCTTCCTGCGTCGACGCGCAGACCGGAGAAGGCCGTCGGCGCAGAATCATCAGTGGCCTTTGCGGTATTCTCGATCGCCCTGGCATAGGCGATACCTGCACCGGTCGACTTCCAGGCATCCGACTTCAGGTTTTCAGCGAAGTCGTCATTCTTCTTGTAAGAATAGAGCACAGTACCATCGAGATCGACGATCAGGAGGTCGCTGAACGCCGTGTCGGCGAGATCGCGCGCCACTTCGCTCTGAGTCTTTTCATGGTTCGAATAATAGAAACCGCTCGGCCCCTCCGGCTTGGTAAGCTTTTCGCGCTGGTCGGCCGGGTTCGGGTTGTTGGTGATAAAGACTTTCTTCAGCTCCCCGCGGGCATCGCCCGAGCTTTTCTCGATCGTCTTCCAGCCGCTCTTCAGGCTGGTGATCGCCATCTGCAGCGCTTCGATGCGCGCAATGGAGGTCGCCTGGTTCTCGAGCTGCACAAGCTGATCCTGCAGCATATCGCCGCGGAAAATCAGTACGCTCTCCTTGGCCTTCAGCGCCTGCTCGTCGGAAACGCGGCTGCTGGCGAAATAGGCGAGGATATTGATCACAGCGACCGAAAGCGTGGTCAGCAGGATGAAGGTGGCTATCACCTTGAAGGACAGGGACTGAAATCTCTGAGCCATGAAAAACGAACCCTTCCGGAACGGCGCCGCCGGCGGGTGTATCGTCGAGATATCACCCGCCGGTTGAGCTGCAAACAGACCATCGGAGGCCTTAAGCTTTGCAAAAGCCGGCCCCTCTCACATTTGATGGATCAGAATTCGTGCATCCGGTTTAATTCGCGGTAAATGCCGCCTGAAAACACGCCATGTTTTCGCTTTGTTCACATATCGATGGCACTTATTCAGCCGTCGCTATAGGGTGAGCCATGCAAAACACGATTCGCATCATCGGTATTGATCCCGGTCTTCGCCGCACCGGATGGGGCATCATCGATACGCTCGGCAGTTCGCTGCGCTTCGTTGCCTCGGGAACCGTCACCTCGGATGGCGACATGGACCTGGCTTCGCGGCTCTGCCAGCTGCATGATGGGCTTGCCGACGTTGTCCATTCCTACAAGCCGGAAGAGGCTGCCGTCGAACAGACCTTCGTCAACAAGGACGCCGTCGCCACGCTGAAGCTCGGCCAGGCACGTGGCATCGCCATGCTGGTGCCGGCCCGTGCCGGTCTGCCGGTGTCGGAATATGCGCCGAACGCCGTGAAGAAGACCGTCATCGGCGTCGGTCACGGCGAGAAGCAGCAGATCCACATGATGCTGAAGATCTTGATGCCGAAGGCCGAATTCAAGGGCAATGACGCCGCCGACGCATTGGCGATTGCGATCTGCCATGCTCATCACCGCGGTGCAAACCGCATGCGCCAGGCGGTCGCCAGCGCTTCTGCAACTCATCCCTGACGGAACAAGATCATGATCGGCAAGCTGAAGGGCATCATAGACGAGATCGGCGATGACTATGTGCTCGTCGATGTGCACGGCGTCTGTTACGTCGCCTTTTGCTCGGCACGCACGCTCTCGAAACTCGGCTCCGTCGGAGAGGCCTGCGTGCTTTTTATCGAGACTTATGTACGTGAAGATCAGTTGAAGCTCTTCGGCTTCCAGACCCAGCTCGAACGCGAATGGTTCAACCTGCTCCAGAGCGTGCAGGGCGTCGGCGCGAAAGTGGCGCTCGCCGTACTTTCGACGCTCACACCATCAGAGCTTGCCAATGCCATCGCCCTGCAGGACAAGACCGCCGTTTCGCGTGCTCAGGGCGTCGGCCCCAAGGTCGCGATCCGCATCGTCACCGAACTCAAGAACAAGGCACCCGCCTTTGCCGGCGAGGCGATCAATATCGGTCTCAAGCAGGAGATCGGCGAAGGCGTGGCCGCAGCCCCCGTTGCCGATGCCGTTTCGGCCCTGACCAATCTTGGCTATTCCCGTGATCAGGCAGCCAATGCGGTTGCCGCCGCCATGAAGACGGCCGGAGAGGATGCCGATAGCGCCAAGCTGATCCGCCTCGGCCTGCGGGAACTCTCCCGCTGATGGCCTCGCGGGGTGTCAATGCGGGCCGCTTGGTGTATGGACTTGAGCAAGCTTCTAACGGAAATACTCAATGACTGATGCCCGCCTGATAGCGCCGGAAAAGCGTGGCGAAGACCTGGATACAACGCTGCGTCCGCAGTCTCTGGACGAGTTTACCGGCCAGGCGGAGGCACGCGCCAATCTCAAGATCTTCATCGAAGCGGCCAAAAACCGCGGCGAAGCGCTGGACCATGTTCTCTTCGTCGGCCCGCCCGGCCTCGGCAAGACGACACTGGCGCAGATCATGGCGAAGGAACTCGGCGTCAATTTCCGCTCGACCTCCGGCCCGGTTATCGCCAAGGCCGGCGACCTCGCCGCATTGCTGACCAATCTCGAAGAGCGTGACGTGCTCTTCATCGACGAAATCCATCGCCTCAACCCTGCGGTCGAGGAAATCCTTTATCCCGCGATGGAAGATTTCCAGCTCGACCTCATCATCGGCGAGGGCCCCGCCGCCCGCTCGGTCAAGATCGACCTGTCGAAATTTACGCTCGTCGCCGCCACCACCCGCCTTGGTCTGCTGACGACACCGCTGCGCGACCGTTTCGGCATACCCGTGCGTCTCTCCTTCTATACGGTGGAGGAGCTGGAACTGATTGTCCGCCGCGGCGCCCGTCTGATGGGCCTTGGCATGACCGATGACGGCGCCCGCGAAATCGCAAGGCGCGCGCGCGGAACACCGCGCATCGCCGGCCGCCTGCTCCGCCGCGTGCGCGACTTTGCCGAAGTCGCAGGGGCCGAAGCCGTCACCCGCGAAATCGCCGATGAGGCACTGACCCGCCTGCTGGTCGACAATATGGGTCTCGACCAGCTCGACAAGCGTTACCTCAACATGATCGCCGTCAATTTCGGCGGCGGCCCGGTCGGCATCGAAACCATCGCGGCCGGTCTCTCCGAGCCGCGTGATGCGATCGAGGACATCATCGAGCCCTACATGATCCAGCAGGGTTTCATACAGCGCACACCGCGTGGCCGCGTTCTGACCGCAATCGCGTGGAAACATCTCGGCATGCAGCCGCCAAAGGACATGGAGGCTGCGCAATTCGGGCTGTTCCGGGAGGACGATTGATTGATCAGCCGGCGCGGCTTTCTCAAACTGATGGGTGGCGGCGTCGCCGGCCTCATGGCACTCGGCGGATATGCATTCGCCTATGAGCCGCTGGCCCGGCCGGCGATTTCCCGCTATACGTTGACCCCGCCAGGATGGACGCCAGGGCTAAAGCTGCGGCTCGTCGCGCTTGCCGATCTCCATGCCTGCGAACCCTGGATGTCTGCCGCCCGCATCGCGTCGATTTGCGCCCATGCTAACGAGCTTGGCGGCGATATCACGCTCCTGCTCGGTGACTACGCGGCTGGCATGAACATGGTGACGCGCTACGTCCATTCCAGTGAGTGGTCGAAGGCGCTGGCTACGCTCAAGGCCCCGCTCGGCGTGCATGCGATCATGGGCAACCACGATTGGTGGGAAGACAGGACCGCGCAGAAGAATGGCGGAGGCGATACGTTCGGACATAGAGCACTGGCCGACGCAGGCATCCCCGTCTACAGCAATCGTGCCGTCAGGCTGGAAAAGGAAGGGCACGCCTTCTGGCTGGCGGGTCTGGAGGATCAACTGGCGCTCCTGCCTGGCAGGAAATGGGGCCGCAGCCGGATGCAGGGGCTCGACGATCTCGACGGAACGCTCGCACAGATTTCCGACAACGCGCCCGTTATCCTGCTGGCCCACGAGCCCGATATATTCCCACGTGTGCCCGAACGGGTATCGCTCACTCTGTCTGGCCACACGCATGGAGGGCAGATCCGTCTTCTCGGCTATTCGCCGGTCGTGCCCTCACGTTACGGCGATCGATATGCCTATGGCCATATTGTGGAGGATGGTCGGAACATCATCGTTTCCGGCGGACTCGGCTGCTCCGTTGCGCCGGTGCGCTTCGGCATTCCGCCGGAGATAGTGGTCATCGACCTCGGATAATATCATGGCCAAGAGAACTGTCGTTCGCCTCAATGCAGGCAGCCAGCGCTTCAACTACCGGATCGCCGGGCTCGGGTTTCGCGATGGACACGTCCTTGTCCATCGCGCCGTTCACGAAGCTTTCTGGACCTTTCCCGGCGGCCGCGCCGAGATCGGAGAAACCTCAGAGGAAACGCTCAAGCGGGAGATGATGGAGGAGCTCGGCGTCGAAGTGACCGTCGGTCGCCTGCTCTGGGCGGTCGAGAATTTCTTCCATTACGAGGGCCGTGACTGGCATGAGCTCGGATTCTACTATCTCATGGAAATCCCGCTGGAATTTCCCTTCCGAACGCATGAGATCATTCATCGGGTGGAGGATGGCGACAATCATCTGGAATTCAAATGGGTGCCCGCAACATTCCAGGGTCTGACCGCGCTCGATATTCCGCCCTATTTCATCGCGGGCGAGATCGAAAACCTGCCCGCCTCGCCTCGTCATCTGGTGTGGCGCGACGGCGATCTCGATGACAAGGATTAGAGCACTTCGTGTTTTCGGAAAGCCGGAAGCGCTTCAAGGAGGAGATGCGATGTCGAGTTTCGACCCCTGCCGCATGTTTCGAAAGCTCGCCTACAACAATGCGCTGGCAAACAGCCGGCTTCTTGCCGCCTGCGCGACCCTTGAACCCGGCGAATTCGAAGCCACGCGCACAAGTTTTTTCCCGTCGATCAAATCGACGCTGAACCATACGCTCACAGTCGACTGGTTCTATGTCGATGGGCTGGAAGGGGGAACCCTCGGCCTTCGCGCCTTCGACATTGAAGAACCCTTCAATGACCTGCCATCGCTCTCCAAAGAGCAGGCGAAGGTCGACCGGCGCCTTGTTGCAATCTGCGAAGGGCTGACACCCGAGAAGCTTGCCTCGACGGTGGAGCTTCAGCGCGACGGACGCGTTCAGCGAGAACGCATGGAGGATGTGCTGAGCCACCTCTTTCAACATCAGACCCACCATCGCGGACAGGTACATGCCATGCTGGCAGGCAGCAGCGTCGCTCCGCCGCAGCTCGACGAATTCATCGTCGACGACGACGCGAGGTTCCGGGGCGGCGAAGTTGCCGCCCTCGGCTGGAGTGAACAGATGCTGATGCGTTAGCCCTTGAGGCGCGCCTTCAGGCCATCGATGATCGTCTTGGTCAGAAGATCGTAATTTTCGTCAAAGTGATGATCGCCAGGCAGTTCGATCACCTCGCCGCCGACATCCTTGACAGCCGGGCAGGCCACATCGTCGTCGTCATCCTTGCCGTAGATGCATTGGACGAGTTTCGGATTGGCGCCCTTGAGATCCTTGATGGGATCGCCGCCGGCCCCTTCTGTCTTCTGACCGAGCCAGCCCATGACGGAAATGACGTAATCGACCTGGTGCGACAGAGACAGAAGCGAAATCTGCGCTACCGCCCTCTTCTCCTCGGGTTTCAGAAGCTGATAAGTGGCTGGCACGATATCCGCGCCGAAGGAATAGCCGATCAGCAGGACGTGCTTGACCTTCCATTGCTTGCGGTAGAATTCGATGATGCGCGAGAGATCGTCGGCCGTTTCCTGCGGTTTACGCTCCGTCCAGAAATAGCGCAGCGAGTCGATGCCGACGACGGGAATACCCTCCTTCTGCAGCATGCCCCCGACTTCCTTGTCGATGTCACGCCAACCGCCGTCGCCGGAATAGATAACGGCCATCGTATCAAGGTTCGGCTTGGCCTCGAGAACCGCAAGTGGCAGGCCGAGCGGATTGTCGAAGGCACCCGAAGCCGTCACCAGATCATCGAGCGTATCGGCAAAGACGGTCTGTGCATCGTCAGTGGAGTCGCGGATTTCGATCGCATCATGCGCCTTTTTCAGATCCTCCACATGAGCGCGGCCATCCTTGTCGGCAGCAGGCGTGAACGTGGCGATGATCGGATCCGGCAGGCTACCATCGGTCAGTCCATAGACGCTGCGATCACCGACGACCTTCTTCTGGGCCGGTGTACAGAGTTCCTTGCTCAACGGAATGCCGGCATGAGGGTCGACGACAAATGTCTGGCCGATCGTTGCATCGGGCGTCTGTGCGGCAATGGCGAGCGCCAGCGCACCACCCTCGCCAATGCCGGCGACGATCGGCAGGTGATAGGGGCTGTTGCCTGCGGCGCGTTGTACCTGCTGGCTAAGCGATTCAATATCGGAAACCGTGTAGATGCAGCCGTCGTTAAGGCTGACGTCGTAGCGGTTCAGCGCTTCCATATAGGACGGGAAATCGACGCCGATGACGACGGAACCCTGCGAAACCAGACGGTCTGCCTCAGTCTTTTCACTGTCACCCCAGCCGGCGGCATCGGAAATCAGAAAGACCGCGCCCTTCACCTCACCCTGCGGCAGGAAGATGTGCGGCGAAGGAATGAGCCCCGTCTCGAAGCTCTGGGTGGTCTCGTCCGCAGCATAAGACGGTGCGGCCGCGAACATGCTGACGCAGGCCGCAGCAAACAGGTATTTTTTCATCATTTTCTCACTACCCCTTTCAATCCGCCGCCAATCAGCAATGTCGCATCCATCAATGCGATCATCGGATTGCCCCCTCCGGACACCGCAAGATAGCGCGGTTGCCAGTGCGGATGAAACTTGGATTTGAAGGCACGAAGCCCCTTGAAGTTGTAGAAGCGCTCGCCGTGTTCGAAGACCGTACCGCCGATACGGTCCCAGACAGGCGCTACCTCCCGTTTCGACATGCCGGAGAGAGGCGCCATGCCAAGGTTAAAATGCGTAAAGCCCTGAGCGCGCAGATACTCCATGATCTGCACGAACAGGAAGTCCATTGCCCCTTTCGGCGCATCGGGCGAGAAGCGCATCAGGTCGATCGTCCCCTCCTCTCTCGCCGTGGTGACCAGGATATTGGCAAAGGCAACGATTCGGCCGTCCTTCTTGAGAACTCCGACCGGTTGAGACATCACATAATCAGGATCGAAGGCACCGAGCGAGAAACCTTTCTCCTTGGCATTGTGGTGCTCGAGCCACGCGTTGGAAACGGCCGACAGATCGTCGATGACGGCAGGGATATCAACGGGCTCAATAACGGCGAATTCCAGCCCGTCGCGCTGGGCGCGGCTTGCGGTCTGGCGCAGGTTCGCCCATTTGCCGCCCTTCATTTCGAAGGTGCGCAGATCAGCGACCGCCAGTT
>NZ_JACIAS010000014.1:0-145493 GCF_014194915.1 Rhizobium sp. BK512 | reverse complement strand
GGCGGTTCGACGGAAGTGGAAGTGAAGGAAAAGAAGGACCGCGTCGATGACGCGCTTCATGCAACGCGTGCTGCCGTCGAGGAGGGTATTCTGCCAGGTGGCGGTGTGGCGCTGCTTCGCGCAGTCAAGGCGCTCGACAATCTCGACACCGCCAACCGGGACCAGAAGGTCGGCATCGACATCGTGCGCCGCGCGATTGAGGCGCCTGTTCGTCAGATCGCGGAAAACGCCGGCGCCGAAGGTTCGGTCATCGTTGGCAAGCTGCGGGAGAAGGCCGAGTTCTCCTTCGGCTGGAATGCCCAGACCGGGGAATACGGCGATCTCTACGCTCAAGGCGTTATCGACCCGGCCAAGGTCGTGCGTACCGCACTCCAGGATGCCGCCTCCGTCGCCGGCCTTCTTGTGACCACGGAAGCAATGATTGCTGAAAAGCCTAAGAAGGACGCCGCACCTGCCCTGCCGGCCGGCGCGGGAATGGACTTCTAAAGGCGATAGGGAAGGCTCGCCCCAGCCGCGTGGGGCGAGCCACTTGCGGAGGAAACCATGAACCTGCCATCGAAGGAAGACGCGCGCCTTTGCGCCAGCGTCGTCAAAGAGGTTGCCCGAGCCAAAGGGATGTCGGGCGACCCATCCTCCATCAGCCGGCTGACGGCGACAGTCGCGAGACTGTTCAACAAGGGCATGCGAGACCGCGACAGGCTTCTGTCGAAAGCGATGGCAGTCGCCGACATGCCGGTGGCGCAGGAGGAGCACCGTCCGCTCCTTGCTGAGCTCCTGAACACTCCGGGTGCCACCGGTTTATCTATGGAGCCGGAAAATGAGAGAGGACATCAACAACAGTAGAACGAACCACAACCTGGAAGCGGCCGCATGCGCCACGCATGTGCTGCATACGGATCATCTCAGTCAGCCGCGGGATGTGCTCACCGCCGATAGATCTCCCGTACGAAAAGCGTTCCATTCTCGCGTCACAATCCGACTTCTTAAAAGACCGCCCAGGTGGTGGGTGTCTCCCCTTGTTATCGCGTTCAAGCGGCTTAACTTCGCATCTCCAACTGCTTGTTTCATCAGGGCCGCATAGAGTGTCTGCATTCGGATTGAACGATAAAACCGCGTGCGCCGGAATAGCACACATGATCGAGCGCGGGCTTTGGGATGATTCCATCCTGGGACCGCCGTCGGAGTGGCCCGCCTGCCTGAAGGCTACGGTGGACATCATGCTTCCGTCACATGCCCAGATCGTGATGTTCTGGGGAGACCAATATGTGGCCCTTTATAATGATGCCTACGCTCCCACAATCGGCCTTAGGCATCCGCGCGCATTCGGAAGACCGGCAAAGGAGAACTGGAGCGAGCTCTGGGACGACCTCCAACCTTTGCTGGATCGCGTCCTTCATGGTGGTGAAACTGTCTCAGCCAGCGATCGCCAGTTTTACATTGAACGCCATGGACATCCAGAAACCGTCTATTTCGACATTTCCTATTCGCCGATCAAGGACGAAACCGGTAGCGTCCGCGGCGTGTTTTGCATCGTCAGCGAGACCACAGAAAGGGTGCGTTCGCAGCAAGCACTCAAGGAAAGCGAGGAACGTCTACGAGCGTTATTTTCGCAATCCGCTGCGGGTATAGGGCAGACCGATCTTGCGGGACGCATGACGCTAGCCAACCAACGCTTTTGTGAGATGCTTGGCTATCAGAGAGCGGAGCTTGTGGGCATCCGCTTCCAGGATTTGACGTTTGCGGACGACCGTCCGGAAGCCGAGCGGCTTTTCCAGTACCTGATCGAAACCGGCGAACCTTTCGATATGGAAAAGCGATGCTTGCGGAAGGACGGAAGTGTCTTATGGACAGCAGTTTCAGTCTCTGCCCTCAAAGGTGAGGATGGGTCAATCCTGCAGGTTGGCTTCATCGCCATCGACATCTCGGCAAGGAAGAGCGCCCAGGAAGCGGAGCGTCTTCTTGCATCCATTATCGCTTCTTCGAATGATGCCATTCTCGCCATCGATCTGAACATGACGATCACCAACTGGAATGCAGCTGCCGAGAGGCTTTATGGATACTCGCGCGAAGAGGCGGTGGGAAAGTCAGTTCTGATGCTGGTCCCGGAGGAACGTCGCGACGAGGAGCCCGAAATTCTTAGGAAGGTCAGCGACGGAAAGATCGTGGAGCCGTACGAAACGCAGCGTCGAAGGAAGGATGGAAGCCTAGTCGACGTTCAGCTCAGTGTTTCTCCTATCTATGACAGCACTGGAAATACGATCGGCGCTTCCAAGATGTCCCAGGACATCACGGCCAGAAAGGAGGCCGAACGTCTGCAAAAAGTCCTGACAAGCGAGCTCAACCATCGCGTCAAGAATGCGTTTGCGACTGTCATTGCCATTGCCAGACAAACCCTGGACCGGAACGAAACCGGCCGGGATCAGGTCACCGCTTTCCATGACAGGCTTATGTCAATGGCAAAGGCCCATGATCTGCTCACGCATCGGGACTGGCAGCGTGCTGACCTGGGCGAGTTGGTCAGTCAGGTGCTGGAACCCTATCCGCCTGAACGCTTCGAGATTGGAGGCTGCGCCGTGCTTTTGCCTCAAAAGGCGGTCGTCTCTTTCTCCCTAGCTATCCACGAACTTGCGACGAACGCCGCTAAATATGGCGCACTGTCGGTCGCTCAAGGCAAAGTTGCGATCTCCTGGGATTATGAAGAACAGATCGGCAGGCTACGGTTCAAATGGGTCGAACGCGGCGGCCCCGCGGTCACGCCGCCAACCCGAAAGGGCTTTGGCTCGCGTCTCGTTGAGAGGCTTCTGGCAGCCGAGCTAAACGGGCGCTCGACGATCAGCTACAACCCTACCGGCGTCATCTGCGAGATCGATGCGATCCTGGATCCGGATGGCTGGTTGGGAAGGCCCGGATCGGACCGATAGCAAACTTTTCGCTGTCGGGTGTCATGATGTCGTCCCCGCCTTGCGCGGCAAGCATCAATTTTACGCATCGGCGATACGTGAATTCTTGAAGCGGGGGCCTGGAGCAACTGCTTCGTGTCTCTCATCCACGGCAGATAGCAGTCGCTCGAGCGCCCCTGTCTGCAGCGCTACCGGGCGAGAACTGGAACTCGAATAACCCGTCATGCATTACGCCGAGACCATAAACGATCAGGTCATCATGAAGGAAACCGACCGAAAACAAGCCGAAGCGGCGCAAGATGCCGGAAATCGCCTTGTGGCACGACATGTGCGCGAAGACCCCTTCGCCGCGGCCTTCAAAGCCACGCGCATGCCGATGATCGTCACCGACCCAAATCAGGCCGACAATCCGATCATCTTTTGCAATGTCGCCTTCGAGAGGCTGACGGGCTATTCGAGCAGTGAAGTAGTCGGCCGCAACTGCCGCTTCCTCCAAGGCCCGGAGACGAATGCGGCAACGGTGGCGCGCATCCGCGCGGCGATCAGCGCAGGTTCCGATATCGCCATCGACATCTTAAACTACAAGAAAGATGGCGAGCCTTTCTGGAACGCTTTGTTTTTATCTCCGGTGCGCGATGATGGCGACAGAATCGTCTATTTCTTCGCTTCCCAGCTGGATTTCACCAACGTTAAATCGAGAGAGGCTGATCTCGCTTTCGCACGTCATCGCGCCGAAGAGGAAGTGGCCGCCCACACCGAGAAACTTGAGGCTGCGCTGAAAATCAGCTCTCTTCTGGTCCACGAGGTTGACCACCGTGTCAAGAACAACCTCCTGACCATGGCCTCCATTGTAAAGCTTCAGACGCGTATTACCAGGGATGAGGGCCAGAAACGCGTTTTGCGGTCCGTGCTGAACCGCGTGGAGGCCTTGAGCACAGTTCAAAGAAAGCTGTTCACGCTGGAGGATGTCTCACGGTTCGACGTCGCCGACTTCACGGAGGAACTTGTCAGAGATCTTGTCGAAGCTGTCGGACGAAAGGATATCCGCCTGACGCTCGACCTGCATCCGCTCCATGTGCCGGCTGTGAAGGCGACCCCTCTCTCCTTGATCGTCAACGAGCTTGTCGGGGACGCCGTCCGGCGGGGGTTGAGCGACGGCGGCGGCGACATCCATGTCGTCGTCAAGCGCTTGAACGCACATTTTCTTATCAGGGTGGAGGACACCTCTATACCGGTTGAGGTCGATGAGGATGCGGCCGAGATCGGTCGTATCCTTCTTGAAACATCCGCCAAGCAGGTTGACGCAAAGATCGAGAAGCGGATCGACGGATATCGGACAACCGTTGATGTCACGCTGCCGGTCGACACAGAGGAGAGCGCGCATTGAAGGTGATGATTGTCGAGGACGAGATGCTGCTGGCCATGGAGCTCGAAAGCGAGGTCGAGATGGCCGGTCACGAGGTGACGGGGACCGCGATGAATCGCAAACAAGCAAGCGACCTCATGAAAGCGCATCACCCGGATTTTGCTTTCGTCGATATTCACCTACAGGACGGCCCAACAGGCATCGACGTCGGCCGCGATCTGGCATCCGAAGGGATCCCATACGTATTCGTCAGCGGCAACATCAAGAAGCTGCCTGAAGATTTCGCAGGCGCTCTCGGGGCTATCGAAAAGCCCTACACTGTGAACGGCATGAGGAACGCTATTTCCTACATCTCTGCGGTCGTGGTGGGTGAAGAAGATGTCATTCCACCGGCGAGCCTTGTACTCGCGGACGATATAAGGCCCTTGCTGCTCCGCAGGCATTCTTAGTCGGAGTGACCTTGGCAATTGCGGCGTCAGCTCATAGGCGTTAGGCAGAGGCGCAACAATTCTTAAAGGCACATCTCCGCAACACGGCTCAGACGGGGGATGACCGGTCTGCCGCTCCGCCACAGCCACTCCAACACATCAGGCGCTGTCATAAGTGAAGGATGTCAGAAGTGTCGTCACGAAGTTGCTGGCCCGTTCCTTGACGACGACCTCCGTCCATTCGTCAGTGCCGCGGAGCCTCAAATCCGTGTAGATGCTGTCGACGGCGGCTTCTTCAATACGCTTGATGTGAGCGCCGAACGCGGCTTCGCCGCTGCCATGGTACATGTCGCGTATAACCATGCGCAGGATTTCCTGTATCGCAATTTGCCAGGCGGTATTAATCGTCTGCAGCTCTTTTGTGTCCGGGGTCATGACGGCTCCACCGTGTGATTAACTTTTTGGGCGAACAAACCCGGCGCAGAGGAACCGTTACCCGGCGGGCTAGGATTTTCTGGCCTTGCGAGCGGCATAGCGTCTGTCACGCTCGGCTTTGCGGGCTGCCTCGTCTTCGATAGCCCGCGCGATGCGTGCGTCCTCTGCTGCCCTGTTCGAGTGGGTCTCGACCCGCGCTGCCGCCTCGGCAGCCGCCCGTGCTTCCGTCGCTTCTGCTTCAAGCCGGGTTTGCGCCTCAAGGCTGACGCGGTCACGCTCAAGACGGCGTGCTTCACGCGCTTCGGCAAGCGAGGCGCGCTCGGCTTGCCTGGTAAGTCGGGACGGTTCCGCGGCCGTCTTGGCAGCTCGGTAAGCGCTAAGAAGAGCGGCCTTGGCGTTGGCCGAAGCTGAACGTCGGTCGGCAAGATCGTTGTGATTTTTCAAATCTTCATCCTAATGGTGGCAGGCGCCGACGGTCAGCGTGTCTTGGAACGCCTGGCAAGGAGGGTGGAGGTTGCTAGAGCGCGTTCAGCCTGTTCCTTGGCCAGGCGGGCTTCTCGAAGGCGCAACGTCTTTTCATCTCGGGCCTGCTCTGCCGATTTGAGCTCTTCGATCGCCGCATTCTTGGCAAAGAACTGGGTCTGAAAGGGATCTCTGCCTCCTGGCGAGATTTACTATGGGTCTCGGTCATTTCGTTCCTCGTGTCAGCCACAGAAATGATAAAGGCCAGGCGAAATTGCCTGGCCTCGAACTGATAACTTGCTTCCGGCAGTGCCAGTACATCCGTGGTCAAAGGGAAGCAGATATCGATTAAGCGGACTGCAGATTGCGGGCCGACATCTTGCCCGACTTCATGTCGCGCTCGAGATCAAAACCGATCTTCTGGCCCTCGACGAGTTCGCGCATGCCGGCGCGCTCGACAGCCGAAATATGGACGAAGGCGTCAGCGCCGCCGTTGTCAGGCTGGATAAAGCCGAAGCCTTTGGTGGAATTAAACCATTTTACTGTGCCTGTGGTCATGATGAACCCTTTCGAAGTATAGAATAAGGGACCGCGAAGCAGCAGCCACGCAGATGAAACCGACTGTTTTTGAAAGGGAAGTTCGCTTAAAACGCGGTGCCAATCGCGCCGTGGACAAAGCTCGGCAAGCAAAAGATCGATGAAAACCGTATACGGGACCAAAGGCGCGTCGTCACGTTTAGTTCTCAAAATCTGCTATCCTTCGCTTTTCGGTTGCGCCGACGGAAGGCGCGACAGCGTCGGCAATGGCAATGTTGCACACTGTTGATGGGATAGAAGCCACACTCTCGCTCGTCAGCTCGACCTCAGGCATGTTCTCACCCCACGATTTCACGTGGCGAGAGTACTCATCGGCGACGGCCACGATCCTGACCGGTGCTGGACTGGTTGGGCTGTGTTGACCGAGCGAGGGTCACCGATGGGAGATGCGACCAAGAACAAGAGCCTGCAAGCGGCCGCTCCCACTGGAAAGGGGCATGTCTTTAAACAACCGCGATATGAGGTGCGGCCGCAGCCCCTGCCTCTCATCGATCAGGAGAAACGACATCTTCTTTATCTCAATCGTCATCATGCCAGTATCGTCATGACGTCGGTAGTTTCCCGCATCGATCGCATGGAATCCGTTTTCCACGGCCCAGGCGGCTATCATATCCGCGTTCATCAAGGTCCTGCTTTTGGAGATCGCGGACGAGCCATCTCTCGCCGTCCCGCTCGTGCAATGATTTGCAGTCCTAGAGGTACTGCAACTACACCGCTCCAATCCAGCCAAATCCGTTCCAAAATACAGTTCCCGCATCGGTGTTGCCAGAAAGACTCGCAACAACTTTTACGCCCAGGAGGCCCATTCTGCTTGCTGCTCTTGAATAAGCACGAACGTCAGTGTCGGCATGCAACAACGTCGGCTGGCCCGGCCTCGCCTTCAATAATGACGAACACAACCCCTCGGGCGCTCCGGCTTTTGCAGAACCGGGACGAGGCCAGTGGTATAGCCGCGCTGCACAGCACATCGGCGACCCTCTTGTCAAACGGACCTGATAGACGCGGAACCACGTTACGACTGCGTCCAATAAGTTCGAGCTGTCCTCGGTGTCATCGGCCTCGTCCTCGTAATGCTGCGTCATATCCCTCCCCTTTGCCTGCTCGGAACGAAAGCCAGAACAGGGAGTTGATCGTAAGGTTCCCGATGGAGTTACATCATGGCTGCACATCGCGCTCAATGGAAAGGCCACATCAAGATCGGTGAGATCAGCTGTGGCGTCGGTCTCTATACGGCGGCCTCCACGTCAGACCGCATCACCTTCCACACCATCAACAAAGCCACGGGCAACCGGGTCCGCCGGGAATTTGTTGACAGCGAAACCGAAGAAACGGTTGACCGCGACGAGCAGATCAAAGGCTTCGACATCGGCGACGGCCAGTACATCATGATCGATCCGGAAGAGGTGACCGCTGTCATTCCGGATTCCGACAAGATGTTGGAAATCGAAGCTTTTCTTTCCTGCTCCGATGTGGACGACGTCTATTTCGACAAGCCGTATTACCTCTTGCCGACTGATGATGTCTCGGAGGACGCGTTCGCCGGACTGCGCGACGCACTCAAGGAAGCCAACGTAACGGCAATCGCCAGGACCGTTCTGTTCCGCCGGATGCGTACGGTCCTGATCCGGGCGCACGGACGTGGTCTCATCGCAACCACGCTCAACTTCGACTACGAAATCCGCTCATCGGAAGAAGCTTTCAAGGAAATGCCGGAGATCAAGGTCGAAGGCGAGATGCTCGATCTGGCCAAGCATATCATCGGCACCAAGAAGGGCGAGTTCGATCCGGCGGAATTCGATGACCGCTACGAAACCGCGCTGGCAGAACTGGTTAAGGCCAAAGCCGAGGGCAAGACGCTTCCCAAGCCCAAGCCCGTCAAGGTTTCCAAACCCAACGACCTGCTCAAGGCGTTGCGCGAGAGTGCGGGGGTGGGCGAGGCAAAACCAAAAAAGGCCGCCAATTCAAACGCCCGGAAACCTGGGAAGACTACTGGTCGAAAGTCGACCACCAGGACCGCACACAAGAAGGCCAGCTAGGAGGATCACCATGGCCCCGCGTCGTCCCTACTGGAGAGGCTATCTCAAACTTTCGCTCGTCACCTGCCCGGTTGCCATGAGCCCCGCGACGTCGGAAAGCGAAAAGGTTCGCTTCCATACCCTCAACAAAGCTAGCGGAAACCGTGTCGTCTCGCGGTACGTGGACGCGGTGACGGGAAGGGCCGTGAAGGACGAAAACGAGGCGAAAGGCTACGAGCGCGGCGAGAACGACTTCGTGCTGTTGACTGATGACGAGCTGGAATCGGTCGCGCTGGAAACGGTTCGAACGATCGATATCGAGACGTTCGTGCCCCGGGAAAGCATCGAATGGGTCTACCTTGAGACCCCACACTACCTCATGCCGAGCGACAAGATCGGCAACGAGGCGTTTGCAGTCATCCGTGAGGCAATGAAGGCCGAAAAAGTCCTTGGGATTTCGCGTGTGGTCATCGGCAGGCGCGAACGCGCTGTCGTGCTGGAGCCGCGTGGCGAAGGCATCGTGGTCTGGACCCTGCGTTTCGGCGACGAGGTCCGTCCTGAGAAAGAGTATTTCCAGGACATCGAAACGAAGTCCGACCCCAAGACCGTCATGACCATCAAAAGGTTGATCAAGCCACGGCTGAAGAAATGGTCGCCCTCAATGGTCACAGATCCCATCCAGGAAAGCCTGCTCAAGCTCATTGCCTCGAAGAAGAAAGCTTTGAAGCCGGCCAACAAGGCCAAAGGCAAGGCCAAGGAAGACGCATCCGATCAGCCTTCCAATGTCATCAACATCATGGATGCATTGAAAAAGAGCGTGCAAGCCGATCTCAAGGGCCGAAAAAAGGCTGGCTGACAATGCGGCGAATGGGGCGGTTACCGATTGTAAATCGGTTTGCATCGGGATTGGTGTCGTCGGGAGGTTCCGCGATCATCTTGAACAGGTCGCCGGCATGTTTACGAAGACGCAGACGGGCTACAGCCAATGCCGGAGTAGCCAGGGCCAGACCTTCCGCCAAGACCACGCTTACCAGAACAGCAATAATCGCCGCCCGATCGCCGCGGCCGGCCCTTGCTGTGGACCGAAGATGACCGCGCTTACACTGCCCGTTCTGGCCGCTGCCTTTCTGCTGAGCATGTACTTCCGCAGTTACTTTGGTGTGGTAGGTCCAGCTTTGTCCGCAGATTTGTCGCTGTCTCCCGAACAATTCGGCCGGCTCGCCTCGACGTTCTTCGCTTCTTTCTCGATCCTGCAGATCCCTGTTGGAATGTCGTTCGACAAATGGGGCGTGCGTGGTCCGATGGCGGCAATGATGAGTATCGGAGCCGCGGGGTCAGCGATCGTGGCCCTCTCGCCGGGCTACTGGTGCGCGATCACCGGCCAATCCTTTGTCGGGATCGGTTGTGCGCCAATTTTTATGGGCGTCCTTTACTATCTCGGGCGTACCAACGAGCCCGAGAGGGCGGGGCGGCTTTCCGCCACTGTCAGTGCCGTCGGCTCGGCAGGCGCCTTGCTTTCGGCCTCTCCACTGTCGTGGTTCGTCGAGGTATTCGGTTGGCAATCCGCTTGCTGGTTGGCGGCGGCAGCAATGGCTGTCAGCGCTGCGGCAGTCGCTTTCATGCTCGGACCGACACCGGCAAGCATTGAAGAAAGCGACCGGGATCAACGCCCTTGGTCGCTGGTATCGCTGTTCTATCTCGTCCCAGTGTGCTTCACCCTCTCGCTCGGTGGCACGTTTCGCAACGCATGGGCGGTGCCCTATGTCACGTCCGTATTCGGCGAGCATGTGGCGGTGGGCGCGATGCTCACCACGATCAGTGTCGTCGGCATCGTCACCAGCTTCATGCTTCCAATTGTTCTCATGCGGGTCCCCGGACGAACGATCGTGATATCCACCTACGGCGCCGGAGTGACCTGTGCCATCTTCCTCTCGTCTGCCCCGGGCTTCACCTTTCTTTCGGCCTGCGCCGGCTTGTCCGTTCTCTATGCCATGGGAAACGTGCATCCTCTCGTGATGACCGAGGCCCAAACTCTGATCCCGCCGCGCGTGCGCGGCTTAGCGCTTGGAGGACTGAACACGCTCGTTTTCCTTGGCGTCTCAGTGGCGTCAGTAGTTTATGGCGAAATCGCGGGGCTGTCGCTGTCGGTGCTGTCTTCCTACCGCGTAATCTTTGCGGTGAGCGCAGCAGTCATCGCCATGGCCATGTTTTGCTACATCGTGTTCAGGGGCAGAAATCCTTTGGTTTGCACAGACAGAGAGTTTGCAGACAACCGAGGTACCAAACGAGATTGACGATCCAGAACACAGCGCTACTTCCTCTTTATCATCAAGGACTTCATCAGGAGACTACGTATGGAACAGGCAGGTCTCGGCTGGATCGCGGCAATCATCATCGGCGGCATCGCGGGGTGGCTCGCAGAGCAGTTCATGAAGTCCAACATGGGCGTCCTCATGAACATCATTCTCGGGATCGTCGGCGCGATCGTCGCAAACGCAATCCTGTCTGTCTTCGGCGTGGTTCTCGGCGGCTGGCTCGGCTATCTGATTGCCGGCTTCATCGGCGCCTGCATTTTGATTGCGATCGCGCGGATGTTCCGGCGATGAAGCCATAGCCAGACAGGATATAGAGTCGAAACGATCACGCCACCTCCTGGACCGCACCTGAGAAGGAGCGTCGTCGCGTTACGCCTGACGGAACAAGCGCACCACTGGGCGTGACAGCGGTGGGCGGCGACCTTCTAGATCGTTCGATGCCAGGTCAGGCGAGTTGCCTTTAGCGGTCTATTCGACGGCCGCATTTGTCAATATTTCCGTTGAGGCGCCAAGCTATATCTACGAGCTCACGGCGCTGGCCGGCGAAAAGCTGGAGCCTTCCGCTGATCCACCTGAAAACCCTTGGCATCTTTACGCCGACGCCTCCCCAGCGCGCAGCCTCGGATTTTGAGCAGGCGTGAGGACGGTTTACCGGCCTTGCCAGAACAGATTATGTCAGTAACGGGTCGCTTGTGCGCTCGCTTATTCAGAGCAACCTCGGCCGGCCGTTTGCTTTGCTTCAAAGGTTTCCTCGGCTCGCCTGTGGCGCAGGATCGCCGAAAACACCGTCAATCGGACTTCTTCCTTTGTAGCGGATGCGTTTGAGCCATAAGATGATGACGGATGGCCGCCCCAACTAGGGTTCGCCGAAGCCGCGTGCGCCGCGAGTCCAGAATGTCCGCTCGATACGGGAACAATGTCCTGTTGCGTTGGTTCCTTTCACGCGCTGCCGCCTCGGCGACGGCGCCTGAACGCTCGTTCTTGCCGACGATCGCCAGTTACCCGCCAGAGCCAGACAGGAGGACATCATGGCCAGCACAAAAACGCTCGACGACCTATTTCTCGACACTTTGAAGGACATCTATTTTGCCGAAAAGCAGATTCTGAAGGCCTTGCCGAAGATGGCGCGCGCCGCCGACTCCGAAGAAGGCAAGGCAGGATTTCTGCGCCATCGCGACGAAACGCAGGGTCAGATCGACCGAATCGAGCAGGTGTTCGAGCTGCTCGGCAAGCCTGCCCGGGGCAAGACCTGTGAGGCTATCCAGGGCATCATCGCCGAGGGCGAGGAGATCATGGAAGAATTCAAGGGGTCTTCAGCCCTCGACGCCGGGCTGATTTCATCGGCGCAGGCGGTCGAGCACTACGAAATCGCCCGCTATGGCACGCTCATCGCCTGGGCAAAGCAGCTCGGCCTAAATGACGCTGTGCCGCTGCTCCAGGCAAACCTCGCTGAGGAAGAAGCAACCGACGAAAAACTGACGCAGCTTGCCATGGCGCAGGCGAACGCCAAAGGCAAGGCCGCTTAGGCGGGGCGTCGAAGGGGCCGTCCTTGGTGGGCGGCCCTTTTCATATTCAACATCCTAAATCTCAGGGGACATCCGATGGCCAAGCGAACGGCGAAAACCGCGACTATACCTTCAGCCGGGGACACAGTGACAATTCATGACCAGCAGCTCCATCGCGGCGATGGCGGTGAGCTTCATCAGATCGCCGAAGACGGACATGACATACTGACGACCGCCCAAGGCGGTCCGATCGCCGACGACCAGAACATGCTGAGGGTCGGTGCCCGCGGTCCAGCCCTGATCGACGACTTCCACTTCCGCGAAAAGATCTTCCACTTCGATCATGAGCGCATTCCCGAGCGGGTGGTCCATGCACGTGGCTACGGCGCCCATGGATTCTTCGAAACCTATGAATCCCTGTCGGACATCACGCGCGCGGACGTGTTCCAGCGAGCGGGCGAGAAGACGCCTGTCTTCGTGCGCTTCTCGACGGTGGCGGGAAACAAGGGGTCTGCCGATCTTGCTCGCGACGTGCGCGGCTTTGCCGTCAAGATGTACACCAAGGAGGGGAATTGGGATCTGGTCGGCAACAATATTCCGGTCTTCTTCATCCAGGATGCCATCAAGTTTCCAGACGTGGTGCATGCTGCCAAGCAGGAGCCGGACCGTGCCTTTCCGCAGGCTCAGACCGCGCACGACAACTTCTGGGACTTTATTAGTCTGACGCCCGAAAGCATGCATATGGTCATGTGGATCATGTCGGACCGGACTATTCCGCGATCTTTTCGGTTCATGGAAGGGTTCGGCGTACACACCTTTCGTTTCGTCAATGCCAACGACGAATCCACTTTCGTGAAATTTCACTGGAAGCCCAAGCTTGGCCTGCAATCCGTTGCCTGGAACGAGGCGGTCAAGATCAATGGCGCCGACCCGGACTTTCACCGACGCGATCTCTGGCAATCGATCCAGTCCGGAAACTTCCCGGAATGGGAATTGTGCGTGCAGCTGTTCGACCAGGATTTTGCCGACAATTTCGATTTCGACATCCTCGATCCGACCAAGATCATTCCGGAGGAAGTGCTTCCGGTTCGTCCGATCGGCCGTCTTGTGCTTGACCGCATGCCCGACAATTTTTTTGCCGAGACTGAGCAGGTCGCGTTCATGACCCAGAACGTGCCGCCGGGTATTGATTTCTCGAACGATCCGCTGCTGCAGGGCCGCAACTTCTCCTATCTCGATACTCAGCTAAAACGTCTGGGTGGGCCGAACTTCACACATCTGCCCATCAACGCGCCGAAGTGTCCATTCGCGCATTTCCAGCAGGATGGGCATATGGCGATGCGCAATCCGGTCGGACGGGTCAACTACCAGCCCAACTCTTACGGCGAAGGGCCGCGGGAGTCTCCGACACGAGGCTATCGTCATTTCCCTGCCGAGGAAAAGGGCCAGAAGGTTCGCCTTCGTCCGGAAAGCTTTTCCGACCACTATAGTCAGGCGCGGCAATTCTACATCAGCCAGACGGGAGCCGAGCAACGACACATCGCAATGGCGCTGACCTTCGAGCTTAGCAAGGTCGAAACGCCTGTGATCCGCGAGCGAATGGTATCGCATCTAATGAACATCGATGAGACGCTTGCTGCCACGGTCGCTCAAAAGCTCGGGCTCCAATCAATGCCGAAACCCGCCGACGCTGCCATGCCGACCAGGCAGGATCTCGACCCCTCGCCGGCGCTCAGCATCGTTGAACGAGGCCCAAAACGTTTCGAGGGTCGTAAGCTCGGGATCCTTGTCGCCGACGGCGCCGATGCAAAACTGCTCAAGGCCCTGACTGCCGCTGTGACAAGGGAAAAGGCGGTCTTCGAGATTATTGCCCCGAAAGTCGGTGGCGTGACCGCGGCGGACGGAAGCTTCATTGAAGCGCAGCATATGATCGACGGCGGCCCGTCGGTGCTTTTCGATGCGGTCGTGCTCCTGACCTCTCATCAGGCGATCGAGGATCTAGTCAAGGAAGCGACCGCACGTGATTTCGTCGCCGACGCGTTCCAGCACTGCAAGTATATCGGCTACGACCAATCCGCTCTGCCGCTGCTTGACAAGGCAGGTATCGCCAATGCCCTCGACGAAGGCACGATTGCCCTTTCAAGCGGTAAGGATGTCGCCAGTTTCGTTGAGGAACTTGGCAAATTGCGGGTATGGGGGCGAGAACCCTCCGTCAAGCTCGGCAAGGCCTCCGCGCCGATTTCCTGATGCAAAAGGGCGCGGATCAGTTTCGCGCCCTTCAAGTTCTCGCGGCTAGGCAGCGGCGATCAGGAGTGTGTCTCAACATGATCGCCGCGCCATAGCGCGTGTACGAGCGTTGTTGATCCCGGTATCGCTCAACAAACAGGATGTCTGTCCGGGCTTTCGCACCATGCTCGCAAGACCTTTAAACCACTAATGCACCGACTTCGACGTTGGCGCATTCACTCGTGTAGCCGAAATTCCGACATAGGTTCCGATAAGCATGGTCGATACGTCATCAAAGGTGCAATATCCTTCGTTGAAGAATTCGAGCGCTGCCGAACATAGGACATGGGAAGCCTGCTCGTCGGGACGAAGTTCGTAATAGCGATACCACGCCTGGACCGCCTCCGAGAGCATCCGGAATTCTTGATCGCTGTGCATATCCACGTGATCCATGGTGAGGTCTCTGAGCGGCGAGATAGGGCCGGCACTCTTCGCGTCAACCGATTGACCATAGGAACCGCGGTTGCTTTTCGTTCAGACCGCCGATCCGTTTGTCGACCAGAGGGTAAATGGGATATTGTCCCATTATATGTGAAGCAGACGGCGCGATACCAATGCGAGCGCAGGCCATAGGCTTCATGATACGCGGGCATCCTGCGTACGTCGACCTTTACAACCGCTGCAGACACCCGATCCAAACGAGCGGTGCCTAGCCCCGCGTTTTCAGAGCTGGATCCAAGCCACGCGGCGCATGTCTTCGATCGTGCTGTGTCCTGAGCAATGGCACGGAACCTTCTACTTCCTTGCTTGTTGGATCGACATGAACGACACCGAACGAAAAGCCAGCAAAGCCATGATCCGATACGTGCTGATGATATTCGTCATCGCGATTATCATTGCCGTAGCTTACCTGGCTTTGTTCACGCCCGGAAAGGCTGAGACGGTGTCGCCAGTGATGCGAGGAGGTCCGGATGCGATACTATATCTACGAGGTCCACACTGACGAGTCGCGTAACCGGCTGCTGAATGTGTTCAAAGACGAAGCTGAAGCCGGCGTCATGGAGCTGGAGCTCCAAAGCCATGCTCTGGAAACTGAAAACTTTTTTATCAAGATGTTTCCGGCACAGAACGTGGAGGAGGCACGGGTCAAGGCCGATGAGATGCGGCCAATACCCTTGATGCTCCACTGATTCCATGGCCTTCAAAAATGACTGGGGCGGCTTCGGGGCAAGCCTGGAGCGTAGCTTTCTTAACTTGCTCTCTCCGAATGAAGCCCCGTCCACATGCGCTTGCTGACCGTTGACGCAATGGCTGAGCTGTGGAAATGAGAAGAGTGAGCGCCACCTTTCTGCGAAACGAAGGCTACCTTTCTCACGGACGAGATTAAACGGGGCTGTGGGACTGCGCCTCCGGATGCCCCCATGCAAATGGAAACGCCTTTCGCATGGCGCCTTGAAACAAGAGATGGTCATCGCTGGCGCGAGTATCTTGAGGCCTGCTTTTCTTGCCCGATAAAGATCAAGCGTAAGGCCGCACGGTTTAAGCCGATGCTGGCGATCCATTGCTTTATGAAGTCGGTCTCGAAGACGTACAGTGCCCCTCTCCCTCAGTGGAACCGGGGTGGGGTGGCGCTTATTCGAGTATCAAATCATTGAAATAAAAAAGGCCCTCAGGCCGTGTGGCGCCTCCTTACGCGAAGGAGCCGATGCCGTTGGTCCGGCCAGTTTCAAGCGCGGAACGAAAGGTCTCCCTCACCGAGATCCGCGGCCCTTCCAAAGGGGACGATTGGCGGGGTTCTAATTCCAGCGACGCCGCCGAATTCGAGGGCGCCCGGCTGCGTAGATGCCGCTTAGAATCATTCCGAGGCCAAGCGCGGCTAGAGCCGCGCGCGCGTTTGATCCTGACACCGATCCGACCGTCTGCCTTGCCTCCCCGCCAAAGCGACCACCGATAACCTGCTTCGGATCGACTGGATTGAAGAGATTATCGGGTGGTCCTGAACGCTTCGGCTCGGCATCAAGCTGGCCTTTGAACGCGGTCGCGGCTGCCACTCGGTCGGTCACACCGGGAAATAGGAGCCCACCGAGGATCGTCTTTACCGTCGGCCGTCCAACCCAGAGTTCCCGAGGGGCAGTCAGCGCGCCCCGATAAACCTCAGCCGCCACGGCTTCCGGTGTGAACACGGGCGCGACGGGACGTGGCGCGTGGTGCATCTTGCATCTGGCCCAGCTGAATTGTTCCGTATTCACTGCTGGAAGGTGAACCATCGTGAGTTTGAGTGGCGAGCGCTCGTGAAGAAGCTCGCATCGCAATGCATCGACAAATCCTCGGATCGCAGCCTTGGCGCCGCAGTAGGCCGATTGCAACGGTATGGAGCGATAAGTCAGTGCTGATCCGATGCAGACGATTGTTCCTCGACCAGCGCGACGCATGTGCTTCAACGCGGTCTGCGTTCCATGCACCTGCCCGAGGTAGGCAACTTCGGTCACGCGCCTGAATTCATCTGGAGAAATTGTTTCGACGGTCCCGAACACGGTAACCATCGCGTTGTTGATCCAAACGTCAATTTTTCCCCATGCGCCGAGCACCCTTTCCGCCGCGGCTTCGATGGCGGCGGCATCGGCAACGTCCGCGGACAATTCGAGTGTCTAGCCGCCCGCCGCCTGGATCTCGGCTGCGACCGATTTGAGGCGTGCCCTCCCGCGCGCCAATAATGCGACACGCCATCCATGCCGTGCGAAGTTGAGCGCCACTGCTCGACCGACCCCAGCAGATGCACCCGTGACAACAACGACGGGTTTTTCCTTGACGATCATCGAGAGACCAAGCTCCTCGCTTCGTGTGAGGCTTGAACGCGAGCAAACGCGGTTCAAAAGTGCGAGGCTTAGGTAATATGCCAGGAAAACCTGGATAAGGGCATGTCTACGATACCGACCTTGGTTACCTCTAAAAAGCCTCAGGATCGTAATTTTGGACAAGATGAACCAATTAAAAGGGCTGATTTCTCACGATTCCCGCCAAGCGCTACGCGATGCCAGCGAAGCTATCCGGTCTACATTGGCAGGAGCTTGTTACTAGTTGCACATTCGAAGTCGCTCGACCTTGCTTAAGCTTCCGCAAGGCGCGCCGCGATCTCGCGACGCAAAAAAGGGCGCGGATCAGTTCCGCGCCCTTCTAATGTGTCCCGGCCGTCGTGAACAGGTTACTTTGAATTCTTATGGCTCTGTTCGCCAGCCTTGACGTGCTGTTCGTGCGTGCCGCCCTGCTTGCCGGACGAGCTAGAGCTCTTGTCGGACGACGATGACGCACTCTTGCTGCCGCCCGACTTTGCACCGCCTTTTGACTGCGAACCACTTGTCGATGCCATGATTTACTCCTCCTTTTTCGAGATCGGATTGACCCCGCCTTCTTAACTTCGCTTAACCTAATCTGTTCCTCAGGATATGGGGGCCATTACGTCTTCGACCTTCGCTGAAGCACGATCCGCGCCGTTCACAACCGCTCACGCTTTCCTCGCGCGCAAAAAACACTGTCGCTGGAGCAACCAGAAGGGCAAGACCCCCCGAAGACCTTGACGTGTTCCGTCAGTGCTTCCTCGCAGCGTTGTCATCGGTAACTGGCGCGCCTCAAGAACCGTCTGCGTCTTCTAGAGCTTGAAGTTCGTCATCACCTTCAGCGTGACGAACGTCGCACGTCGAGTTTCAAGATATTGCCGAGCGATCGGAGGCGGCAGGCTGGAGGCCTCAGTAGGTGCTCGTCGCGGTGATCGAGCGCGTCTATAACCGGGCGCTAATGATGGAACAAATGCCGAGGTTGAAAACGTCAACCGGAAGGGAGTCCTATAGATTATGCGGGCCGTGCCGCACCCTGCCTGTTTTTACACCAGTGAGCTCCTGAGCGGTCCGCCTGCCCCCACAGGGGAGGTTTTGACCCTTCAATTCCGCTTTATTGTAAGAACAGCGCGAGAAGCCGCAGACGCCTTGGTCAAGGGCTGGCCGTCTAGCGATGGCGAAGAGTATTTCGCCGCGATGAGGGCCGTGCGTCGATGTGATGATCGGGGATGCCAGTCCGCCACAGCTGCGAGAAGTCATCGTCACGGCGGCAGGCGAAGTGGGTGTCACTGTTGTCGCCGTGGTCCACTGATCAGACAAACAGAGATCAACGACCAAGCTCAGCCCAAGTAGTCGACCCGCCGCGCTCCACGCATGAAAAGGTGGCAACGGGAAGGCGCGATCGGCCGGCAAGGCTTCTCCTCCGGTTATGTAGAAAAGGCGCAGGAACCGTCTCGTCCTGCCGGCGTTCTGCTATCGATGGAGACGGTAGATGGATCAGGAAGAGTATAACTGGATAAGTCGCCGGGCGCATCAAATCTGGCAGGGCGAAGGCTGTCCGGACGGGCGGGATCGCGAACACTGGTCGCAGGCGGTCGCCGACTGGCAAGCGAGAGGCCATAGCGAGCCGCCTCTGGGTCCCGACGCTGGGACCTTTCCCGTCCGCAGGGTCCTCGTTGTGGACGACGAACCGCTCATCAGATTTGCGACAGTCGATGCGCTCGAGGAGGCGGGATTCGAGGTCCTGGAGGCCGGCAACGCCGACGAAGCTCTTGCCGTATTCGAAGCAACCCAGATCGACGCTGTCTTCACCGACGTTAACATGCCGGGTTCCACCGACGGGCTTGGCCTGATGACACGCGTCCGGGCGCGAGCGCCACAAACACGTGTCATCGTCACCTCGGGCCATGTCCGTCTTGGTGCGTTCGACCTTGCGAGCGGCGTCTCGTTCGTTCCCAAGCCGTACGATCATAGTGCGATTGTAGACATGCTTAAGGCGTCATTCGGTTCATTTCCCGGTCCCATTTAAGAAAGGGCACCGATGAAATTTTTCTTTCACCTCCGCGACGTGGACTCCTATGAAGAGGACCACGAGGGGATCGAATTCCCTTCGGTTGCGCAGGCCGTCGCCGAGGCAAGACGGTCCGCTCGGGAAATGGTTGCTGAACTTGTTTTGCATGACGACGTGGTCGATGGCCGATCCCTTGAGATTGCGGGAGACGACGGTTCAGTCTTGGCAACCGTAGCGTTCAAGGACGCTGTTCTTATGCAATGAAATCAAAATTACGAACATCTGCGGCCGCATCGGGCGTCCGCCGTGTTATGAAGGAGAAAAGCTATGATGAGTGGTCCTTTGAAGGCCCTGCTGGGCGTGATCGCGGTGGCTGGTTACCAGAACCGTGACAAGATTGGCGAATTGCTGCGCGGGATCCAAAATCCGCAACGTAGACAGGACGCCCGACCAACAACTTCAGGTGAAGCTCCAGGGGGCCTAGAAGGGATTTTCGGTGGGCCTGGTGGATTTGGCGATCTCCTTAGCGGACTGTCGACAGGCGGAATCTTAAGAGGTGGTCTCGGCGACCTGCTGAAGACGTTCCAGCAAAATGGTCACGGAGAAAAAGCAGAAAGCTGGATCAGTCCGAGCTCCAACGCTCCGATCGATGGTGGCCAACTAGGTGAAGCTCTCGGTCCCGACATTCTCAACGAACTTGCTGCGAAGACCGGCCTTTCCCACGAAGAGATCTTAGAGCGGCTAAGCAGCGACCTGCCGAAGGCTGTTGACGATCTGACGCCTGATGGAAAACTGCCAGACGGGGAAGACGAATTGCCCTCAGCCGGCAGTAACCCGGCCGGTTTCGGCACGAAGGTTTGATGAGCACGCCGGGCCGTTGGCAGAGCGACAGCCTGCGGGCGTGGTCTTGAGCGTCGGCTCGGCTCGGCTCGGACAGATTTACGAATCGATCCTTGCAGCTCGTCGGCTGCAGACGGTGACCGCCCGACGCGATGATGAATCGCGCATTGAGCTCGGGTTTTGGAAATCATCTTCGCGCGTGCTGTGGGTGTCCGCCCCTTTCTGGCACCCGTTATCTATCTGCCTGCGCGATCCCACAGAATGCAGCTCAAACTAGCCCGCCCCGGCAGGCCTTTTTTGTTCTATGGAGCGGGAACAAAACAAGGCTTTTCAAGTATTTGCCTTGGGACCGCGCGGGGGCTAGCTCGTCTACCCTTCCCTTCAAAGAAACCGTGCGGTCCCACCATACAAGCCTCTTCGGCTCTAGCACGATGCTTGACCCGCGTTGGGCTACTCCATCACCGGGTGATGACCGAACTTATGCCGCGATCGTCGACGGGAAGATCCCGACCGCTTTTTATTGTCCAGGATGACTGCGCGACGCGTTTCAGGATCTAATCGACATGCGGCGGTGGCTGGAGGCCCAAGAGGCACTCGTTTCGGTGCTGAGCGAACTGCTTCCTGTTGAGTGTTGGCTCCTGATGTAGCCGGAACACCATTGAAACATCTTGCAAGTTATGGGGGGCGTGCGGCGCCCTCCTTGTTTTTTAGGGCACTGAGATGCTGCGCGGTCCGCTTTTGCCCGAACCACTCCCGAGTACCGCGTAGAAAACCATGACCGTGGCTTTCGTTAGAGCGTGAAGGTGGAGCGATTGATCCATGACTGCGAGACCCGGCTCGCCGCCCCGTCAGCCGGCTGCCACCCGGGTCGTGATCAATGCAATCCGGGGCGGGTGTTCGTGATGCAGGACTAATCCACACGTACTTCTGACGGGGGCAAGAAATAAGGGCGTGCGCCGGCCCCATCTACCGGGTTCGATGGTCGGGCGTGCCGCCTCGGCTCCACCCTCAGCTGTTCGGGCCGAGCCGGATATCTAGGTTCGTTCGCCGCCTCGCCAGTAGCTGTCGATGATATGCTGGCCATTGTTGACAATCCGCTGACCGAGGTCGGGATCGCCGCCTTGCAGCGTATCCGGATCGCCGCCGCATAGACGGACGAAAGTCACCTGCTGAGCCGTGAACATGAAATAGTCTTTGCTGGTAGGCTCGAAATCGAGACCCGCCTCCGCAAGTTTTTCCGCGACTTCGGCTGCCGCGCCGTCGATTGCCTTGAAGACCTTTTCTAACATCGAGCGCTCTGCCGCCT
Organism: Rhizobium sp. BK512; assembly: GCF_014194915.1. NCBI lineage: Bacteria > Pseudomonadati > Pseudomonadota > Alphaproteobacteria > Hyphomicrobiales > Rhizobiaceae > Rhizobium > Rhizobium sp. BK512. The sequence goes on along the minus strand of NZ_JACIAS010000014.1, from coordinate 124,256 downwards.
CCCGGATCTCGAGGAAACGGCGCTGTTCGGACGTCTGCACGGAGCAGCTCTTCTCTGTCATATCTTCTCCATAAGTCATAGTTGGCGCCCATGGATGCGTTATCTCAGGTGGAGACGCAGTAGTCGCGGATGAAAGTCCGGAAGTTCAGCATTTTTGACGCTGCGCTCGCCAAAGTGACCAGGAAACGTCCGCTACGATAAACCCCACAAGCGCATCAGTTCGAGAGGAGCTGAAACGTCGGATGCAAGTACGAAAGGATCCTTCGGGTTCGACCGGTCACGCGCGCGCTTCTTGACGGGCAGTCCGTGGGCCAGGTCGGCGACGGAATAAAAAGTTACTGAGGATCCATGTGCAGTCCGCCAGGAGTGCAGTTCTCCCCAGGCCTTTTTCTGAATATGGCTCGATTCCCGATTGATGTTCATCGCTTCCAGCCACTGGTCGACGCTCGCGTTTGCGTTCTTTGGATTTACGACGCTGTCGGCCGTGCCGTGCCAAATGCTGATCGAAGGCCATGACCGCCGCTCGGGAGAGATGCCGACGATGCGGCTGCCCCATCCTTCAGCGGGTGTCGGAGCACCCGCCCTCATCGCGCGAAGAGCCGACATCGCCTCGCGAGCAGCGCCGACCGGCATTCCGGCGACGATCGCTGCGCCTGCAAAAAGATCGGGATAGGTAGCCACCAAGACTGCGGTCATTGCTCCGCCTGCCGAAAGGCCGACAACGAAGACCCGTTTCCGATCGACACCATAACGCTTGCCCGCGTGTTCGATCATCTGCCTTACGGAGAGCAGCTCGCCACGATCGCGGGCGACAGAGCTCGGCCGAAACCAGTAGAAGCAGCCGTGCGGATTGTTGCTCTTCGACTGCTCGGGATAGACGACGACGAAGCCCTTTTCTCTTGCGAGACGGGAAAAGCCGCTCGCAGCGTCCAGGCTCTCGGGCGTCTGGCCGCACCCGTGAAGCACGACCACCACCGGCGGGCGCTCAGGCAGCTTGGGCGGCGCGAAAAATTTCATCACGAGCCGTCCCGGATTGCTGCCGAAGCCCACGATCGTCTCGAGCCGTTGCGGCGCCTTGCGCGTTCGCCGCCGGCGCGGCGGCTGCAGAACGGCTTCGACGAGCCTGACAATCTTCTTTTGTGACCGTATCGCCCTCGACAGGGATCTGGAACCGATCTTCAAGAGGCGACCGCTTCCAGCTTTGCGAGCAAGGCCCGCAGGCCCGGCTGGCTTTCCTCGCCGACGGCGACCTTAAGTGAACACCATTTCTGCCTGCGCACCGTCTTCTCGGGGAATTCCGTAGAAAGTCCGGTGGCCTCGAGGAGGCGAACGGCAACGAGATGGCCCTTGGGTAAGCCCCAGCGACCATTTCTTTGGCTGCCGATCAAAAGGATGCAAAGCACGCGCTTGCCGTTGCGACGATAGCAGATGGCTCCAGCCTGCGCGACCCGGGACCTTGCCGTCGGTGTCGAGGAAATGAGCGGGTTGTCCGCGAGCATGTTTTCGATTTCTTCCTACGTTTCATCAAAACGATGTGGCACCGAACTACGACAGGTGGGTCGGCGTTTAACAGCTTCCACTATCAACCGGAGTTCATCTTTGTCGTCAGAAACCGAATTGAAGATCGATCTTTCGGAGGAAGCTCTCGAGCGCCTTGTTGGTTCCCATCTGCTAGGCGAGGCCGGACGGATTATCGAGCAGCGATCAACATACTTCGATACCCCGGATCGCAGGCTTTGGCGGGAAGGATGCACGCTTCGCATCCGTAAGGTCGGCGAAGCGCGCATGCAGACCGTCAAAGCCACCGGACCCGCACGCTCACTGTTTGCGCGGTCGGAGTGGGAAACGCCCGTCAACCGAGACGAGCCCGTCGTCGATCATACCAGTCCCCTCGCCGGCGAGTTCGGCAGCGAGCTCAAACTGGAACCGGTGTTCGACGTCGTGGTTGAACGGCGGCAATGGGATATCGAGGAGAACGGCTCGCGCTTCGAAGTCGTTGTCGATCAAGGAGAGGTTGTCGCCGGCGACCGTCGCTCCCCGATCCGCGAGGTCGAGGTCGAACTTAAAGACGGAAACCCGAGCGACCTTTTCGTCTTCGCGCGAAGGATCGACGCCGTCACGGGCTTCCGGTTTGGCGTGCGCTCGAAGGCTGAGCGAGGCTTCGCGCTCGTCGAAGCTCAGAAACTGGTCTTCAAGTCAGAACCTATCCATCTCGACCCGGACATGAATGCGGCTGCGGCATTCCAAGCGATCGCCGTTTCCTGTGTCCGGCAATTCCGATTGAATGAGGACGTGCTCCTCCAGAAGCGGAACTCGGAGGAGCTGCATCAGGCCCGCGTCGCTCTTCGACGGCTGCGGTCGGCTTTCTCCCTTTTCAGGGAGCTCATCCCGAGCGACGAAGCGCTTAGGCTCAAGGAAGACCTGCGATGGATCGCCGCTGCGCTCGGGGAGGCGCGAAACGTCGACGTCCTGCTCGCCAAGGCAGAGGATGCCGACCTTGTCCTCAAGCTCAAGTCAGCCAGGGACGTCGTTTACCGGGATGCAATTGAAGCATTGAATTCTCCGAGGTCACGGGCCCTGATGCTCGGCCTGATAGAATGGCTCTGGAGCAGGGACTATTCTTCCGGAGACATACCTGGCGCTCGTGATTTTGCAGCGCGCGCGCTCGACAAGCTGCGCAAACGGATAAAGAAGGGCGGGCAAGCGCTGGCGAAGATGGACGACGAGCACCGTCACGAGGTTCGCAAGGACGCGAAGAAGTTCCGGTATGCGGCGGAATTCTTCGCATCGCTGTTCGACGACAGACGAGGCGCCCGTCGACACAGGAAATTCCTCGCTGCGATGGAACTGCTTCAGGATGATCTTGGCAGCCTGAACGATCTTGCGACCGGCCCCGATGTACTGCAGAAGCACGGTCTATCGGACCACCCGGCGAAGGATTCGGTCCTTTCCCATGCAGACAAGGAGGCGTTGATCCATAGGGCGCAAGCGTCGGTCGATGAGGTGCTCGATACGAAGCGGTTTTGGAGATAGCAGCACCGCCTTGGTGGTTTGGCGAGCGATGCCGCGATGGACGAGCGGCCAAGTCTACGTTACGAGCCGCCATTGTCACTCGCCCCACCGAAAGCCAAGATTGGCCCAAGTCAGGGCTGCAGGGATTCGGCGCGACGCCTGATCCTGATCTCGATACGACGCCGTTCCTTGACGTTTCCGGCCCGTCCACTGGTGAGCGTGTCGCCGGGAATGACCAGCTGCGCAGCTGACATCGGCAAGACGGTCACGTCCTTCAGCTTACGATTTGCCTTTAGGATATTTGCAACGGCGATCGCCCGCGCGAGACCGAGCCCGGCGTTGTCGGCTGGCTGAAGCGTCTCGACCGGAAGCGCGCCGTCGATCACTTCGATCGATGCGTCGTCGAGATTGGACATGCTCCTGGAAAGGCGCTGTTCGTCCGTATGTCCGATCACCTCGATCACATCGACCTTGTAGCGCTCAAGATTGTCGGCGATCTGGTCGGCGATCGATGTCTCAAGCCTGTCTTCGAACTCCGGTGTCAATGCGGCGCTACCTGACGTGAAATAATAGCCGCCGGCTTCGGAAAGGTTGATGATCGGTGGCCACTCATGGGGTTCGGTCTGACCGTGTAACAGCTGTTCGAGCCGGTCACGAGCCTGGTCGAGCGGGATATTATTCGCCACCAGCACCTTTCCGACCGCCGCAAGCTTGGCGAGATCAGCGGGGCTCGCATCATTCATTTTCAGCCTGTCTATGATCTGTCGGGCAGAGACGAGCTCGCGCCATTCGCTCTCGAATTTGACCCGATCGGCTGCCGACATGTTCGCGCCGAGCTTGGACTGTGCCTCGACAAGCTGGGCGGAAAGTTCCTTGTTCTGCTGTTCCAGCTGGGCGAGCCGTTGCTCGGCGTCCATCCGGTGCCTGCGTTCGGCCGTGATCATGGCGGCCGCGACCAGCAGCAGGCAGAAGACCAGCAGAAGCATGGATTCTGCCATCGTCAGCCCCAGAATGAGGCCGCGGTTATAGCCCTTGTGTTCCAGCTTTGGACCTGCGCTTGCCCTTGTCACCATTTGAACAACCGTCGCTTCGGCTCGCCCGGCGCTGGATTGGCTTTCGTCCTTTCAGGTGCCACCGACACCGGTTCTGTATCCACGGTCTTGTCCTCGCCCGCCACTATATCCTCGACAACCTCTGGGATTCTCGCAAGGCTGGACGACGACGAACCGTTCCGGTCACGCTCGAGAGCTTCGGCGATGCGATCGAGTTTGCTGTCGATGCTGCTCAGTGGCCTGAGCGCGTCGTCCACCGTAACAGTCTGCAAGCGCGTCTGCGCCATCACCTCCTCCATCCGCCGCAGATGGGCATCGGTCATGTCCCTGATGGCATCGATCGTGGGGGTCAACTCGAACCGGATCACATCTTCGGGCGGCCTGATCTCTCCAAGACGGGTCCCGACGCCCTCAACCGCAACCCCGAACCGGTCGATGATCGTCGAAAGTCTATCCGTGGTCTCGTTGAGTTTGCGACTTGCTTCTGCGGCCTGATCGGTCACCGAGCGATTGTGATCCCCGATGATCGATGAAAGCCTGGCCGCGGCTTCCTGGATCGGGATGATCGCCTCCTTGGTGATAGATTCGATCACCTTGCGGATTTCCTCGCCGTTTTTTTCCGCCTGACGACCGATCTCCTCGAAGCCCTCCGTCAACATCTGGTTGCTGACCCTGCGGTAGTTGGAGAACTCGCGGGCGGACGTGTCGAGCTCGGTTCGCACCCGCCGCGTCATTTCCGCAAGCTCGTGACGGGCGCTGCGTTCGATGTCGATTGGGTCGCGGCGCATCTGGTTGAAGAGGATGCGGAGTGTGACGCCGGCGATCGTCGATGTGACTGCGATCCCGAAGTTGCGCACGATCGTCTCGATCGACGTCTCGCCAGCAAACAGGTAGAGCGATACGCCAAGGCTCGAGAGGGTGAACAGAAACCCCATGTAATAGAGGTTGTCGCCGGCCTGCTCGTTGTGCAGGCGGAAACCGGCAAGCGCGATCGATGCCAGGAAATAGACCGCCATCAGCACCAGGGGCACGGCGGTCACAACAAGGGTCGACCAAGCCGCGAGCTTCGCCGTCCAGATGAAGATCATTCCCCCAATCGTCACCACTGCAAACAGCACAACAGGCGCCCAATCGCGAAATGCGGTTCTTCCTGTCTCGTTCGACGCCATCACTCCAGTCCCTCCAGACGGGTGAAACCTGCGAACTCTCCGTTGTTCTTCTCCACCCAGGATTTCCAGAATGCCGCCAGGTCCTCCATCTTGAACTTTTGGCCCGGCCGCTGGAACGCCAGGATCCTGACCTGCACCCCATCCAACGAGGTCCTGAATTTCTCGCGCGCAGCACTGCTGTCGAATTTGGCGATCGAAACGCCGTCGCGATAGCTGGAAAACGCCGCAGTATGTTCGACCATGTCCGAGGCAATGTACAAGGTTTTCGGAATGCCAGCAGGCAAAGGCTGGAAGGCTTCGAGGTTAATGCGCTGAATGCCGGCCATGATCGGCGAAAACTCGCCTGAAGCGCCAGACCCGAGTTTTCCCGCGATGTCGTCGAGCGGCTTCTGGAAACCTTTCTCCCAGCGCTGCTGCACGAGCTTCGGATTGCTGGTCCACTCGTTGGCGAGATCACCGCTGCCCGGATTGCAGCCGTGGAAGGTTCTTTGAAGCTCGCCTTCCTTTTCGGTCAGCGCATAGACGTCGATCGCACCGCTGACGGGGACGCCAGACACAAGCCGCTGGAACTGGTTCTTCAAATCGAGGGACGTCGTGCCGGAAATCGGATCCGTGACATCAAGAAGGACGGCGGTCTCGCTGGTCGGACCCGTCGTCGGGCAGAGCGAGGCCTTGTCGAGCGAGACCGCGGACATCGCCTGATACTTCAGCCACCCAAAAGCGCCGATCATGGCCAGTGCCACTGCCGACAATGCAATCGTCGCCACCACAGCACCCGTCGAAAAGCCGCCTTTCCTTGAACGACTGTTACGCCGCCTGTTCCGCGCCAACGCCCGCCTCCGGGAATAGATTGTCCAGTCTGTGATACTGCTCGACGGCGACCTCGAAGGCAGAGCCGATTTTCCTGATCTGATCGCTGAGTTCGGCCTGGGCGACCTGGACGCGTTCCGACAGAACGCGATCGTCCCATTCCCCGCTGATTTTGAGGACCGGTACAATCCGCTCCAGCGTGTAGGCGCTCGTGAAGTACAAAGGCTCCGGTTCGCTTCTCGCGGCCCGGTTCGCCTCACGATAAGCCGTCAAAACAGCATTCGCCGTGCGCTCGAGATGACCCTGGTACTCGGCAAACAGCCCAGCCGTACGGATTCGGTGGGCGATGATCGCGGCCGACTCCTGCCGGCGCGTGCTCAGGTCTCTGACGATCTCCTCGATCTTGTCGTTGTGGTCGTCGCGAATTTCCCGAAGGTTGTCGATCAGATCAAGCTTTCCGGAAATGTAGTTTCGCCGCGCCTCGTCCAGCCGACGTTGGACGCCAGCAAAACCCGGATACGGGTCTGTGAGCATGCAGCCGTCAATAAACGCCAGGATCGAGAAAAAAATGCCGATCGCAAACAGCATCCAGGAATTCAATTCGCTCAAACCTAGCGGGTTTTCGCGGATCCGGCGGACGACTTCGGTCCCGGCCCCGTCGAGGATCGTGGCCGATACTTCGCGATAATGGGCGAGCGCAATATTCACGGCAAGCGCAACGACAATATAGCCGACCAGGCCGAACAATCCGCCGAGCTTCATGAGCCAGGACCGGTGCACAAGATTGCGAACGCAGAAGAAAGCGAATAGCAGTGCAGCGCCAATGTTGAGGACGGCAAAGACGACCGCCTCGGTTATGCCGCCGATGATGCCCTGTTCGCTGCCCTTGGCCAGAAAGTTGCCGTTCATGACGATCTCGATTAGGACGAGAACGATGAGCAGCGCGATCTTGACGCTCGTTGCGCCCGCACTCGGGACCTTTGCCGCGCGATCCAGCCGATGCTGCCTCTTGAAAGACCTCATTTCGTCCTCGGCAATCTTGAGATCGCGGCGCAAGCCGTGGAGTTCGTCGACGCCGCTGGCGATCTCGGCCTTGAAATCCGAAAGGCTAGAGGCGTTTGCCTGCCGGATCAGCCCGAACTGTCCCTCGAAATCGAGATTGCGCAACCGCCCGTCGAAGGTCTGGAACTGATCCTCAAGCAGCTGATAGGCGGACGCTTTTTCCTGCTCGATGCGACCGACGATCCGCTGTTCGACCTCATCGAGGAACTGGGCCGATGACGCCGGACGATTGGCCCTGCCGTTCTCGTCTCCCTTTTCGCGCACATCCAAGGTCTGGGTAAGCTTGTCCGTATCGAGTGACGGGAAAATCTCGGTCGATGCCCGGAAGTCGTGGCTGGATTCGCGAACGCTGGTCCAGAGCTTGTTCAGTGCGTCAAACGGCAATGCATCCTCGTCGGAAACATGATTGCGAAAATCCTAACATGCAATGCGTAGCGTAGTGGTTGTGATCGGTCCAGCAGCAGCATCCTCTTAGAGGGTTTAATTGCGGACCACGGTTAATCTGTGTCGTGTCGGCTATCCTGTCGCTTTAATCCTCGAATTCTCACCGCGCCATCGGATGGCGCCCGCGAAGCGACCATCTACAACAGAGTCCACCCGGGCTCGACCTGACGTGCAACGGTGGGAATGTCCACGCAGTAGATATTTCGACAGTCGAGCGTGTTTGGACCCCGATTATCGCGTGCCACTGCTTCAGCGTGTCCGATTTCCGCTGGAGGGCTTAGCATGCTCTTTGCTTTTAATTCCGCCGTGGCGGGATGATAAAGGCCTGATCGGGCCTCAAGGAGATGGTGGGATAATCGCTGCCGCTCGTCCCCAACAAAGAACGCTCGGCCTAGTCCTGCCACCGGCGCAGATCCGTCTGGTCGTGATAGCCCATACGGTCGGGCGTGGTGATAAATTCAATCGTCGTGCCCCATGGCATGCGGCAGTAGCAGACCTTGTTTCCAGGGCCTTTTTCGGTTGCGTAGGGTATAGCGCGCGGCGCGGTAAGAGAGGTGCCTCCAGCTTTTTCAAAGCGTTCTACCGACGCGTCGATGTCGTCGGTGTAGACACCGAAGTGAGTAATCCCAAAGTCGCTCGCTCGAACCGGCTTGGCTTGTGCGGGGCCATGCATTTCAAAGAGCTCGATGTCAGGTCCGGTACCGATCTTGACCATCGCCTGTGCGCGCACGACCGTTCCGGGGAAAGCACCGGTAGCCCGTTCGAAGTCGGGTCCCTGACGCGGCGCATCCCGCGGTCCGAAGGACTGGTAGATCACCTGACCGCCGAAAGCTTCCACCAAGAACGATTTTGCTGCTTCGATGTCGGGCACTGTGATGCCAATATGATTGACGCCGCGAATGACAGGTGCGGTCATGACAGTTTCCTTTCTTATTTAATCGATCGAATGCGGTAGGTGCGGGCGCAACTTGCCCGCAGCGTCGCGATCCGCCCCGCGACGGGGCGGCCGCAGAGTTTCAGCTGGCCTTGAGGAAATCGATGAGAGCGGCCGCCACTTCTGCCGATCGCTCGTCCGCGACATAGTGGCTGCACCGCTCAATCGAGCCGCCCGTCACATTGCTGGCGAACTCCTTCAGCATCGGGACCATATGCGCACCGAAGCGCTGATCCCCGCCGAGACCTAGTACTGGTATCTCGAGCGGTCGCTTCTTGTACTCCAGCGCGGCCGCATGATCGCCGGCGAGGGTACGATACCATTCCATGCCGGCGCGCGTGCGGCCAGGAAGTGCCAACGCTTTCGCGTAGATCTCGATGTCCGCCGGATTGAAGGTGCTGTGATCGTAGAACCGCTCAGCCATGAAGGTCGAAACATAGTCATATTCACGGCCATGGATCAGGCGCTCGGGTAGATCCCGGTTCATATGGAAGCTGAAGTGCCAGAGCCTTGCGATCGTCGCCTCCCATTGCGTCCAGCCGGGAAGCGGAACGTCGAGCACGGCCAGGTGGGTGACAGCCTCCCGATAGATGGCGGCCTGCGGCAATGCCACCATTCCGCCAATGTCATGACCGCACACGGCGTAGCGTTCATGCCCAAGGGCAAGCATGACCTCATGCGCGTCGCGCGCCATCGTCGCTTTGTCATAGCCGTCAAGCGGGCAGTCGGAAAAACCCGCGCCCCGCAGATCCATGGCCACCACGCTCAAATGCTCGGCCAGCAGCGGCATCACATGGTGCCATTCCCACCAGGTTTCCGGCCAACCGTGCAGGAGAAGGATCGGCGGGCCTGAGCCCCCAGTGGCGGCGTTGATCTTGATCCCATTCGCCGGCACCAGTTGCTGGGTAAACCCCTTCAGAGTTGCGATCATGGTCACTTTCCAGTCGATGTTGACGTTAGCAAAGCTCGCGGCCAGCGTTCAGGGCTGGTCGAAATCGGTGGCGATCGTGATGTCGCGCCATGCGTCGATATCGCTGCGGAAGGAAGCCAGCTTTCGCTCAGCGATCGAATGCGCGATCTGGCCGAGCGGCAGATGAAGCGGAGCGTCATCGGCGTCGACTGCCTGCAGGATCACCGAAATCGCCTTGTCGGGATCGCCCGCCTGATTGCCGTTGTTGGTTGCGCGATAATGCCTACGCGAGCTCGCGGCGTATTGCGGCATCTCATTGGCCGCCATCGTGATCGAACGGCCAAGGAAATCGGTGCGAAACGGCCCGGGCTCGACGATCAGCACTCGGATGCCGAACGGCTTCAGCTCGCCGGCGAGCGCTTCGGAAATTCCTTCTACGGCGAACTTGGCGGCATTGTAATATCCGGCACCGCCGCTGCCCGCGATGCCTGCGCCGGACGACATGTTGACAATCGTTCCGCCTGAACTTCGCAGGACGGGCAGAGCGGCTCTCGTGGTTTCAATCAGACCAAAGACGTTCACCTCAAACATCGGCCGATATTCTTCGGGCGTGCCTTCCTCGATCGCGCCGAACAGTCCGTAACCGGCATTGTTCACGAGCACGTCGAAGCCGCCGAAAATCTCGACCGCCTTTGCGGCCGCGGCCTCGGCTGCCGCCGCATCCGTCACGTCGAGCGGCAAGGTGATCATGCGGCCGTCGAAAGGCTCAGCCATTTCTTCGATCGTTTTAAGATTGCGGGCCGTGGCGATGACCTGATCGCCGCGCTGTGCTGCAGCGAGCGCGAGCCGGCGGCCGAAGCCGCTCGAGCAGCCCGTTATGAGCCAAGTTCTCATTATTTTGTCTCCGAGGTTAAGTTCACACGACACCCAAGGCGCGTTTCTTTCACTTGAGCGCCCTGATGAAAGTCGTCGGGACTGCATAAGGCGCGCCTTTACGATGACAAAAATCTAGGTGTTTAGGTTTGTTCTTTAAGTGACAGAATCGTATTCTCGGCGTTCAGTTTTGTTAGGGGCGTATGATGGAATGGAGTGACGTCAGAATCTTTCTTGCAATTGCGCGATCCGGCACGCTTGGCGGTGCCGCGCGTTCTCTTCAAACGAGCCATCCGACCGTCGGAAGGCGACTGCGCGCACTTGAGCAGGCGATCGGGCACACGCTCTTCCAGCGGACCGCCGACGGTCTCGTGCTGACCGAGGAGGGCCACGGGATCATCGCGCTGGCGGAGCAGATGGAAGAGGGCGCGCTGGGCATGGAGCGCCGGCTTGCGGGGCTGGAGCAGAATCTCAAAGGCAGTCTGCGCATTTCATCAGCGGACTGGTTCGGGGCCTACGTGCTGCCTTCCATCCTGGCGGATTTTTCCAACGCCTACCCCAATATCGACGTCGAGATCCTGACGGGCACGCGCCTGTTCAATCTCGCCCAGCGAGAGGCCGACGTCGCCTTTCGTATCGTTCCGTTCAACACTGCCGATGTCGTCCAGCGGCGGCTATTCACGCTCCAATACGGCGTCTACATCGCCGAGGATTCGCCTGCTCCCAAATATGGCGACGGAACCGGTTTCCGGCTGATTACACATGATACATCTACCGGTCAGTTCCCCGATATCGATTGGCTCATCAAGAGTTTCCCCAACGCGAGACCGATCCTGCGATCGAACAACCGCAACGTCCAGGGGCGCATGTGTCGGCAAGGTGTCGGGATCGCCGTGTTGCCTCGCGTAGTCGGAGATCAGATCGCCGGTATCCGCAGGCTGGAACTTTCAAAGTCGCCGCCGGCGCGAGATATCTGGATGGGATATCACCGGGACCTGAGACGTCTTCAGCGTCTTCGCGCGTTCATCTCGACCGTGTCTGCCCATCTCGTAAATGCAGGCGCGTGATATGCGATCAGGCCGAGCATCCGCTAGCCTCGACCCCGATCATATTCTTCTTGCGCGCGCTCAAGCTCGGAACCGTAGGTCATGGACCACGCATAGAGCGCTTCGAACGGTTGCTGAAGGGAGCGACCGAGCGAGGTGATGGTATATTCGACGCCAACCGGCGTCGTTGTTGTAAGCACTTCACGGTGGATGAGCCCATTGCGCTCCAGCCGTTTCAACGCGTCGGCGAGGGCTTTGTGCGTAATCCCGTCAAGACGACGCATGATCTCGTTGAAGCGTGACGGTTTGGTACATAGTACAGTCAGGATAAGGACAGACCACTTGTTAGCGATCTGCTCAAGCACCGGCCGCGCCTTCTCAACGTCCAACAACGTCTCGGCGGAAACAGCCTTGTGGCCAGGAGACGAGCAAGCTTTGATGAGCGGACCTTCGTCTGTTGTGGGCATCGGTATACACCTCGATATCTGCTTTACATATAGTGCGTAATTGACCGTAGGTATAGAGAATATATCTTAGCGCCATCAGTCTTGATGGAGTTAACATGAACAGACTAGCGAACAAGATTTCCCTCGTTATCGGCGGTGTCGGTGGCATTGGCGGAGCCATTTCTCAGAGGTTTGCCGGCGAAGGGGCGCAGGTCTACGCGACTAGCCGCAAGGGAGCCGAGAGCCAACCTGAGTCAGCCGGCATGGGCAGCATCCGAACGGTTCGGGCAGATGCCAGCGACAGCGCCGATCTTCAGCGTGTCTTCGAGCGGGTCCGATCGGAACAAGGCCGCATCGACGTGCTCGTCGTGAATGCGGGCCTATCCGAACACGCACAATTAGAAGACATTTCCGAGGATCATTTCGATCGGACATTCGGCCTGAACGTGCGAGCTCTCGTATTTGCGGCACAGGGCGCCGTCGACATCATGCAGCCGGGCGGAACGATTGTGCTGATTGGCTCCATCGCGGGCGGTATCGGCACCAAAGGCTATGGCGTCTACGGTGCGACCAAAGCCGCCGTCCGTTCGTTCGCACGCACATGGGCCAACGAACTTGCTCCCAAAGGCATACGCGTAAACGTTGTCAGCCCTGGGCCGACGGATACTGCGATGATGGCGGCCGCCTCACTGGAAATTCGAGATGCACTGTCCAAGATGATCCCTCTTGGGCGTATGGCCAGACCTGATGAGGTGGCAGCCGCTGCCCTCTTCCTCGCAAGCGACGAGAGCAGTTTTACCACGGGTGCAGAAGTAGCCGTGGATGGGGGCATGGCTCAGGTCTGACACCTGCCTTCGACAAGCGCCGGAGACGGCACCCAAGCAGATGTTTGCTTTTTCTGATCAAGACAGCATTGGCGAGGCAGGCAACCTTCCAGCAGGACCTGCCGCAGGGCCGAAGGGGACAGGCTTCGACCGCCCCTCGCCAGCTCGAACGTGAACTACCTTGATGCAGTTCAGATCCGGGCGCCGCCCGTGGCATCGATCACCAGGCCCGTCGTCCAACGCGCATCGTTCGATGCAAGGAAGGCGATAACGTCGGCGACATCCTCTGCCTTGCCACCGCGCGAGAAGACCGAGAGCGCTTCGGCGCCGGCGCGCGCGTCAGGCGAAGCCAGCCACTCCGCATTCATATCGGTTTCGGTCACATCCGGCAGCACGGCATTGACTGTGATCGCGCGCGCCGCAAACTCCGGTGCAAGCGCCAACGTCAAAGTCTCCAGGGCGCCCTTGGAAGCAGCATAGGCCGGATGGGTCGGTTCCGCGATACGTGTAAATCCGGTGGAGACATTGATGATCCGGCCGTTGTCGCGGACGTGGTCGGCGACTACCTGGATCAGGAAGAACGGCGCCTTGTAGTTGATCGTCATCACTTCATCAAACGCGGCTTCACTTGTCTGCTTCAAAGGCAGTGCTGGTGCAATACCTGCGTTGTTCACCAGAATGTCGAGAGCAGACGAACCGGTTTCTGCACGCGCCGCTTCGCCGAACTGGGTCCATAGGCTATCGGCAGCTTCCTTACCCTGTCGAAGGTCGCTTTTTACCGCAACGGCTTTCACGCCAAGCGTCTCGATATCGCGCACCGTTGCGCTGGCCGCATCCGCATTGGCGGAGTAGTGCACGCCGATTAGCGCGGCACCTTCCCTTGCGAAGGCAAGCGCAGCCGCCCGGCCGATGCCGCGCGAACTTCTAGCGTGCCTTGTCCGTGTTGCCTGGAAGTTGCAATCGATGGGCAGTATCGCGCTACCTTGACGAAATGTATGAAACATCCAGCACCGCGGCTGGCCACAACCGAAATCCATCTGACTTCGATCTCATCGAGCGGCCATTCACGCGGCCTTACGCGGGGCTGCCGATTATGGGCGGTTGTATGTTGTTCCGTGAGAGCTGCGCCAGCACTTCAGTGCTGAGCGTGCCTCTTGTCCCTGGGTGACGAAGGCGACCTTCATCGGCATAAGAATAGGTCTGTTCTTCAGCGGGACCGAACGTCATGAAGACTGCAACGCGATCCTGTGTAAAAGCGATGCGGCGGAGGATCGCGCGGCTCAGGGTGAAAGCCTTTTGCGCATCCAGATGAAGTGGGCGAGCGGCCAGCTCGCAAAACCTTCGTAGGCTTCGGTCAACAAATGTCGGCATCTGGCCGGCGTGCTCGATGCGCACGTCGAATATGATTGCATCACCCGCTTTGACACCGAGCCCTCTTGCCGGAAGGCTCTCGACCACGCCTTTCAAGTGAGATCGCGGGCGAACCTTCAACGTTGCCGGCGAATCGTCCCCCTGGTCTTGCAGATAGAACGCAATCTTGTAGACCCTGAACGTGTCGTCGGCAAAGATACTGCCATCCTTGCAGCGAGGATGGTGCGGGACATCGTTGTGCCATGACGACGTCGTGTTGATCATCAGGTCGCACTCGCCGGTAAGAACGACTTCGAGAGGATCGTAATTTCCTTCAATCGAGCAAGGATGACGTCAGATGTCAAAAACCGCGCGACTTCCTCTGTCGTGTACATGGCGTGTAGCTGAAACTTGCCGCCATACAAATAGCGGCCGTTAGCCTTGAGCGATCGCCTGACGACCGGCCGCAAACTTTTCGCCTCCTGCGGGGTCAATAATCCTCTTATGATCGCAAAGCCATTGGATCGCAGTTCCTGTCGCAGCTGAGTGGTCACCGAGATATCTTTGGTGACATTTGCAAGTCGTGGCACTTCGCGGATTAAAGGTTCCATGTCAGCCTCCTGACGCCCTCGAGGCACCCCAGCCCTTACGAACTATCACCCATAGTTGAGCACTTAACAAACTACCCTTTGGAAGGGCGGTATCATCATAAGGTTCGTCCATCACCGAAAGTGGTAGATGCTTCGTCTGCGCGCTTCCACCGCTGGAGAGTGTTGTGGCTGTCGACCAAACTTAGTTCGCAGCGAGTTTGCCCGTTCGAGCGACCGGCCAGAAGAAGCCTGTAGGATTCAGCATTACGACGCCGTCCAGGGTGGACCGGCGCCCGGGTTGCTGCAGGCATAATTTACCTATACGAGAATCTAACTTTTTGTTGATGCATCCAAAAGATGCACCGGCCGAAGTATCTTTAGTCCAAAATTGGTAGGGAACAAATTACTGGGAAAACGGTTTTTACGCCGCCCTGTTAGACGGATGCTCCTGGCAGGCCTGAGGATGTGCGATGGACCGTGTACTTGTTGCCTTCATTCGACACCGGGTGATCGGCAACGCAAATGTCGACCTGGGGGAGCTTTTGGACGCTGCCGACCGGTTTTTCAACGGCAAGCTTGAGCCGCGTGAATTTTTCAGTGCCCTCAATCAGGTCTCACGCGACCGCCGTATTCGGCGCCGAAACCGGGTCACCGCCAACGACGAGCACAATGGCTACAGCTGATAGAAGTCTGAGTTCTCCTGCCGCTCGTCGGGGCGGCACTCCTGCGCGGGGCCTCACGTTGGCTTTAAACGCGTTGACGGTTGCGGAACAGGATTTATCGCATGTACGCCGCATGCCGAAGCACATAAGCATACTTGGTGCGTTTCGTAGATCAAAAGGCGGCAGTCCGCGCAGGCGAGTAATGCTGCCGTACTCGAAGATGGAAAGACAGCGAACGCCAGCTCCCCCTGACTACTACCCCGACCATGTCATAGTGAGTATCAGAACTCGCTGTTTGAGCGTATATTGTGTTCATCGGCCTCATTAACTCATGGTAGTGGTCGCTTGGGAGTGCGCTTTGCTTCTGCCGTTCTGCCGCAGGAGCATAGAAATGTTGCTACCCGTCATATCACTCTCGGATTCCGAAATTGAACTGGTTACGAGTGCTGTCCGCGAATGGTGCCGCACGCGCCACTGCGGCATCGACAGCATTGAGGGTCGCCGGGCTCTCAGTATTGCAATCGATCTTGCTCAGTCCAAATACGATGAGGCGTCGCTTGTCTCAGAGTTGCTGCAACGACTGACGCCGCTAGATGACGCGCCGGGACAACTTCCACAATCGCGCGTCGGGTGACCCGAAGGCCGCACGGCTTCTTTTCTTACTCGTGTCCCCGCCACAAGCCGGGCGTTTCCCGGCCGCCGCAGCCCAGTGCGACGGTCTTCGCCTCAATGCTCTGTAGCACTCCGTGGTGCCAGAGGCGCGCCTTTCGGGCGCGGCTGGTTTCAGAGTCGAGATCCAGTCTGACAACGATGACATTGGGCACGATATGCAGGTTGGGAAGGCACTTGATCTCGGCCTGGTGCAGCCTGGAAATATGGGGCTGCTGTGCCCCGGTCTCGATCGAGGGCGAATGCCCCCGGCACTTTGGGCTTGTCGAGCGCCGGAAGATCGGCGCAGTGAAGACGCGAGCAGGGCCGTAGAAGGAGGCGATCTCGCTGTGGTCCGATCGAATTGGCGATCACGTCACTGCGGAACAGTGAAGCGGCGCGGTAGCTATCGACCATCGTGAACGCTGCCTGATACGTTCGGCCACGATTCCGAGAAACCTTAATTGATCTCGACTCGCGCCAGGATGAGCGAATGCCGACTATCATTGGCGCTTCGCAACGCAAGTCTCCCATGCACGGCACACGGGGCACCTCAGACTGAAGTCCCAAGATCGGAACTGCTCGAGCTCGGATCGCGTTATCATTTTCCGGGGAACCAAGGAGGTTTTTCATGAGCGACAACGCAATGTCCAAGGGATTTTCAAAGTTCGCATCCGCCATTGCAGACCTTTCCGGAAAGCCGGCGACCTTCGTGCTCGCCGTTGTTCTTGTCCTGGCGTGGGCAGTCTCCGGCCCCTTTTTCAACTATTCCGAGACCTGGCAGCTCGTCATTAACACGAGCACGACGATCGTTACCTTCCTCATGGTCTTTGTTCTTCAGAACTCGCAGAACCGCGATGGCAAGGCTCTTCAGGCGAAACTGGACGAGCTGATCCTGACATCGCAGGCACAGAACAAGTTCGTCGGTATCGAGAAGCTGGAGGAACAAGAGCTTCGGGAAATGAGCCGAAAGCTGGCGGAAAAGGCCGAGTGTGTCGAGGAGGTCGCCGAGGACAAAGCCGAGGAACGGGAGCGCAATCCTACTTAGGCGCCCTGTCTCGGTGCTACAGACGGCGGTTGGGTCGCCGCCGACGAGAAGCCTTGCATCGAAAGCGCGCAAGTAAGATTCCTAGCCCTCCTACGGTGCCTCCCGCCAACGCGCCCGACGCTGCGTTCAGCCCGTAGAGCTGAAGGGTGAACATGGCTTCCAGCACGAGGATGGCGCATGCGGCAGCGACTGCGATTTCCCTGATCATGGATACCTCCGGCGACGACGTTTAAACCATTGTACGATGCTGCAGTTCCACTAGTTCGCGATCGGCCAACACTAATCAACCGTCATGTAACGTCACGACGTCGGAGGTCGCTGCTTTCGAAACGCGCGGCCGCTCGATATCGCCGCGCGAACCGCCCGAACCCGATTACGTTGTCCGGTTCTCGGCCAATCTTTCCAACTCTTCGGCCTCGAGCCGCTCGATGCCGATCATGTGGTTTCCAGCCTCACTCGACCTGATGAGTTCGTCGACCTTCACCTGGAGCGCCGCCATGTCCCTATTCTGACTATGCTGCATGATTAGGAGAAGGAAGAGCGACACGAGCGTGCCGAACATTGCCGACAAAAGATGCCACTCCTTTGGCGGACCGAGAGCAAAACCGACGGCGCACCAGACCACGACGAGAGCGGCGGCTCCTGCAAGGACGAGAGAATGCCCCGCCAGAGAAACGACGGTTTCCGACAGGTTGAGGAACGCGGCTCGGATCTTCATCCGGTGGAAATGGTTTCAAGAGGCGTGGGTTCCGTCGCTCGGCATAGGAACTCTGCCGCACCCGCCCCCCATCTGATCGATGTGCCGTATGGATCACCGATGTCGCCGCTGGCAAGCGCCGCGGGCACCGCTTCCGTGGTCCATGGTGAAAGACATGACCGCGACGAACGCCAGATATACTCCAAGCACTGGATGTTTCTATTAGTTAGGTAAACATCGTCATACCGCTAGCTCATCAGCCTTTAGGAGAAGGCGAGCATCGTTCGCCCGGAAGTTTTGTTCGTCGCTGAATTACGGCGTCAGAGGGGTTAAGTCCGGCAGTTAGAAACGATCTATTTGGTTGGCGTTACGGCAACTTCGCGAGCTCGTCCTGGGTCATGGATACGTTCGTGAACCACCTGGCTCGCGACCTGGATGCGAGCACGCCAGCCCGTCAACCGCTGGCATGTCCAATCCCTGCTTCACACTGGCAATCCCAATAGGCAGTCTCACCTCTTCCTCGGAGACAACGACTTCGACAATGGCTTGTCGTCTGGCATGGATGATTCCGGTAGTTGAAAAGACGGCGCTGCCAGTGGCTGGCTCGGCAAAGGTGCTCTTGAAGCATATGCGTTCACACCATCTCGCGCAGAAATGTTTAGATCGCTCTAAAGTTCCTCATTATCACAAAGGAAGCATGCCAGATAGCGCACCTCAGCAGCCGCCTCCCCTGCTCTACTCGACTGCGCCCAGATCTTGGAACGACTGCCGTTGCTCCATGGACGCCTCGGCGTCGGCGATAACACGAAATGCCTTGCCCTGGGACCTCAGCTCCTTGGCTGTCTTTATGGCATCGGGATAGAGAAGTTTCGGCTCATTGTCCCTATCGCGTCCATCCGGATCGAGCGAGCTCAGAGCAATCACCTGGAACCTCGGCAGCACGGCGTCTTCATTGTGATCCACGGCGGTCTATCCCTCGTTTCCGTCGGAAACAAAATCGTCGGGCACAGTCTCGCGCGCCGTGGCCAGCGCTCTCGCCTTTTCAAGCCACTTCTTGTTCAAAACGTCCTCGATTGCGAATACGACGTCGTCGGTACTCCAATCAGCGTCCTCGAGTTCGCGGATGAGCGCGGCGAGTTTTTCGGTGATCACGCCAACCAGCTCGTCATCATCTGCGTGCCTTGACTGCCTCATCGAAGGTTCCTCGCTTTATTTTCTGGTAACGCGGATTGCACCCGAATCCCCCAGGCTGCGCTGGACCGCCGGGATTTTGTCGGGTGTGATTTCGACGGACACCTCGATGTCACCCTCGAGAGCGGCGTCATGTCGGACGCCGCCAGGATGCGATGCGTCGCCGCCTGACGGCAGCGAACCGGCACTGTTGCGCTTACCGTTTGCCTGTATGAAAATGTCAGGCCGGGAAATACGATGCTGCTGAACCAGATGTTCGACTGCAATGTCCGCCGCCTCACGTGTCCCAAACGTTGCCGTGATCGTTGTCGTACTGTTGTGCGCCATCTAAGCTCTCCCTTCATGACCTTGCTAACAGCAACCCCGAACCGACGTCGGAGTTCCACATCTGTCATGGATTCAAACGCCGACTTTGCGGGCTTTAGAGATGATGGCGTTGATCTGCTCAGCGAACAGACACCGCGCTGCGAGGATTGGAAGAGCCCGCCCGGAGCCGGGCTTGCCGCTGAAATCGACCGAACTGTGCATAGGTGGCGGCAAAATGATACGCTCGGCGTGCTGCAGGATGTCCACTAGTTGTCAGGCATCGCCGGCTCTTTCCCCACCTATACGATCGACAACATCATGTCCTCGCAGCTCTTCGCCGCGACGCAGGAGAGGGCAATCGGAGCGATACCGTCGAAGCAGCGTAAAACGTTTCGACCTCAATCGAAACGGAACCGCTAGGATGGATACGAGCGCAGGCTTCGACGCTGCTTTAGCCTTGATCGACCACATCGAAGCGGCGATCATGCTCCTCGAACTTCTTGGTGAAATGGCGCTCGCTGGACCGGTCTTCTCGGGAAGGGAGATGATCTTTTCAGAGCGGAAGCTATCGTGCCCCCTGGGGCTAGCCAATCATATGATGATTGAGGTCTCTAATCCGGAGTGACTGTCGAAGGCGGCCGGATGTCAGTGACGGGCCGGTTTCCATTGTCGCCGTTGAACTCATCGGAAGCATTCTGATTGGCTTCCGTGACATCGGCAGCTTCTTTTTCAGTTGCCTCATGCTGCTCTTCGGCACGCCGCCAATGGTCTGCGTGCTGGCCATCCGGGCGACCTTCATCCTCCCAGATCTTATAGGCGCGCTCACGCCGCTGCTGTTCTCTGTCCATGATGCTCCTCCTATCAGGCATAGGATAAGTTCCCTCCCCGCTGAACGTTCCGTCGAGTGACTGCAACGCCGTGGAAAAAGGTGAGGAAAAAGGGGAACGGCCATCGGCAGAACGTAATTGGTCCGACGATTGGGAGGCTCGTGCGGTATTGGACGCCTTCACCCCACGATCAAATCACGAGACGCATTTCACGGTCTCTCTGGATTCCTCTCCGGCACGAAACGCTCCAGCCTGGCAAACCGCAGACGAACGCGTCAGCGCGGCGGTTGTTGTGAAAGACGCTCAGTTCAAAGCTTTGCGCTTTTTGTTTCTTTGCGCCGGCTAGCCGGCACATGTTTCGAGGATCGGTGTCATCCGCTTCACATGCGTCGGTCCGTTCGAGCACCTTCTCCGGAGTAAACGCACGTTACGGCAGCGGCCACCAGAGATTGTTTACGCGTTCAACTGTCTCGGCCACCGCTTTTAGCAAAGCGGGTTCCGGCATACGTGCGCAATTGGCGAAGACCCTCCATTGCTGCGCGTTCATTGCCTCACGTCACGGGGTGATAGGTAAGCACATCATCCGAAAAGAACTGATCTGTCTGCAGATCCGACCGGCGTCGAGCCGTGCACTTACTTGCCGTCTGACCCGTCAGTTGTTATGCATCTGGCTTCGGCATCTCGGAAATTCGTGAGCGAGATCGTGGTCCTGCAGACAAAGGCCTCCGACGACTGACAGGATCAAAACCATCCTTTGCGCCAAAACCAGAGCAGCGGCGCGACGGCGCTCAAGATAATGATCGTCCATGCAAAGGGATACCCCCAGGTCCAGCTAAGCTCCGGCATGAACTTGAAATTCATTCCCCATACTCCAGCCATTAACGTGGGCGGCACACCAACGACAGACGCGATTGTCAGCACTTTGAAGATGTCGTTCTGTTCGATGGTGATGAAGCCCAGAACTGCGTCCAGCAAGAACTGCGTTTTGTCGGAAAGATGCGTCTCGTAGTCGCTCAGCGAAGCGACATCCTTCGTCACGGCGTGGAGCTGGTCTCGAAATTCGTCCGACAGCATATCGTGACACACATCCAACGTGAAAGCGGCCATCCTGCCAACACCGAGGAGCACGTCTCTGGCCTTTGACGATCGATCACCGAGTGCCCCAACCTTGGACAGCGCCCGACGGAGCGTAAAATTGGAGCTGTGAGGAGATGCCGAGCCTTTGAGGTCTCCCTTGAAAACTGTCTTGGACACCTCATCGACGGCGGACGCCAGGTGTTCCAGCACGTCTGCGCCGCGGTCCACGATTGCTTCCAGCAGCGCAACGAAAACCCCCATGCCGCTAGCCAACGTTGCGTCGTGCACCAGCCGCTCAGCAACTGCATCGAAAGCGGCTTGGCTGTCATAGCGAACTGTTATCAGAAAATCGCGGCCGACGATAAAACCTGCCGGGGAAAGCTCGGCATGCTCGAGCGTCGCGTGTGCAATGACCGGCGCACTCAGATAGATGCGATTGCCCTCTTTCGACAACCTGCTCGACGCTTCGATCTCGCTTAGTGCTTCGCGCGTCGGTACCCTCACCTTCGCCCGGCGCCTGACAAATTCGATCTCCTTTTCGTCGGGATTGAGCAAGTCCATCCAGATCACGTGACCCGGCAAATCGTCATCGGCTCCGCCCGACCTGACGGTGCCCTCGGTGTCGCGGTAAATTTTCAGCAAACGGTACTCCTTGAAAATCGGGAGAGAAGAATCCGCTATACCCGACCAATGCTGAGCGGCTATCGGATCGTTAAGGAGATAGTCCAGAGACCACTAAAGTCATGTTGAGCTGATATTTTGGCTTGCCTCACCCTGCACTCCGTCAACGGATAGTCGCTGCGGGTGACCAGTGACATCCGAGGAATTATCGTCGCAGATATCGCTGATGTCGTCATACGAGTTGCGTAAAAATCGCGCCGCCCGAGAGTGATCCATATGCGTCCGGGAGGACAAAGGAACATCTACTTTGTGCGGTTGTTCTTCTTTCCATGACCGACAAGGTGAACACTCTACTCAATCAACTGCGCGAACCCAATCGCATCTACCAGGGTCTAGCTGATCAGGAGACGGCAAGGAAGCTGGCTGACCTCCTGGAGGAGGCCGTGTCGGGCAAGGCCCCTCAGAGCACCCGTGACATTCTGATAGCGGCGGCGCGTCGCTTAATCAACCAGTCGATACTCGCGCACTGGCACCGCACTTAACCACATTTGGGGCTCTCTTGTTTCTCGATTAGGAGGCGAGCCCTGCTTGCACCCTTCAGATCATTTCGTACTGCGTTTACGATCGATTACGCTCAACGGGCGGTCACTCACGGGGAGCGCAGATCCTCGAGATCGATGTCGCTTCTCGTAGACAGCGGGCTCTCCTTGGCGAATGCCAGAAGGTAGCGCTCATGGGCAATCGAGAAGAAGCGCAATGAGCCGATATTCTCCACCGGCCGGATGAACCGAGATTGACGGGGCCTGCCTCGATATGGCGGATGATGTCATCGATCGTGCCGCTTTCGCTATGCATGCGGATATCGGGATACTCCTGCCGATGCGCGACAGCAATACCGGCAGCACGCCGGTCGTTGCCGGATAGACCGTGCCGATCGCGATCTTGCGGTCGTCTTGCCGGCGATTGAGCGGGCGATCTCTCGCGACAGTCCAGCTCGCTCAGTGTCCTCACCGAGCGCTCATAAAGGACGCCCCTTCAGGACGTGAAATTCTAAGTAATTGATCAGATGCACAGGACTGCCACTAGCTGGGTTGAATCGCACCAACGGGTGCATCGCTTTTCCCCTGACACGATCAAGCTGCAGCGCGCCCAACAAGTTGACAAAGGACAACAGCTGATCAGACTGTTGGTCATGGCAACAACGATTGACTTCCTGGAAATGCGGGCTTTCGTTGCGGTCGTGACGGTGGGTTCGTTCACGGCCGCTGCGCAACGCCTCGACACCGACAAAGCGCGCGTGAGCCGTACAGTTCGGCGCATGGAAGAAAAGCTCGGTGCGCGCCTGCTCAACAGATCGACCCGACATCTCAGCGTTACCGACGTTGGTCGCGATTATTTCGAGAGAGCGTCTTCGATATTGGCTGCTGCGGAAGCTGCGGAGGCTGCCGTGGCCCAGCAAGCGCAGGAACCTCAGGGTCGGTTGAAGGTGACCGCAGGGGTCGAATTCGGAACAACCCAGGTCGACGCCTGGATCGCCGATTTCCTCCAGCGCTGGTCGAAGGTTTCGGTAGAGACCGAGTACACGAACAGGCTCATCGACCTCGTCCACGAGAGCTTTGACGTCGCCATCCGCATTGGACCTCTGCAGGACTCGGGTCTTTCCGCTCGGAAGCTGGGCGAGCTGTCCTACGGTCTCTATGCCTCGCCAGAGTATCTTCGCAGCCGACCCGACATCCAAGGTGTGCCTGACCTCGCGGATCACGATCTGATCATGCACACTCCCCGAGGACGCCCTTCCTGGACTCTGGTTAACAGCAATCAGATCGAAAAGATCGCCCGGACGCCTCGGTGCGTGGTCAACAATACGATCACCGCACGAAACCTCGCTCTCTCTGGTCTCGGGATCGTTCAGCTACCCCAGTATTTGGCATTGCAGCACATCGGCGACGGGACCTTGGAGGTCGTCCTTCCGGGCTGGGCACGGAGTACGGTTCCCGTTCACGCGGTCTTCGCCTCGACGCGATACATGGACCCCAAGGTTAGGCGGTTCATTGATCTCTGCCGCGAACGGTTCAGGGACAACCTCTCGCCCTCGAACTAGTGCCGCTTCGATTGTCCGCATCAGGGACAACAGTCAGTTGCTCGGGCTCGCACTGTTATGCCTCCGAACAAAACCGCATCTCAGGTCGTGCCGCGGACGAAGCCCAAGCGAGGTTCGCCGCAGGCACCACGACATGTTGGCGGGCCTCCGCCGTTCAGAGAGAGAAACGGAAAATGACTCAAATAATCGGAATCATCGGCTCCGGCCTCGTTGGCAAGGCAGTCGCTCGCCTGGCCGTCGCAGCTGGGTACCACGTCGTGATCAGCAACTCCCGCGGGCCGGAGACGCTCGCTGACCTCGTAGAGGAACTCGGCCCTCTTGCCCGCGCAGGCACGGTCGGGGAGGCTATCGCGAGCGCCGATATCGTCTTGATCGCGATCCCGTTGGCGACATTCGAGGCGCTGCCAGCCGACAAGCTCGCGGGAAAGATCGTTCTCGACCAGAGCAACTATTACCCCGGCCTTGGAGAGTTTCGCAGAGCGGATCTCGACAACGGCGAACTGACGTCGAGCGAACTCGTGCAGCGACACCTTCGAGGCGCGAAGGTCGTCAAGGGAATGCACAATCTCGGCTGGATCCACATGGAAGGTAACGCACGTCCGAAGGGCGACGCCCGCCGGACGACGCTCCCCATCGCGGGAAGCGATGCAGCTGCCAAGGAGGTCGTCATGCGCTTCATCGAAAACATCGGATATGACGTTGTCGACGCTGGCTCCCTCGCCGATAGCTGGAGGATCGAACCCAATACAGCGATCTACTTTACGCCCTATGCGCCAAAGATCCCTGACGGCTTGACGGAAGAAGAGGCGAAGAAGGTCTACAAGCAGCCGGGCGAACCACTGTCGCCATCCGAGGCGCGGAAGCTGATCGAAACGGCCGTACGTCCATCGCCGATCGGAGGGACGCTTGAATCCATGCCGGCCGTCCACGTCGCCCTGTTCCTTGAACTCGCCAGTGGTGACACGATCAAGAAGTGAGTGCCGGGGCGCCCGTGCGCGGGCGCCCTCTCGCTTTCCTAGCTGCTTCTGGAGACCTGAATGACGGCGACAATCGGCTTTTCGGAGATGAGGGTATTCGTCGCCGTCGTAACGAATGCGTCCTTCACGGCAGCAGCGCAGCGGCTCGACACTGACAAGGCGCGGGTGAGCCGGATCGTGCAACGGATCGAGGAAAAGCTCGGCGCCCGACTGCTCAATCGTTCGACAAGACGGCTCAGCGTAACCGAGGTCGGCAGGGATTATTTCGAGCGGGCGTCCTCGATTTTGGCGGCTGCCGAAGCGGCCGAAGCTGCGGTTGCCCACCAACATCAGGAACCGCAAGGGCGCTTGAAGATCACCGCGACGCCGGAATTCGGAACCACCCGCGTCGACAACTGGATCGCGGCATATCTCAAGCTGTGGCCGAAGGTGGCGGTAGAGACCGTCTACTCCATCAGGTTCGTCGACATCATTCACGAGGGCGTGGACGTCGCCATTCGTCTCGGCACACTGCCGGACTCCGATCTTTCTGCGCGGAAGCTCGGGGAGATCACCTACGGCTTATACGCAAGCCCGGAATATCTTCAGCGGTCGCAGCCGGTTCGGTCCGTCGGCGATTTGAACGAACACGAGCTCGTCATGAAATCGTCGAAGGGACGCCCGAGCTGGACGCTCGTAAACGGCGAGACCACCGAAAACATCTTCCGCTCGCCCCGATGCTCGGTCGACAATATCGTCGCGGCCAGGAACCTGGCAGTCGCCGGGCTTGGCGTCGCGCACCTTCCTCGCTTCATGGCATGTCCCGATGTCGAACGAGGTACTCTGGTTCACCTGTTACCAGAGTGGGCGGGCACGCCGATGCCAGTCCACGCGGTCTTTGCGTCCACGAGGTACATGGATCCGAAGGTAAGAAGCTTCGTCGATCTATGTCGGGGATCCTTCAGCCAGGACTAAACGAGGTCTGATTGGGCGTTCCTACGGGATTGTTGCTCATCGAAGCAACAGATTGAGGTGACTGCGGCGTCTAATCCCCTTCGATGGACATCCTTAAGTCTCATGCCGACGCAAGCACCCCAGCGTCGAAGCTTGAAGTCAAAGGAACGAAGATGAAAATCGGAATATTGAATGCCGGCAACGTTGGCGGACGCCTTGCGCGCGCCTGGGCTGCCGCAGGCCACGACCTTGTCATTGCAAAGGACGGAGAGGATCGGAAGCTCGCACCGCTCTTGGCGGAGTTGGGAGGAAAGGCCCTCCTTGGCACCATTCGGGAAGCCGCCGAGTTCGGCGAGGTTGTGCTATTTTCGGTCTACTGGCCGCGGGTAGAGGCGATCGTCGCCGAAGTCGGCGACGCGCTCGACGGCAAGATTGTTATCGAGACCATGAACCCGCTCGACGTCACGTCGGACTTCGTGCACTTCCATGACGTGGAATTCATGCGCGACAGCTCGACCTCCGAGAACCTTCAGCAGCGCTTGCCAAAGGCGCGTGTCGTGAAGGGCTTCAACCTTCTCGCCGCCCCGGTTCTTGAAGCAGCCGCCTGGTCGGAAGCGCCTGTCGGCCCGGCCGTCTTCTACGCAACCGACGACGTTCAGGCCGGACAGATAACCCGGAGCCTGGTGGTCGATGCCGGATTCCGGCCAGTCAATGCTGGGCCCTTGAAGGCGGCCCGTCAGATCGAACAGGTTGCCGTGCTCCTGCACAAGGTTGCAGACAATGAGTTCAACGGCGACGCCGATCTCATACGATTGGCCATGACGGTCATCGAAGCGGCTCCCGGCCCGATCGCGCGCGACCGCGTCGCCTGACGCAACCCTATCGACCTCTTTTGAAAATGAAGGAACATTCCATGTCGCAGACACTCAAGGGAAAGACCGCGCTCGTGACGGGAGGGTCGCGGGGCATCGGCCGGGCGATCGCAGAACGTCTTGCAAAGGAAGGCGCAACCGTCGCCCTCACCTACAACGCAAACAGGTCGGGTGCCGACGAGGCCGTGAAGTCTATCGAAGATGCCGGGGGTGCGGCGTTCGCACTTCATGCCGATCTGGCGGATGCAGAAACTATCCCGTCCCTGTTCGACCAGCTTGGTCGCGAACTGACGGAGCGCAACGGAGCTTCCTCCCTCCATATCCTGGTCAACAATGCCGGAAACTCCGGATGGGGCGGGCTGGCGGATGCTACGCCGCAGAGCTGGGATGAGATGGTTGCAGTCCATGCGCGCGCACCTTTCTTCGTCGTGCAGGCAGCGTTGAAACGCCTTGCGGACGGCGGTCGCATCATCAATGTGTCCTCTGCGGCTGGCGCTCGGCCAATGGCCGTGGTTCCGATCTATTCAATGGTCAAAGCCGCCATCAACAATCTCACGCATGCGCTCGCCGCCGAACTTGGCCCGCGTCGTATTACCGTGAATGCCGTCGCGCCAGGTTGGATCAGCACGGACATGAACGCGGCCGTTCGCGAGAATGCAGAAATGGTGAAGGCGATCGAGGCAGATACGGCGCTGGGTCGCTTTGGCGAAACCTCCGACGTCTCGGCTGTGGTGGCCTTCCTCGCATCCAATGAAGGTCGGTGGGTCACCGCGCAGGTGATCGAAACGAGCGGCGGATATAAGCTGTAGCCTGCGAAAGTCGGGTCCATCTGCGGTGGCGGCGCATTTGCGGCCACCGCCGGTGTCAGAAATCTTAGCTCAACATTCGAACAAGCTCTTCCGGGACGAAGCCTGGAGTTGCGATTGGCGCCTTAAACCGCCAGCATCGACTGGGCAGAAGAGCCCGCACGGCGCTTGACCCGGAATGTCCCTGCCGGCAGAGGCCGCAGGATTTCTTCTTCCCCCTGAAGCCCATCGAGCCAAGCCATGCGCTGATCGCGTGTCAGAACCGCCATCTGCCGATCGTGGTAGGGCACGATATCCGCATTCGCTTCGATAGTCAGAATCGCGTAGGCCTCCGGCCATCCACTGGTCTCGGGCCGCCAAATCCCTGCGAAATAGAACCAGTCACTGTTGGCGAGCGAGAAGCTGAAGTTTTTGTGGCGAAACTCGGAAGCCGGCACCAGACAGCGGTGGGCTGGAAAGGTCCGTCCTTCCGATCGGACGACATTGACGGCGCCCGGGCCGCCCTCGCGGGGACGCAGCCCCCATGGCAGCTCGACCATCTCCACATCGCCGTCATGGCGTCTTATGATGACGCGGCGCTCGTCGAGCGGGGCGTCGGACTGGAAAACCTTCGCGCTCATCGTAAATAGAACATATCAGGAACTTCTACTTCAAGCAACCAACCTGAAATGGGGAACGCATGTGTAATGATTATCGACTGACGGTGGACGCTGCCTCGATCGCCAAGGACTTCTCCGATCTTAAGATCAAGATCCGCTTCGGCGAGGGCATACCGAACCTCCAAGCGCGTGAGGATATCAAGATCACCGATGTCGGGCCAATCGTCCGGTCCATTGATGGCGTTCGCGACGAGGCTGAGCTCGTGCAGCGGCGCTGGAGCTGGCCGGGTCCGAACAAGCGGCCAGTGTATAATTTCCGGTCAGAAGGACGGGAGTTTACTTCCAACCGCTGCCTGATCATTGCCGACGGCTTCTACGAGTTCACCGAACCGAAGGTCCCTAAAAAGAAACGCAAGGACAAGTGGCTGTTCACGAAAAAGGACGAGCCGATCTTCTGCATCGCGGGCACCTGGCGCGAAACGCCGGAGGTGGGGCCGGCATTCACCATGCTGACGATGGAGCCGGGACCGGACATCGCGCCCTACCATGACCGTCAGATCGTCATCCTCGAACGCGACGCATGGGCCGGCTGGCTCGATCCGACCGTTTCGGCAAAGTCGTTGATCAGGCCGCTCTCAGCGGGCACCCTGACTGTGGAGCAGGTCGGCTAAAACGACGCCTTCGAGACGATCGCCATAAGACAGCCGATAACAGATAGGGCGGACCGGGGAACGTGGGATCAAAATACCGTTTACGCACGATCGGCCTCTCGGCAGGCAATGATGCCAGTCTCCTGGCGGCCAGTATTGAACCAGACCACGCTGGGCGACAGCAAATTGACGATACCGTCTGCGAGGATGGCCGCGTCGACGCTTCTTCTCCACAATATCAGTCACGACGACTGCTGTTTACAAGGTCAACGTTCCGCGGCGATGGTTGCCACCATCACGCCGCGCTTCGGCAGCCCCAATGTTCGCAAGCAATGCGATCACCATCAACATGCTCGGACCCTTCGCGGTTCTGGAAGACAATATTTCGAACATTCAGGATCGCGACAAGGCGATCTCGATCGATGCCATGATGGTGGTGTCGAAAACGTCGACGAGTCGGATGTTGCGCCGCGTAGTAAACCAATGATTTGGCAGCCTCGGACTAAGGTCCGGTGGACCCCGGACTGAGGTCCCGGGTCTGGAACGAGTGCTCGGCGCGAAGGTTTGGCCTCCCAGCGGAATGGTCCGCTAAAGGAGGAAACATCGTGAAAATTAGAGCAGCAATCGCAACTGCCGTGCTCCTGACCTCGAGCGCCGCATTCGCTCAGTCGGCCATGCCGTCGGAGAAGGTCATCACTTTCGTCCAGAAGGCTCCTGCTCCCAAAGAACGCGTGGTCGTCAAGGAGAAGATCGTCGTCGGACAGGCTCTTCCTGACACCGTTGTCGTGACGCCAATCCCTGATGAAACTGGCTACGCCTACGCCATCGTCAACGATGAGCGCGTGATCGTCGAACCTTCCACCCGCAAGGTAATCCAGGTCATCCAGTAAGTCACTTGAGCCGCGATCGGTAGGCGGCGACAGCCGTCAATCATCAACAAGCGGCGACACCGGCCGCAGCACAGATTTTCCGCTGCGGCCGCGCTGCCGTGCAGAATTCGGAGAGTTTATCATGAGACACACTAATCTTGCAGCGGTCCTGGCCGCACTATCACTGAGCGTCTCGCCGCTAGCAACCGCTCCGGCCGCCGCCCAGAGCAGCACGAAGACGCAGTCAGATGCTCAATCGGGTACGCAATCCGGGTCAACCTCCACCGATGCCGTCGCTGGGCCTCAGTCGAGCCAGCCAAAGCCCGGCGCGAATGCCTCTGGAACTGACTGCACTCCCGACGCTTCAGGCGCATGTCCGCAATCCAAAGATCAATCCGAGCAGAAGGGCGGCGAAGGGTCCGATACGCAGAAAAGTTCGAAACAACAGTCGACCGACGGTTCGAGCGAGGGAACTCTGCCCGGCAAATCCTCTACCGACATGAAAAAGAAGCCTGCGTCGCAGGATACCTCCGGCGGCACGACGACTGAGGAGAAGTCGACGTTGGGCAGTAACGGCGCGGTGCCGGGCTCAAGGAGCGGCACTACAGAGAATTCCACGACTTCTGGCACGAGTACCCAGAGCGGTGACGCTTCAAAGAATTCCGTTGATCAGAGCACGACCAACAAAAACTCGACCGAGACGAACGTCAATAACAGAGCGTCGACCAATTCCAAGGCCAACGTCAACGTCACCGTCGAACAGCGGACTGAAATCCGGCAGGTCATCCAGGAAGTCCACGTCGAACCTGTGAAAGAGGTCGACTTCACGGTCTCCGTCGGCACCACAATCCCCAAGCGGGTTCACCTTGAAAGGCTGCCGCCGAGAATTGTGAAGATCGTGCCAGCGTACGAAGGCTACCGTTTCTTTCTCCTTGCGGATGGCCGGATCGTTATCGTCGATCCTGATGCGCTAACGATCGTCTACATCATCGAGGCCTAGCAGGCAGTACCGGCGGCGTCGCACTGCGCCGTCGGGGCCGCCAAGAGGAATGTCCATGATCTACGAAGAAGAAAAATCCTCAGGTATTCGTTTTCCGTTAATCGTCATTCTTATCGCTATCGCCGCTATCTGTGGAGCATTGGTGGTGACGGCGGAACACCCATCGCCCGCACGCGTGTTCGTGCCTGCGGCCGCTATTTCTCATGAATGATCGAACATTATTGGTACGGAAGCGCACCAGACCTAAGTTCGTGCTTACATGGTGTAACTGTCGTAGCGTAGTTTTGTCCAAATCCTGAAGGACATCGGAAGCCTCTATGGGATGTGTTGCTTGTTTCCCTGGTGGCTTCCCCGACCTGGGACCCTGGCCGTGAGCGATAGTTTAGGTGGTCACGGAAAACCTCCTCCTTGCAGTGCTCCCCAGAACGCCGTCGTCGAGGCTCGTTCGATATTCGATAACCGTTGGGATCGTTCTGTTGGCGGCTCTGCTGCGGATGGCCCTCGATGAAACCCTCAAACACTACCCTCTGTTGTTGTTCGTTCCTGCCGTCTTCTTGGCAGCTCTATTGTTCGACCGAGGGTCCGGCCTTCTCGCTACCGTCCTAAGCGCCATTATAGCCGCGTGGATTTTCATTCCTCCCGAATGGAGCTTGTCCGTTGGTGCCGACCAATGGTTCGCCGTCGTCCTGTTCGTTGTGATTGGTTGCGGAATAACGATGATCACCGAATCAAGGGGCCTGGCTCGGTCCGCTTCGGATGCGTCGGTTTGCGACTGAACGTCACTGCGCAGGTTCACCGCCATCTTCAGGCTAGTCACGAAAATGGTGTCTGTCGACATCGCCGACTATCTGGAGGAGCTCATCCACGGTCTGGCTGATCTCCTCCGATATGTCAGACCCATCGCTCTGAGAGTTAGGTGTCGTCATCTTCTTCCGCCTACCAATCAGGCGTCGTCCCTAGGTCTCACGTCGCTGGTCGTGGCGAACCTTCCTAAACCGATGTTGTGGCGCAGGGGTCCAAGCCCTCCCTTCCGTGAGTTCAGTGCATCGACGTCGACGAAGGAGCGTTCACACGTGTCGCAGCCAGCCCAACGTATGTCTCGATCAGCAACGTCGCCATCTCATCTACTGACCG
Organism: Rhizobium sp. BK512; assembly: GCF_014194915.1. Lineage (NCBI taxonomy): Bacteria > Pseudomonadati > Pseudomonadota > Alphaproteobacteria > Hyphomicrobiales > Rhizobiaceae > Rhizobium > Rhizobium sp. BK512. Next base: position 92,716 of record NZ_JACIAS010000014.1, on the reverse strand, counting down.
ACAGCCTTTATCGTAGAGCGCGATAGCGGCATCACACAGGAATGACGAAGCGTGGTCGTCCCAAGGCGCATTGTAGTAGCGGTACCACTGGCTCACCGCCTTTGAAATGATCAAATGGTCAGGATGTTCTACCTGTGACATCCAATGCCTCACGCGAATGCATCGTTGCAGCCGCCGCCCGATGGCCATGAAGTTCGAGCACCTGCAAGTCGTTCGTGGCGGGCGCGCACGGCGGTCGTCAACGGCTTCGATAATTCCGCCACTCGGGTCCGATCAGTGACGACCGATTTCGGTTTCGACTTTCTTCCGGGAGTTTCCGGCGCTCCTCACCGCCTTCTTGACGGCATCTTTTGAGACGCCTTCCTTTTTCGCTTCGTACTTGACCTCATGATCCTGGCCGCCTGCGACGCGTGCGCGATCTTGAGCGCGACCACGGGATGTCTGTTTGTTTGTCATTGAGCATCTCCTCGTGAATGGGTTACCACTGGAGAAACTCGCCGCGATTCCAGTGGTTCCCGGGAAATAGTCGAAGTCCATCAGATAAAGCCTGTAGCGCTAGCCGAACCCGTTATCAGAGTGGCGGAAGAACAGGATTGATCACGCGCTATCTTTGGACGTTGGAATGGACACCGACCCCGCGGCCTAGACGCCGTCGATGACCTCGCGGCAGTCATTCGAGCCGAAAATCTGCCAGGGGTGATGCCTCTAGATGGGGTCGTCGCGACGCTTCAGATGGACGCGGACGATGGGGGCGTCGCCGTCCACGCCTCCCCGCTCGACTGGCGGATCCGAGCCAGGCGGATGACTTGACGAACGAAATTATCAACCGCCGATACAGCGCTTTTATTGGAATCAATTTCTAAGCGCGATTCCCTAAGTCATTGAAAAATGATTCGTTTCGAGTCGGAACGAATCATCCCCGCACGTCTTTGAGTCAACACCACTGATTCGGAGTACAGCGCATGGCATCGGGACATAGAGCCCAATGGAAGGGCTTTCTGAGATTTGGCGAAGTGAGCTGTGGCGTCGCCCTGTACACCGCAGCCTCGACGAGCGAGCGCATCACCTTCAACACGATCAACAAGGCATCGGGCAACCGGGTCAACCGTGTCTTCATCGACAGCGAGACGGAGGATCCCGTTCCTAAGGAGAATCAGACCAAGGGTTTCGAGATCGGCAACGGCCAGTACATCATCATCGACCCCGAGGAAGTCGCTGCTACGATCCCGGAAAGCAACAAGACGCTTGAGATCGATGCTTTCATCCCTTGCTCCGAGGTCGACGACGTCTACTTCGACAAGCCCTATTATCTGACCCCGGACAAAATGGGCGGCGACGCTTTCGTCGCCCTGCGCGATGGCATGAAGAAGTCGAAGGTCGCAGCCATTGCCCGTGCCGTGCTGTTCCGCCGCATGCGAACCGTGCTCATACGCCCGCACGGCAAGGGCTTGATCGCCACCACGATGAACTACGACTACGAAGTCCGATCGTCGAAGAAGGCATTCGAGGAGATGCCCAAGCTGAAGATCGAGGGCGAGATGCTGGACCTCGCGAAGCACATCATCGCGACCAAGAAAGGCGAGTTCAATCCCGCGACCTTCGACGACCGCTATGAGGCCGCCCTCGCCGAGCTTGTTAAGGCGAAGATGGAGGGCAAGTCGCTTCCGAAGCCGAAGAAGGTCGAGGTCTCCAAGCCGAACGACCTGCTGGCGGCTCTTCGCGAGAGCGCGGGGCTTCTCAAAGCTGGCGCCTCCGTCGAGTCCAAAACGAAACGGACTGCTGCCAATGCCAATCAAGGCGGTGGTCGGCAGCGCGCCGCACGCGGAGTGGCGTCGAAGGCCGCCTCCTCCGGAGCCGCTCCGCGTCGCAAGGCAAGCTGAGGGAGACAGTTCATGGCGCCGCGATACTACTGGAAAGGCTACCTCAAGCTGTCGCTAGTCACGTGCCCCGTGGCGATGACCCCCGCGACGTCCGAGTCCGAGAAGGTTCGCTTCCATACGCTGAACAGGGATACCGGGAACAGGGTTGTCTCCCAGTACATCGATAGCGTGACGGGGAAACCTGTCAAGGACGGCAACGAGGCCAAGGGTTATGCTCGCGGCGAGAACGACTACGTGATCCTGACGGAGGACGATCTGGATCGGGTCGCGCTCGACACCGTAAAGACCATCGACATCGAGAAGTTCGCTCCGGCAGACAGCATCGAATGGATCTACTTGGAGAAGCCGCATTATCTGATGCCCGACGATACCGTGGGCAACGAAGCCTTCGCGGTTATCCGAGATGCCATGAAGTCGGAGGGTGTCGTCGGCGTCTCCAAGCTTGTTATGGGACGCCGAGAGCGCGCCGTGATCCTGGAGCCTCGTGACGAAGGCATCGTCCTGTGGTCGCTGCGGTTCGGCGACGAGGTGCGGCCGGAGGAGAGCTATTTCGAGGATATCGAGGACCACGCCGATCCCGATCTCGTGCCGCTTGTTCAGAAGCTCATCAAGCAAAAGTCTGCGCATTGGTCGCCGAACATGGTCAGCGATCCCATCCAGACCAGCCTGCTCAAGCTGATCAACGAGAAGAAGAAGGCGCTGAAGCCGAAGAAGACGGCGAAAGGGAAAGCCGAGGAAGCGGCGCCCAAATCCAACGTGGTCAATATCATGGACGCTCTTCGCAAGAGCGTCGAGGCAGACCTCAAGGGCCGCAAGGCGGGTTGAAGCCATGCACCTGACAAACACGAAGGTGATCCACGAAAGCAACGGCTGGCGCGTCGACTTCATCGGCGATGACGGTGATGCTGTGACCGTTTACGTTGCAGACGCGGCCTATATCGACGAACACACTGCCGTCGACCGAGCCCGAGAGATCATGATCGGCCTGACCGCCTTTGGTACGCGTGGCGGCGGCAGAAGCGTGAACTCCTATGATGCGGCCAGCAATGGTAACTTTGATGATGGCGAACCTTTGTTGACCCGGCACTAGCCTGAACAGGCATTTTCTTCGCGAGCGGGAGTCGTGAGAACTCTCCCCCTGAGGGATAGGTGTATGGATTATGGAGCCCATCGCAACGACACCCCGCCGACCCGTCAATCCCGCTGAAGCGCTGTTCAAGCCGGCCAAGACACCCGCGACGGCCGTCGAGCGTCGTTCAGGTCCTGTCGCGACTGAGACCGTCTCGATGCGATCGACGGCGATGTGCTGGCCTCTTTTCAGGAAGATGGCCCGGGCTGGCAGGACCGCATCAACGCAGCGCTTCGCAAAGCGACGAGGCTTTGCGCTGATCAGACAGCGAGGTAGAAAACGCTATAGTCTCAGGCCCAAGGTTTTCGTGCGTGAGATCGACCGCTTCAGCTCCATCTGATGCGTCAGCTCGGCGAGATGGCTCCGGTCTGCCAAGCGCACCACGTCGCGGATACGATCGATATCACCACTCGGCAGATGGCCTGCCCGCTTTAGCTGATCTGCAAGATCCGAGGGGTCGGCGCGCCCGAACCGCTTCTCCATCGCGCCTGCGATTTCCCTCGCTTCGTCCAGCGCGCGACGACCTTCCGGCGATGCCAGCAGTTCTGCAAGGGCGCGATCCTTGTCGGTGCGGAACGCGGCAACAAGCCCGCGAAGCAGGTTCTCGGACCGGCTGCTCAGCCCTGGCACCGCAATCCCGTCCTGCTTGTCGCGCTTCCAGCGCTCGGAATTCGTTTCAGCCTCGAGACGTCGCTGCCAAGTCTTTCCGGACTGCTCGACATGGGAGGCCAGCCCCTTGATGAGGCCGAGTGCTTGCCGGCGCTCCGGATTGTCGCCGAACATGCCAGTCTTGCCCACGAGAGGCCCGAACGTTGCTGGCGAGGATCGAAGCTGTTTGCCGAGTTCGGCAGGATCCATGTTCCTATCGAGGATGCTCCCGCGCAGTCCGTCCATCGCCTTTTCTGGGTTCGCATAGATCCGCCCGGCCAGCGACTTTGCCGTCTCCCATTCGCGCTCGAAGGCCGGTAGCGCCTTTGACCGTGCAATGTCCTCCACGCTCCTCTCATATTTGGCGATTGCCGGAATGAGGATTGGACGATCACCACGCTGATCACTGCCTTCGAGCCGGTCGCCCACCGTCACATCGCGATCGACCGTGGGTCCTATTCGACGCGCCGGCTCAATAGCGCTCTCCGCGCGATCTGTTGGGCGCTGTCGCGGTGCCTCGCCATAGTCTTGCTGTCCCCTGCCCGCGTCGTGGTGACTTTCCATGCCGCGCCGACCCTGGAGATCATTGCTGTAGTCGAGCGTCGTTTCCTTGACGCCTGACCGGCTTAAGGTCTCGCCGAGCGATTGCACGGTTTTGAACTCATCGAGCCCCGCATAGAGCTGCACGGATTCTCGATGACGCGTCATCGCAACATATGTCAGATGCCGGTCCATCGTCCCTGATGCCAGCACGAAACTGCGATCGACCGTGGCGCCCTGCGTCTTATGGATCGTCGTGGCGTAGCCGTGGTCAAAGGCTTGGTAACTATTGGCCGGTATGGTCACTTCGCGTTGCCCGCCCGACGGCTGCGCCTTGCCGTCAAGCCGAACTTGTATTGCGTCCGGCGCGACGGCGATGACCTCGCCCAGCATGCCATTCTTGACGCCGAGGTCGCGATTGTTTTCCAGGAAGACGATGCGGTCACCGGGTGCAAAGGCACGTTTCCCAACGCTCGTCTGATAGGTTAGCTCGTCGCCTCGATCGACCGATCCGGCAATGCCCTTGGCCAGCTCGCCACGCGCCTGCAGCGCGGCGCGAACACCGGCATTGATCGCTGCCACATCCCGACGTCGATGCGCCATCGCGATGCGCGTACCGTTCGGATTTCCCGAGCGATCGGCGACGTAATCTGCGACGACCGCCGCCAGCACGTCTTCGCGGTTCGCCTTCAGCTGGACGTTGCCATGCGCCTCATAGGCAGCCAGTCCTTCCACCGTTCGGTGGGAGGCAAAGTCGATCGAGGCCTGCTTCTGCCAATCGGCTTTCTGTCGTCGGACTTCCGACAATTGCGCATGCCCGACGGCTTGCGCGATCGCCCGGAATGGAGCCCCTGCTCCGATCGCCTGCAGCTGCTCATGGTCACCGACGAGGACCAGCTTTGCACCTGCCCGATTGACCTCGTCGACGAAGCGCGCCAGCTGCCGGCTGCCGACCATTCCCGCCTCGTCGATGACGAAAACGTCGCGTGCGCTGAGGCGACTGCGATTGTTCTGCCAGGAATAGTCCCAGGACGCCAAGGTGCGGCTTGAAATGCCCGAGGATTCCTCCAGACCTTCAGCCGCCTTGCCGGCGAGCGCAGCACCCTGAACACGATAGCCCTGCGCCTCCCAGGCATGACGTGCGGCGGCCAGCATCGTGCTCTTGCCGGCACCGGCAAGACCGACAACGGCGGCAATCTGACTGGATGCTGTGACATGCTCGATCGCACCGCGCTGCTCGGCCGACAGCCCCTGCCCCGGCGATCCGCTCGCGGCCTGGATCGACCGGTCCTGTTCGGCGATCGCCGCATCGACATAGCGCCTGGCCACTCCAAACTTCCGGCGCTCATGCATCGCCACAGCGGACTTCGCCATCGCCGCCTCGATCGCGACGATCTCGACCGTTGAATAGCGTGCCTCACCGTCACGGCCGCGAACCTGCGCATTGTCGGGTTTCAGTTCGACGAGTGCCTTTGACGCCAGGACCGAGGCGAAGGCATTCTGGAAAGTCTGCTGATCATCATTGATGTACCGGTGCAGGGCGCGGGCGATATCGTACTTGTTGAAGACGCTCTTCTCGTTGGTGATCAGCCGCAAGATGTCTTCGGGTCGGTTGCGGATAATCTCGGCGTTCCGATCCGCCGATTGCGAAGAGATACGCGATCGCGAGACCGTGCCGCCCTGACGTTCGACCTGGGTCGCATGCACACCGACATGCTCGGTCGGCTCCAGCGTGATGCCGGCTTCCAGATGCGAGCGGTTGTCAATGCGAATATCGAGACCGGCAATCGCCAGATGCCGGTTGGCGAGCTGCTCCCAGACTTGACGGATGTCCTTGAGCTGCAGCTGCGCCGGCGGCAGGTTGTTCGCCAGCAGCCAACGGTTCTCGCGCTCGAGCATGGTCTTGTCGCCAAGTCCGCTCTCCGTTACCTGCCGTGTCGTCATCATCAGATGCGCATGGCTGTTGCGGAGATCGCCGCCCCCGCCCGGCTGATGAATGGCGAAATCGACGGCGGCGCCGTAGCGGTTGGCGAGTCCCTGCGCAAAGACCCGCGTCAGCGCCAGACGCTGCTCCGCGTTCAGCTCATGCGGCAGCGCGATCTCGAATTCCCGGGCAACGCGGGCGTCGCTGCGCTTCTCGGCACGCTCTGCAGCGTTCCACAAGGTGGACCGCTTCCTGGCCCAATCGGCGTCGACACCCGACGGCATGATGATCTCCGCATGCTCGACGCCCTGCCGGTTGGAATAGTCATGGACCAGCCCATCGCGCTCGTTCTTCAGCCGCACGGCGGTACGATAGGCGGCAGAGGCGACGGCGCTGCGGCCGCCGCTGCGGGCGATCGGCTTCATGCTCATATGATAGATCGCCATCGCCCTCCCCTTGTTTGGGCCGCCGGCCCGCGCCTTGAGTTGCCCCGCAACTCGTAAGTGCGCCCTTGTGCCTTCCTCGACTTCGCTCCTCAGGCCCTGGTGGGAGCACGTCGCACGCGCCTCATGCCGTCCTAGGCCGATCGTCCCGACGCTACTACTCACAGATCTGCGAGTAGTCCAACTGCCACCCATCGTTGCATTATCCGCACATGCGATCGCGGGCGGCCATCATCCGGATGCCCGCTCGGGCCATCGCTCGAACGTCAACAGAAAGAGGAATCCGTGGCTCGCAAAACCATCGGGGAACGACTGGCGCAGCTCGAGGCCCAGCGAAAGACGTTGCAGATCCGGCTTTCCAGGCAGGAACGCGCCATCGACACACGCCGCAAGGTGTTGATCGGAGCGCTGATCCTTTATCGGCTGGAGACCAATCGCGACATTCAGATTGGCGGAGGACTGGCCGGCTGGCTGAGAGCCGAACTGCCAAAATTCCTGACGCGCGATGGCGATCGAGACCTGTTCGACGACCTCCTGAAGCCCGCGGTAAACGAGCCCCTCGATGGCAACAGCGGGACCAGCAGCGACGGGACGAGCGGTTACAGGAGTGTCCCATGATCCTCTATACCGGGCTGATCAAGATCGCCCTTGCCAACATGATGCGCATGGCCGCCCGCGACCCGCTCTGGGCCATTGTCGCGCTGATCACCTTCCCGCTGCGCTCTGCCAGGTCCTTCGTGATGGGCGCGACCGGCTATTTTATTGTCGTGTTTATCGTTGGTTTCGGCATCGACTATGCCCTCCGCGTGGTCCTCGGGGCCGACAAAGGCGACATCCTCTGGCATATCGGCAACTGGGCCTTCGTGCTCTTTGTCATCCTGCTGCTCATCCGGCTCCTGACGAGCCCGCTCATCGCCCATTTCGCTACCGCCGGTGATGCCGACACGCATGGGACGGCACGCTTCGCCAGATCGAGCGAAATTGCGCCACTTAAGAAATCGGAAAGCGGATTGCTGATCGGGCGGTGGCCAGGCAACGGCAAGCTTCTGCGCTATGACGGACCCGCCCATCTTATGACCATGGCACCGACGCGTAGCGGCAAGGGTGTCGGCACGATCATCCCGAACCTTTTGACGGTCGACCGCTCGATCATTTGCATCGATCCGAAAGGGGAGAATGCGACGATCGCCGATGAGGCACGGCTAAGCTTCGGGCCGGTTCATCTTCTCGATCCCTTTGGCGTCACCGGCAAGCCGTCGGCGACCTTCAATCCGATGGAGGGATTGGATTGTGACAACATCGATGTAGTTGAAGAGGTCTCGACGCTAGCCGATGCCCTGGTGTTCGATGAACCCGGCCTGTCAGGCGACGCGCATTGGAACGAGGAAGCGAAGGCGCTGATTGCGGGTCTGCTGCTCTATGTGCTTGCCAGCCAGCCGGAGGAGCGGCGCACGCTGACGACGCTCAGGCACATGCTGACGCTTTCGTCGGACGCCTTCCGTCGCGCGCTCGATGCGATGCAGGCAAGTGAGGCGGTCAACGGGCTGATCGCACGTGCCGCCAACCGCCATCTCGGCAAGTCGGACCGCGAAGCGAGTGGTGTTCTGTCGGCCGCGCAGCGACACACGCATTTCCTCGACAGTCCGCGCATGACCGCGGTTCTCGCACGATCGGATTTCCGCTTCGGCGATCTTAAGGCAAATACGGCAACCGTCTTCCTGGTCCTGCCTCCGGACAGGCTCGCCGCCTATTCGCGCTGGCTGCGTCTGCTCGTCGCCCGGAGCCTCACCGACATGGCGCGAACGGCACCCTCGCCGCAGCCATCAACGCCGCCCGTTCTCTATCTTCTCGACGAGTTTGCAAGCCTCGGTCATCTCGCCCCGATCGAACGGGCCATGGGGCTGATGGCAGGTTACGGGGTGCAGCTCTGGCCGATCGTCCAGGACATCCATCAGCTACGCGCCACCTATGGCCAGCGCGCCGGCACGTTTTTCGCGAATGCGGGCGTGCTGCAGGTCTTCGGCGTCAACGATCACGATAGTGCGCGTCTCGTCTCCGATCTCCTCGGACAGGAGACCGTGGTCTTCAATACGGCAGCGCGCGCGCTCGACGCGGAAAAGACCGGCCTCACCTTCGCCGAACAGCATGTCGGTCGTCCTCTGCTCACACCGGATGAGGTCCGCAACCTGCCGACCGGCGTCGAACTCTTATTCATTGCAGGCCGCCGGCCGATCATGGCGACGAAGCTGCGCTATTATGCCGATCCGGAGTTCGTGGATTTGTTCTCAAGACTGGAAGATTGAGTTGCTGACATCAGCAACGTGAATCGGTCAGGCCGGATCGATTCACAAATGTCGTTGGACGTCGCGAACGCTCATTTGCGATTCTGCCGGCATGAGCTCGCAACCCTATCGTCTCTACGCAGAACGCATCGACCCGTCGAAGAACATGGCGCGCTACTATGCTCTGTCGATCGAGCCGACGCTGTTCGGCGAGACATCATTGGTCCGAAGCTGGGGACGGATCGGCAGTCGCGGTCAGCGGCTGGTGCACCTCTTCAGGACCGAGCCGGAAGCAGTCGAGCTTTTCCTCGAAATTCTGCGCGTCAAGCGTGGTCGAGGGTATAAAGCAAGAACGTTCTGATTTGCTTCAGGTCGGGCGGCGTCTACCTGCATATCTGGAGTTTGGATTTTTCGAACAAGCTGACGCAAAAACGAAAAAAGCCTGCCGCGGGAGGAGGTGCGGCAGGCTTTCGAAAAGAACCGAGCAGCGACTGGGAGGAGGAGTGCCGCTGTTCCTCGAGACAGACCTGGGAGGAGGAGAGGCCTGTCTGGACTCGAAGCGTTGCGGGAGGAGATGCATCGCTTCGATGTGCTTATGTTTATCGCTTGTTACTAAGGATTTCTATTGCTTATGCTGCACTGCACCTATGCAAAATTCACTGTCCAAGCTTTTACAATCGTGCCCGCTATCGCGGCCATGACTACCGGCGCGGTTGCCACCAGACTTTCGATGCTTTGACACGATCGTTCGGCCGATGAGGCAATTCCGGACGAGCGCAGGCGTCACGCTCGACGAGCGGCTCGCTTTGCGAGCGCGTGATTAAACCGGTTTGGACTGGCCGGCGGACTTTCCCTTGAACCACTTGTTCCAGTTGATACCGCGCCCGCGATCGCGCGGGTCGAACCATTCACCTCCGTATCGGCCCATGAAGGTCTGGGCGCCGACCCTGGTCGCAAAGCAGTGAACAGTGTAATGCCGGTCTTCGAAGAAGACGCTATGACCGCGATGGCATTTCATCAACCGAGCGCAGAATGCTTCCTGCTCCGCGGCCTGTTCTCCCAGCGACAGTTCGGCCAACAGGGCAACTTGGAACGGCCATCCTCGATCAATCTCAGCGGGGCTCAATTCGCCTTTTCGCCTGGTCGTCATCCCATCTCCCTTTAGCTTTTGCGGACGGATTGACTCTTAGCCAAAAGAGAACAAAATAGGAACATCTTAATACTCGAGGATGCGACATGAGCGACATCGACCGTTCTGCGACCCTAAAACCAGCCTCGCCCGTTGCGCGGAAGTGCCATTGCGGCGATTGGGCCGGGTTCGGTTTCTCCAAGGGCGAGCGTCAGGATTGGTGGTGCTGGAAGCACTATCCCTACAAGACCTCGGCGCGCCTCGAAGCCGCCGAAATTGCCGACATGCTGGCGAACAAGGTCGCCTAACACCTTGTGCTTCGATGAATGCGAGTTGGCGACGAACGGAAATGCAACAAACCGATGCGTCGTCCTTGCAGCATCGCCAGGATCGTCCGACATGACAACGCGATATCTCTGGACACTTGATCGCGCCGGCCGGCCTCTACCAATCGGTTTCGATACGATGGATGATCTCACAGCATTTCACGCGAACGAAGACCTGCCCGGCGTCATGCCGGCCGACTGGCTGGTGATGGCCCTTCGCGCGGCATTTCTTGCCTCCCCGCATGGCTGGACGCTCGAGGCAAAGTGGAGCGAACGCCGGGCCTCAACGGATCAGGTTCACTCCGCGATCCTGTAGACCGCGGCATTGTCCTGAACCTCCCGCAGGCCCTTGTAGGAGGCATGTCTCAGCTTGCCGTCGTCGGTCCAGGCGCGGTATTCGATTTCCGCGATCAATGTCGGCTGAACCCAGACGAGATCCTTGGTGCGCCCGTCATAAGCGACGGTCGGCTTCTTGGTCGCAAGCCTGTCCATCAGTGTGCGAAGTTCGACGGCGATCTTGTAGGAAAAGCCGGTACCGACCGAGCCGACGAAGTGCAGTTGGCTGCCCTTCCAGGCTGCGAGCAACAGGCTGCCGACACCACCGCGGGCGGCTGCTGATTTCTCGTAGCCGACGATGAAGAAGCTTTCGCTCTGGATACATTTGACCTTCAGCCAGTCGCCGGATCTGTCGGAGCGGTAGGGACTGTCCGGATCCTTGAAGATGACGCCTTCCAGGCCGTGCTCGCAGGCAGCCGCAAAGATTGCCTCTGGCTCTCCCTCGAGCTCGTCGGAAAACCGGATCGCACCCGCACGCTGCCCGATGAGATCGGCAAGCAGATGCCGGCGGCTCGACAGTTCCATGGTTCTGAGGTCGTGGCCGTCGAGATAAAGAAGATCGAAGGCAAAGAAGATTGCGCTGGACGACGGGAGCTTGCCGCCCCGCCCGCCGAGCGATCGCTGCAGCGCGCCGAAATCGGAGCGTCCCTCCTCGTCGAGCACCACGGCCTCACCATCGAGAATAGCGCTGGCAACACGAAGCTCTTGGGCCTCTGCCGCAATCGCCGGGAATCGCGCAGTCCAGTCATGGCCGCCACGCGTCAGGACCCTGATCCCCTTATGCTCGATATGGATCGCCAGCCTGTAGCCATCGAACTTCAGTTCGGCGATGGTGCGCGGATTGCCGGGTGGCTTGTCCTTCAAGAGAGCAAGCGCCGGCTCGACGCGATCGGGCATCGGATCCAAAAGCAGGTTCGGCTGTGCGGGATCGCGTTTTCTGCGAACGGCGCCTTTGAGCGGCCGTTCATTGGCAAGAAGGGGTTTGCTGCGGGGACGGTCGATCATGTGTGGATTACATCAGCAATATCTAAAGAAGAGGTTGTCGAGGCGGTTCATGATGGTATCGTTCTGTCGTCACCTTACCGGGTGCACTGCTTCTCTGTGATGACCTCGAACTGCCCCGCGTTCTGCGGGGCTTTTGTCATCCCTCATCGCTTTGTCTGATCCCTTCCATATCGTCGGGCAGGACATGCATGCTCGAAGCATGGGCAGCCTCGACGAAGGCCTGGCGGGCCATCTCCGGATCGAGATAGAGCTGCATCGCGTCCATCGAGGTCGCCAACGCATGGTGGAACCGCACCGGATCGTTTTCGAGATGCGGGCATTTCTCGCTGAGGAGAAACGCTGCGAGATCCTCGACGCTGTAGGCCTGGCGACATTTCGACATGCCGTCGATCTCTGCATGCAGCGGCCTGATCGGCGTGGATGAGGAAAGTGATTCCATGACGCGGTACTCCCGGTGTCTCGACGGAGTCACATGGGAAGCGATTCGCGCGAGTCGAGTCGCCGGGTGCAGAATCGTTTGCGCACGGACGCGCGCTCCCAGCACCGCGTCGATCCATGATGATCGAGACGGAAGTTCCGCAGTCCGGATCACGGCTCGGAGACATGGTGAGGAAAACGGCGCTCACGCGCCGTCTCCCGAAGCCTGCCAGACTGGAATGCCAAGGCGCCGGGCCTTGCCGGCGAGATTGTCGGTGATGCCGTTGCCCGGGAAGACGATCAATCCTGCCGGCATGACAGACAGCATCTCGTCGTTGCGGCGGAAGGGTGCCGCCTTGGCATGTTTGCTCCAGTTCGGCTTGAAGATGATCTGGGTGACCTTGCGGGCTTCTGCCCAGCAGGCGGCGATGCGTTCTGCCCCTTTCGGTGCGCCACCGTGCAACAGCACCATCTCGGGGTGCTTGGCATGGGCCTGGTCGAGCTTTTTCCAGATGCGGTCATGGTCGTTGTAGTCCATGCCGCCGGCAAAGCCGATCTTCGTGCCCGCGGGGATCATGACCTCGGTCTCGGCATGTCGACGTGCGGACAGGAAGTCCTTCGAGTCGATCATCGCCGCTGTCATGTTGGCATGGTTGACCTTCGAGCCTGTGCGTGGCCTCCAGGCAGAACCGGTCTGAGCCTCGAAGAGGTCTGCGCTGTGGTCGCGCATGAACTCGAATGTGTTGCGCCGTTCGAGAAGGGTGATGCCCTCGGCGATGAGCCGTTCCAGTTCGACGCTTTTGACCTCCGATCCGTCCTGCTCGTGTTGGCCTGTGCGCTGCGCCTCCTCGTTGCGATCAAGTTCGCGCTGGATGCGATCGGCGCCGCGATGGAAGAGGTTGACGGTCGACCAGAGCAGGTCTTCGAGATCCGGTTCCAGCCTTGTGTCGGCGAGCATATAGGACAAGGCGTCGAAGATGGTCATCAGCGATGCTTGGACGATAGGCTCTTCGGGCAAGGGCCGGGGGTCGGGTTCGTCCTGGAAAGGCCGATAGCCATGGACCTGCATTTCGTAGATGAAGCGATCGGTCGGCGAGGATGCGTGGTGCGGTTCTGCGGTATCGTCGAGCAAGGTTGAGCAAGTCATTGAGGATCTCCGTGGTTTGAGCCGCGCCTCGCGGCCTGACGGCGATCCCTTCCCATGCCGGTCGCGGCCGGAACCGCAGCGCGAAGTGCTGCGGCCCAGCGCAGCGCCGGGCGGTTGAGGGCCGGTTTCTTGCTGCGCGAGGAGCGCGGGAACCGCGCGGGGAAGAAACCGGACCGATCCGCTGAAGGCTGCGACCGGCATGGTACGGGTCGCCGCCCGACGGGCCCGCAGGCGCGGCCCCACACATGGCGATCCGTCAGCCGCGCGCTCAACGGCCTCACCTCAGAAACGTTCGCGTATCAACGCCGGGCGCCGCTATCGCGAAAGATAGGCGGTCGCATCGTCCGGGACGAGCTGGCGGGCCAGGTTCGCCACTAGACGGGAAGATCCAAGCCGACGCAGATCCTCGTTGAAATCGCCAAGCTCGGGCGTGAGCACCAATGGCAGCACGCCGAGAGCGGTGGCGGCCCGGCCCAATCCCTCGACCCCGTGGCGCCCCGCCGCATCGGCGTCGGCAGCGATATAGAGGCGCTTGCATGCCGCGGGCAGCAGGAAGGCTGCGAGATGATGGGCCGAAAGCGCTGCCACCATCGCCATGCCGGGAAGGATTTCCGAAAGAGACAGCACGGTCTCGATACCCTCGCCGACGGCCAGAACCGGGCTTTGCGATCCCGGCGGCATGTTGAAGCGCACGCCGTTGCCGATCAGGCGACCGAGTGCTCGGCGCGGTTCGTTGACCCGGGCCTTGCCGTTTCCATCAGGATCAAGCCATGTCCGGTGCACGCCGGTCAGCCGGCCCTCGACATCGGTGACCGCAGCGATCAGCGCCGGCAGGCCTGTCGTGCCGCCGGTCGAAAGATCTCGGTAGTAACAGGAGGGATGGAACCGCAAAGCGCGATGGCTTGCAGCGCCAGATATACCGCGGCTCTGCAGGTAACGTTCGGCCACCGTACCGGCGATCGGCACGGCACTGGCAAACAGCAGCCCTGCCCGCGCCGCGGTCGATCGGCTGTCGGGTGCATTGGGGTCCCGCCGTTCTGCCGCCATGGGTTCCAGCCGCGGCAGGTTCAGAAACAGCCGTGCCTCCGCCGCAACATCGGCGAAGGCGATCAGGCCGCAGGTCGCGCGGATGAGGTCAAGGAGATCGCCATATTGGCCGGTCGCCGCATCGCTCCAGCGGCCGGCACGCGGACCGGTCAGCCGCACAAACAGCGACCGACCCTTGTTGTTGCCCGTATCTCCGGCGATCCAGTAATTGCCGGATCGCCGGCCGGCCGACAGATAATGACGGCAGACCGCCTCGGCATGACGCGCGAGGCGGTCGGTCAGGTCGGAGGCCGAGCCTGTCATTGGCTGGCACCTTCAAGCAGTTTCTTCGCCTTGCCCTCGAGATCGAGGCGGACGTCCTGGTTGGTCCGGGTGCGCGCGAGTGCGGTGATACCCTGCACGAAATCGAAGATCGATTCCGGCGGACGTCCCTCCTCCGACAACACCATGTCGATGACCTTGCCGGTCTCGCCTTTGGAGAAGCCGCGCCGCCGCAGAAACGCCTCCCGGTCGTCATCCTGGCGGGCAACGATCGTCTCGCGTGCCGCCTTGATGCCGGCAACGAAGGGGGCTGGCGAGGAATTGGCGAAGCTTGCAAGGGCGGGGGCCGCCTCATGGGCGAAACGCTCGCCGGCGAATTTCGAATGCCGGATGGTGATTTCCTCGAACTGTTCCGTGCCCCAGAGATTGCGGTTGGCGCAGACGGCCCTCAGATAAAACGAGGCGATGCCGAGCGTCTTGGAGCCGACCTCGGAGTTCCAGGCATAAAAGCCCCGGAAATAGAGATCGGGCTCGCCGTTCGGAAGGCGCCCCGCCTCGATCGGGTGAGTGTCGTCGACGAGGAAGAGGAAGACGTCGCGGTCACTGGCGTAAAGCGTCGTCGTATCCTTGGTGATATCGACGAAGGGATTGTGGGTCATGGTCGTCCAGTTGAGCTGACCCGGCACCTTCCACATCGTGTCGCCGGTGCCATTGCCGGCGATCTTCATCACGGCTGCAACCAGCTCATGGTCCCAGATGCGGCCATAGTCGGGACCGGTGACGGCGCGAAGTTCGAGGCGCCCGTCGTCCATCTCCAGCGTCTTCACCAGTTCGGCGCGATGGGACAGCAGTCCGTGCTGGAGATTGATGGCGGCGAGCGGCGCCGGCAGCTGGCGCATATAGGTCGCAGGTGCACCGACCAGGCTGCAGAGCTGGCCGTAGCTCCAATGGGTCGGCGCGATCGGTTGAGCATCACGTTGACCTCGGCTTGCGTTCTCGCCGGAGACGATCAGTTCGAGCCGTTCGGCATTGTCGCGTGTCGCTTCGACGCGGATGGCGCTGGTCTCGATGGTCCGGGCATGCGCCCGATCGGCGCGCGAGCGCACGGTGTCGTAGAGCGCACTGAGCGACAGGAAACGCTCGTCGTCGGGGCGCGAGAACCATTCGGACGAGACGCGGCCGATGCGCTCGCCGCGCGAGATATCGACCCTGAAGCCGGAAGACGACACGGGACTGTTGAAACTGGAATTGGTCATGACAGATCTCCTGAAACGAAAAGGCCCGGCGCTGTGGCCGGGCTTGAGGTGAAGGAATGGGGATGGCCGGTTTAAGCGAACCGGCCCGGCACCATATGGAACCGGGCCGTTCTGGGTGAGAGGCCGCTATTCGGCCGCGATCGGATGGATGAAGTCGGTCCCGGCGGGCTCAGCGATCTCGGGATCCTCGTCGACCACGTCGGCCGCGTCTGTCCCTTGAACCTCATCGATCGGCACCGGCGGATCGAGGATGGTTTCGTCCGGAAATACCGCCTCTTCGATCAGGTCCGGATCATCAGCCGCGGTAGCCGGCAGGCGCAGCGGCTCCGGCAACCAACCGCTGCCGGCCAACAGCCGTTCGGCCTCCCGGGCCATGTCGGGCTTCTTCAGATCGGCGATCAATGCAGCGACCTGCTCGCCTTTCGCCTCGCAGACAGCTTGCAGGATATGGGCCTTGGTGACGCGGCCGAGATAGGCCTCGACTGTCGGCGTCCAGCCGGCCTCGACCATGTCGAAGCCGATGGCGCGGGCGATCTCGTCGGCATTGGCGATGGCGCGGCTGCGCCTGTTCCAGGGTTCGATGACGGCATTGAGCGATAGCGAGGCGCAATGAGCAAACAGCGCCTGTCGGCTGACGCCGTCGAGACCGATGAGGAAAGCGAAGAGGGCGGCCGGATCTCTCGGCAGGTCGTTCCCCCAGGCTTCCTGCCGCTCGCCGATTTCCCTGACGGCGACCAAGTCGCCCAATCCCGATGTCTCGCTCAACCGGGCGCTTTGGACCGTGACCTCCAGGCACGTGTCTGCGCCCCGCAGATAAAAGGTCTTCAGCACGAAGGCATGCAGGACGGCGACGAAGGCGACCTCCGGATCCCGGGCGAGCGCGTCGCGCAGCGCGACGGTCCTGGCGGCGGTCAGGTCGAGGACCAGACGATCGGCAAGCGGCTTCAGCGTCTCCTCCCCGTCATCGGTCTCGGCCTTGTTTGCTGCCTCCACCTCCGATACCGCTCCGCCGGCTGGCGCGACTGGTGCGGACACGATGTTGTCCTGGTCGTCGCTGACGCAGCTCATCATCTCCACCTGCGGTTCGTCTTCAGGCCTGACATAGCCGCGTTCGATCCGGAGCCTGCCGTCCGCCTCGAGCGAGACGAAGACACCGCCGCGGGCAAGCTCGGCGGGATCAAAGACGAAGGGACGCTCGTTCAGACGGTCGAGCTCCGCACCGAGTGCTTGGAGTCTCTGCTCGCTCTCCTCGCAGTATTGGCTGGCAGAGGCATATTCTGCATCGAGCCGATCGTAGTCGGCGCGAAGAACATCGTGACGGGCAAGATCCTCTTTGCTCCATTCGGCCTGCTGACCGTAGACCCTGCGAAGACCCGACGTGTGGCCATAGGGAAAGTCGAAAGCGGCCTCGACCCATTTCCAGCCTTCCTCCGCCTGTAGGGCCGCCGCATCGCCCTTCAATTTCTCCAGCACGAGCTGATCGAGCAGCGCCGGATCCTGCAGCCATCCGCCCCTGTCCTCGTCGAAGAGATCGCGCATGACGACGCCGCCGGCCGCCTCATAGGCATCGATGCCGATATAGAGCGAGCGCCGATCGGTCGCCCGGACCGCCGTCTCGGTCAGCAGGCGCCTGATGTAATAGGGCTCGCGGCTGTGCGAGCGTGCGATCGCCTCGAACACCTGTTCCTGACGGGCATGGTCCTTGCTGATCGAAAAGGCCATCAGCTGCTCGAGCGTCATGGCGTCTTCGCCATAGAGATCCAAAAGTTTCGGCGAGACCGACGCCAGGCGCAGGCGTTGCTTCACCGTCGCGACCGGGACGAAGAAGCGGGCGGCGATCTCTTCCTCGTCCATCCCCTCCCCGCGCAGGGTCTCGAAGGCGCGAAACTGGTCGAGCGGATGCAGGCTCTCGCGATGGACGTTCTCGGCAAGCGAATCTTCGGCTTCCTCCGTCTCGCCCCTGCTGATCACGCAGGGAATGCCTGCCGTCTTCGACAGACGTCTCGATGACACCAGCAGTGCCAGCGCCCGGTAGCGGCGCCCGCCGGCCGGGATGCGATACATGCCGGTCTCGTTACCGTCGCTGTCTAATTCCGGGCGGACGCTGAGGCTGGTCAACAGACCGCGCCGCGCAATGTCTTCGGCAAGCTCCGCGATCGAGACACCCGCTTTGACCTTACGGATGTTTTCCTGGCTGAGAACAAGCTTGTTGAAGGGAATGTCACAAGCGGTCGCAAGCGTGACCTTACCAGTCTTTTCGGTTCTTTCTGTCTTCCCAGACTTCTCAATCTTCTGAGACATGTCGGTTTCTCCATGACGGACCGGGCGGAACCTCTCTCCAACCCTTCAAATCCGTCACAAAGCTCCCGTCCCTCCTCTTCCTCTCTGTGTCCCACCAAGGCTTACCTTCACCTCCGAGGGCAAAGCAGAGTCACCCGCTGGCGAGGCGCGGCGGCCGACGCGCCAGCGGCGGCCAAGACGTCATAAAAAGTGGCGATTGCGCAGAACCAGGAGGCGATCCGACAGCGTCGACCAGCAACAGAACGCACATCGGGGCTTCGGCAACGCGGCGCGTGGACAAGGGCGCAAAAGGAAGCGGGCCGATCTAAGGAGAAGCGTGTCTCGCCCACGGGAACCTTACAAAGTCTTAACTGTATAGCATCGGCGGCGCGATCACCCCGATCCGGAGGGTCGGCAACAACGAAGCGTATCGGAGCTTTCAGCATCGCGGCGCGCAGAAGGCGCGCGAAAGCGGGAATTCGCGTCACGCGCGGTCGCGTTGAAGGGCAGCCGCAGGAGCGTCGGCGTCAGCCGGCGCGGGACCGACTGCCCCGCGACCGCGTGTTCCGCTCTCAGACCGTCTAGACATCAAGTTCCGGCGTGATCTCGACCATTCCGTCCGCCGCTTCAGGTCGACGGTCTGGTCGAAGCATTGCGGGCGTCGCGCCGCCGCTCCCTCGATTTTGCTGCAGTCCTAGCGGCCCGCAGCTCCTCGAGGGTTGGCTGCCACCATCCCCGAATCCGCTCGTATTCCCCCGGCTCAGCCCTCGCCGGCCACGTATGAACGAGTTCCTCCAGGGTCGCTGCCCGCCATCCTGCCCAGACATGCTCGTCGTCGGCATTCGGATGATGCTCGGCGACCTCTTCGGGGTTGACGAGTTCGCCGGTAATGTCGGTGACAACGACGATCCCAAACGCGGTCGTGGCTACAGGCCGCCCCGGCGGTGGAAGATCGTCACTAGGCACAGGCAGCCGCTTCTTATTGCGCTCGGACGTCCTGCGCTTGGCCTTCGCTTCCTCTTCGGTGCCCTTGCGGGCCTCTGCGCGTTTCCGTCGCTCTTCAGGTTCGGCCCGTTTCGCGGCCTTCTCGATGGCCTCCCAACGGTGCTGGAGGTCGTCGTAAGACGCGTACGGAACCTCCCACACCTTGTCGTCACTATTCCAACGAGCGAAAGGAATCTGTCGGAGTTCGTCGACCACCGTTCGTGAGAATGGGGTCTTGATGCGGAAGCCGCGGTCGTAGACCTGCAGGTATGGACTGAGGATTGGCTCGAACTGGTAGGCGTCGCGGCCTCGCTCCTCTTCGTAAGGCCTCTTGCGATCGGCTTCGGAGGCGAGCCATCGGTCGATACGTCTTCGTGCAGTCTTACCGGGGACCGTCCAGGCTTGAAGGGTATCCGACCACCGAGCATTCGGGAAGACTTCCCGGAAACGGGCGACGGTCAACCGGTCGAACGCGAAGGAGACCGTCTCCTGCGGTGGTTCGACTGCTTTGGTTTCTTCGCGGCTCTCATCTGTCATGGAAAGATAACGATCTGATGTTCGCGCGGTTCGCTTAACCGAGGCCAAGATCGCGCGATCAAGGCCTGCACTTCAGCCGACGCTCACCGCGCCGGCAACACTATTCACAGGTAGAGGCCTTTATTGATTTAAGGATTTCGTTCGCGGCAAAGAGGAGCGGCCCGCAGGAAGGATAGTCACTGTTGACTTTCACACCTACACACCGAGCGGTTTACTGGTTGGTTCGAAGCGTAGCGAAGTGAGAGCCGTCAAGTTGCTGTTGGCGGCGCATTGGGCCATCCCTCACGAAGAGATTGCACTCAGCTATCTCAGTTCGGACGTTTCCGGCTCATTCATTGATCTTCGAGCCGACCGAACATGACCCAGGTAGCCTTTGCGATGTCTTCGGGAACGAGGCTCGGCACATGGACGCATCGGTGGGTAGCTTCACTGCTTGCCCGGCAGTCTCGGAAACCAGAGCGGCCCAACGGCATGCTCCACATAACGACAGACGTCGCCTTCGCGGCGGATGACGGCGCGCGCTGGGGCGGATCATCGCATAACCTCGTTGATGTTGCGCGCACGCGAGATGGCGGACATCGCCTACGCAAGTTTGGCAAGCGGCATATGGGTTTGCGCGGGGAAGTCCATCAGTGCCATTGTCGTCCTCTAGGATCACGACACGATAGCTCCAAGGCGTGATTTCACACAAATCGGCGGATGTTGAAAGGACGCAGTATCTACCGGAAATATACGCCACTTGTTTGGCAGCGAGCGGTGGGTTTTGCCTCGCCCTACATCATTCAGCATGTCGGGGAAGTTGGCTCAGGTTTTGAGCCCATGAGAACTCCGATGAACACCAGAACTGCGCAGTCGGTTCTAGTTCTCGCCGCTGATTTATTGTTCCTAGTCGGATGCCGACCTGTTCTGCGTCTTCCATCTCTCCTGTGGTATAGATGGGCGATCCGCAATTCGCACAGAAATACTGCATCCGTCTGCGGCCGTTGGCGGCGACCTTGACGTACTCCATCGGATCGCCGGAGGTGATACGAAAGTTGGCGCGAGGTGCGGTGACTGTCACACGATATGCAGTCCCCGTTAGCCTCTGGCAGTCGTTGCAGTGACAGATCGTAACGTCGTCGCGGTCTACCTCGGCCTCGTAGGTGATCTGCCCACAATGACATTCGCCGTCGATATGCATCTGAATCCTCCTTGCCTGATCTCAAAAGAGAGATAGAAGTCGCGTGTTGTAAGTCGACATCGAGGGCGCTGCATCGCAACGGTGCCGCGCCTTGACGACCGCCAAGGGCCACCATTCTCCTTGGCATGATAGGCTTCGCACCCACTCCTGCGGGCGACCTGCGCGATGTGGTGGAATGCTGTCAGCGCTTTAGTTGCTTTCAGTTTTGGGAACGTCCAAGTTGGTCGAAAGCAGAGGGCGCTCGACCATGCATGGGGAGCGCCCTCGATCACCCGGGCGACATTACTCGCGAAATCCTTTCGCGGTAAATTGTCGTTGGTACGGGCGGTAGTCCCCAATAAGAGGCCGCCCGAACTCCTTCAAGATGTCACGCTGTTCGTCTGACCATCCGGGCGAGCGCGATCAGGATGCACGCGCCGATAAACCCGGCGATCAGGTAGCCGAGCCAGCCACCGAGAACGACGCCGAAAAGGGAGAGAAGGAAGTTAGCGACGATAGCGCCCACGATGCCCAGAATGATGTTCATGATGACGCCCATGCTGCTTTTCATGAACATCTCTGCGAGCCATCCTGCGATGCCGCCGATGATGATCGCCGCGATCCAACCGATACCTGCATCTTCCATATTGAATTCCCCTTGCGAATTATTTTTCAGAAACATCCGGCCATCCGGAGAAATGGAAAACACCAAATGACCGGGCTTTGTTCCGAAGCGTATCGGTTCCTTCAAGCATCTTAGGGGATGCAGGAATCGCGTCGGTTCCTTGCCTGTGGATTGCAGATCCGGTAGCCAGCCGCCGCTCCGGCATGAGGCCGGTTCGTCGGGAGCCTGGCGGGCGGTGATAGGTCCATGTGGAAGGACGTTCGAGATGCCGTGGTCGTACTCGAGTTTACTGCGAGCGCCGGGACGGGTTCGAGCGTAAGGTTCTTGTTCAGTAGTTCGGGTTGACCGCATGTCTTAAGAAGCTGCTGCGGCTGGCGATGGGCTGCGAGCGAGCTGGTCCAGGCGGCGACACATGCCCCACCAGGTTCTCGTGCCTCGACCTGCAGCATGTGGGTCGACCGCACGCTACGTCGAATCACGGCGCCCTTCTGGTCCCCAGCCAACCTCTATCAGATCGTACGAAGCAGAACCTGAGATGCTCGGTCTGGGAGATGTCCAAACGCTCAAGCGTCGCGAGCTCGACGCGCATCAGGCAGCACCGCTCGAACGGGGACATGGAGGCCTTTTGGACATCAGGGAGAACCGTTCCATCAGACTGCATTCGCGCGCCCGATGCGACAGGACTGTTGAAGCTGTCGCGCGTCCTCTCGCTGAGCAGGTTCCACTGATTAGCGAGCTTGGCATGGTCGCCGACCGTACCTGCAATGCCTGTCAAGCGGATCTGCACCCGGCTCGCGGGATCATAACCCACAAGCGCGACGGTATGATTGTGGGCGATGTCCGCCATCTTCGGCGATCTTGAGTCGGTAACGAAATAGAGCGCCGCCTCGTTGCGGTTTGCCTGCCTCAGGACGATGGTCCGGGCCTCGGGATCACCCCTTTCATTGACGGTGGCGAGTTGCAGGAAGTTGAAGGGGTTTCCCGACGTCGCCCCTGCTTCAAGCGCCTTCCATGCCTTGTCGAGCGCATCCTGGCACAGAGGATCGCGGTCGATTCGGTCTTCGTCGGTGAGCGTATCGGCAAACATTCAAATCTCCCCGCCCTGCATTCGCGCCGGACGATGCCGCAGCAAAAAATAGGCGTCAACACTCCGCTTTGGAACCAACTGGACCGGTCGACATTACCGTTGCCGAGCGCGAGCCGTGTCAACCGGACGCGACAGGGATGGCGAACGCAGCGGTTTTTCCGGTTTCTCGCTGTGCCAACGAAATGGCAGACGAGTGTCCCACCTGTCCGGCATCGCCCTCCCCGATAGCCCGGAGGGACCATGCAAGACGACCTGCAGAAGAAGACAATCGACTGGTTCGGCACCCTCCCCCCTGTGCTGCCGGCCGAGATGGTCGGCATCTGGCGCGGTGAAGGTGTTGCCTCCGGACATCCGCTGGATGGGGCGCTCGAGAACCTTCAGTGGTTCGGCAAGAGGTTCCACCCAGACCTGAGAGCGGACGCCTTATTGTTCCAATGGCGGCCTGGTCGTCTTGTGCCGATCGAGCCGTCCCTCTTTCCTATCAAACTTGCTCTCCGTGTCGCTGGCTTCGGCCGAACGTTTATCGCCCGGAACTGGTTCTCTTACCTCCAGAAGGCATTCCGTGCCCGCGCAACGACGGCAAAACTGACGTTACGAATGGTTGACGGCTCCGAGACGGCTGCGATGGTCTACGACAAGCAGCCGATCGTGGATCATTTCAGGCGGATCGGCGACGACGAACTCGCTGGCATGATGGTCGTCGAGGGCGACGAGAGGCGATACTTCTTTCGCTTGACGCGCGTTCACGTTCCGGCGCAAGGGGGACAGCCATGAAGACGGGGAAGGCGCCGTTGGAAACGCCGGATGGCCGCTACATTATCGTGCGCGGCCGGCTTTGGAGAAAGACAAACCCTCGCTTGCCGGAGGGTGAGCGTAAGCGCCTGGTGGGGGAGCTGATGATCGCTCGCAGGGCAGTGAAGGAAGCCGCCGGCGATGATGAGAAAATGCGAGCGGCGCGAAGGGCCGTCGACGCCGCAAAGCTTGCGCTGGGCGAACGCGGGGCGGTGTGGTGGACGGATGGCGCTCCTGACCTCAACCGCCACATGGTTCGCACGACGTTCTACGCAGACTGGTTCGCGGAGAAGGGGATTGCGCGATAAGAACGGCCGACCAGTGCTGGTGATGCGTTTTTTGCGCGCGAAGGAGGTTACCGGCATGTCCGCCACCGCGAGGGGCGAAAGAAGCACAGACTTGTCACGCGCGGCATTTTTCGCCAAACCTACCCGTAGACGTCTCCTAGCCCGGATTATGTGGCAGCCTAACGCGGGTCGGTCGCAACAGAACGGCGGTCACCACTTCGAAAATCACGTGCTTGCGCCTGACTTGCAGCCTGCAGCGTGTCTCAGCGAGGCGGTCCGGCACGGGAGCGATAAGAATACCCGGCGTCGCTGACATCTGTATCGACGCTGCCGACCAGCCTTTACCCTCATTTCGGGATGTGAATGACGAAAGGAGTGCCAGGGGTTGCCTCCCCAGCACAATTTCACCGTACCCGCTAGTGCGCGGAGCGGGTTTTCTTTTCGGCGGAGGCTGCAATCGTAGCAGTGAGAGCGGCCAACGGCGGATTCTCAATTTATTCACTTTGTCGACAAGATCGGCAAGGCAATCCGTCCAGCCCTTGGCACTCCGCTTGGCGGGGTGGTTGTGCTTGTCTGCGATTTCGGAATTGCTGGTTTGTTTTTCCAGTGTCAGCAAGCCATTGGCAAATGCGCAGCCTTCACCAATTCGGCCTTGCGCTTCGCCGTTTCCAATCCAAGCACGATGTACGCCCGCGCATGTTTGGCCAGTGCTGCGTTGTCTTCCCAGAGATTTCTCCAGATTGCCGTCTTCAGCGAAAGGTCCTTATCGACGATCGTTGTCGAGAAGGATTCAAAGGTCACGTAGTCGTCCCATCCGATAGCGATCAGCGCGTCGAAGATTGCGGCAAAGTCGATATTGCCTGTCCCAAGATAACCACGATGGCTTTCACCAATGTGGACATAGCCGATCTTGTCGGCAGCGTTTCGGATTGCCAAGCCGACATCCGCCTCTTCAATGTTCATATGGAAAGTGTCAAGGTGAAGGAACACGTTCGAGGCACCGGTATCCTTGATGTAAGCAAGGCCCTGCGCTGCCGTATTGAGCATGTTGCTCTCGAAGCGGTTGACGATCTCGAGGTTGAGAGTGACGCCAGCCGCTTTTGCACGATCGGCGACCTTCGAAAGCGTACTGACGCTCTTATCCCATCCTTTACGGGACAGGGCGCGTTCCTGCTTTCCATGAGACGAACTCAGAATCCCTGCAAGCTTGGTGCCGCCGAGATCGCGGACCAATGCGACCGCGCGATCGAGGATCGCTTCGCCGTTCGCGACCACCGATCCATCCTCGCTGGAAATATCGCCTTCCGTCGGCAGCCCCATACTTACCGCGACATCTAGGCCAAGCTGTCGAATACGAGACGCCAGCCAATTTACGTCGACCTGCTTGGGGTCCAGGTATGAGAACTCGACGAGCTTGAAACCGAGTTCGTGGGATCGCTCGAGAGTTCTCTCCAGTTCGTCTTTGGTAGATCCTGCGCTCCAGACAAACGAGTGGACACCGATTTTGGACATGAAACCTATTCCTGGTTGATTTCGGATCGCAGCCCGCCAAGCTCGAAAGCTTGGCGGGCTACTCGGGAGGAGACCTTAGCGAGCTGCGGTCCAGCCCTTGTAGTCCTTGACGTTGTCAGCCGTGATCAGCTTCGGGTCGAGGAGTACAGTATTTTCCGCCGGCTTCTTGCCGTTGAGGACGTCGGCAGCCATCTTGAGTGCGTCGCCGGCCATCACATAGGGGTCCTGCGAAGCGGAGGCCTTGATCATCGAGTTGCCGCTGGCAAGCGACTTTTCGATATCCGGGGCACCGTCGACTGCAGTGATGAAGAACTCGTTGCGGTTCAGCTGCTTAGCGGCTAGCTCCGCACCGATGCCCGTCGGGTCGTTGATCGCGAAGACGGCGTCGATTTTGTCGAAGCGCGTCAGAAGACCCTGCATGACCGACAAACCGCCGTCGCGCGAACCCTGACCGTTCTGATCGTCGGAGAGGATCTTGATGTCAGGGCTCTTCGTCAGGACGTTCTTGCAACCCTGCACACGGTCAAGGATCGAGGACGATGCGGGGCCGTTGATAATGACGACGTCGCCTTTGCCCTTGAGCTGATCGACAATGTACTGGCAGGCCTCTTCGCCGGCCTTGATGTTGTTCGTCATGACCGTGACGTCAGCACCCGGTGCGGAGACGTCGAAGGCGGCGACGATCACGCCAGCGGCCTGCGCCTTCTTGACGGCAGGTGCGATCGCCTTGGCGTCCACCGCGTTCAGCATGATGATGTCAACGCCAGCTGCGATGAAGCTGTCGATCTGCGAAACCTGCTTGTTGAGGTCGTAGTCGGCCGAAACCGAGGTGACCTGAACATTTGGATTGATCTCCTTGGCGCGGTCCTCGATGCCTTTGATGGTAGCCACGAAGAACGGATTGCCAAGCAGGCCGACGGAAATGCCGATCTTCTGAAGGTCCTTGGCGGCTGCCGGCATTGCGATGGCTGCGGCCAGTGCGGTCGCTGCAAGCAGTTTGGAAATCATGCGCATATTCTTCCTCCTTGTGGCGCTTCCTGCGCCCCGTTATCCGGTGACCCCGGTTCCTCCAGCCACACGTCAGGTGCGGCTAAGCCCTTTCAGCCTGTAGCGGTCGAGCGCTACGGCCACGATGATGACAAGCCCCTTGATGATGTACTGCCAAATGTCGGAGACACCGACGAGGATGAGACCGTTCGACAGCACCGCGATAATGAGAGCCCCGATCAGCGTTCCCCAGATCGATCCCACGCCTCCGACGAAGCTGGTTCCGCCGAGAATGACGGCGGCGATCGCATCGAGTTCATAGGATTGCCCGAGTTGAAGGCCGTTCGCCGCATACAGGCGTGCTGCGGACATGGCACCGCCTAGCCCTGAAAGCAGGCCGGATATCGAGTATACGAACAGGAGCACAAGCGGGACTTTGATACCTGTCAGGCGCGCGGCCTCGACATTTCCGCCGACAGCATAGATCCAGGTGCCCAACACGGTGCGCTTCAGGATGAACCATGAGATCAGGATCGTCGCCATTGCGATGATGGCAAGCCATGGCACGCCGAAGAAGCTGCCGTTTCCGATGAAGTCGAATGGCAGGTCCGGATTGAATACCGTGGTGTCGTTACCGAGCAGTCGGGCAATACCGCGCATCGCGGTCAGCGACCCAAGGGTGACGATGAAGGGCGGAAGCTTGAGCGCCGAGATGATCGTTCCGTTGACGAAGCCGCAAGCGAGACCTACCCCGATGGCAGCCGGAATTCCCAACATCCCGACGTCGGGCCAAAGGGACACGATGACACCGACCATCGCCGACGCGGCGAGGATCGAACCGACCGAGAGATCGATACCGCCGGTCAGAATAACGAACGTCATACCGGCGGCCAGAACCGTGTTGATCGAGGCCTGCTGCATGACGATCGACAGATTATTCACGCTCAAAAAGCGACCACTTAGCAAGTGGAACCCGATCGCCAAGATCACGAGCACCGGAAGCATGCCAAGCGCCGTTAGAGTCGATCTGAATTTCGCCTTTGCGGCGTTGCCCTGGTCCGTGGATGTCGCGGTCATGTTCTTATCCCGTCGTCTTTGATTTCCGACCTCAAGCGACTTTCGACGCCGATCCGGTGGAGAACGCCATGATGGCTTCCTGGCTTATTGGTTGGTCCGGCGTCGCCAGGACCTCGCCCGCGATGTGGCCTTCGCGCATCACGAGGACGCGGTCTGCGATCCCGATGATCTCGGGCAGATCGCTCGAGATCACGACGATCGCGATCCCCGTTTGCGCAAGCTCATCGATGATCCGGTAGATTTCGGACTTCGCTCCAACATCGACGCCGCGTGTCGGTTCGTCGAAGATGATGATCCGAGGCTTGGTTTCTAGCAGGCGCGCGATCAGCGCCTTTTGCTGGTTACCGCCGGACAGAGCTCCGACATTGATGCCGTCGCTTGACGTGCGAATGGACAACGACTTGATGGCCCTTGCCGCTCGTTCCTTCGCCGCGGCGAAGTTCAGAATGCCCACTTTGCCGGCATCCTTGCCGATAACACCGATGTTGATGTTCTCGTTGATCGTCATATCGAGGAAGAGTCCGAGGCCTTTCCGGTCTTCCGTCAGGTATGCGATCCCGGCGTCCATCGCATCGCGCGGGCTGCCGATGACGGTGTCCTTGCCGTCGAGCATAACCCGTCCGGATGTTTTCGGATCGGCACCGAAGATGAGCCGCGCGAGTTCCGTCCGTCCGGAGCCAACTAGCCCGGCTATGCCGAGCACTTCGCCTGCCTTTGCGTCGAACGAGCATCCGTGAACTCGACGGCCATCTCCGATGTCATGCACTGAGAGCACCGTTTTCGCGGCGCTTTGCGGTGCTCGGTGTTCCTTCTTGTAGAAAGAGGAAAGATCGCGACCTACCATCATCGAAACGAGCTTTTCGGCCGACAAGGCGGACCGATCGAGGGTGCCCACATAAGCGCTATCGCGGAGAACGCTGACCCGATCTGCGAGCGCATAGATCTCCTCCATCCGATGGCTGATGTAGATAATGGCAATACCCCGCGCCTTGAGCCCCGCGATCACCTCAAAGAGCCGCTCCGTCTCCCTGGACGTGAGCGACGTCGTCGGCTCGTCCATGACGATGATCTTGGCGTTCGTGGTCAGGGCCCGCGCGATTTCCACCATCTGGCGTTCACCGAGCGAGAGCGACGCTACAAGCTGCGAGGGGCCGAAGGAAATGCCAAGCTGTTTGAGGATCGGCTCGGCCCGTGCGCGCGCAGCTGCCTTATCCAGGACGCCGTACCTGGCAGGTTCGGCAGCAAGGAACATGTTTTGTGCGACGGTGAGATTGGGCGCGAGCGAGAGCTCCTGATAAATGACGGAAACGCCATTCGCCTTTGCCTTTATCGGGTCTCCCGCAACGATGGGCTTTCCGTCGACGAGAATGGTGCCGCCCGGGTCAGCGGTGTACGCTCCCGAGAGCACCTTCATTAGCGTCGATTTGCCAGCACCGTTCTCGCCCATCAGCGCGTGGACTTCACCGGGATAGACGGTAAGCGACACGTTTGTAAGCGCTTTAGTGCTCGCGAATGTTTTGCTGATATTGCGCATCTCCAGAACGGGTGCGCGGTTGTCGCCTGCCGTGTTCATGCCTGTAACTCTTTCCTCGGGAGTGCGAGTTCCGGTTCGCCGATGTCGATCAACGCCCGCCATGCATCGCGGTATGCTTCGAGGCCGAAAACCTGCAACGAAGCCGCCTCATTCGTTTCGTTCGCAAATGGCTTCTCACCCAGAGTGTCGAAAACCAACGCGGCGGCTCCAAACGCACTGCCTTCGGCGGTCGCGCTGGTGAATATCGGCTGCGAAGGGCGCAACTGAGCAAGAAGCTCGGCGAACAGTCCCGTCTTGACGAGCCCGCCATCGATTACGATCTCGTTCTCGGACTGGATGAGATCCAAGGAAAGATTGGTCATTAGAACGACATACAGAAGTGCGACGGCGGCCCTCTCCTCGCCGTTCGCCTCAGGCCCCACAAAGCGGCTTTCGAACCCCTGCATCGGGCCGCCGGGCGCAAAAGAGGGCAATGCGAATACGCGCTTCGCGATCACTCTCGAGACTGCCTCAAGACTGATTGGCTTGTTCCAGCCGTCACTTGCGATGTCATATTCCCGGCCGCCCATGAACCTTATGGTCGGAGCCGGCTTCCCGTCGACGGTGACGTTTGCGAGCATGTCACGGTGTTCATCCAACGCTTCCAGCGGGCACGCCGAATTGAAAATCACGACCCATGTGCCAGTCGACACGAGCGTAAAGTCCTGGAACCCGAGCGAACGGTAGTAATAGAGCGCGGAATTACTGTCGTGGACACCATTGTGGACAACGACCGGAACCGCGTTTTCCCGATCAGGCCCGATCTCCCAATTGCCCAAAGCAGCACCCGCCCGTTCGAAGGCTGGCATCTTTCCACGCCAGCCTCGGCTATAGACCAGACTGCTGAAATCATCACGCAGCGGTGCCCAGAGGTGAGAGTGGCAGCCGATGTAGGAAACCTCGGACACTTTCCGGCCGGAAAATTTCCAGGACCAAAACTGCGGGTATGAAAGGATGGCGTCGGCGCGACTTTCCACCTCTGGCTTGATGGCCTCTAGCCAGAGGATGTGCCGTCCGTAATTGAAACCCAACGGGAGCTTCGGCGAATAGGTTTCGCTGAAGGCTGGCACCAAAATGTCGATGCTGTCCGCAACCCGCTGAGGCGGTTCCTGTTCGTAATCGAGTACGGGATGCACCAGCTCGTCATCCCGAACGAGTGCAAAGGTGCACCCGTGTCCCGAGAACATGACGTGACCAACGAAATGCTCTTCGGTCGCCTGCGTCAAGGCAGACGTCATCCAAGTGAAGAGCGCGACGTCATCGAGAACACGCAAGCCATCGTACTCGATCCAACTGGGCTTTGTCCTGGCTTCCGAGAGCACGGAACCGTCTGCACTGAAGACGAAAAGCTTCGAGTTCGTTTTGCCGAGATCGAAAACTGCGACCACGTTCGATGGCACCATCATTGGCCTCCTACCGTAGCGATCAGTATGGAAATACCGGCATCTTCGAGCATCTTTGCGCCGACATCCGCAAGACCGTCGTCGATCACGATCGTCCCTATGCGAGACAGCGGAAGAACGACGTTGCGCGGCTGGATTGAGAGCTTCCGGCTATCCGCCAACAGAACAATCTCATCTGCACAGCTGCTCAGCTCGCCAATAGCTTTGGTCAACAAGGGATGGGATTCGAGAAGTCCCTCGGAACTGATGCCTTGCGTTCCCAGGAAGAACCGCGACGCGAAGAAATCGGGCGCTCCTGCGGAAGCGTCGTGGATGATGCCCGGCTCTCGATAAAGCACCCCGCCTGCCAACGTCAGATGACAGGTACCATGCTCACCCACATAGGCCGCCAATGGCATCGAGTTCGTATAAAGGCGAACATTTCGCCGAGCCAGTTGAATTCCGAGCTGATAGCACGTCGACCCCGCATGAACGATCACGGAGTCTCCGTCTCGCACGAGGCCTGCCGCTTTTTCAGCGATGGCACGCTTCGCGTCGACCGCAATATCGCGGTTCTCGTCGTAAGGCCGAGCCGAGAGGCGTGCTGAGGTCGCAGATTCGTTCGCCGAAATCCCGCCATACACTTTGCGCGCTACACCGATCTCATCGAGCTTGTCGATGTCACGACGGATCGTTGCCGGGGAAACACCGAGCAGCTTCTGCAGATCACGGACGGAGGCGAACGGCTTCTCGCGAAGCGTCTCCGTGATCAAACGATGGCGATCGGAATCATTCAAAGCAGGCCTCCAGTGACGCGTCTCCCTCAGCGTCCATGATGAACTATAATCACACGTTCCTTCCTGTCGCAATACTGACGATGCAGATTCTTCATCGTTGACGACATTCAATCACACAAATAGAATTGCGCCAAAGTTTGCTCACGGGACTGATTGGTTCTGAAGCAAGGGGCAGCGCCGCAGGAGGAAGAAGACATGACCGAACCGGACCTGAGGAATACCGACGATTTCAAAGACTTCCTCCGGCTTTCCAGCCGGATCGGTAACGATATCCTCAAGACACAGGGCGCTGGCGGTAATACGTCGATCAAGAGAGACGGCGTCATGTGGGTGAAGGCATCGGGCACCTGGCTCTCCAAAGCCAATGCTGAGGACATCATGGTTCCGGTGGTTGTCGAACCGTTGGTTGCCGCTCTTCGAGGAGGTGATCCTCGCGCGGAGAAGTCCACCGACTTCGTGGTTTCGGAACTGAACTCCAGCGGACTGCGACCATCGATCGAAACCAGTTTTCACGCAGCTCTCAAAAGCCCGGTGGTTGCGCACTACCACTGCGTAAACGCGATAGCACTTGCCGTCCTGGAAGACCGCGACGCACTGCTTGCCACACGCATGAATGACCTTCCCGACATCAAGTGGGTAACAATACCCTACAGGCGACCAGGCACTCCTCTTGCGAAGGAGATCGATAAGGCTGCTGCGTCCAATCCGGACGTGTTGATCCTCTTCAATCACGGCATCATCGTCTGCGGTGATACCGTCGAGGACGTGGAAGATCGCATTGAGCGGATCAGCTCTGCGCTGTCCCGCGAGCCACGCGCAACCAAAACACCGGATATCGACGCCCTCACCGCGATTGCGGAGGGCTCGGGCTTTCACGTGGCTCGAGACGTCGATAGCCACGCGGTCGCGATTTCGGAAGCCAATCGGGAGATCGCGCTCGGCGGCTCCCTATACCCGGACCACATAATATTCCTCGGAACGGAAATTGGCGTCCTTCCCCAAGGGCAAAGCGCGTCGGATTTCGAGGCGGCTTTGCACAAAGAGGGCCGTAATGTGCCTAAGATGTTGATCGTCCCCGATAAAGGGATCCTGCTGTCCAGCACGCTGACGGCGGGCGGGGAAGTAATGGCACGCTGCCTGGCGGAAGTGGTCGGCCGCATACCGGAAGGAAAGAAGGTCGAATATCTGTCACAGGGCGATGCATACGAACTTACCCATTGGGAGGCCGAGCAATATCGCCAAGCGCTCGATAGAGGATCGGTGAGGCAGTCCGCATGAACAGCCAAGTTGGCCCTGCCGTCGCCCTCGGCATCGATATCGGCACGTCTGGTGCTCGCGCAGCCGCTATCGATAGGGCCGGGAATCCCGTCGGCTTCGCGGCCGCGCCGTTTAGGTCGCCGGATGAACTGCGACAACCGGCCTCTTGGTGGAACAGGGTCAAGGAAGCCCTCGAAGGGCTCTCGGAAAAGACGAACCTGGGCTCGATCGAGGGCATAGCCGTCGACGGGACAAGCGGGACCGTACTTTCGCTGGATAACGCAAATGAGCCGACTGGCTCAGTCTTGATGTACAACGACCCCTGCCCCGATCAGGCAGTTGTCAAACGCATTTCGGACAATGCTCCGGTGGGCAGCGCGGCTGTGGGAGCAAATTCGGGCCTCGCAAGAGCAATACATCTGTCTCATGCAAAAGGTGCCGCGGCCATCGTACACCAAGCTGACTGGATATCGATGAAACTTGGCTGCCCAGCGCGTTTCAGTGACGAAAACAACGCGCTGAAAACAGGCTTTGATCTGGAGGTTGAGAGTTGGCCAGATTGGATCGAAGCGGCAGGAATGGATACGACCAAGCTGCCTATCGTGCACCGAGCAGGTAAGAGAACCGCTCCGATCGAAGGCTACTTACGCGAACTCGGACTACCGCAGACCGCTTGGTTTCATGCGGGCACGACCGACGGCTGTGCCTCATTTCTCGCGACCGGCGCATCGAATACTGGCGACGCCGTGACAGCGCTCGGCTCCACTATCGTGTTGAAACTGGCATCGGATGCTCCGATCGACGCTCCACAATATGGCGTATACTCGCATCGTGTCGGAGGTTTCTGGCTAGTTGGAGGGGCGTCGAACAGCGGCGGAAATGTCGTGCGCGCCTTGATTGGAGATGACCGGCTGGACGACCTCACGCAGATGATCGATCCGGCCCAAAAGCTCGGGCTGGACTTCTACCCCCTCCTCCGTCCGGGAGAGCGTTTTCCCATCAACGACCCTCACTATGCGCCGCGACTCACGCCGCGGCCGGCCGACGACGTCCTGTTTTTCCACGCTATTCTCGAAGGGATGACGGAAATCGAAAGGCTGGGTTACCAGCGGTTACACGAACTCGGATCGCCAGCTTTGAAAAGCCTGAGAACGGTCGGTGGCGGAGCACGAAACCCGGCCTGGAGCAAAATGAGAGCCCTGGCAATGAGCGTGGAGATGATAGCTGCGAAGTCGACCGAGGCGGCGGTCGGAACAGCTGCGCTTGTGATATCCGAATTGGACAATGCCTATGTCTAAGCCGCGACCCACTGACTTGGCTCAGTTGAAGCAGGCCTATGACGTTTTTTTCATCGATCAGTACGGCGTCCTCAGAGACGATACCGGCCCTTACGCAGGCGCAGCTGATGCCCTGGCCAATCTGGCATCGTTGGGCAAGACGATCGTCATCCTTTCCAACTCTGGAAGAAGTGGCGAGTACAATTCCGAGCGTCTCATCAAGCTTGGCTTTGCAGCGGACAGCTTCGATTTCTTCGTCACCTCGGGGGATGTCGCGTTCGAAATCCTATCGCGGCCGGAAAACGTGATTGCCAGGGGCTCCCGTTGTCTGACGATCTCCAGTGGCGGAGACAGCAATCTCGCGGATCGGCTTGGACTGCGATCAGTTGAAACCGCATCGGCAGCCGAGATCGTTATCGTCTCAGGTAGCCAAGCCGAACACATCTCGATGGAACGCTACGAGGCGCTGTTGCGCCCCGCCGCTCAAACAGGCATCCCGTGCTACTGTACAAACCCTGATATTCACAAATTGTACAACGGTACTCTTGCGCCAGGTGCAGGGAGCATCGCCAAGCTCTATGAGAAGATGGGAGGACCAGTCATCTGGCTCGGGAAACCCTATCCCGATATCTATGAGCACGCGTTGAGGCTTGCAGGCGCTACAGACAGGCGGTGCGTTGTCTGCATTGGAGACAGCATCGAACACGATATCTTGGGCGCGAAATCGGTCGGCTTGGACTCGGTACTTGTGCGGACAGGGATCTTAGCCGACGCGACCGATGAGCAACTTCGAGAAGTCTGCAATAGGGTCGGCGCTGATCCTACATACGAGATGTTACGCTTTGGCGCTTGAACTCGGCCTGAGGATCATCCGGCCGTAACACTCATATGCCGCGCGAAAACCGGCCGCTAATGCGCGCGGTCGATGATTAAATTGTGGCCTTGGGCTTGCGCGTGATGGCCTCGTCGAGCCAGACGACCAACTGATTTGTCCGTATGGGGGTGCCTAAAATCAGGCATACAGACAAACCAGCGGATAGCGGTAAACTGAGATATCTGGCCGCTACTCCAACCCCCCAATATTGGCGGGGTCAGTCTTGCGGGATTCAGGAGTTAACGAGCGCGCGTCTCTGCCCAGGGACACGAGTAAGATTGCGGAGTTCCGGTAGCATCTTAAGATGACAAAAGAAGTATTCTGCGAGCGGTTCTTCGTAGGCGTCAGATTGCGCTGCCTTACCGGGAATAACCCGTTCGGACCTAGCCCTGATGCCTATCGCGCCAAGATTACTCCCCTCTATTGGGTTACGAAGTTGCTCTATTAGCTCCTTATTGTCGGCTGCCATGCGAGGCTGAACTAAGCCCACGTCAGCAATATACCCAAATCATGCTGCTGCTATGGGCTTTTGCGGCCTGTCTTGATGCCTGGATTGGCTTGAGTGATCTCGTCGACCGGGCGGCGGTCCAAAGATAGTCGCCTTGATGGCATTGGAATCAAAAGTCTGGAAAATCTGCAGCTGCAATCTGTCGTGATAATCAATGATTCTCAGGCTCGTGCATCGACGGTGGAATGTCTCGTTTCCCATGAAGCACACGCCACACATCGACATGATCTTTTTGATCACGATAAAAGACGATATAGGGGTATCGTTTCAGCGAAATGCTGCGCAGGTCAGGCAATCCCAACTCGTATCCATATCGTAGCGATCCCGATTCCGGATGTCGCGCGATCAGATCATAGGCTGCCTCTAAAGCGTCAACAAAGCCGAGGGCAACCTCGATGCCGGCCTCAAGTACATAGTGGTCTACGGCCGCTTCGACGTCACCGCGAGCCAATTCCCGAGGGACGATGTACTTGTTTGCCACTTACTGTGCCGACCACGCACACGATCACGCAGTTCCGTGAAATAGCGCCCATCGGCGGGATCGGATTGTACGGACGATGCTCCGTCAACCAACAGTCCGCGCAAAACAAGACGATCCTGATCTCGCCGAATTAATTCGCGGATATATTCGCTGCTAGTCCCGTAACCACGTCCAGCAACCTGCTCATCGACGAAGCTCTTAAGATGGTCCGGGAGAGAAATGTTCATCGTGCTCATATGAATGCCTATAGCCGCAATGGCAAAATTTGGCAAGATCGACATTTTTTCCTTAACCATCGGCCATGGGCGGCGGCTTAGCGGGTGGTCAAAATTTCACGATGAGCTCGAAAAAATATCTATAGCGCGATCAAATATCCTCTGGTCAGCGTGTCCTGCGCCTGGGATGATTTCCATGCTCCCCGCAAGTTCTGCCCCAGAAACGTTCTAAAGTCCTTGGCAGAGCTTGAAATGAGCGCGGCAGGCGCACTCTCTCCGTCAATGGGTCCTCTCAGCGCTATTCTCGGTGACTGGCAGCTCTTCGTTAATTGCCTTTCCCTCGACTTTGAAGTTCGTCATCACCCGGAGGGTCACAAAAGTGGCAATCGACAGGACGACCGCGGTCTCGTACGCTCCTAGACCAACCGCTGCCCCGATCGCGCCCGTGGCCCAGAGGCTAGCAGCGGTCGCGGTCCCACGAATGCTGGCCTTGCCGACGAGGATCGCACCCCCGCCTATGAACCCGACGCCGTTGATAATTCCCTCCACAATCCTTGCCGTCGCCTCCGCATTCTCCTTGGTCACGGTTTCTGCCGCCTGGATGAACCCGCACGCGGCGATTGCCACGAGTGGAAAGGTGCGAAGACCGGCGCTGCGCTCGTTGCGTTCGCGATCCCAAGCGATCGGCAAAGCCAGCACGTAAGCGACGAGTAGCACGATCAGATGTCGAAGCAGGTCTGTGTGAAACCCGAGGTCTACCATCCAATCCATCGCGTCTTCTCTTCATCGGTTACGATCTAGATGAACATGGGCGGCGACAACATTCCTGCAAGTAGACCGCTTACTTTCCAGGGGACTATTCGTGCCCTCCGGCCGAGGTGCCGATCACGAGCGCCAGGCGGTAGGAACGCCTGGAAGACGGATCGTCGACCATCAGGTGCTCGCTAACCATAAGGACGCCAGAAGACGCAAGGCGCGGCGAACTCGATCCGAGTTCCGCGTCTTCCGACATTTCGTCAACACCGGAATGGTGACAACCTTTTCTTGCTTCGGAAACCGACATCGCCAACGGCTTTCCCTATACTGACGCCGTTGTCTGACTTGAAGACTGGTATGCCGGAAACAACACGATAGAACTCTTCACACGGGCGCGCCACGGCGATTAGGACGCCTTGAGTATCCTGAAGCCCCCGATTTCCTTTACCAGGGGCAAGTGTGACCAGCGGTCGTTATCGTGCATCATGATCAATCGGGACATGTCGCCTGCAATCTCCTCGTTGATGCGATCCATGGTCTCCAACTGCTTCCAGATGCTGCCGATACCATTGTTGAGCGGTGCGAAAACGCCGTCGTGATTGTGGCCGGTGAGGTTGAGCTTCGAATATATGCAATCGCCCACTGCCAGCAATCGTCCGCGGGCGGTTTCAACGATCACGAACTGCTGGCCGAGCGTATGCCCCTCGCCGAGGCGGACATGCATGCCAGGCAGGATGTTGTCCTTGTCACCATCGACCAGCACCAGGCGGTGTTCGACGGCCGCGTCGAAAGCCGAGCGCATGTTGTCCGGGTTTATGATAGCCGTTAGAAATCCGTACTGTGGCGGCAAGGCCATCGCTTCGTTCCAGGAGAGCCATTCGCGCTTCTGGATGAAGATCCGTGCCTTGGTAAAGGCTGAGATCGAACCCATGTGGTCGAAATGGGCGTGGCTGAGCACGATATCGGTGATATCGCCTGCCTTGACGCCAAGCTCTTCAAGCATGCGCACGGGCGAGATCCAGTCGGGAATGCCGAACTTCTTTGAAAACTCTGCACCGCTGCCTTCGTTGAGAAAGCCGGTGTCGATCAGAACGTTCCTGTCACCGTTCTGAGCCAAGACAAAGCCAAAAGGAAGGTCAAGCACTGCCGATGGCGGGGCACCGTTGACGAGGTCGATCAGCGGCTGGTCTTTTGACCGTGCGAATTCGATGACGTGGACGTCCCAGAGATCGGACATCGTAAACTCCTAACGTTGCGAAAGAATGCGGCCGAGGCTTGATAGACCGACCGCAATGATCAGGATGGCGCCCTGAAAGATGTATTGCGAATAGGTCGGCGCGCCGAAGATGTTCAGCCCGTTGAAACCGAAGGCTATGATCAATGCCCCGATGAACGTTCCGAACACATGAAATTCTCCGTCACGTAACGTCGCCGAGCCAAGGAAGACTGCCGCAAAGGCCGTCAGCAGATAGGGATCTGCTGCACTCGTCGTGCCGCTCCCGAGGCGCGAGGCCAAGAGAATGCCGGTCAAGGCCGCGCACATGCCGGAAATGATGAAGCCTAAAATCTTGACGCGGTCGACATTGATGCCGGCGAGCCTGGCCGCGGACGGGTTGCCGCCGACGGCCTGGATTTCCTGGCCGAGTGCCGTTCGCTCCACGAGAATCCAGAGTGCGCCGAGCACGACGACCATGATGACGATATTGTTCGGGATGCCGAACAGAAAACGTCCGAGTGATACTTGCAGAAATGCCTCAGGCACGCCGGCGGTGATGGGAACACCTGCCGAGTAGGCGAAGGACAGGCCTGTCAGGATGGTGCCGACACCGAGCGTTGCGATAACCGAGTTGACCTTGACCTTGGTGACGATAAGCCCGTTGACGAGGCCGATCAGGCCGCCGAGCAGGATGACGATCAAGATTGCCACGCCGATCGGCAGTTTGCTGGAGACGATCAACCCTGTTACCAACACGCCGTGCAGTGAAGCGGCAAAACCGATGGAGAGATCGAGTTCGCCAACGATTACCGCAAGCGTCAGGCCACCGGCGATAATCATCGCCAGCGATGTCTGGTTCAGCACATTGGTGAAATTATAGATCGTCGGAAAGGCGCGCGGCGACAGGATCGAAAAGGCAACGATCATCGCCAGCAGGCCGATAATCGTGGCATAACGGGCAAAAGCGCCGAGCGCGCGTTTTGCGCCTGGAGAAAGACTGCGGGTCGAAACGGCCAGATCGCTCATGTCAGTTCCTTTCAGTGCCGTCGAAAGCATAGCTGGCTTCGACGAGTGCATTGCGGGTGATGCCGGCGCCGGTCAGTTCCCGCACAATGCGGCCTTCCGCCATGACGAGAACGCGGTCGCAGAGGTCGGGTAATTCATCGGGCTCTGAGGACACGACGATGACCGCCATGCCGCGCGCGGCCAATTCCCGGATCAGCCGGTGTATATCTGCCCGGGCACCAATATCGACGCCCCTCGTCGGCTCGTCGAGAATGAGGATTTTCGGCAAGCGCAAAAGCCACCGGCCAATCACCACCTTCTGCTGGTTGCCGCCGGAGAGCAGGCCGACCGGCGTCTCGATCGACTGCGCCTTGATCGAGAGGTCGCGGGCGGTTTGCGACGAAAGATCTGCGCGGCGACGATAATCGATCAACGGCAGCGCTGGATTGCGGATGATATTGGTGAGATTGGAGAGCTGCAGATTGAAGGCGACGCTCTTTGTCAGGAGCAGCCCATCGGCGCGACGCTCTTCCGGCACCAGCCCCAGCCCCGCCTTAACCGCCTGTGCAGGTGTCTTCGGCAGAAAGGCCTGGCCGTCCAGCGTCATCTGCCCCGCATCGGCGCGATCGGCGCCATAAATCAGCCGGATCAACTCCGTGCGCCCGGCGCCGACAAGGCCGCCTATGCCAAGCACTTCGCCGCGATGCAGTTCAAAGGAAACATCCTTCACCTTCGGCAGCCGGCTCAGCCCCGATACCGAAAGCATCGCTTCCTTCCGCACATGATGTTTTTCGTGGCTGAGATTTTCGACCACGCCGCCGACAATCGCTTCGACAAGAGCGGCGCGCGTGAGGTTCGGTCTGTCGATGACAGTCACGAAATTGCCGTCGCGGAAGACGGTGACAGCGGCACACAGCCTGAGGATCTCGTCGAGCCTGTGTGAGACATAAAGGATCGAAACACCCGTATCCCGCAAGTCCTCAATGATCTTGAAGAGCTTTTCGCTTTCTGCCGCCGAAAGCGATGCGGTTGGCTCATCCATGACGATCAGCCGCGCTTTGCGCATCAGCGCCCGGCAGATATTGATCAGCCAGTTTTCCGCCGTCGAGAGGTCCTTCACCTTGGCGTTCAGTGGAGCAACTATGCCGACACGGCGGGCGACCGGCTCGACATCGCGCGCAATCGCCGTCCAGTCGACAATCCCGAACCTGGTCTTTTTCGGCAGGCCCAGCATGATGTTTTCCAGGACGGTCATTCCGGGAATGAAAGCGAGTTCCTGATGGATGAAATTCATGCCGAGATCAGTCGCGACCGCCGGGCTGGCGACGGCGACCGGGTTGCCGTCGATCAACACCTCCCCAGCATCGGCATGGGTGAGACCGGCAAGAACCTTAATCAGCGTCGATTTTCCGGCGCCATTTGCACCGACGAGGCCGTGGATTTCCCCGGCACGGAGCGTCAGCGACACGCCCCTTAACGCCTGGACGCCGCCATAGGTTTTCCGGACATCACGGGCAACAAGAAACGGAGGCGTTACAGACGCCTCCTTTTCCGGGTTGGACGCAAGCATTGCTTCTCTTCCGATCCTGTCCGAAGCCGGCTTACTGGACCGCATCGGGATGTTGTTTGAGGAAGTCCGCCACAGTATCCTTGGTGATCAGCACTGCAGGCACCTCGACAGCCTGCGGCTTCCAGTCCGCGCCGGCCTTTTTGATGTCCGCCAGCAGCTTAATCATATTGTAGCCTTCGGTGTAGCTGTCTTCCCATGCGGTCGCGGCCATGTGACCGTTCTTGATATTTTCGATCGCCTGCGCGTTGCCGTTAACGCCATAGACCATCACGTCATCGCGCCCCTGAGAGCGAAGCGAGCCGATTGCGCCGATTGCCGGATCGTCCCAGCAACCCCAGATCGCCAGCTTTCCTTCTCCCGGAGGATGAGAAGCAAGCCACGCATTGGCATATTGGGCGCCATCCTCGAAATAGCCGGGGATGCGCACCTCGTTCTTCGTCACCTTGATGTCCGGGTGGCTTTCCAGCATCTTATCCATCAGCGTTTCACGGTTTCGGCAGACCTCGCCGGTGCGGTAGGTGAGTGCTAGAAGTTCGCCCTTGCCGCCCATATCGTCGATCATCTTCTGGATGACCGGCTCGGCAATCGGCGCGCCGGAACCGTTGGTCGCCGCCACGCTCAACCCGAGCCCGCCGCCCCATGTGACGACCGGGATACTAGCCTGCTTGGCCGCATCCAGGCCGGCTCCGATCGAGGATGCAGGAAAGACGAGATCGGCGATCGCAAAGGCACCACGCTGCACAAAATTCTGGATGGCCGCATTTGCCTGGTCGGCGCTGCCCGCAGCATCGACGACGGAGACTTCATACCCGAACTCTCCGGCGGCCTTCTTGGCGCCATTGATATAGCGGACATTGTTGGCTTCGGTTGCCGCGATCGAAACGAGACCAACCAGCGGCTTGTCGGCCGCATGCACTGGCACAGCCGCGAGCGTTGCAGCCGCGAGCACAATACCCAAAGAAACGAACTTCATAGCTTTCCTCCCAATCCGACCGCCGATGTTCAGCAAACGTCAGCTAACCGTTTCGCTAGCATTCTTGATTTCTCGTGAATCCGCAAGTATTTTTGCTGTATATCTGGACAAATTTGCGGATTTGCCGCAAGCATTCCAGCGAAACGATTAGCTGGATTGGTCCCGACAGCGAATGGCAACCATAAGAGATGTGGCAAACCGTGCACAGGTATCGACGGCGACCGTATCGGCAGTCGTCAATGAATCCGCCTATGTCAGCCCTGAACTGCGCGCGCGGGTCAACGCGGCGATCAACGAGCTCAATTATGCTCCGTTACAGGCGGCCCGCAGTCTCAAGCGCGGCCGTAGTCAGTTGCTCGCGCTGGTCGTTGCCGATCTCGCCAATCCGTTTTTTGCGAGGCTTGTTTGGGCTGCAGAAGCTGCGGTGGCCGCCTGGGGTTACTCGCTTGTCCTATTCAACAGCGACGAGAAACCGGAAAACGAGCGGCGAATCCTCGCGCGGATCCGTGCGCTCTCCTGCGACGGGATCATCCTCGTGCCGGTCGACGTCGTCTCGACACAGCCGCAGCGCGATAGCGAAGGTGAAGCGATCCCGACTGTCCTGTTTGGCCGCACCGTCGAGGGGCAGAATACTGACACGATCACCATCGATAACGTCTCTGCCGCCCGACAGGTCACCAATTACCTGATGGATCTCGGGCATACACGCATAGGCACCATTACCGGTCCCCTGCATCTGACAACAGGCCGTGGCCGTCTTGATGGCATGCTGGAGGCTATGCGCGCACGCGGGCTGACGCCGGCGCCAAACCATATCCGTGCCGGCGAATTTCGGGAGGATACCGCCTATTCCGTCGCTCGAGAACTGCTGAAGCAGCCCGAGCCCCCGACTGCGATATATGTCGCCAACGGTGTCATGGCGCTCGGTGTCATGAGAGCGCTCGCCGATCTCGGCCTCAAATGCCCTGATGATATTTCGATCGCGTCGACGGACACCATTCCCGGCATTGGAGGGCTGCGGCCTCGCCTGACGCGTACAGAGCATCCGGTTATCGATATGACCAACGAGGCGTTGCGTCTGTTGGTGGATCGTATCAGTCGCGGGGCCGGCGCCGACGCGCGCAATGTCGTCTTCCAACCCTCGCTCGTCGTGGGCGAGAGTTGCGCGCCGTTCAAGAGCCGCTGAAGTGAAGTGGCAGCTTTAGGAATTCGATTGCGAGTTGGCCACCGTTGAGGTTAGCCATCGGTTTCAGCCGGAAGCCTGCCGGCAACCCGACAGATGCACTAGAGTTCAAGTCGATTTTTGTGAGGGAACGAAGTGCGGACGGGCGCGTCAGCGACCGGACCAGTGTATGTTTGCAGGTTTCTTCCGAACGAAGGCTCAGCTTGCTTCACGCATCCGCTGCGCCACTAGGCGTAGGCCGGACGCTTGAGGAACGTTACTGCCGACGCGGAATTTGGCAATCAGGCTCAGCAGTTCGTCAGTATCTGCGGCAAGTGCTTGGGCTAACGCCGTGGTTTCCTCGGCCATGGCGGCATTGTGCTGAGTAGCCGCATCAAGCTGATTGAGCGATGACGAGATCGAGCGAAGCGTTGTGTCTTGCTCGGAGGCCGAGTGGGCGATCTTGCCAACGATCCCGCTAGCGGTTTTCACCTGATCGGAGATACGTTTCAAAGCTTCGCCTGCCTCGCCGACTAGGCGCACGCCGTTTTGCACCTGGCCGGAGGAACGCGAGATTTGGTCCTTGATCTCCTTGGCAGCGGCCGGAGAACGCTGCGCCAATTCGCGCACTTCCTGAGCGACGACGGCAAAACCCTTACCGCTTTCGCCAGCACGGGCGGCCTCGACCCCGGCGTTCAGAGCTAGAAGGTTGGTCTGGAAGGCGATATCATCAATGACCCGATAATCTTGGAGATTTCTTCCGACGAATGCTCGATACCACCCATCGCATCAATTGCCTGGGTAACGATCTGGTCGGAGCGGCTGGCTTCGTCGCTGACCAGGGTGCCCGCGTTCTCAACACACTGCTCTTCGAGATGAGGCGCCGAGGCGCCAAGAAAGGCCTTGCCACATTGTGCATCGGCGGCGGCATGGGCGTCGCCATGTGCTTCGAAGCAATGTGGTGAGGCGACAAACGAGACCTGGAAAGCGGATCACTTCTCAGTGCAAATCCCGGGCCAACTCTCAGCGCAAATCATCGGT
Source organism: Rhizobium sp. BK512 (assembly GCF_014194915.1). Taxonomy (NCBI): domain Bacteria; kingdom Pseudomonadati; phylum Pseudomonadota; class Alphaproteobacteria; order Hyphomicrobiales; family Rhizobiaceae; genus Rhizobium; species Rhizobium sp. BK512. The sequence continues at coordinate 49,532 of NZ_JACIAS010000014.1, read as the reverse complement.
TCCCCGACGTCGTGTCTCTCATGAACCGTTCCGATCTATTACTATCCCCGGCTATCTTAATAGTGCCTCCGTCTCACGCCCATATACGGATACCACTATTGACTGCTGAAAACTGACGCGATGAAGCCACGACATTACAACGGTCGCTGTGAGCGAAGAAAAAGTATCGCGTTATCTCGGGGGTAAACCGAGTATTTCGCGTGCCTCTTTAGGGCTTGCGATGAGGCCGCCGAGATCCTGGACAATACGGACCGCCTTCTCGACCATCTCGGCATTGTCGTGAAAACGGTCTATGCTCACGTTTCTACCGACACTACAGACCTGGCCGGATCTGTTGTCTCAGGCCGCTTGCCCGCCAGAGAGAGCGGGATTTTTGAAATCTTGCTGATCCCGGCCGCAATCGCCGGAGCGGCCGCAAGGACAGGGCCACCCTTTTCCAGGCTGCCAATCTCCAGGAAGGGGCAGACATCGCCACCCGCCTCGCTGACAAGGAGAAGGCCGGCAAGGCAGTCCCAGGAATTCATATGCAGTTCGACGTAGCCGTCGGAGCGGCCATCGGCCACATAGGCCAAGGCCAGGGCACCCGAGCCCGCCCGGCGCACATTGGTCCCGAGATCGAGCAGCCCCTTAACCACATCGAGATAGGTCTCGTTCGCTATGCGCGTCGACCATCCCATTTCGATCGTCGTGGCATCGTAGCGATTTGTCGCAGCAACCTGGATCGGCTTGCCGTTCAAGCTCGCACCACGACCACGTTCAGCAAAATAAAGCTCATCAAGCGCTGGAGTGTAGATGGCACCGAACTCCGTCACCCCCTTTTCCACATAGGCGATCGAAATGCAGAAATGGGGAATTCCGCGCGCGAAATTGGCCGTACCATCGACAGGATCGACGACCCAGACGCGCTCACCGATAGCGCCACCGCCTTCTTCGCCAAAGAAGCTGTCGCCAGGGAAGCATGCCAGGATACCGTCGCGGATCAGAGCCTCCGACGCGGCGTCAGTCTCCGTCAGATAGTCCTGCGGGCCCTTCATCGACACGCCTGTTCCGGCTCCCGCATGAAAGCCCTTGAGAACCAGCTCGCCGGCAGCGCGGATGATCGTGCGGCAATAGTCCGCACGCGTTTCGGCCAAGACAACATCGGATCCTGGATGCATCGAAATCCCCTTAGGCGCTTTGCACACGCGATCACCATTGCACTCGCGTGCAAAGCGGTCAAGTGCTGCAATCGTTGGATATGAATTGTGTTGACGAGTTATGATTTTACCAGAATTGCAAGCGCGCTCGCACCCGCCTGCACACTAGTCCGTCTTCTGGGGGCACTCGTCTATTCTCGGATGGAAATGGGACTGCCACCGGATCGGCGCTTCTGAAAACAGCCCAAACGCCTGAACGACCATACCGCTTGGGACATCGATGTTTCTGGCAACGCCGCTGCCTTTGAGGACCCCTCCGCGTTTGTCCGGATCAGGCTCTCGAAAAGAGCCGCCGGCGCCGAGCTGGCAATTCTGAATGCGGATCGGGCCAAGCACCTGTGCGCCATCGCCGAGCCTGGCGCTCCCGGCAATGGAGCCGCCGCCGTTCAACCGGACGTCGTTTCCGATGTGGATCCGGTCATTTGGCGCACTGGTGACAAACGTGAAGCCCCCCTCCTGACCGACATCGCCGTTTGCACCGATGGCAATTGAGCCGGCGCCAGCCGCTATCCGCACGCCGCCGTGAAGGACGGTTGACGCACCGATGCTGACCGCCGCCTCGGGGCCTACCTCCAACGTCACATTGGGCCAGATGAAGATACCAGGCGCCAGGCTGACGCGGCGGGAAATCAGGGTCGAAAATGGATCGACGATGGTGACATCCAGATCTGCAAGCCGAAGCGTCTCCTCAATCGTCAGGAAACCTTTCAGGCGCCTGACCTCATCAATTCTTTCTGGTATCTCACGCATCTGAAGCGCCTCCGGCCGCGATTTTTAGCAGGACTGCGACTGTTGCATCGCCGTCATGCTGGCCGCGGCTCCAAGCATCCTCGAATTCGCCTCTGAAGATAGCGGTTCCGGCATCTTCTTGAAGGTTTTCTCTCAGATAAGGAAACTTTCCAATCGTCTTTTCAAAGGGAAAGAGCATTCTGTTTGCGAGGACGGAAACGAATAGATCGGCGTTTCCGCCACCTTTTCGCCCATGCAGATTTGCAGCGGACAAGACGTCTTCGAGCGTCAGGCCCATTGTCTCCCGGCATTGCAGGATATTGCCGATGAAAACAACCGGACAGCTGGCATTTTCAATCGCCGGCACGAGGCCATTTACCAGCAAATGCGGCAGGATACTCGTATAAAGGCTGCCTGGACCGAAGGCGATAAGGTCCGCATTGGCAATTGCGTCGAGCACCGCGGGGTTTGCAACCGCCGGACTCCGATCGGCGCGAGCCAGCTCGACCTCGGCTATTCCAATCCTTGCATCCTCCGGCACCATCGACGTGATAACGTCCTGTGGCATCAGGCTGCGACCGTCGTTCAGCCTTGCGGACAGAACCAGATCGTTGTCGCAGGATGATGGCCATACGTTTCCCCTGATGCCGCAGAGCTTTCTGAACACGAAGATCGCCGTGTTGACGTCCCCGTTATGCGCAAGGCATGCCCCCGTCAGAATGAAATTGCCGATGCTGCCGTGCCTGAAGTCGAATTCACGGCCGACAGAAGAGGCGAACGTGTTCAGATAGTTCAAGATCGCACCATGAAGACCTGGCTCCATCCTCTCCAGCAACGGATGACGGCCTTCTGCATAGAAGAGAAATTCATTGCGGGCTTCCTCACGGCCAAGATTGGCCGAAAGCCGGGCGTTGCAGATTTTGACCACGTCACCGGCACAGCCCTCTCCATGCGCCATGGTCATCAGAGCCTGGCGGATATCTCCGACCGAAAGGATGGCAAGCCGCTCACGAATGACTTTCGAGCTGCCGCCGCTATCCCAGGCGGGCACAACGCGGGTGACGTCGGCTCCGTTTTGGCACAGCGCAACATTGATCGATCGACACGCGCTGCCACCCGAGAATAGCACAATTCGTTTCATAGCTGCTCCTGATCTGCGCGGGCCGAGGGACGGCCTGCGAAAACTTCCCTCTGGTCGCATAGCTGTGGAAGCCTGTCATAGAAGCTTGCGCAGTCGCGCAAGTGCAAAAGCGGCAATGGTGCCGGAATCCTGGAGATCGCCATCGAGTATCATCCGTTGAAGTTCGTCGACTGAAACAGCTTGGCCGATAAGATCCTGCTCTTCATGTTCGAGCCTGCTGTCCCCTGCGGTCAGATCCGTCGCAAAATAGACGTGGCATCTCTGTGTCACTGTTCCATAGAGCGGATAGATGGTGCCGATCCTGACCAGTGATGCTGCAGTCAATCCCGTCTCCTCCTTTAATTCGCCGCGGGCAAGCTCTTCGGTATCCGCATCCGGCCTGTTATCCCAACTCCCCTGCGGAAATTCCCATTGGCGCGACCTGATCGGATAACGAAACTGTTGCACGAGGTGAACGAGACCTCCGTCATACGGCAGGATCATCACGAAGTCGGGCTTGTCGACATAACCGTAGAGGCCGGCGGTTCCGTCACGGCGCCGGATCTTATCTTCGCGCACGGTCATCCATCGATTGGAATAAACCTCGGTTGAATCGACAGTAACGATATCCGGTTGCGGGTCGTGCTTGGGGGTTTCGTCGATAAAAGATGGGTGCAAAAGCGTGCGCTCCCTGTTGATGGCAAGGCTGGTTTACCGGAGCAGATGGATGAACCCAAGCTTTGCGTGACCCCAAAAGCTTGCCGGGCGTCGGCCTGCGCCTCATACAGGCAAGTTGTATCTTGCAGCGCGGACACATCTGCCTCCTAGCTGCCGATTTTTATCACTGTTTTCGAGCGCTTTGGTCGAAAGGATACGAGCAGCGATTTGAGCTCAAGCTCGCGCACACGACGGGCAGCCTCCTCAGGGGAAACCCAGGCGAGAACCCGCTGGCCGCACTCCTTGAAATCGTCTGCCACGCCTTCGACTTCGATCTGGAACAGTTCGACGATGCAGGGAGAGACGGCCTCTGGCTGCAGCTCCTTCAGATAGGTATAACGTCCAATCGGTTTCTTGCGCACGCGCCCCTCGACGCCAGCCTCTTCAAAGGCTTCGATTGCAGCCGTTTCAAAGGGTTTCTTTTTCTTGATCGGCCAACCCTTTGGGATGACCCAACGGTGGCTTTCACGCGAGGTAATCAGCAAAATCTCGATTTGATCCTCGTTCCCGACGTAGCGAAAGCAGACAGCTCCATATTGCTGCATGAAAGCGCCCTTGAACAAAGTTTCGGGAACGAGCGCCAGCTGGCGCAACAATCCTGCGGCCTTGTCTTTCTTCGGCTTGTGGTCGTTCGTCATCTATATCCTAAGCTGATTGCTGAGCCTCTCAGCTCTTCGGCGCCACGGTCTGGTGGTTCGCGCATTACCCGCCGCGGATCGAGCTCCGCCAGACCAACTCGGCATGGAGTTTCAGTGTAGGAACCTCGTTTATATCGACCGCAGCGGCGGGCGCAGCCAGGAAGGCGACCGCCTCACGCGCCACTGCCTCAACCGGTTGCGCGAAGGTCGTCAAATCGTAGGAAGACCACGACGCCTGCTCGATATCGTCAAAGCCTGCGACGCAAAGCTGATCGGGAACGGACATCTTGAACTGATGGCGAGCGGCATCCATGACGCCGCAGGCAAGCAGATCGTTGGCGCAAAAGATCGCATCCGGCCGCTCCTTGCGGGTCAGCAGTCTTTGGGCGACCACCTTACCCGCCTCATATCCCGTCGAGCCGTAGCGCTCGACAGCGACCGCCATGCCAAGGGCTGAGGCAGCAGCGACGAAACCGCGCTCTCGTGCCATCAGGCTCGGCGTGCCGGCCTCGGAATTGGCGAATGCAAGCTGACGGCAGCCCGCTCGCAGAAAGGCGGTAAGAATGCGCCCAGCAGCCTCCTGGTCATCGAGATTGATACGCAGCGGGCCTGGCTGGTCGTCGTCGCGGTTGATAAGAACCAGCCGCTGACCATTCTTCAGGCAGAGCTGCGTGATGGATTTGTCGGGCAGTCCAGACAGGATGATCGACGCATCTGCCCGATAGTGGATCGCCTGCCTTAGTGCCCGATCCACGCTGCCATCGGACCGATCCGTGTTGACCAGCATGGCAATCTTTCCGCAGTTCTGGAGCTGCTGTGTGACGGCCTGGATCAATGACGACCGAAAAGGTGTTCCAAGCTCCGACACGATGAGGCAGACGATCCCGCTTTCGTTTGTCATGAGCCCGCGGGCCAGGTGATTGACGTGGTAGCCAAGCGCCTCGGCTGCATCCATTACGCGCCGGCGCGTTTCGGCCGATACACTGGCACCCGGCGTGAAGGCACGCGATACCGCCGAGCGGGAGACACCCGCTTTTTCCGCGACTTCCTGTGCGCTGACAAAATCCTTCGTGACCACCAGCAGCTCCCTTTGGGCCGACTCTGCACAAAATTGCAAATGTGTGCAAGTGCACAGCCGGACGTCCAGCATGACACTTTTATGACAAGGCCAATTGACAGGATCTCTCTGCTAATGCACGCTTTGCACACGCTTGCAAAAGCGGATGGCGTGGAGGCGCCAGATAATCGAGGAGGATAGAATGCGTTCAGCCCATATTATTGCCGCGGCACTTGTCACAAGTGTCTCTCTTGCTGCCTACTCGGCCCACGCTGCCGGTGATCTCAATCTCATCTGCTCGGCAGATGTTGTCATCTGCGAGATGATGAAGGACAGTTTCGAGAAGCAGACGGATATCAAGGTGAACATGGTTCGCCTGTCATCGGGCGAGACCTACGCGAAAGTTCGCGCCGAGGCGCGCAATCCGAAGACTGATATCTGGTGGGCCGGAACCGGCGACCCGCATCTGCAGGCGGCCAGCGAAGGCCTGACGCAGGAATACAAATCACCGATGCTCGACCAACTTAATGACTGGGCAAGGAAACAGGCGGAGAGTGCCAATTTCCGCACGGTCGGCGTTTATGCCGGCGCGCTCGGCTGGGGCTACAACACTGATCTGTTGGCCAAGAAGGGCCTGAAGGAGCCTAAGTGCTGGGCCGATCTGCTCGATCCATCCTACAAGGGCGAGATCCAGATCGCCAATCCGAACTCGTCGGGCACCGCCTATACGGCGCTTGCGACGCTCGTGCAGATCATGGGCGAGGACAAGGCTTTCGACTATCTCGGCAAGCTCAACGCCAATATCTCGCAATATACCAAGTCAGGGTCGGCGCCGGTGAAGGCCGCTGCCCGCGGAGAAGCAACGATCGGCATCGTCTTCATGCATGACGCGGTGGCTCAGACGGTGGAAGGCTTCCCGGTCAAGTCGGTCGCCCCCTGCGAGGGAACCGGATACGAGATTGGCTCCATGTCGATCATCAAGGGCGCCAAGAACCTCGACAATGCCAAGAAGTGGTACGACTGGGCCCTGACAGCCGAAGTGCAGTCGCACATGAAGAATGCCAAGTCCTTCCAGCTGCCGTCCAACAATTCGGCTGAGGTTCCGAAGGAATCACCGAAATTCGAGGATATCAAGCTGATCGACTACGACTTCAAGACCTATGGCGATCCCGACAAGCGCAAGGCACTGCTGTCACGCTGGGACAAGGAAATCGGCGCGAAAGCCAACTGACCTCGACCCGATCCCAACGGCCGGCCGCGCAAGCCGCCGGCCAGATGCATGTTGCTGCTTAAGCGGGAACGACCCGATGACCCACAATCGCCGACTGGATATCGCCCTCGCCTCTGCCATTGGCGCCATCGTCCTGCTCCCGTGGTACCGGATCGAGGGCGGCTTCTTCGGCCTTGCCTGGCTGTCTGACTTTCCGAGCAATCCCGCCACGGCGCCCGCTATCCTGCAGATCGTCTCCCATGGACGATGGTGGCTCGCGATCGCCGGCTTTTTCGCGCTGCTTGGCGGCGTCGCGCGCTTCGTTTCGAACCCGGTGCAGCGGGGAGGATTGCTTTCCTGGGCAGGTGGCCTCGGTCTTATCTTTCTTGCGCTGCAAGGGCTAGCAATCGGCTTTTCCGGCTGGAGCTGGACGATCAGCGAAACGCTGTTCGGCATGGTTGCCGACGGCCAACCCTCTATGGGCGCCGGCGCTGTCATCACCGGCATCGTCTTCGTCTTGATGTTTTCCTTCGGGCTCGCCGAACGTGGCGTCATGAAGGGCGACGCCTTCGTCGTCTCCGCCATCGCTATGCTCGTCCTTCTCGTCACCGTTTTCGTCTTTTACCCCATAGGCAGCATGTTCGTCGGTGCGTTTCAGGATTTCGACGGCTCCTTCAATCCTGATGGGTTCATCACCAACATTCAGGATTCCTCGGTCTGGAGCCTCGGCTGTGTGGTGGGCGGCGAACGGTGCGGCGTTGCTTGGCGCACGCTCTGGCTGGCGATCATGACGGCTGCGGGTTCCACGACGCTCGGTCTGTGCTTTGCGCTTGTCGCCACCCGTACCCGCTTTCCCTTCAAGAAGGGCCTGCGACTCCTGACGATCCTGCCGATCATCACGCCGCCCTTCGTCGTCGGGCTGGCATTGACGCTGCTCTTTGGCCGCTCCGGCGTTGCGACGCAATTGGTCTCCACACTGCTTGGTGTCGAGCCCGGCCGCTGGCTCTATGGCCTGACCGGCATCTGGATTGCGCAAGTGCTCTCGTTCACTCCTATCTCCTTTCTGGTGCTGATTGGAGTGGTGGAAGGCGTCAGTCCGTCGATGGAAGAGGCCTCGCAGACGCTGCGCGCCGATCGCTGGCGCACCTTCTGGCGCGTGTCGCTGCCACTGATGAAGCCCGGCCTCGCCAATGCCTTCCTGATCGGCTTCATCGAGAGCATGGCCGATTTCGGCAATCCGCTTGTCCTCGGCGGGAGCCACGGCGTGCTGTCGACGGAGATCTTCTTTGCCGTGGTCGGCTCTCAGAATGATCCGTCGCGCGCCGCCGTGCTCGCGATGATTCTGCTCTGCTTAACCCTCTCGGCCTTCCTGGCCCAGCGCTTCTGGCTGGCAGGCAAGAATTTCGCGACGGTAACGGGCAAAGGCGATTCCGGACAACATATCGCGTTGCCACGAGGCTTGTCGATCGCCGTGCATGCCGTCGTCATTCCCTGGATGATCTTCACCATCATCGTCTATGCGATGATCCTGTTCGGTGGCTTCGTGCGCACCTGGGGTCTCGATAACACGCTGACAACAGAACACTACATTCGCGCCTTCTCGATCGGGTTCCGCGATGACGGCGGCCTGGCGTGGACAGGGGTGGCCTGGAATTCGTTCTGGACGACGATGGAGATCGCGCTGATCTCTGCCCCGCTGACGGCTGCTGTCGGCCTGCTGACGGCCTATCTTATCGTCCGGCAGAAATTCGCGGGTCGCAATCTCTTCGAATTCGCGTTGATGATGAGTTTTGCAATCCCGGGAACCGTCATCGGGATTAGCTACATCATGGCCTTCAACCTGCCGCCGCTGGAAATGACCGGCACCGCCGTCATCCTCATCGCCTGCTTCGTCTTCCGAAACATGCCGGTCGGCGTGCGCGGCGGCGTCGCGGCGATGAGCCAACTCGACAAGAGTCTCGACGAGGCGTCACTGACACTGCGCGCTGATAGTTTCCGGACGATCCGCAAGGTCATCCTGCCGTTATTGCGGCCCGCGATCACCGCCGCGCTCGTCTATTCCTTCGTGCGCGCTATCACCTCGATCAGCGCCGTCGTCTTTCTCGTCAGTGCTCAGTACAACATGGCCACGTCCTATATCGTCGGCCTCGTCGAGAACGGCGAATACGGGGTGGCGATTGCCTATTCCTCGACGCTGATCATTGTCATGGTCGCTGTTATCGTGGGTTTCCAGTTTCTCGTAGGAGAGCGGCGGCTGCGGCGTGAAAACCGCATTGCCATCGCAGCGCCGACCGCTACCGCAGCTGCCCCCCTCGGTCAGGAGAAAACCGCATGATCAACGCCAAGGCCGGCTCGGTCGTCTTCCAGAACGTTCGCAAGACCTTCGGTTCCTTCACCGCCATTCCCGACCTGTCGCTGACGATCGAGCCCGGCACGCTGGTCACGCTTCTCGGCCCCTCCGGCTGCGGCAAGACGACGACGCTGCGCATGCTTGCCGGCCTCGAACACCCGACCGCCGGACGCATTCTGATCGGCGGCAAGGACGTGACGATGCTGCCTGCAAACGAACGTGACGTCTCGATGGTGTTTCAGTCCTACGCGCTCTTTCCGCATATGAGCGCTCTCGACAACGTCGCCTACGGCCTCGAATCCTCCGGGCTCAAACGCAGGGAGGCGCGTGGGCGCGCTGAGGAAGGCCTGACGCTCGTCGGCCTCGGTGGCATGGGGCAGCGTCTGCCAGCAGAGCTGTCCGGCGGCCAGCAGCAGCGCGTAGCGGTTGCCCGCGCGCTCGTGCTCGAACCGCAGGTATTGCTGCTCGACGAGCCGCTTTCGAACCTCGATGCGCGGCTCCGACGCCGTGTCCGTACCGAGATCCGTGAGCTGCAGCAAAGGCTCGGATTTACCGCCGTGTACGTCACCCATGACCAGGACGAAGCGCTCGCCGTTTCAGATGAGATCATCGTCATGAAGGATGGCGAGATCGCCCAAAAAGGAGCACCGCGTGCGCTCTATGACGAACCGGCCTCCGCTTTCATCGCCGACTTCATGGGCGAAGCCAATGTCGTACCCTGCGACATCGTCGTGGTCGACGGCGATCGTGCAACCATCACCATCGAGGGCCTCATCCATCAGCTCTCCGGTCGCAACCTTCGCCCCGGCCCGGCACAGCTTGCTATCCGGCCCAACGCGATTACGCTTGCGCCGAAGAACGGCGGCGGCTTCAGCGGCGCGATCACCCACGCCGCTTATCTCGGCGATCATGTCGAATACGAGGTGAAAACCAAAACTGGAACGCTCTTTGTCGTCGATCCCGCAGTGGGGAAGACGTTCAAACCAGAAACGGAGGTCGAGATCGGCCTCAAGGATCGTGGCGTTGCCGTCATCAGCGACTGAGTGCGCCTTACGGCGTGGGTGATCAAAAAGCGGCGCACGTTCAAAGCACCTTTTCACCTCCTTGAGGGGAATAAGTCATCTTCCCCTCACCGGTCCCGACAGACTTCGCTTGAACAACCACATCTCCCGCGAGCATATGTTCGCGAGCCGATGCGCGTGTTCGATGAACCATCTGGAGCACACATGACAGCTTTGATTGAGGCACGAGCCGTCAGCAAGCGGTTCCGACAGCACAAGCGGCTTCCGGGCCTGATGGGCGCACTGAAGACCTTGGTGACCAACGAGTACACGGAGGTTCTGGACATTTCCGACATCAGCTTCCACGTCGCGGCGGGCGAGGCCGTTGGCTATCTCGGGCCGAACGGGGCCTGCGAAATCGACGATGATCAAGATGATGGATGGCCCACCCGTGAATGAACCGGCCCGTTTGGGCCGGTAAATCAATAGCCGTAACGCCGATCGAGCTCTTTGAGGGCAGCCTGAACCTCATCGATGGAAACCGGCTCCGGTGTTCCCGGAATATGACGGAACGCCGGCTTTGAATCGATCGCATAGAAGTCGGAAGCCCACGACGCCAGGATAGTCCGCTTGTCGTCTGCGGAGAGCGCAGTCGCTTTCACAACGTCAAGCGGCCGCTCAATCTGCATGCCCTGAAGCAGGACCATTGGTCCCATCGCTATGGCGTTGGTAACCGCCTCCTTCAAGATGTCGTGCATGTCGAGCTCCTTATCGAACGTGCGGATCTTTGTCGTGCCTGCGACGGGAGACGGCGACCATGTCCGTTTCGGGCGCTAGCAGATCGTGTTTCTCGGCAAAGGCAGCAAACAGGCCGCGTGCGGTCTCCGCTTCGATATCACCGCGCAGCGCGGCACTGCACGCCTTGAATGCGACTGAATGCGCCGTGTCGCGCAAAGACACTGGCCATTCTGCAAGATGCCGGTAGGCATCCATGACGGTTTTGACCTCGGCGGGAAAGCCAAGGCCGACGAGGATTGTAACAGGTTGTTTGAACATATCGGGTTTCATGACGCTCTCCTTTCCAACCCGCGATGTCGATGGGCGCCGCCCCGACGGCGCCCGTTTTCCAAGGTTTCAATCAAGCAGCCTTCTGCGCTTCGATCTGCGCCGGGGCGACATTCTGTGAAAGAGCCTGGTTGGTATGGATGTCGATCCTCCGCGGCTTCAAGGCCTCGGGGATCTCACGCACGAGATCGATCGAAAGGAGACCGTTCTGCAGATCGGCGCCGTTCACCCTGACATGGTCTGCAAGCTCGAAGCGGTGCTCGAACGGCCGGCCGGCAATGCCGCGATGCAGATAGCCTTCATTGGCAGCCTCCTGCTTCTTGCCGGTGACGGTCAGCAAGTTGGACTGGAAGGTGATGTCGAGATCGTCCTGGGCAAATCCAGCCACTGCGATCGAGATCCGGTAGCTGTCGTCGCCAGTCTTGACGATGTCATAGGGCGGCCAGTCGCTGATCGCGCGGGCACGCTGGGCGTTTTCGAGAAGATTGAAGACCCGGTCGAAGCCGACGGTCGATCGGAACAAGGGTGCGTAGTCGTAAGATGTTGCCATAGCCATATCCTCCTTGAAGCAACATGGGTACGGAAGCGCCGAAAGACAGCGCTCCCAGCAAGGCCAGCCCATCATTAGCGGCTGGCGGCAAACGATTTGGTTTTTGAGGATTTACGATTCAAGAGCACCGGACGAAAAAATTTTTTCCGCTTGGAGTGTGTCGACGCAACCCTAATCCAGCGCATAACCGCGGCGTTATCCTGAATTCCCCGAAGGCCTCTATAAGATTCATGCCGCAGATTACCGTCGTCGGTCCAGCCGCGAATTCCATCTCGGCGATCAGCTTCGGCTCCGCAAAGACGCAGTTCTTGCCTTTAAGAGGAACGATAGGTGTCTTGGTCTTCAGCGTGTCGAGCGTGTTTTTCAGGTAAGCGGCGTCCTTTTCCTTGAAGCCCGTTCCGACCGCGCCGACATAAATCCAATTGTGTCCGCACAGGGCGGCAGCAGGCTGCCGCTACCGCGGCGCGACAAGGAAAGCAAGGTCAAGGAGAGCGTCGACGACTCGCAATCCCTGTCCGCAGATGCTCGCCACGACGCGAAGCATGATGCGAAGCCGGTCAGGGGGCTGGCTGAACACCGCGATCAGGTGCTGGCCCGCGTGAAGGAACGTGCGCTGCAAGGCAGTCGCACCGCCCTGACCGTGTCGCCAAGGGCTTTGGCATGGTGCGCACGCGCAAATTCTTCAACGGTCTCGTAGCGGACACGAATGCCGGCTGATTTCCTGCATAACGACAGGAATTTCGGGGCGCTCCTGCGCATCGTCGCTGACGGGATGAAGGTGCCGCTGGTGCTGGTCGAGAAAGACTACCGGATCATGCACTGCCTGTATGGCCTGCAGCACCTGAAGATGACGTTCGAGTTGAAGGGCGGTACTTCGCTCTCGAAAGGATACCACATCATCAACCGCTTCTCGGAGAATATCGATATCCGTATCGAACCGCCGAAGACCATGACAGTGAAAGCCGGCCCCAATCACGATAAGCCCGCGCATCGTGAAGGCCGGACGTCATTCTATGACTGGCTCGCCAACGATCAGCCGGGCGCAACAGACGGAAGCCGGCATTGATACAAAAGCTCGGAGCATAGGATATATTATCCGAGTTTTTGTATCACAATCCTTAGACTTGGAAAGGCGCCGATTGGCGAAATCGTGAGCAACAACTAACAGTCGCTCTTGACGGGGATCGAACCACCCTCCCTCGGCTACACCGAGTTAAAGCAGCCGCTGGAAGCTTGGTCATTGCCAGACGAGTAAAACCGCTACCCCTTTACGCGCGTACCGGCAGTGCTTGCCGTTCACCGCATAGCTGTCACCGAAGTCCTTCAGCGAGGATCTGGCCGCCACCTCGCCGTAGAGCGAATAGCCCTCGTCGTTCCAGGTGTAGGAGCGCCTCTTCCCAGCAGACATGTACGACCACCTTTTTGTGCCTTGTTCGAACAAGTCGGCCCCAGCCTCACAATTTCACCGATGAAGATCAAAGAGCCTGACCCGAAAAAAGTTTAATGGACATGGTGACTTCGCTTCTGGCGGCGGCTATCCCACGTACGCTGTTTTTTTGCTTCGCGCCGTCGAAACCAGCATGGCAGGTTAATCCGTTTCAAATAACGCCGGCAGTTTGCGCAATCGACTTGATGTGAGCGAGACCGCGACGATAGCCGGGAACGTCGAAGTGCTCCAGCATGAGTGGAACGTCCCGCTTGAGTTTGGCGATCTCGATCACATAGGCACTGTAATCAAGGTTTCCTTCGCCGGGCACCACTTCATCGAGATGGAACGAGATCGTGCCCGGGCCCCCCTGCATAACAAGATCCTTGGCATGGCAAGAAACGATCCATGGCCCCAGTAGCGCAAAGCAATCTCTGATCATTGTTCCAGTGTTGAAATAAAGTCGAGGCGAAATGACCATGTTAGCCGCGTCGATATGTGCACCGAATTGCGGGCGATCAATCGCCTTCAGCAATTTGAGATAGTTCTCTGGCGTGTCGGTCACCAGCCAAGGCACCATTTCCAGCGAAAATTTCGCGCGCTTCGGCCTCACCATATCGATGACGTATCGGGCTGTCTCGACTGCACGCTGAAAGCCGGCCTCGCTTTGATTGTCGGGATGCGGGCCATAATCATAATTGTCGCTAAGCTGCCAGGGATCACCCGGATGACCAACAGTTCCGTGGAACGCAACAATGGCGCCTGCTCCCAATTCGTCTGCCAGCGCTAGCTGATGGACGGCATAGTCGAGGTTGGCCTTCCGTGTGCTTTGATCGTGGGCAATGAGGTTTTTCCAGGCCCCGCCTTCGGCCATTACCAGATCGGCCGCAGCAAAGCTCTTTACCAGAGCCTTTATCTCCTCGCGGCTCTCGATGCTGATGTTTGGCATATAGGCGGCGTTGTATCCGAATTCGATATGCGCCTGTGCGTAAGCCTCCGGATCGCCATCGTAGTCAATTCCGTGTCCGCCAAGTCTAAAGGTCATAGAAGGTCTCCCGTTCTTTCGGATTGAGCAACGCATTTGCCCAAGCTAAGCACTCGTCCCTAGTGCTGGGCTTCGGGGGGATAGAGCAACACTTTGCCGCAATTGCCCGTTTCCTGGAGAGCGAAGGCTTCTGCGACCTGCGACATCGCAAAACGATGTGTCGTCAGCTTGTCTAGAAGCGGTCTTGCATCGCGGACGCGCTGCAGGACCTCGTCGGCGAAGACATCATGGTTCCAATGCCATGCGCCGTAGATTTCAATGCCCTTGCCTGTGATGCGGTTGACCGGTAGCGAGCCGCTCCAGGTGACAAAGGACAGCCGGCCCCTGGCTCGCACTAGTTCGAGAACCACCGGTGGGGCCGCCTCATTGTTGCTGGTATCGAGCGCTGCGTCGACGCCATAGCCCCCGGTCGCTGCGCGCACCTGCTCGATAAGATCCGGCGCACGAGGGTCTATCACCTGCTCTGCGCCAAGTTCCTTTGCCAATGCAACGCGGTAGGGATTGAATTCGAGGGCGATGACACGTGCCCCGATCGTGCGAGCATTGACGACCGCGCCAAGCCCGACCGCCCCACAGCCCGAAATCAGGATCGTGTCCTTGTCGGTTAGCTGCATTCGCTTCATCGCCGTGAAACTCGGGCCAAGCGCACAGATCGCCATGGCAGCGTGGTGTGTCTCGATATCATCGGGAACCGGCTGCAAGATATAGTCCGGCTTCAGAAGATATTGCGCATAGCAGCCGATCCCGGAAGACGATCCCGTTTCACCCAACAAGTCTCGCTGCGAGGTGCAGTGGATGTGCTCTCCCGCTGCGCAGGCGGGGCAGACGCCGCAGCCGGCGTGAGGCATGACGATAACCCTGTCGCCCGTCTTCAGGCGCCTCGACTGCGCAGCATCAACCACAACGCCTACGGCCTCATGGCCGAGTTCGCATGAGTGCGTTCCCGCGCGCCACCCCTGCCACTCCGTACACATTGGAGCGACCAGGACCTCGACCTTGACGATATCGCCCGACGCCTGTGGGTCTGGCCGTTGAGTGATCTGCGCTTGGCGCGGTCCTACGATTTCTACGCAAAAAATGGTCGTTACTCCGTTTGAAGGCTGCCAAGGTGGGGGGGGCCCTGGATGTTGATTAACTTTCAGATGTCAGTTTAAAATCCGCGACGCCACTCACGGTTTCAGTAGTGGTGGAGCAGTCATCGAAAATTGTGCCATCGTTGATCAGATCCCCACCATTCCCGCCGAGGAGCGATGACGGGCCAGGTTTCAACAAGACCGGCTGCTCGCGGTTGAGCGGGACAGCTTCATCGGCATCGATGCGGATCGACATCTTATCCTTCCCGACCTGCTTCCAGCCGCGATCGCCCGAGTCCGTCCACCTTTTTTCCATCGGCGTCAGGACCGACCACCGACGAAGTCAGTAGTGCCGTGGCGCCATGAAATGCCGAAACGATCTGTGCACATGCTCCTCCTCTAGCCGCGTCGACAAAGATGCTTTGCGGTAAGACCGCCATGATCCATCGGATCCTAACTCGTCGCCGAGTCTCCACACTCGGACGCATGCGGCCTCGCCGTCCCTGGCACTTTCGGCAGGCGGCACAAGGCGAATGTTGCACCTCACAAGACCGGGCTGCGGCGGTTATTCCCTCCATCGACCGTTCGTAACGTTACGGATGAAGCATCGGGCGCATGTTGTCAATTGTTTTCCGACGCTGACAAATTCGACGCAAAGCAAAAATTGATCGAAAGTCGTAACGTTACGATGACGTTGCCGATCAAGCTAAGATCTGGGTTGTTTGGTCGTCCCCGGAGACCTGGCCAAGTCTCGACCTCAGGCTCATCTACATACGTGAAACGGCAAACGAGAAGTCTGGTCGATCGCGCAATCGATCAGTAAGCTGCCAGACCATTTCCCATCCTTCTTTCATTACGGCGACAGTGGAAGGCCGGCGTGCAAAGGACAAAGGGCGATTGGGGTTGTTCGGCGACGCCGAACAGCAGAATTGCCTTCGGCCTACTAATTCGAACAGATCTCCGGCAGTAAATCAACGTCATCGACCCCCGCATCGAGGCCGTCTCAATAAGGCAAAGAAGTCCATCATGTTCAGACTTGCAAACAAAGCCGCCCTTCTAACCAAGGGGACGGCGAAGGGCGACCATCTTCTTCGCAGCTGACGACGCGTCCTCTATTGTCGGCAGCGACCTCGTCATCGCCCGCCGTGCGTGCAACCATTAATGGCGTCCAACTTTACAGGAGCAGAACTATGCAGATCGATCTCAAAGGAAAGACCGCCCTGGTGACAGGATCTACGGAAGGCATTGGCTATGCGATCGCCCGACAGCTCGCTAGAGCGGGCGCTGACGTCGTCGTCAACGGCAGATCCGAGGAAAAGACCGTGAGGGCCGCCGAGCGGCTGAAGAGCGAAGGCGCCAAGGGGGGCGTCACGGCAGCGGCGGCAGATCTCGCCTCCGCCGAAGGCTGCGCAACGCTTGTAGCGAAGTTGCCTCATGTGGACATCCTCATCAACAATGCTGGTATTTTCCAACCAAGTGATTTCTTCGACACCGCGGACGAGGTCTGGGACCGGCACTGGCAGGTGAACGTCATGTCCGCAGTTCGACTGTCGCGAGCTTATCTGCCGGGAATGCAGAAGGCGAACTGGGGCCGGGTCATCTTCATCGCGTCAGAATCAGGTTTCAACATTCCAGTCGAGATGATCCACTACGGCGTCAGCAAGACGGCCGACATCGCCGTCGCCCGCGGGCTCGCCAAGCGTATGGCGGGCACCGGAGTGACCGTGAACTCCGTTCTTCCTGGCCCCACTCTCTCGGAAGGCGTCGAGGCAATGCTTGCCGATGAGCGCGAAAAGACGGGCAAGTCGATCGAGGAGGTCGCCGCCGACTTCGTCAAGCAACACCGGAGCAGCTCTCTCATTCAACGCGCCGCGAGCGTCGAGGAGATCGCGAACATCGTGACTTATCTGGCCTCACCATTAGCATCGGCGACCACCGGCGCTTCAATGCGGGTGGACGGCGGCCTTATCGACACGCTTTAAGACGTGAACGCATCACCCCAAGCGATACAAAGCCCCACCGGAGATGGGGCTTTCTTCTCTCAAGCCACCGCGGCGTTCTTACCGCCGCGGGGTTGTCGCGGAATTAGGTGAAGGCGACCTTTCAGCGGCGCGCGTGTCATTGTCACATCTAGCAGCGACGAAAGGCTAAAGCGCGCAAAAGTGCTCGGCGCGGCTGCCAGGATCAATCATAGGCGCATGCCGGAATGGTCGACGTCGGTGCTTGAAATGACGGACGGACACGGCTCGATCACATCATTGATGTGGGCGGACCAAAGATCTTCGCGCAGTCGCTGAAAGCGGCTGCCAGGCGAGGCCAGAGCAACGCATCGCCTATCGTGGCGGATCGGAGGGAGCGTTCAATCCCCTCGACATGTTCCGCAAGCAGGTCGAAGTGCTTGGTATCCCAGTCGCGAGAACGAGATGATCTTATCAACCCTGACGTCGGATTTTCATCGCCAAGACTTTCAGCTGGATACCCGCGCTTCGCGTGACTATGACAAGGCCAAAGCCTCACGTTTGGCACTCAACTTACGGTAAAGCGTATTGAGTTCGGCGTGCTTCGTTTCCTTAATGTTGGGTGATGCCATTTCAGCGTCTAGCGTTATGAACTGCTTAGCGATTCCCTTAATCGCTCGTCGCTGCCGTTGACCGATTTGAATTCGATCATGTCGTTCTCCTCAGTAATATTTACAAGCTATTCTTTCGACAGCATTATCAAGAGCTTTATTTGTTTCTCGTTTATGACAGATACCCAGTTCAAACACGGAACTTAAACCGGCTGAACCGGTTGTCTGTTCACGGCCGTGTGAACCCGGTCAGAGAAAGCGAAGATCCTCAATGAAAAATATGATCCTGGCCGCGGCGCTCGTCGGAGCCTCGGCACTGGCGGCTGTTGCGCAAACGACTCCCGCCCCGTCGACTGATGCCGGAAATCCGGCGGTCGCGACGCCAGGCACGAAGAACCCGACCGCACCCGTCGCGGGCGCGAACAGCTTCACCGAGGCTCAAGCCAAGGACAGGATCGAGAAGGCCGGTTATTCGGAGGTCAAGGACCTCAAGAAAGACGACAGCGGCATCTGGATGGCGGCCGGCATGAAGGACGGCAAGGCCGTCATGGTCGCCCTCGATTATCAAGGCAACGTTGTCGCGAAATAACTCAACTCACGAATCCGAAGGATACTTTTATGAAAACCATTACTGGACTTTTCGACGACTATACCGATGCAAGCTCCGCCGTCAGCGCGCTTGAAGCAACCGGCGTTCCCTCGAACGATATCAGTATCGTTTCCAACAACGCGGACGAGCGCCATTCCGACAGGGAGTCGGGTGCCGCGACCGGCGCAGAATCGGGCGCAGGCCTCGGTGCCGTTGTCGGTGGCGCCGGCGGTCTTTTGACCGGGCTCGGCATCATGGCCATTCCTGGTGTTGGTCCAGTGGTTGCCGCCGGCTGGCTTGCGGCAACCGCAGTTGGGGCCGTTGCAGGTGCAGTAACCGGCGGCGCAGCCGGCGGACTGATCGGGGCCTTGACAGGCTCGGGCGTATCCGAGGACGACGCCAACCTCTACGCGGAAGGCGTGCGTCGCGGCGGCACCCTGGTCACGGCCAAGGTGGATGATGCTCTTGCGCCTGAAGCCCAAGCAATCCTGAAACGTTCGAACTGGGTCGATCCTGCAGAACGCCGGGCTTCCTACAACGCGCAAGGCTGGACACGTTTCGACGACACGCTCGATCCATACGGGCCAGAGCAGATCGAACGGGAACGTGACCGCTACCGTCGCCCTCCGGCAGTTTGATCACAACTCACGGCTGTCTCCGGGCACCAGTGAATGCGGCCGGAAATGTGATCCCACATAAGTTATTCCAAACCCAAGGAGCCAATCATGACCAAGCAATCCAAAACCCTCAACGTCCTGTTTCACGATACCTTGAAGGACGTCTATTTCGCCGAACATAAGATCGTTGCGACCCTTCCGAAGATGCATGAGGCCGCCAAGAGCAAGCAGCTCAAGGACGCTTTCACGAAACATCTCGCCGAAACCAAGGTGCACGTTACCCGTCTCGAAGATGTCTTCAAGCTCATCGGCAAGAAGCCGGAGCAGAAGACCTGCGACGCGATGATGGGCATCGTCAAGGAAGGCGCGGAGATCATGGATGAGTATGCCGGCGCGCCAGCCCTCGATGCCGGCCTTCTTGCGGTAGCCCAGGCAGTCGAACACTACGAGATGTCACGCTATGGGACGTTGCGTACTTGGGCGCTCGAGTTGGGCATGAAGGATGCCGCCAAGCTCCTTCAGACAACGCTCGACGAAGAGCAGGCGACCGACCTTGCTCTGACGTCCATTGCAACGAAGGTCGTCAATCAGAACACCGAGAAGGCTGCCTGAATCTGACGCAGCCGCGTTACGGCCGGTCACTGCCTGTCGTCGCGGTGACCGGCCAAGGCAATTCGGACAGCTGAAGGAAGGACCGTTCCAATGACCGAGTTTCGGGATATCAGCATCGTCGAGTTAAGCGAAGGCGCATCTGGGGCGGCGGTAGGGCCGCTGACGACGATGGTCCTGCAGCTTTCGGGCGTTGCGCCGGTCGATCGGGCCAACGCCTTTAACGAGAGTTGGAAAGAGAGCGCGTCCGTGATGAGACGGGCGGCGACAGCTACCGGGGATACGATAACATTGGCCTGCATGCCTTATGAGCTGCAGGGCCAGATCACGGAGTTAAACAGGATTATCGCCGAGACCAATTCTTCCTATCGAGATGGTCTCGAACAGGCGGCGGCTCGACAGGATGCCGAGCTCAAGGATTTGAAGGCTACCTTGAAATCGCCGCAACCGAAATGAGCGACGATGGGCGCGGCATGGCTGCCGCGCCCGATAGCGTCCGCGCGAACGTGCCTGCCACCTCGCCGATCCAATCGATGATTTGCATCTGAACATCCTTCCCGAAAGCCAAATCCATGACACCGCGAACCCTCCTTCAATTCTTCCACTGGTACTATCCCGATGGCGGCTGTCTCTGGAAAGAAGTGGAAGACAAGGCCGAAAGCCTTGCCGCCATGGGCATCACCGACGTTTGGCTGCCGCCGGCATACAAAGGCGCCTCGGGCGGCTATTCGGTCGGGTATGACACCTATGACCTGTTCGATATCGGTGAGTTCGACCAGAAAGGGACGGTCGCCACGAAGTACGGGGATCGCGCCGCGCTGCAAAGGGCCTGCCATAGCCTCAAGAACAACGGTATGCGTGTCATCCATGATGTCGTCCTCAATCATAAGATGGGCGCCGACGAGAAAGAGCGTGTCCAAGTTCGTCGCGTGAACGAAGAGGACCGGCTTCAGATCGAGGACGAACAGTTCGATGCGCTTGCCTACACTCGCTTTACCTTCCCTGGGCGCCAGGACAAGTATTCGAACTTTATCTGGGACATGACGTGTTTCAGTGGCGTCGATGTAATCGAGCAACCCAACGAAAAGGGCATTTTCCGCCTCGTTAACGAGTATGGCGACGGCGAGTGGAACGACCAGGTCGATGATGAACTTGGCAACTTCGATTTTCTGATGGGTGCGAATGTCGAGTTCCGAAACGCAGCAGTCAGCGAGGAACTCAAATACTGGGGCCGATGGCTTCCTGACCAGGTGCCTGTCGACGGCTTTCGACTCGACGCGGTCAAGCACATCCCCGCCTGGTTTTTCAAGGATTGGGTCGGCCACATGCGCGATCAGATCAACCCGGACCTGTTCGTGGTCGCCGAATACTGGCATCCAGATATGGATGTCCTGAAGAACTATCTCGATCTCGTGGACAAGCAGTTGATGCTCTTCGACGTGGCACTTCATCATCGCTTTCATGAGGCATCGCTTGCTGGTGAGGCCTTCGATATGCGCACGATTTTTGACGGATCGCTCGTTGCTGCAATGCCCGGACATGCGGTCACCATCGTCGACAACCACGACACGCAGCTTGGGCAGGCACTCGAGGCGGCGGTGGAACCCTGGTTCAAACCCCTCGCCTACGCGCTGATCCTTTTGCGTGAACAAGGCGTGCCATGCATTTTCTATCCGGACCTCTACGGCGCCCAATACACAGTTGAACAGGACGACGACAGCAAGACCGAGATCGACATGCCGGTCATCGACTGCCTCTCGCAACTGATCGAGGCGCGTGCACGCTTTGCCAACGGGCCTCAGACCGATCTGTTCGATGATGCCTCATGCGTCGGTTTCGTACGGCATGGCAGCGCGCAAGCGCCCGGCTGCGTCGTCGTCATGTCAAACGGCGGAGCAGCCGAGAAAGTGGTGGGCGTCGGTATCGAGCACCGCGGCGTCACTTTCATGGATTTTCTTGGCCATCACGGGGAAACAATCACCATCGACGACGCAGGTCAGGCAACCTTCCCGACAAATGGCGGTAGCCTGAGCGTTTGGGTTCGTGTGGATGGCAGCTGAAACCGGTAGACCTTGCGCCCCCCGCAACGAACGCTCCCTCGGACCCGATCGGGCTCGCTTGTAATTGTGCAAGCAGCATTACATTACGCTGACGGGGCGTCATCAGGCATTCCGCGCCAACCGGAGCATCGCTTTATGCGCAGCATTTCCGATACGATCGAACGCCTGGCGCGCTACCGCGCGATACCACAGCCTAATTCTCCAAGTAGTGCCTTGAAGAAACTGAAATCTCACGGGAAAAATCCGGGCAATCTTTCGGCTTGATACCAGGTGCCAGACGATGGACAACCTGCTCCTGCGCTGGTCGTCATCTTGCATGGATGCACACAAACTGCATCAGGGTATGATCAGGGTTCGGGCTGGTCGAAGCTGGCCGATGACTTTGGATTTGCGGTTCTCTTCCCGGAGCAATCACGGGAGAACAACGCAAACCTCTGCTTCAACTGGTTTGTCGCAGCCGATATGACGCGCGACGAGGGTGAAGTGCGCTCGATCCGGGAGATGATCGAAAGCATGGTTTCCGATCATGGCGTCGATCCCAAGCGGGTCTACATCACGGGACTGTCGGCCGGTGGCGCGATGGCGAACGCGCTGCTTGCCGCTTATCCGGAAATGTTTGCAGGGGGGCTATCATCGCGGGGCTTCCATACGGCACGGCGTCGACAGTCCCGCAAGCCTTCGATCGAATGCGCGGACATGCCCTTCCTTCGGCTTCGGCTCTTTAAGTCATCCTCCTGCCCGCCTCAACGCACAAGGGGCCATGGCCAACTGTGTCCGTCTGGCATGGCACATCGGACCGTACGGTCGACGACGCGAACGGACGTGCGATTGTTGATCAGTGGAAAGGCGTGCATGGCGTCACAGAACCCGTTTGTGATGTCGCTGCCGGGCATGAACATCTCATTTGGAAGGACAGTTCGGGGCGTGACGCGATCGAGTTGTACAGGATTTCCGGCATGGGTCATGGCACGCCTCTCGACGTTTCGAGCGGCTACGGCGAGAGCAGGGCTTACATGCTCGACATCGGCATTTCATCGACGCGGACGATTGCTCGTGATTGGGGTTTGACCCCATCATTTGAGCGGCGGAAAAGCAGAAACCTTCGGCGGCGGCGCGGATAGCCCCGCATGACGTTGGTACAAGCGACTTTGTCCGAACGACAATCGAAAATGCTCTTCGCAGTGCAGCCTGATGAAATAACAGTTCCCGGCGCTGGCGGATCGGAACATCTTCTCACCGTCAGCATCAGGCGGCGGCTTTGGGACCATCAAAAGCTTCTTTACCACCATTTAGCGGATACCGGCATGCGGCTGTGCCGGTGCAGCACCGGTCGGCCCATCACAAGAGCTTGCCGGCGGAGCTGCTGCCCGGCAAGGCCACCGCGATGGATGTGATCGAGCCAAAAAGATGGCGTTGCACTCACGCCAAATTCGGAGGATCGACGGACGTCACTTTGTCCTTCTTGATCGTCACCTCATCCTCCATGTAGCCTATGTCTTATTGCAATGACTTCCTGCCGCCGAAGCTTTAAGAGGAAAGATTATAGAAGGAGCGATGCCATGGATGATCTCCAGGTAGACCTGCAGGCCATCGGCCAGATGGTCGAGGTACCCACGATCCTCGAAGTCATCTGCAAGACAACCCACATGGGCTTTGCGGCCGTCGCTCGCGTCACCGACAGCCGCTGGGTTGCCTGCGCGGTACTCGACGATGTCGATTTCGGGCTGAAGGCTGGCGGCGAACTCAAGGTCGAATCGACGATTTGTCACGAGATCCGCCAAAGTCATGATCTCGTAGTCATCGACGATGTCGATGAAAGCCCGCAATACCGCAACCATCACACGCCTGCGATCTACGGCCTGAAAAGCTACATTTCCGTTCCGATCATCCGTCGTGACGGAAGTTTTTTCGGAACGCTCTGCGCCATCGATCCGGCACCTCATAAGGTCGACAATCCCGAGACGATCGGCATGTTCCGGCTCTTCGCCAAGCTGATTGCGAATAATCTGGATAACAATGCCGATCTTGTCCAGGCTCAGGTCGAGCTCGCCGAGGAGCGCGAGCTCTCGGTGGTTCGAGAGCAGTTCGTCGCCGTGCTTGGACACGATCTGCGAAATCCAATTGCTTCGATGATGGCGGGAATCAGGCGCTTAGGTCGCACGGAAGAGATGAGCGTGGAGGACCGCAACGTTCTTGGTCTTATGCAGTCGAGTGCCATCCGTATGCGCGATCTCGTTGACAATGTGCTTGATTTCGCCAGAGCGCGCCTCGGCGACGGACTTAAGTTAGACGTCGTTTCGGAGGCGCCGCTACGTCCCGTTCTGGAAAATGTTGTCGAGGAGATCCGATCGGTCCATCCGCATCTGGATATTCGGAGCAATTTCGAACTAGATCGCGACGTCCGTTGCGATCATCCCCGTATGTCCCAACTTCTTTCGAACCTGATCGGGAATGCGGTTACCCATGGCGACAGCGCAAAGCCAATTCAAATTGGTGCGACGACAACTGGAGGTCGCCTAGAGCTCTGGGTCGCCAACGCTGGCGAACCAATTTCAGATCAGGTGAAGACAACGCTGTTTAGGCCGTTCTTCCGCGGTGATGTCAGAGGCAGCCAACAGGGTCTCGGGCTTGGATTGTACATAGCAAGCGAGATCGCCAGGGTACATGGCGGGAAGCTTTCTGTTACGTCGGACGACTCAGAGACCCGGTTCATATTCACGATGCCTTTACAATCAGCCAGTGGAGGTCTCTCAAACGGCTAACGCGCCCTGCACCAAGTATCAGCTCTTATCTCGGGTCTTGCTTACTTCATGTGGAAAGTGCTCTTGCAGTGCTTCGAGAAGGGTCGCGGCAGAAAACGGCTTTTGAACAAAACTCGCATTGCTTGGGAGATCACCCTCTTGGGGCATCCTTGCTCCCGATGCGACGATCACCTTTATGTCTGGCCACCGCTCGGCGACCGTCCTGGCCAATTCGAAACCATCAAGATCTCCACCGGTCTGCACGTCGGTGAACAGCAGCTGGAGGAAGCTGTATTTTTCGAGAAAAGCGAAAGCCTCGTCGGCCGTATCCGCTTCCACGACGTAATATCCTGCTTCTGAAATGAAGTCGGCAGTATCCATACGTATCAATGGCTCGTCATCCACGACGAGTGCTATGGGTTGGGCGATCTTGTCGAATCGGTCTTTATCCATACGCACTAACACGATCCGTGAAAGCTTGTTCCAACTTTTGATATAATTTCGAAAGTAATTAGAGATGTTGAGGTGATGCAAATCGAGGTGATAGGATTTCCCGTCCTTTGTAGCCCATACGCAAGCGTTTCTCGTGTTGGAAACAAGCTTGTTGAGGGCGCCGACGATGCCCGGCCGGGCAAGTTCAGAACGACCCCACAGAACAAACGCCGCATGAGAGATGGAGCGGTTCTTCTCTCAGCCCCCGCAACGTTTCACAGGGAAATGTCGCTGCGGATTAACCTCAGCGGGATCAGCGAGCGCATTGCATCGGGATCCCCTTTTTCTTCTGTTCGGCCCAGGTCTGTTGCGCCTTTATTCGTCACCGCTGAGAAAGTGTCCGATGGGAGCAGGCCATATTCCATCGCAGACGATTTTGGGAGTGGCCAGCATCGCCACCGCAAGGATAGCCCCTGGCACCCCCACGTCCAGAACTAGGAGACCAGGGCTACTATCACCACCACTGTTGCTCGGCTTATGAGGGCAATGGGGCTGCAGGGCATAATTCGTGGCAAGCCGATCGACACGACGATCAGTGACAAGACCGGCCCATGCCCGCTCGACCGGGTGAACCGACACTTCTTCGCGCCTGCGCCGAACATGCTCTGGCTTTCTGATTTCACGTATGTGGCCACTTGGCAGGGCTTCGTTTACGTCGCGTTCGTGATCGATGCCTTCGCTCGCCGCATCGTCGGTTGGCGAGCAAGCCGGACTGCCCATGCGGGCTTCGTTCTCGATGCCCTCGACCAGGCACTGCATGATCGGCGGCCCGTCCATCGTGGCGGGCTGGTTCATCATTCCGACCGCGGATCGCAATATGTGTCCATTCGCTATTCCGAACGGCTGGCGGAAGCTGGCATCGAGCCGTCTGTCGGGAGTGTCGGCGACAGTTATGACAACGCTCTCGCCGAAACGATCAATGGTCTTTACAAGGCCGAGGTCATCCATCGGCGAGGACCGTGGCGAA
This sequence comes from Rhizobium sp. BK512, assembly GCF_014194915.1. Classification (NCBI taxonomy): domain Bacteria; kingdom Pseudomonadati; phylum Pseudomonadota; class Alphaproteobacteria; order Hyphomicrobiales; family Rhizobiaceae; genus Rhizobium; species Rhizobium sp. BK512. Next base: position 23,711 of record NZ_JACIAS010000014.1, on the reverse strand, counting down.
ACTTCGAAGCCGTGGAGTTCGCCACGCTGGAATGGGTAGATTGGTTCAACAACAGGCGTCTTCTTGAGCCCATCGGAAACATTCCACCTGCCGAGGCCGAAGAACGATATTACGCCATGCTGGACGCACCAGCCATGGCCGCATAACTTAAACCAAACGGTCTCCGGTAGATCCGGGGCGGTTCATTATCTACTCCAGGGCAGCGTCCTAACCGAGTGAAGAAAGTAAGGTCGTCGGCTCGGTTGGTGAGGCTTGCGGATGGTACTGTTGTTTGGGCTGAAAGCTACGAAGCTGACTTGGGCGTGGAGCCATTACTGAAAATCCAATCCGACGTTGCAGGCAAGATCTTCAGCTGGGCCTGGTCGAAAGTGAGCGACCCATTGATCTTGCCACCACACCTCATCAAAAGGAGCCCTCCCAGGGGTGTGGGGGGCTCCGAGAAGCTTAGATGCCGGAACAGGTACCAAACGGCCAAGCTAGACAGTAGGCTCACAGAGCACATGTATTAGCGAATCAATTCGGCTGATCCTCGAAGGCCGTCCTCATTTGAGCGAGAATGAATACCCGCAAGGTCTGCTTGCTTGCCAGGCGGGGCGAGTTTGAGAAAAGGAGAGGATATAAAATTCAGCAATCGAAGGTCTGTCCGAAAATTCGACGGTGATGTTTCGGCGCGTGGCTGGATGTTCCTACGTCCTCCCTTCTGGAGCGCGTCCCATCTGCCTTTACGACAAGCTTCTTGAATGGCATCAGCTTGCTCACAACCTCAAAGGAAAGACTTCGGGATAGGAGCGACACTACCCCGCCTTGGCGTATTGGCCCAAACGTTTTGACTAGGATCGAAAAATTGTCGTTGTGGTCGCCGAGCCCCGCCCGACCAGCCAAATCAACGTCTGGGCCATGACAACAGCCAAGATAGTCAGTGATGCAGCGAACCAACGCCATGGCTCCAAATCGACTTGCGTTTCGAGACCGAATGCACAGGCATGGGCTGAGGCTTTCTCGACACAGAAGCTTCCTGCCTAAGCATATTTCGCACCCGAAAGCTTGGAATGTATGTCCCTTTGGGAACGGTAAGGACAATGTCATCTTCCGAGCCCTGAAGCAGGTAGTATCGCTCCAACTCGCGGCGGATCCGACTTGCTTCGATTCGGAAACAGAAGTCGGCCTGTGCATCGAAGGATGCATCCCGACCGAACACAAGTTGAGCGATCGTCACTGCCTTCAGGTACCCTGCCTGCCATCAAGGGTTTCCTCGACGACGAATTGCAGAAATCTTCTCGCCCGCAGCTGCAGTCTTAACTCTGTACTGGTCAGGATTCGTTCAACCTGCCCCCTTATCTGATCTAGAGATGGATCACCCGTTTCGTGGGGCATCGGGGGGAGTATAGCTGTCAGGGGTTCCTCGGTCGCGTGTGAAATGCGCGTTATTATGCGCCGTGCGAAGAGATTTGTTCTCCAGCCTACTCCCAATAAATACCGATGGCGGCCATTAAATCAGAATATTCCGGGAAAATATTCCACAAAAGTTGCTAGCCAATCGATGAACGGGCTTTGTGTTCCGGTGAGGTATTGAAGCCAAGGCTTGCAACAAGCAGCGAACGCCCTACTTAAATGACAAGCTCACCCGGAGAATGGTTGTCGCCACTTCTCGGTCATCTTTCGGACAGCCCCTTATAGGAGCGTACAATGTCCACCCGATCGACCTTGGGGAGTATGAGTGCTGAACGGCGGGAGTCGGTCCTGCGTTCGCTCGCGTCGATGCTGCAATACTCTGCGGGAGTAGCTAAGCTTCGACACTATCCGAGTTGGAACGAAATGGAAGTGTTGGCCGCAGAATTAACGCGAAACGCGGCCGTCATTGCTCAGGAAACCTCGGAAGCGGCCGAAACGGCTGCCGCCCAAGCCATAAGACTTTTGAGCGAGTTCGAATTGCGTTATCCCTCCACTGATTTTAGCCATCATTGAGATCGCTTCCATCATCCGGTGAATGATGGACTGCATCTGTTGCACCAGCTCGTGACGTTTCGCCGATTACTGGTAATCTGAGGCCCAGCGCCATCATCACATAATAGGGCCACCCTTGGCGGATGCTCTTGCCGAGACGGGCTCGACAAATCGCGGGAACGCTCCCACTTTTAGACGTCGAAAGTGACATCGGCATATTGTGCTTACGGTCATGGCATTACCTCCCTGCCGCTACTCGGACGGGTGCCGGAACCGACAGATCGGCGAGTGATCCTCGCTCTATGAGCCGGCATGGCATGTAGACCCGGCCGTGTTCGGGACGGCCGGCAATTTCATCGAGCAGACATTCGACGCGCGTCTGGCATGGCAAGGAAGACATCCGATGCGACACGGTATCGGACCCCGAAATCGAGCATCCCCGTGATGCGCTCATCAAAGTGACGAGCTGCGCGATTTGCGGCTCGGGACCCCCATCTCTTCCATATTTTCATCCCAAAGATGAAGTCGGGAAATAATATCAGGCACGAAATGATGGGCGAAGTCGTCGAGACCGGCTCGCAGATGAACGGCCGCCTGAAGAAGGCTGACCGGATCGTCGTTGCCCTGGCTGACCGCGGAGCAGCTGGTGGCGAGGCAAGAGGGTGAACGCAGAGACTTCAAGGCCAGCCTGCGGTATAACTGATTGTTCCCGTGCCCGCTTTGGGCTTGGGTCCATTTCGGGCACTTGGGTGTTCTTCGCAATGCTTGGAGGTGGCTGATGAGCGGAACAGAATTTTTAAAGGCGGCGACGTCCGCGGCACCCCATGGACTTCCGGATGGCGAGCTTCGCAACCGGCTCTCCGGACGCACGATACTGATCCTGATCGGCGTGGCCGTTATTCTTCGGCTGGGCCAAGAGATATTCGTACCGCTCGCGCTGTCTCTGCTCCTGACGTTTACACTCGCGCCGATCGTATCCTTCCTTCGCAAGCGTTCTGTGCCGAAGATCCCCGCCGTTCTGCTGGCCGTTGCGTCGGCATTCTGCGCGATTACCGTATTCAGCGTCGTCGTGGCAACGCAGGTTACCAATCTTGCCGAGAACATTCCGACATATCAGCGAAACATTGTCGATAAGGTGCATTCACTGGCGCAGGCAGGTGCGGGAAACGGCGTGTTCGAGCACCTTAGCAAAGCCGTCGAACGCGTGGGCGCCGAAATACAGACCCGTGCCGTCGAAAGCCAGGATCCGAAAGTTGAGGCGCCGACCATCCGAACGCCGATGCCTGTCGAGATCGTGACGCGCTCCGATCCAATCCAGACGCTGGGCAACTTTCTGCTGCCCCTTATTAGTCCGTTCGCAACCGCTGGTCTGGTTATGGTACTTGTAATCTTCATGCTTCTCGAGCGGGAAGAGCTGCGCGACCGGTTCATCCGGTTGGTCGGCCTGGGCGACCTCCACCGAACCACAGCAGCGCTGCAGGATGCCGGCGCGCGGGTCGGAAAATATCTGCTGATGCAATTGGTGGTGAACACGCTGTACGCCGTGCCTATTACCATCGGTCTCTGGGCCCTCGGCATCCCGAACGCAATCCTATGGGGACTGCTGAGCCTGGTTTTGCGGTTTGTGCCCTACATTGGCGCAATCATCGGGATGATGTTGCCGCTGTTTCTCGCGCTCGCGATCGCACCGGGATGGTCACTGGTGGTCTGGGTTGGCACCCTCTATCTGGTTACCGAGTTGGTCAGCAACAACGTGCTGGAGCCATGGCTCTATGGGACGCATACGGGATTGTCGCCATTGGCAATTATCATCTCGGCGATCTTTTGGTCCTGGCTCTGGGGTCCGCTTGGCCTTATGCTATCGACCCCTTTGACGGTCTGCCTCGTCGTGCTGGGAAGACATGTTCCGCAGTTCGAATTCCTTGACGTCCTGCTCGGCAACGAGCCGGTGCTGGAGCCTCACGAAAAGCTTTATCAACGACTCCTGGCCGGGGATCCTAACGAAGCTTCTGACAATGCCGAAGAGTTCCTCAAAGAGGAATATCTCGTCGAGTACTACGACAAGGTAGGTATGCCGGCGCTTCTACTGGCCGAACTCGATCGTCAGCGCGGCGTGATGTCGGAGAGGCAGATTGAGATGGTCGCGTCGAGCTCGCTGTCCTTGGTTGGGAACCTGTCGGATATAGCGGATGACGAGGAGAATGAGGATGAAACTGCGCCGGAGGAACCGTCACCGGCAGACGCCGAATTGGAGCTTCCTGACGGCGAGGGCCACTCCCTTCTGTGCATCGGCGGACGCGGTGGTCTGGACGACGCTGCCGCTGCCATGCTCTCGCAGATATTAGAAGTCCAGGGCGCCGCAGCGACGCGATCGTTTTATGCCGAGCATGCTGCTCGTGGATCCCTGGCACTTCCCGTCGACGGGGTCGACACGGCGATCGTCACGTATCTTAACGGCAATTCGAAGTCCCGTGCCCGCCAGATGATCCGCCGCCTCAAGCGCCTGAAGCCTGCGCTTCGTGTCGGTGTTCTCATTCCGACAGCAAACGGCCAGGACTTTGCTCAGATCGATCCGAAGGAGATAGATGCAGACTTCGTGGCAATCACGATAACGCAGGCTGCTCGTTCTGGCCTAACCTCTTCGGCCGCTGTAAGCCTCAAGACCGTAGTGCGAAAGATCGCCCGACGGAGGTCGCCTTCCATCGGAGGGACGGAAACGACGATTTCGGGGTAGTTAGGCTGGGCAAATATTGCTTGCTCTTGACGCGATGTGAACCGACGGCCGACCCGTACTGTGTTCTCTTTCAATGCTACCCGTGGGAGTGGGCTCCAAACCCGACCGGCGCTGCTGGTTCGCTCGAAACTGGTTGCCCCAGTCGCGAACCCACGATCCGAGCGCCTTCTTGACTGCATCGATGAGTACGGATCCCACGAGTGATGAAGATCATCGGCAGCTTCGCTCCAGCCCCTTTCAGCTTGCGCAGTTCGATGCCGGACATGCCTCCGAGATCGATATCCAGCACGAGACAGTCGATCGGCGTTTTCACGTCGTGACGGAGAAAAGCTTCCGCCGATGCATATTCGACAGCCGCAAATCCGTAGGCATTGAGGAGCCGACCCACGCTTCGACGTAGGCTCGTATCATCATCGACTACGGCGACAGTGCGGCGCAGCTTTCCCACCTCATGCGCTCATGCGTGACATTGCGCTACATACGCGGGTTTACGTCACTCTAGGCGTGCCGGCGGTCGGTTGATATTGCCCTTAGGGGAAGAGCGTCCGATCACCCTGTGGTCGCGGTACGACCGATGTCGGCGGCGATCAATAAGACCTCCGCAAGCAATTTTGCGGCGATCTTCTCCATGACCTGGTGGCCACGGACGATAAGCCCAAAGACTTCGGCTTCAGGCGCGCTCAGACTCGCAATCAAGCCACTCACTTTCTGCAGACGGTCGTGCTCGGCCCGTCGTCTCTCATATTGCGCTAGCGCTCGCTCGATCGCCTCCATCAGCACCGCCGCCGAGCTGGTCTTTTCCAAGAAGTCCTGTGCACCTGCTTTCCTTGCGTCGACGCCAGCCTTTATTTCACCTGGGCCCGTAAGAAACACGACCGGGATTAGAGGTGCAAGCGCGGCTTCCGGAACGGCTCAAAGATCCAGCCGGTAGCCAATATGCAAGCGTCCGGTCTTCTGAGCCTTCAAAAGATCCTGCGCTGCTTCACGGAGTGAAATCGGGTCAGCGACTACTCAATGTGGAGCGGGCCGTGGTGCTGGCGTCCACTCGACGCCAGCATCGTTGGCTCCCGCGCGTTCATTCGTTGGTCTGGTGGAACATTCGGGACGTCAATCCATTGTCGGTTGGGCTTGTTTTCCCTGTACGGGCCTAGAGGCTCATCGCCCACCCCGCGATGGGCCCTTTCCCGCGCTCGCTACCAACCATCCGCGTGATGATGGGGCAGTGGGCTAACATCCTGCCGGTCTGAAAACAACGCGCTTTTGACGCTCACTCCTTACCAATGCCAAGCGGACGCGCAACGGACTTGGCGATTTTCTCCGCGATGTCCGATTGGATTGCAAACGATGGCTTCCTGTCCAGCTCGTCGTCATAATTTTCAGCCCAAACGACAGCGCCATCCGAACGCCTCACCAACCGGGTCGCCAACCTTAGTCGCCGTCCCTCCAGTAGCACCGCCCCTTGGAGCAGATAGAGGCTATCGTTCGAACTCGAGGTACGACCGGCCTTTACGACAAGCTTCTTGATTGGCACCAGCTTGCTCACAACCTCATATGTAAAACTCAGAGATATGCCTACCGTGTCTGAGTCCGGGGACATAGGCTCAAATGGTTCGACGGCGATCGATTGCATGGTCGTTGTGATCGCTGAGCTCGGACTGTCCATCAGAACCAGACCGTGGACGAGCACAAAGCTTCCGATGGTCACGGCACCCACGACCCATTGCCAAGGCTCCAAGCCGGCTTTGCGTATCGGATCCTCAGGCAAGGCCAGAGGCTTTGTTGGTGCAGATATTGCCTGTCCCTTCGGCATCGTTCTCATCCGAAAGGTTGGAACGTATGCCCCTTTGGGAACGGTTATGACAATGTCGTCTTCCGAACCCTGGAGCAGGTAGTATCGCTCCAACTCGCGGCGGATGCGACTTGCTTCGATCCGGACACAAGGGTCGGCCTGTGCATCGAAGGATGCATCCCGACCGAACACAAGTTGAGCGATAGTCACCGCTTTGATGTATCCCTGCCTGCCATCCAGAGTTTCATCGACGACGAATTGCAGAAATTTACGTCCACGCTGCGGCAGTTCGAGGTTCTGACTGCTCAACATGCGTGTGAGTTGATCCCTGACCTGCTCTGGAGAAGGCTCACTAAGTTGGAGGGCGTTCGTGAATGCAGCTGTCATCGGCCCGGTCACCGTCCGTTGAAGTGAAACGCACGCTCTCACGCGCAGTCGAAAGTTATTTGTTTCTAGCATACGCTCAATTAGTGCCATTGGGCCAATAAATGAGAATATTTTCGGTCAGGTAGTCGTCACCAGTCGACCGGCCAATAGTTGAAGAGGCGATGGGGTGCGCCTAGTCGTTAACCGATCCAAGATCTTTTCCTTCCGAAGGTGCTGGAAAAACTTCGCTCGTTCCTTAAATCTCCACGATGCAGAACGCCCTCAACTTCCAGCACGAAAGGGGTGCCTCTCCCTGACCGGGAGGCGCCCTTTTCAATGGGCTATTAAGACATACACAGATCTCGTGCCCGATCTGACGGTGGCAAAGCTGATTGCGCCCACTGAAACGCCCGGCGCGGTCGCAACAGAGGCGGTCGGCTTCGGATGTCATCCCTCTGTCACTTGTCAGTGCCGGCCCTCCTCCCAACCTGGATATCCAACAGATAGGCGAAGACTAACGGCGGCGCGATGGCGCTGTTCCTGGCACTGCCGCGCTACCCCAACCTATGAAGCCGTCCATGAAACCGGATTGACGCTGCAAGGCTTTATTGCTTTCCTCGACCCCGCCAGAAACGGCCGCCGCCGCACTCGCTGCGCTCCGTGCATCCGGCGTGGCTGTCAAAATTCTGACCGGGGATAACGATCTGGTGACGCGCGAGACCTGCCGGGATGTGGGTCTCGATATTTCCGGTCTCTTACTCGGGCACGATCTGGAAGCAATGAGTGACATGGAAATTGGGGACGCAGTAGAGAAAGCGAACGCCTTCGCCAAGGTGTCGTCCTGCCAGAAGGCCCGCATCGTCGCTGCCCGGCAGGCCAGAGATCACGTTGTCGGCTTCATGGGCGATGAAATCACGGTGGTCCGGCATTGAAGACCGCCGATGTCGCAATATCCGTGGACACGGCGGTCGATATCGCCAAGGAATCCGCAGATATTATCCTGCTCTAAAAAAACCTGGCCATCTTGAACGATGTCATCGAGGGCCGACGCGTCTTTCGGCAACATCGTCAAATACATTAAGATGGGCGCAAGCTCGAACTTCGGCAACATGTTCAGCGTTCTCGGCGCGTCGATCTTCCTGCGTCCCCGAAAATGGGAAATCGGCAATACATGCGCTTTATGCTGTTCATCGGGCCGATCAGCTCGATCTTCGATTATTCGACTTATTTCACCATGCCGTTTGTCGTCGATGCCTGGACAAATGCGTCGCTATTTCAAACGGGTGGTTCGTGGAACCAATCCTGACCCAGACGCTGATCATTCATGTCATCCGCACCGCTCGAAAGCCGTTTATCGAGAGCTGGGCCAGCCCGCCGTTGATCATTTCCACGATCATCATCTGTGCGATCGCCATTGCCCTGCCGTCTTCCGTGTTGACGCCGATGGCGATGATCACCGCGACGGAGACGATGCGTCCGCCGCGCGGGACCTTGAGATAGGTGGCATCGATCCAAAGGTATGGCCCCTCGCCTTCGATGGGCCGGGAGAGAAAGGCCTTCACCTTGTCGGATTTCCTCGCACAGCCTGGAGACCTGGCTTTTGGAGATGCCGCTCATACCCATCGCCCTGACCAGATCGTCCACCGAGAGGGTCGAAACACCCTGGATATAGGCTTCCTGGATCACCGCGGTCAGCGCCTTCTCGGCCATGCGGCGCGGCTCCAGAAAGCTAGGGAAGGAACTGCCAGTGCGCCGCTTTGGAATTCGCAGTTCAACGGTACCAGCTCGGGTCTCCCAATTGCGGTCGCGATAGCCGTTACGCTGTGCAAGTCGAAAGTCATTTTTTCCCCGTAGGCCGCTCCAGTCTTCGCGCCGACCTCCAGCTCCATCAGCTTCTCGGCTGCAAAGCCAATCATCTCGCGTAGCAAATCCGCATCGCGATACCTCAGACCAAAACGATTTCTGCAAAGCGAAGCACGCGAACCGATCGATGGCACTGAGCTTGATGAGGTGGATGGCTCCCTCTTCTGGCGATTCCTCCCAAGCCTCCGATGTCTGTGCGCTTGCACCCTCCCAGTTTTCCAAATTTGAAAAACGGTTAAGCATTTTTTGCCGTTTTTTTCGAAATTTGAGCGCCTAAGTCAGGTCGTGTGATGTCATGACGAATGGCTCGGAAGGAGATAGGCCATGGATAGAAAGCACCACGAGGACGTCGCTAAGGACTTTCTGGATGCGCTTGCACGATGCGATACCGACACGATGTCGAAGCTCAGCACCGAGGATATGACCTGGTGGATCATGCCCGGCAACAAGTTTTCGGGCTTGCACGCTAAGGGGTCATATCTCAAAAACCTGCCCAAGCTTTTAGAAAACGCCTCCGGCCCACTCAGGCTGGAGTATCACGAAATCACCGGCGAGAGCGATCGCTTGGCGATCGTCGCCGAGGGCGATCTGCCGATGAAGGATGGCCGGCACTATCGGAACCATTATCATTTCCTGCTGCGCTTCCGGGACGGGAAGATCGCAAGCGGCAAGGAATTCACGGACTCGCTGCGCATCAACGAGATATTCGGCGCGCCCGACAGAAGTGACGCAGCCTGATCGCGCCGAGCGCTAGGCAGCTCTACACCCCATCAATCACAACTGACGCGGAGCGGACCTTCCTGTCCGAACGGATTGACGCGTCTAAAGGAGCGTAAAATGAAGTACAAGCCACTCGGCAATACCGGTCTTCTGGTTTCGCAGCTTTGCCTGGGAACGATGACTTTTAGCGACGGCACCGGCATCTACGAACATATCGGCGATGTCGGCCAGAGCGACGCCGACGAACTGGTCAAGGCCAGCATCGACGCTGGGATCAACTTTTTCGATACTGCCGACGTCTATTCAGCTGGTGCCAGCGAGCGCACGCTCGGCCAGTCCTTCAAGAATCTCGGGATACCCAGAAACGAGATGGTCCTGGCCACCAAGGTCTATAGCCGCATGGGACCAGGCCGGAACGATGTCGGCGCGTCGCGCGTGCACATCATGGATGCCGTGGAAGCCAGCCTCAAGCGGCTTCAGACCGATCACATCGATCTCTATCAGGTCCACGCCACCGATATCCTGACGCCAGTCGAGGAAACGCTGCGGGCACTGGACGATCTGGTACGCCAGGGGAAGGTCCGCTATCTCGGCGTGTCCAACTGGCAAGCCTGGCGCATTGCGACCGCGCTGGGTGTTTCCGCCCGCCTCAATCTGGAGCGTTTCACAACGCTGCAGGCCTATTACTCGGTCGCCGGACGAGATTTGGAGCGCGAATTGCGGCCGCTTCTCGAAGCCGAGAAAATGGGCCTTCTCGTCTGGAGCCCGCTTGCCGGCGGCCTGCTGTCTGGCAAGTTCAGCCGGGAAAACCAGTCGCCCGAAGGTTCGCGCCGCTCCTCTTTCGATTTCCCTATTGTCGACAAGGAGCGCGCCTGGAATGTGATCGACGTGCTGAAGCCGATTGCTGAAGCCCATGGCTGCAGCCCAGCCCGAATCGCGCTCGCCTGGCTTCTTTCCAAGCTTGTCGTCACCTCCATCATCGTCGGCGCGAAGCGGCTGAGCCAACTCGAGGATAATATCGCCGCAGTGGATATCACCCTCACCGAGGACGAAAGCGCCAAGCTCGACGCCGTTAGCGAGTTGCCGCCGGAATATCCGGGCTGGATGCTGGCCACGCAGGGTGCGGACCGCATGGGCGCCGTCGATCTTTGGGCCGACAAGACGTCGCAAACGTCCTGATCGATGCGCGGGAGCGTCCGAATAGCGACAACCAAACCAAGAGGATAAGGATCATGACAGATCGATTGAAAGGGAAGGTCGCTGTCATTACCGGCGCTTCCAAGGGCCTCGGCGCAGCAATCGCGAGGGGCCTTGCCGTCGAGGGAGCCTCGGTGGTGGTCAACTATGCGGCCAGCAAGGATGCGGCCGACCATGTGGTGGCGGATATCGAGGCGAAGAGCGGCCAAGCCATTGCCGTCAAGGCAGACATGAGCAATCCGGCACAGGTGGAGGCGCTCTTCGCCGAAGCGAACCGCGCTTATGGCCGCGTCGACGTGCTCGTCAACAATGCTGGCGTCTATGACTTCCAGCCGCTCGAAAACCTCTCCATCAAGCTCTTCCGCCGGCATATGGAGTTGAACGTCTTCGGCTATCTGCTCGCTGTGAAGGAGGCCGTGAAATACATGCCGGAGGGCGGCAGCATTGTGAACATGTCCTCGACGGTAACGATTTTCGGCCCGGAAAACGCTTCCGTCTACACAGCCAGCAAGGGCGCGATCGACGGATTGACGCGGGCGCTGTCCAACGAACTCGCGCCCCGCAAGATCCGCGTCAATGCGATCAAGCCCGGCGTTGTCGATACAGAAGGCGTCCAGGCCGGTGGCTTCCTGAAGACGGACTTCGGCCCCGCAGTGACGGCCAGAACGCCGCTCAAACGGCTGGGCACGGCCGACGACGTGACGCCGGCGGCAATTTTCCTCGCCTCTGACGAATCCAGCTGGACGACCGGCGAATTCTTCGTCTTTGCCGGCGGCCACCGCTAAGTTGAAGCAAAATAATGCGCCGCGACGCGGCCCGGAGATTTCAAGATGACAGATATAAAGGAGAGGACGGCCGCACAGGTCGTCCAGCATTATCTCGATACGTTCTTCCGCAAGGATGTGGACAAGACGCTCAACTGCCTTACCGACGACGTGGTTTGGAAAGTGCAGGGCGCTTCCGACGTTCCCACGATCGGCATCCGCCATGGGAAGGATGCGGTGCGGGCCTGGATGGCGGTCTTTCCCGATCATTTCGAGCCTCTCGATTTTTATGTCGAGCGGATCTTCGAAAATGGCGATACGGTCGTCGTCACGGGCCATTTCCGCCATCGCATTCTCACCACGGGCAAGACCTTCGCGAGCGACTTTGCGGCGATCTGCTCCGTGCGCGATGGGAAGGTCAGCAGCTATAACTTTATCGAGGATTCCTACGGGCTCTGGAAAGCATTTCAGCCCGACTGATGCAGACGATCCGGGCACGCCGCCGTCGTGGCCGGCTCTCAGCCGTCGGGGGGGCGCCTGGAAAGGTCGAGATTGGTGCGCATTACCCGATCGGCCAGAAAATCCCCGACCGCTCTCACGCGCGCCGAGGCCACAAGATCGGCATGGGTGACCAGCCAGACCTTGTTGCTGAACAAGCGCTCCGACGGAATGACGGGAACGAGATCGTCTCCAACTGCTAGGAAATCGGGAATCACGGCCAGGCCCAAACCGGCCCGCACGGCTACGATTTGCGACGGCAGGCTGCTGGTGACGAGGGCGATCTTGCAACCGGGATGCTCCCGCTTCAGCCAGGCTGCGGCCGGCATAAAGGCATGGCTGTCGTCCCAGGTGATGAAACGCCGGCCGCCTAGCGGTTCTCCCTCGACATAGGGATGGCGGTCGAGATAGGCCCGGCTGCCATAGACCGAATAGGTCATGCGTCCGACACTCCTGATCGTCAGATTGCCGCGGGTCGGTCGAACAACGCGTAGCGCGATATCGGCCTCGCGCCGACCAAGTTCGGCGGCAACCGTGCTGGTGATGATCTCGAGACAGATGCCGGGATAGCGCTCGCAGAAGGCAGGGAGTGCCGGGATGATCAGATCGGTCGCCAGATTTTCCGATGTCGCAAGCCGCACGACGCCCTGCGGATCCTTGTCGAGGCCGACCGCGCCGCGCTCTAGGGCCAGGATGCTATCTTCGACCTGCTCGGCATGGCGCAGCACCTCCCGCCCCTCATCCGTCAGGAAATAACCGGTCTGATGGCGCTGAAACAGCGCCACGCCGAGATCGTCCTCCAGTTCGACAATGCGTCGGCTAACCGTGGATTGGCTGACCTTGAGTTCCGACGCGGCCTGGGTGAGGCTCGCGGTGCGGGCAACAGTCAAGAAATAACGAAGGTCGTTCCAATCCATGTGCAGCCTTTCATGTCGTGGCGCCCGTCCGGAATCGCATATCGTCGATAAGCCGTACGCACCAATAGCTCCGAAATCGCCGCTAGGACCAGCCCGCAATTCACGAACGGGTCGCGATGAACCGCCATGCCGCAATGGCTGCCACACGATGGGGCGCGGCTTGGCGCGCGTAATCCTCGGTTTCAGTGATCCGGCGCAGATCCGAAAGGCTGCGATAGCGCACGATGACGATGTCGTCCCAGCTTTCCTGTTCGAGCGGCACAAGGGTCAGGAGCTGGCTGCCCGCATGAACCAGCTCATATTCGATCCCAAGCCTCGCCGCGATCTGGCCGAATGCGCCGGCGTAACCTTCGTAGTAGGCGGCACGCGCGGAGGACTTCCTATCCGCAAAGCCGTCCGGGTAGAGCGGGCTCTTCCTGAAGGTCAGGAGGTTCACCATGACCACGGGGCCACCCCCCAGCCGCTCCACCGCCTCGTTCAAAAGATGCTCGGGCAACTCGACATCCTGCATACTTTACCTCCTGACATTTTCCGTCATTTTGTCATCAGTTGACAATTTTTGTCTAAATGTCAAGGTAAGGCATGGACGCCAGAGCTGAAAAAGAAGACCATATCCTCGGGGCTGCAGAGTATGTTTTCGTGCGTTACGGTTTCGCTCGCACAACCATGGGCGATATCGCTAAGGCGGCCGGGATGTCCCGCCCGTCTCTTTACCTCCAGTTTAGGGACAAGGAAGCGATCTTCAGCCGCGTCATCGAAAACATGGACGCGCAGGCGCTGACTAAGATCAGGACGGCTACGGCGAAGATTGGCCCGCTCGACGAAAAGCTGCTTCACGCCTGCACGAGCTGGGGCATGCATGGCGTCGAACTCGCGGCCGCGTTTCCAGATGCGGCCGATCTCTTCGATTTGCAATTTCCCGCCGTCCGCCAAGTCTATCGAAACTTCCAGGCTCTGGTCGTAGAGATCCTCCAGGCGAGCGTGGAGAGCTGGCCGATACCCGCTTCGCCCGAGAATTATGCTCTGACGCTCACCTATGGCATGCGGGGCTTGCGCTACGCCGCCCAGGATGTTGAGGATATGCGGCGCCTTATCGGGATTCATGCAGCGATCTATAGCAAGTCGTTGGCAGCCCAGCCTTAGTCGAGTTCTCGTGCAAAAAGCACTGCAAGAGCCGCCACAGCTTCATTTTCTGGTCAACGGCGCAGTCATTGGGACCGCACCCATGAACGCGGATCTGGTACTCGCCGACCGCAGGCTATGCATGATGTCAACGTTCGCACTCCTGTTCTCTTTGCGCGGGCAGCAATTTCAAATCTCTCGTTCGACGTCCGGATCATCTCTCTCGGCCCTGGCGGAGCGTGATGTTGACTATCAGAGAAGCCTCACCTCGCTTGGACGCTTTGGCAAACCCCGGGGAAATCGCCAACGCAGTCGCTTTCCTGGCTGGTCCTGATAAACGGCGCAGTTCTCAGCGTAGACGCCGGCTTTAAGCCTAACGGCCCTTTTTCGGAGGTCGGCCTTTGAAGATGTCCGTCGCTCACCACCGCGCGTCGACTGGCGCCAGATAGGATCCACCGGGCCTCGGCGCACTTCCAACACTGAGCACGGCCGTAAGAAGAGACCTCGTCTGCGAACGCGTTCGTCGGCAAAACGACCAGCCTTGAGCAAGCCGTCGATGCGATGTTCAGAGGCAAGACCAAGGGAATCAACACGATGATCGTTACGGGCAACCCTAGAGTCCCCCTGCACTTGCAGTCGACTTCCCGCGTGCCTGGGCAGGACACGGTCCGGGAAGCACAGCAGGGGAAAGCAGGTGGAAATCCCCCGTCTGTTTCACTTGATCCTCGATATGGCTCGAAGCTCGCGGACGCGCTGTGGTTGATGGAGAGCAACGGCGTTGTGCTGGACCAAAAGCCTAATCGCACCGCTCTTAGCAAAGACGAAGAGCCCGACGCAGCTGATGAATTCCTGAAGGTGTCCAACATGACGCCAGCTGAACGTATCCGCTATTTCTTCCTGAAAGAACGCGAGCTAACCGAAGACAAGCTAGCTGCAATGGGCCTGAAGGATCGAGAGGCAATCGAGCAGCGGATCAAAGACCTTATTCTTAATCAACTCGGTTTGGAAAACGAAGACGGTAAGCCTGGCGATGCCCCTCAGCCCTTACCAGAAGGGGATCCCGTACCTCTGGACGCGACCCCGTAAAGGCCAGAGTTCCTTCGCAGATAGTTCATCGCAGCAACGCTTCGATCACTGCTCAAGGACGGCGGCGACCGGGCTGCGCCATCCTGTAGGCGAAGCGTCACCTGGAAGTGTTCCGCACTGCCCGGGTGTTGGTGGAGGCGCCCTACGTTACTGTTTACGAGCAAAGCCCGACACCGAGGACGGGCCTGTTCATACAACCGAGATCGTCCGAGTGGTGGATGGACGGCGCAATCTTTCCGCTTTGTTTTAAATCATTGAGACCAGGAGCAAGGTCCGAACGCCTTGATTCGAACCAGAAAGACGCTAATGGGGGCGGTGCGCCGGTAGAGAATCTGGCAGCTGCTTATCAGCTCGGTTCGCCACCACAATCGCCATTGTAGTTTGTCGGCAGCTTCGCTTGCGAGGACGCTGTCGGCACCTATGCTTGACCGGTAGCGTCTCTGATACAAAAAAGCGTGAAGCCGCTTTGTTCGCCGTTCGGACTAAGGGCGAGCGGCCATGACGAGGCGGATGAGGCCCGCGCGGCGGCTGACACCCATCTTCGCGAAGATCGCAGATAGGTGCTTCTTGATGGTGTTCGGAGAAACTCCCAGCGCGCTCGCCATCTCCGCGACGGTGTGAATGTCCAGCGCGGCCTGAAGGACACGCGTCTCGGAGGGCGTCAGGCCATAAAGGATCGCACAGGCCTTAATTCCGGATTTCGGCACGGTCTCCGCGCGGCGCACGAACAATGCTGCGCGCGCCGACCGACCGACCCGCTCGAAGGTGGCTTGCGTTTGCGAACGCGGCGCCAGTTGCATCAAAGAGGCGATCCATTCGTCGCCCTGACTGTCGATCAACTTGATCAGTGCAGGACGATCTTGAAGTAGTTGCTCCGGCTGGCCGCCGTCGCCCGACAATCCCTCGCGGAGCAGGCGATGGGCGTTTGGGTCGGAGAGCGTTAAGCCGAACGCGTCGTCGCGGACGATGTCGCCCCTGGTTAGAAGAGATTGCGCATTCTCGTTGGTCCAGGTCACTCGGCCGCCCGGATCGAGAATGAACACACCGGCCTCCACCCGGTTCAATGCCGCTTCCAGCGAGAGAATACGCTTTTCCTGTCTGCCAAATTCGCGGCGGATTATAGCGGAGCGTTGCAGATGCGGCGCCAGCCTCTTCAGCCTCACCCGCAAGGTCTCGTCGACGAGGCCGTAGCCATCGCCAGTAATGACCGTGAAAGCCGCGGCGCTGGCCTCGTAGCGTTGAATGTTGAAGATAGCGGCGTCCAGAAACCCTTGCGGGGCTGCCCATTCACGAAAGAAACGGCTGGCTTGAAACTCTTCCGAGGGAACGAGATCGCGGCTCGAAAACACGTCTCCGGGTTTAATAAAGATCGACGCTGGGTAGGTGGGATTGAGGGTGACGAATTTCTCTCGATACAAGCGGAGGAACTCTGGCGCGATCCCCCAGGAATAGACAGTCTCGCCGACGCCATTGGTCGCATCACGCCAATAGATGCGAGAAGCGGTGCCACCAGTATAGTTACAGATCTTCTGTAGCGTTTCCGGCCAAATCGTCTCATCGAGGATAGTATCGTAGATCAGTCCGATGATCTCCGACAGCCCGTCCAGCTCCGATGTTGAGGGTTTCATACAAACGTTCCAACGTGTGACCGACGCTGATCTTTCCTCGAAACGATAACGTGGCGCCAAAATTTTAACAAGCACTACTCGTTCAGGTGATGCGGAACAGGAGTCAGGATGTTCTTCTTCCGATGTTGACGTGTCGACCGTCAAAACAAGAATGCCAAAGAGGGTGTTTTTTTAGGGAACACCGAGAGGGGTGGGCGTGGATCATTTTATCTCAAGCTTCGTCTTCGGGCTGTCGATCGCTATGCCGTTTGGACCGGTCAGCATGATGTGTCTGGAGCAGAGTCTCGTGCGAGGGGTGGGACCTGGGTTGGCAAGTGGTGCAGGCGCAGCAACGACCCATGGCCTCTATGCGACCTTGGCGGTATTCGGCGCTCATGTCTCGGCCGCACCCTTCGCCGGCTTTCAAACGCAATCTCATTTTTTCTCAGGGATGGTTTTTGTGTTGCTCGGTGTATGGACGCTATTCCGACATCCTAGGACCCGGGACAACAAGACACCCACCAAAGGGGGACTTAGACCATTTTTCGCCGGGGCGGGGTTGGCACTGGCGAACCCTATGACGCTGCTGCCCTATCTCGCCTTCGCCGGCTCCCTCGCGCTGACCGATCGGATCGGCGGCCTCTTCCACATCCTGATCGTCTGCGGTGTGGGCCTCGGCACGCTCTCCTGGTACTGGACGATGAGCGGATCAGCGTGGCTCTTGCGCCAGCGCCTCCCGAGCCAGCTTCTCACGCACCTCCACCTTATAGCAGGGCCGGCCTTAATCGCGATGGGCATTATGACGGCATTGCGGTAGCTCTCTTGTCGTTCGATGCGTAGCATCGTGATGCCCCGCTTCAGCTTTACTTCGAGAAGTGGCGGGCTACTAAGAGTCTATCGCCACTGAATTCTTCGACGTGCTCTCGCCTCCGCGGCCGCGCCAGCTGACCGACCTCAAGGCGCGCAGAGGTCATTGATGCGCTTTAGAGGTCTTGAAGGGATTAGGATTAGCGGCCCTCATTCAATGTCGGGACCTTCTGCCAAAAATTCATCGAGTTAGAGGCGAGATGGAATGCATTCAACCGAAACTTTTGATAAGTTCCGCCTAAGGGTTCAGCGCGTTGTTGAGGTCATGCAATCCGACCATCAGCATCATGGGGTCGGAAGGAGAAGGCAGGAAGCCGACGGCCTCATAGAAGGCTCGTGCGTCATCTGAAATCGCATGAACGAGCATACCTCGGATGCCGAGTACGTCAGCGGCATTGAGCAGGCGCAGGCCCGCGTCGCGGACCAATGCCCTGCCGATACCACGCCCCTGGTAGGATTCATCAATTGCGAGGCGACCAAGCACGGCGACCGGAATTGGATCAGGCATGTTGCGCCGAAACCGGCCAGGCGCTTCCGGCTGCTTCACGGCGCCGGAGGCGAGTGCGTAATAGGCGATGACGCGGCTCTCGTCGCACACGACGAAGGTCCGCGATGCACCGCTTGCTTGATTAGAACGAGCGCGGCGTCTCAACCAGTCGTCCAGTTCGGCGACGCCGGAATTGAATTCAGCCAGCTCATGATGTTCGGCCAGGGGTGCCGGTGCGCTGAGGGTCACGCCTCATCCCACGGTGCTTTGGTCGACATGGTGCGTGCTAAACGTTCATTGGGCTGCGTGGGTGCATCGAGCCGGGCAAGGTATTCAGCATAGATTTCGGGGCTTACCGCGAAGATACTGCGGTCGAGCAGCACTTCCTCGGCTCGGCGCTCGGACGCTTCCAACATGAAATCCGTACGCGTCTTGCCAAGCAACTCAGCGGCGCGATCGATCAAGTTACGGGTCGCAGGCTTGATGCGCATATTCAGCGGCACGCTTGCGTCCGAGCTTTTGCTCGTGTGTGAGGTCGGCATGGCAAACTCCTGTTTGCATCTATATAGTGTAACGACAATATCTTTACAAGGTCCGTAAAGGCGTTGTCGTTACACACGTGCGCATTCCTAGTTCGCGGCATTTAGCTCATCTAGCTCCGCATGACCTGCAGAGGATCATTGCGGCTCGTCGTGAGCATTACACGCTGTCTTTAGGCTCTCGCGACATAGGTCTCGCGAACATGGAATGGGTTGGCAGACGGACACGGGCCAACTTCACCGTTGTAGTCACCCCATTGATCAGAACAATCTCGCTCAGTCGACTTGTAGGCTTCACCTGCTCGAAACGTGCCATCGCAGGTGACGCTCAGAAATGATATGAATTCGAATGAGGCTGACGGCGGCGCGGCGGTCACATTGATGCTTTCGCTGATCGCTTTTCTGTACGAGCTGATCATAGCGGGCCACAGCATGCTCGTGCAGATAAAGCTGGATCGCCGCAGAAGCATCGACTAGACCTCGTAGCGGGGTCAATCGGCTCGCCGCCTTTCCAGTTCCTGGCTGATCTCCTGCTCCATCTCACCACAGACGGTCTCGTACTCTTCAACGAGATGATGGCGATTGAAATCGCGACGAAAAGCTTCGAGTGCAAGACAGGCCACATCATAAGCCTGGAAAAGATCGAGCAACGTCTCGGGGCATGCAGTGCTGAGCGCTGCCAACTGATGTCGCCTCGCGGGCAGCTTCAGCATCAGGCGACGCAGACCCGAATGTGCCGTCGCCCGACTACTTTCGAATTCGTCCTCGCCCATTTCGCCTGTCCCCCGAAGAGAGGTTAGCACCGCCAGACCTGAAAAGGAGTATATTACGGTAGTCTCTCTACCTAAGGAGGTGGTCCGCGTGCAGGAACTCCGCGGCCTTCACGGTTTGAAGGCCTCCCGACGATCTCAAAGGAGCGGTCGACGCCGTTCCCCGCAACCCGTTTGCGACGAGAAGGACGGCAAGCAAAAGGAGAACGCCAAGACCGAGAGCCGACCACGACGATATCCCGCTGCGCCTGAAAGCCCGCGGTGTTTCACGCCCTTGGTAAGGAGATCGTTGCGTCTCTCCGTCTGATAGCTTCGTCTCGTTCATGTCGCCTACCCCGATCTTCGCGATTACAGATTATCTGTGTGGTGGGGTCGAGATTTCCACCTTACTCGGCGAATTCTTGAAGCCGCCTTGAGGACAAGATTCTTATCTTTCTATGGGTGTGCCCTTCGAGGCTGATCGCTCCCGAGGCCGTGAGAGTGGTGAACGATCTCGCCACGGCTTCAATTGTCAGTGCGAGGTAGTCGGCCACGTCCCTCCGACACATGAACAGTTCGAACTCCGAAGCTCCAAGCCGCTGGGCCATTTCAACAATGAACGCCGCAACCCGCGCCACAGCGCTCTGTTGTAGCATCGCGAGTTGCCGATTGTGGGCTGTCGCCAAGTCTTTGAAAGCCAAAGCGAGGAGATCGACTGGCAGGCAGGCCGCGTTGGCAGTGGAGTACCGTATGATGTTCGCGTCGCAAATTGCCTCGGCGAATCACGATCTCCTGCTTCCTCCCTCGATCCCGAACCAGTCACCGCAAGAACAGAGGGACAAGATGTATCGCTTTCCGTCCGGCAGGTATCGAAAGACCCTTACGGCTCCGCTTTCGACACGGTAGACGTTGTTCGCGGTCTGCCCTTCGCTGTAAACTCTGTCGTCGGCCGTGTGAAACTGGGGCTTCCCCGCCGCCGTACGCTCGACCGCTTTCTGGTTATTCCGCCCAACGATTGGACGGTTTACAAAGGTTGCTATATTCATCGTGAGACTCCCTGGAGGAGGAGGCTACCAGTCGAGGTACACCGCGCCAACGTGATGGCGAAGACGAGAGCGCGAAATCTAGCGGATTTGATCAGATTGGTCACAGGGTTGAAGACGGAGGCATATCAAGGCGACAATGGCTGGCCTACCAGCAGACGAGCGGTCTCTCTCGCTAGTAGCTACCCTTAGAGGGTATCCCATAATTCCCGAAGCAAGACGGATGATCGTCATCGTAAATGCTGATTTTCCGTAACGCGAAAAGGTTATTTTCCTATCCCACCGCGGGACTGAGGCTGGGTAGGGATAAGCTAGATTGCCGGTTGAAATTGCGCCACGAATCTCGGCTATATACCCAGCAGGCGTCGGCGCTTTGCAACAAATCCCGATGCTTTTACGGCGCTCCGAGGCATTCTCGTCGAGCGCCATTTTTCCGCAATCATTCGTCTATGCCTTCGACCCTGCTATCTTTGATGTTCCGGAATTTGACCGCGAGGCTGCGACATTCTCACTGGAACTTGCGCATTTAAAGGACGACCGAGAGCAAGCACAGCGCGAACGAGCCTACAAAATTTGGCGAACAGAAGGCCGCCAGGGAGGTCGGCATCTCGATCATTGGGTTCGCGCAGACGAGGACGGTGAGGCCGTTGAGACGGAAGCCGCTGAGTTGACTGATGCAAACCAGGCCGCCGATCGTGAATTCAATGTTAAGGGTGACGAAGCCCCGTCACCAATGAATAATAAGCCGCCTTCCGTGGCGAGCGCTGACTGACAAGTAAAGAAAAGCAGGCGAGCTAGTCGTTTGGTTCGCTCCCAGTATAGGCCGTGCCAAGGGATGGTTTCGCACGACGCTCGTATTCACGCTCGTCCAAACTTGGCGTCGGCACGTCAACGGCCGCTCCGGCGACTCTCTCGCACACCCCCACTCATAAGATTTCGGGATTGAAGTATCCTCTCTGCTGGGTAGCTTGGCAGCAAAAGGGGGCCGAAAGGCCGGAATGGGATGGCCTCACGGGGGTGGGCCATCCCATTTCGTCTCTACGCCACGTTCTATCCGCACCGAAGCGGAAGCGCTTGCCGCGCGAGAGCGGTTTCAATTCATAAGACGCAGAGCGCTAAACTGGCTTATCCGGAATCGGTTGACTGTCGGGCTCCTCATCTGGTTCGACATTCGAGGCACCCGCCCACTCATTGATTTGACCCTGCGAGAAAAACGGGCCGATCGGTTCATCGTCCTCATGTTGCAGATAATATGAGCCATGCACCAGGATGACTTTCCAGACCTTGTCGTTGCGCTTAACCGTCCGCATGCTTTACCTTAGATCGCCGCTCCTCTCGGTCATGTAGTTATCCCAGGGTCGGTTTTCACTGTTTGCCTGGCTGGCTCGTCTTGAGTGAAAATCTATATTTTAAACAAGATCGGACCGGCCATAGTGTTCGCCGCGACCACAGCTCAAACTTGGTCGGTCACGTTCCACGTACTGTCATAGAAGGTGACAGCCTGTAGCCAACGAGGTTCGCTACGCCACACTGATGCATGTGCTCTCGGCCGCCAGCTCGATAAACTAAAATCGGGACGGAGCTGAACCCTGACGGTAACAGCAAGCTCCAGCCAGAGCTCTTGAGTAGACTCGAACCGCCGAGTAGGTCATCTCTCGTCCATCCACGGAACAAAAAGGCCATTTCGGCGCGGCTGCTATATAAAGGTAGTTGTAACGGAGCAATGAACGCGCCGACCAACTGTTGCTGACGTGGAAAGTAAACACCGAAACTGCTTACCAATGATCTCACCATCATTGTCGACACGGAAATGCCTTGCTCAAAGCATCGATCAACAATTCATCGGAGCTTTGCGAAAGCGCGTCTTGGTGGTCATTGAGGTATTGGCAATAGGCTGTTGATAATTGGCTAGCTGTCAGATCCCGGCTTAAGCAGAGCCCTGGCGCGTCATGGACCTTGGGGCCGTCTGCACCGGTCGGGTTGTCAGCCGACCATTTGTCTGCCCATCCGGTAACGTAGCCTGTCACAAAGCTTGGCGTTCGCTGACAAGCATCGTGTAGATCACGACCCGTCCAGTAACTTGCTGCTGCAGTTGCCGTCGATGCAAGGACTCCTGCTGCTGCCAAATAAAACCTCATGTGATCCTTTCCCATTGCCTGTTTTCCTCTCGCAAAGTCAGATCTTACAGCGACGTCCGACGTGTGCCGTCGTCTCTCGGAACAACGAACTGGCTCGGCAGCTCCCAGCAGATGAGCCGGCCGCCGGCTGCTCTTCCCACGCGAAGTTCGCCGGCTTCGATTATTTCCTGACGATTCCCTTCAGTCCGCCCCCGATGAGAAAGGTCACATCCATCAAAGCTATCATTGGGTTGCCCGCGCCTGAAACCGCAAGATAGCGCGGTTGCCAGTGCGGGTGGAACTTCGATTTGAAGGCACGAAGGCCTTTAAAATTGTAGAAGCGCTCGCCGTGCTCGAAGACAGTGCGGCCGATGCGGTCCCAGACAGGGGCTGTTTCGCGTTTCGACATGCCTGAAAGCGGCGCCATGCCGAGGTTGAAGTGCTTGTAGCCCTCCGCTCTCAGGTATTCCATGATCTGCACGAAGAGGAAGTCCATGGCGCCTTTTGGCGCATCGGGCGAGAAGCGCATCAGGTCGATCGTGGCTTCGGACTTGGTTCCGGTGACAAGGATATTGGCAAAGGCAACAATTCGGCCGTCCTTCCTCAACACCCCGATTGGCTGCGAATTGACGTAATCGGGCTTGAAAGCGCCGAGCGAGAAGCCCTTCTCCCGGGTATTATGGTCTTGTAGCCAGGCGTTCGAAACCGCGGACAAGTCGTCGAAAACGGACGTTACCCCTTCCGCCGAGATGACTTCGAAACTCAGCCCGTCGCGCTGGGCGCGGCTTGCGGTCTGGCGCAGGTTCGCCCATTTGCCGCCCTTCATTTCGAAGGTGCGCAGATCAGCGACCGCCAGTTCACCCAGCTTGAAGGCGCGCAAGCCGGCATCGGCGCAATGCGAAAGCAGCGCCGGCGAGATCTGGTAGAACACAGCGCGGCATCCCGCAGCGCGCGCCGCTTCCACGAAACGCCAGACCAGTTCCGGCACGGCATGACGGTCACCGATCGGATCAAACAGTGCGATCCATGAACGCCCCTGCCGGCCATACATGATGAAGGCGTCGCCCTTTTCCGAGAACATGATGGACTTGTCGCCCATGCGCACGAGGTTGGCATCCGCACTATCCTGCTTCCCGACGATCTCGACGGCTCGGCGAACCGCTTCCTCGTCCGCCGGCTCCGGTTTGAAGGCCGCAGGCCGCAACAGGCTGAAAACGGCAATGGCAGAGGAAATGATGGAGATGCCGAGCACCGCACGCAGGCCGCGCGGCGCTTCTGCGGCAAATTCAAACTGCCACCAGA
>NZ_JACIAS010000013.1:0-155210 GCF_014194915.1 Rhizobium sp. BK512 | reverse complement strand
TCGCGGATGATGCGCTCCGTCACGCTTCTGGACAGCAGCCGCTCGGTCTCGGATGTGACGTTCACCGGCGCATTGTTGCCGGCATCGCCGGTGCTGAGCGCAGTTGCAAGAGGCTTGTGGATCATCAGCCGGGACGCGGCGTGATAGCTCGGATTCAAGCCCGAGATCAGCACGATCGACGCCGCCATCAGCACCATCATCACCGCAACGATCATAACAAGCCGCCGACGGATCAAGCGTAATCCGGAGGTCAGGTCGAACTCTTCCGATTTCATTTCCGCCTGAAACCGGGGCTCATAATGGACGGCCGGGAGCGGAACGTTGCGGTCTGGCGGAAAAGTTGAAATTGTCATTGTGCGCTAACCTTTGCTTGAGGTTGCGCGGAGATGGTTTCGTAGAGGTTTTCCATCGACCGCATATACGCCTTCATACTGAAATGGTTGAGATAATGAGCGCGCGCGCCAGCTGCGAGGCGGCTGCGGATGTCTGGATCGGTAATCAGTTTGGCCAGCGCTGCGGCCAAGGCGTCCTTGTCTCCGACAGGGACGAAGACACCGGTTTCGCCGTCGGAAATGACCTCCTCATGCGCTCCGACACGGGTTGTGACAACAGCAAGTCCGTGGGAAAGCCCTTCGAGCACGGCCATTGCGAGGCCTTCGGCATGTGAGGGCAGGACCAGGATATCAGCGCGTGCGCAGAGTGCTCGTGTCTCGTCGGCGCCAAGCCATCCCGGCATGTCCACCAGGCCCGAAAGGCCCATGTCTGCAGCCTGACGGCGATAATCCTCGACAGGCCCGTCGCCTGCCAGTACGGCCCGCCACCGAAGCTCTTTCATGACGGGATGGCTGAGGGCGAGCAGAAGTTCCGGAACGCCTTTGCGTTCGCTCAGCCGACCGAGGAACACGATCAACGGCGGCTCGCCCGCACGAACATTATGTGCCCCGGGATCGGGGACACAATTGTGAGCGGTCACAAGGCGATGTTCGTCCACGCCCAGAAGTGTGGCGAGCGTCACGCGATCCCGCTGGCCCAGCGCCACGACACAATCAGCACGTTGAAACATGCGGCGTATGAGCGATTGCTGACGCGGCGAGCGTGCGGCAAAGTCGGTGGCATAGTCGTAGTCGTGCAGGTGCAATATGTGAAAGCACCCCAGCAAATGGGCAGCCTCGGTCAGGATCAGCTTTCTCGAGGTGCTGCCGCGGCCTGCGACATGGATATGGTGAATGCGTGTCGGATCGAGGATTCGATCCTTCGCCATTGTCAGGATGGCGCCTAGCAGGCGCAGAGACGACGTCGCGGCGGACCATCGGAGGCCCCTGGTGTCAGTGACGGCGTGTTCGCTCCCGCCTTCTTTAGCGGTGCTGGTTATATAACCGACCAGCCTGCCGATGCCGCCACCGTTCTCGCAGCCACCTGGAACATAGTGGCGGACGCTTGCCCTCTTCCGCATCGCCATCTGGGGATCATCCGCGAGTACCTTCATCAGCATGATCCGACCACCTCGCGATAAAGGGCTGCGGCGTGGGCGCCGACCTGTTCCGGCGAATTCGGTCCTGTTGCCCATGCGAGCGCGTTGGCGCCGAGATTGTTTCTAAGCTCGCTATTGTCAGCCAATGTCCGGATGGCTTTTGCGAGCTCTGCCGCGTCCCCTGGTGGAACCACCATTCCCAGTCCGTTGGGCTGAACGGTCGTTCGCAATTCGCCCACGTCGGTCACGATCACGGGCTTGCCGAACGCTGCAGCAAGGTTGAGCACGCCGCTTTGGGACGCTTCGGTATAGGGGAGGACGACAATATCGGTATCGAGGAAAAGCTGGGCGACTTCTGCGTCCTCGATAAAACGATTGCGAATATCGTAGCGGCCGGCCTCTCCCATGAGCGACCGGAAGATCCATGGGTCGTCGCCCCGGCCTGCGACCGTAACATGCAGATTGGGGAGCGCATTTTTGAGCATGGCCTCGGCGCGGATCAGATGCTCCAGGCCCTTGTAAGCGAAAATCCGTCCAAAGAGCAGGACGCGGATAGTTCCGTCGGCGGGACTCCTGGTCATCTTCTGCCGCCGAGCGAGGTCGGCATAGCGATGGATGGCAGGATGCGACAGGACATGCACGTGGTCCGGGGCTTTCGAATAGCGATCGAGGACCATCCGCTTCAGCCCTTCGCCGTGCACGACGACATGCCCCGACTGCTTTACCATCAATTCGGGAGCCCAGCCGGGCAGTGTGCGGGTATCGGAATCGCCGGGATGCACCTCCACATCATGGACGGTGGTCACGAGCGGGATCGGGCGCCAGAACGGCGCGGCAAAGTTCAGCCACAGCGTGGAATTACTCAGGAGATGAATGAGGTTTGGTTTCTCCTGCCGGATGAGACGCGTGAGGTGATGCAGGAACCACGGATTGGCAAGCGAGCGATGCCGTGGCCAGTCCAGAAGGTGAAGATCGACGGCCGGATCAAACCACGAAGCAAGATGCGCGTAGCGCCGGCGCGGGACGCCAAGGACGACCGGCATGTGCCGTGCGACGCCGCTCGCGAATGATATGGTGTAGTCTTCCAACTCGGAAACCAGCAGCAGCGCCTTCATTCCGCTGCCTCCGATAAGCTCAAGTCCCGGCCGGAACGAGGAAGATGATAGGCGCCACGCAACGCGTCGCGCGTCCGCCGCAACAGGTTCGGTTCTCCAGCGAAAAATAACCCTTCGACAGCAAGCCTGAGCCGGGTGCGCGCATTGACGCCATCCAGAACCGCAGCCGCCATCTGATAGGGATAGTGATCCGCCAGACTGAGCCTCGCCGGCAGATCATGGAATGAGAGAAATCGGTTTGTCGCTTCGACACTCCGTTGCCAATGCGCCATTCGCCGCTTCAGCATGGAGGCATCATCGATCGGCCGGTACCAGTTGTTGTTGTGAATTCTGTAGAACCCAAGTGAATCCGGCAAGGCAGCCACGTCGCCGAGAAATGGATAGATACCCGTAAGCCATGCATCGGCGGATATGCTGAACTGTTCGGGAATAGCCCCTGCGGCATCCCATGTGCTGCGTCGTACGGAGATGGCCGATGTCATCGGGAAGGGCCACCAGCCGGCCGATTTGGTCAGTTGTGGCGACAAGTCTCCCGAACACAGGGTTCGTGGGATCGGTTTGAGGGTTGGTGAGCCATCAATCGAAGTCGGCTGAAGCCGGTGATAGACAAGCGATACCTCGGGATGCGAGCGAAAAGCCGCTACCGTCGCGGCCAGCTTGCCCGGCGCCCACCAGTCATCAGCGTCCAGAAAACAGAGAATGCCGCCGCTGCTGAGTTTCACGGCAGTGTTGATCGCTGCAGCCTGTCCCGAATTCTCCTGAAAGATCACCTTCACCCGGCTGTCATAGTCTTCCAGAACGGAACGCGACTCGTCACTGGATCCATCGTCGACGACGATTATCTCGACGTCGGCAATCTCCTGGCTCAGGACGCTGTCGATCGCCTGTCCGACGAAGCGGCCGTAATTGTAATTGTTGATAAGAACGCTGATGCCCGGCCGCTCCATGACACCCTCTCAAGCCGCTTGCGGTACTGCACCGCGATGCAGCAACGTGACTACGATCGAGTCCGATAAGATTTCCCGTGGAGCCAAAGGGGTCACCGCCAACGATGTCGGGGCGAGTAACGCTTCCATCTCATAATATGCAGAACCAGGACCAGAACGCGAAACCATAGGAATCCCAACCCTCTAAGCGTCAACTACGAACAATCAGCCTGCGCCGGAATCATTGCCTTATGTCACCAGATGCTACCGCCCAGCCATGGCCTTTGCGCTATGCATTCCTTTCCAAGCTACCGGTGATTGGACACGCGTAACATCTGCTCTTATTGGCAATCCCCTATCCCTTGGCCGTCAACCTTTGAGGGAGGGGGCCGCCGAAGACGTAGGCGTGCCGGGGTCCCTGGGTAGTGGGTGCATGCTTTAGGTGTAGATGCCGCCACCATCGGGGTTAGTTCGTCGCGGATGTGGTCGGGCTATGGCGAGGCTGTTTCGATTTCGCCGGCCCATGTTGCCGTCGGCGGCAACGGTATCAAGATTGCGGTGACGCTAATCGAGAACACCGCGCCGTTCGCCACCGACAGCGGTTCACCACGCGACGGGTGTGATCCTGCGCACCGTTTTGATGGTGCGCAGTCATAGGTCTGCGGAAATTGAGGTCAGTGCCTGGCGGCCCGTGCGGTTAGACAGGCGCCCCGATAATCGGGGGAACAATGTTGTTGGCGGCGAGCCGTGCCTGTACGTCCACACTGAGCGTTCCGCGAACACCGGGATGGCGATGGCGGCCTTCCTCGGCATAGGAGTAGGTTTCCGCATCCGACGGACCGAACGTCATGAAAACCGCGACACGATCAGGCGTTCTGCCGAGCCGTCGAATGAATGCTCGCGTCACGGTGAATGCCTTCTGAACATCCAGGCGGAGCAGTGGACTGATCCGCTCGAAGAACCTGCGCAGGCTCTTGTCGATCAATGTCGGCATCTGTCCAGCATGTTCGATGCGCACGTCGAAGATGATCGCATCGCCCGCTCGCACGCCGAGCCCCTTTGCTGGCAGGCTCTGGACCAAACCCTTGAGGTGGGATCTTGGCCGTACCTTCAGCGTGGCGTTCGAGTTCTCGTCCTGGTCCTGCAGATAGAATGCGATCTTGTAGACCCTGAAGCTCTCGTCCGAGAAAATACTTCCGTCAACGCAGCGAGGATGGTGAGGGACGTCGTTGTGCCACGACGATGTAGTGTTGATCATGAGATCGCATTCGCCTGTAAGAACGACATCGAGGGGTCGCGTAATTTCCTTGAGGCGATTGAGGATTGCATCGGAAGTCATAAACCTGGCGATTTCATCGACGACATACATGGCGTGAAGTTGGAATTTGCCGCCATACAGATATTTGCCGCCGGATCTTAGATACTGTTTGGCAACCTGCCGTAATCTTCCCACCTGCTCAGGCGTCAGGACATTTCTGATGACGATATAGCCATCGGACGCCAAATCGTTCTGCAGCTGGCTGGTCGTGTTGGGGACCTTTGTAGGCCCTCCGGCGGGCATCGGTAATTCGTTTATTGAATTCACCCCTATTGAATTCATCATTGTCGCTCTCCCGACTTTGTCGCGCTCAAACCTCCCCAGCTTTGGCCGCGCTAAAGCGACTGTCTTCCGCGGTCCCGCGAAGGTCAAACCGCTCTTTTCGGGGTAACGCTTATCAAAAAGAGCAATCAAGCGTACCCCAGGGATACTGCCGTACTTCGAATATTGTAATTTATTTCTATGCGGAACCAGAAATGTGAAGTCTTTCTACGTCCAATAGCTGGATCTGAAAGTATGGAGACCGCGAGCTTGCCAGCATATTCTGACTACAGTTTCAGTTGGCAAAAGCGTAGGTCATGAGAAATTCACCGGCAGACAGAAACCAACCTTCGGTTCGTGATGTAAAGAGTTCCCTGAAGTGGACGAATGTCCTTGGTGTTCGAGTTTCCGCGGTCAATCTCAAGAGCGCGACCGGACTTATCCAAAAGGCAATTGAAGACGGCAGGAAAGAATATGTATGCGTTCGCGATGCACACGGTGTCGTGCGTTGTCAAAAGGATCCCGAGCTTCGGTCGATCCATAACCGGGCATTCCTCGTAACCCCTGACGGCATGCCGTTGGTATGGGCACTGAAACATGCTGGTCATCTTGAAAGTGACAGGGTCTACGGACCGGATCTCATGCTGTCCGTTTTCGATGCCGGCAGCTCCAAAGGTTTGCGCCACTTCCTTTACGGTGCAACAGCCGAAACGCTTGAGCAGCTGCAGGCGCGACTTCTCGCAAAATTTCCGCAAGCACGGATCGTTGGCTCCTACGCACCGCCTTTCCGCCAGCTGTCGATGCAAGAGGAGGCGGATATTGCCGACCGGCTCAATCGATCGGACGCCGATATCATCTGGGTCGGGCTGAGCAGCCCCAAGCAGGAGCTCTGGATGGCCCGCATGCGCGACCGTCTGGAGGCGCCGATGCTGATCGGTGTCGGCGCTGCCTTCGACTTCCACGCCGGCCTCAAGCGGCAGGCTCCAAGGGTCATTCAAAGAAGCGGCTTCGAATGGGCGTTTCGCCTCCTATGCGAGCCGCGACGGCTGTGGCGGCGTTACGCGCTCGTCGTGCCGACCTTCATCTCACTGACTGCCTTCCAGAGACTGGGCCTTCGGAAGTTCCCGATCGAAGACGCGGTTTCTGGATCGGGTGCGTCGGGACAAAGGCCGTAGAGGAGTAAAACATCATGTCCTCATTTGCGCCGTCAGCAATGACATCAGGCCCTTCGAAGGCATCTGCCACAAACGACATGGCGTCGCGGGCAATTCCGACGGGTTCCGTGCCGCCGGTAGCAGCCAGGACCGCCGATCCTTCGGGACAGTCATGGCTGAATTCGCCCATTGCACGCCGGCTTCCTCGGCTTGCAACCTTGTCATTCCTCGTTGCGGGCGACATTGCAAGCTATCTGGTCGCTTACCTGGCTCTCCTGTCCTTTCTTCCTGGTGGCTCGGCGGGCACGGTGATGGAGCGTGCCTTCTGCCTCGCAGCGCTGGCGTCGATCGTTCTCTATGCGTCGGCCGGCCTCTATCCCGGATATCGGCTGCACGACCACGAACATCTGCGGCGGCGCACGATAGCGGCCCTCAAGGTGGCTGCCCTTACGGCATTCGGAGCAATCATCCTGCCTGATGGGGGCGGGCTGCTGCTGGCCATCATTGGCTTTCTCGCCCTCGCGCTGATTGTCCAGCCATTCATGCATTGGTTCGCACGAAGCCTGTGCTGGAGACTCGGAATTTGGGGGGAGCGCGCGGTGATCATAGGGGGGCGCAACCTCATCCCAGCGCTCATGGCGCATTTCCAGGACCATTGGCAGTATGGCATCAAGCCGGAGTACCTGTCCTCCGAGGCGTCGGAAACATCGCCTGATGGTGGTCCGTCCATTGCGCTGATTGCAGGGGACACTGGCTCGCTTGCGCTCGACCTGACCGCCATGCGCCGGAAGTTCGCCGAAGTCATCCTCCTGTCCGATACGCCGAGCCTCAAGGTCAGCGGCTTGCGACCTGCGGATGTCGGCGGAGAGATCGGCATTCGCCTCACGGCAGCTGGGAGTTCGGTCAACTCGGACCTCGTTCGGCGGATTCTCGACCTCGCCATCGCCGTCCCGGCAACGATCGTGGTTTCGCCTTTCATCGCGATTGCGGCGGCCGCAATCTACGCCATCGATCCCGGGCCGGTCTTCTTCCGGCATACCAGGGAAGGGTTGTCCGGTAAGCCTGTGCACGTTCTGAAACTGAGGACGATGTATCAGGATGCAGAGCAGCGTCTCGAAGCATTGTTCCGTGAGAACCCTGCCATGCGGGCAGAGTGGTTGAGCCATTTCAAGCTCAAGGATGATCCACGCGTCCTGCCGGTTGTCGGACATCTCCTGCGCTCTTCGAGCTTCGACGAGCTCCCGCAGTTGGCGAACATCATTGCAGGTGAGATGGCCATCGTCGGACCGCGTCCTTTCCCGGAATATCATCTCCTGGCCATGGACGGTGAATTTAGAGACAAGCGCCGTTCCGTAACGCCGGGGCTCACGGGCCTCTGGCAGATATCCGAACGAAGCAATGCGGATATCGAGCTGCAGCAGCAACTCGACGAGTTCTACATCGACAACCGGTCCCTGTGGTTCGATTGCCAAATTCTTCTCAGCACAATTCCTGCGGTCTTCAAGCGCAGGGGAGCCTACTGACGATCCTCGCTTCTGCGGGGCAACCATCAACAACGGAGCACACCAATGCACGGACAAAAGCGAATTATGGTAACCGGCGGCACCGGCTTTCTGGGATCATTCCTGTGCGAAAGACTGTTGCGGGAGGGCAATGATGTTCTCGCCGTGGACAACTACTACACCGGATCACGCGATAACGTGCTGCACCTTCTCGACGACCCGCGGTTCGAGATCCTTCGCCACGATATTACCTTCCCGCTGTATGTAGAGGTCGACGAGATCTACAACCTCGCTTGTCCGGCATCTCCGGTCCACTATCAGGTCGATCCCGTTCAGACAGTCAAAACCAATGTGCACGGGGCCATCAATATGCTCGGCCTCGCCAAACGCACCAAGGCGAAGATCTTCCAGGCTTCCACAAGCGAAGTCTACGGCGATCCGGCAGTTCACCCTCAGCCCGAGGAGTATCGAGGCAGCGTCAATCCCATAGGGCCGCGGGCATGCTATGACGAGGGCAAGCGGTGTGCCGAAACATTGTTCTTCGATTACCATCGTCAATACGGCGTGGAAATCCGGGTGGCGCGAATCTTCAATACCTACGGGCCGCGCATGCAGACCAATGACGGCCGCGTCGTCTCCAACTTCATCGTCCAGGCGCTTCAAAACGAGCCGATTACCATCTTTGGCAACGGCACACAAACGCGCTCATTCTGCTACGTGGACGATTTGATCGAAGGCTTCATTCGTCTGATGGGCGCTCCGAATGGCGTTACCGGACCTATCAACCTCGGCAATCCCGGGGAATTCACGGTGCGGGAACTGGCGGAAATGGTGATCGAGATGACGGGTTCGAAATCAAGTATCGTTTACAAGCCCCTGCCAGTCGACGATCCGACGCAGCGCAAGCCGGACATCAGTCGTGCAAAGCAGGACCTGGGCTGGCAGCCCACGGTGAACCTGCATGAAGGTCTTGAGAAGACGATCGCCTATTTCGAGTGGAAGCTCTCTGGCGGAACCAGGAGCATGCCTGGCGTCCGGTCACCGCAACCGGCTTACACCCATCTGCCCACCCCGGCCGTCGGCATTCCCGTTCCGGAAGCCGCATCGATCGGGACGTGAACAGCAACGTCGATCATAAGGCGAAGCGCGTTTTTCGATGGGATGGTGCCGGAAACATGAATGTGCATAGCATACCAACAGGAGCCCCTGTGGGCGCAATACAGCGGTTAGGGCCAATCGTCTTTGCAGTCGACGCAGCCTATGCCGTTCCCTTGGCGACCGCTCTCAGATCGGTCGCCGAGAATAACAGAAGCGCATGGCCCCTGGATATCCATGTCATTCATGAGGGAATAGGCGAGGAAACCAAGCGGAGGATACTCGATTCTCTGCCGGCAAATTCGACAGTCATCCAGTGGCATCCCATCGGCACCCTGTCTTTCGCAAGCGGATTTTCGACGCGACCGGGCGTCTCGAAGATGACCTTTGCGAGGATACTTCTGCCGCAGTTCCTTCCCGAGACCTGCAATCGGGCTTTGTATCTGGATGGCGACATCCTTGTGCTGGATGCGCTCGAACAGCTCTGGAATATCGATCTGGGTGAGGCCGTGATTGGCGCCGTGCCGGATTATTGGCTGGATAATGTGGTGAGCATCGGATCGGGTGGCACAGGCGGGCCTCGGGTCGAACGCTATTTCAACGCCGGCATCCTCCTTATCGACCTTGCAAAATGGCGGGCGGAGGGAATATCGGAGCGATCACTGGATTATCTCGATCGTTTTCCGACCACGGAATATTCGGATCAGGACGCCCTCAACGTCGCCTGTGCGGGAAAGTGGAAAGTCCTGGATCGCGCCTGGAATTTTCAGTTCGAGCCCACCCAGGTCATCGCCCGTATCGCGCTCGAACAGAAACTCGCGATCGTTCATTTCGTGACCAACGTGAAGCCCTGGAAATCAGGAAGCCTAAGTCCGAACGTTGCATTTTACGATACGTTTCGATCCCGGACCCGTTTCGCGCTCACGCATCGGGAACGCGTTCAGAGCAGCTTGAAGCGTGCAGGCTCCCGGCTGCTTGCCCGATCCGCCTTGTTGAGAGCTGTGTGGACCTACACGAAATCGGCGATGCTAGCTCGAAATTCTACCCTGGCGAGAGTCAATCGAGGAGCGAAGCATATGTAAGAGTGAGACGACGCCGAATTCGGGTTCCATGAAATGCCCCGAACAAAACAATTGCCTGCGGAGGAACAAGTTTGCAACGTGTTGATGTCGTAATTCCCTGTTACAACTACGCTCATTTCCTGCAGGAATGTGTTGAAAGCGTTCTTTCACAGGCTGGCGTCGATGTGCGCGTGCTCATCCTCGACGATTGCTCGCCAGACAATACTCCGGAAGTCGGAATGGCCCTGGCATCCCGGGACAAACGGGTGACCTATCGGCGGCATGCAGTAAACAAACGCCACATCGCAACCTATAACGAAGGCATCGACTGGGCGGGCGGCGACTTGTTCCTGCTTCTCTCGGCAGATGATTATCTCTTGCCGGGCGCTCTGGCACGCGCGTCGGAGCTTATGAGCAATCAGCCTCATGTAGGATTCACGTTCGGGAACGCGCTGATAGCCGAGCCAGATGGCATCATAACCAAGCGCGTCGATCCTCTCGGCGGCAACAATATGCCCACCGTGCAGGTCATGTCCGGTCCGCAATTCATGCGGTTAAGTGGAGCAAACAACCTGGTTCCAACGCCGACGGCCGTCGTGAGAACGGCGTTGCAAAAGCAGGTTGGCGGTTATCATAAGGAACTGCCGCATACTGGCGATATGGAAATGTGGCTGCGGCTCGCATCACATGCTGAGGTCGGTTATATTAACGATGATCAAGCAGTATATCGCAGACATGCTTCGAATATGTCGCTGCAATACTATGGGCAAAGTATTCTTCCCGACCTCCGCCAAAGAAAACAGGCCTTCGATATTCTGTTCCGCCAAG
This sequence comes from Rhizobium sp. BK512, assembly GCF_014194915.1. NCBI lineage: Bacteria > Pseudomonadati > Pseudomonadota > Alphaproteobacteria > Hyphomicrobiales > Rhizobiaceae > Rhizobium > Rhizobium sp. BK512. The sequence continues at coordinate 144,479 of NZ_JACIAS010000013.1, read as the reverse complement.
GCGCAGACAGTCTCAGGAAAGATGAGAAACTAAGGCGCTTTCTCGCCAGAGATCTCGGAAAAGAGGCGCTTCGACTGGCAGGCATGGCATTCAATAATTTCGATGTCGCCACAGCCGTGGCCATTCAGCGCTTTGCTTTGGAGGTTTCTCCCGAAGTGCGAAATTCATTGCCCTGGATCAAGTTGGTTTGCAAACAGACCATCGGGCCTAAATACTGGTATGCATTGAATTCCCTCGGGCGACGCGTCGCAGGATAACGGGGCAGATCTGACCGGTTCAGAGCCAGTCCACCTCTGCACGATCGATGACGGCAGCCACTGGCTGATCACCTCATTGCTGATATGCCATGGCGCGCAGGAATGTGCTGCCGTTCGCCGACATTTGACAACTGCGAACGCACTACGATGGCTCCAGGTATTCGGGGGAGCGCCGTAGTTCCGAGGTGCTACAGCATCAAACAATTTCCCCGGAGGCGCATTTGGTCACGCCTCCGGGGACAATTTTGAACGACAATGTGCCGTCACATGTCAAAGCTTTACGCAGATCACAGCGTCAGCAGAGCGTCTTGTTCGCACTCGCGCCGGAAATACCATTCTGAAACAGGTCGTTGAGCTTGAACACAACTTCCGTTCTGTTCGTTGCTTTGACTTTTTTCATGATATTGCGAACATGGACTTTCACGGTGCTTTCTCGAAGATTGAGCTCGTAGGCGATGATTTTGTTCGCCTTTCCGCGCCGGAGCGCCTCCACAACTTCGGCCTGACGATCCGTGAAAATACCGGCCAACGGACGAGCTGTAGCGTTTCCGGATTCCAGCAAGTGACGCATGGCGAACAGTGTGCTGGCAGGAACAAAGACGCCACCCGCTACAGACAGCGCGATCAGTTCCATGCAGACGCTGATGCTGACCGAGGCGGGTATGTAACCCTTGGCCCCGTATTCGATCGCCCTTACGATTTGGCCGAAATCGTCGCTATCAGCCAGTATGATCACTGGTATCGCTCCGAACTCCGAAGCAAGGCTCCTGATTTGGCCCGAAACGGCGGGATCATCGATCTTCTTGCCGCCAATGTTCAGGAGAATTGCCGAAAGCGGCGGATATTCGTCGCATTTCTGCTTCCACTCCTCAACACTTCCGAAAGCCAGGATAAGCAGGTCCGTCTTGTAGGCAGCCATGCATTGCGCGAGGCACTGCCGATCAAGTTCGCGGTTGTCGAGGATCACCAAAGAATGCTTTGGTCTCGACTGTAAGCTCATTCCGGTTGAATTATTCTCTATCTTAAGTGGAAGAGCTACGTTTTCCTGCCTAAGGTCTAAATTTGGCACAAGCGCTGAATTCACTTCTTCATCCTCCCCAGCCGAGTTTCCCTACGCCCCAACAAAACCGAACACTCAAGCCCTTCAGATGTAAGGGTTTGGCAGCACTAAAGTAGGAACTAAATACCACAGTTTCTGTTATCTTAAACTAGCTAATATAGGCTAATGGAGCAGATTAGTTCCATCGTAAGGTGTAAAGAAGACGTAATTCTTGGTATAAACTTATACGATACTCCGCGGTTCGCGGATTGGTTGATTGCGTTGCTCCCTGATTACGAACCGTACCGCTAAACGTATGAAAATAATGCGCGCCTCCGGCGTATGACCGGAGCGCCTCCAGGCTTGCTCCATCACTAATGTTGATCGTTGACTATGAACTTGGGCGTACATCGTCCTAGGTAGATACGTCTTTAGGTGAATAAGCTTAGACGTTTTGTTTCTTTACTCCGATGATGAAAACAATTCTCTTTGAATAGAAGGAAATATTTGCTTCTTCGAAATGAAACCTTGAGCGCAATCACCTGATTGACGGTTTCATCTAGAAATCAGGGTTTGTGTGAAGAGTAAGGGGTGCATGCGTATGATTGCATCAGACGTAAGGCTGGATGATAGCAGTATCATCCATCATCGAGATCTCGTGAATCTCTATGGCTGCACGATCGGCGCGAGAACGCGCATCGGCACGTTCGTCGAAATCCAAAAAAACGTCCTTGTCGGAAAAGACTGCAAGATCTCCAGCCATTCCTTCATCTGCGAAGGCGTGACGCTGGAAGACGGTGTTTTCATCGGCCATGGGGTCATGTTCACCAATGACACGTACCCGCGCGCCGTTAATGCGGATGGCAGTCTGCAGACCGATACGGACTGGGTCGTCATCCCCACACTGGTCAAGCGTCATGCGTCGATCGGCAGCAATGCCACCATCCTGCCTGGCGTAACCATCGGAGAGGCGGCGCAGGTCGGTGCCGGGGCGGTTGTAACGAAAGATGTGCCTGACGGCGCCATTGTCGCGGGCGTTCCGGCCAGGATCACCGGTCACGTTCATGACCGGTCAGTTAACATGCAAGCGTTGGGAGGAATGCGATGATCGGCATTGCTGTTGTTGGATATGGGTATTGGGGCCCGAACCTGGTTCGTAACATCTCAGAAGCGGCAGGCGCCCAGCTTATTTCAGTCTGTGATCTCAATGTCGAACGGTTGGCGGCAGTTAAAAGCCGGTACCCGGCAGTGACGATCACTGACAATTTCGAAGAAGTCCTGCGTGATCCCAGAGTGGACGCAATCGCCATCGCGACGCCGGTCTTCACCCATTTCAAGCTCGCAATGCAGGCTATGATGGCCGGAAAGCATGTCTTCGTCGAGAAGCCGATGGCATCGACAGCGGAGGAAGCCTCCCGGATGGTCGAGGAAGCCGCGCGCCGGCGGCTGGTGCTGGCCGTGGATCACACCTTCGTTCACACTGGCGCCGTCCGCAAGATGCGCGAGCTGGTCGAGAACGGTCTGGGCGACATGTATTATTATGACTCCGTCCGGGTCAACCTGGGGCTCTTCCAGCACGATGTGAGCGTCATCTGGGATCTTGCGGTGCACGATCTCTCCATCCTGGACCATGTGGTGCAGGAAAGGCCGGTGGCCGTTTCTGCGACCGGCATGAGCCATGTGCTCGGAGAGCCGGAGAACATTGCGTATCTGACGCTGTTCTTCGAGAGCAAGCTCATCGCCCATATCCACGTCAACTGGCTAGCGCCCGTCAAGGTACGGCGCACGCTGATCGGTGGCAGCAATCAGATGGTCGTCTACGACGATCTGGAGCCCAGTGAAAAGATCAAGGTTTACGACAAGGGCATCACGCTGAATCCCAATTCTCAGGCCTATGGCGAGAAGGTGCATCAGATGATGGTCGGCTACCGCAGCGGCGACATGTGGGCACCGAAGCTCGATATGACCGAAGCATTGAAGCGCGAACTGGATCAGTTCGTCGAGTGCATCGAGCAAAACTCGCGACCGATCTCGGACGGCCAGGCCGGGCTGCGTGTGGTTCGCATCCTTGAAGCCGCAAGCCGGTCGCTCGCCCAGCGCGGTCGTATCATAGAGCTCGAAGAGGCGAGGCGAATTGCATGATCCCCTTTCTGGACCTCAAAGCGCAATACCAGTCGATTAAAAGCGAAATCGACGCCGCCGTGCTCGGTGTACTGGCGTCAGGGCAATACATACTGGGAGAGGAAGTCGTTCGTCTCGAGCAGGAGTTCGCCGATTTTTGCAACGTCAAGCATGCGATCGCTGTCAATACCGGGACGAGTGCGCTGCATCTGTCCCTCCTTGCGGCGGGCGTCGGACCGGGTGATGAAGTCATCACCGTGCCATTCACCTTCGTCGCGACGGTATCGGCGATCTGCTATGCAGGTGCGCGTCCAGTCTTCGTCGATGTGGAGCCTACGACGCTCACGATGGATGCGGCCCAGCTCGAGGCAAAGATTACGTCCCGGACCAAGGCCATTATTCCCGTCCACCTTTACGGCCAGATGGCCGATATGGACGCGATCAAGGCGATAGCCGACCACTACCGGATACCGATCATCGAAGACGCCTGCCAGGCGCATGGTGCTCGCTACAAGGGCGCGCGAGCCGGCAGCATCGGCACATCCGGCTGCTTCAGCTTCTATCCGGGCAAGAACCTCGGTGCTTGCGGCGAGGGAGGTATCGTTGTCACGAACAGCGACGATCAGGCCAAGACGATGCGCATGCTGCGCGACTGGGGTCAGGAGCAGCGCTATCATCATCTGCTGAAGGGTTTCAACTACCGCATGGACGCCATCCAGGGCGCCATCCTGCGAATCAAACTGCGGCATCTCGAAACCTGGACCGAAGCACGCCGCACACATGGTCGCCGCTACTCCTCGCTGCTTGCGCGAGCCAAACATTTGAATACGCCGATCGAGGCAGCGGAGCGGCGCCACGTCTACCATGTCTATGCCATCCGAAGCAGCGATCGCGATGTGCTTCAGCGCACGCTCACTGCGGAAGGCATTCAGTCCGGGCTGCATTATCCGATCCCTGTTCATCTGCAAAAGGCCCACGCCGATCTCGGCCACCAGGCCGGCGATTTCCCGGTCTCGGAGGCCGCGGCACGGGAGGTCCTCTCGCTCCCGATCTATCCCGAGATGCCCGCTTGGCATGTCGACCAGGTGGCCGCCGCGCTGGAGTATGCTTATGTCAGCTAGTCGTGCGGGCGAGGCCAGGGTCGTGCAGGCGGTCCATGGCCGGCATGAAAGGCCGGCGGATCCTGCCCATCACGCCGGGTTGGCCGAAGAGCTCAGGCAATCATACGGGCGCGCCGGTCTGATCGAGCTCTATGGTCGCTTCGCGAGCGGCGATGGTGTCGTCGATACCCTGATGCGGAAGGCCATCTGGCAAGCCATTGCGCGCAGCTGCGGCACAGGGTTGCAGGTTGCGGGCGGGGCCGGTTTCAAACATCCAGAAACGTTCGAAATCGGCAATGGCGTCTTCATCGGCGCCCAGGCCTATATCCAGGGGCGCTTCGACGGCACGTGCGTGATCGGCGACAATGTGTGGATCGGCCCGATGGCCTATTTCGACGCGCGCGACCTGGTGATCGAAGATTGTGTCGGCTGGGGTCCGGGTGCCAAGGTGCTTGGCTCGGCGCACACAGCACTCCCGGTTGATGTGCCGATCATCCGTACGGATCTCGAAATCAAACCGGTCCGCATCGGCGCATGGGCCGATATCGGAACGAACGCGACCATTCTTCCCGGCGTGACCATCGGGAAGGGGGCGATCGTCGGAGCAGGTGCAGTCGTCGTCTCCGATGTCGAGCCATTCTCAGTCGTCGCCGGGGTGCCGGCGAAGTTCATACGCTGGCGCACGGAAGCCGATCCTGTGCTGGATATATCGCGTGGAGGAAAATCGTGAGAAATCAACGGGTGCTCATTACCGGTGGAGCGGGCCTGATCGGGTCGCATATTGCCGATCTCGTCGCATTGGAAAAACCGCGTGAGATCATCATTCTCGACAATTTCGTGCGCGGACGTCGGGACAATCTCAGCACGGCGATAGCCGGCGGGGCCATTAACATCATCGAGGGAGATATCCGCGACAGAGCGCTGCTCGCAAAAACCTTCGAGGGCGTCGACATCGTTTTTCATCAGGCGGCCATCCGCATCACGCAATGCGCGGAAGATCCCCGGCTCGCCTTCGATGTTCTGGCGGAGGGCACGTTCAATGTCCTAGAGGCCGCCGTCAAGGCAGGCGTGTCGAAGGTCGTCGCTGCCTCCTCGGCCTCGGTGCTTGGTTTGGCCGAGACCTTTCCGACCACTGAAGCGCACCATCCCTATAACAACCGGACGATCTACGGTGCGGCCAAGACGTTCAACGAGGGGCTGCTTCGCAGCTTCGCGGAGATGTATGGTCTGCGCTACGTGGCGCTGCGTTATTTTAACGTCTACGGGCCGCGAATGGACGTTTATGGTGCCTATACAGAGGTGCTGATCCGCTGGATGGAGCGCCTGGCGGCCGGAATGCCGCCTCTCGTCTATGGAGACGGTAGCCAGACTATGGACTTCGTCGATGCGCGCGACATCGCCCGGGCAAACCTGTTGGCTGCGAAGAGCGACGTGACGGACGAGGTATTCAATGTCGCTAGCGGCAGGGAAATAAGCCTTCTGGAACTCGCGCAGATGCTGAGCAGCATCATGGGAGTTTCGCTCGAACCGCAGCATAAAGAGGCACGTGCGGTCAACGGTGTAACCCGCCGTCTTGCTGACATCAGCAAGGCCGAGAAGCTTCTGGGCTTCAAAGCTGAAATATCGATGGAGCAAGGGCTTCGCGACCTTGTCGCCTGGTGGCAGCTCAAGACTGCTGGAGCAGGAGGTCAAGCTGCATGAGCCCGTCGCCATCTACAATTCCGGTCGCCAAGCCCGTTCTTGGGGAGGAGGAGGCCGAGGCTGCGCGCCGCGTCATACTGTCAGGATGGGTGACGCAGGGGCCGGAAGTCGCGGCTTTCGAGAGTGAATTTGCCGCCTTTGTCGGCGCCGCGCATGCCTGCGCTGTTTCCAACTGCACGACTGCGCTGCATCTCGCCTTGAAGGCGGTGGGGGTCAATGCCGGCGATGAAGTCATCACGGTCAGCCATTCGTTCATCGCCACCGCGAATGCCGTTCGATACTGTGATGGAGTGCCTGTTTTCGTCGACATCGAAGCGGATGGCTACAATATCGATGCCAGCCTGATCGAAGGGGCAATCACACCCCGCACCAAAGCAATTCTCTGCGTGCATCAGCTCGGCATGCCTTGTGATCTGCGCTCGATCGTGGAGATCGGCAAGCGTCATCAGATACCGGTTATCGAGGATGCGGCTTGCGCGACAGGAAGCGAGATCCTCTGGGACGGGCGATGGGAAAAGATCGGCAAAGCGCATAGCGACATTGCCTGCTTTTCCTTCCATCCCCGGAAGGTCGTCACGACGGGTGATGGCGGCATGTTGACGACAGCCAATCCCGAGCATGACCGAAAATTCCGGCTATGGCGTCAGCACGGCATGAGTGTCACTGATGCCGTTCGTCACGGCTCGAAGCAGGTCATCTTCGAAGACTATGACGAAATGGGCTACAACTACCGTATGACCGACCTTCAGGCTGCGGTCGGCCGCGAGCAGTTGCGGCGGCTGCCGGGCCTGATTGCGCAGCGGAGGCTGCTTGCGGAGCAATATCGTGAGCGCCTGTCCGCTATTCCCGGATTGTCGCCGGTCGAGCCGCGTTGGGCTCGCAGCAACTGGCAGAGCTTCTGTGTGAGATTGCCTGAAACGGTGGATCAACGGGCGGTTATGCAAGCCCTCCTCGATCAGGGGATTTCGACGCGGCGCGGCGTCATGAACATCCATCTGGAGGGTGCCTATTCCGATCGGAGCTCGCATCGTGCCGCCACAAGCCTTATGCGAAGCGCAGCAGCGCAGCAGCAAACAATCATCCTGCCGCTTTATGCTCAGATGACGGAACTCGACATCGCACGTGTTGTCGAGGCACTTCGCGGGGCACTTGCTGAAGCTGTGACCGCCGAGGCGCATGTACAACGCGATTTGGACGTCGCTCTGGCCTGACAGGCTATTGCTGTCTGCATAAAGAACAATGCGCGCATCGCCTGATGCGCGCATTGTTCTTTATGCAGACTTCGCGATCCATCCCCGAATGATCGCTGGCACGGATTCTGGCGGAAGCAGCTCGACCAGCATACGCAGAGAATAGAGCCCGGTGAGAGCCACAGCGACGGAGCCCATCACCGTCGCCGGCCAAAGCGGCAGGACAGAGAATGCCAGGAAAACCAGCCCCGAGACGGGCAGGAAAAGCAAAGCGTGCCTACGATTGGCGGGAGACCAGCGGAAGCCGGTAAGCTTCCGCACGATCACGTAGATCAGGATGCTGTGCCACACATAGAGCCCGAAAAAGGCCATGCCGGCTCCGGGGGTGCCGAGCAGTGATACGAAGAGCCAGGCGAGCCCTACATGCACGACTGCGGCCGCTACCTCAGTCCAGAAGAAAATCGCCTGGGTACGCTTCGCGACGACAATGAAACCCATTGGCCACGAGATGATCCGCAGCATCATGCCGAGGCAGATCCAGCGCAAGAGATCCACGGCCCCGTGAAATTCCGCGGAATAGAACAAGCTCATCATGAGCGGCGCCAGGGTCAGTGTGGCGAGCAGACCGGGACCGGCCAGCAGCATGCTGATTTCCGCCTGCTCGTTGACCAGGCGATTGCATTCGGCATTGTTGTCCGCCGCCGCTGTCAGGCGCGGATAGAAGTCCGTTCCCATCGCCTGCAGGATGAAGCCGGCGTAAAGACCACCAAGGCCCCAGGCCGCCTGATACAATCCCGCCGCCATGACGCCGCCTTCCTTCAGCACGATGAGGCGGATGGCATAGGCTGCGCCAAAGGTCAGAAGCCCGCTTGCCATGAAGACGAAGCCGAGCCTGAGCAGCGCCGACACTTCGCCGCCGAACTGGCGTACAGGCATGGGCGTGGGATGTGAATAAATCCGCCGGCTGTACCACCAGGTTGGCAGGATTGAGGCGGCCGCGATTACCACAAGAGACGGTGCGATCGCCTGTAAGCCGAACAGATAGATCAGCGGAATGCTGATCGCCGTGCCTAGAAGCCCGGCATACACGTTGATGCGTGCTAGATCGGCAATGCCTCGTAGGCCTTGGATCAAGGCAGTCTGCCCTGCGGAGACCAGTCGAAAGAAGATTGCCAGAGACAGCAACGCAATGCCGCCTGCATGCTGGTAGTCGCCGAAGGTGAAATTCGAGACCGGGAATGCCAGCGCGGCGAGAAGGAGCGCGCCAAGCAATCCGAGCACAAGCGATATGCGTCTAAGTACTGTCGCGGATCGTGCGATCCTTTCAGCGTCATCAGTGCCCGCAGCTTCGGCAATCTGGCGCACGCCGCTGCTGCCGACGCCGAGCCCGGCGACCGCCTGCGCGATATCGAGGATCGACCCGTAAAGGCCCATGAGCCCCACGCCTTCCGGGCCGAGAAGAACAGCCATGGCTTTGTTTCTGATAATGCTGAGGGCGACGTTGACGAGCGAGGAACCGCCCATCAGCATGGTCGACTTCAGAATCTGGGTGTAAGTCTGGCTGCTGCTCGGGGTCATGCGCAAAGTCATCGGACGCCCCTGGCCTGTATCTCGTGATGGCGCTCAACCTTCCGCAGAAGACAGCTTGGCTGCTGCACATGCTTCTCGCGCATCACCGGCTTACCTGGCTGATATGCGCCTCTGTCTGGACAGGCAGCCCAGCGGCGTCTTCGGATGCCGCTTCTGCCATACGTGCCTGGGTTACCTTGACCACGTCACCCGGTGCCAGTTCGGTCGTTTCGGATGCCTGGAATTCTTCGACCTGTCCGTTGTCGCGACGGCTCACGGTGAAGGTCAGCGGAAGTTCTTCGCCGCGCTCATTCATGTTGCCGCTGCTGGCGAGTTCTTCGAGGAGCAGTTGCTGCGTCGTGTCGCGCTTGAGTTTCAGCTGATCGAGATTGGCCTTCTCCAACTGTACTTCGGAAGCGACTTCACTCCGGCGCGTGTCGGAAAGACCCTCGAGATTGCGCGTCGTCTCGTTGATCGCCTGACGCCCCCGCATGATCGCTGTGACAAGATCCAGCTTGTCTGACCGGTAGGTGGTGAGCAACCGTTCCAGGTCCATCTGGCGGGCGGTGATGGTGAGGCCTTTCTCGACCAGCGTCTTGACGCTGGTCAGCTGTTCCTCGACTGACTGGATATTGTCATCCGAACCCTTCAGCTTTTCCTCCAGCGTATCGATTTCCGCCTTCAGGAGATCGCGCAATTCGACGAGTGCCGTCGACTGCCTTTCCAGTGCACTTGCGCGAGCCTGAAATATGACCCGCTCTTCGTCATGGATACTGGCGGCATATTGCTGGTCGGTGACGGGCGGCTGATCGAAGGTTATCTCCTTTGCTCCAGCCATCTCCGCTTGCAGCCGCGCGAGCTTTGCGGAGCTGCGCAGCAGTGAATGATCGATTTCCCGCAGGTCGCCGGCAAGCGTGATCGTCTGCGATCTTTGCCGTGCCGCCGGCCGCAGCGGGCCGCCGCTCATGGCCAGGGATTGCAGGACGCTGAGACCAGACCGGAACTTGTATTCCCCCGGGGTCGTTACGTCTCCCACGACGTAAACGGACGGATAGTCGAGAACGTCGATCGTGACTGCAGGTGTCTGGGCCAAACCCATTTTATCCTGCAGGCGCTTGGCGATTTCCCTTGTCAGTCCGGCGTTGTCGAGATTTCCGACGGACAGCGAACCCAGAAAAGGCAGGGAGACTGCGCCCTCATTCGAAATTGTATATTCGCCGCCGATCGCATCCCATCGCTCAAACGCGCCTTTGGATGGCATCCATTGGACGACCGTCAGTCGGATTTTTGTTTGCGGAGCAAAGGGCGCGCTGTCGGCGAGAGCGGACGACGCCACGCCGGTGAGGAGGACGAGTGCGCTAACGGCAAACGTCGCACGAAAGAACATGCGAGGAACGCGGTACGAGAGCTTCATATACATGTCCAGCCTGCAAAGCATCCTTAAGCGGATACAGGTTCAATGCCTTAGACGCTGCGCGCACGCCGGACGCCCGGTCCGAGGCCGCAGCACCAGTTTGCAGCCTGGGGAAGGCTTGAGGAAGATGAAGGCCGGATGTTTAGCTTCATCACTATTGATGAGATAGGGTAGGTTGCTTCAACCCAAATCGAGCCGGGACATGTGTTGCCGGCTCGCGAATTTCAATTGGAGGCGGGACGTCCCCGCGGGTCTCCTGGCGGAATTGCGATCAGGTCGCGTCGCGCTCGGTACGCAGGTTGGCGACGACACGCCGGTTCTGCACCTTGCAGGAACGTTCCGTGCAGTCGCGGACCTCGCGGTCTGCGCCGTAACCCTTGGCCCACATGCGTCCGGCGTCGACGCCCTTGGAAACGAGATAGGTCATGACGGCATCGGCGCGCTGCTGCGACAAGGTCTTCATTTTCGCCTCCGAACCGGAATCGTCGGCAAATCCCTGCAGCTTGATCTGCCAGCTGGGATTCCGGCTCAGCCAGGCAGCCTGGTTGTCGAGCGTGGTCATGGCGACGGTATCGAGCTTGGCGGAATCTTGCGTGAAGTAGACCCGCCGCCCGACATTGAGGATGAAATCCTCTTCGCTGCCGGCCTTGACGTTCTCAAAGCCGGGCGCAGGATCGTTAGTCTGACCGGTCAACGGCGCCGCCGGAGGTTCTTCCACGGAGGCGATATCTGTGGTGCTGCAGGCTGCGAGTGCCAAAAGCAAGGCCGCGGCGGCGAGACGCTTCGTATATCCAGACATCAAGGTAATTTCCTCATTCGGCCGGAGTTGCCTGGCTGACTTCGGCGGGTGGCGCCTGGTCGGCAATATGCGGCAGGACCTGCACGGCGGTGCCGATCGGACAACGCTGGTAGAGATCAATGGCGTCTTCGTTGAACATGCGAATGCAGCCGCTGGAGGCATCCTTGCCGATGCTCCAGGGCTCAAGCGTGCCGTGGAAGCGATAGCCGGTATCGACACCGTCACGATGCAGGTACATGGCCCGGGGGCCGAGCGGGTTCTTTGGCGAGCCCCCGGCCACGAATTCGGGCAATTCAGGATGGCGCTTGCGCATCTCCGGTGGCGGTGTCCAGCGTGGCCAGAGCGATTTGCTGTCGATGGTAGCGCGGCCGAACCATTTGAAGCCCTCGCGGCCGACGCCGACGCCGTAGCGGATGGCTGTCTTGTTCTCCATGATCAAGTAGAGAAAATGGTGGCGCGTATCGACAACGACCGTGCCGATCGGCTCGCTACTGAAATATCTGACAACCTGGCGATGCCATTGCTTGTCGATCTTGGCGAAGTTGGTCGCTCGGAACGTCACGCCATTATCGACTGCAGTTCCAGCAAAATAGGAAGCCGCCTGGGCAAAGGCCGGCTTCTGTACGGCGGCGGTGCCAAGTAATGTCAATCCGCCAAGCAAGATATCCCTGCGTGTCCACACCATCGGCCGTATCCCCCTCAAAGCCAAGAAGCGCGGTGCCAGTAAAACAGATTTTTCATTTGCGACAACACAAAACTCTTCTCATCCCCTGTTCTTGAGGCTGAGTTGCTTGTGTTCAGGCTATAAATCGCTCCAATCGTTACTCGATAGAGGTGTCCCTATAGCCATCTGCATAACAGGACCATGAGCGGGTAGCGGTCGGAAGGACACGGATCGCTTCCGCACATACAGCGTGCAGAACATCGACATCTCGGTGGTCGACGCCTGAATTTAACGGAAGTCCGGTTGTTGATATTTACCAGGCCGTCCGGGCGGTGCTGAGTGCGAACGTATGGGAGGAAGTAACCAGGGCGACTTGAGCCTTGACCGAAACGGCACAATTTCCCGGATAGGAGAGGTTGTGCTGGATCAGGTGTTTGAGCAACTCATCGGCGTTGCGCTTTTCAGTCAGCGGAAATGTCACAGTCATATGCGTTCCTCCTGGGAGCAAATTGACCTTCGGAAGAGAAGTTAGGCCTGATTTCTTTTGCGCTGCAACAAGAAAATTTTAACTGTAAAATTAAAATCGATTAGCTTTTGAAGTCGCTATTTTAAAATCGTTTTAAATCCCGCAGCGTCTTTTGGTGCGGGGGAGCGCAGCGCTGCGACAAAATGCACGCAGCCGGATAAGGCCTTGTTAACCATCCAGGCTTCAGATGGAGGGAAGTTTAAACGTTCTACCAGAGCCGTGTGAATCTGTTCCGCCGCGTAGGGCTTTAAATCCGCACATACCCTCGAGAGTCGATGCCGACGGGCGGGTTATGCGCTGGTGCGTTCTGTTCTTGGTGTGTGTCAATGTCGATCATTCATAATATCAGCGTGAGAAGTGGTCGGTTGGTAAAGCTCACATTCGAATCTGCTCCCTTTACTCGGGCCGCCCGAAAGACGGCCGGAACGGCACGTCAGGCGCGAAGCCGTATCGTCACTCTCGCGACCGTTCTCGGCATCGTCTACGTCGGAATGTTTGGCAAGCTGATCTATTATGGCGTTGCCGTCGACACGACCACATCGAGCATTCCGCCAAATCCGATCATGGCCTCCAGACCTGATATTCTCGACCGCAACGGCGAGCTTCTGGCGACGGATATCCGCACCGTGTCGATGTTTGCCGAGCCGAGCCATATGGTCGATGTCGACGAAGCGGTTGAGAAGCTCACGCAACTCTTCCCGGAGCTCGACCGAAAGACACTCTATCAAAAGCTGTCGGACAAACGTTCACAATTCACCTGGCTGCGTCGCCAGCTGACGCCGAAACAGCAAAACGAGGTTCTGGCTCTCGGCCTTCCCGCGATCGGTTTCCGCCCGGAAGTGAAGCGCTTCTATCCTGGCGGGCGAACGGCGGCTCACATTCTCGGCTATGTCGATATCGACAACAAAGGCATGGCGGGCATGGAGAAATATCTCGACTTGCAGGGCCTTTCCGATCTGGAATCGACGGGGCTCGCAGTGCGCGAAAACCTGGAGCCGGTGAAGCTGTCGATTGATATTCGCGCGCAAAATGTCGTTCATGACGTCGTCACCGACGCAATCACCACTTACAAGGGCAAAGCCGCCGGCGCCGTCATCCTCGATGTCCATACCGGTGAGGTGCTCGCCATGGCGTCGGCCCCCGATTTCGATCCGAATGACCCGCAGGCGACTGGCAGCGAAGGCTGGCTGAACCGTATGTCGAACGGCACTTTCGAAATGGGCTCGACCTTCAAGACCTTCTCGATGGCATTGGCGCTCGACAGCGGCACGGTGAAACTCACCGACAGCTTCGACGCCACGGGGCCGCTGCACTACGGCGGCTTTACCATTCACGACGACCATGACGTGCCGCGCCGTTGGCTCACCATTCCGGAGATCTTCCGCTATTCTTCCAATATCGGCACGGCGAGGATGATGGATCTGGTCGGCATGGATCGGCAGAAGGATTATCTGACCCGCTTCGGCCTCCTGAGCAAGATGCAGACGGAGTTGCCGGAAGTGAAGACGCCGACGCAGCCGAAGGTCTGGAAGAAGATCAACTCGATCACGATCTCCTTCGGCCATGGTGTCGCGACCACGCCGCTGCAGACAGCTGTTGCCGGTGCCGCGCTCGTGGATGGCGGCGAGCTCATAGAGCCGACTTTCCTGCCGCGCTCCGCCGAGGAAGCCGCGAAAACCGAGCAGCAGATCGTCAAGAAAAGTACCAGCGACACGATCCGCTATCTCTTCAAGCTCAACGGCGAACAAGGCTCGGGGCGCACCGCCGACGTGCCCGGCTTCCATGTCGGCGGCAAGACGGGCACGGCAAACAAGGTCGTGAACGGCCATTATTCGCACACGCTGAGTTTCAACGCCTATCTGGCGGCCTTCCCGATCGATGCACCGAAATATGTCGTGCTGTCCTTCATCGATGAACCGCTGACCGGCCAGCACGGGCTTACCTTCGCGACGAATACGGCAGCTCCGATGGTGCATGACATCATCAGTCGCGTCGCACCGATCCTCGGCGTTGAACCGGATTTCGGGCAGAACCTGCTGGCCTCATATTGAGGCCGTACCAGACGCCATCCGGTAACGCAGGCTATCCGACTTTCATCACTTTGCGTCATCCGGGCTACATACTTGCAGTCTAGGTCATTGGCTGGAGGTGCGCGCCTCATGTCCAATCGAACGAACGTCACTGCAAAACGCCTGATGGACGCCTGCGAGCTGCTGCTTTGCGAGGCCCATGCCCTCGAAGAGCTGACGGCGCGCCGGATCGCGATCCGGGCGCAGGCGACGCCTTCGGCGATCGCCTATCATTTCGGGTCCCAGGAAGAACTGATCACCGCGGTTGCGGAACGTGTCTATCGCCGACTGAACGCCGAGCGCCTGAGCCTGCTGCAGAAAGCTATCGACCGGCGGGCGCCAAATCCGCCTGATATCGACGAGGTGATAGCAGCCCTTGTCGGCCCTTCGATCCGCTGGGCAACCGATCCGACTTCGAGCTATCCCGTGCTGTCTCACTTCACCTCGATGGCGCACAGCCACCGTGAAGGCGCGCCTTTCTACCGTCGCATCATCGAGGATGTCGAACATCACCGGGCCTTTATTCCGCAATTGAAGCGGATCGCGCCCTGGCTCGACGAAGTGGATATCGGCTGGCGGATGAACTGCGCACTGGGCATCCGTTCGCAGGTCACCCGCAGCCGACAGCGCACCGAGGTTCTGACCAATCATCAGATGGACCTCGACAATCCGGACGTCGTCATCGCGCGAATGGTGGAAGTCATTGCGCCGATGTTCCGAAGGGTCTCCTGACGTCGGCGGATCAAGTTCGGGCGGCTTTCGAACAGCATTCGAAATCCGTCACGCCTGCGAAACACGCTCCCTCTATCGGTTCTTGCGAGAACTATCAGGGAGCCATCCGATGCGCCGCGAAACCACTTTCATTCATCTGACCGACCTGCACATCGGCACCGCCGATGACGATCATCTTTATAGCGATACGACTGAGACGCTGAGCCAAGTGCTCGATCTGGTCGCAACGGTGACGCCTAGGCCGCAATTCGTGGTCGCCAGCGGCGACCTCACCAACCGCGGCGATGCGGACAGTTTCCGCCGGCTGAAGGAGATCATGGATGCACGGATCGACGTGCCGGTTATCTATGCGCTCGGCAATCACGATACCCGCGCCGGCTTCTACGAGGGCATGGGCATTGCAACTGAAGATCCGGACGCTCCTTACGATCACGATGTCGTCGTCGACGGCATTCACATCGTCACGATCGATTCCTCCACGCCGGGGCTGATCGGCGGCACGATCGATCTGGAGCAGTTCGACTGGCTGGCCTCGACGCTGGACACACATCCCGACCTGCCGAAGCTGATCGTCGTTCATCATCCGCCGGCTCTGGGTGAAGAACCTGACGCAACTCACTGGCGTACCATTCATTTTCCGCAGTCTGAGCGCTTCCGCACGCTGCTCATGGGCCGCAACATCATCGGCATCCTCAGCGGACACATCCATCACGACCGTGTTTCGGTCTGGCACGGCATCCCCGTGGTCGTCGGCACCGGCCAGCATGCGGCGACCGACATTCTGCGCACGGATATTTTGCGCATGGTGCGGGGCGCCTCCTTCGGCATCGGCACGATCCGTCCGTCCGGACTCACAATGGCCTTCGTGCCACTGCCGTCCGACCGCGCCGAACTCAACACCTATCCGCTCGAAATGCTGATGGCGCGGGCCGTTCCCGTCGCCGCCGAATAAACGTCAGGAGGCATCCATGTTGCGCAGGACCACGTTGAAATTCACCGCAGCGATCGCCGCCGTTTCGCTCTTGCCATCGGGCGCATTTGCTCAAATGCCCGCATCTGTCGACAAGCCGGTGACGATCAGCTTCTACAACTACAATCTCGCCTCGGCGAGCGCCGGTGCTGAAGCGACCAAGGAACTGATTGCCGGTTTCGAAAAGAAATTTTCGAACATCAAGGTCGAGACCGTCGCTGTACCGTCCAACGAGATCATGTCGCGCGTGCAGGCCGACATCGTCGCCGGCAAGCAGCCGGACGTGGCGCAGTTGGTATTCCGCGACCTGATCTATATTGCCAGCGATCTCGGCGCCAATGCCCTTGAAGACATGGTCGATGCGACCGAGCTGCAGGATCAGTTCGCCGGCATGATCCCGCAGGGACTCGAACTGGGCAAGGTCGATGGCAAGACCTATGGCCTTGCCTACACGTTTTCGACGCCAATCCTTTTCTACAATGCCGACCTCTTCAAGCAGGCTGGCCTCGATCCGGACAAGCCGCCCAGGACCTGGGACGAAGTCAATGCTGACGGCAAGGCCATCAAGGAAAAGACCGGCAAGAACGGCTTCTTTCCGGGTGCCTATGGTCCGACCGACGGCACCTTCGTCTATCAGTCGATCGTCATGTCGAACGGCGGCAAGGTGCGCGATGGCAACAAGCTGACCTTTGCCGACAAGGACGCGGCGGATGCCGTGAAGATGTTGCGCAACATGGTCGACAGCGGCGCGCATGCCAAGATCGATCCGGCCAGTGCATCCGACACGTTTGCTGCCGGCAATATGGGCATGTTCCTCTATACGAGCGCATTGCTTTCCAGCGTCAAGAAGTCGGCGGCGGGCAAGTTCGACCTGCGTCTGGCACCGATGCCCTCCTTTGGCGACAAGCCGACGGCGCCGACCAATTCCGGCAGCGCGCTCTTCGTCTTCAGCAAGGATCCCGAAAAGCAGCGCGCCTCCTACGAGCTCCTCAAGTACCTGACGAGCAAGGAAGCCTACACGATCATCACCAGCAAGATCGGCTACCTGCCGCTGCGCCTCGATATCGTCGACGATCCGAACTACCTCGGCCCCTGGGTCAAGGAAAACCCGATGTTCCGGGCCAATCTCAAGCAGCTCGACCACTTGACCGCAAACATTGCCTTTCCCGGCCCAAATTACCGCCAGGTCGAAAAGATGATGATGGACAGCGTTCGCGAGGCCGTCTTCGGCAGCGGTGATCCGGTGGAAGCCTTGAAGGCCGCGCAGGAGCAGGGCCAGGATCTGATGCCGTAAGCCGCCCTGGTTTTCACGAGGAAGGTGAGGGGCGGCCGCGAGGGCTACCCCTCATCGAAATCGATCGGAGCTTTCGCAATGACAGATATCCAGGCAGAGGTTGCCGGCCCCGCCGCAGCGAAGACGGCTTCGACGCGATCGGATATCAGCCGCGAACGCTTCAGCATTTCGCCTTTGCTTTATCTGGCACCTGCGCTCGTCCTGCTGATGGTCTGGACATACATACCGCTTGCCGAGGCGTTCCGCCTGTCTTTCTACCAGTGGAACATGCTGCCGACGTCGCCGCAGCGCTTTGTCGGGCTGACCAATTACCAGCGGTTACTGGCGCTGCCGGAAATGCGCAACGCTCTCTGGAACACGCTCTACTATACGATCGGCCTGTTTCCGATGTCGGTGATCATTCCACTTTTCGTGGCGATCTGGACGCAGGATCTCGGCGGCCGCGCCCGGACGATCTACCGGGCGCTGATTTTCGTGCCAATGATCATCGCTCCTGTCGTCGCCGCCATCCTGTGGCGCTGGCTGTTGAACGAAGATCAGGGGCTTATAACCTTGACTCTCGAGGGTTTGGGCCTCGGCCGCATCGGCTTCCTGACCGATCCCGCCTACGCGCTGCCGACGCTCACCTGGATCACCGGCTGGAAGCTGATCGGTTTTTCAACCCTGCTCTTTTCCGCAGCCAATGCCGGTCTCAATCCATCCTATATCGAGGCCGCGCGCATCGATGGGGCCAGCCGCTGGCGCATCATCTGCGACATAAGGCTACCGCTGCTCTCGCCGACCATCCTGCTGTTGTCGATGATGACGGTGCTGTTCGGTGCGCAATGGAGCTTTGCCTATATCAACGTGCTGACGAATGGCGGGCCGCTGAAATCCACGACCAATATTTTCTACCTTCTCTGGGAATACGGTTTCCAGACGCTTTCGGCAGGCTGGAGTTCGGCTGCCGGCATGATCGCCTTTGCCGGATTTGCAGTGCTCGCAGCGCTCTGCATGTGGCTGACGAAGAGGTTCGCCTTCTATGACAACTGATGCCCTCGACGATCACCGGCCTAGCCGACCCGTGACATCACGCGGGTTCGCACGCAAGTTCGTCGTGCACGCAGTCATGGTGCTGCTTTCCCTCGTTTCGATCTTTCCGGTCTACTGGATGATCGTGACCTCGCTGCGGCCCGATAACGAGATTTTCTCGACCGTGCTCTGGCCATCGCATCCGACCTTGGAGAACTACATCTTCGTTCTGACACGCGTGCCGATGCTGCAGATGCTGTTCAACACGACGGTCGTTTCTGTCGCGACCGCGTTTCTGCAGGTTGTGACCGGCATGTTTGCTGCTTATGCATTGGTGCGCTGGCGCATGCGGTTTTCGTCAGTCGTTCATGGGCTGATTGCACTTTCATGGCTGGTGCCGTTCCAGGTCACGATGATTCCGAACTATGTGCTCGCTTCAAGGCTTGGGCTACTCGACACATTGACGGGTCTTGTCGTGCCCAATGCGTCCCACGCCTTTGCGATCCTGCTTCTCTATCACGCCATGCGGGCTTTCCCGATCGAGGTGCTCGAGGCGGCTCGCATGGATGGGGCGCGGAGCTTCCGTATCCTCTGGCAGATCGTCACGCCGAATATGGGCGCGCCCATCGCCTCGCTGTCGATCATCGCCTTCATTTCCGCTTGGAACGAATATTTCTGGCCGCTGCTGCTATCGCGCAAGCCCGAGAACTCGGTCGTGCAGATCGGATTGCAGATGTTCATGACCCAGGAGGGCAATCTCTGGGGACCATTGATGGCTGCAGCAGCACTCGCCAGCCTGCCGATCCTGATCCTATATCTTATTCTCCAGCGCCACGTTATTGAATCCTTTATGAAATCCGGAATCCGCTGACAATGGAAAATTATGAGAGACTGATTGTGCTCGATGGCGCTCGTAACGTGCGCGACCTTGGCGGCTATCCGGTCGGCGATGGGAGACAGACGCGCTGGCGCTCGCTCATGCGCGGCGACGCTCTGCATATGCTGAGCGAAGCCGACATCGAGGCGCTGATCGCCCACGGAGTTACGACGGTCATCGACTTGCGCAATCCGCAGGAACGCGAAAGAGAGGCCAATCCATTCATGAACGATGCGCGCGTTCGCTACGAAAATGTTTCGCTGTTCTCGGCGCTAGCGCCGGTCGAAATGATGGCGGCGCAATCGATCGATTTCGACATGGGCGACCGCTATTGTCACGCGCTCGACAATTGCCAGCTGGCGATCGCCAAGGTGCTGACGACGATCGCACGGGCACCTGATGGGATCGTGCTCTTTCATTGTACGGCCGGCAAGGACCGCACCGGCATCATTGCCGCTTTGATGTTGGCCCATGCCGGTGTCGATGAAGCGACGATCATCGAAGATTATGCGCTTACGGGCTCGATATTTGCTCCCGTGCTCGCGGAGTTCCGGGCCCGGGCCATCGCACGCGGCGTGCCGTCAGATCTAGCGGACCTGATCCTCGCCTCGGCGCCGCAGAGCATGGCCCGGACACTCGGATACCTTGCCGGGCATTACGGCGGTGCCGGCACCTATTTCGCGCGGATCGGCCTTGGCGAGGCGGAGATCGCCAGCCTCGAACAGCGGCTGTGCGGCTGATTCTTGCTCTGACGTTTCGAGCGGGCGCGCCTTCAGCCCGGTTTATGAAGCCGAGGTCTGCCGTTGTCGAAGCTCTTGCGTCCACTCTTCCAACCGGCAACGACGCGGGCGATCTCGCGCACTGCGGTATGTGGGCCGGGGCTGTCGAGCAGTACGATCGTGGCTTCGGCGCCTGCCTCTAATCGTCTGACGCTGCCGAATTGACGTGCCGCCGCCTCTGTCACCATGTTGAAGACCAGCGCCATATCCTCGTCTCGCGAGAGCTGGGCGACGTTGGCATAGAGATTGGCCATGCGGATCAACGAAGCGTCACCATAAGGAGTGAAGGGATTGAGCACGTTGTTGGTCGCAATGGAGGTCACGACGCCGCGGCTTGCCAGCAGGTGAGCGGGCGCGACTCCGCGCGGAACCAGCCGGTCGTGACCGCGCCCGTTCAGAAACAGATCGGTGGACGGCAGAACGGAAAGCGCAATGCCGGCCTGAGCCAGCCTATCTGCAATGGAGACGATCTCCGCCTGTGACATGGCCGAGAGGTTGGTGACGTGGCCGATCGCAACGCGACCTTGCCAGCCGTGACGGAGTGTGGCGTCGATCACCGCCGGCAAATCGGTCCGCTCGGGATCGAGGCTGAAATCGAGATGGAAGTCGATTGGCACGTCATGCTTGAGCGCCAGTGCAAAGACCATCTCGATGTGCCTGTTGGGATCCGGATCCGTATAGGGACAACCGCCGACCAGATCTGCGCCGTTGGAGAGCGCGTGATCGAGCATGTCTGATGTCACGGGCTCGTTCGTCAGCCCGTCCTGGGCAAAGGCACAGATCTCGATATCGAGCGCGAAGGCGTAGTCTTCACGGATACGTTTGATTGCTTCGAAGGAACGGAGGCCGGCGCGAGTGTCGATCTCGACGAAGGTGCGCATACGCGTGGTGCCGTGCGAAATTGCCTTCTCGACGACGCGGGCCGCGCGGGCATAGACATCGTCTTGCTTGAAGCTCGCCTTGGCCCTGGCCGTCTCCCGCACGGCCTCGGCAAGCGTACCTTCGCAAATCGTGCAGCGGTCGAGAATACAGGCCTTGTCCAGATGGATATGCGTATCGACAAACCCGCCGAAGGCGAAGGCGCCCTCGCCATCGACGCTTTCGATCGCCTCGCAACGCATGCCGGATCCGATGTCAGCGATCCGGTCCTCGCGCACGGCGATGTCGACGAGAGCACCATTTTCCTCGATGCGGACATTGCGGATAATGAGATCAAACAATGAGACAGACGTCACAGCGAAATTGCTCCCCCGTCGCTGCGTGGGTCGTGAGCACCGTCGATTGCCCCGTCTTGCGTGATGCGGATTATGCCGGCTTGGCCGCCCAGCGGGCTGAAACTGTTGATCGTCGAAATCTCATGGCCCATGGCGGCAAGTGCGGCGACCGTTTCGGGGCCGGCATTCTCCTCGATCTTCAGGCTGTCCCGACTGTCGGAGAAGGTGCGGCCGAGCAGGAAGCGTGGGCGGGAGAGCGCCTCGGATGGATCGAGGCCGTGGTCGATCAGCAGGCTGAGGAGCAGCGACAAGGTCTGCGGCTGTCCATCTGCCCCTTGCGTCCCATAGACGAGGTGAGGACGGCCGTCCCTGAGCGCCAGGCCGGGATTGAGCGTGTAGAACGGACGCTTGCCGGGACGGATGACATTGGCGCTGGCACAGTCAACGCTGAAGGCTGCACCCCTGTTTTGCCAAAGGATACCGGTATCGCCGACGACAACGCCACTTCCCCAATCGAAATAGAGGCTCTGTAACAGCGAAGCACAGCGTCCCCGGTCGTCGACAGCGGCGAGCAGGGCCGTGTCACCGTGTCGATAGGGCTCTGGCCAGGGCAGCGCGCGGCCGGGATCGATTGCCGCTGCCTTGGTCGCGAGGCGCCCGGGCTCAAGCAGCTTTGACGAAACATCGTCCGAATATCGGGGATCGGCGATGCTATGCCGGTCGAGAAAGGCCTGCTTCACCGCCTCGACAAGCCTATGATAGAAGCTTGCGCTATCCGGCGGAAAATCCGCCATCGGCAGATGGTCGAGCACACCCATGATCCCGAGCGTGGTTATGCCCTGGGTTGGCGGAGGCGGGGCAAGCAGGACGGTATCGCGATAGTTCTGCTTGATCGGAGCCGCCATCTCCGTTCGTGTTGCGGCGAGATCGGCTGCTGAAAGCGGTGAGCCGGCTTCGGCGAGCCCCGTTGCAATCCGCCGAGCGAGCGCACCCTCATAGAATTCGCGGCTGCCGTGGCGGGCGATCGCCTGAAAGGTCTTGCCAAGCGCTGGCTGGCGCTGGATGCCTGACGCCTGGAAAAGACCCGTGAATCCTGGCCACCTCTCCAACTCGCCACGGCGGAAATCATACCAGAACGCCTGTGACCGGCTGACCTCGAATCCGTCTTCCGCAAGGGCGATCGCATCGTCCAAAAGGCCCGACAAGCTCTCCGAACCCGACCATTCGGTGGCGGAATAGGCAAGCACCGTCTGCCAGCTATCGACGAGGCAGGCCGTCGTCAACGTGGAGCCGGCGCCCCGCAGCGGGATATCTCCATCCGGAATGATGCTTGCCGCCTGACCGATGCCGAGGAATGTCTGCGCCTTGCCCGCCTCATCGGACACCATCCAGACCGCATCACCGCCAAGCCCGCAGAAATGCGGGTAGGCGACCGCAAGCGCAGCGCCGGCGGCGACCAGCGCCTCAATGGCATTGCCGCCGCGCCTCAGGACTTTGGCGCCGGCTTCGCTTGCAAGCCAGTGCGGCGTCACGATCATGGCGCCGGACGATGTGCCGGGCTCCGCACCTTGCTTGCCGGGAGACGACATCAGCGGATCACCGCGCCGTTTTCTGCCACCAGGCGGCCTTCCTTGAAGACGCGACGCGGCTTCGGAATGGCGACAACGGCCTCCGGCACGTGTTCCGCCGCGAGCGTGACGAAATCGGCCTTTGCGCCGACAGCAATGCCGTAGCCTTCCAGTCGCAACGCCTTGGCACCGCCTGCCGTCACGACATCGAAAGCAGCGCTGAGCTCCGTATCGGTATAAAAACCGGAGCGGTAGGCGATGATCTCTGCCCGGCGCAGCATGTCGCCGTCCCCAAAGGGCCACCAGGAATCGCGGATATTGTCGCTGCCGCTGAAAACATTGACGCCGGCGGCCCGCAACAGCGCGACCGGCGGGAAATTGTGATTGCCGGGCGCGTTGGTCATGATCGAGACGCCGCTCCGAGCGATCAGGGCGGCAATCTTCTTTGCTGCCTCCGGTGCGAGATCGCCGAGACCATAGGCATGGCTGACCGCGACATGGCCCTGCATGCCAAGTGCAGTCGTGCGAGCGCAGATCTCCTCGATCGTCATGGCCCCGAGCGTGCCTGCGTCATGAAGATGGATATCGACATCGACGCCGCGCCTTTCCGCGATACCGAAGACGACGTCGAGATGGCCCTTGATGTCGCGGTCGAAGGACAGCGGATCGAGACCGCCGACAAGATCGGCACCCATCGCGATTGCCTCGTCCATCAGTTCCGGCGTGCCCGGGCTCTTCAGGATACCGCTTTGCGGGAAGGCAACGAGCTGGATGTCGATGATGCCGGCATATCCCTCACGCACCCTCAGGATGGTTTCGAGCGACTTCAGGCCGACCGATCCATCGACCATCACGTGGCTGCGCATCTGCAATGCCCCGTTCGAAATGCAGAGGTCGAGCTGATTGCGGGCGCGCTCATCCATGGGCGCTGCGGCTGCCATGTTCTCAGCCTGAAAAGCGACGCGTTCATGCACGTCGAAGCCATTGACGCATGGCTTATGCGGGATCCACCTGTCACCGTAGAAGCTGGTATCGAGATGGATATGACCCTCGACGAAGCTTGGCACGATAAGGGCTCCGCCGATATCGACGACATCTTTCACGCCCCCCTGGCTGGAGCCAGTCTCTCCTATCGCCGTGATCCGGCCGTCCTGCACCACGATATCTTTCAGCGTACTGTCGGCAAGCTTTGCGTTGGTGAAGACTGTTTGCGTTGCGCTCACTTGTGTTTCCTTTCCCGTCAATTCTGGTCCGGCCCCCGTTTGTGCGGTGGCCGGCCACTTTTTGGCAATGGATGATCAGTTCTGCGGCAGCGTACCCTGCACGCCGTCGATCAGCCATGTCATGCCCTTGATGTCATTCTCGGAGAGTTCCTGACCGGCGGCGACCTTCACCTTGCCGCTCTGGTCTTTGATCTCGCCCGCAAAGACTTTCAGCTTGCCGGCAACGATGGCATCCTCGGCCACCTTCATTTCCTTGGCGACGGATTCAGGCAGTTCGGGGCTGCTCGTCGTCATCTTGACGTAGCCGCCTTCGCCAAGCCCAAGCCAGGTGCTTTCCGGCTTCCAGTTGCCCTCCATGACAGCCTTGGCAGCACTGATATGGGCCGAGCTCCAGTCGAGTTCGTAGGAGACAAGCTGTTTCTTCTTCACGTAGCGAGAGAAATCGCCGGTATTGCCGATTGACCAGACGCCCTTCTCCTCGGCGGCAAGGCCCTGAACCGGCGTGTTGGGGCTACCCGAGAGAACGTCGGCGCCTTGAGCCACGAGGGCGGCGACAGCATCCTTTTCCTTGGCCGGATCGACCCAGGCATTGGCCCAGACGACCTTGACGACGACATCGGGATTGACGCTGCGTGCCCCGAGAAGGAAGGCATTGATGCTGTAAATGACCTGCGGCACGGGGAAAGCGCCGACCCAGCCGAGTACATTGGACTTCGTCATACGGCCGGCGGCAATGCCGGTCACATAGGCGCCTTCATATTCGCGGGCTTCGAAGACGCCGAGATTGGTGCCGGCGGCAATGCCGGCGCAGCATTCGAAATGCGAGTTCGGCATCGTCGGCGCGAGCTTCTTCAGCGAGGCATATTGCGAGAAGGTGGTACCGAAGATCAGCTTATGGCCCTGGGCCGACAGCTGGCGGAACAGCCGCTCGCAGTCCTGGATCTGGGCGACATTCTCGAGGGCGGTGACCTTCACCTTGCCCGGGAAGGCACTTTCCAGGGCACGCCAGGCATTGGCCTGGAAATATTCCCAGCCGGTGTCGGAAATCGGACCCATGTGAATGACACCGACTTTCAGCACTTCATCGGCGGCGAGAAGCGGGCGGACACCGGTTGCTGCGATCAGAGATCCGGCTGCTGCAGTCTTCAGGAAATCGCGTCTGGATTGGAATTTCATTTTCAGTTCCTCTCTTGTTGTATTTGTATGCGGCATCGAGGTTCAGCCTCCGGCGACGAAGGGCTGTCCAAGGGAAGCGGGGACGTTGAGACGCATCAGCGTCGCGTTGCGTGAGATCAGCACCAGCACGAGGATCGTGACGAGGTAGGGCAGGGCGGACATCAGTTCCGAGGGCAGGCCGATGCCGGCGCTCTGTGCAAAGAGTTGCGCGATGGTCGCGCCGCCGAAAAGATAGGCGCCGAGAAAGCATCGGCCTGGGCGCCATGTGGCGAAGACCACCAGCGCGACTGCGATCCAGCCGCGCCCGGCAATCAGCCCCTCTGTCCAGAGCGACGTATAGACGATCGAGATATAGGCGCCTCCGACCCCGGCCATCGCGCCGCCGAACAGTGTGCAGAGATAGCGGATCAGCACTACCGGATAGCCGATGGCATGGGCCGAGGAGGGCGCCTCGCCCACTGCCCGGACGATGAGGCCGTACCGGGTGCGATAGAGAAAGAACCAGACGCCGGCAAACAGTGCCCAGGAAAGCCAGACCAGCGGGTGCAACTGTCCGAGGACGATGCCAAGTAATGGGATTTTGGAGGCGAGTACGGAAAGCGTCGACGGCTCCATGACAATCGCCATGCCGACATAGCTCTTGCCGATGAAAGAGCCGAAGCTGGTTCCGAAAATGGTCATCGCCAGGCCGACCGCCACCTGATGGGCGCGAAAGCTGACGACCAGCACCGAAAACATCAACGCCAAAACCATGGCGGCAAGCATCGCTGTCATCACGGCGAGCCAGAGCTCACCCGTCGTCTGCATGGTGATGAAGGCGATGACCGCGCCGACCACCATCATGCCCTCGACGCCCATGTTGAGCACACCGGAGCGCTCGGTGACCAGCTCTCCAAGGGCTGCATAGACGAGCGGCGTGCCGGCGATCAGTGTGGCAATCAGAATGGGAAGAATCTGGCTCATCATGCCGTGACGCCCTTTCTGCCGGATGTCTTGAAGCGGATACGGTGGTGGACGAGGACATCGGCCGTCAGCAGGAAGAAGAGCAGTGTGCTCTGCAACAGGCCGGTGATGGAGGAGGGCATGCCCAGCGACATCTGGGCGAGATCGCCAGCGAGATAGAGCAGCGCCATCAACAGTCCCGACAAGAGGATGCCGAGCGGGTTCAATCGGCCGAGATAGGCGACGATGATCGCCGCATAGCCGTAGCCGGGTGAGGCATTGGGAAAGATCTGCGCCAAAGGCCCGGCAATCTCGCCGACACCCGCCATGCCGGCAACTGCGCCGCTGACCAGCATGCCGATCCAGACCGCGCGCGTCACGCTGAAGCCGGCGTAACGCGCTGCCCCCGCAGACAGGCCGGTGACCTTCAGCTGGAAACCGATGAAGCTGCGCTTCATGAAGATCCATCCCGTGACAACGGCGATCAGCGCGAGGATGATGCTGGCATTCATGCGCGTGCCTTCAACGAGAATCGGAAAGAGGGCAGCCGGCGCTAACGGCTCGGACTGCGGGAAATTGAAACCGGCCGGGTCGCGCCAGGGGCCGAAGATCAGCCAGGTCAGCCAGAGCCCGGCGACATAGTTCAACATGAGGCTGGTAAGGATCTCAGACGCATTGAAGCGAACACGCAGAAACGCGGGGATGGCCGCCCAGATCATGCCGCCGATTGCTCCGGAAACGACCATCGCCGGCAGCACCGAGAGGCCACCATCCGGGCCGAAATGCAGGGCAACATAGCCGCCGAAGATGACGCCTGCGGTCAGCTGTCCCTCGGCGCCGACATTCCAGATGCCGGCACGGAAACCGATCGCAAGACCGATGCCGATCAGCACCAGGGGGGCCGCCTTGATCAGCAATTCGCCGACACCATAGAGATCGGCGAGCGGCGCCGTCAGAAAGGTGACGAGCGCGCCAAGCGGTTCGAGGCCGGCCGAGGCAAAGATGACCATCGCGACACCTGCGGTCAGAACAAGCGAGATCACCGGCGACAGGAAAATCATCAGCGTGGAGGGCTTAGGGCGTCGCTCAAAGCGCATCGGCCATCTCCTTTTCCATCCTGCTGCCGGACATGGCGAGGCCTATATCGTTGCGATTGGCGTCTGCGATCGCCGTTGCCTCTGTCAGTCGGCCTCCGGCGATGACGGCGATGTGATCGGCAATGTCGAAGAGCTCATCCAGCTCTTCCGAGATGACGACGATTGCGGCGCCACGCTCACGCAAATCGAGCAACGCCTGGCGGATGACGAGCGCTGCACCGACATCGACGCCCCAGGTCGGCTGCGAGACGATGAGCACGCCTGGCTCCTGGAGGATTTCGCGTCCGATGATGAATTTCTGCAGGTTGCCGCCCGAAAGACTGCCGGCAGGCGCTGCCGGTCCAGGGCAGCGGACGTCAAAGGCCCTGATGCAGCGTTCGGCAAAGTCGAGGATGCGGTCGAAACGGATAAGGCCGGCCTCGACGGCGCCGCCGCTATTGGCGGTGAGCAGCACATTCTCCGACAGCGGCAATGAGGGAACAGATCCCTGCCGCAGCCGATCCTCGGGGACCGAGCAAAGGCCGAGTTTGCGCCGTCCGGCCGGATCGAGATGTCCCGCCGGAGCGCCGTCGATGATAATGGCGTCCCTTCTTGCAAGACGGGTTTCGCCGGAGAGTGCGGCCAGCAATTCCTGTTGGCCATTACCGGAGACCCCGGCAATCCCGAGGATCTCTCCACCCCGCACCGAAAGCGTAATACTGGATAGTATCGTGCCGAATGGATCGGCAGTCGGCAGATCAAGACCGTTTACGGCAAGCCTGACGGCACCGGCAACGCTCCGCGTGCGCTGGCGATATTCGGCAAGGTCCGTGCCGATCATAAGGCGGGCCATCGAGGCCGGGCTTTCCAGCGATGGATCGCACACACCGGTGACGCGGCCGCCTCGCAGGATCGTCGCTTTATGGCAAAGATCCCTGATCTCATTCAGCTTATGGCTGATGTAGAGGATGCTGCAGCCCTCTTCCGCGATCTGCCGGAGCGTTATGAAGAGCTTCTCGACCGCTTGCGGTGTCAGGACGGAGGTGGGTTCGTCGAGGATCAGAAGGCGCGGATTCTGCAGCAACGCGCGGATGATCTCGACGCGCTGTCGCTCGCCGACGGACATGGTGTAGATATGCCTGCCAGGCTCGACCGGGAGGCCGTAGTGGGTCGCGACATCGGCAATCCTCCCGGACAGTATTTCAATATTCTGTTTGCCCGGCAGAGCGAGAGCGATGTTTTCTGCGACCGTCAGCGTATCGAAGAGCGCAAAATGCTGGAACACCATCCCGATGCCGAGTCTCTGCGCGTCGGCAGGTGAGGTGATGCTCACCTCCCGCCCATCCCACAGCATGTCGCCGGAGTCGGCATGGACCATCCCATAGATGATCTTCATAAGCGTCGACTTGCCGGCACCATTCTCACCAACGATCGCGTGGATCTCACCAGGATTGACGCGGAGATCGATCCCATCATTGGCAATGACGCCCGGATAGGTTTTACCAATGCCTCGGAGCTCCAGACGGTATTCCGATGATGATGACGCAGTATGCGGCATGAGCAAAATCCAGGCTACATGATCTTGAAAATCAAGTATGCAATATGGATGCCAAGACGTATCGCAAGCGGCGACGCCGAAATCACAAAGGACTAAGCATAGGAATTCATTGCAAGAAAAATGACGACGAGGCCATACTCACTGCAAAGTGCAGCTACTGATCTGGAAGATAGGCAACCAGATCGCGTCTACATAATGATCATAATATTGTATACGTGATTGAAAAGTCGGCAGCTCAGCCGGCTGCGCGGTTGGAAAATCGCGAGAGGATCGAACCGATGTCAGCCTCCACGGCAAGATCGTCCTCGATCAAGGCGCGGCTTTCGACGGACGACAGATGTTCGTCCATCAGCTGTTCCGCTGCGGGCAGGTCGCCCTTCTTCAATGCGCCGATGAGACCGGAATGTTCACTGATAGCGCATTCGCTGGAATGCGGCCGGCTGTACATGGCAAGGATCAGCGAGCAGCGGGAGACGAGCTCGGAGAGGTAGCGCTCGAGCAGGGCATTCCCTGACAACTCGGCAAGCTTCAGATGGAATTCGCCCGCAAGACGGGTCGAAAGCCGCACATCTCCTCTGGCGTGAGCGGCTTCCTCTTCCTGCACATGCTCTCGCAGCAGCTTTTCGATTGCAGGGTTCCAGCGCTTTATAACCGCCTTCATCACCTCCCGCTCGAGCGCGCGTCGGACGGCGAAGGCGTCGCGGGCCTCATCGAGGCTCGGCTGGGCCACAGTGGCAGTGCGCTTGTGGTAGGTGTCGACCAGTCCCTGGGCTTGCAGCTTGGCCAGCACGGTGCGCACCAGCGTGCGGCTCATCGAAAAATGCCGACCGATCTCGTCTTCAGGAAGCTTGGTGCCTGCTTTCAGCGCCTGCTCGATGATGGCCTGACGAAGGGTGCGATGGGCTGTATCTACCCGATCGGAATTGGAGGACATGTGATTTCAGAGGCTCGTTTGATTTTGTATACGTTAGCGCGCTGCCAAGGATACAACAAGCCGATACTTGTCGCGTAAACGCGGTGATGCCGCATTGAAATAGTCCGGGCCGGATGGACGCTTATTCTCATCGTGAAGGTCAAATCTCGCAGCTTACGGAGATCAAATGCGGGTCTTCGGCGCAATCGTCAGCTCCGAACCATAGGCGCCGCGCATTTCCGTCGCCGCGGATGGATCGCGGTCGCCGGCCTTGTGCAGAAGCGTGGAGCGATAGCCTTCCGCATGACTGCCTTCGATCAGTGTCACATCGGCATTGCCCGGATTATCGGAGCGCTCGAACCATTCGACGCTGTGATGCAGAAAATTCATCTCGAAGGCACGATTGGTGACACCGTGGCCGACGATGATCACGGTGTCGTTGCCGCTTCCGATGTCATGCATAACAGTTTGCAGAAACAGCCGCACCCGCTGGGCAACGTCCGCCCGGCTCTCGCCATCCGGCGGACGGGCGTAGAATTTGCCGCTGTTGTTGCGCAGCCGCGCCCATTTCTCAAATTCTTCTGGAAACTTGCGCCGCTGCTCGGCCCGGTCATAAATCTCGGTGAACAAGCCGAAATCCTGTTCCCGCAGCAGGTAGTCCTCATGCACACCGCCGATGGCGCTAGCAGGCGAGGCCTCAATGATTGCGTCCTTCGTCTGGCGCGTCCGCAGATATGGCGAATGCCAGATGGTTGCCTTCCGCGCAGCAACGGGCAGCGTAGCCAGACAGTCAGCGATCCTGCGCCCCGCTGCCAGCGCCTGCCGATAACCCCATTCCGTCAGCGGAACATTATGATCGCCGAACTGCCGGTAGGCGCTCTCACTGATGTTGCCAAGAGATTCGCCGTGTCGAACGAGAAAGATGTGCATGGCCGTCCGTTCATGCCGAAGATCATGCATCATGACGGGCGCGCCGGCGCTGCGCAATGGCTACGAATTGGTGGACGAACTCCCCCAACAAAGCCTGCGTTCGTAGCTGCCGTCCGATTGACGGACGGCAGCATCTTCGAGGCAGGTCAGGGCAAAGTGTGTCCTGCGGCCGTAAACAGCCGATACCATTCCTGGCGGGTGAGCGAGACAGAAGAGCCGGCTGCGGCTTCGACGACACGTTCCGGTTTCGTGGTGCCAAGGACGACCTGGATTTTTGCCGGATGGCGGGTGATCCAGGCAACGGCAATACCTGTCGGGGTGACGCCGCAAGCCTTGGCGAGTTCGTCGATGACATCGTTCAGATCGGCAAAGTCTTCGCGGTCGCCGAGGAATACGCCGTCGAAAAAGCCCTTCTGGAATGGCGACCACGCCTGCAGCATCATGCCATTGATGCGGGAATAGTCGAGGAGACCGTTGTCGCGATCGACTGACTGGTCAAGGCCGGCCATGTTGGCTGCGACGCCTGATGCGATCAATGGCGCGTGCGTGATGCTGAGCTGTACCTGGTTGACGATGAGTGGCTGCGTCACCGCAGTTTTAAGAAGGTCGACCTGGCCAGGCGTGTGGTTGGAAACGCCGAAATGGCGGACCTTGCCCGAAGATTTGAGCGTGTCGAAGGCTGTGGCAACTTCCTCGGGCTCGACGAGCGTATCGGGACGATGCAGCAGAAGCACATCCAGATAATCGGTCTTCAGCGCCGCGAGCGACTGATCCACGGAGGCCAATATATGCTCGGCGGAGAAATCGAAAAATCCCTTGCGGATGCCGACCTTGCTCTGGATGACAAGCTTTTCCCGTTCGGCCGCATCAAGTGAAATTGCCTCGCCAAAGCGAGCCTCGCAGCGATGCGGCGTGCCTCCATAGATGTCAGCATGATCGAAAAACGTCACGCCGGCGTCCCGGGCCGCCCCAACGAGCTGCTGAATTTCGCCGTTGCTCATGTTTGGGATCCGCATCATTCCAAGGATGATGCTCGACACGTCGAGGTCGGTTTGCGGAAGCCTGTAGAATTTCATGATGAATACCTCGGAGGTTGGGAAATAACTAAATAGTTATCTGCTTATTATGCGAACGACGGCCGCATGGCCAGCCGAAGCTATTGTTGTCAGGCGATCGATGGCATCGAAGATTCGCTGATGCCGGCCTCGGATTCGGTCGCCCCCTTTGGACGAACCTCCCATGATAGGCTAGAGATTGCCATGCTTCCGCAAGGATATCGGCTGTAAATTGGAGGAAATGCGTGGCGGATCAGGCAAAATTGGCGGCGTCCCGCCGGGCTGCGCAGCGGGTGACCCTGCGTACCGTGGCGAAATCGGTGGGCCTCTCCGTCACGACTGTCAGCCGCGCTTTGAAGGACGGGCCCGAGGTCAACCGGGAGACGATTGACCTCGTCAAGAAAGCCGCATCCGATCTCGGTTATCGACCGAACCTCGGCGGCATAAACCTGAAAACGGGCAAGACACATGCTGTCGGTGTCATCATGCCGTTCCAGCGGGAGGGCGAGATGAATATCGTCGTCGCTTCGTTGATCGAAGGTTTTTGCGGCGCGATGAAACGCCTGGGCTACCGCACGACCGTTGTCCCACAGTTTCAGGCAGACGATCCGCTGACAACGGTGCGAGATCTCGTCGAGGAAGGGACGGTCGATGGCGTCATTCTCACCCATACGAGACCCCAGGACGATCGGGTGAAATATCTGCTGGAGGTCGGCATGCCCTTCGTCACCTTCGGGCGTACTGAACTGCTGAGCAAACATCCAAGTATCGACATAGACCACGAGGAGATCGGCGCGGCGGCTGCGGCGCGTTTGCTCGATGCAGGACACAAGGCACCGCTGCTTGTCGCGCCTTCCAGCCAGTTCACCTACAGCCTGCAATTCATCAAGGGCTGGACGGCTGAGTTCAATCGCCGGAACCAAACCGTTCCCGACGAGCGGATGTTCTTCACCGCAACCACCCCTGACAGCGGCAAGAAGATTGCCGTGGATGCGCTTGCAAAATACCCTGATGTCACCAGCGCCTTCGTGGCAAGCGACGAGGCGGCCCTTGGCTTCGTTTCCGGTCTCGCCGATCTCGGGCGAAAGGTCGGCGAGGATTTTTCCATACTGACCTATTCGGGCAGTCGGCTTCACGACTTCTACAACCCGTCGCTCAGTACCTATTATTTCCCGAATTTCCTCATCGGACAGCGCCTGAGCGATCTTCTCTACAGGTCGATGCAGGGCGAGGCTGCATCCGGCCTGATTGAGATCGTCCGTGCCAGTTTTGTCGAACGCCGCAGCGAATTCAACCGTCGCTAAAAATCCCCCGGAAATTCTTCGCAGGTCAAGTCGTTCGTAACGTTACGAATTCGGCTGGCGTTGTCGCAAGGGAAATAGAAATCCAGACGGAATGCCGTTGACACCATAAGCCACGCCATGCATTCGTAACGTTACGAATTGCCTTTTGAAGCGGAGGAGCGCTCCAGAGGGCAAGAAAATATGCTGTGAAATGATGGGAGGACGGCGTGGGTGCTCAAGCGCTTTTTTTCGGCTCGCCAATTTGGACGTTTAACTGGAACCCGCCTTATGCGGCACCTCTGCGCCGGCTGGCTGCCACCGGCTGCAAAGGTTTCGAGCTGACGGCGTGGTCCGTCGACATGCTCGGTTATTACACCGACGAGACGATCCGCGAGCTCAGGTCGATCGCCGACGGCGAAGGGCTAACGCTGACCAACTTCTTCTACAATCTGCCATTTTCACGCGACGATGGCGCGCCGGTCTCCCGTGTGGACCTCGATGCCTATAAACGCGGCGTCGAGCTGGCGGCAAAGATCGGCACGCCGATCATGACAAGCATGACGCCTTATCCTTTCCAATCGGATATCCGGCCAATCCTGCAGCGGCCCACTGCCCAGGAATGGTCCGCCGTCGTCAGACCCGAATGGGATTGGGCTGAGGAATATGAGGTTGTCGTGGAAGGCTTCGCCGCCGCTTGCGGCCTTGCCGCGGATGCCGCGCTGCGTGTCGCCATCGAACCGCACCCCTATCGCTGGGTAAGCTCGGGTCAGGGAATGCTGCGATTGATCGAGCGCACGGGCGCACCCAATCTCGGACTCAATTTCGATCCAAGCCATCTCTTTCCAGCGGGCGACATGCCGCATTACGTGGTGCTGCAGCTTGGAGACCGGATCTACAACACACATTTCTCCGACAATGAGGGGCACACAAATGCCCACTGGCGCCCCGGTCGCGGCAAGATCGACTGGAAGGCGATTTTCGCGGCCCTGCGCACAATAGGCTATTCGGGACCGATAACCCTGGAGCTTGAAGATGCGCCCGGCGCGTCGCACTGGACCCATTTCCGGGAAGCCACGCCGGAATTCGATTCCGAAATGAAGCGCGGCATCCGCTACCTGCGCGACTGCGCTGCCGAACTCGACATCATCATCGCCTGAGGAACCAAAATGAGCGGGAACAACCCTATGAAAGTCGGCATTGTCGGTGCCGGGAATATTAGCGCCACTTATGTCGCGACGCTGCATATGTTCGATTTCATTCGCGTGAAATCGATCTACGACCTCTACCAGGAACCGGCGCGCAAGCTTGCCGAACAGTTCGGGGTGCAGTCGGTGTCGCTCGATTCAATGCTTGCCGACCCCGAAATCGGCCTCATTATCAACCTCACCACCCCGACCGCGCATTATTCCATCAGCAAGAAGGCGCTGCTTGCCGGCAAACACGTATACTCCGAAAAGCCGCTCGGGGTTTCGATGGAAGAAGCCGAGGAATTGATGGCGCTTGCCCGGGCCGGCGATCTGCGGCTCGGCTGCGCACCCGATACGTTTCTGGGCGGCGGCCATCAGTTGACGCGGCGTCTCTACGACGAAGGCCGCATCGGCACGGCGATTTCCGCAACCGCCATGCTGCTTCTGCCGGGTCACGAGCATTGGCATCCCAATCCGGCATTCTTCTACGGTCGCGGCGGCGGGCCGATGCTCGATGTCGGCCCCTATTATGTCACCAATCTCATCGCCCTTCTCGGACCGGTTCGCGAAGTCTTCGGCGCTGCCAAGGTCACCCGCATTGAGCGGACCGTAAAGACGCAGCCACGTTTCGGCGAGACGATCAAGGTGCTGACGCCGACGCATCTGACCGGTGTCATGGAGTTCCATAGCGGTGCGACGGTGACGATCGCCACGAGCTTTGACGTCATCAAGCACAAGCACAACCAGATCGAGATCTATGGTTCCAAGGGCTCGATGGTGACGCCGGACCCAAACAACTTCACGGGCAAGGTCGAGATCTTCACCGAAGGCGATGAGGCCTGGGAGGAGGTGACAGTCGATCATCCCTACGTCGAAGGCGTTCCCGGTCATCTCGGCCTGAGAGGACTTGGTGCAGCCGAGATGGTGGATTCACTGCGCTCCGGCAGGCCGCACCGCGTCTCGTCGGAACTCGCTTTTCATGCCCTCGAGGTGATGACCGCCTTTGAACGATCTGCACAGTCCAAACGGCCGGTCGCCATCCGCAGCAGCTGCGGTCGTCCGGATCCGATTGCAAAGCATCTGAAGGAAGGCAGTTTCATTTAGAACTCTCTCCCGCCGACCGGGCGATGCGAGAATGCATCGTCCGTCGAGGAGAGGAGAGTTCAGACGGCTGGATGTCTATCGCTGCTTCGGCCTTGTTGCCGTCTTCTGATTTGCGCGCTTTGGCGCTGGCTTCTCGTCGGCCAGTTCTTCCGAAGCCATGTGAGGCGTTGCCGAGCGGATGTCGTTGGTGATTGATTGTGCTGCTGCGATCACCGCCTGTCTGATGTCCGCTATGCGCTTTTCGTCGACGCCTGTGACGAAGGGAACGCTGACGGCTGCAATGACCGTATCCTGATGATCCCGGACAGGGGCTGCGATTGCGTGAACGCCGGACATTTGCTCCCCCATGTCCCGCGCCCAGTTCTGCTTCCGGATCAGCGCAAGCTCATCAAGCATCTGCCTGGGGTCCGTAATCGTCTGGCTGGTGAAGCGCTCGAGCTTGGTCAGGCGACGCTCAATATCCTCCTGCAGTGAAAAGGCGAGCAGGATCTTGCCGGCCGCGCCCGCATGAAACGGCAGGCGCTGGCCGGCCGTCGCCGACAGAGCATATTGGCCATGCCCCTGGGCCGAGGCGACAACCAGAATATTGTCGCCGGATGGTACCGTCAGCTTGCTGCCCTCACCCAGGAGTTCCGAGATCTTGTTCAGATGCGGCTGCGCGATCGCCAAGAGATCGTAGCTCGCAACGGTCGGGGCGACATGGGCAGCAAGAGTGAGCAGGCGCCGCCCGAGCGTATAGCTTCCCGCCGGTGAACGGTGCACGAAATCGTAGGCGCTCAGCGTGTTCAGCATGCGGTAGACCGTGGTGCGCGACAGCTTCACGGCCTTCACAACGTCGCGGATCGTAGCGCCTTCCGGCGTGCGCTCCAGGAGCGCAAACACCTCCACCATCTGCTCGATGACGGGGATGCGATATTTCTGCGCGGCGTCTTCGCTAATGTCGGTCATGAAAATCCTGCCAGGCCCATCGGGGCAATGCTTAGCCTTCCATAAGCAATGCGTGGAGTTCACGCAATCGCGGCTCCTTTCGATTGACTCCGACACGTGAATGCCGATAAATTCTTAAATGAACTCATATCAGTTCAAATAAGAAACGTCACGTCGATTTATCCTCGGCACGACGTTCCGAGAAATGCCGGATCAGGAGGTTCGGCAGGTGGCTGCGCCAGCGTGCGCTGTGAAACGGAAATACGGAGGAGGATGCAATGAAAAGTGTGAAATCGATCGGACATGTGGCCGTCAGTGTGAAGAACATCGACAGCTCGCTCGACTTCTATGTCAACAAGCTGGGCTTCGACGAAATGTTCCGGCTCGAGCGTGACGGCCGCCTGTGGATCGTCTACCTCAGGATCACCGACACGCAGTTCATCGAATTGTTTCCGGAGGGTATTGGCGACGGCGCGCCGCCATTTGCGAATGTCGGCTATAACCATCTGTGCCTCGAGGTCGAAAACATCGACGAGGCGATCGCCGACATCACCAGCCGTGGCGTTGTGTTGACGGCCGAAAAGAAGCTCGGCGTCGACAACAACTACCAGGCCTGGATTGCCGATCCCGAGGGCAACCGCATCGAACTGATGCAGCTTGGCGCAGACGCCATGCAGACGGCTGCTATTCGCCGCATCAACGGACGGGCCTGAGCCATGGACCTTTTCAAGCATCTCGGCCATATCGCCTTGCGCGTCAACGACCTGGATAAGTCGCTCGCATTTTACCAGAAACTC
The DNA here is from genome assembly GCF_014194915.1 of Rhizobium sp. BK512. NCBI lineage: Bacteria > Pseudomonadati > Pseudomonadota > Alphaproteobacteria > Hyphomicrobiales > Rhizobiaceae > Rhizobium > Rhizobium sp. BK512. The sequence goes on along the minus strand of NZ_JACIAS010000013.1, from coordinate 107,414 downwards.
GGCTTTCGCGAGATGACGCGTCTGCTGAACGATCAGGGCGAAGCGTGGATCGTGTATCTGCGCATCAACGACGATCAGTATCTGGAGCTTTTCCCAAAGGGCGTAAGGCGGCCGGAAACCGCCCCTGACACTATCGGCATCTTCCATATCTGCCTCACCGTCGAAAATATCGACAAGACGTTCGAAGAGCTTGCAAAAGTCGGTATTCAGCCCAGCCAGCCAAGGCCGACCAAAATCGGTATCGATGGCAATCGCGGTGCCTGGATCGAGGATCCCGATGGCACGCAGATCGAGGTCATGGAAATGGCGCCTGATTGCATTCAGCTGCAGGCAATCAAGAGGCTGCATGCTGAATCAGTCTAAATGGACTGTATTGCCTTAACGGCAAGGATTTAAGCTAACCCGGCAGTCACCTGCCGGGTTCTTTCGTCTGTCGATCTCAGAAAATCTGGTCGTAGGCGTCCTGCATCGCCTGAACGAACTCGTCATCCGTGCGCTTCGGATCGCTCCAGTATTTATCGGCTTCCTGCCAGATGGTGCGATACCAGTCGGCGTCGGCCATATTGAAGGGGTTGGAAACCTGCTTCGTCGGATCTTTCAGCGTTTCCAGAACGAGCTTGTTGCAGGCATCGAGGTTCGTCGTATCGGCGTCGGTACGAACCGGGCTTGCACCCTTCTTCAGCACGAAATCGGCATTGAGCTTCGGATCGACATCGAGCTTGGCAAAGTCTTCCTGGGCTTTTGCGGTGTCGGCATTGTTGGTGTTGAGGAAGCCCCAGGAATCGACGGTGACGACGACAGCCTTGGTTCCCGGAATGTTGATGCAGTCGAAATCCTCGCCGAGCTTCTTTTGCGCGGCCATGAACTCGCCCTTCATCCAGTCGCCATGGATCTGCAGCAGGGCCTTTCCGGTGATGACCAGATTGGTCGTGTCGTTCCATTGGCGATTGGGTGAGCCCGGATCCGTGTGGTCGGCAATCTGGCGGAAACGCTTAAGAGCCGCCCGCATCTCCGGCGTATCGATCACGGTGCGGTCGGGCTTCTCGCCGTAGAAGCGATTGTAGATATCGGGGCCTTCTTCCGAGGCGATCAATGCCTGCAGCAGGTAAGCCTTCTGGAATTGGTCGCCGCCCTGGGCGATCGGGATGTAGCCGGCTGCCTTGACTTTGTCGAAGGCTGCAAAGAGATCGTCGAGCGACTTCCAGGATTTCGGGTCGACGCCGGCCGCTTCAGCGACATGCTTGTTGTAGTAAACCATGCCGTCGATATGCACCGTTGCGGGAGCCTTCATGATCTCGCCGTCGACAGTGATGTTCTTGAGAACCGAGGGCGGGAAGTTCTTCGTTGCGCCGATGCTGTCGAACAGCTTGGTGAGCGGCACGCCGAGACCCTGCTTGTTCAGATCCCGATAGATGCCGGGATCGGAGTTCATGAAGATCGCAGGCGGATTGCCGCCCGTGATCATGTTCATCAGGCTTACGTTGGCCCCGGAGTCATGGGCAATGGACAGATCTTTCCACTGGTGGCCGTCCTTGGCCCACGCCTCCCTGAGAACGGTGAGCGCCGCAATCTCTGAGGGTTTGGACCAGGTGTGATAGACGACGACTTCATCTGCCCAGGCGCTTGCAGCAAGAGTGGTCGCGGCAAGCAACAGTGATAGTCGTTTCAGCGATTTCCATTTTGTCATGCGTCATTCCTCCCTTTTAGATCTGATCAGAGCCGCTGGCCGGTCGGAGCGTCGAAGACGTTCAATTTGGTCAGCGGCAGATAAACGGGCAGAGCCGGCTGGCTGCGATAGCGATTTGCGTCTCGCCCATCGATGCGCACGGCGATGCTCTTTCCCGACATGGTCAGGAAGGCGAAAGCATCTGGTCCGGATTTCTCGAAATATTCGACCGGGCAATCGAAACGGACGGTATTTCCCGCATCCTGGCGCTCCTCGATCAGAAGCTCCTCCGCCCGGAAGCCGACCTTCACAGGCTTGCCTTCGGCCGCCTTCGACTTCCACTTATATTCGCCGAGATTGATGCGGATGCTGTCCTTCTCATCCACGGCAACGAGATCGCCGCCATCACGCCTGAGGGTGCAGTCGAGCAGGTTCATGGCCGGCGACCCGACGAAATCCGCAACGAAAAGGTTGGCCGGCTCATTGTAGATCTCATCCGGCGTGCCGAACTGCTGGATGACGCCCTTGTTCATCACGGCGATCTTGGTGGCCATGGTCATGGCCTCGACCTGATCGTGGGTCACGTAGACGACGGTATTCTTGAGCTGGTTGTGGAGCTTCTTGATCTCCATGCGCATCTCGTTGCGCAGCTTGGCATCGAGGTTGGAGAGCGGCTCGTCGAACAGGCAGACGCCGTACTGTTTGACCAGCGCCCGGCCGATCGCCACACGCTGGCGCTGGCCGCCGGAAAGCTGCGAGGGCTTGCGGTCGAGCAGATGCTCGATCTGCAGGAGCCTGGCTGCCCAGGCGATCCGCTTATCCGCTTCCTCCCGCGAAATGCCGCGGGAAGAAAGCCCGAAATTCATGTTCCCACGCACGGTCTTGGTGGGATAGAGCGCATAGGACTGGAAGACCATGGCGAGGCCGCGATCCTTGGGGTCGAGGTAACTGACATCCCGCTCGTCGATGAGGATTTCTCCGTCGTCAATCTCCAGCAGGCCAGCCAGGAGATTGAGAAGCGTTGTCTTGCCGCAGCCGGAGGGCCCGAGCAGCACAAGAAACTCGCCGTCACCAATGCTGAGGTTCAGGTTCTCGATGACCGTCAGCGCGCCGAACTTCTTGACTATATTGTTGAATGCGATGGAAGGCATGCGTCTATCCCTTGATGGCGCCGGCAGTGATGCCCTGCACGAAGAACCTGCCGAGAACGAAGTAGATGACGAGCGGCGGCAGCGCGGTGAGCAGTGCCGAAGCCATGTCGACCGCATAGTTCTTGGCGCCTGTCGTCGTGACGGTGATGTTGTTGAGTACGACCGTCATCGGTTGCGTGTCCTGCGCACCGAATGTCAGGCCGACCAGGAAGTCGTTCCAGATGCCTGTTATCATCAGGATCAGCACGACGATCATGATATTGCCCGACATCGGCAGGACGATCTCGAAGAATATCCGCCAGAAGGAGCCGGAATCGATCATAGCGGCGGCAATGATCTGCGGTGGCATTCCCTTGAAATAATTGCGGAAAATCAATGTGAGGAAAGGCATTGATAACACGCTGTGAATGACGGCTATGCCGAATGTCGTGCCGTAGATATGCAGCGCGCCGGTGATCTTGATCAGCGGATACATGATGATCTGGAACGGCACGAAGGCGCAGATGAAAAGCACGAACAGGAAGCCGTTCGCCCATTTGACGTTCCAGAGTGCCAGACCGTAGCCGGTAATGATCGACAACGAGATCGTCAGAACCAGGCTGGGAGTCAGAATATAGAGCGAATTGACAAAGCCGATGCGCACGCCGTTGCAGTTCATGCCCGAACAAGCCTGCATCCAGGCATAAGACCAGGCATCGGTCGTCCAGGGCGAGGGCAGGGAGAATATCTGTCCCTCGCGGATCTGATCCATCGTCTTGAAGGACGTGACGACGATGACATAGAGCGGCACCGCAAAGAAGGCGGCCGCCATCAAAAGGAACAGGAAGATCACCACCCGGCTCGGCCGGATCAGCGGACGCCGACGCACCCTGGTCTCGCGGCCGGATTGCGATGCAGCTGATATCGCCGTCATGCCTCCCTCCTTTGCCTGATGGCGGTGATGATGACGAGCGGCAGGAACAGAATGAGCGTCGTCAAGAGCATGACGGTGGCACCCGCGGACGCAAAACCGAGGTTCTGCTTCTGCCAATAGGCATCGATGACAAAATAGGCGGGCATGACCGATGCGCCGCCCGGTCCACCATTGGTCATGGCGACGATGATGTCATAGGCCTTCACCACGCCGATGCAGAGCAGGATGATGCAGGTAAGGAAGGTGAGTTTCATCATGGGAATGATGACCTCGATATAGAGCCGCCAGAAGGGCACGCCATCGAGGCGCGCAGCCTGCCAGATCTCGGTATTGATCGACTTCAGGCCTGCGAGCATGAGCGCCATGAAGAAGCCGGTCGATTGCCAGACCGCCGCCAGAATAACGCCGAACATGACGGTGTCCTGGCTCGCAAGCCAGTTGAAGGAGGCGCTCTCCCAGCCCATCGAGTGCAGCACATTCTCTACGCCGAGGCCTGGATTGAAGAGCCAGCGCCAGACGAGTCCGGTGACGATCAGCGAGACGGCGAGCGGATAGAGAAAGACGGTGCGGAAGACGCCCTCGCCATGCACCTCCTTGTCGATCAGCGCTGCAAGGATGAAGCCTGTGACGATCGACAGCAGGCTGCCCACAGCAAAGATGACGAGGTTCTGCAGCGACAGAATCCAGGACGGATCGTGAAACAGCCGCCAGTACTGCTTCCAGCCGACCAATTCATAGTCTGGAAAGCGTCTGGACGCCGTGAATGAGAGATAGACGGTCCAGCCTATCGCCCCAACGAAAAAGACAAGCGTCAACAGTGCCGCAGGCGCAACGGCCAGATGCGGGGTGACGCGGCTCCATCGGATTCCCATGAGCCTCCTCCTCAGGTCTTCAGCGCTCTGCTCCTCCAGATCGCTGCTCTCCTGTTTCTTATATGAACAACATCTAGTTCATAATAGATCAACTATAGGAATCAAATAATCGCGATGTCAAATGACAATTGGCTGCGGCCGCAGCTGTTGCTCGCGCTGAAGTTGGATCGAGTGGCGACCTTCGAATCGTCGATCAATCGAAGAATGGACAATCGTCTTGCGCGAGACCCCGTCTCGCCCGTTAGGGCAGAAGATCGATACCTATGCCTGGCCGGTCGATCACATCGACAAAACCATCCTCGACGATCGTCTGCGGCAACCCTCCGGATCGCCGGTCCTATATTCGAAGGCGATGATGTCATGGGGCAGGGTGGCGCGGACCTGAATAGTGCCTTGAGGCCGAGCGAACCATTCGCCGTGCCATGGGCGCCATCACGATCGAAAGCAGATTGGCATATTCGGCAATCCATTTGAGCTCGGCGATGCCGCCCAGATCGACCGAGTCAACACCGTTCGGCGAGCAGTCATGGCGGACTCCATGGTGATGGCTCTACCAATCGCTCTCCTGTTTTTCTTCTTCCAGAACCTTTTCGTCGACGGGCTGACGTCAGGTGCGACAAAAGGCTGGATTGGCCTTCCGGTCAGTGTAGGGACTACGCGCGCTCGACAGGTTCTGCTTCGACCGAAAGCGCTTCGCCAATGGCGTAGAAATGACCACCCGCAACGTGATGCAGACTGCGCCATTCAGGCCCGGCTGTTTCAAAGTGCCAGTGTCCGTCGCGAAACACACGGTCATCCGCCCATGCCGCCGTTACGTCGCCGATAAACAGGTCGTAAGCATCCTGGATATGAGGCTCGTCGATCAACCTGCAGGAGAGCCAGGCCGAGCAGCCTTTCACGAAGGGCAGGTCCTGGCCCGGCACATCGAAAATCGATACCCCTGACTTCTGCAGCTTGTCAGGCTCCTCAAACAGGCTGCGGTTTCCAACCTCATGCGTCAGCTGGAGCTGCGCAACCGTCGGCACCTGTATGACGAAACGTCCGCTCGCCTCGATCAGTGTTCGCGTCTGGGCAAGCTTGTCGACCACCACGGTCAGCTTCGGTGGATCGATATCGAGCGCGCAGCACCATGCGGCAGCCATGACGTTGTCAATGCCGCCGTGGCGGGCCGATACCAGGATCGTTGGTCCGTAGTTGATCAGGCGAAAAGCCTTTTTGAGTTCAACAGCCTTCATATGTTCGTTCATTAGAAGTCCACGGTGAATTGCGGTTCCTGACATTTCTCCAAGTCTTACGACGGAGCGAGACGCTGCGAAAGGACGCAATTCTGCAAGCGCCCAATCCACGGATATTGGTAAGGTGAAGGTCTAGTACGAGTGTTTGGATACCCTATGGCGCGTGGTCGCCGCCCGGATCGAGAGCGACATCTGCCGCATCAACGGGCCGGCTGTCCAGGTACAGATGCAATTGCAATGACAACGACCATCGAAGAGCTTCACCAGCATTGCCTGTGCTAAAGCGCCTGGGAATCGCCGCGTGACCAGAGGATCCTTGCCCGCTCGCACCTTTATATCAGCAGTGTATCGAATCCTCGCAACCCGGTCGCAGGAGCTCTCAAATCCCTGACCCGTCGAGTTGCTGGGCGTCGTCGCCTTCCCAGGGTGAGGGCATGGAGGTGATGCCGGAATTGGCCGAGGGCATCGGCATCCAGCACTTCAATTCAGGCTCGGCATATTCGACGAGGCGGCCGGGCGAGGAATCGGAAGCACGCCAGCCTTCTGCACCGAACTGATCGCCATTCGACCAATAAGCAAGGTCAACTTCTGCCGGCCCCTGTTCGGACGGGCGGATCGTAACGAGTATCCGACTGCCGTCTTTCGGCGCGGTTGTCATCTGGCGCCAGCCGTGTGGCTCATCCATAATTTTTCCTCCTGGCTTGCCGCAGACCGTGAGTGTCGCCTCGCCATTGGAAACGGTCAACTCACACCTTTGCAGAAATCACTCTGAGAGTTCTGGCCACTCGACCGCTAAATTGGCTGATTCAAGGCCCTGGCGTCCAATTTAATCCAAAGCTGCGCGGCTGTTGTCATCGCTGCTTGGAACGGGCGCGGACCGGGCAAGGCGGTCAGCATGTTCAGTAGAACAAGCCGCGAATTGAGGGCCGAGCCATTTCCCCGACGGATAGTGACGTTCTGCCGCTTGAATGCCCGCATCACGGCTGAGAGGTCCGGCAGTCCGATCAATCGGTCCGCGATTGTGCTGCTTTCATTGAAAGAAGGGCGTCATGTCCAGTGCTCAGGCCGGCGGCATCTTCTCGAATTTTGGGACGGCCGGATCGAGGTGGTCCCAGGAGTATCCGGTTGCAGTCCAGGATACCAATTGCGGCTGATATCGGCTTGGATCGTCAAGACTTGCCGGCGTGACGATGTATACCTCGGGCATTTCGGGGAATGTCATGAAAACGGCCGATCCACATGTCGGGCAGAAGCCGCGCTGCTTGACGGTCCCGCCTTCGCCGACCGTCTGATACACGGATGCATTTCCGTCGACCTTCACTTCGGCTGCGATGAAAGTCAGATGCGATTGATGTCCGGTACCGCTGGAGCGCTGGCATTGTCGGCACTGGCAATCGACCATCACGGCGGGTTCTCCCGATATCTCGTAGCGGATCGCGCCACAGGCGCAGCCGCCGTTATAGGACTTCGTCATATCGCTCTCTCCTTGCCTCAATCCAGCCCCTGCGAAGTCGCCTCTTCAGCAACGACGGTATCCAGCCGTTCGACGACCTTCTTCCAGCCTTCGCTCATGTTGCGGTAGGCAATATCGTTCCGCGGCAGAACGAAGCCGGAATGGACGAGCCGCAGGCGCGTGCCGGTTTCCGCCTGGGCGAGGGTGAAGGTCACCACCGTCTCCAGCTTCGAACCATATCCGTCATCATTGCTCTCATGGCCGCCCTTCCACGCATAGGACAATCGCTCGTTCGCTACGACCTCCAGTACCTCGCAATGAATGGTTCCGTCCCATTTGCCGGCCGGTTTGGTCTGAAAGGTGAAACGATTGCCGGTGACGGGCACAAATCCATCGGGCGCCATCAGCCAACGGCCGATCAACTCGCCGCTGGTCAGCGCTTTCCAGATGATATCAGGCGCGTGCGGGAAGACTTCGTCCACGACGATGGCCTGCGTGTCGGAGACATGCCTCCCGGGTTTCATGGCTTGGTTCATGGGTCGATTTCCTTCAGGAGCTTTCTGAGATCGGTGAAGCGTTCACGCCAGAAGATGCCGTAATGGGTCATCCAGTCGGCCAGCGGCTCGAGACCGGCAGGCTCCGCGCGGTAATAGACATTGCGGCCCTCCGGGCGCTCGCTGACAAGGCCAGCCTGCTTCAGTGATTTGAGATGCTGAGAGATCGCGCCCTGCGTGACATTGCTGCCTCGGGTCAGCTCGACCACCGTTATCTCCTCGGCATTGACGATACGCTCGAACACGGACCGCCGCGTGGGATCGGCCAGCGCACGCATGACAGTGGTTATGGTTTCGGCTTCGAACATGAAAACCCAATAGCATCCGCTAATCAATTAGTCAATGCTATTGGATTTTTTGATTGACCTCATCACCGGGGACTTTGGTCGGATAGGGCCTGAGACTGAAGTCCTATATGTGGAACTGCTTAAGAACCGAGCGGTTTAGCGGTTGGAGACGCCAAGAGACAGGAACTGAACTCTGCGATGGCTGCAGTGTCCTAATCTTGATCTCGCGCGTTGACGCCAATCTCGCCAGCAGGGCAGGGGCCTTTGGTCCAGATCAAGCAGTCCCGAGGCGCGACCGGGTAGCCCGGTCGAGCAGCGTCCTCGTGCGCCGCCGACAAGTATTTGAACCATTCTCAGGAGGAACCATGCGCTTGCTCATCGTCGAAGACGAACCGGGAATTGCTCTCGCAATCGAGGACGTCGCAATCGCCGCCGGCTTCGAGATTGCCGGAATTGCGACAAACATGTCCGAAGCGGTGGAGCTTGGACCGGAGGCGGATGTCGCACTCGTCGATGTTCGGCTTGGCGATGGCCTCACAGGCCCTTCCATCGCTCGTGCGCTTTTTGCTGGGTTCGGACTGGGCGTCGCCTATTTCACGGCCAATCCCGATCTCATCGAGCAGACAGATGGGCGGCCCGTCATCAGTAAACCAGCAAGCCCCGAAAAGATCGGGGAGGCGTTGTCCCTGGCGGCTAGAAACGCTCGCGAACAAATGCTTCAGCATCAGTCAGGACAGGCGACATAGGAGGAGACGCGATTTAGGCCGCCTTCCTTCTGCAGCACGCAGCGCAGCTTCCGGCATCGCAAGAGAACATGAGGGGATGGTCGCGAGGTGTGGCTGGAACTCATCAGGGTCAAGAACCTCGATACCTGATGTTCACTCCGCTCAGAAGTTTCTGCCATTGCGTTTGAAGGGGGCACCGTTGCGCAAGAACTGCCATTCGATACCGGTGATCCGTGTCGGCTTCACAATGTGCATGCGCGCCTGCAGCAATCGGAGGGTTGGAACAAGCTTTGTAGGGTCCGCGATCTCCGCAGGGACGGGTCTGCCAGCCTCTATATAGTATTGTTCCAATTCACCGCGAAAGTCTCTGATATCGAACGTGTCTGTTCCCGCGTTGAACCAGTCCGCCAATATGACATCGCAGACAATATCAAGACTATTCGGGTCATCGAAATCGAGCAATGTTGTCGGCATTGGCGGACCTTCTGATGTTCGTCCTTCAAGCCCCCAACGCAGCCTTTTCTGACGCAGCCTCGCCATGAGTGCGACGGGAATATTGGGGCTCGCCACCCAGCACGAAGACGAGCCCCAGCCCCGGTGCCTGTCTCATCTACGCCCTTCACCGTGACGATCCGATTAGAACCCCGCGCCTTGGCGGCCGCAATTCGATCGATCGGATTAGCTCTGCCGTCTGCCGCATAGAATCCCGCTAGTGCGGGCTTTTTCGAGCAATTATTTCGGAAGCGAAACTGTGGATAAGTTGGCAATGCCTCGATGTGATTAGCCTTTTCCGAATTGCCGTCTGGTGGTCGGCCTCCGGTTGTCGAGGGAATGATGTGGCGACCTGACCCGTTGCTGCCACCGGCATCTCATGCCGGTGGCAATTGTAACTACAGCCCAATGGTGACCGTGTCTCTTACCTTGCGCTTTCGGGGAAGACCGGCAGGCGCGAGATATGGGTGGGATCGTGCTGGATGACGAGCGTGGCATTCAGCCCGGCGGCAACCGCCTCGAGGCGTTCCATCGATGCAAGTGTATCTGCCCGGTTTTCATTGAAACCCGGCACGCCATGAGTGGCCAGGTTGTCCGCGAAGTGTACGACATCGCCGGAAAGCAGGACCGGTCCCTTCTTCGCAAGCTTTACCAGGAGGGCGGCTTCCCCTTTGGTATGGCCAGGCATCGACAGCATCATCACGCTACCGTCGCCGAAGACGTCACGGTCGCCGGTCACGAGATCGAGTTTCGCCTTGCCATCGAGCCAGGGTTTGACGAGATCCGGTACAACCGCGAAGGGTAGGGGGTTGTCATGAAAAGTCTGCCAATCGGCAGCCCCAATCATGAGCGTTGCTTTCGAAAAGGTCGCGGCCTGCCCGAGATGGTCGAAATGGTTGTGGCTGATGCCGATGGTGGCGATCTGCTCCGGTTTGATGCCGATCTGTTTCAACTGTGTCGGGATGTCGGTTTTGAGCGAGACGCCGATCGGCGCATCCTGATCGGGTGCCTTGCCGATGAGGCCGGCAGGAAGCCCTGTGTCCCAAAGCAGGTAATCGCCACCGTGGCGGATCACGTAGCAGCTGTCGGTCAGCACGCCCTTCTTGCCGGCAAAGGCGAACGTGTCCGAAAACATCGACAGATCCTTGACGATGACGTCGCCACAATCGAGACGCCAAAGTTCAAGGTCTGGAGCCGCGCGTGTCGGAGTGGAGGCGAAAGATAGCGATGCGACCGTTGCTCCGATTGCAAGCGCAAATTTGAAGGTCTTCATAAAGGTCTCCTTGTGTTGAAGACCTTTCTTGTGCCGCCCTTCCTCGCAGGCCATGCGCCAGATTTGTGGTCACTTGAGCCCGAAACGCTCACCCGCGGTATTTTTTCTTGCCGCGCCTTCTCATACATTGCGCTTATGAACATGATGATCCGCGACCGACGTTCCGAGCTCTCCCGCCGCCTGCTCGATCGACTCCGCCCCATGGTGGCGGGGAAGCTCGACGTAGGGATGCATCCTTATGGCGAGCAACTGTTCGCCTATTGCTGCTTCGACCGCGAACGGCTGGCCGCTCTTCGACTTGATTGTCCCATGATCTGCATCGTGCTTCACGGCCAAAAGGACGTGTGGCTTGGCGATCGCACCCGGTCCTTCCCAGCCGGCTCGCTCTTCGTGTTGCCCGGCGGTGTAGCGATGGACGTGGTCAACATTCCGGACGACAAGACGAGCGTCTATGCAGCGTTGCGGCTCGACGTGCCGTCCCTGCCGGCGGGCATTCCACCGCTTTCCGTTGCAGAGCGCGCCGGTCGTGCCGCCGATCTCGACGCAGTGCCGCTGAGCATCGATCTCGTCGAGACGATTTGCCACGCAGCATCCACGATCGCCGATGTCAGCGTTGGCGAAACGATCAAGCGGTTGAGGCTGACAGAAGTTCTGGCGCTATTGCGGCCGCTTGCCGAGGCCCGACCGCTCTTCAGACAAAGCCTGTCGGACGATATAGCCTGGCTGATCGCAACTGCTCCTTCAGAGCCCTGGAACGTTTCTGATGTTGCAGAAAAACTTGGAATTGGAGCGTCCACGCTGCGACGTCGATTGGCCACGGACGGCACCTCCTTCCGTGCAATCTTGCGGCGCGAGCGTCTAAGGGCAGCGCAACATGCAATCACGTCCGGCGCGACGGCTATAGCCGCCGCCGAGGCTGCGGGTTACGTGTCGCGTTCACACTTTTCCCGCCGGTTTCGCGAGAGTTTTGGGACCAGTCCGACAGGGCGGTCATAACATCGAAAGTCTGTGAACCAGTTTCGCTTTCGTTCGAAACGCTTTGACGCGTCACGATCGGAGCGACTGGCATATCAAAGACCCCATACGACCGCCTCCTCGTGGCGTTTGATGAGGTGCCTCAGACTTTCGAAGCCAGAGCGGACAAATGTGGCAAACTGGTCGACGGCGGGCGAACGGGGCGCATCGACACGGCCGAGGATCGCCAACGCTCGTTCGGGATGCGGAATGGTGATGGGCAGTGCCGTGATCGATTTGTCTCTGCGCTGCGCAAAGACGACGCTATGGGGCATGATCGTCAGCGCATCGGCCATTTTCAGATAGTTGATCACCGCCATCAGCGAGCCGCCCGAATAGCGGATCTTGAGCTCGGTTGCGCCGAATGAGAGAAGCAGCGCGCGCAAGTCCGCGAGCAAGGGGCTGCCCGGTGGCGGTGCGACCCAAGGATATTCGAGAAGATGGCTCGGCTGTGGCCGCCTCTTCAAGAGCAGGGGATGCGTGACCCGGCAGGCGACAACGTTGCGGCCGGGAAGAATCTGCTGAAACTCGAGCCCCGACCCTTCGTCGAGAATATCGATCGGACAGATAGCAAGGTCGATCTGGTCGGCCTTCAACGCCGCCCTGAGATCCGGGAAGTAACCGTAGCTCTGGTCGATGCGTACATCGGGGTGGCTCGACTGAAACTCCGCACAGATGCCGGCAATCAGTCCGTCCATGAAAAAGGGCGTGCCGCCTACGCGCACGACGCCGCTCTTGCCGACCCTGAAACTCTCGACGAGATCGGAGGCCTTGCGTGAGGACGCCAGCATGACGAAACCGTGCTCGGCGAGAGCGAGACCAAAAGCTGTCGGCTGCAGCGGGCGACGGCCCTTGACGAACAGCGGCTCGCCCAGGCGTTTCTCCAGCATCGACAAGGTGCGCGAGACGGCAGGTTGCGCGAGCCCCAGCAAAGCCGCGCCTTCGGTAACGCCGCCGGTCTTGACGACGGCCGCGAGTTGGATCAGGTGACGCTCGTCGATCTTCATAACAATCTGTTATATTATCTTCCAACAAAATCATCAATCGATGTGTCTCCACCTGCTATTCTCTCGATACTGTCGCAGAGCAAGTCGGGAGGATTGGCATGGCGGGGCGCTCTCAACCGCTGACATTCAGCGAGGCTACTTCGTCCGAAGCCTTCGCCGAGCGCTTTTCTTCCGGTCGGGACGATAGGCTGGTCGAACTGCTCGCCGCCGCCGTGACCCATGTGCACGACCTCATCAAACAATTTCGGCCGACCCAGGACGAGTGGCGAAGGTTCATCGCTTTTCTGACGGAGGTTGGTCATGCCTCGGACGAGCGCCGGCAGGAATGGGTCCTCCTGTCCGATCTGATCGGCGCTTCGGCACTCGTGGAAGATATCAATTCGCGTCGGCCCAAGGGGGCGACGCCCAATACCATCCGCGGCCCGTTCTTCCGGGCCGATGCGCCGGAACGTGCTTCGGCTTCGTCGATTTCACTCGATGGCATCGGCGAACCACTGTTGGTCTCGGTTTGTGTCCAAGATCTCGACGGCCTCCCGGTCGCGGATGCTGAGGTGGTGACCTGGCAGGCCAATGCAGAGGGCTTCTACGAGAATCAGCAACCGGATCTCCAGCCGGAACATAATCTGCGCGGCCTGTTCAGAACCGATGCACAGGGGTGTTTTTCCTATCGCTCCGTTGTTCCGTCCGGCTACGGCGTGCCGGCCGACGGTCCTGTCGGCAGGCTGCTGTCTGCGGCCGGTTATCCGTTGCGCCGGCCGGCGCATCTGCATTTCGTTGTGCGTGCGAAAGGCTTCGAGACGATTACGACGCATGTCTACGACGCGAGTGATCCGCATCTGCACGAAGACGCGCTGTTTGGCGTGCGGCCCGAACTCGTCACCTCTTTCGATCCCCTCGAGGTCGACGGTCGCAGCGCAAAGGCGGTCAAACTTACCTTCGTCATGGTCCGGGCAAAACCGGGGAGGGCGGCATGATCGGCCCATTCTCCTATGCGGGCAGTCCTGCGCAGATCGTCTTCGGTACGGGCAGTAAAAACAAACTGGCTGAATGGATTGCCAATGCCGGTTGCAAGCGGGCACTGGTCCTTTCGACGCCGCATCAGAGGGCCGATGCCGAAGCACTGGCCCGCGACATTGGCCCGCTTGCCTGTGGCGTCTTTGCCGGCGCGGTCATGCACACGCCCGTCGACGTGACCGAGGCCGCGATGAAGGTCGTGGCCGAAACCAGGGCGGATTGTGTGGTCTCGCTCGGCGGAGGATCGACGACGGGGCTCGGCAAGGCGATTGCCTATCGCACCGACCTTCCGCAGATCGTCGTGCCAACCACCTATGCCGGCTCGGAAGTCACCCCCATTCTTGGCCAGACGGAAGGCGGTCGTAAGACGACTGTTCGCGACGCACGGATCCTGCCGGAAATCGTCATCTACGATCCGGCGTTGACCCTGGGACTGCCCGTTTCGATGAGCGTGACGAGCGGGCTCAATGCCATGGCGCATGCCGTCGAGGGTCTCTATGCGCGCGATCGCAATCCGATTTCGACCCTGATGGCCCTTGAGGGCCTACGCGCCTTTTCCCGCAGCCTGCCCGTAATCGTCGAAAGGCCCGATGACGCGGGCGCCCGAAATGAAGCGCTCTATGGCGCCTGGCTCTGCGGCACGGTGCTCGGCACTGTCGGCATGGCGTTGCATCACAAAATTTGCCACACGCTGGGCGGTTCTTTTGAAACCCCGCATGCTGAAACCCATGCGGTGATGCTACCGCATACGGCCGCGTTCAACGCCAAGGCGGCAGCATCGGAACTTGCTACGGCAGCCGACATCTTTGGCGGTTCGATCGGCGGCGGGCTTTGGGATTTTGCCAAAACGATCGGCGCACCTTTGTCGCTCAAGGAATTCGGATTGTCACAGGCCGATCTCGACCGCGCTGCATCGATCGCCGTCGAAAATCCTTACTGGAACCCGCGCCCCATCGATCGGGATTCGATCCGGGCGCTCTTGCAGGAGGCCTGGGAAGGCCGCCGGCCGGTAGATTGAAGATCTGCCGGATCACGCGCTCTTTGGGAGGAGAGGAAAATGGGAGGATACATGTTTACGAGACGCGATTTTCTGAAGAGGACGGCCGCCGGCGGAGCCGCGCTTGCTGCGTCCGGCCTGGCTGCGCCAGCAATCGGCCAGACGGCGGCTATCAAACTTGGTTACGTCAGTCCGCAGACCGGTCCGCTTGCCGCTTTCGGCGAGGCTGACAAGTTCGTCATCGATTCCTTCCTGGCAACGACCAAGAAGCTCGGCCTCAGCTATGAAGTCGTGGTCAAGGACAGCCAGTCCAACCCCAACCGAGCCGCCGAAGTTGCCAAGGAACTGATCGTCGACGACCAGATCAACCTCATTCTGGTATCCTCGACGCCGGAGACGACCAACCCGGTTTCCACGACCTGCGAAGGCGAGGGCATGCCCTGCATTTCGACGGTCGCGCCCTGGCAGCCCTGGTTTATCGGCCAGCAGGGTAATCCGGGCGACCCTGCCTCATGGAAGCCCTTCGACTATGCCTACCATTTCTTCTGGGGGCTGGAGGATATCATTGCCGTCTTCACCGGCATGTGGGGCCAGATCGAAACCAACAAGAAGATCGGCGGGCTGTT
This sequence comes from Rhizobium sp. BK512, assembly GCF_014194915.1. Lineage (NCBI taxonomy): Bacteria > Pseudomonadati > Pseudomonadota > Alphaproteobacteria > Hyphomicrobiales > Rhizobiaceae > Rhizobium > Rhizobium sp. BK512. The sequence continues at coordinate 92,135 of NZ_JACIAS010000013.1, read as the reverse complement.
TCCGAACGACGGAGATGGCAATGCCTGGGGCGACAAGGTCGTCGGCTTTCCGCCCGTGCTCGAAAAGCTCGGTTATGGTTTGACCGATACCGGCCGCTACCAGAACCTGACGGATGATTTCTCCGCACAGATCAACGCCTTCAAGCAGGCGCAAACCGAAATCCTGACAGGCGTGATGATCCCGCCCGACCTCACCACCTTCTGGAACCAGGCCAAGCAGCAGGGTCTGAAGCCGAAGATTGCCTCGATCGGCAAGGCGCTTCTTTTCCCGCAGACCGTCGAGGCGCTTGGCAATGCCGGCCACAATCTGTCGACGGAAGTCTGGTGGACACCGAGCCATCCGTTCAAATCCTCGCTGACCGGTGAGACTACGGCTGCGGTTGCTGACGCCTTTACGAAATCCACCGGTCGTCCCTGGACGCAGCCGATCGGCTTTGCCCATGCCCTGTTCGAACTCGCCGTCGACGTCATGAAGCGCGCCGGCGATGTCAGCGACGGTGATGCGGTGGCGAAGGCGATCGGGGAAACCAAGCTCGATACGCTGGTCGGACCGATTGCCTGGGGCAATGAGAAGCTTCCGCCTTTCGCTCAGAAAAACGTCGCCAAGACGCCGCTGGTCGGCGGTCAGTGGCGGCTGAAATCGGGCGGCGGCTACGATCTCGTCGTCGTCGAAAATGGCCTTGCACCCAACGTGCCGCTCGGCGGCAAGCTCGAAGCCCTTGCGTAGGGCGCACGTCCGCCCGGCTCTGCGGCCGGGCGGATACTCGCGGAGATTGGCCGATGCCCATCCTGGAACTTAATGATGTCTCGAAGTCCTTCGGCGCGCTCGTCGTTGCAGAGGATATCAGCTTTTCGGTCGAGCCTGGCGAGGCGCTCGGGGTCATCGGACCGAATGGCGCCGGCAAATCCACGCTCTTCAATCTGATCAACGGCAATCTGTCCGTTGCAGGCGGAGCCATCAGCTTCGACGGCCGCGACGTTACCCGTGCGCCGCCGATGCAGCGCTGCCTTGCCGGCATGGGCCGCACCTTCCAGATCCCGCAACCTTTCGAGCGCCTGACTGTCTATGAAAACCTTCTGGTCGCAGGCGCTTTTGGTACCCGGGCGAGGGAAGCCGATGTCGCAGGCTTCTGCGCCGATATTCTGGTCGAGACCGGTCTGATTGCGAAAGCCAACAGGCCGGCGGCATCGCTCACCCTTTTGGAGCGTAAACGGCTGGAACTCGCCCGCGCGCTTGCTACCAAGCCGAAGCTTCTGCTCCTCGACGAAATCGCTGGCGGCCTGACGGAGGGGGAGTGCCGGCAGCTGGTCGCGACGATCAGGCGCGTTCATCAGCGCGGCATGACCATCATCTGGATCGAGCACGTGCTGCATGCGCTGACGGCGGTTGCCGAGCGCATCCTGGTCCTCAATTTCGGACGGGTCGTCGGCATCGGTGCGCCGGAGGCGATCATGGCTTCGGACGAGGTGCGCACCATCTATCTCGGTATGGAGGTCTGATGGCAAGCCTTCTTGAGATCCGCGGCCTGAAGGCTTTTTACGGCGACTTCCAGGCTATTTTCGGCATCGACATTGATCTCGATGTCGGTGAGACGATTGCCGTCATCGGCGCCAACGGAGCGGGAAAGTCGACGCTGATGCGATCGATCGCTGGCGTGATTGCGAACCGGGCGGACATGGTCCTGCATCGGGGCGAGGCGATCGGTGCAGTGCCTGCCTTTGATGTCGTGCGTCGCGGCATCGCTCTCGTGCCGGAAGGGCGCAAGCTCTTCGCTTCGCTGACGGTGGAAGAAAACCTGCAGATCGGCGGCTATGGCTGCAAGCGCTCCGGACCGTGGTCGTTGGAAAGCGTCTACGCTCTGTTTCCTGTCCTGAAAGAGCGACGCGGCAGTCCGGCGACAGCGCTTTCCGGCGGCCAACAGCAGATGGTGGCAATCGGCCGGGCCCTGATGTCGAACCCGGAAATCCTTCTCTGCGATGAGCTCAGCCTCGGCCTGGCGCCTGTCGTCATCAAGGACATCTACGCTGCCTTCACTCGTATTCGTGCATCCGGGATGGCGATCGTCGTCGTTGAGCAGGACATCGCCCAGGCCCTGAAGGTCGCCGATCGTGTCTATTGCATGATGGAGGGACGGATCACACTCACCGGGCGCCCTGCCGATCTCGACAGGGCCGAAATCCATGCAGCCTATTTCGGAGCGGAGAGCGATGAACTGGCTTGATACGGTTCTTCAAGGGGTATTGCTTGGCGGGCTCTATGCGCTGTTTGCGGCTGGCCTCAGTCTGGTCTTCGGGATCATGCGGCTTGTCAATCTCGCCCACGGTGACCTCATCGTGCTGGCAGCGTTCTTGATCCTGCTTCTCGTTTCGTCGCTCGGCCTCGATCCATTCGTTGCGGCGCTGATTGCCGCACCCCTGATGTTTGCGATCGGCTGGCTGCTGCAATACCACCTTCTCAACCGCACGCTCGGCAAGGACGTCCTGCCGCCACTGCTCGTGACCTTTGGCCTCTCCATCGTCATCCAGAACGGCCTTCTGGAGGCCTTCACGGCCGACAGCAGAAGGATCTCCGCCGGCTCGCTGGAGACGGCGTCGCTGCAACTGGGGAGCATCAATGCCGGTCTGATGCCGCTCCTGACCTTCGGCTCGGCAGTCGTGGTCATCGTCGCCTTGAACCAGCTCATCTATCGCACGGCCCTTGGGCGCGCCTTCCGCGCGACGTCGGATGATGTGGTCACCGCCGGCCTGATGGGCATTCGCCCGAATTCGATCTTCGCCATCGCCACGGGCCTGGCGATGATGATCGTGACCATCGCCGCACTCTATCTCGGCATGCGGGCGAATTTCGATCCGACAGCCGGGCCGGCGCGGCTGATCTATGCTTTCGAAGCGGTGATCATCGGCGGTCTCGGATCGCTCTGGGGCACACTTGCCGGCGGCATCATCCTCGGGCTGGCGCAGACGATCGGCGCCGCCGTCAATCCGGAATGGCAGATCCTTGCCGGGCATCTCGCCTTCCTGATCGTCCTGCTCCTGCGTTCGCGCGGCCTCTTTCCGCGCGCTGTCGATTGAGGCCGCGCCATGACCACGGGTTTGGAAACGATGACGAGCGATGGCCAGGCATATCAGGACTGGCGGATCGAAACTGGCACACGGCTGTCGCGGGCCTTTTCATTCGTCTGCCTGGTTGTGTTCGCCGCCCTTGCGGTCGCACCGCTTTTGCTGTCGCGCGGCGTAGTACAGGATCTGTTCTTCATTCTGACGATGCTGACGCTGGCGCAGAGCTGGAACCTGCTTGCAGGTTATGCGGGGCTGATTTCGGTCGGCCAGCAGCTCTTCGTCGGTTGCGGCGCCTATGCTCTCTTCGGCCTTGTCATTCTTGCCGGCCTCGACCCGATATTCGCCATTCCGCTTGCCGGCGTTTCGGCCATGCTCATCGCCGTGCCGACCGCGTTCTTCGCCTTTCGCCTATACGGTCCCTATTTTGCGATCGGAACGTGGGTGATCGCCGAAGTCGGGCGGCTGCTGCTTGCCCAATGGAAGGCGCTCGGCGGCGGCACCGGCACATCGCTGCCGCGGGATGCGACCCGTGACATGCTCGGCGTTTCCCTCCTTGACGACTGGTTCGGCATGCGCGCGGCAGCGGCAGCCGATGCCCTGTCCTTCTGGCTCGCGCTGATCGTTGCGGCCGTCACCATTGCAATCGTCTACAAGCTGTTGCGCAGCCGGCAGGGTCTCGGGCTTGCCGCAGTGCGCGACAATGAGACGGCGGCGCGTGCGCTGGGCGTCGATACACGCCGGTTGAAGACGATGATCTATCTGCTCACGGCCTTCATTACCGGCATCATCGGTGCGCTCATCTATCTCCAGAAGGCGCGCATATCGCCCGACGCCGCCTTCTCGCTGACCGACTGGACGGCCTATGTCATCTTCATCACCGTCATCGGCGGGATCGGCACGATCGAAGGGCCGATCCTTGGCGTGCTGGTCTTCTTCTTCCTGCAGAATGCCTTTTCGGCCTACGGCTCCTGGTACCTTCTGGCACTTGGAGCGCTCGCCGTCGTCACCATGCTGTTTGCACCCCGGGGTCTCTGGGGGCTGATATCCGACCGTACCGGCTTCGAACTCTTTCCGGTTCGTCGCCTGCTCAGGGGCGGACCTGTTGTACCAAATGAAAAGGGAGGGCCGAATGGCTGACATCACCACCGACGTCTTGATCATAGGCACGGGACCTGCGGGTTCGGCGACCGCCGCATTGCTTGCGAGCTACGGTCTGGAGCCGCTTATCATCAATCGCTACCGCTGGCTCGCCAATACGCCACGCGCGCATATCACCAACCAGCGCACGATGGAGGTCCTGCGCGATCTCGGCCGGGACGTTGAAGATGAGGCATATCTCTTTGCGACCGAACAGGACCTGATGGGCCAGAACGTCTTCTGTACGGCGGTGGCCGGCGAGGAAATCGGCCGCATGCAGAGCTGGGGCAATCATCCACTGTCACGTGCCGAGCATCTCCTGTCCTCGCCAGGGCGGATGAACGACCTGCCGCAGACCTATATGGAGCCGCTGCTCTTCAAGACGGCCTGCTCGCGCGGCGCCCAGTCGCGCATGTCGACCGAATATTTGAGCCACGTCCAGGACGCGGATGGGGTCACGACGACCTGCCTCGACCGCTTGACGGGCAAGGAAGTGACGATCCGTTCGACATTCCTCGTCGGCGCAGACGGCGGCAATTCGAAGGTCGCCGAACATGCCGGCCTGTCCTTCGAGGGCCGCATGGGCGTTGCCGGTTCCATGAACATCCTCTTCGAGGCTGATCTGTCGCGTTATGTCGCCCATCGTCCTTCCGTGCTCTACTGGGTACTGCAGCCGGGCGCGGATGTAGGCGGTATCGGCATGGGCCTCGTGCGCATGGTGCGGCCCTGGAATGAGTGGTTGATCGTCTGGGGCTATGACATTAACCAGCCGGCACCTGCCGTCGACAACGCCTTTGCAACCAAGGTTGTGCGTGAACTGGTCGGCGTTCCCGACCTTGAACCAAAGATCAAGTCGGTCTCCACCTGGACGGTCAACAACATGTATGCGACGACCCTGTCGAGCGGCCGGGTCTTCTGCATGGGCGACGCAGTGCACCGTCATCCGCCATCGAATGGCTTGGGCTCCAACACCTCGATCCAGGATGGGTTCAACCTCGCCTGGAAGCTTGCCATGGTGATCCGAGGACAGGCCGGAATGGGCCTCCTCGACAGCTATCAGGCCGAGCGCGCGCCGATCGCCAAACAGATCGTCACTCGCGCCAACAAGTCGATCGAGGAATTCGGTCCGATATTCAAGGCGCTTGGCCTCCTGGATTCCGTCGATCCCGTCAAGATGCAGCAGAACATGGACGCACGTTGTGATGACGGTGAGGCTGCCGAACGCCAGCGCGCGGCAATCCGCGATGCCATTGCCTATAAGGTCTATGAATTTGATGCTCATGGCGTCGAAATGAATCATCGCTATGCATCGAACGCGGTCGTCAAGGACGGGCAGGCGGAGCCCGCCTTCGAAAAGGATGCCGAACTTCATTGCCAGCCGACCACCTGGCCAGGTGCACGGCTTCCGCATGTCTGGTTGTTCGGGGCGCAGGGAGAAAAGGTTTCCAGTCTCGATCTCACCGGTCACGGGTTCTTCACGATCCTGACCGGGATCGGTGGCGACGGCTGGATTTCCGCAGCAAAGGCGCTTTCAAAGGAATTCGGAGTGCCGATCACTGTGCACAAGATCGGTCCCCGCCAGATTTGGCAGGACCTGACGGGAGACTGGGCACGCGCCCGCGAGATCAGCGATTCCGGCGCCCTGCTCGTTCGTCCCGACCATCATGTCGCTTGGCGTTCACATGTAGCGGCCTCCGAGCCGGAAGCAGAACTGCGCCGCGTGCTGAAAACAATCCTGGATCGGTGAGGTCGTTATGGGTGCTGAAGAAAACGGTTATTTCACCGAGGAAAATTCCGTCGATGTCGTCATAAGCCGCAATGCGGGGGCAAAGAGCGAACGGCTGAAGCAGATCATGGAGGTCGTCACCCGCAAGCTCCACGAGGCGGTGAAGGAACTCGAGCCGACGCAGGAGGAGTGGATGGATGCGATCCTCTTCCTCACGCGCACCGGCCATACTTGCACCGACTGGCGGCAGGAATTCATTCTGCTGTCAGATGTGCTCGGTGTTTCGATGCTGGTCGACGCGATCAACAATCGCAAACCCACCGGCGCCTCGGAAAGCACCGTGCTCGGCCCATTCCATGTCGCCGACGCGCCAGAATTGCCTATGGGCGCCAATATCTGCCTCGACCATAAGGGCGAAGACATGGTCATCAGCGGCCGCATACTGGATACCGACGGCAAGCCGATCGCCGGCGCCGTTCTCGATGTCTGGCAGGCCAATGACGAAGGTTTCTATGACGTGCAGCAGCAGGGTATTCAGCCGGATTTCAATCTGCGCGGCGTCTTCCGAACGGGTGAGGACGGGCGCTACTGGTTCCGCGCGGTCAAGCCCAAATATTACCCGATTCCCGATGACGGGCCGGTTGGGCAGATGCTGGGCGCGCTCGGCCGTCACCCCTACAGGCCGGCGCATCTGCACTACATCATCAAGGCGGAAGGGTTCGAGACGCTCGTCACACACATCTTTGATCCCGACGATCCCTATATCCGTTCGGACGCGGTGTTTGGCGTCAAGGAGAGCCTTCTCGCCGACTTCAGATTGACTGAGGATCCCGCGCACGCCAGGGAACTCGGCTTCGAGGGGAAATTCTGGCAGGTCGAGCACGATTTCGTGCTGGCGCCAGTTAATTCTTAGTCGGGACAGGTGGTTGCCGCTTCGACCAAAGGTGTCTCGTCGTCGCAAAGGGCGTCAATGGCATGCGGCTGCCGGTTGGCGCTGAGAGACTGATATTCCTCGGAATATGCTGGAAAAGTTCAGGCTTCTTTCGACGCATTCCGAAGCCGTTGATGCCGGCCTCGTTGAGGGGCGGCGGCGGATGCATCGTCCGTGTCCGCCGTCTCTTTGGCCATCCGCGAGGCGCGCCATTGGGCCGGGGTCAATCCCAGATGCTGCTTGAAGGCACGCTGGAAGGCAGCTTCAGATCGATAACCGGCCAGATCGGCTGCCGCAGCGGTCGATGTCGTCTGCACCCGCAGCGCATTCGCAGCGAGCGTGATGCGAACGTCCTGGAGAAGGTCGGTAGCGGAGCGGCCCAAACTGCTCTGGAAGTAGCGCGCCAAACTTGCACGAGACAAGTTGCAGAGGCTTGCAAGTTTCGAAAGCGTCCATGGGCGGGCGGGTTCGAAGAATATCGCGTTGATCGCAGGAGCGAGCCTGACATGGCTTGCGAGGGCGACCAGCCCGAGTGGTGCGTCATGGGATTGACTTGCCAGCCGGAGCGCCAGCGTGAACAGCGCTGCTGAGAACGCATTCAGCATCGCCTGACCGCCAATCCCCTCGACGTTCGCCTCGGCCCGCATGAGCGCCACCAGGGCCTCCATCTGTCGGCGCGTCACGGATTGTGGTGACGTCGCTGAGTTAGACGTTCCCCGTACGACCATCCGGGAACGCAGGTAAGTCCCCAGCAGTCGGTCATGCGGTGAGGCAAGCACGAAGCGGCCACAAAGCATGTCCAGCCGTTCGCCTTGGCCGGCATTCTCGCTGATCACCACATTCAGCCCTTGCCTCTGCGTCGCCTTCCCCGGCTCGGCGCCGCTGCCATCGGTCAGAACGTGAGGCGCTCCAGCGGGAACCAGCAGGATGTCGCCGGGCGTGAGACGTTGTTCTCTGTTGCCGTCACTATCATTCAGCCATGCCTCGCCGCTCAATATCACGTGATAAACGATGTCCTGGACGGGGCCTTGTTCATAGGCAACCCGCCAAGGTGCACCGTAAAGGCAGTGAAGCTCCAGCTTGCCGGTGACCGGCATCATTTCGAGCAGACGACTGAGCCAATCGATGCCTTGTGACATGTCGATCCCTTCAAGATGAGTTGATCGAGCATGAATATGAGCTAAATCGGCATTAATCAAATCATGCCGTCATTATAACCTGCTCCTATCGTCATTGCAGAAGCAGATCGCCTTCGAAGCGCTCGGCTGCTGCCAGCTCACGGAGAGTCCCATGCCTGATATTGAGAATTTCGACACTCTGATCCTTGGCAGCGGCCAGGGCGGTAAATTGCTCGCTTGGCACCTGGCTCGTTCCGGTCAGAAAGTTGCGGTTGTCGAAAGAAGGTGGGTCGGCGGTTCCTGCCCGGCGGTTGCCTGTCTGCCCAGCAAAAACGAGATCTGGAGTGCACGCGTTGCTCATCTGGTTCAGCACGCGGCCGAATTCGGTACCGCGACCGGACCAGTCAGCGTCGATATGGCGGCCGTCCGCCGGCGCAAGCAAGCGATGGTCGATCGGGAGATCGCGTTTCACCTTGATGCCTATAAGGCAAGCGGTGCCGAACTCATCATGGGGGAGGGAAAGTTCGTCGGGCCGAAGACCATCGAAGTCAGCTTGAACGATGGCGGTCAGCGCAGGCTTTCCGGCAATCAGGTGGTGGTGAATGTCGGCAGTCATGCTGCGATACCGGATATCCCTGGCCTGCCGGCAGCGCGCGCAATGACACATATCGAGGCTCTCGAACTCGACTATCTGCCGTCTCATCTGATCGTGCTCGGAGGAGGCTATGTGGGTATTGAAATGGCGCAGGCATACCGCCGCTTCGGTAGCCGGGTGACCATTATCGAACCATCGCAGCGGTTGATGGCTCGGGAGGATGCTGACGTCGCCGAGGAGATACAGCGCATACTTGCCTCAGAAGGTATCGAAGTCATCCTAGGCGCCAGGCCGACACAGGTGCGGGGCTTGTCTGGGGATGCTGTTGTTGTCGAAATTCAAACCGACGCCGGGAACCGGACCGTCGAAGGCAGCGACTTGCTGGTGGCTGCCGGTCGGGTACCAAACACGGCCGACATCGGACTTGAGAAGACCGGTGTCGAACTGGATACTCGCGGATTCATTCGCGTCAATGAACGTCTGGAAGCTACGAAAGACGGCGTCTGGGCGATCGGCGAGTGCGCCGGCAGTCCGCAGTTTACGCATGTGTCTGTCGATGATTTCCGGATCGTTCGCGACAACATGGCGGGAGGCAACCGTCGCACCGACGCTCGCCAGATCCCCTATGTGATGTTTACGGATCCTCCGCTTGCCCGTGTCGGCATGAGCGAAAGCGAAGCCCAGCGCCTGGGCATCGCCTATCGGGTCGCGACACTGCCCATGGGAAATGTGCTGCGCACCGAAGCAACCGAGGAGACGCAAGGCTTCATGAAAGCTATTGTAGGCGCGAATGATGATCGCATCCTGGGTTTTACGATGATCGGCTCCGAAGCCGGAGAGGTCATGGCCGTGGTTCAAACGGCAATGATGGGCGGACTGCCCTATACTCAGCTTCGCGAAGCGGTAATCGTGCACCTGACGATAGCGGAAGGCCTCGGCCCGCTTTTTGCTGGAATTCGCTCGCTGAAATAGTTGATCAGGGCGTTCTTGGCGCAGGAGAATGCATCACACCAACATCGGTCTTGCGCTCTCACCGGTCGGCCAGTCCGACCGGTCGGGTGAGCCTCGGGCCGATGCATTTGCGCTTATCACGAGGTCACGCGTCGAGCCGCGGGTATGCAGGAAAACAGGATTGGCTTGATGGATCTGAGATATATGCCCAGCCTTAGGAGAGGTTCATTTCACGATCTGATAGCAAAACCCCGAAACTCATTTCCAGGTCTTCACTAAATAGCCTTCCGTCGATGCGCTGCGCACCTATCGCTCGTTTTCTGTCGTCATGCCTTTCCGCCGATAGCAGCAAACTTTACGCCAGGCGCAAATCAACCAGTGGATGCAGCTTTTTCAAATTCGGAAGCGATTTTGCTTGCCAGGGATATTGGTTGGTGCCTTTCACAACGAGCTGAAGCTCGTCCATTTTCCTGGCCTCGATTGTCAGTTTGGCAAGCAGGTTTATGCCGGAAGAGTTGAGGAACTCGAGGCCAGTCAAGTTGAATATTACCTGTTTGTGACCTCCATGGAGCAGCCCCAGTATCATCGAATGAATAGGCGCGTAGGCGTCGGGTCCTGCCAGCCGAAATACACCATCTAGATATACTTCGTTGTTTTCAGCCCATACACGGAAGTTTTCGTCCCTGATTTCCATTTTTCGCTCACAGATTGGAGGAGGGCGGTAAAGCCACCAAGGCTGTCGTCGTCAGTTTGAATTCGTCCTCGTCGGCCTCTTCGAATGCCCACGCCATTTTTGCATCATAATCGCTTAAGAGGGTGAGCAAACCCAAACCGGAGCCACTCCCTTCGGATATGGCATTGCTTTCGATTCGTTCCAGAAGGAGTTCCCCAGGTTCCGTCGAGCGAAGTCGGTGCAGCAGTTGCTGCAGACGAGATGACGATGCGCCATCGATGTTGTTCGTTATCCTCATGAAAAAGCATCCGTCGGATATTCCGGCTTCGATGAGGATTTCTCCTGGCCGTCGAAATTTTACGGCATTTTCGATCAGCTCGTTGCTGAGATAGCCGATGTCGTGATGGGCTTGCGTGTAGTCTCTCTTCGAGTGGGAATAGGGCAGCGCCATAACTTCTGCGATAAAGTCCGAAGTCATGCCCGAATGTTTCCACCCGAGTTGAAGCGGTCCGTCGTGCAAGGTCAGACGCGTGCTTGCATCCAGGTTCTCACCTGCAAGAGTTTCGATTCCATATAACGTCGGTGTCATGCATCACCTGTGTCGTACTGCGAGAAGTGTGATGTCGTCATGGATCTTATGTGACCCGATAAAGTGCATTAATGCCGCCACGATTCCGGAGACGACTTTGTCGGCACTTTCGTTCTTGACGCGAAGTGCCTCGTGGCACAGACGTTCAATGCCAAACAGTTCTCCAGCGTCGTTTTCGGCTTCCGTCACGCCGTCTGTGTGGAGAAGAATGAGGTCGCCCTTCTCGAACGCTATCCTGCGCGTCTTGATGAACTCGGAAATGTCGGCCTGCAGCCCGATCGGTATTCCGAGATCCATCGTATCAATACGCTCGATCTCACCGTTCGTCCGTATAACGATCACCTCTTCGTGCTGGCCGGACAGGATCATTTCTTTTCCATCGTAATCAAGGAACGCCAAAGTGAGGTGCTTGTCGATCTTGGTTCTCACGATATTCTTGAAAAGCGCACTATTAAGGTCGGTGAGAAATTTGACTGCATCGGCATTGCCTGCCTCCTGCAGCGCGCGAGCGACCGACTGAACCATCAACATCAAGACTCCGCTTTCGAGCCCGTGCCCGGCGACGTCGCCAATGCCGATTTTCAGGCGATGGCCGCTTTTCAAAACATCGTAATAGTCGCCACCGACCTCCTCTGCGGGTCTCATATATGCCGCTATTTCCAGCGCCTGCACTTCGTCGAGCTCCTGATGCAACGGCAGCACCATCAGCTGGATTCTCTCGGCGACGGCCAGTTCCGTCCCAAGCCGTCGATTTTCTCGCTGAAGCTGAGCGTTCAACGTGGAAATCTCTTCCTTTGCATCCTCGATCTGCGCCGTTCGCTCCTCGACGAGTTGCTCGAGATTTTCGGTGTGGAAGCTGATCTCTTCGGCCATCCTGTTGAATGCTTCTCCGGCCTCGCCAACCTCGTCTCTGCTGGCGATGGCAACCCGTACCGAGTAATCCTTCGTCTGGATCCTTCTTGCGGCATCGGCGAGAGCACTGATACCGCTCGTTATTCGCTTTGATGCTGCAAGCACCGCGATGGTGACGATCGCCAGCGACATCGCGATTGCCAGGATCTGATAGAGCACGATGCGGTTCGTGGCCTCGGAAATCTTGGCTTGCGCCGCATACAGGGAAGCGTCGATTTCCCGCTCGGGTACGACCAGGACGAGGGACATCGCTTCTTGGCGGATCGGGCCGCTGGACCAGAGATTGGTCGCAGGGAGTTTCTTCACGATCACGATGTAGGGAACTTTTTGCCCGTTTCGTTCCAACAATAGATGCTGAATGCCCTGTTCGCGGTCCAGGGCCATTTTCGCAATTTCTGGCTGTGAACTTCCCTTCAACGACCGCTCTAGCCCAGTCACGCCTGTTCCGCTCGCATCGCTCGCGGATCGCAGGCCCAGAGTTTCCTCGCCTGTATGGTTGATCGCGACGACGTTCCCGTCGGACATTGCGAGAAGACCAAACCCGGATTGGGCCACTTTAACGTTTTCAACGGTCTGCGCGAGTTGGTCGAGCGTAATGTCCGCGCCAGCGGCGCCGGCGACGTCCTTCCTGTCGGCTGTCCATAGGGGATGAAAGAAACTCACGATGAGCTTCCCGGTAATCGCATCGGTATATGGCGCTGTCTGCGTGATATCCTCTGCGACCGGCCGCGAATTCATATTGGCGGCCCAGCCCTGCCAAGATTCGTAGAGCCCGGGAAAAAAGAAGTGCCAGAAATTTTCATTGTTGTGACCGGGATAGAGACGATCGAAAGTCTGGGCTTGGTCCGTATATGGTGCGGTTCTGAAAATCGGCCTTTCCTTCGGGCCAATGTAATACATCTGGAGTTTGGAAGAACCGTGCTGCAGCAAACTCGGGGCTACGATGTCGAGAACCGCACTCGTCTGGATGTCGGCTTCGACATCAGGTCTGGGACTGTGGTCGGGCCTCAGCAGGTAGCCCCAGACACTCACAACGGAGACCGAGCCCGGAGCGTTTTGAGACCAGTTGCCCTTCTGGTCATAAGCGAGGTTCACGGCGCCGGGAGAGGTTCGGGCGATTGCTGCGCCGACGTCGGAATTGCGCTGTGGATTGTCGATTTGTGCCTGAAGCACGCCAGCCAGCTCGCCAACATCGCTGTGGACCTGCCGAAACAACAAACTGACCTGGGCAGCGGTGGAGTCGGCATATGTCACGATATATTCCTGGCTTGCCGCCTCGAGGCCTTGCCCGACCTCCAGCGTTGCGTCGCGTGACAGCCGTTGCACATTCCAGAGTGCCAATCCTCCGCTCACCAGCAGATCGAACAGGACTGCTCCGCCGACGACCAATATGAACTTTGCACGGAACGAGCCCAGCTTTATCGGTCTTTTCGAAAATCTTCCGCCCATCATGCTGGCTTTCGGCCGGACGCCGCCCAGATCGGCCAGCCCGCATAGCCCTTCGGATGAAGGGCCGCGAAAACGTGGTCTTTAAACCCCTGCCTGAACCTGCGAATGAACTCCGGCGTATCCCCCCGGCGGACAGCCATCTGGCCTGCATAGACGTTTTCCCAGGCTTCGATGATGTCGGCGAAGTCCTGGGGATCGCCGTCGAGGTTCGTTACCATGAAAGCATCGACCTTGATCGCGTCAAAGCCGGCGTCGGCAAGCAGATGGCGGCTTTTCGGCCCCATCTCGACATCCATGTCGAAGTAGCTGAACAATCTGGCGACTTCTTCATATGTCCACCTGATCGTTTCCGCATGCGGCTCCCCCAGGCAATGAGAGTTTTTCTCGTTGGTAATATAGACGCGACCGCCGGGCTTGCAGATGCGATAGAGCTCGCGCAGCAGTATCTCCGGACGATCGAAAATCTGGAGAGAATGCCGGCACGTCACAAAGTCGAATTGATTGTCCCGAAGCAGCATCTGGGACGCGTCGCCATAAGTGTATTCGATTTCTTTCAAATCGAAGTCCGCAGCCACTCTCCGGGCGTATTCCAGGCTGCGCACCGAGTGATCGAGCGCAACAAGGCGGGACGGCTTGAATTCCCGTTGAACCAAGGCTGCGAAATCACCAATCCCGCAGCAGATGTCCGCAACAGCGAGACCGCTACGCAGACCGTGACGAGGCAATAGTTCCTTCTCATGCCTCCAGGTCATTTTGGTCTGAGTACGGAGAATGGGAATGAACGCCTCGTCCTCCACGAAGCTCTGACCCGGATAAAATGCCGAGTCATAAACCGCCACCGTCAAGTTGGGGTGGTGTTTTGCCAGCTTTTCAAAAACCGGGGTCGACCATTCCATCACGCTTGAGGTTACAATGACGATCTTCCGCTCCGGCCTCGTCCGGCAGCTTTCCGCAAGGATATCTGCGAGGGCCGAAAAGGCGGTCATGTTGATATGAGTCAGACGTTTGACATTGAGGTAAACGACCCCGCTGTACCTCTCCAGACTTTGCTGCACCAGCGACAGGGCATCGGCAATTTCTGCAGCACGTTCTGGCCGTATCTTGCCGGACAGGACCACCTCCTGGTTTGTCGGATCAAAAAGAACCGAGAAGGGTGCTGCGTGGTTCATCGAAAATCCTCGGCCAAGGGAAAATCCGCGACGATCCTCGTGCTCCGCACACCGTCCGTTTCGATCCGGATCGCTGTGCGAAATATTGTCGCCAAATCTTCTAGCAGCGCCGTCGTGCCGGCCGTGGACACCTTGCCATCTCCTGCTTCAACGACGAGATCAGGGCGGGCCTCGATCAATCTAGTCTCTGTGTGACGGCCACCGGACATGTCATGATACGGGAGTTCAATTGTCAGGCGATTTGTCGTTGCGTTTCGATGGAGGCTGAAACTCATCAAACCTGATTGACCCGACCAGCGGAAAGCAAGCTCAACAAGTTCGTTCGCCGCGACCGAAAGAAAATTCGAATATCGGGCGGGATCGCTCTGGCCCTGGCCAAGGATATCAGAGAGATATTCGGTAATTCTGTCGCAAAATCTCCATTCGGATTTCACCAGCGCGACGTCCATTTCCAGCGACAGCATGAGGGCGAATGGATGGTGATCGATGCTTGATGCTATCTCTTCCAATACATCCTCCGTTGTACTTGGATGGCGCTTGCCGTCCTTGAAACGTGTCGCAACGCTCGCACTCACGATGTTGCGCGGCTTTGAGATGCTGTCGTCCGATGGATAAATTCGCTGATCGCCGCGATCGGCAGCGGTCTGCTGACCAAATAGCCTTGCAGCCTGTCGCATCCTGCTTTGCGCAGCCATTCCGCCTGCTGTTCCGTCTCAACCCCCTCGGCGGTTACGCGCATGTGGAGGCCGTGAGCGAGCTCAACGACACAGCGGACGATTGCCTGGCTTTTGAAATCGCTCTCGAGATCCGTAATGAAATACCGATCGATCTTTATCGTGTCGAAAGGGAATGTCTTTAGATAACTGAGGGATGAATACTCTGTCCCGAAGTCGTCGAGGGCGATTCTGATGCCGAGCACATTGAGAGTATTGAGGGTGTCGATGTTGTTGACGGTTCGCTCGAGCAGAACGCTTTCGGTTATTTCGAGCTCAAGGCGATCCGATGGAAATCCGACAAGATCCAGCGTTTGAGAAATCCGATCGGTAAGGCCATTTGTCAGGAATTCAGCCGCCGATACATTGACGGCGACGATGTAGTTCTGAGGCCAGTTCATCGCTTCCCGGCAGGCCTGTTCCAAAACCCATGCACCTATTTCCGGCATCAAGCCATCTGCTTCGGCCATCGGAATGAAGGTGCTTGGAGGAATACTTCCGAGCAAGGGGTGGTGCCACCTCAGGAGCGCTTCGAAACCGACGATGGTACTGGCCTCCACGATCGGTTGGTATTCCATCGAGAATTGGTGTTTTGCCAAGGCCATTCGAAGGCTGCGGCGCAGCAGTTCGCGCTGCTCCAGCAATTCAAGCATTGAAGGATCAAACGATTTTGCGCGACCGCGACCTTCCTTCTTCGCCGCGTAGAGTGCGACGTCGGACGCCTTCATAAGTTGCTCGGGACTGGCGCCATCCGGCGGAGCGCTCGAGACACCAACACTGCTACCGACAAACACCGCGATGCCATCGATAGTGAAGGGTTTTTGAAATTCCGAAACAATGGCTTCCGCCAGTTGGTGACCCTTGAGCGGATGTCCCGGGCCCATGGAGATGACCATGAATTCGTCACCTGCGAGGCGATAGGCCCTGTCGTCTTCCGCAAGGCATCCTTGAATGCGGCTTGCAGCAAGTTGAAGAAGCTTGTCCCCGGCCGGATGTCCCAGCGTGTCGTTCACGGGCTTGAAGTCGTCGAGGTCAAGCTGCATCAGAGACAAGGTCTCGCCGGAGGCAATTATTTCCGTCAAGGACGTTGCGAGATCCTCGCCAAACTGGCGTCGATTGGGCAGGCCCGTCAACGGATCGTGGGTTGCCAGATGCAGTAGGGTTGCCCGTTCGTCATCAAGGCGATCGCCGGATCGAACAACGGCGTACATATTGCCGATCTGAAAGATGGTCAGTCGTTGCGAACCAGGTTTGCTGAGATTGACCGATAATCGCAGGGATTGGACGCCTTCGCCCATTGACTGGAGTGCCTGAGTGGTTGCCGATTTGTCCAGCTCCGGAAAATGCTCCCACAGCGACATCGCGGGTGTAAGCGCGGCGGGCAGTTCATCGCCCGGCAAATTTCCAATCGGATTGAAATCGCGGTCAAAGAACAAAAGCCTATCGATCGGACTCGAGGCATGTTCCTGTCTATTTTCAGGAGCCGTGCCTGCGGCACGAGCTTTACGCATGTCTGAGCTCTCCATGGTCGAATTTCCCTGAGAACGATCACCGCAACTGAACGCCGCCACAATATATCTATGAATTTTCTAATTTAGGTAGTGATGATTAAAAATGTTCAAATCTCCTTCCACGCGAGCAACACAACCTTCGGCAGGCGTGTCAATCGCCGTGCCGTCCTCAATATATATCTAAAAGTGTAGCTGTGCGAGAGAGCTAAGTGCGTAGTCTCAGAATATGGAGTGGCGTCATCGACGCTGAGCCGTAGGAAAGGGGATGTAGTGGTCTCGTTCTGGTCCGCCGCCGTCCCGAGGAGGAGATTGAAACGGGATTTCCGCTAGCATAGATCGGCTGGCAAGCGGGATCTTGGGCCGCACCAATAGGGCAAGCAAGGCCTCTGTCTAGAAGTTAACTTCAACTTCTCGAGGTCTTGGCCAGCATCTCGCTCAGCGTTGCTGCCGACAGCATGGCTTCCGCCAAAAGCTTCTTGAGCTTCTGGTTCTCTTCCTCCAGCGCTCGCATTTTTTTGGCGTAGAGACTGACATTGCCGAATTGCAGGGACTGCCACCGATAGAAGGTCGGCTCGCTGATGCCATACCTGTGGCAGACATCCGCTACCGTAACCCCGGCCTGGTGTTCCTTCAGAATGCCCGTAATCTGGTCGTCATCGAATTTTCTCTTGCCCATCACCGGTCAGTCCTCGCGAAATGCTCTGTTGAAACTATCGAGGAGTGGCCTGACGGCATAGAGCGCCACGCTGCTTTGACCCGTTTCAATCAGTGTCTGCGCGGGCATGCCGGCGACCAGTTCGACATTTCTCATTTTCGCCAGCCGCTCGTCCGTTACACGGATCGTTGCGGCAAAATAGGGCTGGCCGCTCTGCTGATCGATGAGACGGTCGGCCGATACATATTCGACACGACCTTTCAGGAGCGGGACGCGCCGCTGATTGTAGGGAAGGAGGTGAACCTGTGCCTCGAGCCCCGCACGGACGAGGTTCATGTCTTCCGGTCTTACGTGGACGGACACGATGAGGCGATCGGAGCGCGGCAGGAGATCGACGAGCGGTTCGCCCGCGCCGACCACGCCACCGGCCGTGTGGATGCGCAGGTTCATGATCGTTCCATCTTCTGGAGCCCGGATATCTGTCCTTGCAAGCTGGTCGTCGATCGCCCGCAAGCGCTCGCGCAATTGCATGATCCGGCTTTCCGTATCGCGCATGCCCTGGGCGACTTCGCTCAACCGGTCGCTCTCAAGCTTTGCGATATCGGCCTGGGACTCGCTGATCACCTGGTATGCGCGAGAGATCTGCGCCTCGACCTGCCCCTCCTGGCCATCGAGATCTGCCTTTTCCCGCTGGAGGTTGAGAAGCCTGCTCTTTTTTTCCAGTCCCTTGGCGTTGAGGGTCGTAACCTGATCCATCTCCTCGCTCGAGATTGCGGTTCTGCCGGCCAGTGCCGCCTTCTGCGCGCCAAGTCCGGCGATTTCCTGCCGCACCTGCGCGATCTTTTCATTGGCGATCTGGATTTCCGCCTGCATGACGCGCCGGCGGGCTTCGAAAATTTTCTGCTGCCCGGTCAGGATCGCGCCGACCGAGGGATATCTCTCCATTGCTGCCCTGAGATCCCCGGGATAGGTGACATGGTCGGCCCCCGTCTGCTCAGCGAGAAGGCGCGCACGGCTTCCTTCGGCGTCCCAAAGTTGCCCTTGAATGCTGTCGCGCTCCGAGCGGAACTTGGTATCGTCGAGCTCTATCACGATCTGCCCGCCCATGACCGCATCGCCGTTTTTGACGAGGATCCGCCGCACAATCCCGCCTTCCAAATGCTGAATGGTTTTGCGGCTGGTTTCCGGTTCGATAACGCCGGATGCAACCGCAGCGCTTTTAAGCGGCGCCAGAACCGACCAGATACCCAATCCGACGATGAAGACCAGGATCAAAAGGTTGCCCGTCCAGACAACGCCTCTGAGCCCGGGCATGGGCGAGGGCGGCGCGGGCCCGCGCTGTTTCGGATCGATGACCGGGAAAGAGCCTGCCTGTCGCCTGGCTGGCGCTGTCGATCGGTGAGCCAACCGCAAACCCGTCTTCGACAGGTCTGAAAATCTCGCCAGCGCTGCGTCCAACTGAACAAAGGTCACGGCCGCATCCTTCCCTATGTTCCTGTTCGAGATGGTGGCTGAAGATAGGTATCGTAGATACGGTCGCTGTCGCCGAAGGCAGCCACCGTCCCGTTGCGCATGATGGCAATCTTGTTGGTGACCGGCAGGATCCCCATCCGGTGCGTTATGACGATGACGGTCATCCCGCGGGATTTCATGCGCTCGATCGCCGTGAACAGCATGCGTTCGCCTTCATAATCCAGGCTCGAATTCGGATCGTCGAGAACGACGAGAGATGGATTTCCATAGGCTGCGCGCGCCAGTCCCAGCTGTTGGCGCTGAGCCCGAAGGAGCAGGTTTCCCCCTTCGCCGATATCGGTCTCGTAGCCCCGGGGAAGCCGCATGATCGCTTCGTGCAATCCGACCAGCTTTGCGGCGTCGATCGCCTTGCCGGGATCTCCTCCGTCCAGCCGACCGATCACATCCTTGATCGCTCCGCCGAAGAGTTCGATGTCCTGGGGCAGGTATCCGACATGGCGGGTTCCCCCGCAAAGGCGCAGGGTCGAGATATCCACGCCGCCGAGAAGAACACATCCGCTCGTGGCCGGCACGACGCCGGCTATGACGCGACCGAGCGTTGATTTTCCCGATCCCGACGGACCAATCAGCGCTACGCAATCGCCAGGTGCCAGGCGCAGGGTGATCCCGGTCAATATCGGCCGATCGGCGAATGGCCTGACATAGCTGACATTATCGAGCACAAGGCCGTTAGGCTCCGGAACCGGCACTATTCTCCCATCGTGTTCCGAGGCAACTGTTATCAGCATTCTGTTCAAGCGATTGAAGGCATTGCGCGCAAACGTGAAGGAGCGCCATGCCCCGATTGCGCCCTCGATTGGCGCAAGCCCGCGCCCGAGCAGCAGGCTCGCAACGAAGATGATGCCGGGACTGCCGCTGTTTACGAGCACCAGCCATGTCGCCGATCCCATCATTAGGATCTGCGCGAGCGTGCGGATCGATTTGGAGAAACCAAGAATGATTTCTGTCCGATGCATCGCGACGTCCAGCGCCTTTCTTCCCATTTCTGCATCGCGATAGACGATCTGTGCAGCGCCATCCTGCATGCCCATCGCCCTGATCACCTCGATGTTCTTGAGCGCGGTCGCAAATCGGATATAGCTGCTCGAAAGCGCAAAATTGGCCTGGGTAAGCGGCTCTTTCGTCGCCACTTCCGTCAGGAACGCAAACAGCAGAAGTGCAACTGCGCTCAGAAGACCGATGGTCCCGAGCAGCGGATGAACGAGAAAGAGCAGGAGCAGGAATACTGGCGCCCAGGGAACGTCGAAAAAGAGGGAACTGGCCGGTGAATCGAGAAACTGGCGCAATGCGGCCAGGTCCCGGTAGCACTCCGTGGCGGCTCCCGTATCGGCAAGAGTGGCGTATTCGAATGATGCGGTGAGCACCATGGGCCGCAGCCTGTGGTCCAGCCAGCTGCCGATGCGCGAAAGAGCTGCCCTGCGCACGATATCCAGCATCGACCCGACCAGGACGGCAACGGCGATGATCAGGGTCAGCATCAGCAGCGTGTCGGCGCTCCGGCTCGACAGGACCCTGTCATAGATCTGCAAGAGATAGATGGAAGGCGCAAGAAGAAAGAGATTGTAGCCGCAGCTATAGAGGAAGACCAACCCGAAGGCGCCGGCGCAAGCTCGAAGCGCCACAACGAGGTGGGTCTGCGGGCGCAATGGTTTTATGGAAATCGTTGCCATTATCAGATCTCGCTGCATTTGATACTGACACGAAGAGGCTGCTTGCCGGTTCAGCAATACAGGAGGGTCGCCAGCCGAAGCCGGCGACCCTCAGAACCTTGAGTTCACGAGCCGAGATGGCTGACGTCGATATGGCCGAAGGCGTTTATGAAATGATCGAGAGCATTGTTCACCGTCGTCGTTTCGGGATTTGTGTGAACGACTGCTGACGAGATGTCCCCGCCGAGAGCGTTGTTACCGTTGCCGCCGTTGCCGCCGACGCCTGCCAGGATGGTGGCATGCTGATCGGCCACGAGCTGGGTATACTGTGTTGCAGTCGTAGCCGCATTCACCGTAGCCGTATCGCCGCCGCTCGTGTTTCCTTGGCTGCCGTTAGAGGTAGCAGCCCCTCCTGCGCCGCCGGCGCCACTGGTGAGCGATGCCAGGAAGCCGTTTTGGGCCTGGCTGAAACCGCCGGGTCCACCGCCGCCAGCGTCCCAATCTGCCCCCTGCCAAACGTGATCGCCGTTGTGCAGATGGGTATCTGCCCCGTAGACCGTTTGAACGGGATCTACATAAGCAACCGGGTTGTAGTCGATATTGCCATGGTTGATGCCATCGCCGCCGTTGCCGGCATTTGCGTCACCCGCATCAGGGTTGTGGAGATAGATCGTGTCAGACAATTGTGGAATAGGCATTGATATCACTCCTTCTACTTCGTTTACTTCGTTTCGTCCGAGTTCCTTCTACGGCTTTTCCCTACGGTGTGGGTATTCAGGAAGCCACCGCCAGCCAATACAACCGCGTGCAAATATTGCCTGCGATTTAAACTTTAAACTATCTAGATATTCGGAGACGTTCTTTTGGATGTATACTTCTATTCCGCGCGACGTTATTTGGTGTGAACTTGGTCACATGGCGGGAGATGGTATTGTTATGGTCATGTCTGTGTCCTCCCGCTTTTCGAGGCACAGGCCATCCGAAGGAGCCAGCTCTGTTGCGGGGTTCTCATCAGGCTGCCCCCCGCAAATGCGCCCTTTTCCCGCGCTGAGAGACTCTCATGAGCGGCGGCGCGAGCGGAGTGCAGGATGCCGGGCCTCCAACCGGAAGGCGGATCTGACGCTGGCAAACTCGCTTAACGAGCGCCGCCTTCATCACAGCCAAATGGCTACAGAACCAGCCGATGGGATGTAGCCGAATTGCAGGCTCCGCTTTTCGTCCGTTCAGATGCACAATACCTGAGCAATCCAGGGCCTGAACAATTCAGCCTGCATCCGCTGCACGCTCGTTGGCCGTGCGGTTGTCCGCGGAATGGAGACGGTAATGACGGAAACTCGTCCCTTATCGGAAGACCTGCCCAAGTCGGGCTCCGATCAAAACCTCGCCCCCAACGTGGCCGCGGGGCATCTGGCATTGGTGCCGACCTGGCTTCCATTGGATGTCGCCTCCGGTCCAGGCTACAGCTCAGCCGGCAGCGGCGGTGATGGAATAAGCGACGGCGTGATCAGCAGCAATGCATTGGCCGTCTTCATGCCGTCCAATGCCGCTATTACAGGACCGCATTCGAGTGCCGACGCCTTCCAGGGCAATGATGCGCTCATCAATCAGCATCCCACCGAAATGGCCGGGATAGGCGGGAATGGCGGAAGCGGCAACGTTGCCATCGGCAGCGGCGAGGGCGCCAGTCATGCCGGCAGCGGCGGCATGGGGCTCTTCTACGGCGGGCTCGTCAGCACCGAAACCGCGCTCTTTGTTCCCGTCAATACGGCCGTGGCGGCGGGCCCCGGCGGGGAGGCTCACGCCCTGCAAACGAACAACGCACTCTTCCTGCAGGGCGCAACCCAGATCGGCGGTATGGGCGGCTCGGGCGGAGACCATAATGCTGCGGGCCATGACTCGCTGAGCCCGGGAACGTCACTGACATTGAACGGCGACTTTTATGCGGGCCACGGCGGCAATGGATATTTCGTCGGCAGCATGGTCGACATAAGTATTGCCATATTCTCACCGATCAACATCGCCATCGGCGCGGCAGGCGGCTCGGCTGAGGCTCATCAGACAAACAATGTCATTTTCGATCAGGGCGCCATGCAGATCGCCGGCATCGGCGGCAATGGCGGTGGCTTCAACCTGTCGTCGGACACGATCTTCACCGGCAACCATGCGGGCGGAGGCGGCGGGACCGGATCGTCGACCGGCAGCATGGTCGACGTCAATTTCGGCTATTTCCATCCCATCAACATTGCCGTTCCCGCCGGCGGGACGGCGGACGCGCAACAGGTCGATCATGTTCTCTATGACCAGCATGCGCTCCAGATGGCCGGCATCGGGGGCCATAGCGGAGAGGGTAACCTCACGGACGCCCATTCGGCTCTCGTAGACGACATTCTGGGCTTCATGCACAGCTAGAGCATTTCCGGCGAAAACAGATTCGCCTTCAATGCTCTAGCTTATTGTTTTCTCTGCAATTCCGGACGCAAAACCGGTTCCCACTTTTGCTGGAATTGCTCTAGCGCATTTTCACTTGCATCGCGGAAGCTCAGCCGCACGAGGCTGTTCCTCGTGGCATTTTTCAAGCCATTGTTGAATTGCTTCCTCCGCCGGGCTTTCGTCTCCTGGGCCGATATGACACGGAACGGCCGGCTCACTGAGATACCGAACGTCCCACCATGATCCTATCCCCATTGTCCTCGATTTCGCCCCAGAGGCCGCTGCCTCGGGCCGGCATCCGGCAGTGCCGGCGCTGTGCTGCCAGAGTGAAAAGGATGCCAATCGGTATCTATGCGTCGTTAACACCCTAGTTTTTCAGTAATCATAAAGGGTTACCGGCGATCTCAGGCTTTTGTCGCCTTTCGCGTCGGTCGTCTTGCCGTCGAGATCCGCCACTGATTTGAACTGAGATATGGACACAAGGCCGAGCCGATCGGCAACTCACTATATCCAACCGCTCTTTCCTGAACGGATCTATAGCAGATCACCTGCCTTTTCAGTGCCTTTGAAAGCTTTGTTGACCCGCTTGCCATACGTGAATTCGACGAAGACTGGTAAGTCTGCAGCGGCAAGTCGCTTCAATAGCTCCTTATAGATAAGCTTTCGAAAGTGCTCTACGGCCCCAGTTGTCTCTCATCGGATTCTTATAGACTATAAGAATTATCATGAGAGTTCAGACTATTGATTCCCGTAATACACTCATTTTTTCTCATGACATGAAGCGAGAACAGGAATAATGTGAGCGGCTGTTGGGTTGCAAATCTTCTGGGGAGCACGAAAGTGTCCGACAGTGCTAAAACTAAGCGCCGTATGGGGCGCAATGCACCAACTGTGATCATAATCGAACATTCTACACTGGCACGCACCACCGTCGTGAAGCTGCTTGAGCATGAGCTTGCCGGGTGGAACTTTATCGATTTGATCTCGACTGAGAGTCTCGACAGGGCTCTTGGAGCTGAGGTGCGTTTGATTGCATTGGATTTGGCCGGCAGAAGCATTGAGAGCATCAGCCTGCGTGATGACCTTGCGGCAATTGCTGCACGTTTTCCTGAGGCTCCTGTCACGTTGCTCTCAAGTACGGATGACGTCTTCATAGCCCGTCAGGCGCTCACGATGGGTATCCGTGGCCTCTTCTCGACTTCACTCGGTATTGACATCGCTCTTGCCGGTCTCCGTCTTGTACTGGCAGGAGGAACATTTTTCCCGCAGCTGCTGGGAGCCGTTACGAACGGCCCGCAGCAGTATATTCCGGCCAGGAACGAGGCCGAGAAAAGCCTGGATGACAGGATGCAGTATCTGGCGATTGCCGACTTCACCCCCCGCGAGGCGGATGTGCTGGCAGAGTTGCAAAGTGGCTGCTCGAACAAGGTCATTGCGGGAAAGCTCAATTTGTCGGGGCATACGGTGAAGATGCATCTGCAGCACATCATGCGCAAGCTGCAGGCGCAGAACCGCACCGAGGTGGTTGCTCGCCTGGTTCAAAGAGCCGCCGGCGGGCATGACGTCGCCCCGAGTTAGGCGATATTCCCGTAGCGGGGATATTCAGCGGCCTGTCCAGACATTGGTTCCAAGAGCGGGGACTCTGTCATCGCTGCTTGCACCAACAGCGCGGTGCCAATGGGTTCCAGCCTTCAACCTGAGCTTCGGCGACGGTCGAGGAACAGCAGCCAGGCCGTCCCGGCAAGCCCAGAGAAAGCGCCGACGACAGCCGTGCCGGAATAGCTGGTGATGGCGGTTCCGGCCGCAAAGAGCACGGCGCTCAGTCCGGCGCTGAGGAAGATGTTGACCGAGATCAGCGCGCTGCCAAGACCTGGCCGCTCAGCTATCAGATCCTGAAGATAGGTGATCGGGACGGAGATCAGCGACGCTGCGCCTATGCCGCTGATGAGGGTGAGGGCGTAGACATGCCAGGGTTGATCGGCAAAAGCCAGGAGCATCAGATAGATCGCGTAGATCAGTGCTCCAACGGCAAGGGCTGTGAGCTGGCTGACAACGCGCAGCATGCGTGACCATACGATAATGAAGACCACTTCCAGGAGTGCGACGATCCCCACGAGAATGCCGATATCGGCGACCGTGCCGTGGGCGGCACCGGTGACGACGAGGGGAAATATTGCGTCGTTGACATGCAGCGTGCTGCTGATCAGCGCGATCGCCATTACCCGACTGAATATCTTCGGAGAGATCACCTGGCCGAGAGCGGCAAGATAGGAGAGATGGTGCGTGGCAGCTCGGTCGGTGCCGCTTTGCCGCGGCAGCAGGATACCGATGAGGCCGACACAGACCAGACAGGATATGCAGGCAAATAGATAGGCCGGCAACATGGACGGCGAGGAGGAGAGCAGAACGCCCGTAAACCCCGGAACGAGCACCCAGGAAAGCGAAATCATCGCCCGTGTCCCGGAATTGACGGTCGCAATCTCGCCAGGCGCCATTCCTCTGGCCGCCGCGCGCACATTGGCAAAGAGCAACGAGTTCAGCGATCCATAGACCGGCAGCAGCAGGAGAGCGCTGAGAACAAAGATTTCCCGCGTCGGGAAAAAATAGACCGCACCATAGCCGAGAATGCCGAATGTCGCGGCAACGAGCATCATCGTGCGGTATTCGCCGAGCCGGTCGGCAAGATTGCCGAAAAGAATGCTGACGATCACGTTGACGGCCGCTGCGGCAAAAATCAGCGCGGAGTAAACCCCGTTCGACAGGCCGAGTTCGACGATACCGACCACGGATCGATAAGGGTTTGTCGTCGCGCCGGCAAAACCGAACGTGAAGATGGCAATCATGCTCACCCGGATTGCAGGATTGCGGAAAACATCGGGGATCAGGCGGTTCATCGTCATCATCAGCAATGGTTTGGAGCGCATCTGCGAAGACGAGCAAAATTCCCGTCCCTGCAAGAATCGCCGTGGGTCAATGTCAGGCGCGCCAGCGGGGAGGGGCGCATTGGCCGTTTAGCCGAATTTCCTATTGAATGGAAAGGTCAGGCTGGTCGCGCCCGACATTTGCCAGGGGCAGGGGCGTCCACTGCCGGATCAATGACCGTGGCGCCGACTGACTCTCGATTACCATGTTAAAGCGTTGGGCTTAGCGGCACGATCGCAGCAAACCGATCCCAATCCTTCGATGCCCTCGGCGTCCAGGCGGCTTCGGCAATGGCAGGCAGGCGGGGGAACACCAGCCGGTTGAAATAGCCGCGCGACAGGAAGTGCTCCGACCAGATGCAGGCCTGGACGCCTTTCAGCTTGTGCTTCAATTCCTCGGGGAATTCGCCCGCAGCTTCATAGGCATATGTGTGAGCCGGCGGCACGGTGCCTGCCCAGCTCGCACCCGGTTCCTGGAAGGCTTCTGCCTGTACCATGTCGAGATAATAGGCCTGGCCCGGCGTCATGACGACATCATAACCCTGTTCGGCAAGCTCGATACCGACCTGCGGATTTTCCCAGGCCATCAGCAGGCTATCCTTCGCGGCAACTCCGCCGCCATGAGCAACCTCGTTCCAGCCCGCAAGCTTGCGACCGCGCTTGTCGAGCATCGTCTTGATCTGCTTCAGGAAATAGGACTGAAGACCGAACGTGCCGGAAATGCCTTGTTCCGCCATCAGCTTCCTGGCAAGCGGCGAGGCGAGCCAGGAGCCGTTCGCCACTTCGTCGCCACCGATATGGATGTAAGTCGAGGGAAAAAGTTCGACCATTTCGTCGAAGACCTTTTCCAGGAATTCGTAGGTCAGCGGCACTGCCGGGTTTAGCGCATTGTTCGGGTAGCCTTGGACGGAATGGTAGCTTTCCGGTGCCTCCTGTCCATCAGTCAGATCGGGCAAGGCAATCAGGGTCGCCGCATTGTGGCCGGGAATGTCGATCTCGGGAACCACCTCGACGTTGAGGGAGCTCGCATGCGCGACGATGTCTCTGACATCGTCCTGCGAATAGAAGCCGCCGACCGGCTCGGCTCCATTGCCGAGTTGTGGCAGCAGCGGCTCGTCCGGACCTCGCAACACGCCTGATGTCGTCAGCTGCGGATAGGCCTTGATTTCCAGCCGCCAGGCCTCGTCATCTGTCAGATGCCAGTGGAAGATGTTGAGCTTGAACCAGGCAAGAATGTCGATCAGCCGCTTGACGTCATCAACGGGATAAAACTGCCTGGAAACGTCGAGATGGCAGCCGCGCCAGCTATAGCGGGGGTGATCGGAAATCGTCCCCGAAACAGGGAAGCGGAATTTGCCCTTGGTGACGCGCGCGCCGTTCAGCATCTGCGCGAGCGAGGTCAATCCGTACTGGCGCCCGGCGGAACCGGAATAGGAAAGTGTCACGCGATCGGCCGCGAACGTCAGCCGATAGGCTTCGGCGTCGAGCAAGGCGTCCTTGTTGAAGGTGAGAGCGCGGCCTTGCTGCGAGGCAACCAGATTGAAAACCGAATGATCGCTTTCGAAAAGTCGGCGCGTCAGGGAAATGCATGTTGATATCGCCGACAATTCGTCTGCGCTGGCGCCCTCCGGATAAAGGATGACCGGAAAACTATCGCCCGGCTTCGCATCGATCTCGGCCGGCCATGGCTGCAAGGCAAAGGGCACGTCGAGCCGGCCTTCAGGCAGGAGCGCAGGCGGAGGCTCGCTCACTCGGCCTTCGAGAAGTAGATCGGAAACTGCAACCGGCACATGCTTTCCGGATGACAGCGTCAGATAGGCGGACTTGGCGCCGTCAGTGCAATGGCGCGCTGGGCGATGCAAGCCGGCGACGGTGAAGGTCCAGCTTTCACCGGCGGCGAGGGCCAACCCGGCCGGCGGCTCGAATTCGTGAAAATTGGCGTTGCGTCTCAGAAACGTGGCGTTGCCGCACGCCGAAGCATCGATGACCCGGGTGAGGGAGGTGTAGACAAGCTTGAAACCGGAAAGTGCCGCGCCGGAGAGATTGAAAAGCGTGAAGGTGAACGCACCATGCGGCCCGCCACCAGGGTTCCAGCTGCTTTCCAGGCGATAGTCGGCCGGCTTCATATCTCGTTCCTCTTGTTGTCTATTTCGATTTCAATAGTGCTCGGACTGGGAAAACGTGCGGGCAAGCTCGGCCTGGCCGGCTGTCAGGCCGCAGTCGACCGGCAGGCAGACGCCAGTGATCGCTGCAGCCTGCGGCCCAGCCAGGAAGGCGACGGCATTGGCGACGTCCTTCGGATCGACCACGCGCTGCAGCGGATACCAGCGGCGGGCATCCTCGAAGACATTAGGATTGGCAGCGGCACGGACTTCCCAGGCCTGCGTCTTTACCGTTCCGGGAGCAACGGCGTTCGCGCGGATGCCGAATTTTCCGTATTCGACGGCGACCAGCCGGGTGAAATGCAGAAGTCCGGCTTTGGCCGCGCTGTAAGCCGGATGGCCAAACACATTCATGCCGTTGACCGAGGCAATGTTGACCATCGAGCCTCGCGACGCCTTCAACTGGTCTTCGACAGCCCGAAAGCAAAGAAATGCCGCTTCGAGGTTGAGCGCATTGTCGGCACGCCAGATCTCCGGCGTCGTATCATGCAGGCTGACGGCCCGGGCCGCACCCGCATTGTTGACGAGGGTACGAAGACTGCCGATCTCCGCCGCGCGTCCGGCGAGAGCCGCAACGCTTGTCTCGCTGGTCACGTCGCATTCGATGGGGACGAAACGGTCGGATGGTCCGAGTTTGCCGGCAACGGCTGCCGCAGCGACGGGATCGATATCCGCAAGCAGGATGACATCATGATCGACGGCCAGTCGATCGGCAATCGCCGCGCCGATATCACCTGCTGCTCCCGTCACGATGGCCACCGATTGCGTCATTGTCGCTCCCTCTTGTTGATCAGTCCCCGAGCAGCTGCTTGTCATCGCCATCGCGGTGTGCAACCAGCTGCTGCTTGATGCGTCTCAGCGTCGTCATCGCCCTCGGTTGGATCGCATAGGCGACAAGGCTCGCCAGGATATCGACGGTTGCGATATAGGCGATACGCGTCGATGTCGGGCGGAAGATGTTGGTCCCTTCCGGAAGATCGATCGGCACGACGATCTCGGCGGCTCTAGCGACCGGACTGTCGGATTGCGTCAGCGCAATGGTCCTGACCTTGGCCTCGCGTGCCAAAGCAAAAGCCCGCACCAGTTCGGCATTGCGGCCGGAAAAGGACGAGCCAATGATCACGTCGCCAGCCTTCGCTGCCGCCGCCATCATCAGCTGCATACTGTGGTCGGAACTGGAGGTGATCCTGAGGCCAAGCCGAAAGAGCCGATTCTGCAGTTCGTCGGCAATCATCGAGGAGTTGCCGCCCGATCCGAAGGCATAGATCATCTCCGCCTTGGCGATCTGCGCGACCGCAGCTTCGATCGCGGTGAGGTCCAGTGAGCGATGCAACAGGAAAAGGGCATTCTGCGCCTTGGTAATGATATCCTGGGCGACATCGGCCGGATCGCTGCTCTTTGATTCCGGCTTCAGATAACGCACGCCGACATGGGCGGTGCGGGCAAGCTGCACCTTGAAATCGGAAAAGCTGTCGCAGCCGAGGCGGCGGCAGAAACGCGTCACCGTCGGCGGTGAGACTTCCGCGCGTTCGGCAAGCTCGATGATCGAGGCATTCACCGCGAATTCGAAATCATTGACGATGATGTCGGCGATGCGGCCCTCGGAGGCGGAGAGCCGGCTCTTGTCTTCCTGCAATGTGGAAAAGATATCCAAGCCCGTCCTCCCGCCGATCCGTCAGTCAACTCTTCTTCTTGTAGGCAACGCAATCGATCTCGACTTTGCAATCCACCATCATGGACGATTGGACGCACGCGCGGGCCGGCGGATGTGCGCCGAAATAATCCTGATAGATCTTGTTGAAGGTCCAGAAGTCGCGCGGATCGTCCAGCCAGACGCCGACGCGCACAACATCCTCCACGCCGTATCCGGCTTCATCGAGAATGGCGAGCACGTTGGCGATCGTCTTGTGCGTCTGGGCAACGATATTGCCGTCGATGATCTCTCCATTTTCCATCGCCACCTGGCCGGAAACATAGAGCCAGCCATCGGCTTCCACCGCGCGCGCAAAAGGCAGCGGCTTGCCGCCGGCGCCGGTCTGAACAGTGCCATATCGCTTGATGGACATGCTGGGATCCCTGCAAATTATTTTCTTGATAAGTTGACAAGGGACCATAGAAAGCAGATTTTGACCAGTGAAAAACGCCATTTATGAAAAGAATTTAAATCAGGGGCGAACATGCGTGATCCTTTCAAGAATCCTTTCCCGTCCTCCGATGCCGCACGGCACGCCATCTGGGAGATGCTCGTGCCCCGCGACATCGATGCCTTTCTGACTGCCGACTGGTCGATGGTCCAAGACGATTTCGTCGAGGAAGGCTTCATCGGCATCGATGGCCGCAAAGAGGTCAGCCCTGACAAATGGCGCCTGGCATTCCCCACACTCAATGCCTATCGCGATGAGTGGCTGAGGCAGGCAAAGGATTTTGCGACGCAGAGCTTTGCCGAGGATACGCGTACGGCGATCTTCACCACCACGACGCTCGAAGACATCGAGATCGAGGGTGACATGGCGCTTGTCCGCAAGAAGTTCGATGGGGGCCTGACGAAGAGTGATGGCACTCGCGATATCATGCAGTGGCAGACGCTCTATTATTGCAGGCTCCACGAGGGACGGTGGAAGATCTGCGGATTTACCGGCTACCTGCCGAACCCGATGGGTTGAAGCAGGGCCGCAAAACAAGGCCAAATCACTTGCGCATTTTCACGGCAGCACTGGCGACCGAAACCAATACGTTTTCCCCGATCTGCGTGGATCGCCGCGCTTTCGAAGCCTCCCTCTATGCGCCGCCCGGCCAGCATCCGGAGACGCCTACGCTCTGCACTGCGCCGATCACCGTCGGCCGCCGTGTCACCGCTGAAAAGGGCTGGGAGCTGATCGAAGGCACGGCAGCCTGGGCCGATCCGGCCGGCCTCGTCAATCGCCAGGCCTATGAAGGGTTGCGCGACGAAATCCTCGACCAGCTCCGTGCCGCAATGCCCGTCGATTCCGTTGTGATGGGCCTGCATGGGGCGATGGTGGCTGCGGGATATGAGGACACGGAGGGCGACCTCCTGACCCGCATGCGCGACATCGTCGGGCCCGATGTCCTGATCTGCGCCGAACTCGACCCGC
Organism: Rhizobium sp. BK512; assembly: GCF_014194915.1. NCBI lineage: Bacteria > Pseudomonadati > Pseudomonadota > Alphaproteobacteria > Hyphomicrobiales > Rhizobiaceae > Rhizobium > Rhizobium sp. BK512. Next base: position 61,138 of record NZ_JACIAS010000013.1, on the reverse strand, counting down.
ATAGCCATCTGACCCGGAAGCGCATCGACGCGCTGAATTTCGCCGTCTATTTCAAGGAATTCCCGCATACAGATTTTGTTGATCGCGCCGAGGATCTCTGGCGTATCGCCGTCGATGCGCTTGAGGGCAGGGTCAAGCCGGTCAATTCCGTTTTCGATTGCCGCATGATCGATGTCTTCCCGACCTCGCGCGATCCGATGCGCTCCTTCGTCGACAAGATCATGCGGATCGAGAAGGAAGATCCTGAAATCCTGTCGATCTCGGTGGTTCACGGCTTCATGGTCGGCGATGTGCCGGAGATGGGGACCAAGCTGCTTGTCGTCACCGACAACAATCCGCAAAAGGGGGCGGCTCTGGCGCGCGAGCTCGGCATGGAGCTGTTTTCCAAGCGTGGCACCTTCATGGTGCCGCAGATCGACGAAAAGGAAGCCGTCTCCCGGGCGATGGCTGCCAAAGCCTGGCCGGTCGTCATTGCGGATGTCTGGGACAATCCGGGCGGTGGGACGGCCGGCGATGCCACCGTCATTCTCGAGGAGCTTCTGGCCCGCGGTGTAACAAGTGCTGCTGTTGGCACGATCTGGGATCCGGTCGCCGTTCAGATCTGTTTTGCCGCAGGCGAGGGGGCCGAAATCCCGCTGCGCTTCGGCGCGAAATCTGCACCCGGAACCGGCAATCCTGTCGATGGCATGGTGAAGGTCGTCAAACTGGTGAAGAACGCCGAGATGCAGTTCGGCGAGAGCCTCGCACCCTTTGGCGATGCGGCGCATATCGTGCTTGACGGTATCGACATCATCCTGAACTCGACGCGGGCGCAGAGCTTCGATCCGAGCCTGTTTTCAGTAATGGGCATCGATCCGACCAAGCAGAAGATTTTGGTGATCAAATCGACCAACCATTTCTTCGCATCCTTCTCGAAGATCGCCGCCGAAATCCTGTACTGTTCTGCAGGAACCCCTTATCCCAACAATCCGGCGACAACCAACTATCGCCGGGCACCGAAGACCATTTGGCCGATCGTGGCCGATCCTCATGGAACCGAACGCGGAGCTGCCTGAGATGCATGACAACCGGTTTGCCGTCGTCGCGAAGGCTGGAGACAGGATCGCTGATCTTTCCACGCCGCGCCCGATCATCGACGAAGACAGGCTGGCCGCCAACATATCAAGGGTTCAGTCCTATATGGACGAGCATGGGCTGAATTTCCGCCCGCATATCAAGACACACAAGATACCTGCACTTGCCACCGCCCAGGTCGCGGCCGGGGCCAAGGGCATCAACTGCCAGAAAGTGACGGAAGCCGAGGTCTTTGCCGACGCCGGTTTCGAAGACATCCTGATCACCTTCAATATTATAGGAGTCCCGAAGCTCGAACGGCTCGCCGCCCTGAACGATCGTATTTCCGGTCTCAAGGTCGTCGCCGACAGCCAAGTCACGGTCGACGGGCTGTCAGCACATTTTTCCGGCCGCAAACCGCTCGCCGTCCTCGTTGAATGCGACACCGGCGGCGCGCGCTGCGGTGTGCAGACGCCGGAGCAGGCGGCCTCGCTGGCAAAATATATCGCTGCAGCCGACGGGCTGGTATTTGGTGGCATTCTCACCTATCCGAAGCCGCAGTCGGCCGATGCCGTCGAAGCTTTCATCCAGGCCACGTTGAAGCAATTGGCGGCAGAGGGCATCGCCTGTGCGATCGTCAGCAATGGCGGCACGCCCAGCCTGTTTCAGGCGCATCTGGTCAAGTCGGCGACGGAGCATCGGGCCGGGACCTATATCTATAATGACCGTCAGATGATCCGGGTGGGACATTGCACGCAGGACGATTGTGCAATGCATGTCCTGGCGACTGTCGTGTCGCGGCCGAATGCAGACCGCGCCGTCATTGATGCAGGCTCGAAGGCGCTCACCTCCGATCTTCAGGGTTTTACCGATTTCGGCCTCGTCGTCGGATATCCCGAGGCGAGGATAACCAGCCTGTCGGAAGAACACGGCGTCATCGACCTTTCGGCTTGCACCGGTCAACGGCCCCAGATCGGCGAAAAGCTCTTCATCATCCCGAACCATACATGCGTGGTTTCGAACCTGTTCGATACGATGGTCTTCCATCGCAGCGGGATCGTCACGCGCGTCGAGGACGTCGCCGCGCGGGGACTCGTCTGGTAAGTGGCCAATCGGCCGCTCAGGCCGTTGCCGGAGCCAACAGGTTCATATCGATATCTGTGAGTTCGACACGACGTTCGAACGCTATGCCTTCCGCATCGAAGAGATGGCAATCGGCAGCATTGATGCCAACGGCAACCGGCGTGTCCGCACGGATGCCGACACTGCCGGGCAGCATGGCGCAGAAGTTTTCCGTTTCGCTGCCGAGTGCCGCATAGGCCACGGTGTTGGCCCCAAGCCGTTCAATAACGCTGGGTGTAACGGTCAGCGAAATTTCACCGGATCCGAGCTGGATATGCTCGGGCCGGATACCAAGCGTCATCATCTTGCCGACCATACCGTCTCGCGGCTTTACCGGCAGGGTTGCCGTCTGGCCGCGATAATCGACGGTCGCGCCTGCCTCGCTTGCGGACGTGCAGGTCACGGGCAGGAAATTCATTTTCGGATTGCCGATGAAGCCGGCAACGAACTGGTTGGCGGGCTTGTGGTAGAGCTCAAGCGGCGCGCCGGTCTGTGAAATATTGCCGGCATCCAGCACGACGATGCGGTCGGCCATTGTCATGGCTTCCACCTGGTCGTGCGTCACATAGATCATCGTCGCCTTCAGCTGCCGGTGCAGCTTGGCAAGTTCGATGCGCATGTCGGCGCGGAGGGCGGCATCAAGGTTGGAAAGAGGCTCGTCGAACAGGAAGATCTTAGGTTCGCGAACGATGGCGCGGCCGATTGCGACGCGCTGGCGCTGTCCGCCGGAGAGCATGCCGGGCTTCTGCTGCAACCGCGTTTCGAGATGCAGGATGCGTGCGGCATTCTCGACCTTGGCCTTGAGCTTTTCCTCCTCCATCCGCTCGACACGAAGAGGGAAGGCGATGTTCTCGAAAACAGTCATATGCGGATAGAGCGCGTAAGACTGGAAGACCATGGCGATGCCGCGCTTGACCGGTGGCAGGTCGTTGACCCTGACGCCATTGATGATGATGTCGCCTTTGCTCGTTGCGTCGAGACCTGCGATCATGCGCAGGAGGGTGGACTTGCCGCATCCCGAAGGCCCGACGAAGACGACGAACTCGCCGTCCCGGACATCGAGTTCGACGCCCTTGAGAACTTCGTAGTCGCCATAGAATTTTTGAACCTTGTTGAGCTGAAGCTGTCCCAAAAATCTGTCTCCGGTCCCGGCCTGAATACGCAAGAGTTTGGTCGGTGAGGATCGCAGATCGTCGACCTGCGATCCTCGACATCGGTTTACTTGAAGGCTTCGATCTCGCCGGCAGCCTTCTTCAGGGCGGCTTCAGGCTCGGCCTTACCGGTGACGACGGACTGGACCATCTCGATCATCGAGTTCTGGAAGCCCTTATAGTCGGTGAACAGCGGCTCGGGACCACCATAGCTGATGCCCTCGATGAAGGGCTTCCAGAAGGGATCCTTGGCAACGAATTCGTCGACCTTTGCAGACGGACGCAGCGGGGTGAGGCCTGCGCCGCCCTGCAGCTCGTATTCGCCCTGGATGTCAGGTGAGGTGATGTACTTGGCGAATTCTGTCGCCTTGTCCTCGACACCAGAGCCCTTGAAGATCGCAAGGCTGTCGGTGATGAGAAGCGTGCCTGCGCCCTTGGCATCCGGACCGAGCGGCAGCGTGGTGACGCCCCAGTTGATCTTCGTGTCTTTCAGGCGATAGGCGGCACCCGAGCCGGCCTGGATCATCGCGACCTTGCCATCGAGGAAGATGGCGCGGACTTCGTTCTGCTCATAGGCTGTTGGGCCTTCTTCGGCAGAGGCTGAAATATCCTTGTATGCCTTCAGCGCCGCAAGGATCTGGGGGCTGTCGAGCGTGATCTTGCCTTCGGCATCGGTGACGGCACCGTTATTGGTATAAACCCAATGCATGAACTGGTGCATCGTGTTGTCGAAGGTCTTGGCGGAAAGACCAAAGCCAGGAATGCCGGTCTTTTCCTTGATGGTCTTTGCCATCTGGATTTCTTCAGCCCAGGTTTTCGGCGGCGTCTCGGGATCGAGGCCGGCCTGCTTGAAGAGGTCCTTGTTCCAGTAAAGCGCCTTGGTGGAGAAGGCGATCGGAACGCCCCACTGATTGCCGTCGAAAGTGACCGTGTCGACGATATGCGGGTAATAGCCCTTCTTCTCGTCATCGGTCATCGGAACGGGGACGATGAGGTCGTTCTGTGCGAACTCCTTCAGCGTGCGCGAGCCGACATAGGCCATGGCGACCGGCGTGCCGGCGGCAGCCAGCGTCGTTGCCTTGTCCTGGCACTGCGCCCAGCCGACGACTTCCGGCGTAACCTTCCAGCCGGCGTTCTTGGATTCCCATTCCTTGATGTATTTGGTGTGGATCGGGTCGATCGTGTCGCCGCAATAGATCCAGCTGATTTCCTTGTCGGCTGCCTGGGCCGTGACCGCAGTCAACGCCGTCGAACCAAGCAGGGCGAGCGCCATAAGGCCTGTCTTGATGGTAATGCTCACGTCGTTACTCCCATTCTCGTTGTTAGCTGTTCACTCTTTATTGTTGGTCTTATTGTTTCACCGCACCGGCGGTCAGGCCGCCGACGAGATAGCGCTGAAGGAAGAAGATGACGATCATCGCCGGCGCGATGCCGACGAAGGAGGCCGCCATCAGTTCGTTCCAGATGACCTCCTGCTTGCCGAAGTAAGCAAAGAGTCCCACCGGCAGGGGCATGTATTCAGTCTTCGAGTTGAAGGTCAGCGCGAAGATGAACTGCTGCGCATAGGCACCGATGAAGGTGGTGATCGCGACGACGATAATCCCCGGCATCGCAATGGGCAGAATGACGCGGCGCAGCGTATAGAAATGGCTGGCGCCATCCATGTAGGCCGCTTCGTTGAGTTCTTGAGGGATGCGGATCATGTAGGTGCGCAGCAGCCAGATCGCCGACGGGATCAGGAAGGCGACGCCCGGCACGATCATCGCAAGATAGGTGTTCAGAACACCGATGCTGCGCATCAGGCGGAAGAGCGGGATGAGCAGGACGGCACCGGAGAACATGTTCACCGTCAGGAAGGCACCGAGCAGGATGCCCATGCCCCTGAACTCGAATTTCGCAAAGGCATAGGATGCCGGAATGACGAGGCAGAGCACGATGACGGTGACGATGATCGAGATGAAGAACGAGTTGAAGATGTAGCGACCGAAGCCCGGCACGCTGATCCACATCGTCCGGTAAGCTTCGAACGAACCGTTTTCCGGCCAGAATCGGTAGGGCGAGGAGAAGAGCTGGCTGAGCGGCTTCAGCGACACCAGGAAGCCTTCGACGAAGGGCGACAGCACGAAGAACAGGAAGATCGCTATGCCGCAATAGATGAGGATGATTTCCCACCAGCTGTAGCGATCGATCATGGGACGGCTGCTCATGCGCGCTTCTCCGGGTTCAGGCGGCGGGTGACACGGAAATAGGCGAAGCAGAAGAGCGACAGGAAGATGCAGATCAGCACCGCACGCGCTGCCCCTTCGCCATATTTCTTCGAGCCGATAGCCGTCTGATAGGTATCGATGATCATCGTCGTCGTTTCGCCGCTCGGACCACCCTGCGTCAGGATCCAGATAATGTCGAAGGAATTGAAGGTCGCAATCAGCGACAGCATCGACATTGTGATAATGGCGGGAACCATGAGCGGCAGTGTGATGCGGCGGAAACGGTACCAGCGGCCGGCGCCGTCGGTCCATGCTGCTTCGTAGAGATCCTTCGGGATCGACTGGATTGCAGCGAGGAAGTAGATCGTCACCAGCGGCACGCCGATCCAGACGTCGGTGACGATCGTCGCCCAGAAGGCAGTGCTGCCATAGGCGAGGAAGGCGACCGGGCCATCGACGAGGCCGAAGCGCTGCAGCAGCCCGGAAATCATTCCGAACTGGCCATTATACATCCAGCCCCACATGAAGATGCCGATAGCCATCGGCACGATCCACGGCGGCATGGTCAGCAGTCGAAACAGCGACCGGCCGGGTACGGCAGCATTCAACATTGCGGCACCGAACGTGCCGATGATCATCTTCAGGGCGACCGAAAAGAAGGTCCAGATGAAGGTTCGCAGAATGACTTCCGCGAACGTGTTGTTGAAGATCTTCTCGTAATTGGCCCAGCCGACCCAGTTCGTCACCTTACGCAGCGATGCATCCGTAAACGACAGGATGAACGTGTCGACCAGCGGATAGGCGACGATCGCGAGCACGTAAAGGACAGCTGGAAGGAGAAGGATCCAGGCGAAGATGACGGCACTTTTCTGGGCACTCATCTTGCCGGTCTCCTCAGGCCGCTCTGGAGTGTAGCGCCTCGTCGAACCGGTCCCAGATGGGACGAAGGTCGATTACGGCCTTCTTCATGCGGGCTTCATCCATGGCGAGCGCCAGAATGCCTGCCTCCAATGCGTTCAGCGTGGAGACCGGGAGTTCCGACCCGGTGCGCACGCTTTGCAGAATATCGGCTGCCATCTGCTCGTCTGCGCCATAATGCTGCGACAGCTCGGTCGCGGCATATTTGTTTTCGACGATCTTGTTGCCGGTCAACTGCTCATGAACGTCAAGATAGCCGCGGACAAAATCGCCTTCTGCCATGCCGCGCGAGCCCATGATGGCGAAGCGGCGGAACTGGTCGGGAACATTCAGGTTGGTGTGAAAATTCATGCCGACGCCATTGGCGTATTCGACGATCGCCACCTGGTAATCGATAATGTCGGCATCGCTGTCGAATACCTTGTCCGAGCCCATCCAGCCGCTCGGCTTGCGATGGAAGAGTTCCAGATCGTTGATTCCTTCGCGCGCCGGGTCGTTGGCGGGGATAAAGCTCTTGCGGCCGCCGAAGCTTGCAACACGTTCGGGGCGGGCGCCGACCACACCATTATAAAGGTCTAGGTCGTGGCAGCATTTCTCCAGCATGAAGCTGCCGGAATAGCGCTCGTAGCGGCGCCAGTCGCGCATGAAGAAGGCGCCGTGATAGGGCTCGATATGTTCGGAGGCTTCGATGGAGACGATTTTGCCGAGCTTGCCTTCGGCCTGGACGGCGCGCAGATCCTTATAAAGAGGCGAGTAGCGCAGCACGAGACCGACCATCAGCCTTTCATGGCCGAACTTTGCCATCAGGTGGGCAAGTTCGATGCTCTCGGCGATCGTGGTGACGATCGGCTTTTCGCAGAAGACCTTGAGGCCTGCCTCAAGGCCGAGGCGAATATGATCGAGATGCATGTGGTTGGGAGAGCCGATCATCAGGAGATCGAGCTTTTCGGAAGCGAGGAGCTCCTGCGGCGAACCATAGGCCGTGCCGGCAGAGACGCCGTTTTCCGTCAGTCCCGGCAGCCCCGCAGGGTCCGGATCGACATAACCGACAATCTCGAAGCTGCTGTCGATAGCCTTGAAGACATAGCCAAGATAGCCGAGCCGGAATCCCAGCCCAATGATTCCCACTTTCATGCTAAAGTCGTTCCCAATTTCGTAATTTATTTTCTTCAGGTTGGGACAAAAATCAGGGGCCGTCAACCGAAAACGGGGCTGAAGACGAATTGATGAAATTAATTTTCATCAAGCCCGATATGAGCGCGGCTTGCGGTTGAAGCGCAAGCCGGGGTGCGACCGATCGATGCGATGGCGGCCTCTCCGTGCCGAGCGGTCCGGCGAGATGCCTTACAGGAAACAGGATATTGGCCGCGTTGACAGTGCTTCTGGGTGGCATGCGCAGGCGTCGATGTCTCTATCGCCGGCAGGGCCGCGCCATCTGTTTCCCGTCGGGCTTTTCGTCATCAGACCCCAAACCAAACTCGCTTGCCTTTCTCATCAGGACGCTAGGTTTGTCTTGATTGTTTCACGCTCTTTTGGGGAGGCCTCATGTCCGGTTCCGATGATCTAACGCTCCAGGTCGCCAACATGCGTCCGCAGGATGCTGGAGCAAGCATAGCGCGGCTGCCAACCGCAGCGATGAGCAAGCTCGGGCTTTCGGAGGGCGATCTGGTCGAACTGATTGGTAAGCGCCATACCGCCGCACTCGCAGTCCGGCCCTATCCGGAAGACGAGGGACTGAACATCATCCGGCTAGATGGTCTCCAGCGCGTGAATGCGGGCGCCACGAGCGGCGATCATATCGAAATTCGCAAAGCGGACGCGCGTCCAGCAACCCGGATCGTCCTTGCGCCGGCTCAGAAAAACATGGTGCTTCAAGGCTCGGGCGACGCGCTCCTGCGGACTTTCATGTATCGCCCCATGGTGGCAGGTGATGTGATTTCGACGTCGGTGCAACAGCGCAGCCGCGATCCTCAGTTGCTTCAGGCCTATGGCCTTCAAGAAATCAGGCTGGTCGTCGTATCCACACAGCCGCGCGGCATCGTGCAGGTTACCGAAGACACGGCTATCGAGCTTCGTCCACAGTTCGAGGAACCCAGAGAAGCTCGACGAGCCGACGTGACCTACGACGATATCGGTGGTCTTGGATCCTCTGTCGAGCAGGTTCGCGAGATGGTCGAGCTTCCACTTCGTCATCCCGAACTCTTTCAGCGCCTCGGCATCGATCCACCGAAGGGGGTTCTTCTCTACGGGCCTCCAGGGACTGGCAAAACACTTCTGGCCCGCGCAGTGGCAAACGAGACGGAAGCGAACTTCTACCATATCGCTGGCCCAGAGATTATGGGCAGTAAATACGGTGAATCTGAAGAGCGTCTGCGGCAGGTTTTCCAGGAAGCCTCGCAAAACGCACCTTCCATTATATTCATTGACGAGATCGATTCGATTGCGCCAAAGAGGGAGCAGGTAACGGGGGAGGTCGAGCGCCGGATCGTCGCTCAGCTGCTCACTCTCATGGATGGCCTTGAGCCGAGACAGAACATCGTCGTTATCGGTGCCACCAACCGGCGTGATGCAATCGACGAGGCCCTTCGACGCCCGGGGCGTTTCGACCGCGAAATCGTGATTGGCGTGCCTGATCAGAATGGCCGGCGGGAGGTTCTAGCGATCCATACGCGCGGCATGCCTCTGGCTGAAGGCGCCGATTTGGACGAAATAGCGCGAACGACCTACGGCTTTGTTGGCGCCGACTTGGGAGCACTCGTGCGTGAGGCCGCCATGGATGCACTTCGTCGCGTCCTGCCGGACATCAATCTCAAGGAGGGTATCCCCGCAGAAGTTCTGGAAAAACTCACAGTGTCCCAAGATGACTTCAATTCAGCGATGAAGCGGATCCAGCCGTCTGCACTGCGCGAAATCATGATTCAGGCGCCAAATGTGCGCTGGGACGATGTCGGGGGGCTCGATGATGCGCAGCTGAAACTTAAAGAAGGGGTGGAATTACCCCTGCGGTCGCCACAGTCATTCAAGCGGATGGGAATTCGGCCAGCTAAAGGCTTCCTGCTTTTCGGGCCCCCTGGAACCGGCAAAACGCTGCTCGCAAAGGCAGTCGCTCGTGAGGCCGAGGCAAATTTTGTCGCCACAAAGTCCTCTGACCTGCTGTCCAAATGGTATGGTGAATCCGAACAGCAGGTCTCGCGGCTTTTTGAGCGCGCCCGTCAAGTCGCGCCGACGGTCATCTTCATTGACGAGATTGATTCCCTGGCACCGGCCAGAGGCGGCGGACTTGGCGAGCCGGCCGTCACCGAAAGAGTTGTCAACACGCTGTTGGCTGAAATGGACGGTTTGGAGGATATGCAAGGCGTGGTCGTGATGGGGGCGACGAACCGGCCTAACCTGCTCGACCCCGCACTCCTGCGGCCGGGGCGTTTTGATGAGCTTGTTTATGTTCCGGTGCCGGACTTGACTGGGCGTCGTAAGATCCTGGGTATCCATACGCGGAAAATGCCACTGGCCGATGATGTCAGTTTGGATGACCTCGCTGAGAAAACGGAGCGGTTTACCGGCGCGGACCTGGAAGACCTGACCCGCCGAGCCGGGCTTATCGCACTCAGGCAATCGATCGACGCGTCGACGGTCTCAAAGGAAGACTTTGCCATGGCTCTCCAAGAGGTCCGTCCGTCCGTAACGCCCGAAGTCGAACGGGAATACGAGGACATGCTGCGGACCCTGAGGCAGGAGAACCCGCAGAAGATGCAGATCGGTTTCACGCCTTTGCGCCTTGCGAAGTAACGCAAAGCAAAAAGACCGTCATAATCGCGCTCAGCTTTGGCAATGGCGGCGCGATTATTTGCGGCCGCACCTGCTATTCCAGCGATACGGGGAGGCGCCCTTCAACCCTGGCATTTAGCAGTGCCTGCATTGCTCGCCATCCGGTTCTCATCAAGAGCAGGAACCCTTGCAACCATTAACGGGGACCGGGGACTAACTCCCGACAGCCAGAGCATGAAGAGCAGGGGCGGGCGGGGCAAGCGACATCACCAATCAGGATAGCATTGCCGATCGTCCAGAGCTCGGTAGAGTGCAAGGGAATGGAGATCAAATTCCCTCGACGCTGCTGGTCGATGCATCCGTCCCGGTGTCGTTCGAGTTCCCACACAGCCGACAAAGAGCAACGTTTTCGTGCATGGCGCTTTTGCAGACAACCAAAGGATAAGCCAATGACTCTCAAGGATATTCTGCCGAGCCGGCTTGGCTTCGGCGCAGCCCCTCTCGGCAATATGTTCCGCGATATTCCCGAACAGGAAGCAATCGCCACCGTGGAAGCCGCCTGGAGCGACGGTATACGCTACTACGACAATGCCCCCTTTTACGGCGCCGGCCTTGCGGAGATCCGCATGGGCGAAGCGCTGGCGAACAAGCCTCGCGACCAATATGTGATCAGCACCAAGGTCGGTCGCATCATTCTCGACGAGATTGAGGATGTCAGCGCCCGGGATCTTGGCGAGAAAGGCGAGGTCTTCAAATACGGCCGCCCCAACAAGATCATCAACGACTACTCGGAAGACGCCACCCTGCGCTCGATCGAGGACAGCCTGAAGCGGCTGAACACTGACCGCATCGAACTCGCCTTCGTTCATGACGTCGCCCAGGATTTTTACGGCGACGAATGGCTCGGCGTTTTCGAAAGCGCGCGTAAAGGAGCCTTCAAGGCACTCGATCGGCTGCGCGACGAAGGTGTGATAAAGGCCTGGGGCCTCGGCGTTAACCGTGTCGAGCCCATTGAATTGCTACTGGCGCTGGACGGTCCGCGCCCGGATGGCTTCCTCCTTGCCGGCCGCTACACGCTGCTCGACCACGAGCGCGCACTTCAGCGCGTCATGCCCCAAGTCTCCGAACGCGGTCTAGGCATTGTTGTCGGCGGTCCCTATAGCTCGGGCGCACTCGTAGGTGGGCCGAATTTCGAATACGCCCCCGCAACACCTGCGATCCTCGACAAAGTCGCGCGCATCAAGGCTATCGCCGATCGCCACGGCGTAAGCATGAAGGCAGCCGGCCTTCAATTCGCGCTCGCAAACCCCGCAGTCGCCGCCGTCATTCCCGGCGCAAGCAAGCCCGACCGCATCGCCGAGGACCGCGCCGCGCTCGAAGAAGTCATCCCGCACGACTTCTGGCGTGAGATCCGTCACGCCGGTCTCGTTCACCCCGAAGCACCGTTTCCCTTTCTGGAGTAAGGGTAGGCGATAAAGACTGGTGCTGGCCTGTGCATCCGAAGGCACGGCTTAGGCCGTTTGGTTCCATAATGTTGATTATGCGATTTTGACGTGGAGCCGGGTGGGTTCAGCATGAACTCACCCGTTAAAGTGTCGTGCGCGACCCGACAGTGTTGGCCGGCCAAGCAGACGACCGTGGCTATTCAAAGAGAATGAGGCTTGCGGGAGTCGGCGGTAACGGCCTGACCTTGACGCCGGTAAGGCCGGCCAGTCTTGCCATCTCAGTCAGCTCACTTTGCGTATAGGCCTGGCCCGCCGGCGTGCCGGCGAGCATCTCCCAGGAGAAGGCCGCGGGAAAAGGCGGCGACACGCCGTCTTCGTTCGGCACGAAATCGACCGCGACGATTCGGCCTTGTTCTGCAAGGCTCGCAATGATCCTTCGCAGCAGTTGGGCGCAGGTCGGCAAATCGAAGTGGTGCAGAAAGTTTGGAAGCATAACGAGATCATAGTCCGTGCCCCACTCCACATCGAAGGCACTGCCGGCGATCGTCCGGTATCGGTCAGCCACGCCAGCCTGTTGCGCATTCTGCCGCGACAGTTCCAATACGGCAGCCCAGTCGACGGCGACGATCTCCGCCGACGGAATGGCCTTCGCAATTTCGATGCCGAAAACGCCTGGACCTGCGGCGATGTCCAACACCTTTTTGGGAGACCTCGGCCAGCCGGAGATTTCGCCAGCCAGCACTTTGGCGCTAAGCCCGGTAAATGAGCCCATGCCGCGGGCAAACTTCACCCAGACAGGGTTATCTGCCGACATGTTCGCAAGCCCGGCCGAGCCGCCGTTTCGCACGATCGCGGCCGGATCGCGCAGAAAATTATCCAGTACTTCCGGCGCGGCGATGAACTCGACCGCAGAGCCCATATAGGCAGGCGAATTGCGATCGAGGAACATCCTGGTCGAGGGCGTCATTCGATACTGTCCGCTCTCCTTTGTCAGGAAGCCATGAACCACAAGATAGTCGCAGAGGATGCGCACCCCGCGCTCCGAGGCGGCTATTGCCGATGCCAGCAGCGCCGCCGTCTTGCCCTCGCCGATATGCGTAAAGAGATCGAGCTCGATGGCCGCCCTGATCGCTGCCGTCTTTCGGCAGGCAAACAGTGCCTCGACCACGAGCTCGGGCGATACTGCGCCAGCATGGGCGTCCGCAACATTTGTTTCCATGGAATCCCCCGAGCCTCGAGTGATCTTGTCTCGTGATGCCAGCCGCAGAAATTATGCGTATATTCGCGCCTTCTACAATACATATTGCGCTAACCCTATCGGGTGACTGCGCGCTCCATCTTGCACGGCACAACTCCCCGAGCGTCGGGTCGGCTGCCACGCCTCAAAGACCTGGTTAGAGACATGAAATAGGGTCTCTCCGGCCGCGCTATGGAGTTCGGCAGCCTCGATCGGTGCCGTCAGCTTTCCTCTCGTTAACGACGACAATCCCTATGCAGCGGTGGCGACAAACATTGCAAAGGCGGCAGGCCATCTCCGAGGCCCGCGTTGCGCGCCCGCGTGTAACACGGAGTTCTTGAGCCGGTAACGACGCAGCTTGTGGCCGTGGAGAACCCTTCGTCGGATGAAAGAGGCCATGCGACCCAACCGTGTTTTGTTTCGGCGCCCTCTCCCCGCCCCTCCCGAGATCTAGATGCCGCGCCGCAAGTACGTAGGCAGACCGCTCTGTTACAGCGAACGAGGCCGATTTTTGAAAGGCATTGTTACAGACACTTTCGCGCAATAGCTAAAAAGCCTCTCCAATCAAACAGTAACGCGAAGAGGCTACCGGACTGATGACACGTCACCATTCAGAATGCCGCTGCAGCATCATCTGCATGTCTGATCCGAAAAGCGGACAAACGACAAAGAAGCGTATCGGAAACTTCGGGAGCGCCTGAAAGGTGACCGAAGGCGTACAACATTCCTTTGACGCTGCTTTGACGCCAGGGTGCTACCGCCGGTCTGCGAAGTTACGCGGAGGGATTTCAGCCAGTTATGCTTCAGTTCAATCATCGCCAGGTCACCCGTATACCTTTCGAAATGCCGATTTCTCTTGTCGGTTGCTTGCCAGACGCTTCAGTTGTGACAGAGTGGACTCCGGATGCTAGATCTTCGGGCTGCCACACGAGCGTACCGGAGCCAACGGGGGCGGGGCCGGTGGATCGCATGAACAAGGAGCAAAATCCGTTTCGGATGTTCCTGCTCGGGCCATTTGCCCTGGTGGACGCCGCAGGACGGTCGGTTACTCCGAAATCCAAAAAAGCCCAGGCCCTTTTGGCAATGCTTGCGTTGTCTGCCCGTGGTTCGCGCTCGAGGATCTGGCTCAGGGACAAACTGTGGAGTGATCGTTCTGACGACCAGGCCGCAGCGAGTCTGCGTCAGGCCCTTCTGGACATCCACAAGACTCTGGGACCGGCTCGTAATCTCCTGGTAGCCGACAAGAATACCGTTTGGCTGGATATGGACCGGCTTGTCCTGGACACCGACGTGTTGGTTCGGACGGAGCGATCGGCTGATCAAATCACCGACGAATTGCTCGAAGGCATCGACATCCGCGATCCGGAATTCGAGGACTGGCTAACGCTTGAACGGCAGAACTGGTATCGCCGCCTCGATGAAGGCCAGGTCCATGATGTATTCGAACCCCGTCAAGAACCGAACCGTGATATCGCCAGACATTCCACGCTGCTGCCCCTTACAGCATCCCGGGATGCGCCAAGACAGGGCAAAGCCGCGGAGACTGGCGGCAGCGAGACATATCGCCGACGAGGCGACGGCGGCTGGCGATGGGTCATGGCTCTTCAGTCCCCCATCGTGATAGGTGCCGGAGATGGCGGACAAATTGCTGCCACGCGGTTCCAGAATCTCATTGCAAAAGCCGTCACCGATGGGCTCGCCATTGGCGTCACCGACCTCTCTTTTACTTTGCCGGATGTTGAGGAGAGCGAGGGGCAGATCAGCCTTCCGATGTCCCTTCAGCTTCGGCTAACATTTGACGGTAGCATGGTGCTCGTCGAACTGGTGATGAAGCACCTGATCAACAACCGTATTCATTGGCTCGGCAGTCAGGCAATGAGCCGCACGCAATTCGAGCGGGGCGAGTTCGGCATCGCCGCTGCACTGATCAGCCAGGCCGTCGATCAACTGGCCTATTTCCAGGAGACCCAGTCAAACGACAATCGACTGTCGCAGGATGGCCTCCTGATCGACGCCGTCAATGCGATCTTTCGCCTGTCGCGTGACGACCTCGCTAACGCCGAGCAACGCCTCGAAGAACAGATCCAGCATGAACCACGGTCATCGACTTTTGCGTGGTTGTCCTTCATCCGAACGTTCCAGGTCGGCCAACGGTTCAACGCGCTTGATGCGCATCTGATCGAGGAAGCCCAGTCCTACGCGCGCAAGGCGTTGGAAATCGATCCGCACAATTCCGTATCACTCGCGCTTGTCGGCCATGTCCACTCGTTCCTTTTCGGCGAGTATGATTATGCAGCCAACCTGTTCGAAAAATCGATCCGTCTGAACCCGGCCCTGCCGCTCAGTTGGGATCTCTACGCGATGCTCCACTGCTATGCAGGCCAGCCGGACAAGGCCATGGCTATGGCGCGTTGGGTGCAAGAACTCGGCGTCTACAGCCCACACAAATACTACTTTGACACGACGAAATGCATAGCAGCAGCACTTGCCGGTGATCACGCAGCAGCCATAGCTGCCGGCGAAGAGGCCTTGCGGGCACGGCCGAAGTTCAACAGCCTGCTACGCTACCTCGCCTCAAGTCATGCGCACCTCGATGATCTCGGCGGCGCACGCCACTATCTGCAGCGACTTGCGGCAGTCGAGGACGGCTTCTCCATCAACGCCTTCCGAGCTAGCGGCTATCCGCTCCTTAATACAGGCGGCGGCCAGATCTTGATCGACGGTTTGGTGAAGGCCGGCGCCAAGCTGCGCTGAACCCCGGATAATTTTTCTGAACTTTGCACAAGGAGGCTGCAATGGAAGCGGAAATAACCCCAGATCCACAATCAAAAATTGTCTTATTCCTCAATCACTACAAATTCAAGATTGAGCCGGATGCGGTTCTTCCATGTGAACCGAGGGAGGACGAAGGGACGGCTCCTGTCGCTGGTGTACCGCCGATTGCCCCGACAGCAACCTCCGAAACTGCACTTACGCTCAACACGGGACAGGAGGAATCGCCCGATGCAGGTCCCATGATGGCGACGATGGCCGCCGCCTCGGTCCTCAACAAGAGCGTGGCGAACAAGTCCGTGCTCAACAAGACGTCGCTGAACAAAAACAAGAATAAAAATAAAAATAAGAACAAGAACAAGTCGACTATGGATGGCGCCAGCCTCGGCGTGTCGCAGCTTATCCCCGCCTTCGAATTGCGGCGGCTGCACCAGCAACCGTCACGCAACGCCTATACCGCAGCGCGACGTTTTACGTGGGAAATGCTGGATATATTGCCGCCGCCCGGCCCGGATTATACCCGTCTCGAAACGACGGTGCTGCTCTCGATGCAGCGACGCGACCGCGAACGTGTGCGGCGACTGCCCGACATCCAGCTCGAGTCGACAATCTCGGTCTCGGAATTCACGCGAGCATTGTACATCGAGGATCTTGGCGGTTACGAGCAGACGGAAGGACTTTTCCAGGCGATCCTGACGGCCTGCGAATATGTCGGGCTGATTTACAAGAGCAAATTCAACCGACAGCGGCCAAATCAGTTCGAGCCCATGCTGCGGCCATTGCTGGCCGTGCCGGTGCATGAATCCTATCCCAGCAACCACGCCTTCCAGTGCTTTTCGATCGCTTTCGCGTTCTCGACGATCCTACCGGAACATCCGGCCACCGACGAGCTTGCCCGCATTGCCCAGAACGTCGCAGAGAACCGCGAATGGGCTGGTCTCCATTATCCGAGTGACACGCAGGCCGGTCGCGATCTCGCCCGCCGCTTCGCTCCCTACCTCCACGATGCCTTCGGTCCTTTGTTCCAGGCCGTGCACCACGAATGGGTCTGAATTCGCCAGCTGCTCAACAGGGGTAAAACCATGACGGATCAATCGCAAATGCCCGAGCTCACGCCGATAAACTACTATTATCTCTGGCACTTGACCGCGCTTGGCGTGGTCGACGCCGAATATGGATCGCCTCCGCTTGTTCCACCCATGCCCGATGAGAGCGCGGCACGCGCGCTGCCCGATCCCATCATCACCGGCACTGTCTGGGATGATATCGCCTCTGCCGGCCCGTTGCGACCCGCTCGCGTTGCTTTGATCGATGTGGGTGTATCTGCAGATCATCCCAATCTTGCGACACGGCTCGACCGGGAGGCGTCAATCGACTTGACGACGCATCGCTACGGCGCACGCATTCTCGAAATTCTCGATACGACCAGCTCATTTGACCGAGAAGAAAAGCATGCCTTCTTTTCCGGACTCAACATCGCTCCGCTCGGAAATATCGGCCTTTCAAACGACGATGGAGATTATCTCAGTGATCTCGTTGCCGAATATGCCGCATCGGAGGGCGTTTTGCGGCGGCTCTACAATCCGGAATCGCTTTTTGCATCGCATGGTACCTGCTGTGCGGGGCTGATCGTCGGCGAACCCGCCGTCGTTTCGGAAGAAGGTACGCCCGCTCTTCCGCCGGAAGGAGCTTTTTACGGCGATGGCGAGGAGTTGCGCACGAGCGGCAACCGTAATGTCATCCCTTATTTCGGGGTTGACCCTTTCTCGAGGCTCATCTCGATCAGAACGTCCTTCGAAGACGATGTCAGGCAGTTCATTGCGGCCTTTCTCTATGCCTATCATCAGAAGGCGGACGTGATCGTCCTACCGCGTGGCCTGCCGGACCCGATACGCGGTGTGGTCGATCCAAAGAACGAGTTGAAGGCCGACCTGGAACTCTGGAAGAACCAGGATGCCGCCAATCTCTTCACGCGCATTGCCTTCGCCGACCTGGGTGCGCCCGAACTGGAGCCAAAGGCATCGCAGAAAGGCTCCAATCCCGACCGCCCTTGGCACATCCTCAAACAGCTCATCCTCGCTATCAGTCGCCAGATCCCTATCGTCTGTGCCGCAGGAAACAGTGCGGAAAGTCAGCTGATCTACCCAGCAAATCTTGCCGCCGACAATAACGGCATCATCGCCGTGGGGGCCGTTACTGTGGAAGGTTTCCGTTCGGGCTACAGCAATTATGGCGAAGGTTTGACGGTGGTCTGCCCCTCCAACGACGGTGAGGTCTTCAACCGGCATCAGTTGCGCCTCGACCGGCTTTCTCCGTTTGCCGCACAGCATGACTACAACACGCATCGAAGCCGGGAATACTACTATTCACACTTCTCGCTGCTGACGACGGACCTGTCGGGAATTTTTGGCTATGATCAAGGCTCGGATCCATGGTCGGCCATCGTGCCCTTCGGAACCAATCCGGGCATCGGGGGTGGATACTACACGAGCTTCGGCGGCACTTCCGGCGCGTCGGCACAAGTGGGCGGGCTCTGCGCGCTGATACAGCGGGCTTACAAGAGCCGCCACAACGCTGCTGACCGCCTCTCGGGGCCCCGTGTGAAGTCCATTCTGAAAGCAGCATCCCGCCTGGATGCCGTTGTCGCTCCCGGAACAAGAAAACTAACGGCAGATTGCATGAACGCCGAAGGTGAAGACGCCATCGATATGGCCTTTTTCTTCGGGTCGGGCCTGCCGAATGCGCGAACCGCGGTACAGTCAGCCCTCGCCATCTGAATCCCGGTAGGTGACCTTCAAAAATCCAAGCCCCCTTTATCACGGGGGCTTTTTCTTTGTTTACGCGCTTTTTACGGATTTTTAACGCCGAACTGGCGGGCGGATGACGCCCTTGAGCAATAGTGCGTCACAGAAAACGACGCGCACCGCTCCGATGGGACAAAGCCAGCCCGACACGGAGCATTTTCGCCCAAGATGAAATCTTGGTCTGGCTGAGGATAAACCCAAGGAGGCTGTCAATGTCCGCGTCCCGCATTCAACAAGTGGCAGATGAGGCGCGCCATGTGCTCAAGGCCAATCCCCTGATGGCAAGCACCGTCTCCTTGCGACGCATCGCAACGCGCAATCTTTCGAAGCGACGCTTCCGATATGGTCGCGCGCTCGCGGCAGCGTCGAAGCTCGCCGGCTGCTCGACCGGTACAGAGGCGCTGTCAGCCTATTTCCCCGGCCTGGCGGATGGCGGATACACTCGCTTGCTGGAGCTTCCAGCAGCCATTGCCGGACCGGTCAATTCCGACCCCTATCGCTCATCCGTGCTCGCAGCCTGGATGGGTGGGCTCACACGAAGTGTGGAATGGCAGGCCGACGGCCCCGATGCCCGGGTCGTCAGCGACTATCTGCAGACGGATATGATCGCATCGGATCTTGAACTCGAACGTCAGCCGGCGCGCCGGCTCTCCTGTGGCATCGGCCTTGTCCCCTTGGAAAGTCCGGCACGAAGCCGCGTGATGCAATCCCTCCTCCACCAATGCATGCAGGACGATCCAGGTCTCGACCGCATCGTCACCGGCGAGAAGGAGCTGGACCAAATCGCCGGCCATATGGAGAGGGTCTTCGCGCTGATCGCGAAATTGGACATGTACGGGCATCAGCGTCTGATCGACAGCCTGCATACGCTTTACGTTGGCGTGCGGCGCGAACCGGCCTGTTCGGTATCGAGTTCGACTGAATTGCCCGGTAGCGTCATCATCGCCATTTCCAGAGAACGTTTGCGAGACGGTGATCATGCCGAGACCGCGGCCCAATTGCTTCACGAGGCCGGGCATATCCTGCTAGGGCTGTATACGGCCTCGGCGGCAGCATGCCTGCCTGACGAATTCGAGTATGTTTCCCCGTACAAGAACGACCTACAGACGCTCGAAAGCATCCTGCATACGGCCTACACCATTCCCTGGGAGTGCGCCTTCCGCATGGCATGTCTTTCCGCCGAAGCGGATCCTGAGCGCCGCGCCCGAAAGGCTGCATCCATAATAGCCTATGCCGCGCGGCAAGTCCCGCTCATCGATATCGCTCGAAATGGAATAGAGCGTCTCGGCGGCGATGTCCTCCTCGACCTCCCAGACATCGCCGCCATACCTTCATGGAGCGGCCGCATCCAGTTTCTCGTCAACAGACTGCTTGCAGAAGAGCCCATAGCGCACCGCCAAGCCCACTTTGCAGAACGCCAGCAAATTCTCGATCGCCAAGCCTGGGACATCGGACAGATGCTCTTGCGCGGCAAGGAGCCAATTGACCCTCGAATGGGCCGGCGACAGATCGACGACAGCGGCGACAATGTCTTCCTCTGGTACGACGGCAAATTCCATGTGGTCCCCAAAGCGGCAGACCATGCGATGGGCAAGAATTGCAGTCCTCGCGCCGAGACGATCGACGCAACTGCGAAAAGCGAGATGGAGGTGATGTGATGGCCCATCATCGGTCCAAACAGCTGCAAGCGGTTGCCACGGCGCGCGTCGATTTCCCCAACCTCTTCGCCCACAGTGTTGGGCGGGGCGGCAGAGGGGCTCTGTTTCCCGGCATTAGTGCTGATGCTGCCGAGCAACAGGGCCCCAATGTCATCAAGCCTGCATTTGCCGTCTCGCCGAACCCTTCCGACATGAGGGCGCAGGATGAACATGTCCTGGCCACAGACGATCGTCTTGGCTCCCTCCCGGCGCCTCGCTGCCTCCAGCAGATTTGCGACATCGACTTCGTCATCGTCGGATGCGGCGGCCTGGGCTCGCAGATTGCTATCGAGCTTGCGACCCTTGGCGCGCATCGTTTCCTTCTCATGGATGCCGATCGTATCGATGAGATCAACGTGGGCCATCTCCCGTGGGCGAGCCGGGATGATCTCGGCTGGCTGAAGACGGAAAAGTTGTCGAGCTATCTGGCTGCACGCTTTTCGGCCAACGTATTCGCGCTGCCGGAATTTGCGCAAGGGACCGCGGCACTCCGGTTGATCGCGGACTACGCGCAGAATCCGTTCATCGTTCTCGCGGGCGACGATCCGCGTCAGGCCGAAGTCCAGACGGCCGCCCTCGCATCAACAGCCGGGCTGCCACCCCATTTGCATGTCGACTGCCCCGACACCCGTTGCAAACCAGGCCCCTCGATCGCTCTGCCAGCGGATGCAGGCCCGGTCTGCGATTACGACGCCCGTGTCGCAATCGGGCACCGCTCTTTTGCCATGCGGGCAGCGGCCAGTAACACATCCGTCGCTCGCCTTGTCGTCTCGGCGATTGTTCAGGAATGTCTTCCGAAACACGCCCCGCCGCGTGGACGCAGTTGGATATTGGACTTCAAAGGCTCGCAGTGCGAGCTCCGTTCGCTTTCCAGGCGCCCCGCATCCACAAGTCCTTCTTCCACCACGAGAGACACTGATATGGATTATGCCGAACGCTCGAAAGCCGCCCTTCCGGCTGCGACAGGTTCGCAAGCAGCATCGCTCGCGCAGCACTCAGTCATAGGCTACGCCAGCGAGACTGCCGGAAAGGACGAGGAGCTGACAATATCAGAAGTTCTTCGTGATCCACTGATCGCTACCGTAATGCGCGCCGATGGCGTGACGTCAGAAGAATTCAGGCGGCTCCTCGAGACGGTGGCTCGCCGGCTGGAAATCAATCTGGCCAACTCTTTCGACACCGATGGGAAGAAACAGGCCGTCAGGACGCCTGCGCCGCCCAATCGAGGGGATCGTATGTGACATGTTTGCCGAAACGCCGCCGAAGTTGGTTGACGAGCCTGTGTCGTCAATCCGGTCCCAAACCATGGGCTTGGCAATGGCGTTGGCTTTCCAACGGAGTTCAGGGCAATGAGATGCGATATATCAAGAAGGTTTCCGACGATTGTTCTTGTTTCCGCACAAGGCGAAGATCGTAAAGTGATCCGTACCGCACACGAGGCTGCACAATTGTTGCTGAAGGATTGGCCCATCGACGATGGTGAGGAATTCTTTGCGGCGGTGAGAATTTGTCTGAAGGTGCTGACCGGACACGCCGAACCCGATGCCGTGCATGAGGCGATCATTCGCGCCGCACATGAAGCGGGTATTACAGCGGTCACGACCGATCCACACCTGGGTATCTTCAGGATCTATCCTGGCAGCGAGGCCTGCAGCGCAAGCGCCTATCCCAATCCCGCTGCCATTGATCCGCTTCGCCTATCGCCATCAGCGCGCCGGAGGCGGCAACGAAAATGGTCGGGGCGATCCAGAAAGGCATCAAGCGCGGATGTCGAGAAGGCGTCGGGGTGCTTCAAGTGAGGGTACGCCGTTTGCGCTGAAGGCGAACCAACCTCGACCTGCGTAAGGCCGATCAACCCAATCAGAGGCTGGCGTGTCCAGGTAACCGTCAGCGATAGAATAGCTAAGGGACCGTCATGTCGAACAAGGAAGCAGATCGAAGACTGTTCGATCGGATCTGGGCTCTTGGGGCCGAGGCTGTGAGAGACAAGCGCGTTACCGCGCTGACCTATGTCACACTCAGTACGCCTAGCCTGGAAGAGTACCAGAATAGCCGAGGCGCGCGGATGTCGGACTTGATCAAGGTTGTCCAGCTCGGGATACTTCACCTTCGCGAAAAAGGCGAATTTAATCAATCTTGAGCAATGACGATGCCTGCTTTGACAGAGGTCGCGCCTGCGGCCCTCATTCAAGCTGCCTAAATCCCTGACCAGCCGACAGGCAGTGAGTAGCGCGTTTCATAGCGGGCGGCTCTTCGCTTGAAACAAATCATAGTGGTGGCTCGGTAGGACGCCGGGAGCATGACACCCGGGCGCTGAATGCGCCACCCCCTCGTGAATTACGTCGACATCTGCCGCACCTGTCTTACAACGGTTGACGTAAGCCTTCACAGAACCCGCCGCTCTTATCCGAGTTGCGCAATCAAGTTCCCCCACAAAAAACACAGGCTGGCACGTACGACGGACGTTCGGCACCGATAGTTTCGCTCAATTGTTTCCGAATTGCTCTTGCAAAATTATCGATAAAAATATTTTCTATCCATAATTTGAATCAGAGGGACGGAAAAAGTGGAAAAAAGCGATCAAACTTCTGAATTTTTGATGATTTCTGCATCGTGCCCATCAGGCATCTCGCTGGACGACGCCAAAATAATCTATAATTCGCCGTTTAGCGATCTGCTCTTCCGTGCCCAAACCATTCACCGCGCACATTTCGACCCCAACGCCGTGCAGATGAGCCGTCTTTTGTCGATCAAGACGGGTGGATGCGCTGAGGATTGCGGGTATTGCAGTCAGTCCGCCCACTACCCGACCGGCCTGAAGGCCTCGAAGCTGATGGAAGTCGAGCGCGTTCTCACCGAGGCGCGTAAAGCCAAGGATGCGGGGGCGACCCGCTACTGTATGGGGGCGGCCTGGCGCAGCCCGAAGGACCGCGACATGGACACGCTGGTCGCCATGGTCGAGGGTGTGAAAGCGCTCGGTATGGAAAGCTGCATGACGCTCGGCATGTTGACTGAGCGTCAGGCAGGCGAACTCGCGGAAGCTGGCCTCGACTACTACAACCATAACATCGACACGTCCGAGCGCTTCTATTCGGAGATCATCACCACCCGAAGCTTTGAAGATCGGCTCGATACGCTGGAAACGGTGCGCATGGCCGGCATCAAGGTGTGTGCCGGGGGGATCCTGGGCATGGGCGAGACGGTCGATGACCGGATCTCCATGCTGCTGACGCTGGCAAACCTGCCCGTGCCGCCGGAAAGCGTGCCGATCAACCAGCTCATCCCCATTCCCGGTTCGAAGCTGGCAGACGCGGAACCTGTCGATCCGATCGATTTCGTGCGAACGATCGCCCTCGCGCGCATCCTGATGCCAGCCTCGCATCTACGCCTTTCGGCCGGACGCACCGAGATGAGCGACGAGATGCAGGCGCTCTGTTTCTTCGCGGGCGCCAACTCCATCTTTGTTGGCGACACGCTGCTGACCGCAGACAATCCCGGCGACGATCACGACACGGCGCTCTTCCGCCGTCTCGGCCTTTCTCCGATGCCGCTGGAGCCGGCGGTGTGACGGCGATACTTTCGGACTATACCGCCACGCTGGAGGGCCTGCGGCGCAAGGCGCGGCTGCGCAGCCTGGCGCCGCAGCGTGGCGTGGACTTCACCTCGAACGATTTTCTTGCACTTGCGGGCGCCCCGCGCCTCAAGGCGGCGATCATGGCGGCGATGGAAAGGGGCGTTCCGCCGGGCGCAGGCGGATCGCGTCTGCTGCGTGGCAACCATTCCGAACACGAGGCGCTGGAAGTGGAAGCCGCCGAGTTTTTCGGCGCGGAACGCGTGCTTTATTTCGGCAGCGGCTACGTCGCCAATTCCGCACTTTTCTCGACCTTGCCCCGGCGCGAGGATCTGATTGTGCACGATGCGCTCATTCATGCGAGCGCCCATGAGGGCATTGTAGCGAGCAAGGCAGCGTCCGTCAGCGCCGAACACAACGATGCGAACGCCTTCGATGAGGCAATCCGGAACTGGCGCAGGAGCGGCGGCAGGGGCCGTCCCTGGATTGCGGTCGAGAGCCTCTATTCCATGGACGGCGACAGAGCGCCGCTCGCCGCCCTTGCCGATATTGCCGATCGCCACGAGGGCTTTCTGGTAATCGACGAGGCCCATGCCACCGGCGTTTTCGGCAGAAGCGGCAGAGGACTGGCGACGGGGTTGGAAGGCCGAGACAACGTGCTTGCCCTGCATACTTGCGGCAAGGCGCTGGGCGTTTCCGGAGCCCTGCTTGCGATCCCCTGCGCACTTGCCGACTACCTCGTCAATCGTGCCCGCGCCTTCATCTATTCCACCGCACCCTCGCCTCTCATGGCGGCAGGCGTGCGTGAGGCCTTGCGCATGCTGGATGACGAACCCGAGCGCCGCGAGGCCCTGGAACGCTTGGTCGCTTTTGTCGGCCATGGATTGAGGAGCCGATTCGGCAAGGAGCCGAGCGGCTCGCAGATCCAGCCGGTCGTTATCGGCGACAACGCGCGTGCGCTACGAATTGCCGAAACTCTTCAGGCCCAAGGGTTCGACATCCGCGCGATCCGTCCGCCAACCGTGCCGGAAGGCACGGCGCGCCTGCGCCTCTCGATTACGCTCAATGTGGATCAGGAGCAGATTGCGAGCATGCTGGATTGCCTTGCCGACGCCATGGAGAAACACAGGAAATGACCGCCCGTTTCGTGATAACCGGCACGGATACCGGGATCGGCAAAACCGTGTTCGCCGCGGCGCTAGCGGGTGCACTCAACGCCCGATACTGGAAGCCCGTGCAATCCGGACTGGAGGACGAGACCGACAGCGACACCGTCGTCCGGCTGAGCGGCCTGCCGTCCGACCATATCCTGCCGGAGACCTATCGGCTTTCCACCCCGGTCTCGCCGCATCTTTCGGCGCGCCTCGATGGTGTCGAGATAGACGCTGCCAGACTTGAGCCGCCGGAATGCGACGGTCCGTTGATCATCGAGGGGGCTGGTGGCCTGCTGGTCCCACTCACGAAAGAAACGGTCTTTGCCGATGTCTTCGCCCGCTGGCGCATTCCCGTCATTCTCTGTGCGCGAACGTCGCTCGGCACCATCAATCATACGCTCCTGTCCATCGAGGCGCTGCGCAGCCGTGACATTCCCATTTTTGGTGTCGCTTTCATCGGACCGGAAAATGCCGACAGCCAGGCGACCATCGCCACTATCGGGCAAGTGAAGGCGCTGGGGCGATTGCCGCTGCTGGAAAACCTGACTGCTGAAACACTGCGCCGCGCCTTTCACGAGCACTTCGACATTGCCGCCCTGATGGAGGCACGCGCGTGACCCCCTCGCCCGTCTGGCATCCCTTCACACAGCATGCCCTGGAACCGCCGATGAAGCGCATCGTCGCGACCGAAGGCGCATATCTGTTCGACGAGGACGGCAACCGCATACTCGACGCGATCTCGTCATGGTGGGTGATCACTCATGGCCATCGCCATCCCGCCATCATGGCAGGAATCCGCGAGGCGACAGAAGCCTACGACCAGATCATCTTCGCCGAATTTACCCATGAACCCGCAGAAGTTCTCGCTGAACGCCTGTTCGCCTTCGCACCCTCCGGATTGAAACACGTCTTCTATTCGGACAGCGGGTCGACGGCCGTCGAGGTGGCGATCAAGATGGCGCTCGGCACGTTCCACAATCGCGGCATTGCGCGTGATCGCATCGTCGTGATGGAACATGGCTACCATGGCGACACGATCGGCGCGATGTCCGCCGGAGAGCGCGGCGTGTTCAACGCCCCCTTCGAGCCGCTGCTCTTCGGCGTCGACCGCCTCCCCTTTCCCGAACCCGGTCGGGAGCAGAAAACGCTCGATGCGTTCGAAACCATCTGCCGTTCGGGAAGAGTCGCCGCTATCCTGATCGAACCGTTGGTGCTCGGCGCCGGCGGGATGAAATTCTACGGGAGCGCGGTCCTCACTGCCTTGAAGGAAATCGCCGGCCGGCACGGCTGCCTGTTCATTGCCGATGAGGTCATGACCGGCTGGGGTCGCACCGGAACGCGTTTTGCCTGCGAACAGGCGGGCGTGGCGCCCGATATCCTCTGCACATCGAAGGGTCTGACTGGAGGCGCCCTGCCGCTGGCAGCCACCCTTTGCACCGGTGAAATTTTCGAGGCGCATCTGTCTCGCGACCGGCGCAAGACCTTTTTCCATTCGAGCTCCTATACCGCTAACGCAATCGCCTGTGCGGCGGCTGTCGCCAATCTGCAGGTTTGGCACGATGAACCGGTGGAAACCCGGATTACCGAACTTGCTGCGCAGCACGCCAAGCATCTGCAGCGCTTCCAGAACGACGCGAGATTTATAAACGTCAGGCAATGCGGGACGATCGCCGCCCTCGATCTTGCTGTGCCGTCCGGCGGCTACCTCGCCGAAGCGGGGCCGCGCTTGCGCAGGCTGTTTCGCGAACGCGGGCTGCTTCTGCGCCCGCTCGGAAACGTCATCTATCTGATGCCGCCCTATTGCACGAGCGCCGAGGATATCGCTGTCGCCTATGACGCGATCGATGAAGTCGCCTCGCTCGTTCTCGAGGAAACTGTGTCGTGACGCCCCTCTCCTCCCGGCTCGCCGGATTCGGTCACGCCGTTCCATCCCGCATTGTCCACAATGCGGAAATCGAAAGCCGGCTCGGCCTTGAGGAGGGCTGGATCGAAAGACGCACCGGCATCCGATCCCGCCATTGGGCGGCAGAGGGGGATACATTGAGCGGCCTCGCCGCCGCGGCCGGGAAAATGGCTATTGAGGACGCCGCGATCGCGCCGGGCGAGATCGCCATGATCCTGCTCGCCACCTCGACGCCGGACCATCTCTTGCCGCCCTCGGCGCCGCTGCTGGCACACAAGCTCGGTTTAAAAAATTCCGGAGCCATCGATCTTGCCGGAGCCTGCTCCGGCTTTCTCTACGCGCTGACACTGGCAGACGGCTTCGTGCGAGCACATGGTCGAGCAGTGCTGGTCGTGGCCGCCAATATCCTCAGCCGCCGCATCAACCCGGCGGAACGCGCCAGCGCCGTTCTGTTTGCCGATGGCGCCGGCGCGGTCGTGCTTGTCCCATGCCGCAACCGTCAGAGCGGCCTCAAGGCAGCCGTCCTGGCTTCGGATGGGAGTGGCTATGATCTCATCACCATACCGTCCGGAGGCAGTAACAGGCCCTTCTCTTCCGAAACCGCAGCAGACCAGGTGCTGATGACGATGCGCGATGGGCGCGAGGTCTTCTCGCGTGCTGTCGAATTGATGACACGCACCTCGCGCCAGGCGATCAACGAGGCCACCGCAACGATCTCCACCATCGATCGCTTCATTCCGCACCAGGCTAATGCCCGCCTCTGCGACGCGGTTCGCCACAATCTCGAATTGGAAGAAAGCAAGCTTGTGAGCACGATTGCGGAATTCGGCAACTCTTCGGCTGCGACCATTCCGCTCTCCCTTTCAGTTGAAAATCACCGCAAACCATTCAAACCCGGAGAGCGCCTTCTCATGGCCGCCGCCGGTGCGGGCATGGCGGGTGGGGCTGTCGTCCTTGCGGTATGAACCGCGGGGTGAAGATGCACACCTGTATTGAAGCCGATGATCGTTCGAGGAGCGACAGGGCTAGCAGAGGCCCGTCTCACGGGCTGCCCGCTCGAGCCCTTCACGAAAATCGGGGTGGGCCAGGCCAATCAGTGCGCTCGCCCGCTCGGCTACGGACTTACCCTTCAGGTTCGCCCATCCATATTCCGTAACGACGATATGGGTATCGTTGCGCGATGTCGTCACCGGTCCGGTCAGCGTCGGAACGATACGCGAAAGCGTGCCATTCGCCGCAGTCGAATGACAGGCGATGATCGATCGTCCCCCGCGAGAGGCATAAGCACCGCGCACGAAATCAACCTGGCCGCCGGACGCACTGAATTGCCGTCCGTTCACGAACTCGGAATTGCACGCGCCGTTCAAATCGATCTGGAGCGTCGCGTTGACCGATACGACCCGATCATTCCGCGCGATGACGAAGGGATTGTTCACGTAATCGACCGGATAGGCCTCGACTGACGGATTGTTGTCCAGGAAGTCGTAAAGCGCCTGATCTCCCAGTGCGAAGGTGAATATGGACCGCCCGGCATGTGTCTGCTTGCGACTGTTGTCGACCACGCCCGCTTTGACCAGGCTGGCAAGACCCGGCGTCATCATTTCCGTATGGATGCCAAGGTGGCGATGTCGAGAAAGTCCCGAGCATACGGCATCGGGAAGAGCTCCAATGCCCATCTGCAGGCAATCGCCATCGTCGACCAAGCCAGCAATGATCGCTCCGATGGCGTCGTCGACCTCGTTGCGAGGGGCGGCGGGCAATATCGGCAGGCTGATGTTGTTTTCAACAAGTGCCGTCGCGCTTGATACGGGGATCATGCAATCGCCGCGCACGTAGGGCATATTGCTATTGACTTCGAGGATCAGGCGAAGTCCGGGTTTTCGCGATATTGTCAGGGCATAATCGGTGCTGGCGCCAAGGCTGAAATTGCCATCTTCATCCATCCGAGAAACGGTTGCAATCAACGTATCCACGCCGACATGCTCGATCATGGAGCGTGGCACCTGACTGAAATGACACGGCACCAGATCGACGGCGGGCAACGCCTCCGCCAATCTCCTCTTGTCGAGCGCACGCTCGACGCCCGAATGAAAGTAACTCATCGGGACGATCAGGTCGCGCAGTTCGAAATCGAATACGCTTTTGCCGGCAACGCCGGCGCAAAGCAGATAGTAGAGGCGCACATCCTCGATTGCTCGTGCACGAGCGCGCTCGGCAAGTGCTGCCAGGAGTGCGGGTGGCTGACCGGCGGCGAGCGGCATCGCAACCTTCGCCCCGGACGGGATCATCGTGGCCGCCGTCTCTGCAGATGTCAGCAGTGTGCGATATTGCTTCTCATGGATCGTGGTCATTGGGCCCTCCTCCCAGTCCACGCAGCGCGCACGGTTTGAACGCGCAGCTCCGCCAATCCACTATGCGCATTCTACGTCACCAAGGCGAGAGCCTTCATCAAATGGCAATGCCGATTTACAAGATCCAAGCTGTGCGAAGCACCACAAGAAACTGACACGAGCCAAAACCGAACGATAGTGGCGACGTGCGGCTCCTCATTGCTTTAGGCCTACCAGTTTCGGGAGCGGCGCGTTCGCATGACAGTCTTGACCGGGACACCAGCGCCACCGCTTCGGAGAGCTTTTCAGATCCTTTTAATCTTGCGCTGCAATTGGCCGCGCTCGACGATGTCGCGCTCGGCCTGTGGGGCAATTCTGAAGATGACACCTTCATGAACTGCCCCATTGGGAACGACCGAACGCGTCAGGATGCCATCGCATAATGCCGATTTTCTGAGGCGCGAGCACTGCTTGTCCGGAACCGGTACAGCAATTCCGCGAGGTTCTCCGTTTCCTGTGTCAGGCTCTGAGCTGCGGCCGTGGTCTGTTCCACCATCGCCGCATTTTGCTGTGTCACCTTATCCATCTGATCGCCGGCGGCCGAGACCTCGCGCAGGCTTGTGGCCTGCTCGCGGGCTGCCACCGCGATCTCCGCAACCGTCGCATTCATCGCAGTCACCTGTTCGACGATCTGTTCGAGCGAGACACCGGATTCGCCGACCAGTTCGACGCCGGTCTTGACCTGCGTCGAGGAAGTGGAGATCAGTTCCTTGATCTCCCTTGCCGCGTTGGCCGAGCGCTGGGCGAGCTCGCGCACTTCCTGGGCGACGACAGCAAAGCCCTTGCCGGCTTCACCGGCGCGCGCGGCTTCGACGCCGGCATTCAGCGCCAGGAGGTTGGTCTGGAAGGCGATCTCGTCGATGACGCCAATAATGTTGCCGATCTTCGACGAGGAGTTCTGGATTTCCGTCATTGCCGCGATGGCGCGAGAAACGATCTGACCACCCTTTTCCGCGTTGGTGCGGGCGGTTGCCACGACAGACTGGGCGCGGCTGGCGCCTTCCGCCGTTCCGTTGAGGCCGCGGGTGACATCGCCGAGCGCCGCAACCGTCTCCTCCAGCGAAGCGGCCTGCTGCTCGGTGCGGCGGGC
Source organism: Rhizobium sp. BK512 (assembly GCF_014194915.1). NCBI lineage: Bacteria > Pseudomonadati > Pseudomonadota > Alphaproteobacteria > Hyphomicrobiales > Rhizobiaceae > Rhizobium > Rhizobium sp. BK512. The sequence continues at coordinate 30,859 of NZ_JACIAS010000013.1, read as the reverse complement.
GAGATCGTTGGAGGCGGTGGAGATTTCCGCAAGGCCCGACCGGATGGTCGTGACCGCGCGAATAACGGCGTCGATTGCTTCTTCCAGGCTTGCGACCGAGTTGTTGAAGTGATCGCGGATCCCGACATAGCGGTGGTCGACTTCGCCGACGCGGACGGAGAGATCGCCCTTCGAGAGCGCATCCAGGCCGACCGAAATCTGACGGAAGGCATGCTCCATCACATGGGCGTCGCTGAGGCGCTCCGCTTCCTGGCGCAGCCGTTCTTCTTCGGCTGCCAGGCGCGCGCGCTCGGCATTGGCTTCGGCGATCAGCTTGGCGCGACCGGTCTCCTGGAAGACCTTCAGCGAGCGCGCCATGGCACCGAGCTCGTGACGATGCTCGACGCCCTTGATCACGATGGTCTCGTCGCCGCGGGCAAGCCGCTCCATGGACTGCGCCATGCCGCGAACGGCAGAGGAAACCAGACGGCCGACGAAATAGGAGAGCAGGAGGCCGATGACGATCAACAACCCGCTGATGACCAGCGTCGTGCTGGTCGCGGCAGCGACCGTTGCTTCGACCGAACCGTCCAGGTTCTTCTGCGCGCCGGTCACGGTTACCTGCAGATCCTTGAACGCGCTCGAAATCTTCGGTGCGAGTACGTTGAGCTCCGTCTGACGGATATTGCCGGATGCCTGCAATACTTCCTTCATATCGCCGAGACGGGCAGTGTAATTCTGCATGAGCTGGCCGGCGCCCATCAGGCGCTTCTTCTGCAGCTCGTTCTTGGCAGCCTTGGCAGCGGCATCATTGAGCGCCACTGCTTCGGCGAGCGCTGCTTGCGCCGCGTCATAGGCGGCAAAATCGTTCGAATGCACGAAGCGTTCGGAGAAGTAGAGGCTGCGGTTCAAGGCTTCCAGCGTCTCCGCCGTCATGTGCAGCAGAGCCACGTCGTTCTGGCGCCAGGCGCTGCGCATCACATCGTTGAGCGCGATGCTGGTCCAGGGGCCGAACTCGGTGACCTTGGAGATCAACAAATCGCGGCGGGCCTGAAGGGAGACGATCTGTTCGAACGCCTTGCCGTAGGCGGCAATGTCCTGGCGGATTGCCGCAAGGCCGGATTGCAGGTCCTTGTTGCCGGCAAAGCGTGGGTCATCCGCCTCGAAAGCTTTGACGCCGGCGCGGAAGCTGTCGACGACGGCCTGCGTCGGCGTGGAACGGAAGGCCTCGGCCGACATCTGGATCTCGTGGAGCTGGTCGCTGTAGTCCGAGATCGCCAGACTCTGACCCGCTGTGACGCGATAGGAAGCGAAGATGCCGGCAAGCCCGTTCATGCCGGAGATGGCGCTGATGGTGAGAAGGCTCATCAGCAGGATCAGCGGCACGAAGCCCGAGGTGATCTGCGCGCGAATGCCGAATTTATTCCAGAAATGCAACATGATAGGCCTCTTATGCTCACTGGCTCTTCGGCAGATATTTGGCGATGTTTTCAGGTGTCACGAGCTCGAAGGGAACGTTGTTTTCCCGGGGCACCTTCTCCTTGTTGGCGAGCTTGACCGCAGCGTCGACCGCAGTAGCCCCCTGCCCAATGGCGCTCTGGAGAATGGTGACGTCAAGATCGCCGGCCTCCATCGCCGCGAGCGCATCGTCCGTCGCGTCGACGCCGGCGACGACGACGTCCTTCATCGGCATGCCGGCCTTCTTCATCGCGTGGATCGCGCCAAGCGCCATCTCGTCGTTGTTGGCGATAACGGCGTCGAACTTGACGCCGGCGGCCAGCCATTCCTGCATCTGCTGATCCGCATAATCGTGCGACCAATAGGCCGCCTGCCGCTCGACGATTTCGAGGCCCTTGCATTCCGGCGTGGCGATGACATCAGATATGTCCTGGGTGCGGGCGCGAGCCGCCGCATGGAAGGGTTCGCCCATCAGCACGACGACGCGGCCCTTGCCCTTGAGGAGGGCGCAAACCTGCTTCGTCTCCAGCGTTCCCGACTCCTTCTCGTTGGAAGCGACCACCACCTGATTTTCCGGCAGGTCGAGCAGATTGGAGGGAACATTGTTGATGTAAACAAGCGGGATGCCGGCATCCGCCGCCATCTTCGTCATCTGCGGACCGAGGTCGCCATCGGAGACCGCAAGGATGATCGCGTCGACTTTGTCGGCAATGAGCTTCTGGACCTGCTTCTTCTGCAGCTCATTGTCGCCCTTGGCATTTTCGGTAACCAGCTTCAGTCCGGATATCGTCTGCCCGTGGCTGACGACGCCGTTCAGCAGCAGCGTTCTGAATTTGTCGAGATCAGACATCGAGATGCCGATTGTCTGGGCGCTGGCGGCGGAGATCGACATCGCCAAGGTTATGGATGCGAGCGTGGCAGTCTTCACTAAATTCCCTCCGCGATTTGCATAGAGCCGGATCGTTACAAATCTTGGTAAATTTTACCTTTCATTCGCAGAGGGTTGGCCAAGGAATTTAACGGTTAAGATGACTGGCTTCAGGTTCGCAAACAGGCCATATACGCAAACAGGACAGACCGAGCCACGTTTGCCGGAAGCTCGACCTCTGAGAAACTGGCCGGCCGTCATGTCACGACACAGATCGCCAAAACCTGAACGATGCGGCTTCTACGCTTTCGCGTTCGCGTTCGCGGGGGAACTTCGCATCCAGTCGGCCCGCACTGGGGACAGCGTGGCTCAATACTGCGTGAAATCACCCGATTCCGATTGAAGCAGCGTCAGAGGATAGCGCGCAGGATGATGGACCAGCGCTGTCAGGTTGACCGGGCGGTTGCGATCGTCGAAAGCGATCTGGTCCACGGTGAGAACCGCGGCTGGCGGCGGCAGCTCGAGCATCACAGCCTCCTGATCCGTTGCAAGGCGCGCGCTCAGCGTTGTCTGCCCGCGCTTCGGATGAATGCCATAGCGCTCGCGAAGCTCGGCATAGAGCGACCGGTTGGCAACGGCCCAGTCGAGATCGAGCAGGCCCGGAACGCGTGAAGCCGGTATCCAATCGGTCTGGACGACGGCAGGTATGTTGTCGAGAAGACGAAGCCTCGACAAGAGAACCACTTCGGCGCCAGGCGCCAGGAACAGCGGACGGCTTACCTCAAGCGGTGCATGCACGATGCTCGCCTCGATCAGCTGATGACCGGGACTTCGCCCGTTCGCTATCGCGATGCTGGTGAAGCTTTTCAGAACCTGCAGTTCGAAGCCGCCGCCACGCTCGGCGACGTAGAGTCCTTTTCCCGGCTGGCTGTGTATCACGCCCTGCTGAACCAATTCGCGGACGGCATGGCGCACCGTGATCCGGCTGACATTGTAGAGATCGACAAGTTCCCGTTCTGACGGCAGCTTGCCGCGCAGCGGCAGTTTGCCATCGCGGATGGACGCCAGAAGTGCTTCGTAGACCTGCCTGTGCAAGGGGCGAGGATCGTTGCGGTCGATGCCGCCCTGTGGCGCGATGAATGATGCCGGCGCTTGCTGCATCTTGAATCCGATCCTGTGCTATGTGGAGCACTCTTGCCGTTTTGTATCTTCGACGCAACCGCCGGCAGAGTCCATGTTGACATGACTGGTCATAACCAGTCCTATTGGAAGCAAGGAGACAAAGAGCTCCGCATAATGCCGAAGCGTTATCAACGAAGGGAACAATCGATGCTGAAGAAAAGCCTTGCCGCATTGGCGATATCTGCTGCCCTCTGGGGTAGCAGCGCACATGCCGAAACCATTTCCGTGTTTTGCTCGCCGACGGAATTCGAGCTCTGCACGAACGTTGCCAATGCCTGGAAGGAAAAGACGGGCAATGAGGCCAAGATCAACAAGATGCCCGCGCTTCTCGACGACGCGATCCCGATCTATCAGCAGCTGCTCGCCGCCAAATCCAAGGACGTCGACGTTCTTTTCCTCGATGTGATCTGGCTCGGCATGTTCAAGAGCAACCTGCTCGACCTCAAGACAATGATCCCGCAGGCAGACCAGGACAAGCATTTCGCCTCGACACTCAACGCGGCCAAACTCGACGGCAATCTCATTGCCATGCCGGCCTATATGGACGTCGGGCTCATGTTCTACCGCAAAGACCTGCTCGAAAAATACGGCAAGGCGGCGCCGAAGACCTGGGACGAGCTGGCTGCCACGGCCAAGGAAATTCAGGACAAGGAGAGGGCTGCGGGCTCGGCCGACATGTGGGGCTATGCCTGGCAGGCCAAGAGCTATGAGGGCCTGACCTGCGACGCAATCGAGCTTGTTGCTTCCAACGGCGGCGGCACCATCATTTCCGACGATGGGAAGGTGACCATCGACAACCCGCAGGCTGCCGCAGCGCTCGAAAAGGCGAAGGACTGGATCGGCTCGATCAGCCCCGAGGGTGTCCTCAACTATGATGAGGAGCAGTCGCGCGCCGTCTTCGAATCCGGCAACGCGGTCTTCCACCGCAATTGGCCTTATGTCTGGGGCACCTCGCATGAAAAGGGGAGCAATGTTGTCGACAAGGTCGGCGTGATGCCCCTCCCGGTCGGCAAGGAAGGCGAAAAGTCGAGCGGATGCCTTGGCCCGATGTACTACGGCGTCAACAAATACAGCGCCAAGCCTCAGGTCGCGGCCGACTTTGTGAACTTCATCACCGGCCCGGACATGCAGAAGATGCGTGCGCTGAAGGCGGCGCTCAATCCGTCGATCCAGGCGCTCTATAGCGATCCGGAAGTCCTCGAGAAAATACCCTTCCTCAAGGATAACCAGCAGGCTTTTGCCGATAGCGCCGTGCGCCCGTCCGGCTACACCGGCACAAGCTACAATCGCGTGTCGCAGGCTTTCTACCGCTCGGTTCACGACATGCTTTCCGGCGGTGCCGAGGTCAAGTCCAGCCTGACGTCGCTGGCCGGTCGACTTGAGAAACTGAAGGAAAGCCGCTGACGCTCTCCGGATCTCCGGCGGCGGGAATGATCCGCTGCCGGAACGCGTCACTGCCTCGCCATCGAATAGGGTGGCGAGCCCTCTGCCGTCTCATACCCCCAGGTGAACAATGGCATCGGTTTCGCTCGAATCCGTTTCGAAGAATTTTGGTACGCATACTGTTATCCAGAATGTCGACCTGCAGATTATCGACGGCGAGTTTGTCGTTTTCGTCGGTCCCTCCGGTTGCGGCAAGTCAACGCTTCTTCGCATCGTCGCCGGCCTGATCTCCGCGTCGAATGGCGTGGTGAGGATCGGTGGCGACGACGTGACTGATGTGCCCGCCTCCCAGAGAGGTGTAGCCTTCGTCTTCCAGTCTTACGCGCTCTATCCGCATATGAACGTTGCGCGCAATATCGGTTTCGCGCTTGAGACCCTCGGCATGAACAGGGCCGCGATCAGCGAGAAAGTGCGGTCAGTCGCACGGATGCTGAAGGTCGATCATCTGCTCGAACGCCGGCCCCGCGAGTTGTCCGGCGGACAGCGCCAGCGCGTTGCGATCGGCCGAGCCTTGGTGCGCCAGCCCGAAATCTTCCTCTTCGATGAGCCGCTGTCCAATCTCGATTCGGATCTGCGTATGGAGATGCGCATGGAGATCGCCAAGCTCCACGATGATCTGAAGACGACGATGATCTATGTCACCCATGACCAATCGGAAGCGATGACGCTTGCCGACCGGATCGTCGTTCTCAATCACGGACGTATTGAGCAGGTCGGCACGCCGAAGGAACTCTACCACAGCCCCGACAACCGGTTTGTCGCAGGCTTCATCGGCAGCCCCCGGATGAACTTCCTGCCCGTTCAGTCAGCTTCAGCCAAGGTGACCGGCCCGGGCGGCCTCGTTATCGATGCAGGCCCCGAGGGCCAAACTATCGCCGAAATCGGCATACGGTCGGAGGCGATCCAGCTAGTGAACGCTGGAGACGGACGAATGACCTGCGTGCTCGAACGTATCGAGGATCTTGGCCATGAGCATTTTGCCTACTGCCGCATCAACGGCGACGTCATCTGGGTCATCCGCGTCAATGTCGAGCCGCCGAGGGAACTGATCGGCACTGAGGTCGGTCTCAATTTCCGGGATACTGCGATCTTTGCCTTCGCTGCCGATGGAAAACGCCTCATTCTCAACCGTCAGGCCGCCGTGATCGAAGGAGGGCGGCAATGAGCGCCCGGCTTGCCCGCCGCGACCATCGTGCGGCCTGGCTGTTTCTGCTGCCGGTTATCATCGTCATGCTGGTCGTCGCACTCTGGCCGCTCGGCCGCACCTTCTTCTTCGCCTTCACCGATGCCTATCTTGACGACCCCTCCGTCTATTCAATGACGGGAATCGATAACTTTCTTGAGGTCATCAACGACCGCAGCTGGTGGATTGCCGTCAAGAACACGCTGATCTTCACGGTCATCTCGGTCGCGATCGAGACGGTTCTCGGCCTGGCGATCGCGCTCCTCGTCAATGAAGCCATTCCCGGCCGCGGGCTGGCGCGCGCCGCCATCCTCGTGCCCTGGGCGATCCCGGTCGTCGTCTCGACGAAGATCTGGGAATGGATGCTCAACGACCAGTTCGGCGTTATCAACAAGCTCCTCATCGGGCTTGGCCTCATCGATCATGGCATTCCCTGGACGGCGAGCGGATCACTGCTGATGGGTGTCGTGATCTTCGTCGACGTGTGGATGACGACCCCGTTCATGGTTCTGCTCATCCTGGCAGGCCTGCAACTGATATCGTCGGAGATATTCGAGGCAGCGGAGGTCGATGGCATTCCGGCTTGGAAGCGTTTCTGGTCGATCACCCTGCCGATGCTGCGCCCGGCGATCGGCGTAGCGGTCCTCTTCCGCGCTCTCGATGCGCTCAGGATGTTCGACCTTGCCTATGTGATGGCGGCGAGCAACGAGAGCGTCATGACCGTCTCCATCTATGCGCGCGACCGGCTGATCAGCTTCCAGGAACTGGGCATCGGCTCGGCGGCATCGACCTGGGTCTTCCTGCTGGTCGCGCTTGTCGCCATCATCATCATCGGGGTCCTTCGCCTCGACAGAGCCGCGGGGACCTGAGCGACATGGCAGATGCAATCATCCCGAAGACCGTCCGCAGGCCTGCCTCCTATTTCAGGATGCGGCGCCGTGTCGTGCGAAGCCTGCAGATCCTGGCCCTTCTGCTCGTCCTGTTCTACACGCTGTTTCCCTATTACTGGGCCTTCGTTTCCTCGACGAAGCAGGGTTCGGCACTCTATCAATCGGCGCTGATGCCGGCGTTCGACTTCACCTACTATCGCCAGTTGCTCGACAATCCCGTTTTCATGGGCTCGCTGCTGAACTCGGCCTATGTCGCAGTTTCAACCACGTTCCTGTCGCTCGTCATCGGGCTCAGCGCCGCTTATGCGCTGGGGCGCATCGACTTTCCGCAACGGCGCACCATACTGATGATCGTGCTGATGATCTCGATCTTCCCGCAGGTCGTCGTTCTCTCCGGCATGTTCGAGCTGATCAACTGGATGGGCCTGTTCAACCGGCCAAGCGCGCTCGTCCTCACCTATCTCCTGTCGACCGTGCCCTTCACGACCTGGATCCTGACCACGTTCATCCGCGAGTTTCCGCGGGAACTCGAAGAGGCGGCGATCATCGACGGCTGCTCACATTTCAGAATTCTGATGAAGATCCTGTTGCCACTCATGGGACCTTCGCTTGCCAGCACCGGCATTCTTGCCTTCATTCTGGCTTGGAACGAGTTCCTCTTCGCGTTGACCTTCACGCTGACGGACGAGAACCGGACCGTGCCGGTTGCGATCGGCCTGATAGCCGGCAATAGCCGGTACGAATATCCGTTCGGTCAGATCATGGCCGCATCAGTTACCGTAACGTTGCCGCTGATCATCGTCGTATTGATTTTCCAGAGACGTATCGTTGCCGGCCTGACGGCAGGCGCCATCAAGGGCTGACAAAGGACTAAACCATGGACATGCTGGTAAAACTCTACGAGCTGAAGGCCGATCCTGCGCTCGATAAACGCATCGCCGAACAGGGTATCGCCATCCGGCGTGTCCTTGCGCCGGAGTTGAGCGCTCTGACGGCCTGGATCGAGCCGCGCTTCGGATCCGGCTGGGTCGCGGAAGCGACGGTTGCCACCATGCGCCAGCCGCCCACTTGCTTCATCGCAATCCAGAACGACGAACTCATCGGCTTTGCCTGCCACGACGCAACCGCCAAGGGCTTTTTCGGGCCGACCGGCGTCGATACGGCCGCCCGCGGCAAAGGTGTCGGCCACGCTCTGCTGCTGACCACGCTTCTCGATATGTACGCGCACGGCTACGCCTACGGGGTAATCGGGGGCGCTGGCCCGATGGAGTTCTACCGTCGAAGCGTCGGGGCAATCCCGATCGAAGGCTCGGACCCCGGCATCTATCGCGGCATGCTGCCGCTTGCCCAGCCGAGAGGCATTTCGGAATCGGGCCACTAAGTCTGATCGTGACAGATGTAAAAAGCTCACGGAGACGTGTCGCTAGATCATCGTCTCCAGTGCTGTGGTCACGGCACCTGAGACGATGCTCACTTCAATTGAGAGACGCCTTGGCAACCGAAATAGGCATGCCGGCGGCTTTCAACCCAGCAAGGAAACGCTCCTGGTCTTCGGTCCGGGCGAGCCGCTTGGCGACTTCGCGCCCGACATTCGGGATCAGTGCGGGTGACCGGAGCTGGATCCAATCGAGTTGCTCCTTTGCCTCGGCCGTTTTCCCAAGGGTCCCGAGGATGGAGAGCAAGACGAGGCGATGCATCGGGTTGTAGTTCAGATCCGACATGCGCGACCAAAGTTCCGCGGCTTGCGTGTCACCCCGCATGAACGCACAGAGCGCCATCCCGACTTCGTAATAGCCGCGTGGCCCGGCGTTCCTGTTGATGGCCTCGGAAATCAATTCACAGCCTCTGCTCCATTCTCCCGACATCGACAGACGCAAGCCATATTCCCCCGCCACTTCCGTGTCGTTCGGATTGCTGGCATAGGCCGCTTCGCCGGCGCGCAGGGCCGCAACCATGTCATTGCTGAAAAAGTCGGCGAGCATCAACGCCTGAAGGGCGCGCGCATTCTTCTGGTCGAGTTGTACGGCGCGTTCGGCAAGCTCCTTTGCAAGATTGAGTGTGGCGGCGGTCGGATTGGTGTTCAACTGGTACGGAAAGCGGAACTCGTCGAGATGGACCAGCGAGAGGAAGGCGGCAACATTGGAATCATCGGGCGTCTTCTCGATGGCCCGCTGCAGGCAAGACTTCGCAACATCATGGGCCTTCACGGTCATCTCGCTACGATAGCTATAGTAGGAGAGAATGCAGGCAAAAGCGTCCGAGCCCCCGGCGATGCTGGCAGTGTCTGCCGTAAATATGACGCCGAACGGCCGTGCCACCGCCGTCGCGATATGTTCCGCTAGACTCGCCTGCGTTTTCAGGATGCCCTGCACTTTCATGTCGGCATCGTAATTGTTGGCCCAGATGACCACTCCATCCACCCGTCGCACGAGCCTGGCAGTCGAGCGCAGGGTGCTGCCTTCCAACCGCACGCTTCCCTGGAGAGCATAGAGCGGCTGCGGTGACGCCTGGCCTTCTCGATTGCGTGGCAGCGGAGCGACCACGACAATATCGTTGAAGGGGACGAGTTTTTCGATGATGTCGTCGGTGATGCCACGAGAGATATCGGATGCATGTCCGTCATCAGAGGCACTTTCAAAATGCTCGACAACGATGGTTGGGCGACTGGCTACCCCCCTCGCCGCTTTGGTGTTCGTGTCGAACGGGCTGACATGCTCGAGCATCACAGCCACAGAGGCGAGGACGATCCCAACACCCCCCGCAATCAGCCAATATCGGGAGCGCGACAGATGCCTGCTCGCTGCGGCCCGGCTGGTCGTGTTCCTGATGACGTTGACCCGCCCGGCGTCATCTCCTCCCGATAAAGGCTGAGGTTCTTGTCCGAAGCTTGAGACATCCGCATCCTCGATATCCTGTCTCACATCGAAGACCGGTACGTAGCCACCACGGGGAACCGTGATGACGATCCGGTCAGAGCTGCCGGCGGTCAGATAATAATGTTCCAGTTCCCGCCTCAGCCGCCCGGCTTCGATGCGGACACATGGATCCTGCTGGGCATCGAAGTTCGCATCCCTGCCGAAAACCGCCTGGGCGATGGTAAAGGCCTTCAGATAATCGCGACGGCCCGCAAGTGTCTCGTTTACGACAAATTCAAGGAATCGCCCCGCCCGCTCGGGAAGTCGAAACTCCGGGCTGGATAGGATGCGCTCAAGTTGCTGCAGCACCTCCTCCTGAGAAGGTGCGCTGCCGCAAGCCCTGTCAATGCCTGCATTTGTCATCGGCGCCCTCGAATCCGATTGATCACAACCTGCAGTATGCTGCCACCGACGATAATCCCATGTCGTCACCGCGGCAACGTGATTTAATAGAAAAGGCTAATTTAACGGAAGGATTTCAAGAATCGACCGTATGACGTCAAGGTTACTGCAGGCGGTCATCGGTCGGCGTAAGATACCGTATCCTACCGCAATGGACGTGTATTTTACTGCCCTCGTCCCCGCGCGCGCTCTATCATCATCCTCATTCTGGAGGAGGCGGCGATGACATCACCTGAGACGTCCACATCCCAATCTATGACAAGCGCAGAGGACCTGCGCAAACGTGCTCTGGAACTCCAGCTTCTGGAAATGGAGCGCAACGAAAAGATCAAATCACGTGAAGCAAAGAAACATGCCGATTTCGTAGAGGATTTCTTCCGCAAACAGATCGGAGAAACGGAACGCGCCGTCATTAAACGGCTGGTGATGAAAGCGGCGGCGGACGGCAAGTACGAGGCCCTGATATACAGTTTTCCATCTACATTCTGCAGTGATAGCGGCCGCGCCATTAATAACAACCTGCCCGGCTGGCAGAAGACGCTGCAGGGCAAAGCAAAAGAACTTCTCGAACTGTTCGAGGAGGTCGCCAAGCCGCAGGGTTATGGCCTCAAGGCGATGATCATCAATTTTCCCGACGGCATGCCCGGAGATGTGGGTTTCTTTCTCACTTGGGAACCGCCTCTCGACTGACCCATAACAGCAGGCATGAGCGAAGGAATATCGGATTGAAAGCGACCGAGATCGAGCGAAAGTTCCTGGTCCGCAACGATAGCTGGCGCGCTTTCGCCGGCGCCCCGCATCTGCTGCAGCAGGCCTACCTTTGCCGGCGCGATCAAAACCCTGTCCGTGTCCGCCTGATCGATGGCTGCTCTGCACGTCTAACGATCAAATTTCGCACGCCGGGCCTTGCCCGAGAGGAATATGAGTATGAGATTCCGGTCGATGAGGCCCGGGATCTCCTGCTCCATGCGGGAGGCCGCGTCATCGAAAAGACCCGCTACCGTGTTCTCCATGATGGCAAGAGCTGGGATGTGGATGTCTTTGCCGGCGCATATGAGGGACTGACGCTCGCCGAGATCGAAATGGCGAGCGAGGATGAGCAACCGAACCTGCCGCAATGGCTGGGTCGCGAGGTCACGGGCAGGAAGCGATACTCCAACCGCGCTATGGCAGCTGCCTTGCGCTTTTCGCCGGCAGCGTCGAACGCCGCCGGCTGAACTTCTATTCGCTTACCACGGTCCAGCTGGCGTCCGGGTTGAAATCCTTGATCGCTGCTGCGCGCTCTTCCGTTTTGGGGCCCAGATCACGCTGGTAGATGATGTTGGCGCCATTGATCACGAATGTCTGCACGCCTGTGACCCTGTATTTGACCGGCCAGGCAATCAGTGCAAAGCCGCCGGTCATATAACCGTTGATGATGTAGCTTTGCTTGCCCCCGAGCACGTTGTCACCCTGAGACGTCAGAATGCGGTAGCGATAGCCGAAATAGCCCTCCCCGCGCTTGGCGGCACCGAAAGCGGCGGTCTCGACGAGCGCGCTTGCCGGACTTTCCTCGGGATAGACGTTCGGATCCCAGTACAGGCCGTCAAGCTTGCCGGGACTGCTGATCAATTTCTTCGCGAATTCATAAATGCCATCGCCATCGCGGTCCTCGGACGCATATTGGTATTGGGCCGCGACATATTCGTGCATCGTGTCGATGGTGGCGAGTTCGTTTTCACCGATACGACGATTGGTAATCTCTTCGAGGCCGCGTTCGGTGTCAAAGGACCATTTGCCGTCCTTGTCTTCGGTCACCGGAAACGGCAGCGGCCAGAGCCGATCGCCGATCGCAACAATCTTTTTGCCGTCGAAATCCCGCAGGATCGCCTGCCGTTCCGCGCCCTCGCGGATCAATCCGTAAGCGATCACCGCCTCGTTGCTGGAACGCAGCTTGTCCGCCTTTAGGCCAAGCAGAGCTGCGAGATCTTCGATATTGCCGGAACCGAGCACCGATTTCAGTTTGTCGAGCGCAAGCTCCGGCGTGTCGAATTTCGGTGAGGGGGTTGCCGCCACATATCCGGCGAGATCTGTCTGTACTTGCGAAAGCGCCGGCGCAGCCGGCATTGCGCAAAGCGCCGCCGCGAACATGAGCGGAATTACGGTCGATTGGCGTCTCATGATGTAACTCCCTGAGCTGAAAAAAGGTCTCACCGCCGTCTGCCGCCACCACCACCGCCACGCCCGCCGCCGCCCTGCGGGCGAGGCCGATGCTGTGCGGGGCGAGCGGACTGACGATGGGCGCCCATGCTCTGCGATCCTCGTTTCGAGGCGACAGCTTCGCGCCGGCCGGACTGGACATTCCCAAGTGCGCTCGGTTGACGCCCCCTATTGTCGGGCCTGGCGGCCATCTGCGGTTTATTGGGCCTGTTGGCGGATCTCTGCGCGGGTTTGGACGGGCGATTGGCCGCCTTCTGAGGACGTGCCTCCGGCCGGCCAGTTGCAGGCCGATTTCCTGCCGTTGGTCGATTTCCTGCTGATGGGCGATCCCCTGCCGATGGCCGGTTTCCTGCCGCTGGGCGGTTTCCTGCCGCTGGGCGATCCTTCAGGCCCTGTGCCGTGCTCTTGCGGATATCGTCCGCACGCACTGAATTGGCGCGATTACCGGGCCTCTGGGCAGCCTGAATATCGTTTGCCCTGTTGCGCAGCTGGTTGCGATTGTCAGCCTGCAGGCCGGACTTGATCGCCGAGCGGTCCAGCTTCGAAAGCTGGTCCTTGCCGATGCTCAATTTGCTGCGGTCGACGTTGCTCCAGTCGACATCATTCCACTTGAGCTTTCCATTGAAGTTGCGGTCGTTCAGGCAGTTGTTACAGTCGATATCGATATCGCCACCCCAGCGACCGCCCCAGACACCCCAGTCATCCCAGTTGACGACAGCCGCCCAGGCGAGGCCGGTCACCGCGCCAGCAAAGAACGCGGCCCCAGGGTAATAATAGTTGTCGTAATAATTGGGATAATAGGAGATCGGCGCCGAGGTATAACCCGGTTCGTAGAGCATTTCCGGCGGATATTGCGGGATATAGATCTTTTCCGGATCCGTCGGCCGGATGATGATATTGTCGTTTTCGGTTACGACCGTCACCTTGTCATCCGTCTTGATGATGTTCTTTTCAACCGCCTCATCGCGAAGCTGCTGGATGGCAATCAGGACGTCCTTCTGCTGATTGGTGAGCGCATCGGCGAGCGATTGGGTCCAGTCGAGATCCTCGCTCATCATCTTGACGACGTCAGGGTAATTGAGCAGGGAAACGACGCTGCCGTCCCAATCACTCTTGGGCTTGAGATCGGAATTCTTCTTTTTTGCTTCCAGGAAGCGCTGCGCCTCGATGATCTGGAGAGGAAAGAGTGAGGCGGCGGAAATTGCTGCGACCAGTTCATCCGGATAGAGAGCGATCCGCGCCACAAGCACTTCGAGCTCGTCCTCCGACAGAAGCGTGGCCGCCGGTTGCTCGGCAGCCGCCTGCGCGGGCGCCGCCGCAGCAGGAGCCGGGGCTTGCGTCTGGGCTCGTGCCGGTAACGTCGGCTGCAGCGCAATGATTGCCAACGCCGATAACCCACCAAGCAGTTTGTGGGACAATGCTTTCATCACGCACGTACCTCCCTTGGACAATTGAATGACAGATACGCTTACGGAAATTTCGGGCCGGTCTGCGGGGACCGCCTGAGCATTACGATTTTCGATTGGGCGATCGCCTCCCCCATCTCTTTCAACAGGGCATCGACGAGACCCGCATATTCCAGTCGCCGCGCCTCCCGAACTGCCTCCGGTAGCCTCTCGACATGCGCCAGAGCCTGCGCCGCAGCGGTGAGATCCTCACACATGCTGTGAAATGGCTCATTGATATAGAAAAGTCGCTGCACCAGCCGCTTCTGGTCGGGAAAATAAGTCTCAGCCGTCTCGAGGGCGGACAAATATGTCGAACCTTGTTCTCCCGACACCATCCCCGCCCCCGCCATCAAACTGCGCTAAGCAGATGAGGAAACTATATAACAGGGCGATCGGCAGCAGACGTAAAATACACGATCCTACGTTAGCCGGCTTTTGAAAAACCGCGGCAGTCCCGAGTGGCAATGCCGGCATGACCGCTGTTGCTCTGATCCCGCCCTTTTGCTTTCACATGGAGATCGTCCCCACAAACGGCAGAGTTTCCAATGCTTCAATAGAGCTTACGCGATGCTACGGGCCTCAGCATGAAAACAGGCCTAATATTCTGCCCTCGACAGCGATCAAACGGCTCGGCAAGGCCAGCCCGAAGGGAGCGACCGTGTTTCTCGACTATTTTGCCTTGGGCGTCCTGGTCTTTGTCTTCGTCACCCTTTTCTACGCGGTGATCGCAATCCACGACATTCCTCACCTCATGGCCAAAGCGCGCAATCATCCGCATCAGGACGCCATCCATGTCGCCGGATGGGTCAGCCTCTTCACCCTCCATGCAATCTGGCCGTTCCTGTTCATCTGGGCCACCCTCTACCGCGAGGATCGCGGCTGGGGCATACGCACGGATGGGAAGCTGTCGGCGGAAGCCGAAGCGAATGCTGAGATTGCCCGCCTTCACGCACGGATCGCCGACCTCGAAGCGCATACGCCGGAGAGGGAGAACGCCTGATGGAACTACTCCTCATCCTGACTTATGCCGCGATCTGCTGGACGATCTTCAAGCTATTCAGGATCCCGGTAAATCAGTGGTCACTCGCAACCGCCGTCCTTGGCGGGATATTCATCATCTCGGGCCTTGTGCTTCTGATGAGCTACAATCATCCCTATTCGAGCGATGGGCGCATCTATTTCACGTCGGCTCCGGTCATCCCCGTCGTGGGAGGCCAGGTCGTCGACGTTCCGGTCACTGCGAACGCGCCGCTAAAGAAAGGCGACATCCTTTTCCGCATCGACCCCCGGCCATATCAGTTTGCAGTCGACCAAAAGACGGCAGCGCTTGCTGAAGCCAAGCAATCCGTCCTGCAACTGAAAGCCGCTCTCGACGCCGCCAATGCGGCAGTCACGGGGGCCGAAGCCTCGCGGGACAGATCCTTGCAGGCCTTTGAAAAGTTCCAGGCGTCGAACGAGAATTCGAAATCGAGTGGCCGAGGCGCCGTCTATTCTGAACTCGAGGTCGAGAACCGGCGCGGCATCTATCTTACCGCGGAGGCAGCGGTCGATACGGCACGTGCGCAAGCGACACAAGCAAAGCTTGCTTATGAATCCGAGATCAACGGCACGAACCCGACGGTCGCGAGGCTGCAGGCCGAGTTGAACAACGCCGAATACGAACTCGACCAGACGACCGTACGAGCGCCGTCTGACGGGTATGTTACGCAGGTCTTCCTGCGCCCAGGCATGATGGCCAATCCCCTGCCCCTACGCCCGGTCATGGTCTTTATCAACAGTGAGGACCGCATGCTGGCGGCAGCCTTCATCCAGAACTCGCTGCAACGTGTCCGCGTCGGTGATGATGCCGAGGTCTCCTTCAAGGCTGTGCCCGGCAAAATATTCAAGGCACGGGTGGCGGAGGTCATCGATGTGATGGCCCAGGGCCAATTGCAACCGAGCGGTGCGCTGATCGACCCGCAATCGCCCGAACGAACATCGCCCGGTCAGACCTTGGCCCGCATCGAGCTGCTCGAGAACACCGATCAGTATCAACTGCCCGGCGGCGTTGTCGCTGAGGTCGCGGTCTACACACATTATTGGCATCACGTCGCCCTCCTCCGCAAAGTGCTGCTGCGCATGAGCAGCTGGATGAACTACGTGTTCCTCGAACATTGAAGCAAAGGGTGGCGCCGACCCGGCGGTGCAAGCAAAAGCAAGGCACCGCGGGAGTAACGGCGACAGGATAAGGAGCCGGAATTGATAGGCAGTCTTCCTATGTTGCGGGGCCTGGCCGGTTTCAACAAGGCCTGGTTCCGGAGTGATATCCCGGCCGGGCTGTCGATCGCCGCCGTCGGCCTGCCGAGCGCTATCGCCTATCCCGCCATCGCAGGATTGCCGCCGGAGACAGGCATCTATGCAAGTATTGTCGCGCCGGTCGCCTATGCGATATTCGGGCCCTCCCGGCTCCTGATCGTCGGGCCCGATGCTGCGACGATGACCGTGCTGGCAGCGGCGATGGGCACCATCATTGCTGCCGCACCGGCGGGAGGCGATGTCGATCGGGTTGCGGTTGCTTCGGCGCTTGCGTTGGGGGTCGGCATTTGCTGCTTAGCAGCAAAATTGCTGCGGCTCGGCGTTCTCGCGAGCTTCCTGTCCCGCCCCATCCTGGTCGGGTTCTTTGCCGGCGTCTCCCTCTCCATCCTGATCGGACAGATCGGTCGGTTTACAGGCGTAAAAATCGAATCCGACGGGTTGGTCTCGCCGCTCGTCGAGATCTTTGCCAAGAGCAGCCTGATTCACTGGCCTTCGCTTATCCTCGGCACCGCCATGTTCGCGTTGCTCTGGACCGTCCGTGGCTTCAATCTGAAAATCCCCGGTCCCGTCCTGGTCGTCGTTATCTCAGTCATCCTCTCGGCGCTCTTCGATTTTCGTGGTCGGGGTATTGCCGTCGTCGGCGACCTGCCAAGCGGGTTGCCGAGTTTTTCCCTGCCGGCTTTCTATCAGATGCCTCTCGACAAACTCATGATCGGCTCGGTCACGATCTTCCTCGTCAGCTTCGGCGCCGGTATCGTGACGGCGCGCAGCTTCGGATCGCGGACCGGCGAAGAGGTCGATGCCAATCAGGAGCTGATCGGGCTTGGTGCTGCCAATATCGCCCCGGGCCTTTTCGGCTCGTTTCCGATCAGCGCATCGGATTCCCGCACCGCCATAAACCTGTCGACGGGCGGCGTTTCGCAGCTCGCCGGGCTCGTTTCGGCGGCGACGCTGGTCGCCGCACTGGTTTTCCTGCATGGCGCGTTGCGGATTCTTCCGATCCCTGCACTTGCGGCCATTCTCGTGGCAGCGGCCATCAGCCTGATCGATATTCGCGAGCTCAAGAAAATCTGGCGCATTAGCCGCATGGAGTTCGTCTTTGCGCTGATCGCCATGTGGGGAGCCATCAGTTTCGGCGTCCTCAACGGCGTGATCGTCGCCGTCGGCGCGACCTTCGTCTATCTGCTGCGCCAGACCATGTTTCCGCGCGACGGCCTGCTTGGCCGCATCGAAGGCCGGCATGGCTTCTTTGACCTTCAGCGCTACCCGGAGGCGCGCCCCGTTCCGGGCGCCGCCGTCTTCGCGGTTCAGGGCAGTATCCTGTTTTACAACGCCGACTATGTGCGCATCCGGCTGATGTCGGTCGCAAAGGAACTTCCCGCCGACACCAAATGCCTGGTGCTCGATGCCAGCGCCATCACGCAAATCGACAGCACCGGCGCCACCGCACTCGAGGCCGTGGCGGAATTGCTTGTGAAGCGAAACATCATCTTTGCGTTCGCCGATCTCAGCGATGAAAGCCGCGCCATTCTCGAGCGGGCCGGGATCATCAAGACAGTCGGCGCCGAGAATATTTTCAATGGCAGAGAAGAGGCGCTGCGAACGCTGATCGGCGATATCGACCAGATCGGCAATGCCGCACCGGCAAGTACTGCCCCGTGATGATAGAAGGAGGGAGAGACATGGACGAGAATTACGAGCCGCAACTCGCCGATGGCGAGGAGCCCCGCACCGGCAAGGGCAAGAAGAAAAAGAAGTCATGGGATTACGAGAAGGAGATCAGCCGCCTGCAGGTGGAATTGGCCCATCTGCAAGCCTGGGTCAAAAAATCCGGCGCACGGATCGTCATCGTCTTCGAAGGACGTGATGCTGCCGGCAAGGGCGGGATGATCAAGCGCATAACGGAAAGGGTCAGCCCGCGCGTCTTCCGGGTGATCGCCCTGCCCGCGCCGACCGACCGCGAGAAATCGCAGATCTACATGCAGCGCTACATCGCCCATCTGCCGGCCGCCGGCGAAATCGTGATCTTCGATCGCAGCTGGTATAACCGTGCGGGAGTCGATCGGGTCATGGGCTTCGCCAGCGACAAGAAGGCACAGCGCTTCCTTGAGCTCGCACCGCGTTTCGAGGCCGCCATCGTCGAAAGCGGCGTCATCCTGCTCAAATATTTCCTGACGGTCAGCGAAGAAGAGCAGGAACGGCGTTTCAGACGCCGGATCGACGATCCTCTGCGGCAATGGAAACTCAGCCCCATGGATGTCGAATCCTACCAACGCTGGTGGGACTATACGCGCGTCTATGACGAGATGCTGCGGATGACCGACAGCAATCACGCGCCGTGGTGGATCGTGCCTTCGGATGACAAGAAGCGGGCGCGGGTCAACTGCATCTCGCACATTCTGCAATCGATCCCTTATGAGCGTGTGAAATTCGAGGCGCCGGATCTTGGGAAGCGCCAAAAGCGCCCGTCGGCCTATGTCGAGGATCGCGCAATCCGGCATGTGGTGCCCGACACAACGTCATGACGATGGGTCCGGCTCGACATGCCGGGGATGGATGTAGCCATGGAGCAGGTCAATGATACGGCCCCGCAACCGAGCGGTGCGGGGCAATTTTCGATCGAGGCGCGCGTCAGCGATCTCGTTCGATTGGGCATTATAGGGCTTTTTGCCTATTGGACACTGGAGCTTATCGCTCCCTTCGCGCTGATTGTCATCTGGTCGGCTATCCTTGCGGTGGCGCTGTTTCCGATGTTCGATGCTCTCTCGCGGCTGATCGGCAACAGGCCGGTGATCGCCTCGATCGTCATCGTCGTCAGTTGCCTCGTCCTGATCATTGCCCCGCTTGCCCTCGTCGCCGTCAATTTCGCCGACACTGTGCAGGCGTTGATCGGCAAGTTGCGGACGGAAGACTTCTCCTTGCCTGCCGCCCCGGCTGCCATCAAGGAATGGCCCGTCATCGGCGAGCGCATCTATAATACATGGAACCAGATTGCCGGCGACCTGGCTTCTACCATCATCAAGTTTCAAGCGCCTATCCGCGAAGTGATGGGCGTCATCGTGGCAAAGCTCGCTTCGGTCGGCGGCGGTGTCTTGAGTTTCGTTGCCTCGATCCTGCTTTCCGGCCTGTTTCTGACGCGGGCCACGCCACTTGCTGCGGCAGTGCAGCTGCTGGCAAACCGGATCGGCGGCGAAAAAGGCGTCGGCTTTGCCCGGCTTGCCGGAAGTACGGTGCGGAATGTCTCGCGCGGCGTCATTGGCGTCGCCTTCCTGCAGACGCTGCTTTGCGGTTTGTGCTTTGCCTTTTTCGACATCCCCGCACGCGGTGCGCTGACCTTTGCCGTCTTCATGCTCTGCGTGATGCAATTGGGTCCTGGGCTGGTGCTTCTGCCCATGATCGTTTGGGCCTGGTTTTCCTGGTCCTATGGCACCGCACTTATCTTTACCTGCCTGGCGATACCGATCACGGTGGTCGACAATGTCCTGAAGCCCATATTGATGTCGCGCGGTCTCTCGACCCCGATGCTCGTGATCCTAATCGGGGTCATCGGCGGTACGCTATCACACGGGCTTCTCGGGTTGTTCCTGGGGCCCGTAGTCCTCAGCGTCTTTTACGAATTGCTGCGAGCCTGGGCCTGGCCAGCGGCAGCGTCAACCGGATCCGAGCATGAACTCGCTGCCGGCTTCGACGGGCAGGTTCAGCGGTCGGTGCAGTAGACGAGAACCTCCTGCTCTATTTCAAGGCAGAGCTGCTCATATTCCGTAATCAGCCTGTCTTCACGCGGGCGCTGATTGCGGAACCGATCCAGTGCATCGACGGCAAGATCGTAGGCTTCAAACATTTCACCAAGTGTCTCGCTGGCGATGCCAGAAAGACGATGACGAATATCAGGCAGTCGGAGCATCAATTTCCTTCGTCCACGCTCTCGGCTCATCAGGCAGCTCCGTATATTTGCGCACCCCCGCAAATCGTACGAACTCAGGGGAACGCCGGCCGTTCCCGATTGGTTACCGAAAATTTATTCGTAAGAATGGTTCCGTTGGATCACATTACAAGAGATCGAATTGCGCTTTGCACAGTGCGGCATAAACGAAGAGGGCATCAGGGCTCCCAATCGTCAGCGTTCAAGGCCTTTACAGTGACTGCGGCGACAATGCCGGTCAGCACAATTCCTGCGAAGCCGATGACCAACGACAATATCCGCGCCGAAACATGTTTGGGAGTAAAATCGCCGTAGCCGATGGTCAGGCCCGTCACGAACGTGAAATAGAGAGCCTCATCGAGGCGCCAGTCTTCGATGCGCCAGATTGCAAGCCCGCATCCGATCATCACAAGGACCACCCCTGATACGATTGGCCAGATCACGCGAAGCTGCCTTACCAGTGTGGTGAAGAACAGACGCCGCATTTGTCGATGGGTCAATTCACGACCAGGTTTCATTGGCATATTTGCCTCCGCCGGCCCGCCTCACGATGTCTGATCGGGCAGAACATAAAGCGTCATGGCAAAGATCATGTAGACCATCAGCACCAGCATGCCGATGAACCATGCCGAACGCCCGCTATTGGTGACGAACATTGCCGTGATCGTGGCCAAGAAAACCATGACCACGACGCCGGGCGCAAATTGCAGATCCATCGGTGTCGGACCGATCAGATAGCTCAAGAGGACCAGCACGGGCGCGACGAAGAGCGCGATCTGCGACGCGCTTCCAAGTGCAATGCCCACACTCAGGTCGAGGCGGTTCTTGCGCGCACCGGAAAAGGCCGAAGCCATTTCGGCAGCACCGCCGACCAGCGCAACGACGATGAAGCCGACAAAGGCTTGCGTCATCCCGAAAACCTTGGCCGCTTCCTGCACGGATTCGACGAAGATCTCGCTGACGAGCGCAACCAGCACCGTGACACCGGCAAGGGTGGCGAGAGCCATGCCGATCGGCCACGGCGCCTCTTCAGCCTCATGCGCTTGCTCGGCTGCGGCAAAAGCGTCGCGATGCGTTTTGAGCGTGAACAACAGGCCCAGCCCGTATCCGACAATAAGCAGGATCGCCAGGCCCAAGCTGAGCTTCTGGATGACGGCCGTCGCCGACGCCGAATCCATCGAAGCAACCGCCGACGGCATCAGCAGTCCGATCGTGGCAAGGAAGAGCAGGCCCGACTGAACGCGGGCATTGGCGCGGTTGAACTCCTGGGTATGGTGTTTGAGGCCACCGAGCAAAAAGGAGGCCCCCAGCATGAACAGGGTATTCGCGACGATCGCACCGGCAACGGATGATTTTACGAGCGTATATTGCCCGGCACGAAGGGCCGCGAGTGCAATAACCAACTCCGTCAGGTTTCCAAGCGTCGCGTTGAGCAACCCGCCGGCAGCATCGCCTGTCTTTGCCGCTACGGATTCAGTCGCGTGACTGAGGAGACCCGCGAGCGGTATCACCGCAAACACAGAGAGGATGAACAGCAGCGTGTGCGCCTCGGGGGCAACGCTCGCAGCGACAAAGACGACCGGCACTGCGACGAGCAGCCACAGCATCGGGTTGTGACGAATTTCTTTCCAAAGGAGGCTCACCCCACCACTCCCATCCGTTTCGCTGCATCCATATTTCTTGCTGCGGCATGCAGACGGGTTGCAGGTCGACGGACCTGCTCCGGAGCGTGCCGCCTTCATTTTCGACGGCCGTATTTCCCACCGATCGCGGTGTTATTCCGGCAGCGCCGTCTGCTGGAAGAATGTCACCGTTGCTTCATCCGGTGGCCCGAACCACGTGGTGAAGAAGGTTCGGAAATCCTGCGCCGCATAGGTCTGGCTCAAGGCACGATCGACAGCGAGACGGAAGTCCTCGTCGCCGCGTGCCAATTCGAGACCGAGCGGCTCGTAGGTGAAATGGCGCTGCAGGACGATGAGATTGCCGGAATTGTCGCTGCGGGCGGCAGCATCCATGAGGACCGGCATATCACCGAAGAGCACCGCCGAACTGCCGTCCAGCACACGTTCGATACCCTGCTGATAGTTGTTGACGGGCGTTGCGGTCGCCGCGAGCTGGAAGGTCTTGATCCTGTCGGTCAGCCAGCTTTCACTTGTTGTGCCGGCGATCGAAGAGAATGTCTTGTGTTCCAGGATCGTGCGGGCCGGCGAACCGCGCCAGACGGGTCGGCTTGTCGGTTCGCCATATTGCAGCACCTCCCGCAGCGCCAGCGGAGAACTGGCGCTAAGCAATGCGCCGGTGCCGCTCGGGAAGATCGGGATCGAGAACGAGACAAGTTTGCGGCGCGTCAAGGTCACCGGCTCCGCACCGCAGACAAGATCGGCTGCACCGCTCTCGATCGCCGTGGTCTTGGCATCGCCGGACAGCGGAACCCATTCGACATCGAGCTTCGACAGGTTCAGCTGTGCTCTCAGACTGTCGGCAATCTTGTTGCAAAGAGCGACGGCATAACCATCCGGCCTGCCCTGCTCCGAATTGAAGGAAAAGGGCCTGGCATCCGGATCGTAGCCGAGCTTGAGCGCGGTGCTCGTCTTGACGCGATCGAGCGTCTGGGCTTGCGCGGGCGCGATGAGCGCCGATGCCGCCATTGTAGCGAGGACGGAGGCGGCGATCACCCCCCGGTGACCATTTCTCTTTGACATGATTGGTCCTCCCTCTGTTATTCGGCCGGAGCCCGGTTCGCGCCGCCGGAAAAACGCGGGGCGATCAGGCCGTAGATGATGAAACCGATGCCTGTGACGATCATGCCGCCGAGCACTGCATCCTTGCCGGAGGCGTAGATGGCGAAGACGCTATAGGCCATGCCGATAAGCGCGATCGTGGCATTCAGCTTGTATTTCGCCGGCGGCACGCGGGCGGCCTTCATCATGACGAACAGCGCAGACAGCGAGATGATGTAAGGCAGCACATTGGTGACGACAGCGAGATTGACCAGCGCGGAGAACTGTTCGCTCAGAGTCGGCGATATGGTCATCAGGGCAAGGCAGGTCTGCACGATGCCGAGAATGATCATCCCCCGCACCGGTGCACCCATCTCATTGACCCGCGAGAATATGGACGGGAACATCCGCTCGTCGGCGGCGGTCTTCGCCGTCTGGGCAATCGTGAACTGCCAGCCGAGCAGCGAGCCGAGGCAGGCGAGCACGGCCAGCGCCATGATGATCGAACCAACAGTCGGGTTGAACATGGTGGCGTAGGCGAGCGCGAACGGTCCGGTGGAGGTCGCGAGATCCGCATTCGGCACGATGCCCTGAATGACCGTCGTCGACAGGATGTAGATGACGGCTGCACCGAGCGTCCCGAACATGCAGGCGAGTGGCACATCGCGCTTGGGATTTTCGACTGCATCGGAATTCTGTGCGGCCGATTCCATGCCGAGGAAGGCCCAGAGGGTCAACGAGATGCTCGATCCCATCCCTTGCGCAAGCGATAGTCCTTTCGGGTTCCAGGCGGCCGCGAACGTGCTGGAGCTGAACCACAGCCAGCCGATAATCGACAGCAATCCGACGGGAAGGATGACGCCCCAGACCGTGATCGACCCGATGCGGCCGGTGATGCGCGGTCCGCCGAAATTGGCGGCCGTGGTCAGCCACAGAAGGACGATCAGCGCCAGGCAGGTCATGATGGGGGTCGAGGTCAGAGCCGGAAAGAACCCGGCGAGATAACCAACAGCCGAAATGCCGATCGCCACGTTGCCGACGGCAAGCGACAGGAAATACAGGAAGAACACCATGAAATAGCCATCCTTCCCATAGGCATCTTCCGCATAGGCGGACATGCCGCCCGGGCGCTGGTTGAACAGCCCGGCCTGGGCAAAGCCATAGGCGATCGCCATCGAGCCGACGGCGGTCACGAGCCAGGACAGCAGCGAGATCGCACCGACCTGGGCCATGTTGGCGGGAAGCATGATGATGCCCGAGCCCATCATGTTGACGGCGACGATGAAGGTGAGCTGCACAAGGTTCATCTTCTTCTTGGCCGTGGTCTCGGCCGCGAGATGCATCGTGTTATCGGTCATGACGAAATCCTCCCTACCCCCTACTCGCGCACGACATATGTGTGGAATTTGATCCGCCCATCGATCCGCTCCTGGAACACGCCCTGGACCTCGTAGTTGAAGCCCGGGAAGCGATTGAAGGATTCCTCGAAGGCCAGGAAATAGTCGCGCATCGGCCGCGCCCGATCGTCCCAGCGCTCGCCGGGCACGATCACGCCGATACCGGGCGGATAGATCAGCGCCAGCGTCGCGGAGATCCGGCCGGCGGCTTCCGTCAGCGGTACGTAATCGACATTGTTGGCGACCAGCGCTTCATAGGCTTGCTTGGGCGCAATTGCGGGCTCCGGGAAGCTCTCGGAACGGAAGCACAGACGCTGCAGTTCCTTGACGCCGGCCTCGCGGTAGAAGGAATGCATCTCCCGGCAAACCTGGCGAACGGTATAGCCGGCATAGCGCTCGCGATTGGCCGCGTACACGGTCGGCAGCACCTCCTGCAGCGGCGCGTCGCGGTCCCAGAGGTTCTTGAACTTGACGAGCTTGGCAACGAGCGTGTTCAGCTTGCTTTCGTCTTCGGCAGGCGTCAGCAGGAAGAGCAGGCTGTTCAGATCGCATTTTTCCGGCACCACCCTCTGCTCGCGCAGATAATTGGCAACGACAGTCGCCGGGATGCCGAATTCGCGATATTCGCCGGTCTTCCGGTCAATACCAGGCGTGAGTATTGCGAGCTTGTTCGGATCGACCATGGTATAGCCCGGCGCATAGCCCGAATAACCATGCCACTTCGCCTGCGGATCGAACCGCCAGCATTGCTGCTCGCGTTTGAGCACATCGGTCGGAATATCTTCCCATCTGGTATCGGCGATGTCGCCGGTGTGCTTCGAGCCTGAAACCGAGACCTTGTCCGGGACGAAAGGATCGAAAAACCATTGTTCTTCGGGGCTTGCCGCCTTCCTCTCGTAGTGATTGACGAAGCCGCGCAGCTTCTTGCGCACCTCGATGCCGAGTTCGATGCAGCGGTCCCACAGCATCTCGCCGGCCTTGCCCTCATGGACCTTGGCGTTGACATCGAGCGAGGCGAAAAGCGGATAGAAGGGTGAGGTCGAAACATGCATCAGCAGCGATTCATTGAAGCGCTTGTGTTCGACGAAGCGGCGCTGGCCGCTGATATGTTCGTCCCGCTTGTGGATCTGTGACGCCTGCGAGAAGCCGGCACCCTGTTTGTGGACCGACTGGGTGGAAAACAGACCCGGCATGTCGGCCCCGAGGTCCTTGAGGCGCATCGGGCTATGGCCATCAAAGAGCGGATGGAAGGCGTTGTAGCCAATCCAGGCTTCGTCCCAGAGCACGTAATCGCAGAGATGGCCGATCTTCTCCATGACCTGCTGGACATTGTAGATCGTGCCGTCATAGGTCGCGAGCTGGATACAGGCGAGACGGAAAGGCCTCTCACCCTTCGCCCGGCTCTTGTCGGTGACCAGCGGGTGCTCCTCGATCTTCTGCCGCAGCCAGCCCTCGTCCCAGGCCGCCCAATCGACAGCACCGATCATGCCGAAGGAATTGCGGGCGGTCGGCAGATAGATCGGAATAGCACCGGCCTGCACGAGAGCGCCCTGATGCAGGGACTTGTGATTGTTGCGGTCGAAGAGCACGAGATCGCCGCTGCGTAATACGGCATTGGCAACTACCTTGTTGGAGGTGCTCGTGCCGTTGAGAATGAAATAAGTGCGGTCGGCGCCAAAGATGCGCGCCGCCTGTTTCTGGGCTTCGACGGCAGGGCCTTCATGGATCAGCAGGTCGCCGAGATCGACGTCTGCGTTGCAGAGGTCGTTTCGAAAAATGCTCTCGCCGAAATATTTGAAGAAAAGCTGCCCAGCCGGCGATTTCCGATAGAACTGGCCGCCCTGATGCCCCGGGCAATCGAAGGCGATATTGGCCTCG
Organism: Rhizobium sp. BK512; assembly: GCF_014194915.1. NCBI lineage: Bacteria > Pseudomonadati > Pseudomonadota > Alphaproteobacteria > Hyphomicrobiales > Rhizobiaceae > Rhizobium > Rhizobium sp. BK512. The sequence continues at coordinate 4,680 of NZ_JACIAS010000013.1, read as the reverse complement.
CCGTCATAGGCCATCATGCCGCCGAAGAAGGGCGGCAGCAGCGACTTGCCGTAATTGACCGCGCTGGAGACGATCTGCTTGGCATAGAAGGTCGGTGTCTGCTGGCCGAGATAGACGAAACCATCCACCTCACCGGCCATTTCCACGACATCCATGTCGGCAATCGTCAGCGTATCGGCCATCGCCCAGATCGGCGTGCGAAAACCGATCTCCCTGACGGAACGAAGGAAGCTGCGCGCCGCCAGCAGCTTGCCGCCCTCGACCGAGCCGATATAGGCGCCGACATCAGCATCCTCGGAGACATCGGCGGAATAGTCGTCGCGCAACTCCACCTCGAATCCGTCAGCGGTGATCTGCGACACCAGCGCCTGTGCCTGAGAATTGTCGCGGTCGATGATCGCCACGATCTTCAGCATCTTGTGGAAGGGTATGGCGACCGTCGGAGACTTCACATCACGCGGGATCATTCCTGGCCCTCCCCTGCAATGCAATCGACAAGGTAGCGACGTCCGCCATCACCGGGCGCGAAGCGAAGGCCGTGAATATCGGTTTCGAAACCTGGGAACTTGCTGTCGAAGTCACGGGCGTAGAGCAGGTAATCCTGGATCGATTTGGTCGACTGGGTGATCCGCTCGCCCGGCATGATCAAGGGAATTCCCGGTGGATAGGGAACGATCATCACCGCGAGGATGCGGTTCATGAGATTGTCGATCTCTACGCTCTCGATCTTGCCCTTGACCAGCCGGTCGTAGGCATCGGCGGGACGCAGGGCCATTTCCGGCAGGACCGTGTACATCTCGCGCTGCGCCTTCGGAACATCGTCCTTGCGATAGATTGCGTGGATCTGCTCGCAGAGATCTTTCAGGCCCATGCCGGCATAGGCCTCCGGATGAGCTGCGGCGAGCGCCGGCAGCGCCCGGGTCAATGGCGCATTGGCATCATAAAGATCCTTGAAATTGAGGAGTTCCGTGACGAGCGTGCTCCACTTGCCGCGGGTGATGCCCATCGAGAAAAGGACGAGGAACGAGTAGAGACCGGTCTTTTCGATCTCAATGCGCCGCGACGACAGGAACTTGGTGATGACGGCAGCCGGTATCCCGTGCTCGTCCATCACTCCGCTCGCCGACAGGCCCGGCGACAGGATGGTGACCTTGATCGGGTCGACCATGACGTGGTTTTCGGCAAGGCCGGCAAAACCATGCCAGGCGTCATCGGGCTTCAGCACCCAGTCGGCATGGGTGTCACTCGGCGTCTGTTCGGCAACCGTCGGCTCCCAGACGTCGAACCACCAGCTTCCGTCACTCTGTTTCCTGACGGCATTCATCGCCCGTCGGAAGCTGATCGCCTCGTCGACCGTTTCCTGCACCAGCGCGCGACCCGCCGGCTGCTCCATCATCGCAGCCGCGACATCGCAGGAGGCGATGATACCATATTGCGGCGAGGTGGATGTGTGCATCATGAAGGCTTCGTTGAAGCGCGTGACATCGAGGCGCTTGTTCTCGGCATGCTGGATATGGATCATCGATGCTTGCGAAAGTGCAGCCAGCAGCTTGTGCGTCGAGTGCGTGGCGAAGGTAATGGCGTTCTGCGACCGCGCGGGCTGGTTCGACGAGATGCCGTGGAAGCCGTCGTAGAACTCGTGGAAATTCGCGTAGGCGTACCAGGCCTCGTCGAAATGCAGCACCTCGACTGCATCTCCCAGTGACGCCTTGATGGCATCGACATTGTAGCAGAGCCCGTCATAGGTCGAATTGGTGATGACCATCAGCCGGACCTTGCCGCTGGTCTGCCCCGCAAAGGGGCTGGCGGCAATCTTGCCGGCGATCGATTCCGGCGTGAACTGATCCTTCGAGATCGGGCCGATAATGCCGAGCCCATTGCGGGACGGCGTCAGATAGATGGGTGTCGCGCCCGTCATGATGAGCGAGTGCAGGATCGACTTGTGGCAGTTTCGGTCGCAGAGCACGAGATCGCCGCGCCCGACCATGCCGTGCCAGACGATCTTGTTGGCGGTCGACGTGCCGCCGACGACGAAAAGGGTCTCATCCGTGCCGAAGATGCGCGCCGCATTGCGCTCGCCCTCGGCGATCGGCCCGACATGATCGAGAAGCGAACCGACGCTGCCGACCGATACCGAAATATCCGATCGCAGCGTGTTTTCGCCGAAGAACGTATAGAAGAGTTGACCGACGGGGCTCTTGCGGAAGGCGACGCCGCCGCCATGGCCCGGTGTGTGCCAGGAATAGGCACCCTCCAGCGTATAATCCATCAGCGCCTTGAACATCGGCGGCGGCAGCCGGTCGAGATAGTTGCGGGCGGCCTGCGCGATGGCGCGGGCCATGAATTCCGCTGAATCTTCGAACAGCCGGAAGAAGGCATTGGCGTGCCGCAACACTGCGGCAGGTACATCTTCCGCGGTCGTGTCGTCGCCGAAGAGGAAGATCGGCAGACGGTCGTTTCTCTGTCGCTTTGCGGCGAGAACCTCGCCCAGCACTTGCCAGCGTGTCGCCTTGTCCTCCGTGCCGTCGACGGAGACCAGCCAGCAGGATTCGGTGTTGAAGACATGGACCAGACGACGGGCGTCTTCGTAGGAAACGCCGGAGACGATCCGGAATCCTTCCTTCTCGATGGCGGCGGCCAGATCGCGCATGCCGCGCCCGGCAGCACTCTTGCCATCAAAATCCTCGTCGATAACAGCGATAGGAAATGCCGTCTGGAATTCCATGCGTTCCTCCAGAAACCGAGGGGTCAAACGCTGCGGCCGCCATGCAGCCGCCTGCATCTCAGGTTGAAGGATGGTACATGACGGGTAGTGCAGCGTCGTTGATTGCAATCAACGTGACGGGAAGCATTTCGCGGCGAAGGGGGAAGCCTCGTGCCGGGCCTATTCCGCCCATTCGTGATCGGCGGTGAAGGCTATCGTCAGCCAGCGATTGGCGCTTTCATCACCGATCGCATTGCCGATCTCGTCGCGCAGCGCGTCCCACTCCTCAATAGTTTTCGCGGGAAGCCCTTCGGGCACGATGAAGTAGAGTTCGATCTGCTTGGCGCGGCCGACCTGGGCGACATAGGCGCGGTGCGAGACGAAGCCGAGGCGGCGCACCGTGTCGGATGCGATGCGATCCACGTGCTCTTGCAGATCGACAGGGGCGATCAGCAGGATTTCGCTCAGCGCTTTCCAGATCGTGCCGATCGGGAGTGGGATCATGACAAGACAGACGAGGATCAGGACCGCAGGGTCCATATAGCTGGCGACCCAGGCAACAGGTGTCGCCTGGACGGCCATGCCGATGAGAAATGCGATAAGCAGTGCAAGCGCGATGCCGCCCGACATGATCCAGGCCTTGATGTCGAGCGAGATGAAATCGGATTTGATGCGGCGGTTGAACCGGATGCCGAGGACAGCCATGATGGCGCAGACGAGCACGGTTGCCGCGGAATAGGCGATCGCCATGCCAAAACGTAGTTCATGGCCGCCGTTCAGAATGCTGATGATCGCGCTGATCAATGCATAGACACCGACCGTCATCAGCAGGCAGCCATTGAGCATCAATACGATCGGCTCCAGATGCCAGAACCCCATGGTGAAGCGGTTTCGGATCCTGCCCGACTGGGCATCGCTCTGCGTCGACTTGATGATCAGGGTGGAAACCCAGAGTGCAAGCCCGGTCATCGCCGCATCGGCCAGCGAATAGACGCCGTCGAAGGCGATGGAGAATGAGCCGGATAGAATGCCGAAGACAACTCCGAGCACTGCGACCACAACGGTGGCTGCAATCGAGATCCTGAGAACCCCCTGCTCGCCCAACATCAACGTCACCTCCAGCACTGTGATTTAGCTGCTTTACCCCGATGTTGAAGGCTAAACCAGACCGTCAGACTACGCATTGATCCGGATTGCGGGAGCCCGTTTTTGCAACGACAATCGCGGCTCGAAGGCAGTCCGAAGAGCCATCGGCTTCCGGAAGCCGGCTCACGGGAGGGATTTGATGACAACCTCGTCGAATGGCAAGAGCCTTGGACTTGGCGCCTGCACAGCCATCGTTGTTGGAAACATGGTCGGGTCCGGATTTTACCTTTCGCCGGCCGCTGTTGCGCCCTACGGCAACCTTGCGATCATCGTCTGGATCCTCATGGGTGCCGGGGCGATCTGCCTCGGCCTTACTTTCGCGCGCCTGGCGAGGCTCGTGCCCGCCGTTGGCGGTCCCTATGCCTATACGCGGCTCGGTTACGGCGATTTCGCAGGCTTCCTCATCGCCTGGGGTTATTGGATTTCCATCTGGACATCGCTGCCCGTGATCGCGATTGCCTTTACCGGCGTGATGGTCGATCTCTTCCCTGCCCTCAGTAACCGCTTCACCGCGACGGTACTGACGCTCGGCGTCATCTGGGCGATCGTGCTCGTCAATCTTCGCGGCGTCCACGCCGCTGGCCTCTTCGCGCAGGTCACGACCTATGCCAAGCTGCTCCCCTTCGGCGCCGTTGCCATTATCGGCCTTCTTTATATCGACACATCGCATTTCGCCGAATTCAACCCGAGCGGCCAGCCGCTGCTGCAGTCATTTGCAACGCTGGCGCCTCTCACTGTTGATTTGCGCTGAGAGTTGACCCGGGATTTGCACTGAGAAGTGACCCGCCTTTAGGTATTGTTCGTGTCGGTCGTTGTGGTCAAGTTCCTGC
>NZ_JACIAS010000012.1:0-224185 GCF_014194915.1 Rhizobium sp. BK512 | reverse complement strand
GGTGCGGACTTCAGGAGAAAACTTGTTCGTCGTCTTGCTTGTCATAGACCCTACTTCTCACGAGTTGGGGTCTCCGGCAAAGCCGGGACGGTTCAATCGCAGGCTGATGCGCGCGACCGACGTGACAGATTGACAATGCTAAGATGAGTTCCGGCGGAAATCTGGATGAACTGCCCCCATTTCGACCGGACACTCGGCATAAGCAGAAAGGCTCAAGCACAGGCTTGAGGACAGGCTTATGTCTAACGAGTATCGACACGTTGAATTGCTCACGGGTGATGTTCGCCGGAGGCGGTGGACAACCGAGCAAAAGCTGACAATCATTGAGCAGAGTTTCGAACCAGGCGAGACGGTATCGTCTACGGCTCGCCGCCATGGCGTCGCGCCCAATCTGCTTTACCGGTGGCGCAGGCTCTTGAGTGAGGGAGGTGCTGTAGCCGTGGATTCTGACGAGCCGGTTGTCGGCAATTCGGAAGTAAAGAAGCTGGAGGATCGCGTCCGCGAGTTGGAGCGCATGCTCGGCCGAGACGATGGAGGTCGAAATCCTCCGCGAAGCCCTTTCCAAAGCGGACTCAAAAAAACGGATATCGCGGCCGATCTTGTTGCCGAAGGACGGTTCGCGATGAAGACTGTCGCAGACACGCTGGGTGTCTCCCGTTCCAACCTCATCGAGCGGCTGAAGGGCAAATCAAAGCCGCGTGGGCCATACCACAAGGTCGGGGATGTAGAGCTTCTGCCCGCCATCCGCAGTCTGGTGGATCAAAGGCCAACCTATGGCTATCGGCGGATCGCCGCGCTCCTCAATCGCGAAAGGCGAGCCGCCGATAAGCCTGTCGTCAACGCCAAACGGGTCCACCGCATCATGGGAAACCACGTCATGCTGCTGGAGAAGCACACGGCCGTTCGCAAGGGCCGCCTCCACGATGGCTAGGTCATGGTCATGCGCTCCAATCTGCGCTGGTGCTCGGACGGTCTGGAGTTCGCCTGCTGGAATGGCGAGGTCAGGCTCAAGCAGTTCCGCCGCGTCGCCACCAGATACGATAACACCCAAAGATCATTCTCGGCATTCCTCGCTTTGGCCGCAGCCAAAATATGGCTGCCATACTTTGTCAACAGGGCCTAGGAAAGTTTCACGGAACAGCAATGAGCTACGGATGGATGAAGGGTTGCTACTCGCCTGAACGCGTGGAGCAAGAACAGAAGCTTTTAACGACCGCCTTTAGTTCGTGAAAATCGACAAGGCAGGCAACTCCATCGCCGAAGCTGATGGGGCGGTGGGGCCTTTAACGATTTCTGAACTTTTTCTGCGCGTTTGCTGCGCCGCACGATTTACGAGCATTCTGCAACCTGATACCCAAAGCTCAGGGTTGAGGTTTCAGGTTCAAAATGGCAATCACAGATAATCGGCGTTACCGGCCTTCGTTCTGGCGGCGGGCGGTTGCTTTGCTCACACAAACTCCAGAGACATTGAGCGAGTGGCACTGGCACGGCGAGCAGATGCGCCGCCAGTTGCCTGACGGCACCTTTGCCGAGCGCGAGCCTACGGAAGAAGAGCTCTTCGACAAGGTCGAACGCCAGGCCTGGTGATCAGCCAAACGTGATAGCGAAGGTGGAAGCATAAGCCGCATTCACCACCGCGATCTGATCTGCGGTCAGCACTTCATTCCAAATCTTTGCAGGCAACGCGTTGGCGCTTGAGAGGCCGTTGTTGCTCGTATCGCTGTTGTAGCCGTAGAGCTGGGTTCCTCCCGAATTGCTCGGCGACGCAGAGCGTTGCGTCGGCGTACCAGTGATGACATAGTTCAAGGATTCGATTACAGCTGTCGGGTTTTCGACATGAACTGGGCAAGCGTGTTCTTGAAATCCTCGAACAGCGGCATTGTGCTGTCAGGGCTTGCGGCTGACCACCAACGAGCGCGTAGTCCACATACTCGCGCTGGGACGTGCCGCCCTTGCCGAACACAAGGTGGAGCCATTGCTCGTTAGATCCAAGATCGCCCAACCGTGCCTTGGAGTACGAGTATGCGGGCGAAACAGCGACGTCGATGCCCGGCGACGTACCGCTTGGGAACAGCATGTGGCCCGCCGCTGGCAGGATCTTGCGCGCCTTCGTGGGATCGCCAGCACCGCCGCCGCCGTTGGTGTAATACTGCTGGATCAACGGATGCTAATCGTCATCGGGCGAAAGCAAGGTCCCGCCCTCCGACGTTTGACGCTGACTTCGATGCCTCGATCTTTACAAAAATTCTCGTTCAATGGTCGCAAAAGTTACGATCGGGTATTTAAGCAGAGGGAACATACAGACGCTGTTGGTATTTGCAGTGCGCGGACTCTTTGCCAAGGCCCTAGCCGGAAATCATGGCGAGGTTTGTCGACACTCTTGAACATCGACTTAAGCGTGTAATGTTTAAACGCGCCGCAGCCTTTACGTGTTTTGACCGGCCGTCTACCGGATATGCGGGGCTCATCAGGGCAATCGGAACATGCTTATCGGTCGCATTCTTCCCGATTGGAACTCATTTCTTTCACCGCACGTTTGGCACAGCATTTTAAGACAGGGCCGAGATGTGCCACCTCTATATTGTCAATGGCCTGACCCGCTTCATCCGTGAGATTGCGAAATTTTAAGGTGTCATTTGCCCGATGGCAAGCTAATGATCCTCGGTATGCGGATACAGTGGATGATCATCGCGACGCTAACGAGCCTGTTGATGTGGGGCGGCGTCTATGATGTTGCCTTCGGCATCCTGCGTCGCGGTCACCACGATCTGACGATTGCTCATATAGAGCGTCGACTGGAGCGGCGCTTTCTGTAATTCCGGCTGCTGATTAGCATGTCATAGGTTCGGTGATGGCAACTTGCGATCGGTCTGTCAGCCGGATGGCGCCGGGTCCAAAGCAATCGAGAACGAGTAGAGACACGGCTTGCCTTCTAGCCAGGCGGGGCGCGTCTGCGAGAATGAGAGGATGTAGACATCACCGACTGCTGCCTTGTCGGAGAAAACAAACGGAAAATCACCCTCTGGCGGCTGGAAGTCTCGCACAGCACCCTTCTGCAGTCCGTAGCGACAAGCACTATCGCCGTTTATTGTGAACCTGACAGTCTTTGCCAGTGTCGGCGTAACCTTATAAAGTCGACTCGATCCTATTGACTGGCCGCTCACCTCCACATGGTCTTTAAGCTGAAAGCTCTCCAACGGTTCGGCCGTCGCTACGATCGGCGATGACATCAACAGTGCTAGGTGGAAGGCAAATTTGGACTTGCGCATTCAGCTCCTCCTAAGAAAACTCACTTCGCCCACGCTGCGCCCAAAAAAGTGAATATCGATCGAGACAAATAGTAATTGTGTGCAGCCAATACACTGGCATCGTCACCCCTCCTCACGGCGTGGCCGCGCAGATATTTCGTGAGGCAACTCGCGGCGCTTTTCTCACCTATATCGATCCCACTCGCTTATCTTGTCAGTAGCCTGCCTTAGATCCGAGCCGTGAAACCTAAGACGGAGTGAGCGGTATCAGGCCATAGGTTTCGCGTAAATCGTCGATGCAACGATAGAAGGTAAAAATCCACAAAAGGTTAGCCATCATGGTAGAGACCATGGCTGCCTTATCAGTGCAACATGCTGAGAAGGGTTCGCACGGCGAACGCCACTCGATACTCTCCACATCAGCGCACAACAATTGAATAGGTACCATCGCCAACGACTACGCCATGGGAAACTGGCAAATCAATTCAAGCACGTGACTTCTTACAGTTCGTACCATATGCGCGGGTTATCGCCTGACTGGATCATCAGCCAGCGAAGATCCGTATCCTTCCAGCCCTTGATCGCGTTCGTGCGGTTGTCGAGCACAAGATCGCCCTGATCGGTCTTGACGACCAAAACCGCGTGACCTTCGCCGTAGGGCGTCTTCGTCACCGCAATCCGCAGCGCCTTCGGCGACCAGCCCATCGCAATAAGATGATCACGCTTCGTCAGCGCGAAATCCTCGCAGTCACCCGATTTCACGTTCACCTGCCAGACATCGCCCTGATCCTGGCTGTCGTTGACCGGGCGAATCGAACGGTTGACCGAGGCATTGACCGATCGAAGCTGCTTGTTCGCGAATTCATTCAGCGAAATTTCCGAAGCTCCACCGCGTGCCTCGCATTCACTGGGGTTTTGCGCGCAGAACATCACATGGGCGAAAGGTGCCGTAGTCCGGCGCTTTTCGGAAATATAGCTGAATGCCGGCGCGGCCTTCAATCCGCGGGCAATACCGGCAGGACCGGCGGCCTGCGCGGTCTGAACCGCAAACAGAGATGCAAGCGTCACCGCAGTAACCAGTGCGTGCTTAAACATTTTCTTACCCCGTTTCGACGACCGCATTGCGGTCGAATGTCCATGCCGGTTGAAATCCGGCCTCCATTGGTCGAAGCTCTATCCAGCTTCAGCCAACGGCGGGAACATACGGAGGCAGGGCTCTCGATCCGTTTAAATCGTTCTGGACAATTTTAGCGAACCATCTTTTTCCGAAGCGACCGACTGGGCGGCCAATTCTGGTACTAGTGTCGCACCGGATTCGCGCGGGGTTGCCAAAGTCGCAGAATTCTTGCAGACACAGGCCCAGAGGCGCCGAGGGGTCGGCCAACCATTCAAATTTTGGCCGTGGCTGTGACGGATAGATTGAAGACCATACTTGCCGGCTTCTACTGCACGGTGGTGCTCACTGCCGTCATCCCGTTCGGCTTGGTCGATGCAACTCCTTTTGCGGCGGTCGCGATCGGCATGTTTGCGCTCGGTCTTGCCGCACTCATGCTTTTTGGTGAGCCAAAGCGTGCTCGCTGGATCTTTGTTTGGACTTTGCTGCTGTTCCTCGTCACATTAGCCTGGGTCGTCGTCCAGACAATTCACATGCCCTGGCCGTCGCTTATCAATCCCATTTGGAAAGATGCGCGTGTCCTTTTAGGCGAATCGAGGGATACGATTTCGGTTGCGCCGGCCGACACGCTCGCTTCTCTACTGTATATTGCGTTGCCCGCAATGACATTCTTGACGGGCCTGATCATTGCCGATACCGACAAGCGGGCGCGCCGAATTCTGATGGTCCTTGCCGTTGGCGCAGGTTTAATCGCGCTGTTTGGGCTTGCTCAATTTCTATTATCTCCGAAGATGCTGCTGACCGAGAACAAGCGGTACTATCTCGATAGCCTCACCGCCGTTTTCGTCAATCGCAACACAGCGGCAACCTTCCTCGGTCTGGGCTTTCTATTAACTGCGACATTTGCTTCCGAAAACGGCCGCGCCTATTTCGGTTTTTCATCCGCGCCATCAGGCAGTTTCAATGAAGGCTTAGGCTTTTGGCTATTCGTTGGCTTTGGGCTTTCCTGCCTAACCGCCTTGATGCTAACCCAATCCCGCGCCGGTCTTGTTGTGACAGGCTTGGGCTCGGTCGTTTATCTTCCGTTTCTTGCTAGCCAATGGAGAGGCAGACGCTCCGGACAGGCGTTGCAGGCCGGCTCTGCTTTCCGCAAATGGCTACTCGTCGTCGGGGCACTTTCGCTCCTTTTTGTCGCCGTTTTCGGCGGTAGAGCGATCCAGCGCGCCGACCAGAAGGGCACAGATGACGGTCGCTTCTGCATATGGTCGGATACGGTTCATGCCATTTCACACAACTGGCTTGAGGGAACCGGCTTTGGTACGTTCCGAACCGTTTACCCTGCCTACCGGACGCCAGATTGCGGAATCGGCGGCATTGTCGACAGGGCCCATAATTCGTATCTTGAGGGCTTCCTGACGCTAGGAGTGATTTTTCCGATTGTTGTCTTGCCGATTTTTTTCGTTCTCCTGAGGGCTTTCTGGATCGGGTATCGAGAACGCCATAGGCTAAGGCATTACGCTATCTTGGGTTGTTCTGCCACGATTTTGACGGCGGCCCATGCGACAGTCGATTTTTCAATTCAAATTCCAGGGTTTGCCATATTTTTTATGGCGGTTCTTGCTGGCGTCATATCAATTTGCTGCGGTCGCGAAGAAAGACTCAGTGAAAACAGGAAGGCCCCGTCAGGGGAGTTGCGAATCGGCCACCCAGTCGAACCTGTTGAAATATGACGATTTCAAGGCTCCCGATAGTCAAAATCGCCATTACAGAAATCCATAATATTCGTCTTGGTTGCATTTGAATTGCGGCAGAATCTTAATGTATCAAACGCTGCTAATTTACCATAAATGGGACAATCCATGTTGCCCTCTTGCCACAATAACCTTCTGTTAGGTATGGAGTACCTGACGGGGTCGGATAATTACTTGTCTTTTAAGTTGTCGACGGGCTAGACAGTTTCGAGCTATTACTAAGTAGGGTCAAGATGCGCATTCCTGTAACTCGCCGTAGCGGCATCGTCGCGTCGATGCTGATCGTGCTTTCCAGCTGCACGTCTCTCCCGAGGTCTGGTCCTGATCATACCGAGATCGATCGCGCCGCAGCAATTAAGGTTACCACTCCTGAGCGTAAGGTTGGGATTGACTACGTTCTGATCGATCTCAACAAAGGGATTCTGCCCTTTTTCGATAAGGTCCCGTCGAGTTCTCTGCAGACTGGGTTTGGTGGTGGCCGCGGGGGTGCTCCTGACATACCGCTCGGCTTCGGCGACGTCGTACAGGTTTCGATTTTCGAAGCGCAGGCTGGTGGTCTCTTTATTCCGTCTGACGCTGGCAGCCGTCCGGGTAACTACATCACCCTCCCGCAACAGACGATCGATAAGGCCGGCACGATCAGCATTCCCTATGCAGGCCGCGTCCCGGCCGCAGGACGTATGAAGGAAGAGGTCGAGCAGGATATCGAAGACAAACTGGCAAGCCGCGCGATCGAACCGCAGGTCGTTCTCACGACTACAACCAGCCGCTCTTCGGAAGTAGCGGTTGTCGGTGACGTTAATAGCCCGCAAAAGATCGTTCTTTCTCCGGCCGGCGATCGTATCCTCGACGCGATCTCCGAGGCGGGCGGCCTGACGACGCCCAATATTGAAACCAACGTTACGCTTCAGCGTCGCGGTAAAACCGCATCAATCGCATACGAAACGCTGCTGAAGAACCCGTCGGAGAATATCTTCCTCGCGCCCGGCGACACTGTCTCTGTCGAGCACGAGCGCCGAACGTTCATCGCGCTTGGCGCATCCGGGATCAATAACCGGATCGACTTCGAGGATTCGAACCTGACCCTTGGCGAGGCGATGGCGAAGGCTGGAGGTCTCCTCGATTCGCGTGCAGACCCTCGCGAAGTTGTCGTTTATCGAAAGGTCAATCGCGGTATCCTTCAACGGCTGAATATCGATACAGGCCGCTTCAAGGATGATCAGGTACCGGTCATATTCCGTGCGAACCTGCGCGATCCAGCGACACTGTTTGCGGTTCAGGAATTCCGGATGGCGGACAAAGATGTCATGTATGTTTCCAATGCACACTCTGTCGAGCTTGTGAAGTTCCTGGATATTCTGAATTCTGTCACCTCTACTGTCAGGGGCGTTTCCAACGATGCGCTTGATACGCGCGAGGCGGTCCAAGAGCTGGGGAATTAAATATATTAAGTAATACTTCGAGCACCTGATATCGAACGGACTGGTGCTCAACGGAGTTTATGTTATAAGCTCCGTGTCCATTGGAGGCTGGGAATGATAAACGCAGGGAAGAATACTTTAACGGGCACAGCTATCGTCGCGCTCAGCGTTCTTGGCTTTGCGACGTCATCATTTGCGGGCAACTGCTTTTCGGGGCCCGGTGCGGCAAACGGCTCGCAAATGGATGCCTTCAGGGCAACGCCTGCAAGCATCCTTACGGGCAATCCGTCTGACAGCTTACTCATTGGTTCGGTTCGCGATCTTACCGCAACCGAAACGGGTGTGACGGCAACGATGCTGACACTGGCGGCGAACCCGGCGACGACGGATGCTCAAAGAGCAGCGATCGGCGCAGGTCTCGGACGTGCCGTTAACGTTTGCCGTCCCCAGCATTCCGACCTTGCCGATGAAATCTCGGCTGCTATCGCAGCAGCAATCCTTGGTAATCCGGCGCTCGCGGGTCTGCGCACGGCATTTGAGGCATCACTGACCGGTCAAACTGCTGTTGCTGCGCTCGGTGGTGCAGGTCCGGGCGCAGGTCCGGCGGCTGGTGGTGACATCAGCGGTCCTGGTGCTTCAGGTTTGGGCGGCCCTGCGGATGGCGCCGATGGCGGTGGCGCTGCTCAGGGTGCGGGTTCTCTGCAGACTGGGGCTTCAGGCGGCGGCAACTTTACGATTATCCGTAACAGTTCTGTCAGCGGTAGTATTTAATCCGCATTAATAGCAGGTATTGCTGCACTTCAGGGGGCCGTTCGGCCTCCTTCTTCATGTCGTCCCCTTCTAGGAAGAACTCCTGTCTCGTACGCCGGTAAATTCCGGTGATGGAGCAGATCGTTTTCACATCGGTTTGGACCGGTAGATCATGTCTCAGCGCGCAAACGCAAAAGGTCGAACGCAACAAGGCGCCGCAGTCAAGATTGGGTTTCCCCTTCCCTCCCCCGTGTCTCTCTTATTTTTTGTAACTGCGATTGCACTGCTGATCTTTGCAGTGTCCGATATTCGGCAATCGGCTCGCTTTGCCGACGTCTTTCTCGTTGCAGAGAGACTTGAGCAATCCGGACAGGTCAGCCCTGAGACACTCACCAAGACCACAGCCATGACCGACATGATTGTCTCCGGCGACTATTGCCGCTCGGATATCGTCATGGCGGGTACGACGCTCGTGCTCAATCGGCTGGATACGGCCGATGAAATCACCGGCTATGACGCGTGGCTCAGAGCATCTGATGGCGCTGAACGTTTCATGCGCCATGCAGTCTCTTGCATGCCGACCGAGAGCAACCTCTGGCTGAGGCTGGCAATGGTCCGGTCCGTGATCGTGCAAGAACCGAAGGCGATTGCGCGATTTGTCGATATGTCCGCCCGGCTTGCGCCGGCTGACGAGGTCGCTCTATTGGCGCGCGTGTATTTCTGGAATCGTCTTCACGCAGCTACGCTTGAGGCGGCGCGTAAGTCGCTCCAGGGCGACGTCAATCTCCTCCTGGCGCTCGGTGACCCTCATGAAGTCGGACCCTCTTTGGCTGTGATCAGCCCTGCCCTGCTCCCCTTTGTAAAGGAAGCCGGCGCTAAATTGCCGCCCGATAGAAAGGCCCTACTGCTCGCGTTCGGCGTTAAGGCTTTCGGCGCGCTTCGCCGATAGAACTAGCTTAGTATCGTCGCCCGGCCATCCGCGATCCGAAGGATGGTTAGCCTGCCCGTTGCAAATGCTCCAGTATCTATAGCAATCCGCCCATTCCCGAAGAAGGGTCGTCCGACCGGGGTATGCCCGTGTACGACAACTACTGGCAGTTCGGGCCCCTGTGTAAGAAATGGCTCACGAATCCATAATAAATCTTGGTCCTGTTGTTCGGAAAGGGGAACCCCGGGGCGAATTCCGGCGTGAACGAAAACTAAATTGCCGACAGTCACCATTGACGGCATATTTACCAGCAGGTTTTTGTGGTGGGTTGGAATGGCCTCATTAATGGCGCGCGCTAGCGCCAGAGTGCCCCCATGTCGCAACAGGTAGGCCGGATCGATGCCGTATGAATTTAGGGTCTTCATTCCGGCAAATTGCCGCCAACTGAAAAAATAATCCGGATCGTCAATTAAACGTAGAAACTCGTCTTCGTGATTGCCACAGAGCGCAACCTGCGTGATTTTTCCATTGGCGGGCTTGGTTATATGCTCGATCACCTCCTTAGATTGAGTGCCTCTGTCGATGTAGTCTCCCAATAAAACCAGCAAAGCCGAACCACTATAATTTTCGGCATCGCCGTATATAATGTCTTTTGCTCTTAGCAGCTCCGTGTAACAGCCGTGCACGTCACCAATTGCATAAACAACGGAGAAATCCCCCGGGTTGAAGCTTAATTTGCTCCTGAAATGCCTTTTCTTAGATGTTGAGCCCGCCTCAGGTTGTACGAATAAATTCCTTATGGCATCGCGAATATGTATCATAATTCCGGCAATTCCTTGAAAAACTATGCTAATCCGCGATCTGAAGTTCGAAGCAATTTATGAGAGGGCCTGTTTCCCAACGACATTAGACGAACTAAGTTTCTAGTTGATTGACTCAAATATTTTGGCCCGGGCTCACGGCATTTGCATTTTTCTGATATGAGCTCCCGTCTTGAACGGCCGCTTCCTGGCTGCGATCGTAGTGCGGCAAGCCTAGGCTTCACCGCCGGCCGAATAGAGAAGCGACTAACCGTCTGCGACGATGGCGGAATGGCAAGCGCACTTGCGGGGTTCATCAAGCAATTCCAACTTCGTTTCGCGCCGTGTCGAGACTGAATTGAGCGCCATGGCCCCTCGCAGCCAAGTGCCGTTTTAGTGCAGTGGAATATGGTGAATGGCCAAGGATTCCAGATAGGCGATGACTGTCAAAGGCTTGATATGTGCCGAGATCTTTTTATAGTGCGGTGATAGTCTCGTTTTGGGTTAAAGCTATGTTATCCAATGTGCAGTCGCTTAGGGGATTCGCCGCCCTAATGGTTGTTTATTACCATGCGCACGGCCTTCTAATAAAACGCCATACAGAGCTCGGTTTAACTAACGAATTTTGGGCCCGGGAACACGGGCTGACAAAATTTGGCGCGCTTGGCGTTGATATATTTTTCATCATTTCCGGTTTCATCATTTTTCATTCTGCGTGGGACAAGAAAATTACTGCTCGTTCTTTCTTATTCCTACGGGTGAGAAGAATTTACCCGCTTTACTGGGTTGCCTCGATCTTGTTCATTGCGATAACGTTCCTTCCTGGTACAAGCTATTCTTTGTCTGGATTGGATATTTTTGCGTCCCTCTTGTTAATCCCCAAGTATTTTAATGGGGACGTAAAGCCTGTCCTTGAGGTAGGCTGGTCGTTATATTACGAGATGTTCTTTTATCTTCTCTTTTCGGCGCTTATATGGCAAGCCAGGGAGAGAATTCTAGTTCAGATGACGGGTTTATTTTCTCTCCTTATAATCGCGGGGAATTTTGTTAGTATAGATTTTGGCATTTGGAAGGTTATCACTAACGAACGTTTGCTTGAGTTTATCGCAGGCGGG
Source organism: Rhizobium sp. BK512 (assembly GCF_014194915.1). Taxonomy (NCBI): domain Bacteria; kingdom Pseudomonadati; phylum Pseudomonadota; class Alphaproteobacteria; order Hyphomicrobiales; family Rhizobiaceae; genus Rhizobium; species Rhizobium sp. BK512. The sequence continues at coordinate 213,058 of NZ_JACIAS010000012.1, read as the reverse complement.
TGGGCTGCTTATTTTTATCGAAACGGCAGTATTCGCTGGAATGGCTATTTGCGATGGTGTGCAATAATTGTGGCGGTGTCGGGTACTATTGCGTTTGTTCTCTTTGATGAGTGGCGGGAAGATTATAGCGCGCTGATCACAAGAGCTCCCATCGCGATTGCGGTCTTCTCATGCTTCCTGTTCGACGAAAAGTTGAAGAACTATGTAGGAGGTCGAGTGACGTCATTCCTCGGAGACGCGTCATACTCAATCTATCTCTTTCATATGTTTCCTTTCATCATCCTGTCGGGCATGTGGAAGCGAGGCTTGGGCGTTCCGCCGTTTGACGGTATCGCTACATGGGCAGTGCTGATATGTGTCGGCGCGGCCGCTGGGATCGGAGCTCATCTCTTGATCGAGAGACCGATGATGTCGCTCCTACGTGGTAAGCAGTTTTACCGCACCGTGCCCGCCGGATAGGTCTAGGTTGGTATTAAGGCGGGCCGCTAAGAGGTTTCACCTGAGTTCGAGTGTTCAGTCCGGATGGGGACCTGTCTCGGGGTCATGTCAGCGCCCTGCGGCCCTTGCTGACCGAGTATGTATTGGTCGATGTCTCTTAGCGGCCGCCGGCGAATGGCCGCGAAACTTAGTACTGTCGATTATTGCCAGTCGTCGATCAGCCCGGGTTCCGACTTGCGTTTCCAAAGCGCGTCCCATACGCCTTCTCCGACCATCGGCGGCACCCGACAAATGCCGAGTTTCACTTTCCATAACGCTCATAGATGCCACGCCATGACAGCGCATACCCAGTTAGAGCATTTTCGTCGAGATAGCTGCGATTATTGCAGGAAGGTTGGGAATCTCGTCTCGCTCTGCAGGCAGAAACCCTTGAATGTTCCACCGGTCTGTATCCAACACGCTGCTGCTGATTGGGTAATCACTTTGTCAACAAGGCGCTGGTTAGTCGCAGCACGAGGAATTTCATAGCGCAGCAACGACGCTCTTTTTTCGCGGCAACTGCCTGAGAAAGAGAGTATTTGAAGGGCTGTGACGCTCGCACGCAAGCTGGAACGACTCCCACTAATTTGGCCATTCCTTCCCTAACCAGTCGGCTGCGGGTGCTCAAATGCATCCTTCTGCTCGGCAGGCGCTGTGAATGTATGTCGACAGTATGCACAACGATTTAGCGAGATACTCAGCGAGTTACGCTGTGTGAAGTACCAGCCGCGTTATCAAGTCCTCGCCGTAAAACCCGGAAAATATCGTCATTGAAGAATGGGGCCAATATAGCGATTGGCCCCGTCCAATCGTTAGATTAACCAATCGGAATGGAAATCTGCGGCGTGAACGCCCTTGAGAACAACCATCGATCCTTCAGGAGCCTCTGAATTGATAAGATGAGTATCGGCGCCGGCGTCGACGATCTGCCAGTTACCAGGCTTCTCGACATCAATGCGATCCCCCGCAGAACCATCAAAATCCATGATGGTGTCAACTGCAGGCAATTTCGGCTGACCATTCACATCTTCCATAATCAGGTCACCGTGACCGATAACAAAGGTATCTGCGCCATCATCGCCGAAAAGGAAGTCGGAGCCGGTTCCACCAGAGATTTTGTCGTTTCCAGCTCCCCCATGGATGGTGTCAGTGCCGGCACCGCCTCGAATGAAGTCGGCGTCGTCGCCGCCATAGATCGTATCGTTGCCGGTACCGCCCTCGATATAATCTTTACCCTTGCCGCCATGGAGAACGTCATTGCCGGATTCCCCATAGATGAAATCGTCGCCATCGCCGCCGTCAACGAAGTCATCTCCCCCGGCGGCATGAATGATATCGTTGCCACCCTCGCCGTAGATCGTGTCGCGAGTCTCGGCAAGCGATCCAGATCCCATGTCGATTGTGTCATTGCCTTCACCAGCGTGGATGTTGGTCAATGTGTATTTCGAGATTGCCAGATTGAGGCCAGGATCGGACGTTCCCGTCCTGAAAATGATCGTGTCGTTGCCCGCACCACTGTCGATATTGAAAGTGGAATCCTTTACGAGCGTCGGGCTGTCCCAGCCGGCGAAGCCGGCGTTGAGTGAGTTCACCACATTCACGGTGATCTTGTCGTCGCCCGCTCCCGTTTTAATGTCGGCTCGCTTGGCATTTTCTAGGGTAATATCTGCAGAGTTGGCGGTGGTGTAGTCAAGGTTGGCGTAGACGAAGTCGGAGACCGTTACGGTGTGGTCAAGATTGTCGTCGACCTTAATATAGGCGTCCTTGTTCACCCCCCAGTTGGTGGTGTTCTCAATTTTGAAATCAAAGGTGTCGTCGCCTACGACCGCGCTGTAGACGCGCTTCGCTGTCGGATCGTCGAAAACAACGTCGTCACTCACCGTGACTGCAAGCTTCTCTGCGCTCGTGCGAAACTGTAATGCCATAAATGATCTCCCCGCGCGAATACATCGCGACCAACTAGAATACACGGAATAGATGCGCTTAAGTTTGTCTGCACCTATCTGGGCGAAGTCTTAGCTTAGTGGTTAGACATCGTAAAGGAAATATTAAACGAGGGTCGCGTAAAAAATATGACTATCGTTAATACTGGCGCAGAGTGGTTACAGTCAGTATATAAATACTTCTAGTAGCACTTCTATATTAAGTTGCAAATCGTTTGCGGGGGCCGATCTGGGGTTCGCACCAATTAACGTACCCAAGTGGACCAGTGGCGAAGGTTCTACAAAGAGGTAAGGTTAACTTTTAATTAAACGGCTGAGGATGCCGCTTTGCGAACAATAAATGGTTGCCGGCATGAGCCTGCTGTGCTTGGAGTATTATCGCCTGATTAGACAGTAGATAGTCCCGTTCTGCGCGGGTTCAGAAGATCGGTACTGAGATGAGTAAGCCACAGTTCGGCGGAATGGGTAAAATTAAATATATCGAGATGGTCGGTCGATGCAAGTTTGCCGTGTTCGGCGTGGTGATTGCCAGCGCCCTCGTCAACATTTTGTATCTGACGAGTTCCCTGTTTATGCTCCAGGTATACGATCGGGTGATACCGAGCAAAAGCATTTCGTCGCTGATTGCCTTGGCCATTTTAGCGTTGTTACTATACGCCTTCCAAGGGCTGTTTGAGGTATTTCGCGGCCGCTTGCTGGTTCGCATCGCTGGCGCTTTTGACGAGGCAGTTGGCGCCGTTGTGTTTCAGGCCGCGATCAGAGCTCCCATATCGAAAAAAATGGCGACTGACGGATCTCAGTCCATGCAAGACTTTGATCAAGTTCGAACGTTCCTCGCGAGTGCAGGACCGTCCGCACTTCTCGATCTTCCATGGCTACCTTTATATATCTGCATCTGCTTTTTGTTCCATCCTATTGTCGGAATTGTCGTAATTGCTGGCGGGCTGGTTTTGCTTTTGCTCACATTCGTGACGAATTTCAGCACGCGCGCGTCAGCGAAATCGGTTTTTGATCTTGCCGGCCGTCGAAACAGCCTTACCCAAGCCGCACAACGAAACGCTGAGGTTGTCCAAGCAATGGGTATGGGGGCGGACTTAACAAGGATGTGGTCCGAGCAAAACGATAATTATCGTATCAATTATCGAAAGAATGCCGACGTGGCCAACGCCTATGCGGTCATGTCGAAAATATTCCGCGCTGCTCTGCAATCAGGCGTTCTCGCGGTAGGGGCAGTACTCGTCATTGAAGGTCTCGCCACCGGCGGCATCATTATCGCCGCGTCAATTCTCACCTCACGAGCCCTGTCTCCGATCGAGCAGATCATCGGCAACTGGCGAAATATCAAAGCAGCTCAGCAGGCTTGGCAACGGCTCCAGGCGACGCTAGCGGACACGCCACCATGGAACGCAAGAACGGCACTCCCCGCTCCATTCCAGTCGCTCGTGGTTGACGAACTGGCGAGCGCACCACCTGAGCAACGCCAGCCGACCATCTCGGGAATTACATTTTCGCTGTCAGCGGGAAGTGCTCTTGGCGTGGTCGGGCGCAGTTCATCAGGAAAGTCAACTCTTGCGAGGGCGGTTGCTGGAATATGGCCTGCATTACGTGGAACTATTAGGCTGGACGGAGCCGCGATAGACCAATGGGATCCGGAGCACCTTGGCAAACATGTCGGTTACTTGCCGCAAGACATCGAGCTGTTTTCTGGAACTGTGGCTCAGAACATATCGCGATTTCGGGAGAACCCTGAGTCTGGCGACATCATCAACGCGGCCAAAGAGGCAGGCGTCCACGAAATGATCCTCAAGCTTCCAAGGGGTTACGATACGGAGATCGGGCGGAACGGATCGATGTTATCAGCGGGGCAGAGGCAGCGAATTGCATTAGCGCGCGCACTCTACATGGATCCGTTTCTCGTTGTTCTGGACGAGCCGAATTCCAACCTGGACGCCGAGGGGGAGGCAGCGCTGACGGAAGCAATATTAAGCGTTCGTCGTCGCGGCGGCATTGCGATCGTTGTCGCTCATCGACCCAGCGCTTTGGCGGCTGTCGATCAGATCCTGATGGTCAACGATGGTCAAGTTCAGGCGTTCGGGGCGAAAGAGCAAGTTTTTGCAAGAATTATAAGGCAAGTGCCGACTTCCATGCCGGAGGAGCGTCCCGTTCCGCTCAAGATCGTAGGTGAGGCACACGAATGAAGCGCGCTTCCGTAACATCAGACGTTTCTTTGCGTCGAAACGCACTCGCGGTTATGGCGCTCGCGGTGCTGCTTGTCGTTGGAATAGGCGGATGGGCAGCATCGACATCGCTGTCGAACGCAGCGATTGGCGATGGTACCGTAATCATCGATGGTAGCTCAAAGAAGATACAACATCTTCAGGGCGGCATCGTATCTAAGCTGTTGGTGGAGGAAGGCCAACATGTCAATGCCGGCGATATTCTTCTGCAACTTGATAGTGCGTCGGCAAGAGCGAACCTCGGTATTGTAGAATCATCTCTTGCGCAGCTCTATGTGCGAAGAAGCCGCCTGCAAGCCGAATCTGTCGGCGCGGCCTCATTCTCAATGGACGACTTGTCTCGTGCAAAGCTCGATACTGCTGACAGCAAGAGATTCATTGATAGCGAGATGCAGCTTTTTGCAACTCGGCGCTCCGCATTGCTCGGGATGAAAAAGCAATTGGAGGAGCAGAGCGCGCAGCTCGGTGATGAGGTCAGCGGCCATGAACTCCAGATTGAAGCAATCGATAGAGCCACCGTACTGGTGACTCAGGAAACGTCGGCCGCCGACAGCCTCTATCAAAAGAAGCTTCTTACACTGCAGAGACTGAATGCATTGAAAAGGCAGATGATTCAGTTGGCAGGCGATAAAGGGGAGCGATTGGCAGCAAAGGCTCAGGCAGAGGGCAAGATTGCAGAGACGAATCTGCAAATCCTGCAGCTCGACGAAGATCGCCGAAACGAGAATTCGAAGGAGTTGACGGATGTCAACGCGAAGATCGCTGAGATGGAGGAGCGCCGCACAGCCGCTCTAGATCAGATCAACCGTCTTGATATCCGTGCGCCCGTCGCCGGCCAAATCTATCAGCTTGATATTCACACAATTGGAGGGGTGGTCTCAGCCGGGGAACAATTGATGCTGTTGGCCCCTGATCAACAATTGCTGACGGTCGAAACGAAGATCGCTACGCGGAATATTGATCAGGTATATCTATCTCAGCACGCGGACATAAGGTTTTCAGCCTTTGATCAGCGGACGACGCCAGAGGTAGAAGGGAAAGTCGTTGCAATATCGCCGGACGTTATCACCGATCAACGCACAGGAATCAAATACTATTCAGTGATGGTCAGGCCCGATTCAAAAAGCCTTGCACAACTGAAGGGACTTGCGCTTTATCCGGGCATGCCAGCTGAGGTGTTCATCCGTGTCGCTGATAGAACCGTGATCTCTTACCTGACAAAGCCGCTCACCGATCAAATGAAATATACATTTCGAGAGTGACCGCGGATATCTTGACGGATGACAAACCCGTGGAGGCTGCCGCGCGCTCAAACTCCACAGATCAGAGGCAAACAGAAACTCTTTATCTGACCCGCAAAACCATAGTCCGAAGATCTAACGCCTTCATTTCTTGCCGCACAGAACGCAGTTACAGCAAGCCTCAGGCGGGGAACTAAATTCTTGCGCCAGCCGCATGATCTGGTTCGCCCGCGCAGCAATATAGCGGCGTTGCCGCACTCAAGCTGTCGTACTTTTTGAGGCTCGCTTTGATGCTGTTTGCCTATTCCACCCTGGCAGAGCGGCTCCATGCTTCCGGTTGTCCAAACGCGCCGACTGCCTTGACCATGCAACGCACGTCCTTCCCAAGGTCCTGATCTTCCAAGGTGAATGTCGCCGACGGCGAGATGGAACGCGGGTAACCGTCAACATACCAGTAATACCACACGTCGCGCAGTTCCGGCGGAAGGTTGGCTTTGCAAGTTAGAGCCTGCCCGGCACTGCGTACCCCATCTATTGTCGGCAAAGCTAAGAAAGGCTTCTCGAACGCTTCCAGTTTTTGCGCACGCTGGAGCACTTCGACAAAATCGATCTCGAAGTCGTGGCTGACTGCCCGATCCGGCTCTCCATCCTCCAACCTCAGTGCGTAGTCGATAATTAGGTACCGTCTCTGAAGATATTCCTTCGGTGTGGGGCATCGATAGAGCTCAATCATCTGCTCCTCACCATTTTTTTCCAAAGAGACCGACAGGCTTGTGAAGTCACTGCCGGTAGCAAATTCCCAAGTATGCCATTTTCCGTCCCAAACGGTGAAATCTTCCTCGGTCCCAAGCCTGGCCGCTCGGAGTTCGCCACCCCAGACCTTATAGCGCTTAGCATCTTTGCGCAGATGTCCGAGCAACCCGGGATAGGCGGCCGAATGCACATGCGACGATGCACCATTCAGATAAAGCGGATTCTTGCCGTCGAATTCCCAAAAATCGATTTCAATTCGTTCGAGTTCTCTCGCGAAAAGCGGTTCCAGTGAATAGCACCAAAATGCCGGAAACAGCCCTCCGGGTACTTCCGAATATTCGCTAAATCTGCAGCGCAAGCGGAATATTGCTTCCCCCTCCCACGAGTGACCCTGCCCCGCATCGTTTACAGTGTAAATCGCCGGCGCAAACCACTTTTTCTGATTTCTGAGCGAAAGCTTTAAGCCAGCTCCGTCGGGTTCAGCGGTCTGTTGGTAGAGATTGAGCTTCTTGGTCGGAGGGATGACCTGCGCGCTAGCGCCGACCGCTGAGTTCCATCCGGGTGCGAACCAGGTGGGCGTGGATCGGGGAGCAACCGCGGAAGACGCGATGCCCGTTCGCCTGAAGTCTTCATAAAACACACGTTGAAAGTCTGGCGTAAGTCTTGCCGGAGCCCCCATCCTTGCAGAGGTTTGGCCGGGACGAAGGCCATCACCCCAGTTTTGCCAAGCTTCGAGGTCCAATTTGTAGGTCGGTCCTGAGTCTTCTTCATCGATTGTCGGAGGTGACAACCGATATGGATGATCCCCAGGGAGATCCGCTTGGCGCTTCACGCGCCAGGCAGCCCATCCTTCGATCTTCTGGACCATCCGCTCGCTAAGTTCGCCCTGGCCAAAGACGATGCAGTCGTAAGCCCATTCCATCTCCGGCGATCTCTTACCGCCTATTATGCTTTCAGGGCCGCCGTCCGGCATGGGCCAAGCCCAATTTATGATCTCGTTTACATATCCGCTATCGACGCCGTTCACGCTTGCAAACAATCGACCGTTACGGCGATAGGTCAGGCTAACATTCCACGCAGATCCATCGAGAATAAAACCGGTCGCTTTCAAGCTTGCTTTAACGGTTCCGGATTCAGTAGCGCCATGCCAGACTGTAGCAACGGTAGCTTTGGTTGCTGCGCCTTGAATGGCGATCTTCGGATGGCAATTCTGGGCGCTAGGCCCGTCATTAACGCTCAACACCTGAGCGACCGAATCCGTGTCGCCCGCGTTCTTCGCACGTGTGATCGTCAGGCACCATCGGTACAGTCTGAGGCTGTCTTTGACATTTGGAAAACGGAGGTGAACGTTCTCGTTTCCCGAAAAAACAATACCGTCATTTGAGGTTTTCTCCGGCTGCAGTGTTTGGACCGGCTGCGAAGCCTCAAGAGGTAGAATACCTCGCCCCTTGTGCATCGACACAGGACCTTCAGGAACATCTTCCTGGAAGAATGCCGTCGCCAACATATGTGGCAAGGACTTCAAGTCCCAGACACCTGCGCTATCCTGGACCGAGACGTCGCCGCTCGCGGCGAAGGCATTGGATAAAGTCGAAGGTAAAATCGCGACGATCGCTATCTGTGACGTCGCGCTGAGGAGGAAATTGCGTCGAGAAGTTTTCATCGTGCTCCATCAACGTTTGATTATGAGTTTGCAAAGAAGGGTGGTTGTCCAGCCACGCAGTGAAATCAGATTTCTTGCCATTATCTCCAATAGGTAGGCGAAATTAAATCATCGACTAGGTAAAAATGTGGATGCTGGCGACGGGCCGGGACAACTCTTCAACAGAGTGATCCGAGGTTCTTTGGAGGTTAGACGAAGATGGTCTGATGACCAACCGCGCCGATTTTGCGCCGATTGAGCGCGTCGGTGCCGGTAGCAGAGGGACGCAAGCGATCACTGGGCGAACGTCAGTGTCATCGCGTGAAGCGCTTCGCAACGGCACACGAGGCACGCCGATGATAGCGAGCGCCTCGGCGCATCTTTGACCTCTCTCGGCCGCCGGCAAGCTCACTGTCACCGACGGCACTATTGAGAGACACGCCAAGGCAAGCCGCGAAGTGCATGAGAACATTACGCGGCACAAACGGAAGCTGTATCAGGCCGCTTTCGCGCCAGGCATCATAGAGAAAAGCGGTCTAAAGGAACGGTCTATAAGATCGACTTGGTGCGCCAGCGCACGCGAACCTTCCGAGATTAGATCCGGGCCTTCCTTGTTGATCACTGCTCGGATGTTCTCGAGCACCTTCTCGGACCATGCAGCTTCCTGCAGCCTGACAGTCTTGATGGGGTAGTCCATCTGTTCGAATATTGCGGTCAATTTGAACACCGACGGCTCAATGCTCAAGACTGGCGTGTCTTCGCACAACGCAAGTATCGACGCGTGCAAACGACTGCTGACCAATACCGCGCAATCTTTGTAGAAGGACCGAAGCTCGATGTAGCCGGGCTGATGTTCCACCACCGTGCCATTGCTGCTCAACCCGGCGAGATAGGTCGAAAATTCGCGATCATGATTGACTGCATTCGAGACGAAGACAACCGGGCGCTTAAATTCTTCCAGTCCTTTCATGAACTGAACCCATTCGTTGGATCCGGATAGTGCCTCAAGACCGTTAATAGCAAGCGCGATGCTGCCTTTTTGAGATTTGGCCTCGCGCGCTTTCTCTTCGCGTGACGCGAGAAAAACTAGGTCCGGAGATTCGTGCAAGCGCTCCTTCGAAACGCCCAGGCTAAGAGCGACTTCAACCGATTTGGCATCGCGCACCCCCACATAGTCCAAATGTGAGTACACGTGCGCGATCAATGTCCGGAGGCGTTCATCAGCAATTTCCAGACTGTGGTTGATGACCGCCGTCCTGCGGCCGCTGAGTTGGCCGATTCGTAGTAGAAGAAGAAGCCTCATGACCTGATCAGGACTGCCGGTTGGGTGGATCTCGCCTGCCGGATTCCACACGATGAGGTCCGACGAGGTGCATCCCGTAACCGCCTGCAACAACTGAGGCTTTTCTATCAGCAGAAGTGACGCCAGCGTTTTCCGCAGCGCGACTTTTCGCTTAACGCTCCTGAGAAAGCCGGTGAGTTCCTTTGCGGTTTCATCGAGCTTAACGAGCCCCTCCCGAGCTTCGGGGAGTGCCTCGGCGCTTTTGTCGCTGAAGCGACGTATCAACTCTCTGGCAAGATTGTCGAAGCTCTGGATCGGATCGGCGCCAAGCCCTTTCAATGAAAAGGACTCGAAATATCGCGGATAGCGATCCAACGCGACAACTTTTCCGCGTCCCGCATTGGATACGAAATATTTCAAAAATTGTTTGGAAAGTGCTTCGTTTCCGGCATTCTGGGTTGTCAGACGCGAGATCAAAAGGGTGGTCCCCTGCGACATGGAATTCTATCCTTTCGGAATGGATACGAGATTGACTTTACGAATCATTTGGCGAATCCGCGGAATGTACGATTCACCCGCGGGACCGAGCCAAAAGGAGGGCGCGGCCGACAGAAGCGCCAGCATTACGACGGCGCCGCCGGTGCCGCCAACAACGTGACGAAGGATGAGCGGCCACTCAGAAAACGTCCAGACAAGGAGTGCATCGGCTGTCGCAATAACGGCAGCAAGTATACCGGCCTTGCAATGAATCCAAAATATCGGAAGGGCCGAGATGTTTCCGATCCTAAGGGCAAAAGCGATGGAGATGATGTAGAAGATCGTGACAGCGCCAGATGTCATTAGGGCAACCCCGGAGACACCATGGCTAAGACCGAGTACAGCACCTCCCACCATCAACGCCGCGTAAATGAACTGTCTCACGACGGCGGCTCCCGATCGTCCGGCAGCAACAGCGAAATTCTCTGAAATCTTAAATGCGCATCGTGGGACGAGTGCCGCGAAGAAAAACTGCGCTACGAGGATGGTTTGATCCCACTTCGCGCCGAGTGCGGCATAAACGATAAGCTGCGCGTGCACCACCAAGAAGACGGACATGCACGCGTAAGCCGGCACAGCTAGATGAAACGCTTGTCTGAAGCTCGCCGCCAAGCGAAGCGGGTCGTCGCGTCGCGATGAGAAAGCCGGTAGAAGAACGCGGGAGAGCGGGGTTGCCGTGATACCCACCACAAGGTCAAGCAACTTCCATCCACGCGAATAAATGCCAAGGTCGTAAAACCCCATGGAGCGTCCGACCACAGCATTCGCGCCGGTATTTGCGACCCAGTTCATGACATTTGCCAAGCTGAAAAGAGCAGAACTGGTCAGATCCCGGAACGCAGCCTTTTCGAGTTCTGGCCGGAGCGATATTTTGGCCTTGAAGGCAACAATAGCGGCTTCCATGGCGCCTGCCAAAACCATTCCGACAACCAATGCCCAAGGGCCAAAGCCCCAGAGCGCCATCGGGACTGCAACAAGGACGTTCCCAAATATTTGCCCGACAAGACTGCCAACGGCAATGCTTCCGAACCTGCTGTCTCGTTGAAGTGTTGCGCTCGAGACGGCAAAAACTGCCTTAAAAGGGATTGTTAGAGCCGCGACGTAAAGCAGATCACCGACCGACTCCGAGCGGAAAAAAAACCCGATCTGAGGGCTGAGAAGCACAATCAAAGCAATCAATACAAGGCTCAGCAGCATCGCAACGGTCAACGTTGTGCGTTGCTCCGCTACACTTACAGATTGCTTTTTTATAAGACTTACACCGAATGCGCCGTCAAATATAACATTTGCCAGTGCAAGAACAACCAATGCAGCACTGACCAGACCGAAATCGTTCGGCGAAAGTAGCCGCGCAAGGATGGCTGTTGACAATACGCTTACAAGCGCGCTGCCGATCCTTCCACCTACGAGCATTGTGAAGCCCTTTAGTACCTTGGCTTTAGAACTCATCGGATCTCGCTTCACTTCTGATAGAAATTGTAAGAGGCCTTTTATCTGGTACCCTTGGGCGTGAACGAGTCGTTTTCGCCAGCCACGAGGGAAACAACCTTCGCGGATCGCGGGGGCGCGCGGCTGTTGAGATTGAACTGGACCATCTCCGTAAGGTCAGGGTTTGGAGAATCAACATAGCTTCCCGGTCTGCGACTATCCCGCACATGAACAAATATCGTTCCAAACTCGATCTCAAACCAATTCCAATTCGGGAAAGGTTTTCTCTACGCAAGCTCGCCAGGTAAAGCTCTCAGCTCTTATTCTGGCATCGTCGCCGCGAATCTGACGTCCTCTCGGGTTGTCCACACTCTCGGCAATCACTTTGGCAAGACCTGGAATATCATCGGGCTCGAGCAATATTCCAGAATTGCCTAGAACTTCGGGGATGCCGCCTGTGCGGGACGCTGCCGTTGGACATCCCTGTGCGGCGGCCTCGAGCAAGACGAGTCCGAAACCTTCAACTTTGCCGCTCAAGAGTTGAGCATAAAGGACGTGAAGGGCAGAACGCCGATAAAGTCGTTTCAAATCCCCTTCGCTGATCCGACCAGTCATGAGGAGCGAGACATTCAACCTCTTTGCCTCTGAGACAACTTTCGAGGTATATTGCTCGTCTTCCGGACGTCCGGCTATCACATAGACGAGCTTGTTTGGGCCGACCTTATCCTGCGCCACCGCAACGGCTCGAACCGTCTCCAAATGGCCCTTCCGAGGTTCGATACGTCCGACAGTCGAGATGACAGCTTTATCCGGCGAGATTGCCGCGAGCTCGGCATTGTCAAAATCGCCTTCCGTGCTCTCGAACCAACTCGCCTCGACTCCGAGGTAGCTGACCGCGTCCCGCGCTGGTGCTCCGAAAGCGTTGACAAAGATCTCCCTCGTCGCTTGGGAATTGTACAAAACCATTTCAGACGAAAGATATGCTCGTCGTGCCAACGCGAACAATGGTGAGGTTTTTCCAAACTTGGCGACCTCGCTTCCGTGGATCATCGATCGATATGAACGGCGATGCCATATACGGGTCGCATATAAAAAAAGCACGCTCCGAATATCCGCGGCGAGGATAATCGTATCAGCGGGCAAAGCTCCGATGATGCGCAGTGTGTCAATCGCGCCTCTCAGGCCTATCTTATGATGGCGCAATATCCGCCGATTGTCTTCGTGCCTATCATTTTCATAGGTGAGTTCTGGATACGATGGCGCTGCCACCGTTACACGGTACCCAGCATCGCGCAGTGTCCGCGCAATGCCGCCAGCGTAGGTGGCGATGCCTCCGGGGAAAGGCACGTATTCGCAGCTGATCAACAAAATATGGCGAGATTTGATATTTCTCATATTTCCATTGGTCTCCGTGCCTTAGCTATACGAGTTGTCTGAAGTGCAAGATTGCAGAAAACTTAACGCTCTCACCTTCTTAGAACCATACTTCTGAATTCAACTGCCCCGCTGATCGTGCTCATCCGGGTATGAAAGCCAGGTGGTGGTCTTCTGGAAAAGAGGCGGTCATTGCCGCTTCAACTAACAATCACGTCCGGCTGTGCGGGAGCGATGAAGACTGAACCAAAATTGGGTCGAACGACGAAGCTGACACATTGATCTGTCCCTACGCACAACATATTGCAATGCAATATACAGCCATAACCGCCACCTTATGCAAGGGCAATTAGACGAATGCAATGGCCGCTGCACGAAAATTTTGCGACAAATCGTGCAGAATTGACATAGTCGGAACGATAGGGTTCGATGCATCGTCTTGCTTCGGCAAATTGGGAGCGGTTCTCCTTAATCACCGCTAAAATCGCTTTAGCGAGCCGCCTCTCTATCGCATCCGGAAACGACAAAGGTTGCAAATTGCCTATCAGAATCGAGATCAGTGCTTCTGAGACACGGTGGTCATGAAGCGTTGATACTTGTGCTTGTCTTGACCTCGTGGGCGAAAATGAGCCGCTTGAACCCGCTAAGAAAAAGGTGTGAGTATCTTGAGATTTAGAGCTTTGGACTCAATACGAGGAATTGCCGCGACGATCGTGGCATTGGTCCATCTGACCGCCTCGGGCTTTTTCTACGATATTCCCGTCATTCGAAATGGTGGCCTTTCAGTGCCGCTATTCTTTGTCCTTAGCGGATTTGTGATGTCCGCATCCTATGGCACGAGACTCAGGGGGCGCGAAGATTTGCGAACGTTTTTTATAAGGCGTTTCGGTCGCGTCTATCCGATCCACTTCGTGATGCTTACCGCGCTTCTCGTTTTGGAGATTCTGAAACTGGTGATGGTCAAAAACGGGATCGAAAGTGGACAGTCCCCATTTTCGGGATCTAACAGTGTCTCATCGCTTGTTGCAGGCTATCTGCTCTTGCAGTCAATCATCCCGTTCGGGGACTATACGTGGAATGGACCGAGTTGGTCCCTAAGCGTTGAGTTTTACACATACGCAATATTCGCCGCGGTCGTATTTCTCGGCGCTACGCGATTCAAGCTTGCAACGTGCTTGCTTTGGTTGAGCAGCGGAATCCTTTTGGTGTGGCTCGAGGTGAGTGGAACACATGTCCACATGACGAGTGGCCGAGGACTGCTTTTGTGCATCTTCGGCTTTATGTCCGGCGTCTTGCTGCACTCTCTCTTTATGAAATATCATGAGATTTTGTCAGCGTTTTCAACGCTGCTGGAATTTGCTGCGTTTCTCTTGGCACTTTCGATATTCTGGTTTGATCCGCTTGGCGACGTCGGAACAATCCTGGCGTTTTCTGTTGTCATTTTCATTTTCGCGGGCGATCGGGGAAAGGTCTCGGCGCTGCTTCATACCTTTCCGTTGCAATTTCTTGGGCAGATTTCCCTTTCGATCTATCTCACGCACTTCGTCATTCTGTCAGTTCTAAACGGGGCTATTAGAGCTGCCCAGTCGGCTTTCAAGGTCCCGCTAATGACCAACGTCAATATGATCAATTTTGGACCGAGCGGCTCTATGGACGCATTGGCGCTCGTCTACTTGGCCGTTGTAATCGCCGTAAGCACGTGCACATTCATTCTCATCGAGGAACCATTTCGTCTGTATTTTAACAGCATTTCGAAGAGACTGCCGGCGCGTTATTCTCTGAGTGCCGGGATTGCTGAGATCCGCCGGTTACATGCAGAGTCGCGCCCCTTCGCAAGCAGCTTCGCGCCAACCGATCGGCAACGAACGCAATCGATAAATAACGACGCCTGACGCCTCTCGCTGTCGAATTAATTGCCTGGCGGCAGGGAACTTGGGCCTGCCACCGGGCAAGTAGCAAGGCAGGTTCTGAAGCCTCGAGATTTATTGGGAACTCGGATACATCCACGTCATATTTCTCCCTTAAAACACGCTCGCGACTCCATTGGCTGAATGCGGCGCAGACTGCCCGCTTGGTCTCGGCGCACCAGCAAGCTAGGTTTCCGCTCCGGTTGCTAAAGCGCCTCTACAAACCTCGGAAAACAGGCTCGATGGTCGTTGACAAATTATGCTGCATTGCAAAAACTAGCCGTGCTGTGTATGAACGGGCTTCATTCAACTCTGCGAAAGATTTGATATGCATATAGTCATGATTGGTTCGGGTTACGTCGGTCTGGTATCCGGCGGCTGCTTTGCTGATTTCGGTCACCATGTCACCTGTGTCGACAAATCCGAAGCCAAGATCGCGGCTCTTGAGGCCGGAGAAGTGCCGATTTTCGAACCGGGGCTGGATGCCATTATCAGCCATAACCGTGCTGCTGGCCGTCTGGACTTTTCGCTCGATCTAGCCGGCCCGGTCGGGGATGCTGATGTCGTCTTCATCGCTGTCGGCACCCCGTCGCGCCGCGGCGACGGTCATGCGGACTTGAGCTATGTCTATGCTGCAGCGCGCGAAATTGCCGCGGCGGTCAGGGGCTTCACGGTCGTTGTGACTAAGTCGACAGTTCCGGTTGGTACCGGTGACGAGATCGAGCGCATCTTCCGAGAGGAGTTCCCCGACAAGGACATCGTCGTCGTCTCCAACCCGGAATTCCTGCGTGAGGGTGCGGCCATCACCGATTTCAAGCGGCCCGACCGCATCGTGATCGGCACTGAAGATGCGCGGGCCGTCGAGGTCATGCGTGAAGTCTACCGTCCGCTTTACCTCAATGAAGCGCCACTCTATTTTTGCGAACGCCGCACCTCCGAACTCATCAAATATGCCGCCAACGCCTTCCTGGCGATGAAGATTACCTTCATCAACGAGATTGCTGACCTGTCCGAAAAGATCGGCGCCGACATCCAGAAGGTTGCCAAGGGTATTGGCATGGACAAGCGTATCGGCGACAAGTTCCTGCATGCCGGCCCCGGCTACGGCGGCTCCTGCTTTCCGAAGGATACACTTGCTCTCGTCAAGACCGCCCAAGACTTCGACAGTCCGGTGCGCCTGATCGAGACCACGGTTGCCATCAACGATAATCGCAAGCGCGCTATGGGCCGCAAGGTGATCGCCGCCTGCGACGGCGACGTGCGTGGCAAGAAGATCGCCGTGCTCGGCTTGACGTTCAAGCCGAACACTGACGACATGCGAGATGCACCGTCGATCACCATCATCCAGGCACTGCTGGATGGCGGCGCAACTGTCCATGCTTATGACCCCGAGGGCATGGAAGCCTCGAAGGGCATGCTCGGCCCGGTCACCTTCGGTAGCAATCCTTACGAGATCGCCTCAGGCGCCGATGCCGTTGTCATCGTCACCGAATGGGAAGAGTTCCGAGCTCTTGACCTCGAGCGCCTGAAGACCAGCATGAAGCGGCCAGTTATCGTCGATCTACGCAATATCTACTCGGCCGTCGACGTCAGCAAGCAGGGCTTCGACTACTTCCCGATCGGCAAGCTGTCCAAAAAGGCTTAATTATGCGCTATTTCATTACCGGAACTGCCGGCTTTATCGGCTTTCATCTGGCCCGCCGGCTTTTGGAAGACGGTCATATCGTGACAGGCTTCGACGGCATGACGCAGTATTACAATGTCAAGCTCAAGCATATGCGTCATGCGGCACTGACGCAGTTCCCGTCTTTTACCCCTATCGTCGCCATGCTCGAAGATCGACAAGCGCTAGAAGCGGCAATTGAGGCCGCCAAGCCCGACATCCTAATCCACCTCGCTGCTCAGGCCGGTGTGCGCTACAGTATTGAAAGCCCGCGCTCCTATCTGAGCTCAAATGTTGACGGGTCGTGGAACATTCTGGAACTCTCGCAGAAGCTTGACCTCAAGCATCTGATGTTGGCCTCCACCTCTTCGATATATGGTGCAAATCCGACGGTGCCGTTCCATGAGACAGATCGTGCCGACGAGCCGCTGACAATTTATGCTGCGACCAAAAAGTCGATGGAACTTATGGCGCACAGTTCGGCCCACCTCTACAAGGTGCCAACCACTGCCTTCAGGTTCTTTACCGTCTACGGCCCATGGGGCCGACCCGACATGGCGCTTTTCAAGTTCGTAAAAAATATCGTTGACGGACAGCCAATCGAGATCTACGGCGAAGGAAAGATGAGCCGCGACTTCACCTATATTGACGATCTGGTGGAGGCGATCGTTCGCCTCTCTGTCGTACCGCCATCGGAGACAAACCGCGTTGACGACCGGAAGGTCGAGACGCTTTCGCATCACGCTCCGTTCCGCGTGGTCAATATTGGTGGAGGTCAGCCCGTTGGGTTGATGGAATTTGTCGAAAAGGTCGAGGCTGCCCTCGGCCGAAAGGCAGTCCGCAAGATGCTGCCGATGCAGCAGGGCGACGTGCCGCGTACCTATGCCAGCCCGGCATTGCTTGAAGCTCTTACCGGATACAAGCCGGAGACAGGACTCGATGAAGGCGTCAAGGCTTTCGTTGAATGGTATATCGACTATGAAAGTGAACTGGGTCAGTCGTTCGGGTAGGAATTCCCTTCGTCTGGTCCGTGTTTTGCAACTAGGTTACGGCGTCCGGCCGAGGCGTGCCTAGGACTGACGAGACCACAGGTCTTTTCATTCCGGTCGGATGAACCTTTTTGGTCCAGCAGGTAAACGACAGCTTATGCCAACTGCAGCGAAACATAACGCGCAAGATCGTATTAGCTTTCTTATGGGAGGCCTCTTTCTCCTGTATTTTATCTGTCTGATTTATAAGGTTACGGCTGCCGCCTCTCTGGTTATGGTCGCGTTCGCGGTTCTTTCCTTTTGTCTGCCAACGCCGCTTCCAGCATTTGTGCTGTCACCAATATTTATCTTCACGGTGCTCTATTCCTACGAGTTCACCGGCACCGCGCTAATTGCGGATTTCAATGAGGGTATTTATCGGAATGTTCAATTCACGTTTCTGCTGATGGGCGGGGTAGCCTTCGCAAGATGGCGTAGCGCGATGAGCAAGCCGATCGCCGACAAAATCCTCAAATACGGAGCACTGTTGTCGGTACTGATATTTGTCCATATGATTCTATATCATATCTATATTGGTCGCCTGACGCCCTGGAAGTATCTTTTGGATACGAAGTCGATCATCTCGGTAGTCGTAGTGCTTTTTTTCGCATTTCAAGACTATATCAAGGGTAGAGTTGGTTTTGCCGGCTGGTTTATCGCTTTGGCTGTTGTGGGTGTTTTGATTGTGCTCAGCGGAGAGCGAAAAGCCTATATGCTTTTTGCAGTGTGTTACCTTTTGTGTCGGGATCCCTTATTCATAAAGGGTCTCATTATTATCCTAATAGCGTTTTGTCTTTCGTTTTATCTCTACGCCTCGGATGAGAATGGGTATATCTCCCGGCAAATACTGAGCATTTTCGAGGAATCTCGCCCAATGACTGTATCGGAATTTTATCTGATACAAGATGTCGGCGATCAAAGTAATATCATACGCGATTTCGTTAATCGAAATGCCCGCGAGCTATTCTACGAAAATCCCCTTTTTGGTCTGGGTGCGACAGGCTACCAGAAATGGGCCAACGCGAATTTGGGTGCCCAGTTTGGTGATCCAAAAGGCATCAACATGAATGTTCACGGCGAGATCAATCGTATCCCGGCAGAGGGTGGCCTTGTTGGAATTTTCATCGGTCTCGGCTATGTCGTACTGGTGGCGAGCGCGGTTTTTTCGCATCTAAAGATGCCGCGCTTTCGAAATTCATCGCTATCGCGTGCTTACGCATATTTGTTCGTTTTCTTGTTGTGTTATTGCTCTTTCGAGGCGTCGGATACTTTCATGATAAGTTTGGTCCTTTTCTTCGGCGTCGAAGTTGCCCATGTTCATCATAGAGATAGGTATAGTTCGCTTCGAACTTTGAATAATCGAGGCTGGCTCAATTCGAGACACCGCTATCGGCACGGGACTGCTAAGCCGAACCAACCGGAACAGGCCGCTCAGCAAATCTAACTTCCGTACCGACTACATTCACCGAACTGTCTTTGCCAAGGCAATCTAGCTTTACGAGGAAACGATGAAAATCGTCCATATCATCACAAGACTGATTAGAGCCGGAGCAGATGAAAACACGGTGTTAACCTGTGTCAGCCAAGCCAGAGAAGGACACGATGTCATACTGGTACATGGACGAGAGTTTGACAGATCGTACCATTCCTGGCTGCCGCAGGAAGGGGTTCGCCTGATCGAGCTGGAGTCTCTGGTGCGCAGAATGTCGCCGCTTCAAGATATCAGGGCGCTATTCCAACTTACGTCGCTTCTCAAAGAGCTTTCCGCAGATATCGTTCACACACATACGAGCAAAGCCGGTATCCTGGGACGTATTGCAGCATATATTGCCAGGACGAAACTTATCATTCATGGCGTTCATATCGTGCCGTTTGTTAATGGCGGCTGGTTCGAGCGCCAGATCTATCTGTTGGCTGAGCACATCACCTCGAAATTTACGCACGCATTCATCGATGTATCGCAGGGAGTGCGAGACATTTATCTTAAATACGGTGTCGGTCGGCCTGATCGGCACCATGTCATCCACTCGGGCTTTGATCTCTCCAAGTTTCGGAATGCGTCCTTTCCAAGTGATTGGAGGCAGATCCTTGGCATCGGCGAAGCAGAGGAAAAGCCTCCGGTTATCACAATTTTGGGAGCGCTAGAGCCGCGGAAGCGGCAAGGCGAATTCATTGCAGCATTTCACCGAGTATTGAAACGGACACCCAATGCGCGCCTGCTTATTCTTGGAGAAGGCTCGCAGGCTGCAAAGCTTCGCCAACAGGTCCAGGATCTGAATTTGACCGACAATGTCAAATTGATCGGATTCCGGGACGACCCAGAAAAAATGATTGCCCTCTCCGATCTATGTGTCCTCACATCGTCCCATGAGGGGCTCCCTCGCGTTGTAATGCAGTATCTCGCCGGTGGGCGTCCTTGTGTTGTATCGGAACTGCCGGGGTTAGATGAGGTGGTCAAGCACGGCGTAAACGGGATGATTATCCCTAGCGCGGATGTGCCGGCTGCCGCTGATGCGGTCGCAGCGCTCCTTAGCGATCCGGAAATGCTATCCCGGCTCGCGCGCGGGGCTCGGGAAACCGACTTGTCCAATTGGGCGGCAACAACAATGTGCACGCGCATTGCTAACGTTTACGAAGCACTTGCCGGAGATCAGGAATTCAGACCTGTTCGACGGCAACGGTCTGCGGTTTCGTAGTTACGATCATGGCCTCGATCATGCCCAGAAGACTGATCCTCGTTGTCGCCGCATTCTTCCCGGACAGTTACGGCGGGGCGGAAAGGCAGGCGCTTATTCTCGCTGAGGCCTTGGGCCGTGCTGGCTATGAGGTGACCATCGTAGCGCCGACGACCGACAAATTGGTGCCGCGTGAAGAGCGGACAGCATTCGGTGTCATAATACGCAAATTCGTGAGTGCTTACCCCAATTTGGGAGGAAAAAACATACTGTCGTTCATCTCTTGGACGATGTGGTTTCGCCGTTTTTTCTCCAGATCCAAGTGGAAGGGCGTTCCGATTTACGTCTTTCATGCGAGGCTTCATGCATTTGGCCCTGCATTGACCGCGATACGCAACTCCGCTCCGCTTCTCATCAAGCTCGGAGGCGGAGGAGAAGCGTCTGAGTTTCAGGCGCTGAGAAGCAAAAAATATCTTTACGGGCATTTTGTTGAATGGGTTCTACGGAAAAACGTTGATACCTTTGTCGCAAACAGCAGGCAGATAGCTACCGAACTTGGAAGGTTGGGTATTTCTGCCGGCAATATCGCCGAATTTCCAAACGGTGTTGTTTTGCCAACCGAAAGCGCCTGGATAGAATCCATGAGGAAGCGGCAGGGCCGGCGGTTTATCTACGCCGGTCGCCTCGTCCCGGACAAGAGCGTAGACGTTTTATATCATGCCGCGATTGGCTTGGCCGAGGAAGGGCTCGCCCTTAATCTGCGGCTCATCGGGACGGGGAGCGAGAAGGAACGGCTGGAAAAGTTGCCTTCCACGACCAAGCATCGGAACGCTGTCACTTTTCCCGGCTTCGTCTCTGATGTCTATCCGGAACTCGAAGTGGCCGACTTTTTTGTAAGCGCTTCAAAACGGGAAGGACAATCAAATGCCCTCCTTGAGGCGATGTCGTCGGGCCTGATACCGATCGTCTATGCCGCCAGTGGTGTAGAAGAAGTGGTCTCGGATGGCGTCAATGGCTTTGTCGTGAGAAATTCGACTGTCGAAAGCTTTCAGGAGACGATGCGAAAAGCGTTGGAGATGGACGATGAGACACGCAGACGGATGTCATTGGCGTCGCGGCAGTTTATTGAGGCCAATATCGGGATCGATGCGGTAGCTCAACGAACCATCAGGGAAATCGAGACAATAACTGTCGGGGCGTGAGCCAGCGGATGATGTCGACAAATAGCGCGGCGATATAGCCGGTCGCATTCACCCAGCTACCCGTTCCGCAAATCGAAAGAACTCTAATGTCAAAAACCAATTCGACAATTGAGCTCGCGAAAGATGACCTGCGCGTTTCTGTCATCATCACGTGCTACAACGAAGGCAGATACATATCTGCTGCCGTCAAGAGCGTTTTGAATCAGACGCGGCAGGATTCAGTCGATCGGATCATTATAGTCGACGACGGCTCAGCAGCTGACACCATTTCTGTCCTGAAAGAGATAGAAAATTTCGATCCTCGCATCCAGATTATCTACGGTGCTGGCGGTGTCGGCCTTCCCGGGCAAAGACGAATTGCAATTGCTGAATCAAAAGCGCCTTTTTTTGCTATTTTAGATGGCGACGATTTATGGGCGGAGGAGAAGCTGGAGCTACAGCTGAATCTTGTTGTAAAAGACCCTGATGTCGGACTGATCTACTCTGATTTCTACACCTTCCCCGATGGTGACTTGTCGGCCGCGCGAAGGGCCGGAGTAATCGATATATCCGGCGCCGAGGATTTGGCGATCCGATATTTCCTGCGCGATCCGCCGATAATCCCGTCGACGACCCTCATTCGGCGGACGGCCTATGATGCGTGCGGAGGCTTTGACGCCGCCGTAAGAGTATTTGAAGATACTGACTTCTACATTCGCCTTGCCGGAGTTACACGATTTGCTCTAGTGGATCGTCCACTTCTCTACAAGCGCAACCGAAACACGAGCATAACCGGTGGCAGAACCGACCTTATGGCTCAGCATGCTTTTGTGGCGTTCAAAGCAGCGACACAAAATCCCCGGCTTTTACCTCACGTACCTGCACGCCTTTCTGAAAGGGCACGCAAGCTTGCCAACCAGCGATTTCTCGCCCGGGACTTCAAGGGCGCCCGAACGCTTTCGGATTTCGCACTTCGACTTCGGCCGATTCAACCTGCCGCCATTCTCAGTTACGTCCTATGCCGACTACCCGAGTGGGCGTCTGAAAGGCTAATCAGGACGGTATTCGCGAAGCGCGCGGCCGTCGTGGTTTCGCCAAAAACAGATGCGACTAAGGCTGAGGGCGCAAGGTGACACGATTCAGCGTTAAGCTCTTTTTAGCGACGCGGCGTATACTTCAGTCGGCCGTCAACTGGACATGGCTGCCCTGTCGAACACTGGATAAGCGCAGGCCTGATGGCATGGGGATTTCCAAAATGCAGGTGCTATGCTGATTGAGACGATGCCATTGCGACGGCCTCGACGAGGGTGTTAATCGAAATGACTATCTTATCCTTGCCGGCTCATTCGGTTTTGAATTAGCTTTTTTCAACCTGGTTGAGTAAAGTTGAAGACAGAGTTTTCACTGTACTAGGCTAAACCTATGGAGGCCTCAGATTGCTTTCGCCAGAGAAGGTCCCGACATATACTAGCGGCGATTGGGAAGATCGCGATTCTGTCCAAACGATAGACGTTGAAAAGCTCATCGCAATCGCCCTGCGGCAATGGCGTCCGGTTGCAATCAGCGTGATCGTATTTCTCGTCCTGGGCGTCATCTACATTTTAACTGCGGTGCCCCAATATACAGCATCAACGAGCGTTCTTATCGACCGCGGCAACAGCGAGCTCCTCAACCAACTTTCAAACGCAGGCGTACCTGTTGAGGATGAGGCTTCGGTCTTGAGCGAAGTCGAGCTCTTTAAGTCCGATACGATCAGCTTAGCAGTTGTCGATAAACTCAAGCTTTTAGACAATCCTCAGTTTACTTCGCCGCACACTTCCCCCTTGACCACGTTGCGTTCGATGTTGCGTTTTCGCTATTGGTTTGCCAGCGCAGACCTTGAAAACGACGATCTTGATGCGAAAAGACGTGACGCTGCCCAGACAATCGTCGATACGATGGATGTCGACCGCGTCGGTCGATCCTATGCGCTCTCGATAAGTTATACGTCAACCTCGCCGGAATTGGCATCCAGCATAGCCGGCGCTATAGCGGACGCATACCTGGTTGATAAACTGAACTCTAAGTACGATGCTACCCGGCGCGCCAGTGACTGGCTCCAGGAGCGTATTGACGAACTTAAACAGAAAGCGCTCGACTCCGATCTCGCCGTTCAGAAATTCCGGACAGCGCATGGCCTTCTTTCTTCCGGTGGGCAGTATCAACTTCTTAGTGATCAGCAGCTTTCCGAACTAACCACACAGCTAATCACTGCTCAGGCTGAAACTGCCAAGGCGCGCGCCAAGTACGAGCGTGTCAAATCGATTATCGACAACGGGCGCACCGATGCGATCGTGACCGACGTTCTCGACAACTCGATCTCGAACGACCTGCGCAAGAAATATCTGGAGGCGTCGAAGCTTGAAGCAGAAATCTCCGCTCGCCTAGGTCCTGACCACGTTGCAGCGGTTCGACTGCGCAGCGAAATGGCGGAATATCAGCGGTTGATGTTTGAAGAATTGAACCGCATCGCCGAAAGCTATCAGAGCGAACTTCAAGTAGCGGAAAGTAGAGAGAAATCTCTGAAAGACAGCGTTTCACAGGCCAGCGGCGTGACGGCAGCAGCAGGCGAAACGCAGGTCCAGCTCCGTGAACTCGAGCGCACCGCAGATACCTACCGTAACCTGTACCAAACGTTCCTTGCGCGGTACCAGGAAGCTACGCAACAACAATCCTTTCCCATTACCGAAGCACGCATTATTGCCAAGGCGCAGGTGCCCACAGTGCCGAGCGCACCCAAGAAGCCGCTCATACTCGCGCTGGCAATGGCTCTTGGCGCACTTTTCGGGAGTGGTATCGGTGGGTTTCGCGAATTCCGCGATCGCTTTTTCCGCACCGGTGAACAGGTCCGTGAGGTCCTGTCGTTGGAATATATCGGCCATGTGCCTGCTGTCGACGCGAAGGAAGCCGCCAACGGCGCCAACGATCTGGAGTCGACACGCGGACTGCAAACCGGTAACGGGATCACCAACTACGTGGTCAACCATCCGCTGTCGGCCTTTGCGGAAACGATGCGCAGCGCCAAAATCGCCGTCGATATGGAAAATCCGAGTTCACGCAGCAAGGTCATCGGCGTCGTTTCCTGTCTTCCGGGCGAGGGCAAATCGACTATCGCCATAAACCTTGCGCAACTCCTGGCAATGCAGGGTTCACGCACGCTGCTCATTGACGCCGATCTTCGCAACCCTGGTGCAACGCGCGCCATCGGCCGCCACGCCGAACAGGGCATTCTGGAAGCATTGCTGGAAGGCAAACCGCTGAAGGACGTGCTACTGCTCGACAGCAAGACCAAGCTTGCTTTCCTGCCGGCCGTGGTCAAGCGTCGCGTACCGCACTCCTCTGACCTGCTTTCCTCATCCATCATGGTCAACATGTTGGATGAATTGAAGGCACATTTCGACTATATCGTTCTCGACCTGCCCCCGCTTGGCCCGGTCGTCGACGCCCGTGCGATCAGCCCGATGCTCGATGCTTCTCTGGCTGTCATCGAATGGGGCCGCACATCGCGGCGCGTCGTCCGTACGACCTTCGCAGTTCAGCCTGAACTCATGCAGAAGTGCATCGGCGTGGTGCTGAACAAGGTCGATACGGAAAAGCTGAAGCTTTATCGTTCCTATGGTTCCGGCGAGTATTATTACAACCGCTACTCCGCCTACTATCACGAATCGTAAGCAGGGCCTGAAATGGACTATGCGGCGAAATTCGCCGCATAATTTTTTTGCTCACGTCAGTTCCGAAAAGAAGCCGCTGATCGTCTCAATCTCATTGGGGCGGATGTCATGGCCTCCCGAATGCCACTCCGTCTGCACCTGTGCATTCTGGCTCTCGAAATAGGCGGAAAGCGCTTCGGTCAACGCGACAGGCGAGATCGGATCGCGCTGACCTGCGGTGATCAATATTCTGCGACCGCCAAGATCGGGATTGGCGCGCGGTCGAAAAGGGATAAGCGGATGAAGCAGAGCTGCCGCGTCGAACAGGCCCTTCTCGATAAGCACGTTCGCCAGAATGTTTGCGCCATTCGAAAATCCTAGCCCGAGAATCCTGGATGCACCGTGCGTCGAGGCTAGATCCTGGACGTAACCACTCATCTTGTCCGTCGCCCGAGCGAGGTCAGCCATGTCGTAGACACCTTCGCCGGTTCGCCTGAAGAAGCGCGCTGCCCCATACTCGGATACGTCGCCGCGCGGCGAAACGATCGTCGCCTCCGGCAGCAATCGCCTGCCGAAATCGAAGAACTGATTCTCGTCACCCCCCGTCCCGTGAAGCACGAAGAGAATGGGCTTTCCGGGTGCACCGGCATGCAGCCGGTGCACATAACCATTGTCAGTCATCGTTCTGTCTCCGCTTAGGCTTCGAGCGGCTGGAGATGCTGCTCGATAAGGGCACGCAGATGCGCATGCTGCTGCGGCAGCTTCAATGCTTCGCCGAGGTGAGCCGTATCCTCGTCGCGGTCGAAGCCGGGTTCGTTGGTGGCGATCTCGAACAGTACGCCGCCAGGCGTACGGAAATAGATTGCCCAGAAGTAATCGCGGTCGATGACCGGGGTGACCTGATAGCCGGTGTCCATCAACGCCTTGCGCACTTCGAGTTGCTTCTCGCGGTTTTCGACGGCGAAAGCGACATGGTGGACGGAGCCGGCGCCCGGAAGCGCACGGGCAATATTGGGCATGGTTTCAAGATCGACGAGATGCGCACCGTTCCCGCCGGGAATGCTGAGACGCTTGACGCCGTCGCGTTCTTCCTGAACTTCATAACCCATGAACTTCAGAAGTTCAGCTGTGGCACCGTCATCTCTCAGCCGCATGGCAACGGAGTGGAAGCCTCTGATGGCATGATCTTCGCTGACGCCACCGTGCGTCCATGGAGCACGGGCGTCATCCTTGACCTCGACAAGTGCGAAGCCGTCGCCGTCGGGACCAGCAAAATTCAGGCGTTTTTCACCAAAGGATTCATCCGTCTTCAAGCCAGTGACATTGAGCTTAGTCAGGCGATCGCTCCAGAAGCCCAGCGAGCCCTGCGGAACCGAGTAGACCGTGGTGCTGACTTCACCTGTGCCCGGACGCCCCTGCGCCATCTTCGGGAACGGAAAATAGGTCATGATCGTGCCCGGCGAACCGGTCTCGTCACCGTAGTAGAGGTGATAGACATCGGGAGCGTCGAAATTGACGGTCTTCTTGACGCGGCGCAGGCCCAGCGCATTGGTGAAGAACTGGTTGTTGGTCCGGGCGTCCTCGGCCATCGATGTAACGTGGTGCAGACCCTTGATTTGATCGAGCATTTGAGACCTCTTTCTGCCCGCAACAGGCGGGCTTTCGATGGGTCATAGATGAGCTTTTCGAGCCGGTTCTCATAGTCCGGCAAGCTGACACGCATTGTCTCCATTTTGTGAACGACAATGCGGCAGCGTTCAAGGATTGAATGGAAGCTGCCAATCAATAGGTTCACGGCCATGCGACTGTAGAAACGCATTCGCCTTGGAGAAATGTCGCGATCCGAAAAAGCCGTTATGGGCGGAAAGCGGCGACGGATGCGGCGCCTTCAGCACCAGATGCCGCCTTGAATCGACAAAAGCCGCCTTCTTTTGGGCATAGGAGCCCCAGAGCATGAAAACGACGGCTTCACATTCGTCGTTCACCTTGCGGATGACCGCATCGGTGAAGCGTTCCCAGCCTTTGCCCTGATGCGAGGCCGCCTGAGATTCCTCCACGGTCAGCACACTGTTGAGGAGAAGCACGCCCTGTTGGGCCCAATGTTCAAGGAAGCCGTGCCGCGCCGGCGAGATTCCCAGATCGGTCGCCATCTCCTTGTAGATATTGACGAGTGATGGCGGAATACGCACGCCTGGGCGAACGCTGAAGCAGAGACCATGAGCCTGGCCGATGCCGTGATAAGGATCTTGCCCAAGAATCACGACTTTAACCTTCGCAAGCGGCGTCAGATCCAGGGCGCGGAAATACTCCCCGCCTTTGGGGAAAATCTGTCTGCCAAGCTGCTTCTGCTCGACGAGAAAGAACTTGAGCTGCTGCATGTAGGGACTTGCAAACTCGCCCGCGAGCGCCGCTTTCCAACTCTCTTCAAGAGTGACTGACGTGTCGTTCACGACGCAAACCTCCCGGATCGATGCAACCCATGTACGATAGCCGTTCTAGCAAAATTACCCAGAGCCACAATACGCGACGGCTTTGACGCTATGCCTTGCTATCTCGCAGATGCGAAGAGAGCTTGGACTGTCATAAATTGGAAATTCTCCACCATTACCAAAAGTGCTGGTAACGATACGCAAATGATGGCAATACTTTGCTATGCCGTCTGCCGTTTTAACTATGCCCTAATTTTGCTGTTTACCCAAGCAAATCAGCACAGTAGAAATCGGTTGTTCACAGCGCGAGGGTGTTTCGCATGAAGTTTGGGACAAGCGGCCTTCGTGGTCTTTCGGTAGATCTCACAGGACGTGCATCGGCGCTTTATGCCATGGCTTTCGGCAAATATTTGCTGCAGAGCAACAAAGCCGCACAGGGCGATGTCATTCTGATCGGCCGTGATTTCCGGGAGTCCAGCCCGGAGATTGCTGGCAACTGCGCCGGCGCGCTCGTAAGCCTCGGCTTTAGAGTTCTAGACTGCGGCACTGTCCCGACACCGGCGCTTGCGCTTTACGGCCTGGAAAGAAAGGCCGCTTGCCTGATGATAACGGGTTCGCATATCCCGGCGGACCGCAACGGCATCAAATTCTATCGCCCAGACGGCGAGATCGACAAAGCGGACGAAGCAGCGATTACCCGATTTGCTGCCGAAATCGAAGCCTCCGGCGAATCGGTTGTTAGCGAACCTGTAGCTGTCGAGGATCACTCTGCACCCTGCCTGCAGCTCTTCTTTGAGCGCAATGCGGGTCTCTTGCCGGCACGTGCGCTTCTGGGCATGAAGATCGGCATCTATCAGCACAGCACGGTCGCCCGCGACTTGATGGTCGATATTCTCGCCCATTATGGCGCCGAGGTAGTCGCTCTTGGTCGGTCCGAAACCTTTATCCCGGTCGACACCGAAGCCGTTTCCGAAGAGACGATCGCCCTTCTGAAGAACTGGGCCTCTACACATGGCCTTGATGCGATTGTTTCCACGGATGGCGATGGCGACCGTCCGCTGGTTGCCGATGAAACCGGAACGCCGTTGCGCGGAGATCTTCTGGGATTGATTTCAGCCAATTTCCTCGGTGCCGGTACCGTCGTCACGCCGGTCACCTCCAATTCGGGAATTGAAGCCGCAGGATCCTTCAGAGTCATTCGGACCCGCGTCGGCTCTCCTTTCGTGATTGCCGGCATGGAAGAGGCCGTTGCCGCAGGCAAGAATCTGGTGATGGGCTTCGAAGCGAACGGCGGGCTCCTGACCGCAACACCCTTCGATATCAACGGCCGCAGCGTGCGAGCATTGCCCACGCGCGACTGCTTCGTGCCTATGCTGGCAACGCTTTCGCTCGCCGCAATCCGCAAGGAGCCACTTTCGATCGTTGCGGCTTCATACAAACTGCCCTTTGCGGCGGCCGATCGTCTCGAGAACTTCCCGGTCGAAACCAGCGTAGCCCTGATGGCTTACCTGCGTGACTCCGACGCCAACCTTGCAGAATTCCTGCAGCCTGTTGGCGAGGTTAGCTCGAAAAGCGATATTGACGGCTTGCGCGTGACGTTGCGCGATGGGCGCATCATTCATTTTCGGCCGTCCGGCAATGCGCCGGAAATGCGTTGCTATGTGGAAGCCGAAAGCGAGGCAGCCGCCTTACAACTCTTGAATGCGGGATTGACCCGAATTAAGCGCTGGGCAGAAGCCCGGTAAGCATGCGACAAACCTGGCCGTTCATTTCAAGGAAGAGCATCCGATGACACAGAAAATCGTTCCCGTGATCATGGCTGGCGGCAAGGGCACGCGCCTTTGGCCGCTCTCGCGCGCAACGGCGCCGAAACAGTTCATCCAGTTTGTCGGGGACAAGACCCTGTTTCAGGAAACCCTGGTTCGCGTTTCCGATCCGGCGCTTTACGAAGCCCCTGTCGTTGTGACGAATGAGGACTTTCGTTTCCTCGTCGCGGAACAGGCCCGCGAACTTGATATTCCGCTCGCCGCTGTCTTGCTGGAGCCTGTCGCCCGCAACACTGCTGCCGCAGTGGCAGCTGCTGCGAGCCTTGCCTCCGAGCATTTCGGCAAGGAAGCCATCATTCAGATGCTGGCCTCTGATCACGAGATCCTTGCAGACGATGCCTATTTCGACGCCATCCGCACGGCACGGGATGCAGCCCTCAAGGGCAAGCTCGTCACCTTCGGCATCACGCCGACGGAGCCGGCGACCGGCTATGGTTACATCGAGGTTGGCAAGCAGCTTGCAAGCGGCGCGCACGAGGTCAAGCGCTTCGTCGAAAAGCCGGCACGCGAGAAGGCCGAGCAGATGCTGACCGCCGGTGGCTTTTACTGGAACTCGGGTATCTTCATGTTCCCGGTCGCCGAACTGCTTTCCGAAATGCAGGAATATGCACCTGATGTGCTGAAGGCGGCGGACAAGGCACTCTCCAAGGCTACGCGTGATCTCGATTTCACCCGTCTGGATGCCGAACACTTCGCAAAGAGCCCCGACATCTCCATCGATTACGCTGTCATGGAAAAGACGTCCAAGGCCGCTGTCGTTCCCTCCGCCTTCAAGTGGTCGGACATGGGTAGCTGGGATGCCGTTTGGAAAACCGGCACTCAGGATGAAAACGGCAATATCGCCGCGGCCAACACGACGGTCGTCAACACCCGCAACTCGCTCGTGATGACGCATGGTGTTCACCTTGCCGTCCAGGGCATGGACGACGTCGCCGTTATTGCGAGCGAAGACGCCGTTTACGTCGGCCCGCTGAAGGAAAGCCAGGAAGTCGGCAAGCTCGTAAAGCTGCTCGCCGGCCATAAGAAGACATCGAAGCTGACCGAGACCCATCCCACATCTTACCGTCCGTGGGGCGGCTACACTTCGATCTTCAACGGCGATCGTTTCCAGGTGAAGCGTATCTTCGTGACACCCGGCAAGAAGTTGTCGCTGCAGAAGCACCATCACCGTTCCGAGCATTGGATCGTGGTGAAGGGAACAGCCGAAGTTACGATCGGCGACAATGTGCAGATGCTGCGCGAAAACGAGTCAGTCTATATCCCGCTCGGTGAAGTCCATCGCCTTGCAAATCCGGGCAAGATTCTGCTGGAACTCATCGAGGTCCAGACGGGCTCCTATCTCGGCGAAGACGATATCATCCGCATCGTGGACGAGTTCGGTAGAACGTAACACGCGGCAGGCCGTTTTGGCTTGATTTGCTGCGATGCAACATATAGCTCATACGTCATTATCCTTGGAGACAGCTTCATGCATATAGTCATGATTGGTTCGGGTTACGTCGGTCTGGTATCCGGCGGCTGCTTTGCTGATTTCGGTCACCATGTCACCTGTGTCGACAAATCCGAAGCCAAGATCGCGGCTCTTGAGGCCGGAGAAGTGCCGATTTTCGAACCGGGGCTGGATGCCATTATCAGCCATAACCGTGCTGCTGGCCGTCTGGACTTTTCGCTCGATCTAGCCGGCCCGGTCGGGGATGCTGATGTCGTCTTCATCGCTGTCGGCACCCCGTCGCGCCGCGGCGACGGTCATGCGGACTTGAGCTATGTCTATGCTGCAGCGCGCGAAATTGCCGCGGCGGTCAGGGGCTTCACGGTCGTTGTGACTAAGTCGACAGTTCCGGTTGGTACCGGTGACGAGATCGAGCGCATCTTCCGAGAGGAGTTCCCCGACAAGGACATCGTCGTCGTCTCCAACCCGGAATTCCTGCGTGAGGGTGCGGCCATCACCGATTTCAAGCGGCCCGACCGCATCGTGATCGGCACTGAAGATGCGCGGGCCGTCGAGGTCATGCGTGAAGTCTACCGTCCGCTTTACCTCAATGAAGCGCCACTCTATTTTTGCGAACGCCGCACCTCCGAACTCATCAAATATGCCGCCAACGCCTTCCTGGCGATGAAGATTACCTTCATCAACGAGATTGCTGACCTGTCCGAAAAGATCGGCGCCGACATCCAGAAGGTTGCCAAGGGTATTGGCATGGACAAGCGTATCGGCGACAAGTTCCTGCATGCCGGCCCCGGCTACGGCGGCTCCTGCTTTCCGAAGGATACACTTGCTCTCGTCAAGACCGCCCAAGACTTCGACAGTCCGGTGCGCCTGATCGAGACCACGGTTGCCATCAACGATAATCGCAAGCGCGCTATGGGCCGCAAGGTGATCGCCGCCTGCGACGGCGACGTGCGTGGCAAGAAGATCGCCGTGCTCGGCTTGACGTTCAAGCCGAACACTGACGACATGCGAGATGCACCGTCGATCACCATCATCCAGGCACTGCTGGATGGCGGCGCAACTGTCCATGCTTATGACCCCGAGGGCATGGAAGCCTCGAAGGGCATGCTCGGCCCGGTCACCTTCGGTAGCAATCCTTACGAGATCGCCTCAGGCGCCGATGCCGTTGTCATCGTCACCGAATGGGAAGAGTTCCGAGCTCTTGACCTCGAGCGCCTGAAGACCAGCATGAAGCGGCCAGTTATCGTCGATCTACGCAATATCTACTCGGCCGTCGACGTCAGCAAGCAGGGCTTCGACTACTTCCCGATCGGCAAGCTGTCCAAAAAGGCTTAATTATGCGCTATTTCATTACCGGGTGCTGATCGCAGCTGGCCTATGTCTAGCCGATTGGTCATTGTATCGCGCTGAGCGAGGCAGGTGCTGCCAGGCTGCGGATAGGCTCGACCGTGAAGATGCGGTCGAGTTCCGCCGTTGCGAATGCTCGGACCTCGCGCAAATATTGTTGGCCAGAAATAGCTTCCTGTCTGAGTGAGCTATCTTCATCCTCGACAAGCCTGTCGTTTGCAAAGGTTGCGCCAATGTGGTGGCGGCTCACATCCCGCACATTCGAATAAACAGGGCGCCGAGCTCCCGTGAGAGCTTGTTCATGCTTTGCTTCCTGGTCCGAAAAGTTTTTCGCAAGCTGACGCAATCATATTGCTTCGTCGTCCAATTTATCTGTCGCCCCAAGTAAGTTGGGATCTTTGACAACACTCACTGTTCGCGGAATGTGTGGCTAATCTGGTCCATCAGCGGTTTTGTCATGTACGAAATGACCGATCTATCCGCGACCTTGATGAAGACTTCCGCGGGCATGCCTGGGTAGAGCGCCATATTCGAGAGACTTGACAGGCTTGCCGGCTCTGGCTTGATGCGGACGGGATAGTATTCGGCGCCGTTTCGCTGTTCCGTCACGACATCAGGCGAAATCGATACGACATCTCCTTGCACTTCCGGTGTCGTTCGCTGGTCGAACGCGCTGAAGCGGATGTCGACTTTCTGACCGAGCGCGAGCTGATCGATATCGCGAGTGGCGATTTTCGCCTCGACCGTCAGGTCGCGCTGATCCGGCGCCAGAAGCATCAGCACTTCACCGGGATTGACGACGCCACCCACGGTATGGACCGTAAGCTGATAGATGCGACCGTTCATCGGCGAACGAAGCTCCAGTCGGTTCAACTGATCGACGGCTGCGATGCGGCGCTCCTGCATCTCCGATATCTTGGCCTCGATGTCCGTCAAGTCCTTTGAGTTCTCGGTTCTCCGATCCTCATCAAGCTGCAGGATCTGAAGGTTGATTTCCGCGATCTTGCCTTCGGCCTGCGCGCGCGACGACAGGCGCTCACCGCGATTTCCGTCGAGTTCGACGCGCTGCCGCTTTAGGCCGTTGACCCGCTGCATGGTGACGATCTGCTGGTCATAGAGCTTCCTGGCTGCATCATACTCCTGATCAACGAGCCGGCTGGCTTCTTCGATGGATGCAAGCTGAAGCGTATCGCCCTTTATCTCCTCGGCGAGCTGCTCCTTGCGCTCCTCCAACTGCTTGCGCATGCCGATGAGCGAAGACCGGCGTGCATCGAAGAGTTGGACCTCGCCGTCGATGAGGTTCTTGCCTGCGGTGACATCCATGCCATCTGATCCAATATCGCCGGGAGAGAATTCCGCTCCGACACGTTCGGCCTGCAGCCGGGCGCGGCGCACATAAAGCTGGGCGAGATTGCCGTTGATAATGGCAAGGTTGGCCCTCACCGAGGTGCTGTCGAGACGCAGTAGGACATCGCCGGCCTCTACATGTGCCCCTTCCCGCGCCATCAGCTCGGCGACGATGCCCCCCGTAAGATGCTGAATCTTCTTCACGTTCTGGTCGATAATGACCGTGCCCTGGCCAACCACCGCATTGGACAACGCCGTCGAGGCTGCCCAACCGCCGATCCCGCCAACAAGCGCGACCGATAGCGCCCAGACGGCAAGGATGTGGCGATTTAGCGAGCGTTGCGATTGCTTGATCATCGGCCCTGCTCCAGAGCCTCAGCGACCACCTTTAGAGCGGCATGCCGCGGCTGGTCGCTGAGGCTATCGCTCCGGATGACCTTGGCAAGCACCACGTCTTTCGCTCCGAAGGCTGACGCCTGGCCGTCGCGCATCGCCAGAACCAGATCGACGCTGGAAAGCGTGCTCGGCCGATGGGCGACCACGATGACGATGCCACCGCGCTGGCGAACGCTTGCAATTGCGCCGGCGAGCGCCGTCTCGCCATCAATGTCCAAATTGGAGTTTGGTTCGTCAAGAACGACGAGAAAAGGATCGCGATAGAGTGCACGGGCAAGGGCAATGCGCTGGCGTTGGCCTGCCGACAGCATGGAGCCGCCCGGCCCAATGTCCGTTTCGTAGCCCTTAGGCAAGCGCAGGATCAGGTCATGTACGCCGGCAATGCGCGCAGCGGCAATGATATCCTCCGCATTGGTCTTCCTGTCGAAGCGAGC
This sequence comes from Rhizobium sp. BK512, assembly GCF_014194915.1. Lineage (NCBI taxonomy): Bacteria > Pseudomonadati > Pseudomonadota > Alphaproteobacteria > Hyphomicrobiales > Rhizobiaceae > Rhizobium > Rhizobium sp. BK512. The sequence continues at coordinate 178,772 of NZ_JACIAS010000012.1, read as the reverse complement.
GATGTTCTGCGCTACGGTGCCGGCAAAGAGTTCGACGTCCTGCGGCAAGTAGCCTACGTGGCGTCCAAGCGAGACGTCGTCCCATTGGTCGAGCGCTGCGCCATCGATGCGCACAGATCCCCGATACACGGGCCAAAGGCCGACGAGCGCACGCACCAGCGAGGACTTGCCCGAGGCACTCGGGCCGATCACGCCAAGCGCGCTGCCGGCCTTCAGGGTAAAACTGACGCCCTGGATAATCAGCTGCGATTTACCAGGCGGCCCGCTCGAAACCGCCTCGACGGCAAGTTCGCTGGAAGGCGCAGGCAGAGCAAGCGGCGAGACGGCCTCAGGCAAAAGAGCTAGCGTCTGCCGCAGCCTGTTCCAGGATTGTTGCGCCGCGACGAACCCCTTCCAATTGGCAATCGCCTGTTCTACAGGTGCGAGCGCCCTCGATGTCAGAATTGACGCTGCGATGATTATGCCGCCAGACGCCATGTTTTCGATGACCAGCACGGCGCCCGCTGCAAGCACGCCCGATTGTAGGCCCATGCGGAAGATCTTCGAGACGATGGAGTAGCCGTTGACGGTATCGGCATTGCGACACTGGATATCGCGATAACTGTCGTTGCAAGCTGACCAGCTGTCGGAAAGGTCGTCGGCCATTCCCATGGCCTGGACAACTTCAGCATTTCGCTGCGCAGCACCTGCCAGCGCATAGCGTTCAGCCGCCAGTTCGTAGGCTAGCCGGGCGGAAGTCTGCGAACTGCGATTGGTTAGAAACGTCAGCACAATCAGGATAAGCGCGCCGCAGACGGCAATGATGCCGATGACGGGATGAAAGAGGAAGCAGATCACGACATAGAGCGGCACCCAGGGCAAATCGAAAAAGGCCGACGGACCGGGGCTAGAAAGGAAGCTGCGAACCTGATCGAAGTCCCGCAACACCAAAAGCCCGTCACCGGCCACCTTGCCTTTGAGGGGCGCCTTTAGAGTCGCCCTAAAGACGCGGCGGTTCATGATTTCGTCGAAGACCCCCGATATGCGCACGAGAATGCGCCCGCGCACGATATCGAAAGCGCCCTGGAAGGCGTAAAGCAAAAGCGCTAGCAGCGCGAGAGCGACCAGAGATGAGATGCTACGGCTCGGGATTATTCGGTCGTAGACCTGCAGCATGAAAAATGAGCTGGTGAGATAAAGAAGATTGACCAGCGCGCTTGCGACGGCGACGGCGATCAAGCCGCTGCGGCTGCGTACGATTGCGACTGTCGCGACGTTGTTCTCGCCCTTTCGAGCCGGCGAGGTGTCTAGTTCGTTCAAAAGTCGAAGCTCCGTTATACGCCCGGTTCAAACGCTATCTGCGAAACAGGGCAAGAATTTGCGAAAGCTTGGGGTACTCAGGGTATAGTTTAGCAATCAACAGGTCTTTTGCGGTCTGGCTTGATTTCAATCTATCTCGGGTCAAAAAATGACATGAGCACCGCCCGCATTCGTCCGCCAAAAAAGTAAGACTGGGACACTGACGAAATGGCCAGGCGACTGCATCCACGGGATCTCGACGACAGAGACGTTTTCTACAATCGATCTTAATCTGGAGCCAATCGAGTTCGTGTTCCGAAGGCATGACGATAAGCCGCCGACAAACTTTGAGAAGCGAGCCATCCGAGCCAGGCGACAAAGATTGCGGCTGAAACGCGCGATGGCTGGATATAGCTTACGCTATGGACGACCCAAACCGGCTATTCGATATTCAGCATAACCTCCTCGCGTCAGTGTCTGTCGCTCCGTGAAAACTAATGCAGCTTCAGACAAGGATAAAATCCTGCCACGATAGGTGCGGGCTGCCGCTAAGCTCTGCGAACTGGATCTTGCCACTGGAGCCGGAGCCATCTGCATCATAGTATAACTTGCCTGTCGTGTCGTCGTAAACGATGCTTGCTGCAGCATGGGTGCTCTCGTTGCCGATCTCGAAAGGGATTTCGCTCCACCAGCCCGCAAGGCCCTTGAATACCCCTGTGGCCAGCTGAATTTTGTCCGAGCCCGACTGGAAGTCCAAAATCGTGTCAACGTTTGTTGAGCTCGGAGTTTGGTCGAACACGAAGGTATCGGCGTACTTCATTCCCTTCTCATCACCGATCAGGATATCATTTCCAAAACCGCCGCGAAGGATGTCGCTGCCGCCACCGCCACTCAAGGTGTTATTTCCGGCATTGCCGTTAATCGTGTTGTCGTATCCGTTACCCTGTCCGTCGATGTTCCCGCTTCCCGTCAAAATCAGCTTTTCCAAATACTGTCCCGCAAGTGAAAAGGACGCGGTACTGTAGACCAAGTCGGTTCCTTCATTTTGCCTTTCGACGACGACATCTCCCTGATCGACAAAATAGATGTCGTTGCCCTTGCCGCCCTCCAGCCAATCTGCGCCTGCCCCACCGTCGAGCGTGTTGTTGCCGGTGTTTCCGTAGAGCTTTTGATTCCCGTCGGATCCCCTGAGCCCAAGATTTTCTCCGCCGAGCAACCGATAAATCTCGACGTTGTCGATTGGCGTGGCGATGCCGATCGTGGTGTAAATCGTGTCGGTGCCTGCCGACGCCGATTCGACGACAACATCCCCAGGATTGTCGATGTAATAGATGTCATTGCCGTCCCCACCGATCATAACATCGGCGCCCGAGGATCCGTCGATCGTATTGGCGGCCTGGTTTCCCGTTATCGTATTGTCTAGCGAGTTTCCGACGATTGAAGCGGCGGCATTGCCATCCACCACGACGGCTTCGATATATTGACCGCGCATGTCAAAGCTGACCGTCGTATAAACGGTATCGATGCCTTCACCGGAACGCTCGATGACCTGGTCTTTGATATTGTCGACGAAATAAGTGTCGTTCCCGACGCCGCCAGCCATCCAATCGGCGCCCGCACCGCCATTGATCGAATTGTTGCCTGCGTTTCCAATGATCGTATTGTCATACTTGGTGCCGATAGCGTTGAGATCAGCCGTTCCTGTAAGCGTTAGCTTTTCCAGATATTGGCCTCTCATGTCGAAGCTCACGGAACTGATAACCTGATCGTTTCCGCCATCGATTGTTTCGTAAACCATATCTGCGGCATTATCGACATAATAGGTATCGTTTCCGTTCCCTCCACTCATTCGATCCCCGCCTTCACGGCCGTCGATCCGATCGTCGAAGGGCGTTCCGGTCAGATAATCGGATCCGGTGGTGCCGACGACGTATTGTGCAGTGTATCGCGGATCAGCATAGGCTCTGACATAGTCGACTTGCATATCATAAACGTGGCTCGGGTCCGCGCCTTCGGACGTTGTCATTGCCAAATCGACCAGCATATAATATGGCCCGCTTGTATATTCGTTTGCGGCGGTTCTGGCCAGTTCCACCCCATCCATGTAGGTGATGATCCAATCGGGGGTGATCATCGTGCCATAGGTGTGATAGCCGCTATCAAAGAGCGAGGTTGGCATTCCGGTATATTCGGATGCCCATATATGTTCCGGTACATCCGGCGTATCTTCGCCCGGCCTGAAGTGAAGGGCTGTATGGTGACCGTCCGGATCTGCCGCGTATGCTTCGACGGTATCGACTTCGACCCTCGGCTTATCTTCTGCCCCCTCAGACAATAGCCAGAACGCAGGCCAAGCGCCGATGCCGCTTGGAAATGACGCCCTCACCTCGAAATATCCGTAGGATTGCGCAAATCCCAAGCCGTCGGCGTTGACGGACTGGAGGATCCCTGATTGCCACTTGCCGTCAATTTGCTGCATTTTTATATGGAGCGCGCCGTCCGCAACCGAGAAAGGATCGTACGGCGTCGCCCCGCTGGTGAATGATGCGACCCCAAAGGGACTATGAACGCCTGAATACCAGGTAGCTTGGGTCTTCCCATTCGGAGCCACGCTGAGAGTATCGAATTCGTCTTGAAAGGAAATATTGTAGGTTGAAAGATTCAACGAGGTGCCAGCATACTGGTTCGTCCAGGTGATTTCGTCCAACGCCATACCAAACCTCCAAGAGATGATCCGGAGACTCTATGGCTTGTAGCATTTCAAACAGCTTACCAAATTCGGAGCAATTTTAATCGATATCAAATACCATTTGCCAAAAGTTTGCCTACCAACGACGGTGTGAGTCGTGTCATTGTCCTCGAGCCGTAGTCCTCCTCCATTTCCTAGTCTTCGCAGGCGCGAGCGAGACTCGATAGTTGCCACCCGCTGTCGAACGTCAAGTTCTGACCGGGTCGCAGCGAACTAGCTCGTCGATTGAGATCGATATCGCGCCTGAACTCGGAAGAGGATTTGCCTAATTCGCTGCTTACGGCGGTAGGCCTGATCTCAAAGGAACAGAAAATCGTCGTAATGAAGCGTCGTCAGATTGGAAAGCGTCGCAATCTGTACGGCCGCGTCTTGCCCGTTCCCGTCCGCATCGTAGAAAAGCTTTCCGGTTGGCTGGTCGTAGACCAATCGGTCATTCGTATCCAAAGCCTTGGTGCCGACGACGAGGTTTCCCGCGAAGAAATTTGCGGGATCGATGGCCGTGAAGACGTTGTGGTCGAGAACGATCTTGTCGCCGGCACTTTCCGAGAAATCCTCGACCTTGTCGATGTTGTAAGCGCTGGGTTTGAAGTCGAAGACGAAGTGGTCGGCTCCAGCTCCGCCGTTCAGGATATCGTTGCCGTTGCCGCCTACCAGCTGGTCGTTTCCGTCGCCCCCAGTGAGGATATTGTTCCCGGAATTGCCGGTTATGATATTGCCCGCGCTGTTGCCTGTCGCATTCGTATTTGCCGTGCCCAACAGGGTCAGGTTTTCAACAGTTCCAGTCACGTGATTCTTGTCGGCCAGACTGAGCGTGACGTAGGATTTAACGGTGTCATTGCCGGAGCCGCCAGCTTCGATCACAATGTCATTGGTGTTGTCAACGATATAGGTGTCGTCGCCGGCTCCACCTTGCATGTGATCTATTCCGGTGCCTCCGTCGAGAACGTTATTTGCTGTATTGCCGACAAGGACATTGTTGAGCCCGTTGCCAGTCGCGTTGATCGGCGCATTGCCTGTAAGTGTAAGCTTCTCGATAGGGCCGATCGCATGCACTCTGTCCGCCAGACTGAAGCTGATCGACGACATGACGGTATCGGTTCCGCCGCCGCGGCTTTCATCGACAATGTCGGTCGGGGAGGTGACCGTAAACGTGTCGTCTCCGGTGCCGCCGTAGATGTGGCCGGGTTCCGGACGGGCGCCGCTACCTGCGGCTATGTTGATAATGATGGGATGGTCGACAACGTCCAGGTTGAGCGAGGATATGTTGCTGAAGCTTTTGACCGGCGTATCGCCCGCCAGTGGGTCGTAGACCTGCACGGTCCCGAAAGCTCCACCCAGGTTGACGCTGACGTTGGTCGCAGCCGCCTGGATCGCCTTGTCGGTCGTCTGGTTCCATATATCCGGCTCGTTCCAGATGATGATCTGATAGCTTCCGTCGGATTTCTCCGTCAGGTAGCTGCGCGCAGTGGAAGGCAGTCCGTTGATGGAGTAATTGAGCGTGCCCGGATTGAAGTTCGCCTGGGTCGCGCCGTCGTCTTCGAGAATTTCGGTCAGATTGTGGATCGCCATTGCTGCCGGTTTCGGCGTGTAATCCAGGCGAAACAGCCCGAAATGCTTTTCCTGATCGGAACCCTGCGGATCCGAATAGGCATCGAGAAGCTGGTAGATGAAGGTTCCCTTGGATCCCAGAAAGGCGCCGTCCATCAGAGTGTTGAGAAGCAGTTTTGCCTGCGTCGTCTCGTCGACGCCTTCCCATCCGCCGTTGGTGTCAGCGGTCAGCGACGTGTGATAGCCGATCTCGGTGATGGTAAGCGGTTTGCCGGGATCGGCCTGCATCTGGTTGCCGGATTCACGCGAGAGCCAGGAGAAGGGCTGGTCGCCCTCTTTCGCATAGGTGTGGATCGTCGTGTAATCGTTGGAAGAGGCAACCGTGTAACCGGTAAAGCCGAGAACCGGAATATCCTTCAACAGCGGATCGGCATTGACTGCATTGAAGAGGTCCTTCTGGTAGGCAACTGCCGCAGCCTCTCCCGACAGACCTTTATAAGCCACCGGCCAGTTGTTGACCTCGTTCGGGCCTTCGATGCCGACGATCGAACCCGGATGCGCTTCGACGAAGGCATGCAGTCGCTGGACGACAGTGGCGGGAGTGTCATCTCGCCCGGAAACAAAAACGAATTTGACACCCGCATCGGCCGCATCCCCAAGATGGCCTTGACCGTAGGGGTCGGAGGCAGGGGTGGGGGCATGATCTCGAACTGTGTCGAGACCAAGGTAGCCCAGGGCTTTAACAACTTCCGCGATATTGGAATATTTCCCGTCGGTGTAGTCGATATGTGTGTCGATGCCGAATGAATCGATAACGTCAGTAATTCTAGTAGCTTGGACCATTTCATCCTCCTCGCCTGGAAGTAGAAAACATTACTTCGATGGTATAGTGATTCCCTTCAAAAGTAGGGCCTGATTTACAGTAGAATCCGCCAAAGTTATGATCGCGTTAACCATATTGTATTGTTCGCAATATGATTGCTAAGCATGGGGCTCTGCGTCCGACATTCCTGGCGCCGCGGCTTCCTAATCGCGCCATGCCTCGCCTATTGTCTTCATAACGAGTGCTGTCTTTTCTGAAGGGAGAAAGCGGCCGTAATATTTTTGGATCATTGGAACAGAGTCGTGGATTGCAAGCGCGGCGAGCTCGATGGATCCTGTCTTCTTCAATACGTATGTTGCCAGGACGTCTCGAATACAATGTGGCCCATGCGGCAGCAGTCCTTTTATCGCACCCTTATCGGTGTAGGGATTGTATATGCCATATTTTGCGACTGCCTCGCGCCAATCAGTGTAGAATGACGCCTGATCATAATCGAGGCGACCCTTCCTTTTGATGTTTCCCTTTACAAAGAAAGTACCGGGATCGTTGTGAGCTCCAACGAGCAATGGACGATGTTCTTTCAAATAAGCGGCGATGAAAGCATAGAGGTCATCGACATCCGGGAGAACGCAAAGGTAAGGTTTTCCGCCATCGAAAAAGCGCGAATGGCCGTTCTTGAACGCTATCGCGGGCACGAGAACTTCCCACCTTGCCGTGTCTGATCGCCACCGCAACTCCCCTCGACGCTTTTGAACAAGTGACAAGACAGATGTCGGACGGTCTGATGTAGCGACGAGAAGTTCACGAAGGTTTTTCTGCCGCAATCCGAGATGGAGACCAAACTGCATCATGAGGAAAGCGCGGACTGCTTGTGCCTCCTCATATGCGCTCAATCCCCCTCTCTGAACATGCGTGATGATTTCCTTTGTAATTTTGCGGTACTCTCTTATCGGGTTGTCGGTAGCGAGGATGGTTTCGATAGCTTCGAAGGAACTACGGTGGACCTGCTCGACATCTAACAATGCGCGGCCCCGACGATAAGCGTGCAATTGCATTGCATCGCATACATCATCCCAGGCACATTGCGCCTTGCGGATATCGGCAGCCGATATCAGGCCCGCAATCGGCTTCAAACGAGAAGCAAGCCATCGGTTCTGCCTCAGCCATCCCGTTCCATTGCGAACCAGGCTTTTTGCAAAAGAAACCATGCTGCGCTCATAGGCGGTGTAGAAGCCACGTCGCTTTTCGCGCCACATCACGTACCAGTCCCACACCGCCGGAAAGACTAGGATAGCAATTGTAAGATCTTCCACGGAAGCGCCGAAACCCCCAACTCGGCCATCCGGAGACGAAGCCAATGCGCCAAAAAACAATCCGAGATTTCTCCTCGCGGTTTCTGCGCTCGCCGCGTTCCATCGACCCAGACGGTCTTTGCCCTCCGGTGGCAGCGTTGCGGTTTTGAATGAAATTAGAGCATCAATCTCTTCTGCGAGTTGACGCGGTGGTCGACCAAAGTGATCAGCGGAAACGGAGGAACGCCGCTTCTGAGGCTGCCACAATCCCTGACCATCAGGAACTAGAAATTTCATTTTGAAGGAGTGTTTGACTGCCTTTGCTTGATACTTTCGAAATTCCGTCAAGCCATAAAAAACGTTTTGTGCAATCCAAGCCTTGATCTCGGCTTGTTTCATAGCAGGAAGCACGAGGAAATTGTCGGGCAAATGCCAAGCGAACAAGGTCCTTCGCTGATGCGGCACGTCCCGGATGGCGTAGCAGGAGACATAGCCCGTCAAAGAATACAATTTCTGTACGAGGTGGCCATGAGGCAACCCGTAACGCGCCTCGATCATGTACAATGCCCGTATGCTTCTGGTTTTCGAGGGGAAGTTTCGATCGCGGCACCATTGACTCAGTTGCGCCGTCGATATTGATGCGCCACCTTCTTTCAAGGCGGCGGATAGCGCACGTATCGTGTCGCCGTGCCTTCGAATTTCCGTTCTCAGAATGACTCCAAAACCGATCGGCTTTGGGATGGTAGGCAGTGCCAGCGTCATTATGGCTCCTTGAGGCTTACTACTGACTCAGCTATCGATGAATCGCGTTCTGGGTAGCCGATGGGGAGATAGTGAATCGAGAAACGTTAGTGCGTCTCATCGATCCGAAACTTAAAAAAGGGATGACTCCCAATAATCAAATGTTCGGATTTATAAGCGTCGCGAATGATCGACAACGTTGATGGTATCGACGTGACAAGTAGGTGCCTGAAACTTGCCAGGCTTTCGCGCCATCCACAGCGCGATTTAATATTTAGCCGATCCTGCCCGCGCGGCTCTCAAGGCAACCTAAGGGTTCAGGTAGGTTAGATCACCTGCAAAACAAAGGGTGGTGAAGCTCTCGGGCGCCATGGATCGAAGGCTAAACGACGCGACACGGCACCGACCGCTCCGCGCTCAAGTTCCGCTTAGCGCCCTGGGTCGTTCCTCGCAATCCACTACGACAGAGTCACCTGCCCGGCCGCACCAGCGACCGGGCAATATCGATGATGTCGTCGCGGGCAGCGGTCGGGTCCTCCCGGTTCCAGGCGACACCGAGCCCGATCTTGAAATCGACGCCCCTCACTTTCTTCAGCTCAAAGCCGCGGTTCGGCAGATCCTGCGTCCATTCCGGCACGAAACCGATACCAAGACCGGCTGAAACCAGCGACACCAGCGAGAAAGTGTCGTCACAGGTGTAGGCGACATTGTCGGTCAGATCGTACTCCTCGAACTTCTCGGCGAAATACTGTTCGCTGTAGGAACGGTTCTGGCGGGAAAACGAGATGATCTTCTCGGAGCGCAGATCTTCAAGATCGATCTCGCTTCTCGCAGACAGCGCGCTTTCCTTAGCCACTGCCAGCAGATAGCGCTCATGGGCAATCGAGAAGAAGCGGAGCGAGCCGATATTCTCCACCGGTCGGATGAAGCCGAGATTGATGCGGCCTGCCTCGATATGGCGGATGATGTCATCGGTGGTGCCGCTTTCGATATGCATGCGGATATCGGGATACTTCCTGCCGATGCGCGACAGAAAGGATGGCAGCACGCCGATCGTTGCCGGGTAGACCGTACCGATCGCGATCCTGCGAGACGTCTTGCCGGCGATCGAGCGGACGATCTCCTTCGACAGCTCCAGCTCGCTGATCATCCTGACCGAGCGCTCGTAGAAGGAGGCCCCTGCCCGCGTCAGTTCCACCCGCCTGGTCGTGCGCAGCAACAGCTGCACGCCGAGCTCCTTCTCCAGGGCCAGGATCGCATCCGATAGGCCTGACTGTGTGATGTTCACCTTGGCTGCCGCACGACCGAAATGCAGCTCCTCGGCCACGGCGACGAAGTAGGATAGCTGGCGTAGTTCCATGACGAAGATCCCTACACTGCCACCGCACAATTCATTACAGCCAACGTGACGGCAGACAAAGTTCTGCTATTGTCGGAATCAGCCATGATCCGAGCTCCTGACAGCTTAGGTTGTGGTCAGGCCGCATTTGGTGGCTCAAACACCGATGCGGCCGACTTGAACAAAAATATTGCATATGAACCAAAAAGTTTCAATGAGAAATCGAAAATTATGAGTGAAATCACCGGGGCTCAAATTCGGGCGGCGAGGGCTTTGCTCCGATGGACGGCGGAGGATCTTGCTGAGGCAGCCTGCGTTGGCCTGTCAACGATACGGCGAGCAGAGGCGGACGACGGCCCGCCAACAATTACGGTCGCAAATTTAAAATTGATCCAGATGACCTTACAGGGCGCCGGAATTGAATTTATCACTCGAAATGGCGGTGGAGTAGGCGTACGGTTTAAAGAACCGAGTTGACGTGCAAAGTGCTGGACGCCTCGAGGTCCTGTGGCCTGCGGTTGGATATCTGCCTGAAATTGAACGGTTTAGAACTGAGTGGCTCACACTGCTAGGTTCGGGCAAACCGTTTATGCCATGGTGTCGGCCCCTAACAATTCACCTGCAACCTGACGGGAAACGATATCTTATGGTATCTGATCCGCCAAAAACCTCATCATCCTTGGCCTTCCGATCGAGATTTCGGGCTCCCTATTGCCAATCATCCTCGAAACAGGCCTCTCGCCGAATATCTCCGAAAAAGATGCCGGGGATATGATCGATGGACGCGATATTTGGCGGCCAAAAAATCGATACGCGCTCCAGCCAAGTATTCGGTCAACAGTGCAATGCGGCGGTCATGCGAAAGCGAAACGCGTGGCATATGATAAGAATGTCCTGCGATGTCGTTGAGCGCTAAACTGGCCGATGCCGCGATCGAGATCAACCCCTAGCGCGCACCATCGGTGGTGAGCTCGTTTTCGACGCGACCTTAATAACATATAGTGTATCCACTCAGCCGCCGAACGACAGCCGACTCTGGTTCATGGTCGGGCACTTTCGTGAACGATGCGAAACAGAGTTTCGTCAACATAAGGGTCATCGAGCAGCGAGGGCTGCTCAGATAAGCTCTGTAGCGCTTTTTGGATGTTGTGAACCAAGTCGGTTTCGTCCGCCCTAAGCAACAAATCTCGCTCTCTCGGCTTCAAGAGGGTGCCGGATCCAAACTTGTGGCGGGCGGATTGAGAGTGGAGTCGCTGGTCGCCAGAGGTAAGGAACCGGCGCGACATTCTGCAAAGGCGAGCCTTGTTCTCGCAAGTAGCCATTTTGGCTTACCTACTCCTCGCTGGCGCACGCCAAGGGCCCGCCCTCTCAGAAGACGGCGGGCCCCCTTTCAGGATGCTGCTGCCCATTCAGATTAGAAAAATCGCCCGAACGCGACTACTCGCTAAAAAGGGCTAGCCCGCGGCTATCCTAACTCGCAATGTGTCCGTTCCTTACAACTCATCAGCTCATCAGCGCCGTCGCAGTGGAAACCTGCCCCTAGCGGCGCATCGAGTGCAGCCGAGCAGATGTAGTAGACTATCGCCCAGCTATGCGGCGGCAAACTCGCCCTTTTAGAAAGAGCATTGAGCACGTCATCGAGCCATTTCAACTGGATGCGCTTAGGTTGTTTGCTTCGGGGCGTCATCCTGGCTGCAGAAAACGCGGGCAGTTCCGCTGCGCCGTTGCAGGGGCTACCTTCGAAGCCGTGGAAGGATGAGGAAAGTGAGTGCCCAAGTTTTTGGTCTATGCCAGAGGGTTTTGCCGGCGCGGCAAGCAATGTTACACGTTGCGCTGGTCGAGACTTCACATTAGAGGGTGTCGGAGACCCTCCACTGCTGAACCCACGTCAGCAATAAGTGGCGACACCTACGCTGATCGCTCTCTACCCCGAGGGCGAAAGGGGAGTGCGGTCATCTGCGCACACTTTTGACGGCACTCCCCACCATCTCCACCGCCTATGGCATGTCGTTGCTATGTTAGGGCGATAATCAAGTCCCTTGCCCGATTAACCGTCCAGCCGGTGAGGAAACCTAGAACGGCGCCAGCGGCTTTCACTACCGCATCGTCAAAATGAGCATGTCGAGATGGCGACAAGAGTTGAAGCAGCTCAAAGGCTCCGGCAGCAGCTATGATCAGTGTTCCGCAAGAAAAGGCATATCCCGGGTAAGCGACGACGAAAAGTGCTGCCATAAGAGCGAAAGCCAACGCCCGATCCCAGTTTACTGGTAATAAATCGGCGGGGCGCAAACCGATCGGACCGACCGTGACGAAGATGATAAAGGCGAGGCAGGCCCAAGCAGCCAGGCGCGCTATTGTTTGTGTCAGCATCCGATCATGATAAACAATTGCTGCAGGGCAGCAATATGGCTTAGGACACAGCGCCTCATAATTATTTGCTCTGCGAAATGGCAAATCGCAATGGTTTTGCGATGATATGCCCCCAGATTGAAGCGGTCCTCGCCTCGTACAGGCCGCTTAAGTTACTCACACGTGGCAGTATTTTCTCTTTTCGAGTTTGCAATCGTCCATGCGCTAATAAGGCCACGGATTTCGAGTGAGACGGCCCTCGCCGGATTATTGGAACAGGTGCCGTTTGGTAAGTCTAACCTTGTCACCGGCAAACCATCGTCCAGTTGCGAAGCGTTTCGAAGTAGGCGCTCAGAACGGCACACGACCAACCCCTAATCCCGTGCATCAATCGAATTGGTCGGTCTTTACCCGCTTCGGATCCTCTATATTGGTTCGCTCCTGCCCTCTCGGCTTCTTGTCTTCGGGTTTGGGCTCGACCATGCGCCATTCGCGTTCCAGGCGCTCAGCAACCTGCATCGGTATCAATTCCGCCATCACGTCCTCCTGAAACTATGGCCGGAAAATGCCATTCATTTTCGCGACTGCAACATTAACTTGCGTGGAAGGTTAGCAGGTAAGGTTACCTAGCCCATGCCCGATAGCAAGCGATGATGCTGCCGGCCTTTTTAAATCGCCCCCGCAAGAAGTCGACTCAGACCAAAGTCCGTGTCGCGTCCCCCGCGACGACGTTAGAACGCAACTGACTACAGACCTGTCTGCTGGGAGGCGCTTTTGTACGTTAAAGCAGGGCAAGGAGCCAATCCGTTTCCCGATCGTTCGAGAAAAGCACCATTTCCTCTGGCCTGGTGAAAGTTTGGAATGCTCTGCAATTCTGATCAAGCTGACGCATCTTATTCGCATCGGCCGCTGGTGTCGGTGATCATCCCGGCCTTCAATGCTTCGGTCTATATTGAACGGACCCTCCGATCCGCCGCGCGCCAGACCTACGAAACATTAGAGATCATCGTCGTCAATGATGGTTCTACAGATAGTACGGCAAAACTGGTCGAGCAAATGGCTCAGGGGGATCGACGGATCCGGCTCCTATCGACATCAAACCGTGGCGTTTCCGCCGCAAGAAACACCGGGATTGCTGCATCATCGGGGCAATTTGTGGCATTCCTTGACGCGGACGATCTTTGGCATCCGACGAAAATCGAGAAGCAGGTGAACGCACTCATTTGCCTGTCCCCGCAATGGGCCGCGGTCTATGCGCTGCATTACGTCATCAATTCTGACGATGAGATCATCGCTCCTGGGCGATCCAACACCGCAAGAGGGTATATTTTCGCACGTCATCTGACCTTCAAATATGTCGGCAATGGTAGCACGCTTCTTGTCCGCCGGGAGGTCGCGCTTGAGATCGGTGGGTTTGATGGCTCCTTTGCAGCAGCAGGAATTGGAGGGTGCGAAGATTTCGACTTCGAACTGAGGCTGGCCGCGCACTACTGTATAGAAGTCATCCCTGAACGCCTGATTGGATATAGGCGGTACCGCGGCAACATGTCTTCAAATCACGCTCAAATGGCTCGTGGTGCTTTGGAGGTAATCAGGCGTTCATTGGCCGCCAATCCGCAGCTTCCCCGATACGCAGCCAAGAGCGCGACCGGCGCGACGCAAAAGTACGCATTTCAGGAGTTCAAGCGAGCCGGAAATACATATCTGTCACTTATGACCCTATGGGCAATTTTTCGAAACGACCCTCGATTTTTGCTCGGACTTGCATTTCAAGTGGGTCGACGTCGCATACAATTGTGTCTTCCTCTCGGAGCAAGCGCGGCCCATGCTGCAGATGCCTCGATATTGAACCGACCCAAGTTCGATGAGCAAATCATCTCTTCACGCGTAGAGTGTCCCAAGCAGGACGAAAGGTCACGACGCCGGTTGACGCGGCTGACCGCGATCGATGCTGGGCTGGGTTCAATTCTGGAGCGCACCGGACGAATGGGCAAGATGTCAACTGCAGAGGTCCAGGTTCGCGTCGACGATCGCAATGGCTGACTGCTAATTCACGGGCTTCTTCTTTTCGACAACGGTCCGCCGGTGATGATCACGGCGTAGTCGCGGGCGCTTTCGGAAAACGGCCACGTCGACGGGCGGCTTGGGCACGGTGCGAGATCTCGTTGCAAGGAGCACGCAGATAGACCTGTGTCACTGCGAAAAAGACTTACAGCCGTCGCAACATGGTTGCGACCGTTCGTTGTCTCGTCAAGTCGGCACTAGGTTTATGAGCGTGACTTCTTCTCCAAAGAAGTCAGCAATTCACCGCCTCCCCCAACGCCTTTCTGGTTGCGGTGCGCCAGATTCGGAACTCGCTTCAGCCATCGTCATCATCACCGAAGATGTCGTGATGATTGGTGTCAAAGACCAGCGAGGGCGCGCATTGAGCCGCTCGGCGTTGCTATACCAGACCACACGCCGGTTCAGGCCCGTAACCTCTGAGCCTTAGCGAAAACCTTCCGTCGGATGCGCGCCAGTTCCGGTCCTATGACAGTTCCGGGCAACAGGATGAATATTGCCGTCAACACGCCTCCCTCCGTCGTACAGAAGAGGAGTTCTTGCCACACATGAACATCGGAGGGGATGGCTCGTTCAAGCGTCAGATGTGTGACAAGCGCGGCGATGGGAAAGATTATTGCACGCATATGCAACTTCAGGATGTCGATGAACCCGCACGCCAAAAGCTGTGCCGCGAAGAATAAAGTGAGACAATAGAATACCAATATGGCGATGGAGGCGCCCCAAGCGATCCCGATCACACCGTACCTTGAGCCCGCCCATGTACCGGTAACCATGGTTAAACCGTAAATCGTTTGGAGAGTTGCTGAGACGCGGGCTTTTCCAAATCCGACTATCACTCCTTCACAGAGTTTATAGGACAGTCTGGCAAATAGGACCGAAAAGAGAACACTTACAACGTTTACCGCCTGCAGCCAGTCCTTCCCGAGAAGGACTATCACGATGAAGTTTGAATGTAGGGCCACAAGGGTTCCGATGATCGCGAACGATGGCAATAGCGTGCCCATCGCGCTAAGAAACTCAATTCTTGCCCTATCCTGATCATGTCGGAGGCTGGCAAACACCGGCATAAACACCTTTTGCATCGGCGTTCCTGTCGCTGAGACTACGACATCGAGCAGCTTCCAAGACCGTGAGTAAAGGCCAAGTGCTGTCGCGCCCAATGTATATCCGGCAACGATATTAGACCCCGACAACGATGCCCAGCTGAGCAGTTGGGTCAGTCCAAAAAGCCCGCCACCATCACGAAACTCATCGAGCGAGGATCTATCGAATCTTAGACTTAATCCTACCCTGGCGTAATAGTTTGAGAGCGATGCCTCGATGGCGCCAGTTGCTAGCAGGCCCGTCACCAGTGCCCAGTAGTCAAAACCTGCGATCGCTAACGGCACGGATATCAGTAATTGTCCACCCACATTTGAAACGAGCGCTATCATTCCGATCCGCTTATACTGCCGCTCTCTTTGCAGGATCGCGTCGGATACCGCGAAGATTGCTTTGAATACTACGAGCGCCGAGGAAAATTGTATAACCTTTCCTAGTCCGGCGAAGCGGTAAAAGCCCTCTATTGTCGGAGCAAAAACGTTCAGCAGTCCGACTATCAGTAGAGCCAAAGCGATCGCAGCACCAAGTGTTGAACTGATGTGGCTCCTATCGACGTTCACCCTGCGAACAAGTCCTATACCGAACGCGCCGTCGAAGAGGGCATTGGCAAGTCCCAAAGTTATAGTTGTCGACGCGAGATATCCAAAGCCTTCTGGGCTCACAAAGCGCGCGAGGATAGCAATAGACAGTATTGAAACGACTATTGTCGCAAGCCGCGACGCAATCAAGACGATCAAGTTGCTAAATACTCTATCGCTCAATTTTTCTATTCCAAAAAAAGTATTCAAGAATACTTTTATATGGATTCTAGAAGGCACTCAACCGGAAATTTTTGATTTGCAACCAAAAATTTTTTTAGATATTAGTAAAACACATGGAGAGGCAGCATCAGGGGTGCGGCGTCGGTCGGTGATATGTGCCCTGAATGCCTAAATCTGTGTCATGATTGACAGAGCTGAAAGCTTACCGTGATGCTCACCGCCGGCCCAAAAATAAAGTTTGGGCAGGATTTCCGATATTTGCAGTAAACACCTCTTGCTACGGCAATACAAACTCGTCTCACCTGTGGGTCGCGATTGACTTCTAAACTGATGCTGATTTCGTCGCCTAGGTAGTCCGCCTTGCATTCGCTCTACTCCCTACAAATTATGTGTCTCGTGATGGTAATTGTATTCGAAATCGCAAAATCTCCAGTGTGGGGTGACGGCTGGAATTCTTGCATTCGATTGATCAACCTGATTCACACACGCTGTATTGAAGTGGCGCTGTGGCAGTACCTTAAGTTAGAAGGCGGCACTATCATGACCTTATCAATCTCTGATTGAGGGAAGAAACAGTGAGATCACAAGAAGCGGAGTGGGTGGGGAAAGTACTATCAAGTCAAAAAGCTGATGAAATCTCTCCGGTATTGGAATTGGGAACTACATCCAGAACTTTTAGAGAGATAACTAAGCCCCACATCGCCAAGTATATCCATCAGCGCTTGGAGCACCGCGGAGTTACTATCGTAACTTCCGACCTTTTCGGCGCCGACGGCGTGGACATTGCGGGGGATATTTTTGACAAAGACGTACAACGGCGCTTAGGCGCCGTAGGCGCCAAGACAGTTATGGTCTGCAATATTTTCGAGCATGTTGTGGACGTAGCCGGCTTCGCCCAAATTTGCGATAGTCTCCTTGCTCCGGGCGGCCTCATGATTGTTACGGTGCCTTTTGATTACCCTTATCATCTTGATCCAATTGACACGCTTTATCGCCCCACACCGGAGGAGGTGATAACGCTGTTCCCAGGTTATAATGTTTTGAACGCGGAGATTATCGCTTCCGATACACATGCTGACGACATCCGAAAGTCGAACCAAAACGTAGCGTTATCTGCCACAAGGGATCTAGTACGCTCGTTCCTGTTAAGAGGTGGCAAGCAACGATCGCTTGCAAGGCTCGATCGGCTCCGCTGGTTGTTCAGACGATATAGAGTGACCTGCATCGCAATGTCCAAGCCGTGATTCGCGACGATATTCAACGTTGTACAACGTGCACGGCTCCGGAAGATTTGGTGGCGCCGCGCCAAGTGGTTCCAACACTTGCCTTCCTGATGGGAGCATTATTCTGCGACAGCCGGCTGAAGCGGAAAGGGAATGTGCCTTTGACGCGGATGACCGCGCTTGGTGAGTAGTGATGAGTCGCCGGGAATCCGGATGGCAATAAGGGAGGCGCTATGCCCTGATTTCCGTGAGTGAGATGCGATAACACGCCCTACCGCGCGCACCACGAAGTTTTTCTGCAACAGATCCAGATCGCCCCAGACCGAATATTTGCGAGCGGTGCACTCCACTTCCTGCTCTGCCTTGTCTCGACGATGAACGGCTTAGCTTGGCGCTGAGCCTTTCGCGCGAATCGCAAGGCGAGCGATATCCGTTACGTTGAGGCAGGGGCCTGCGGCGACGCAGGCGTCGATCGGCCTAGCGGCGTTCTCCAGCGCCCTGAAAGGACTGTCGTGACAACTTCTGCTTAGTGGTCGCGTCCGGCCGAACCGTTTGCGACTGGGTCATGGTGCGTTGAGTTGCAGGAGCCATCGCCGTGGCCGTTCTGCACTTTTTCGGTCGGCATTGTCTGCAGGCAACAAAGCCGTGCTGTTCGCTTGCTATCATCACTGTGCGCTAGCAGTGAGCTCCATTCTGCTTGACTCACCGCCCTGACCACGCTCCGTGATCGCCATCCGTTTCCGGCCACAGCATCAGACTTTGGTCCCTGTTTTTCTCAACATCCGCTGTCCTATCTCACATTTGCCGAGTTTGAAGATGGGTGAAACATGTTCTGGTGGATCTTCTGCGCCTACTTGTCCCTACAGGGCTTCATTGCATCCGGGATATTGCTATTGTTGCTGAGAGAAAGACTGAAAGCATCCAGGACACCCGCACCGGATACAAGTCAGCTCAGGCCGCAAAATAGCATGCAGCCCCAGGATCAGCGGCACGCTTAGGAATGATCGCGCGCAAAGCTGCTCGTCTCCGATGCCTCGTTATCATGAGGAGACCGGCGACACTTCGATTGTCGAGCGGATATAGGCATCGTCACATGTGCTGACCAAAACAGGCGAGACGCCGAATGACGCGGGCAGCGACCATTCATAGCGTCAGCCATCCATATTCCAGGCGAATCCTTTGTCGAGGTCTTTAACACTCGCAAGGATGTCAACAATAATGAAATTGATCTCGACCCGGTGCTTGTCTACCAGATCCCTCGAAAAATATCGGCCCATATATTCTTCAATACTTCGGCGCGTTATCGGAATACCTGCAGCCGTTAAAGCCGAGGCAGCTCGCAGAACCAACAGATTCGCCTCGATGCCATACATGGTGTCTTCGAAATTTGTCGTTGCAACAACCATGCCGTCCCTCTTTTTTTGCTCATATCGTGCCAAACGCAAACTTGGACCGCTGCACCCGCACGGCAGATGAGGGTTCGTTCAGGGCTCTTAAGTGGCGTCCCCGTTCGCGCATCTTGACAGGATGCCAGTTATTTGGAGCTGTTCCTGAGCAAGCTCGTGAACCAGCGCAACCATTGCCCTGTTACGTCGCGCCCATCGAGGAGCGAAGGATTATCGGAGAGGACCTGGAGCGCGCGTTCGGCAAGCCGCTCCGTCCCCTGGTCTGCTGTCACATAACGTCGGGCCAATTCTTGAAATGCTTGAGCAGAACGATTTCGGAAGTGAAGCACGATATACCCGTTCATTTTCGGGTCGAGGGGTGCACCCACAAACACTTAGCCTTCAGCGCCTACGATCTCCGTATGCTGATGATGACGACATTTCTACGCGATAGGGCAGCTTTTAGGAAGGTCGCACGCATTTGAGTACGCTGGCGCACCGAGCCCTTGATTGCTCAATCAGGAGCGATGACCAGCTGCGATGAAGAACACGGCTTATCTCAGCGTAGGTACGCGCTCGGAAGAATCAGCTAGTCGTCTCGGAACCGAGCCATGAGATCCATCGGGGCTACGTCGGAGCAGAAACATTCTGAACAGATGCCGAAACCATCCTCGTCGAAGTCGCACATGCTCTTTCTTTGACGGCAGCAATCGCAGAGGACGGTTCCGCGGTTCGAGAGTCTCGCCGGGGGCAGGATCTCGGCAAGAGGACTTTCTTCCAGACGATCGATGGGTTCTGGCATGATGACGTCCCTTAGTTCCTATGGAGCATGAGATAGGAGCGACCGTCGACGCTTTCCAGATCGCGGGCGTGGGCGCCATTTTTTTGGGCGGCGAGGTCGACGGCTCAACTGAGGAAGGGCGGGTTATAAGTTTCGATCAGATGTAATTTATACTTGGTCAGGTATTCGCGATTTATGCCGAGACATTTCAACCTAGCGTTTTTGGATCAGCAGGAGCGACGAGCGTCTCTCCTGGTCAGAAGTCAGATCCCCAGCAATGGCTGTATGAGCCGCAACAATCTGCTCTTGAATCGGAGCGGGGCATCGGTGACGGCGAGACAAATGCAGTCTCTCCCAGGGTTGGCTCTCGGCTGATGCGTTAGATTGCCGTCAGCGATCTCTATGTCCCCTCTTCCAAAAGTCGAGATTTCGTCGCTAAAGCTCCCATCGAGGACAAGCGTGAGTTCCAGCCCGCCGTGCGAATGCTCCGGGACCGGCTGACCGGCGGGGATCTTAAGCAATCTAACTGACGTCGTTTTGTCCCCGATCGGAATTATCATTTGCGCGGCACCCCGGCCGAGTGAGCGCCACCTTAAGCCACCTGCAGCGTCGATATAGGTTCTGAGCGGTTCCGGGTAGGTAAGATCGGACGAGGAACGCTTTTTCATTCGAACGGCTTTTTCCATGTGTCCTGCCTCGATCTTGTCCTTGACACGACGCCAGCTTTCAGTGACATCGTCTCTTTCCGCATTTTCGCGTTCAAGAAAGTACCCCCCCACGCTTTCGAGCGTCCGCATTTCTGATCGGCATGCGGGGCATAAGGCGAGATGGGTAGCGACGGCAACACTCCATCCCTCGGCAAGGGTGCCCGCGCAGTATTGCATCAGCATGTCACCATCGAGATGATGTGCAATCATTTGGCTTGTTCCTGAAGCGCTAGGCGTAGTTTCTCGCATGCAAGTCGGATCCTCGATTTCACTGTTCCAATAGGGAGGTTTAGTCTGTCAGCTATCATCGAATGCGTGAGACCGTCGAAGAACGACATCCGCAAAACCTCCATGTGCTTACCGCTCAGGGCAATCATTGCGCGGTTCAATGCTGCCGCGTCCTGCTCTCGCTCGATCTTCGCGTCTGCCGTTTCAAGCTCATCCGGCACGAGAGCTGGATCGTTCTCGTCGAACGCCGGTCGCGTGCCTCTACGAACAGAGTCAATCATCTGGTTTCTTGCAATCGTGTAGATCCACGTCGACGCCTGCGCCTTGGCGGCATCGAAGAGCGCAGCCTTGTGCCAAACGCGCATCATAGTCTCCTGAGCCAATTCCTCGGCCAGAACGCGATCACCCTTCGTCATCCGCATCATGTAAGAACGCACTCGCGGATAGAAATGCCCGTATAGGATTTCGAATGCGCCAACATCACGCGAGTTCGCTATCGCCGACATCAAACCAATCATCTGGTCCGCGCCGAGAGCAAGCCTCTCATCCTCCAAAGCTCTGGCCTTTCGCTCCCTGCCCAGCTTTGGCCGCACGATTGCCTTGGCGCAGTAAGCTCGACGGGATCCAATCCGCAGATATGTGTTCATGCGAATGTTACGCAGCCCAGGAAAACCAGATCACAAAAAAGAGGGGCACTTTGTCATGGTCGCCGACACGTTTGGCTGCCGGCGGTGATTTAGTGCCCCTGATTTCCGCCACAGGGCTGATCTGCTCCGCCCATTCGGTCAAGCATGACGAGATCGCCTGTCACGGCACGCTGAATGCCTGGGCAAACAGGTCGGTCTGAAGGGCGCCGTTCCGCTGCGCAAAGCCAACTTGACGAAGAGGAAGCAACAGACAAGAAACTCACGCGCTCGTCGAGACGGCCGCCGACGCCAGCGGCAACGCTAAAAGCGCCTGATACCAAGGGGCTTTTCAGGCGATGGCAGACCTGTTGACGCACGACGGCCAATAGTGGTCGGTCATATAATCGGGCCGGTAGTGGCGACAACTGCGACAGAGAAATGGATTGCAATACCGATCTGAAGTTTGAAGAACCCCACGGATGAGGGGATAGCAATGCCCGTCACACGTTCGCGAGCCTCGAAGCCTTCGAGATCGGCTTGTTGCAAACGCCTTTGCCCTTCCACACGAAGCTTCGAAACTTGGTCGGCCCCGGCATAAAGTGCCGCCGCGCCATAAAGTCCGCCCTCAATCACCTTGAACAAACTTACGGCCTCTTTTTCTAACCCCAGCAACCCATAGGCTTTCGTTCAAGACCGCTGCGGAAGGCGATTTGAGATGCCGGACGTGGGACAAAGCGGCGACAGTGACGAAGACCCGCGCGGGCACCAGGTATGTCTATCAGGTCCAATATGTGCAGCAGCAGAGCACGCGCCTGGAACAAGCACGGCCGACGGCGATTTCTCTAGTCGAGCAAGCAAAAAAGGAAGACCGTTATGCGCAGGTTCATCGCAGCTATCTCGATCATTCTCACCGCCTCCGGGGCCGTTCCCGCGCTCGCCCAGACGTTCGGCGACATGGACTCCAGTGGCCGCTTCGGTGGCATGCCGCCAGGCACCGACCGCTACCGGCAGGATTATGATCAGGGTGGGATCTCAATCCCGATCGACCCAGTCGAAACAGGTAGCGTCACTGTCGTGCGCCCCCCAAAGGCAGAATGCCCGCAGCAGGGAACGCGAGAGTGGCGTGAACGGAAGGCCGATGGCACGTTGGAGGAGGAATGCCGATAACCAAGTTCCAGCATTCTCTGGTCAGCGGAGCGCACGGCTAGACTTCGATCAAACCGCGGGGGTACTTTCCCGCGGGGCCGGCCGGCTTAGGGTTGGTTTAAGAACACGAAGGCTCGTTCTTCTGCCGACTTGGAAGACGCGGCGTCGATCATCGTGGCCTTCTCTTGCATCTTCCTCCCTGACCGCGCAAACCTGGGATTCTCCGTGCGACCGATCACGTCGCGGGGGCGGAACAATCAAGAAGCTGTTCCATTACGCCCCCAATAAACTGTGGAGTTTTGAATGACCGTGGCGACGACATCCGAGCGCAAGCGCCCTGTGCGCGGCCAGCCCTATTCCCTCGAAGAATTTGAACAAAAATATGCTCTCGACCGAGAGAGCGCCAAGGCCATTTTTGAGCGTTTCGGCCCGTCGTCGATCGAACTCGACCTCTTGATGGCGGCGAAGAAACGCACGCCTTCCATCCATGCGATAACGGAAGACCTCCGCTTCTGAGTTGCGGCGTTGAAAAGCGCTGGATGCTGTTGCCGCATAGTGCAACATCATTTGGAGGGAGCTCGGCGCCAGGGCATCGCTTTTTTCGGTGCAGGAGCGAAGGCCACTTGTCATGGCCTTGATTGCGCTTGCCTACGCAGAACGGTGACGCTGCCAACCGGAACAGGGGCCGTGAGGGGCGAAAGGAGCTATCTTGCCAATGTCGACTTCGGCGAACGAGAACCGGCGGTGGCTGATGGTAGGTCTTATTCACAGCCTGCGGGGGTAGGTCCCGCCCCCCCAAAAGGGTAGGGATTAGGGTGATTCAACCTGACCGAAAGTCGGCTAACCTCCCCTCCGTGACACAGTAGGGGCGAGGCGCTATGCTGATCGAGATTTTCAGGCAAGGGGCAGATGCGCCCGAAATCTTCGACGTGCTGGTCAGTGAAGAAGGGCAGATGTCCTATGTAACGGACCGGCCGAGGAAAGCACATCTTCGCATCGTCGTGCACACGCCGCAAAAGCACATCAATACCAATGCGGCGAGCGGCCTCTTTCGCATCATTCATTCCTATGGAGAATGCACGGTGCGCTTCATCGGTTTTGAATAACCTTCGTCCGGCTGCCGACAAGATGGCGGCGCCGTGGCCGAGCGTACTAGTGGAGGAGCCGCCCGTTGGCGACCGATCAAGGCGCACCGCCATGGCCGATGGATCAGTTCGTCATTCCACCGAAGTGGAGGATCGATCTGCATCCTTTCGCTTGTTCCTTAAGATTCGATCCGTCTTGGCAGCCGTCTATTTCGAGGGCGAAGAACGGCGCTTAAGAAGGGCGGCCCTGATGAGCTCGTTCTTGGTTGGTTGTGGGGGCTCAGGGTCTGGCGTTTTCTCGACCGCAAGCCCGCCCTGTTTCATTTCGAGAAAGCGGCGTTGCGCTTCTAGGCGATCAGCCTCGGACACTGCTTCAACGACGGCGCCTTCCAGATCATGTCGCATCGCGTCGGGCTGGGCGCTCGCAAAATAGTAGCGCTTCAGCCGGACATAGACTGCGGTTGCCCGTCTCAGCTTCGTCACGCCGACCTCTGGCTTCAGTAGAGGCCGGATGTTCTCGAAGATACCCCGCGCAAAGGGTCGGATGGGATCACCAGCCTTCTGCGGCAAGACGTTGATCGGTCGAACGAGAAGCGCGTTGATCGCCCCCGCTTTATCGACATCACGCTGCGTGGCGGCAATCGGGCTACAGCTTTCGGTCCAGCGCCTTGTCATTGGTTCCCCCGTCATATCGGTCCTCGCTCGCTTGTCACAGGAATTTAACGAACCGATGAAAATTGGCACGCTCGTATTCTGGAGGCAGCTTTTTTTCTTCAATCGGAGCGCCACCGTACGCCAGCGGACAAATGCTGGCGCGCGACCCGAATCGTGGTCTCCTCTTGACAGAGGTCGAACCATCATCTTGGCCTCTCTCACACAACGGATCGCTTTTGGCCGATCAATAAATGAGGACCAATAAAATGATTGGGTTGGAACCCGGCGCCTATTACTGGGCTGTCGCCAGACAACCGGAGGCGCAACCAGTTGTCGTTCAGGTTTCGACCGTCTTTGGCGAGGATCGCGAATATTGGACGCTTGCATTGGTCGGATCAGACCAACACAAGATGCCCGAGGAATTTTCGATCCTTGCGCGCATAGAGGAATGTCAGACCACAATGTCCCGGTCCACTGCGAAAGCGGCCAGGCCTTGAAAGGATCGAACGCGGTAAGCCTCCTCGACAGCGGATCGGCCTCGCCCCAGCAATAGATCTCGGAGCGAAGATATGCTGCTGCTCTTCGAGCCTGGCTTCTGCAAGATCGATCCACCAGGCCTTCGGCTTCTGTCATTGCCACCGGCTCAACGGTAGCCGCGTGCCTTGAGCTGATCCTCCAAGCTCGCAGCCGAAACTTCGCGAAAAGCGTGCTCTTAGGCGGCTAGATCAGTTGACGAAATTGGCCTTATGATCAGCGTTTGTGACGGCTGGCGTGAGAGATAGTGACAGGCGGTGCTGCCACCTGGTCACGCCCAGCCAAAGTTCACGTGCACGTTCATCAGTTCGCGGTTTTCGAAGCGTGGTTGGCACCACCTGAGAAGCTTCAGGCTGAAACCTATGACGCACGAGATAGACCGTATTGCCTCAGCATTTGATCTGAAAATTGCGGTTTTGCGAAGAAATAGCCTTGCCCTGTTCTACATCCGAGTTGACGAAGCACATCCAGCTCGTTCTTCCCTTCAATTCCTTCGGCGATGATATCCAGACCCAAGCCATGCGCCATCGACATGATCGCCTTGACGATTTCCAGGACCCCAGCCTCCGCGGTCATTCTTCGGACAAAGGACTGATCGATCTTCAGCTTGTCGAGCGGCAGGTCGGCGAGATAGCGCATGGAGGAATAGCCGGTTCCGAAATCGTCAAGCGCGATCCGCACACCGGTCTGCCGGATGGCGGCCATCTTCGTCCTGGAGCGCCCGCCATCGCCAATAAAGGCTGACTCCGTCAGTTCCACACAGAGGCGCGATGCCGGTAGACCGCTCGACGTCAGTGCCGCCTCGATCTCCGCGGCCATGTCTGAACGCTCGAATTGGATCGATGAGGCGTTGACCGAAATAATTCCGGCCGACCATCTCGCCGCCTCTGCACAAGCTTCCATCAGAACCCAGCGGCCGATCTCGCAGATCAGACCAGAGGATTCGGCAATGGGAATGAATTCCGCAGGCGAGATCGCTCCAAGTTCTGGATGCTGCCACCGAAGCAGCGCTTCTGCGCCGACGAACTCTCCGCTTGCCAGGTCGACCTGCGACTGGAAGAGCAGGAAAAATTCTCGTTTCCTCAGCGCATCGCGCATCTCGATCTCCAGCCGACGTGAACGCAGCTGTCGCAAGGCGGTTGCCGGGTCAAATTCGGACCAACGACCGGCTGCTTGCTTTGTTGCGTGCAGCGCGGATTCTGCTGCATGCAATGCCGCCACCGGATCGTCGGCTATCGATCGGGCCAGCCCGAGCCTGACCGCAACCGTCAGGGACAGGGCGTCAAGTACGATCGCTTCTTCGAACAGGCCGAGAACGCATTCGACTTGCGCGGCCGGTGTCTCCGTTCCTGCAAGAAAAACGGCAAAGAGATCGCCATCGATCCGCGCCAGCGGAGCCTCCCGGAAAGTTGACGCAAGCCTGGAGGCAACGGCGTTCAGAAGGGCATCACCGACATTGCGCCCAAGGGTTGCGCAGATCGTCGAGAAGCGTTCGACGTCGATGACCGCAATAGTTCCGTCAGCACCTGTCAGGCGCGCCAGAAATTCGCGACGGTTCAGGAGCCCCGTCAGCTCGTCGCGCTCAGCAAGCCTCTTCAGATTATCTTCGTAGCGCTTCCTGGCGGTGATGTCGCGAATGATTGCGCATCCGGCAAAGGACGATGCTCGCTTCGTAGGAGACATGTCGATGGGAGAAACGGTTATCGAAGCCTCGAAAAACGCATCTCCATCGCCCGTGTGTCGGCGAAATTCGACGCCTGCGGATTGGACCTTGTCTGGCTCCTTGTCGCGCCGCAGAAGCAAATCTCCAAGCGCGGCGGCCGTGACAGGATCGAGGCTGTCGGGAAGAAACGCGTGTTTTTCTATACCGAGGCATGAATTCGCAGATTGGTTGATTTCCACAACCCTAAGCGCGCTGTCGAAAGCGATAACGCCGTCCGAACTGCCGGCAATGATGGACCGCATCAGCGATCGGGCATTCCTGCTTTCGCTGTTTGCCAGCAGGGCAAGCATCCGGCTGAGGTCGACCCGCTCGTTGAGGGCCAGCACCCAAGCCAGCCCGACAAGTACCCAGCACTCTGCCGTCCCCACGAGCAAGCCGGCATCGGTCTGGAGGCGGAATGCGACGACTTCTGTTGAAACGAGCACGATACCGGCGAGGCCTGTGATGACGATCATGGACACAAAGCGCGTCGCCAAGATAACGGCGATCAAAACCGCAGCGAGCAGAAGCTCCAAAGGCATTGCGTCAGGATGGGCCAGGATCCGGTTCTGCAGCAGCGTTTCGGCAGCGAGAACATGAATGAGCGGACCGGGAAGCGTCCCGTATACCGGTACGGAGAAAAAATCCTTGAGTTCGGCGGCAGAAGCGCCAACGATGACGGCTCGCCCTTTGAGCTGCGCTTCCGCGACCCTGCCATTGAGCACGTCCGAAAGAGAGTAGCTCGGAATGGTATCAGGTGCGATCGAATAATCGATCGGCAGGGTTCCGGACGTGTCCGAGCGACCCGCCAAAGCGACAGCGCCTGATGAAGTTGGACTGCCGTCCAGCTGCCCACCAAGGTCGAACCCACGGACCGAGCCGTCGGCATCAAGGTAAACGTTGGCGAGTACGGGCCACGCGGCCTGAAGGAAATCGGGGATCGGCTTGGAGAATGTCGTCTGTGCTGAGCCCGCTGCGAGCTGCTGGCGGAAAACCGGCAATAGGACCCCGCCCGCATTGGAGAGTGCCAATGCGAGGGCCCGATCCTCCTCCCCGACCGAGGGGCTCGAGAAGTCGATGTCCAAGAAGATGTCTTTGGCCTGAGCAGCGGCCAAGTTGTCGAGCAGCTTTGCGTAGGTGCTTCGCGGCCAAGGCCAGACGCCGACTGCGTCGAGGCTGCGCTTATCGATAGCAATGAAGACGATCTTTCCGCTCGCGTGACGCGGTGCCCAGCGAAAACGCTCGGCAATGAGATTGTCATTGATCTGTTTAAGCGGCGTGATGCTGGGAGCGGCCAGCGGCAGGGCCAGCATCATGAGCACGACGGCGGCCCGCAAGACAGACGTACCGGAGATAGGCAAGACGTTTAGCCACCGCAAGCACGCGATCGCTCTCACTTGTTCTTGCCCTGCCCATTTCCGTTGCCGTTGTTTCCCTTTCCACTGTTGCCGCCGCCCTGGCCATGTCCATTGTTGCCGCTGCCGTTGTTGCCGCTCGCTCCCTTGCCGCCGTTGGCTTGGCCGCCGCCATTGCCATTGCCGGAATTGCCGCCGCTGCCGCCGCTATTTCCGTTGCCGCTGCTGGAACTGCCGCTGCCGCCGCTATGTCCGTTGCCATTGCCGGAATTGCCGCTGCCACCGCGATGACCGCTGCCATTGCCGCCGCTATTGCTGTTGCCGCCTCCATTGCCGCTGCTGGAACTGCGGCCGTCATTTCCGCTGGCACGACTATCACCTTTGCCTTTGCCATTGCCGGCGGGTGCCTCGGACGTCGCATCCGCGCTGGACACGCTGTTTTTTGCTTCCTTTGCCGCCTTACCGGAGAGCTTTGCAGCTCCGACAGCCGGGACCAGGGCGACAGACGGTGCAACCGAAGTCACCGACGGAGCGGAAGCCTGACCTGCTACCGTCATACCGCGTGCTCTGTCGACTGTTGCACTCTGGCGAGGCCCGACGTTCGATCGCTGGCCGCTGGCAAAAGACGTGACCTGCACAAGCCCTCGATCCACGGATACCGAAGCCTTCGTCTTGCCAACGCTGACATGGAATATTGTGCCCTTCACCACTGCCGCAAGAAAGGGGGTTTGCACCATGGTATGAGGCTGGCTGCGCTTTTCAATCTCCAGATCCAGCGCGCCAACCTGCTGGACGACCTGTGTCTTCCTGGAGAAGAAGCCCGAGGTCGTGGTGATCGAAGCCATCGTGCCCGGTTGGAAACCTATGCTTTCAACGCCACGGACGAGCTGCGCGCGGCCCCGAGGCCCCGTCAGTATCCACGCCGCGTTGGGAACGGCGTCGCCAGCATGCAGATCAACCCAGGTCGCGCGGTCGAGCGTGTACCTGACTTGGCCCGAGGTTTTGGCGACACGCCAATCCTCGTCCGCCGCGATCGCTGCAACAGGCACAAAAAAAACGAGGATCAAGAAACGAAGGATTGCCAGCATATTGCTCCCCATGAATTTAGGGGAAATAGACCATGGCAGTATTGACGAAAGATTATGAAGTGTTCCGGGATTTCGCCGTTTGAATGTTCTGTACGGTAGCAGACAACATGCTCAAGAAATCTTTATTTAAGATCTAAGATTTGATCGCGACCGCCGTGACGCTGCAGCATCGCTCAAGGCTTTCGCGATAGCGCCTGGATCCGGCGATTTCGTCACGACGGATATGCGAAGGTCGGTTGGAACCAGTTCCGGATTACCAGTCAGGAAGACCACACCAACACCGTAGCGGCTGACTAGCTCCTGCGCAATTTGTGGACCTGACAAGCCGTCGGCGAGGCGGACGTCAACGACTGCGATATCCGCATCGCCCGCCATCTGAATGGCCTCGGCTGCATTTTTCGCAAGTCCAATCACGTCGAACCCGAGCTTAAGGGCAACGTCCTCGATCACAACGGCAATTTCCAGCTCATCCTCGACGATCAGCACGCGCATCCTTGACACCCCGCTTTGATCTTGAAAACGCAGAACGGACCCGAGAGTTCTGCGGAAGACTAATCTTATCGTCATGATTGCCGGTCAATCGACGAAATCGTGTGCGCCGTTCCATGGAACGGGGGGTCACGCTTGCTACAAACAGGCACAATGATCTTGACCATGCCAAGGACGGCGTTTGCCGGTTCGTTTCCTGCAAATACCGCTAAGGCATGTTGCCGGACACCTGATGCTTCTTGTTCGAACCAGGGAATCGAACCAGGCCAGTCGATCCCGTTGGTGTACTCGGGTTGGAGGTAGCGCGTTGACGCGCCTCGCCCAGCGTCCAATAAAGTCCCCGATCAGCATCGTGATCAGCGCCTCACCGTTGGCGCCAGCTCGGCTGCCCAATAGACAAAAGATGGGAGGGTGTTTGCGACACGCGGTGAGTTCTTGCAGAGCGGAGGGGAACCAGTTGAGGTGTCTGCCGTTTTGCAGGCAAGGAGCCGAAAATGCTGTTTTTCTTCAATATTCGATCAAAAAACATCGAGGATGTTGATCAAGATGGCATGGACCTGCCCTCGCTCGAGGCCGCGCGATCGGAAGCGCGTCGCTCGGCCAGAGAAATGGTAGCCGAAATGATACTGCAGGAAGAACATATTGACGGAATGCGCTTCGAGATCACGGACGAAGCCGGTAGGCTCGTCGCTACGATCCGGTTCCGGGACGTCATCCGGCTAACGTGATGGTTTCTAGCCCGACGCGCCTACGCCGCCTGGCGAGGCTAGCCACTCCGGCCGGCTGGGCCCATCGGCGTGTCGGAGCCGAAAGTCACGGGCTTCTCCATCGTTGCCCTCCGCTGACTTGCCGCGGGTTCAAGATGGGGCCGGGCGCAACGCCATAGACACGGATGAGCGGCCGATCCTCTTTCGCTTTGTCTTCATGAGACCACGGGTCTCGGGGGTTTCAGAAGTTCATTTGAGGCGCGTAAAAGCAACGTACGACATCTTCATTGAGAAAGAGGCAGAGGTGATAGAAGCCATCCACAGACATCATCGCCTTCGCTTGGGGAACGGAAAATAGGTGCAGGCGGGTCGCCATTCGATGGTCTCCTGGTTTGAGTGCGATCTCATAGTTGGCACCGTTGATCTTGACATCCTCCGACGGGATCGGCTGGCAATCCCCGCTCTCGCCGTCGCCATTGCAGCAGTAGGGGGCGTATTGGAAGCCGGACGGTGCTTGATGGGCATATGTCGCACAGGAAAGGCCGGTCAGAATGCCTACAATGAAAACTCGTCGCATTAATCACCTCCAGTGGGCTCACTCACGCAATCATGCCCCCCGGATAGACCGCCCCCCAAACAGCACCATGCCCGCAAGGTTCCCCTCACAGCGATCGATTTTCCAACAAGGCTTGAAGCGGCCCCCCCGGCAACAGCATCTCCGATCAACACTCGCCCCTTGATGTCTGCCAGTGCGCAATGCCAACGCGCCTCTAGAGCCGTTCCGGCTATCGGTCGAAGGCACCTCCCCTGGCCGTCACGGGTGCCCCTAAGTTCGGCGCCCCCGCACATCGCTGCCACCATCCTCCGTAAGCGTCCGGATTGACCGGCCTGGCCGACTGGAGAAGCACGGTAGCTTTATGATCTTTGTGGACGATAATTCTATCGGGAAGCGCTTCGGTGTGATCCACTCGGAGGAGAGCGGATCGTTTTTGCAACCGGCAATCGGGGCCTAGCAGTGACGAAAGGGGCCCCAAGAGCCCCAATCAATACGTGCAGAATTACGGAACTTCCTCGCCTTTGCGACCGTTTATTTCGGGAGCAGCTGCGCCGGCTGGCGGTCGGCAAGCGTTGTAGGCGCCACCATCAACTTGGACCGAGTGCGAGATGGAACAGCCACAGATCCTTTCCGGCAAACGTGTTCTGATTGTCGAGGACGATTATTATATCGCCTCCGATCTCGCTTCGCGTCTTGGCACGATGGGCATCGATGTGATCGGGCCGGTCGCCGACGTAAGGAGCGCCTTGAGGGAAATCCAGGACGCCGAGCTTCTTGCCGGGGCAATACTCGATATCAATCTTGGCGGAGAGATGGTTTTTCCGGTAGCGGACGAGCTGGAGAGGCTCGCGCTGCCGTTTATTTTCGCAACCGGCTACGACCCTCAAGTCGTTCCGGCCAGGCACGGAGACAAGATTCTTCTTCGAAAACCGCTTGAAGATGATGCCCTGGCATCCGCATTGCTGAATGCAACTTATCGAGAGTCGGTCAGTCAAAAGGAGGCGCGCGAAAATCGCCTTCTTAGCGCCTTGTCCGCTGACCAACTGAACACGCTGGCACCGCTGATGCAAAAGGTGTTTGTCCCGCGCGGATCACTGATGGAGCTCCAGAACCAGGCGGTTTCACGTGTCTATTTTCCTTTGGATTGCATCGCTTCGGTCATTGTTATTGCGCCGGACGGAACGCGGATCGAGAGCGGCCTTATCGGTCATGAAGGCATGACCGGTTACGGACTTGCCGTGGGTGATCCCCAGACGCCCTACGAATTGCTCATGCAGATTGAGGGCTATGCGGTGGTGATGGCGGCGGAGGATTTTCGTCAGGCCGCGGCACAGATGCCAGACCTCCGCCTTCTGGCCTCACGCTTCGCGCGAGCCTTGGCTGTCCAGGTCAGTTATACTGCTCTTGCGAACGGCAAGTTTGAACTTCGCCAGCGTCTGGCGCGCTGGCTGCTCATGGTGCACGATCGCGTTCGCGGCTTCAGTTTCAACCTGACCCACGAGTACCTCGCAACGATGCTCGGCGTCAGAAGATCGTCTGTGACGGACGCCCTTCACATCCTGGAGGGTGACGGCATGATAAGATCAACTCGAAATCAGATCGTCATCCGCGATCGCAACAAGCTCGCCGTTCTTGCGGGTCCAGCCTATGGTGTCCCGGAAGCTGAATATTGGCGACTGATGGCACGGCCTCTTCATGGAGAGACGGCGGAGACGTCTTCCATTCCTTCCATCTCGGCGAAGTTATTGGGTGGGGTTCATACAAACTGACTGGGGTCCGCAACCATCATCGCTTTACCAGCGACGATGTCTCGGTCGCGCAGACCTGTTGAAAGCTGGAGCGAATCCGGCCGCAGACGCTTGTCGGCGCCCACAGCTGGCGACCCTGTCGCACCCGATTCGTCAATTGGCTGCGTGGACTGCCCGGTGCCAGTGCGGCAATTGCACAGGTCCGCGCGGAAAAACAGCGTGCCAGGGATGAGCGTGCTGACGCGCGAGCCGGAACATCGCGCTTCAGCACACTGTCGCACCCTATCGAGCGGCATCCTTGTTTTTCAGAGCATTGATCTCCTCGCCAACGCGGTCCTTTGCGGCATCGTGAACGTCGGCCGTCAGCGATACAGCTTTGTCGACCATATCCGAAGCAACCTCTTTGCCTCGGTCTACGGCTTGATCAATCTGGGTCGCAGCTTTCGCCTTGATTGCGTCTGCCGCCTCGCCGAGAACCTCGTCCTCCTGCTGTGAGTGTGGCAGCGCCGCCCCGATTGCGGCGCCGACCGCAAATGCCAGAGCGCCACCGACGAGAGGCTGATCGCGGAAGTGGGAGAGGATGGCATCGTTCAATCGGCCCGATTGCTCTCGCAGCGCCGTTCCCGTGGATGTTGCGGTACTCGATATCGATCCCGCGGCGTCGCCAATTGACTGCGCGGCGCCGCCAACGGCGTCCTTGACGGTGCTCCACGTATCGGACGCCCAGCCGAGAGAGGCATCGAGTATCGAGCCGGCTTCATCGCGAATGGCTGACACGCGTTCGCCAGCGGCATCTGAGAAGCCGCGATAAGCCTTTCCGGTCGAATCGAGAAAATCGCCGGCGCGCCGGCCCGTTTCATCCGTCAATGCCTTGAACCGCTCTCCGGCCTCGTCGGTAAAATGGCTGTAGCGTACCCCGCCAATCTCCTCCGGCGGCCCCACCCGCCTGATCGTTCCGCGGGCGGGATAGAGAGGCAGGTCGACGGCTGCTGGGGTCTGTTGCGACGCCGTTCCCTGCTTGGCTACGAGCCAGGCCAGGCTGACGCCCATCAAGGCGACAGGCAAGGGATTGGCCTTAACCGCTTTTCCAAGATTGGTGATATAGTCGGCGCCGCCACTGCCCTTTGCATAGGCGATCACCTCGTCAACGAGCTGTCCGGGCGACATGCGCTCCTGGATCGCGTCGATACGGGCTTCGATCCGTTGGCGATCGGTGTCGATCTCGCGTTGCAGATCGGCCGAAGATTTGTCGGAAGAATGCGCCATTACACTTTCTCCTTAACGATTTCGGCATCGCGACGAAGAGATGCCGTGGTGCGGTCGAGCGTGAGCTGCGTGCCTCGCAAGGCGGTGATGCCCCTGGAGATGAGAAGCCAGGCGATTGCACCGATGACCAAGCCGACGGTGACGGCTGCAAGCGCGTTGGCGCTCACCTCACTGATACCGTATCGCGAGATTACGACTGCCAGCCCGCTTACCAGCGCGCTGAGAAGCACGCCGACGGCACCAATAGCCAGAACGAGACCGATCATCAGGAACTCTGCGCCACTCAGGGCCTTCTTGACCTTTTCAGAAACCTCGGTCTTTGCCAGATCGATTTCCTTTCGCAGCAGTCCCGTGACATCGGAGAGAAGACCGCCAATCAATTCCGATAGCGGCGTGTTCTCATTTGCCTTAGCCATTGTTGCTTCCTCCTGATTGACCGGATGCAGTCGGCGTCCTCGACCGTTTTGCCGAGGCGGTTAGAAACCGGCTTGCGACGAGACCGACTAAAGCTGCAGCGCCTAGAAAGGCGACCGGTTCTCTTCGACCGAAATCTTCCGCCATGCCGGCGATCTCACCGAGATCCCTTCCTTCCATGTCGGTGGCGATTGCCTGAATGTCGCGACCGATACGCTTGGCAAAGCGCCCGACATCGCGTTGATCGCCGCTCTCCAGCTCGTTGCCAACTTTCTCGAGCGCACTTGCGATGCCCCCGACCTGCCGTGCTGCAAAGTTTTTTTGATCGACGACCGTCTCCTCGACTTTGCCCATGACGGTCGCCTTGCTTTCCGAGACGGCGTCCCTGGCCTGGTTCAGATCTTCAGATACCTTCTGTTTCAGATCGTCGAGCGTCGGCGCCGGCTGTGCGGAGCCTGGCGCATCAGGGCCTCCCGTGGTGCTACGGGTTGTTGGATGATCCTGCGGAAATTTGACATCTTCCGGCATGGTCTTGCTCCCTTTTGTCTGCTGTTTGGATGTCTACCAACCTCGATCGGACAGGATTGTTCCGGCTTTTCCCGTTTGCGCGGGACCGGTGACGAATGTCGTGCCGCCGTGCGTCGACCGATCCAGGGAATGCTGAAGAGACCGTCTTGCGACTCCAGACCCAAAAAGGTCTCGACTGGGTGGCAAAGTCCTTGTCAGCGGGGACCCGCCATGCTGTGCGATTGTCCCAAAACCTATCTCGAGAGGCGATCAGCTCCCCGCCACAGTTCGCCACACCACATTGTGTGGAAACCTTTTGCGCGCGCCTGCGCTTAACCCTGCACCGGTGCCTCCGCCGCGATGGCATTCTTCAGCGGCCACAAAGCAGCAGATCAATAAGGAACCCCTTATGAGTAAGACCGACTGGCCGAAAGAGCCGCTGACGAACGAGATACTGCAGCAACTGGACCGCATCCTCGACGATTGGTGTACTGAACGTGATTGCGATACCTCGAGTGATCGTGGACAGGCAGCAGCGAGGGCACTCTTTAACTGGTTTGAGTTCGGCGTTCGCGATAACGCCGAACTGTCCAAGCTTTTGCGGGAGGAGCGGCTCTAGCCAACGATAAAGCCAAGCTCAGAGGCTCGCTCTGCTTCACCTACCCGCCTTGGCCATTCGCTGCACTTCGCGCCACCATCACGGCGGAAGCCGTCCCGCAGAGAACCGCTCTCGCGTCTAGACCAGGCTGAATGTTTCGCGCCCCGCTCACGCGGAGAACGGCGTTCGCGATCTACGCAGTCCAAACGCCGTCTTCCGAAGCGCGTGGCCGGAGGTGGCCAATCCCTTATGACCCGACCACCATGCAAACGCCCGCGCGGAACCTCGTTCTCAGCGGCCACTGGAAATAGCGGTCAGCTGCGGCGGCGGGCGACCTCCAAACATCGGAGCGCAAGCTGCAACGTTCCGAATTCGCCACCTTTGAGCACCTGCTGTCCCGCGACCAGTTTCTCATGGAGGTCCGCGTCAACGGACCTTCTCGGTCCCGCTCGGTGGTGTCACCATTGTCGGGCCGCCGCCATTTCCCGTGGGGGTGGGGTCGCGGTCGCCGGCCTGCGGTGGCCTGGCTGCGCCGACTGCTGGGTTGTCGTCAAAGGCGTTGGGGCCACTCGGCTGGGAATTGATAGGATCAGGTTTTGTCGAGGCGGTTGCCTGTGGATCTTTATCGATGCTTTCGCCCCAGAACTCCGAGACGCTCCACGCTACAGCCGAAGGGCAAGGGCGCTCACGAGCACGACGAGAACCGGACGGCCTCGATGACCCTGTCTTGCCTGCGTTGCACTTTCGGTAATCTGCTCTGCGTCCTTCTGTCGTTCGCCCAAATCCATCACGTGGTCTCCTTGCTTGATGACCTCCTTGAACCCTCGTCGCCCCTGCATGTTCCCCACTCAACCGCATCGACCTTCATGCGACAGGTCGGGAACTTCTGGCCCGCGCCCATGTTAGCGACAGGTCCCATTGATTGAGAGCACCATGAAGATCTTATTCGCTTCGACACTGATCATCATCTCGGCGATCCCGGTAATGGCTGCCGACGACGCAGCGACCGAGCACGCCGCCGATTTCGCTATGAAGGCTGCGCTTTCGAACCAGTTCGAGATCGAAGCTGCCAAGATCGAGATCGCCAAAGGCAAAGCCACCGACGCCAGGCAGTTCGCTCAGGACATGCTGGTGGATCATGGCAAAGCCGGGCCATTGTTAGCCGAGGCAGCTAGAAAGGACGGCATTGCGCTACCGTCGGAACTCGATAGCGAACATCGTCAGAAAATCGAAGCTCTGCAAAGTGCCGATCCGCAGAACCTGGATCAGGCCTATCTGTCGACACAGGTCACGGCCCATCAGCAGGCGGTTGAACTCTTCGATCGCTTCTCAAAAGACGGTCCGGATGGCGAGCTCAAGAAAACAGCGAACAAAATCTTGCCAGACCTTCACATGCATCTGACGCGCGTTGAGGCTATTGCGTCGAAATAGGTCAACGCGTCCCGGACGAGGGATCGAGAAGCCTTCGTATCGCCGGAGGGGGACTACGACGCGGGATGATCGGGCTTCGAGTCCGCGCCGTTGGCGCCCACATGCAGACCGGTATAATGAGGGTGTCTGCAAAGCGGATTTCCCAGGCGGTAGAAGTTGGTGATTCCAAAGGTCACAGCCGAGTCGGGAATACCAGTCTTTTCAGGCAGTTAAGTGACTTCCCTATCCGCCTGAATGGCCATATAGGAAGGGGCGGGTGAGTAGTAACCCGAGGTGTCCTTTCGCCGCCCCACAGCAGCGCCCAGGTCATTCCGACCCGTCCTTGCCTCTGGCGATTTCTTGTGAGTTGGAGCCATCTCATGGTTCGATTTACAAGCGAGATCCTGTCATCGAACATCGGCCCGCCGCTTATCATCGCTGCTTTGGCTGCGATCGCCGGTCACCACCTTGGGCGGCAAGCTCCTCTGGTCTGTGTCGCACCCTCACCACAGCAGCGTAGTTCCCTGCGCCGGCTTCTTTTCGCCCTTTGGTGCGCCACCGTACGCAACAGCCTTCGCTAGCGGCCTGATATAGACACAACTACCTATGGAGCATAGCGTCACAAAACCGACAGCCATCTATCTGCAGGCGCTGACGGCTGAGGGTTCCTACGCGCTCTCGCTTGCTAAAAAAGGAGGGCGACCATGCTTCAGGAACGCCCGTTCCCAATCAACGACGAACTGATGAAAATCGGACGACGCTATTTCAAAAGCAACGCCGACGCGAAGCAGGTAGCCGAACAAGCCCTGGAAATGATTTCTTCAGATCCTTGGTGCATCGACGGCGGCGACATAAGAAAGTCATTGGCCGTAATCGTTCACAGACTAGCCCAAGATAGGTTGAGCAGTCGCTAGTCGGGCGGGGTTCAGCCTCCATCGTTTGAGCGCAAACGCTCAAGCCGGTCCAGTCGCTCGCCATCGTTCAAACCACATCCCGAGGGCTGTAGACGCTTCCTTGGGCGCGTTCCAGTTCGTCCATCTGGCGCTGCTGATCTATGTACCGTTGATCGTACCTGTCAAACACGCGATCGCGCTCCTTCCGCGGTGCCTCTGCATCGCGAAGGCCGTTCACATTTGGACCGGCTCGGGCCCGATTCGCCGCCGATCGAGCGGTTCGCCGCTCCAATTCCTGCTGGTAACCATCTTGTCACCAGGATATTGAGGGAAGCCTCAGCTCGGCGGTCTCCTCGCGGATCGGCAGTTGCGCCAGGCCGCCGAGCCTAGGAGTGAACATCAATGCCACTGCAGCGCCCGCCATTGCGGCTTGTTGCGCTCGGCAAGGTTCGTCGATAGGCCGCGATCGAGGCTTGCGTTTCGCTCGCGTGAAGCCGGATCGCCCCTCTGTCTTAAGATCGGTTTTGCCGGCGGCCAAGATTCGTGACCCGCTCACCAAGCTGGGCGGTGATAGACCCTATGGGCGTCATTTTTGTTGCTCATGTCGTCTGACATCCTCTGCCTTGCCCAGCCCTTCCAATGCCGCTTCGACCGGCCAGCGCTTACAAAATGTGCACAAAGAGAGCGAATGGGAACAATCTTTGCCTAGCTTGGTTCGAAGATCGGATCGTGGGGCGCGGATTCCTCTCGGATCAATCTTGCACAACATGACGCGCCCCGCGGCCCACCATCCCTCTATTGAGCGAATAGGTCTATGACGGACAAGAATAGAGACGCTTCAAGTGATTCCGAGCGAAGTGACCCAAAGGTCGCCGATGCGAACCGCGAGAAACTCAAGAAAGATGCTGACCAAGAAATGCAAAAGATCCGAAAGGATCTGCGGGAAGAGGACCCGGACAAGAAACAGGGATGAAATAGTTTCCAGCGGATGAATTGTTGTTGAAGAGGAGAATGCTCCTGAGCATTCTCCTCTTAATGTATGGCTATCACATAGAAACGACCATCTTGCAGAGCTCAGTCAAGCTTGCATCGTAGCCGCCCGAACGCAGGACGTCCTTGCAACGAAGTTTCGCCTTGGCTCGTTCACCCGGTGACATGTCGTTGAAGGCGCGTGCCGCGGTCGG
This sequence comes from Rhizobium sp. BK512, assembly GCF_014194915.1. Taxonomy (NCBI): domain Bacteria; kingdom Pseudomonadati; phylum Pseudomonadota; class Alphaproteobacteria; order Hyphomicrobiales; family Rhizobiaceae; genus Rhizobium; species Rhizobium sp. BK512. Next base: position 140,441 of record NZ_JACIAS010000012.1, on the reverse strand, counting down.
ATTTACCGAGCCGATGGATCGACCGACGGCATTCGGGGCTTGACCGACACGGCCTGCACCGTCCGCGTCAGTGTCCGAAGCGCCTCCTAAGAGGATGTCGGCCAGGGTGGTCCCGCCGGCGCCGATGCTGGCCCGTGCAGTTCCAAGTCTGGATCCCCCTGCCTTGACATCCACGTCAGCGGCAACCCCATCAACACCGCCCACCGTGGCATTAGCGTTTGCGGTAGCAAGGTTCGAACCGCCGACCCTGGCACCGACATTCGCATTGACCCCGCTGGCGCCACCGACGCTGGCTCTGGTCCCCACGCCGAGCCCGCTACCCCCGCCGACCGTTGTGTTGCTGTTGACGCCCCTTGCCCCGCCAACCGAAGCGTCGACACCGAGTCCGCCTGTGGAACGGCCTCCCACGCCAGCGTTTACGCCGCTACTTCCGCCGACCGAAACGCCCAGACCACCACTTCCATTGCGTCCGACACTGACGCCATTCCGTCCGCCGATATCTAAAGCCATCGCCGGCTCTGACGCAATTACGCCTACGCAACCCAGCGCCATGGCAACCATGGCCCTTCTGTAACTCTGCATGGAATTCTCCTACCTTTGACCGAAAAACCTCGATGACAAAAATGAGGAGGGCGCGCACTCCAGGACTGGCGTTTTTTCATTACCCTAGGGAGGGGACTGCCAAAGCCAATCGGGAATTCAACTTATTAGCAATATCAAATGTTCCGGCACTCCACGCGTATAAAGTTAATTTTTCTGTAACTCGCGTAGAGAGTTCTATGCTCAGGATCATAGGCCAGTCGGTTCAGGAGCTGAGACCTAACGAGCAACTTCAGCAAGTGTAAAAGATCCGAAAGGATCTGCGGGAATAGAGTTCGCACGAGGAACAAGAAGAAAGTTGGCACAGCCAGTGCCCTTCCTTGACGACCGGGTTCTGTGCGATATCGCACGATTTATTGACGGAATTCGTGTGTGTAGTAGCTTATCCACCATGAGCGAAGAGGAATTTTGCGAGCGGTTCATTGAACGCTTGAAGCTGCATTGCCGAGCCGGTCGCGACCCGTTCGGGAAGGAGCCCGAAACGTACGGGGAGATGGTTGCTCCTGTTTATTGGCACGAGATGGGACAAGAGTTAGGTCCCGAGAAATGCGCTGATCAAGATGCTGACTACTGGCCGTGAACTGTACGCCAGCATACCAAACCTCCAGCGACCTTTCCATAAGCCGCGCTCGGTCATATGATGTGGTTATCACCAGCAAACTTATCGTTGGCGCTGATGACTGAGTGTTCATACGTGCACCCGCTGACCGGACAGGAAGGGTGTCTCGTGCGTACTGAACATCTACCCTCTGCATTCCAGACATTGCATCGGCATGCGAGGCGCTACGCGAAGACAGAGGCTGATGCTGCTCGTCTTGCAGAGCGTACGCTACAAACAGTTGCAAGCGATCCGACCCTTCTGGATGATCCGGATTTCGAGAAAGTATTGTTTGCTCTTGTTCAACGAATTGCTCAGCAACGTGAATGATTTCGCCTGTCACAGGGCGCACGCACGTCGTTGATGATAGGGCGGATGGAGACTTCGAGTATCAGCCGCATCGACGCGCTAGCGCACGCGCCGATGGTCTGTTGCCAGACAGTGACAGCTTCACCATCCCTTCACCGCAGTTCGCGTATTTCTCATTTCTCAAACATCGCAACTTTGCAGAAGTCGATGAAAAAGGTCGGTGCCGACAGCGCGATCCTTTTTCGTAAATTGCCTGTTCGAATAACTCATCCATGAATCTCTCTCCGCCTCCCGCTTCCGCAGATCTGGCCGGCATCGCAAAGGTCTACTGCCAAGACGAGGCGAATGCAGCTCAGCTTGCCCGTGTTGCTTCTGAGCTTATTTCAGAGAACCCCGCGTTGATCATAGGCGTTGACATCATGCTTTCCATCGAGGAATTCATCAGTTACCTCGCACAAGGGAAGAAGCGTTCGGAGCTTGCGACCTGGCGCGCCTCGCGCCCGGCGAAAAATCCCTCGTGATTCATTGCTTTTCCAGTACCTGGGGCAGAAAGGTTACGCCCGGTGGCGACTTGTCCGACGCGGTTCGGGCTAACGATAATCTGGAGCCGGCTCCAACTTAGGACCAGTCGACGCCACACCCAACCGTCGCTGGTGCGCGAGGCCGGAGCCTCGATCATCAGGCGGTGCGCATGGCGTTAACCTAGCCAAAACTTTTCATCCGAGGGCGCTGGAAAAGCTCTGCTCGTTCCATAAATCTCATTCTGCTGAAGAGCCATCAGCTGGAGAGCGGCCGTTCGCCTGACCCTGATACGCTGCTCTTCTGAAAACCCGCCGCAAACCCCGGCGGGTTTTCTTTTCTCGCTATGCCGCCAGCTGCCAGGCTGTCGGTGGACTTGCGATCTTCCGAATATATGGCGCCCCGATCTTCGCAACTCCGGCCCGTACAGGCTGCCTGAGATGCAGCTCAACTTGCTCGATTTGCTTAACCGATAGCGCGGGATCCCGTAATGATCATCGGCAAATGACATCATGTTTTTGCTTGAGGAATTCGTTGATGAATTTCGCGAGAGATGCAGCCACTCCCTGAAAGACGTCTGGAACATTTTTGTTGCTCCCCGGTTAAAGGCTTGGATCGTGCGGCAAGTCACCCAGGCTCTGTGTCCCAGCAGCGTCGCGCGATCCGCTCCCTGTTGTTCCCCCAAAAAACTAGCCCGCTTCGGCGGGCACCTTTTCGCCCACTGTTCGCGGTTGGACGATATGGCAGGGGTGCTTTTCTCTCAAAAGAACAGAGCGATGGAATTGTTCTATCGGAAGCGCAACGAGGTGGGCTTCTTACTTTCGGTCGCGAGAAGGAGTTATCCGGCGGCTGTAACTAGACGGTTCTACAGAGCTAGTGATAGGTCGAGGGGGACCGACAATCGAGCAAGTCTTAAGGAACTTTTACCGGTGGGTTGCGTTAACGACGCGGGAAACAATGCGCTGTTTCTCGCTTTTCCATATGCACTCGACTTGCCCCGCCTCGCGGGGTTTTTCTCGTTGAGGGCGCCAAATCAATGGATCAATATGTCAATTAATGGTTATGACAGAACGTTATTCAACCGTGTTTGGGCGGTCGGCGCCAAAGCAATCAAAGAGAACCGGATTTCTGCACTCATTCACGTTGCACAGGAGACACCAACGTTAGGCGAATATCAGGACGCTTTCGGCCAACGTATGACCGATATGGTCAAGGTCGTGCAACTCGGGATCTCGCAGCTCCAGGCCAACAGTCAGATTGTAGAGAACGCCGTTGCCCTCCCGCGATCGACGGTTCGTAGCGCCAGCTCGCGATGATGAGGCGATGGCGATAGACATCGTCACTGAGAAAACAAGATAAGGGTTTAGCTGTTTTGTCACCGCCAGGTCCGCCGGATAGTGATCGGTACGAAGGTGGCGGTCGAAGGCAGGGCGTCATCTGGCTGCTCAGGGAAGACGCCTGAGACTGCCGGCGATCCTTTCCAAGGACGGGAGTTCAATCGTCAGGCGCAGACCGTCTGGACACCACTGCCGTCGAATCTTGCCCCCGAGCTGGTTTTCGACGACGGCGGCAAGTAAAATATTGCCAAAGCCTCGACCCGATCTCTTTGACGGGACGGGTGGTCCTTCTTCCCTCCACTCCAGCGAAATGCCCTCGCCCACGCAGTTCCAACTGACCCGGAGCGCGCCCCTTTCGCGGGCCAGCGATCCATGAACGGCTGCATTGACCGCCAATTCGTGAATGGCAAGCCCAAGCGGCTGGACGGATGCTGCTGCCACCATCACATCGGGGCCAAGGACTTCGATCTTTTCCGCGCCGAAGGCTTCGATCTGTGTGTGCACGATATCGGCGAGCGATACCCTTTTCCAACCATTGTCGGCGAGAAGCATGTGGATGCGCGAAAGCGCTTGTATCCGTCGTTGCACGGCCGTGGAATAGACCTTTACATCGTCGGCCTTCGATAGCCGGACGATGCTGTCGACAATGGCCAGAACGTTTTTCGTGCGGTGATCGATCTCCAGCAGGAGGCGGCGTTCGGCTTCTTCAAAAGCCTGCACGCGCCGATAATTTGTGACGTCAACCTGGGAGGCGAAGACATAGGTCAGTTGCCCTTGCTCGTCGTGAAGCGGGCTCAGGTGGAGCTCATTCCAGAAGGGTGTCCCATCCTTCTTGTAGTTGAGGATTTCGACGATGGCTTCCCTCTCTGTCATGATCGCATCGCGAATTTCGGCAACTGCCGCACGCGCAGTTCCTTCCCCCTGGAGGAACCGACAATTTCGTCCCAGAACCTCCTCCGAACCATAGCCCGTAAGCTCCAGGAATGCATCATTGACGAGAACGAGCGGTAAATCGTCTTGTCTGGCGTCTGCCACCACCATCGGCAAGCGGGTACGCTGGAAGGCGAATGCCGACAGCTCCAACTTATCGGTGAAGCCCGTATGGGATGGGGCGGCGGAATGGTCGCCGCTGATGTGGGACGAATGCGGATCGGACACGCTCACCTCTAGATTTTCTTCAACAGCAAACGTGTCGTCTCGAAAATGGTTTCGGTAGGCGGGGCAGGTTGGCATGGGCATCGGGCGACGCCGTCTAATCCGAGAAACCGGATTGCTTCTCATCGGCGAGAGTGGAACCGAGGCGGGCCAGCCGAGTTGTTAATTGCAAAGGAGAACCGACGATGTCGAACAACCCCATCCCCGCTTCAGCCAAGTTGCCGCCCAAGTCCCTGAACGAGGACAGTCAAGACGATGAGCTGCCCGAGACCAATGTCGATGATCAGCGCGCGCCGCCCGTGAACATGGGCAACAGCCGGCAGCGCAATGGGGGCGTCACGCAAGCCGATCCGCAAACGGGCCGCACCAACGCCAATGGTCGCATGCCTGCGCCGCAGTTCTCGAACCGAAAGTGACGCCATGGACGACAAGGATCGTTTTGCCGAGCCCGCAGAATTACAAGCGGACGATACTATCTCACCGCGTCCCGCCGACGGCAAGCGCGTTGGCCAAGCCGAAGCTCATCGTTCCAGCCGCAGCAGCCCCGGGTTAAGCAGATTGCGGACATAAGCCTGCCATGCCCGGAACATTAAAATCAATCAGTATCTTCGCCTTCGATTTGAATGAGCACGGTCACCCCGTTCAGGCCTGGGAAACAGTCAGCGACGGCTCGGAGATTGATGCCATCAAAGAGGCCAAGTCAATTGCCCGCGCTTATGCCGGGGTCCTCGTCGCGCGCCGCGACGTTATTCCAGCCATCGGTCAGGAAGGAGATCCTGTTATCATCTACCGCACGGGCAAGACGGACGGTTTCGACTGAGGGATGAATAAGGGGCGCGGCCTTTTGCGTGGGGCCGTAGCTGACAAAGCCGGGGACGATTTCTCGCCGCCTTCAATGACATCAGCCTGGGGCGACGCCAAATTGCGCGCCATGCCGATGACCATGGGCTCCGCTATGGCAATGTCGCGATAATCGAAGAGCCCCTCCCCCAGATCCTATCCCTCCGTTGCAAGCGAAAGTGAAACCTGTCGTCCACTATGTATAAGTTGATGGGGCGCCAGCCTCGCGTCGCATGGCACAGGCCGCTTGGCGCAACCACTCCTTCAAGCACTCGTTTCAACTCCCTAAGATCAATCCGGCCCCGGCTCGCCACTTTCGTCATTGAGTGAAGGAAGGAACGAGATCACATCTCGTCTGTCACGTTCGGGCAGCGACGCAATACGCTCGCGCCAGAAAGTCGCGGCTTGTGAAGGGTCGCCATCCCAGTCTCGTGTCGAGGCGAGATTGTCGTCCATCACCGCGATGCGGCGGCCGCCAAGACGCCGATACTGATCGGCAAGCGCTTTCGATTCATTTTCCATTACATCCTCATGTCGGCATGAGATCGGTGGATTTACAAAACGATAAACCCGCCGATGCACGGCGGGTTCTTTTGGTCGACGAGCTCGGCCAGATCAGGCCCGGTCAACGACGTTTTTGACAGCGTCCTTGGCTTTGCCCTTGGCCTGCTGGGCATCGCCTTTTGCTTCCTGCGCCAGGCCTTTGGCCTGCATATCCTTGTCGTTCATGGCGTCGCCCACGCCCTGGCGGACCTTGCCGGCCAGTTCGTTTGCCTTGCCGCCTACCTTGTCAGCTGTGCTGCCCATGTCGAAATCTCCATTGATAACCTGCAACACGATTCAAACGGCCAATCCAGCAAATCGTTCCTGAGCGATCGCGCCACGATAAACCGATGCTGTGGACGGAGCCCAAGCATGCCAGGAGCAGGTATGGTTGAACCATCGGCCCATTGTTTGCCCTTTTGCCAGACCTCGGTTGCGATCAAGCAAGCGTGATGCGCCTCGACATCCGGCTCGCGCCTTCTATCTCATCGGGTTCACTTGGAGGAGTTGCATGCGGGTTTTGATAGTTGAAGACGAGTCCATCATTGCGCTGGAGCTCGAACGCATCGTGGCCGATGCCGGATACCGTCCGGTCGGCCCGGTCGCCACGGTCGAACAGGCGCTTGCACATGCGCCGAGAGCGGATGTGGCGCTGGTCGATCTTGGACTTGCGGACGGATCGAGCGGCGGCGCGCTTGCTCGCCGTTTGATCGATCGATTTCATATGAAGGTCGTTTTCGTAACCGCAAGTCCAACCGAAGTCGGCAACGGATTGGCCGGATCGGTTGCGGTCATTGCCAAGCCCTTCACGGACGAAAGCATCCTTGCGGGCCTTGCGATGGCTGCGCGTCAAGCCGATCCCGCTCATTGAACCTGCACCGTCCGGAACAATCCTTCCTTCAGCGTGTTTTCTTGCTGGCGCGGCAGCCATGCTCTCCAGCAAGGGTTTGACCGCTCTCCAGCGGTCGCCGCGTCCACACTACATATCGGCATCCCCGGGCTGCACCCAAGACCGGGGATGTTCTACTCGTTTGTCTCAATAGCCTGTCATTTCCAGGTACCCTCTGCCCGATCGTGAGCCCTTCACCGTGATCGGACCTTCCCAATAGGGAATGGACGTCGCCATCCACGCCTGGTCGTTAAGTGGCTCAGTCAGGACATCGAGGCCTTTTTCGGCGACACGAACGCGCCAGGCAACCGGTACCTGCCGCCCTTGGACAAAGGCCTGGCGTATCGGATCCAATCTGATCGCGCTTGGCGGGAGTGGTTCAGGTCGGCCGTCGGGCGAAATCCACGTCGCGGACATGAAGCCTGCTTTCCCGTCGCGCAAACGGAAGGCCATGACCTTCTCGCCGCTGTCGAGATGCAGTGAAAACCAGTCCCAGCCTGTCTGGCTGGCGGAAAGCGGCTGCGATGACCATTCCCTGTCCAGCCAGGCTTTGCCCGTCACGTTGATCTTGGAGCCCGCAATCATAATGGCGCCATCGACATCGAAGAAAGGCTGTGAGTAATAGTAGCTTGCCTGACCTTCGCCAGATTTGACAGAATATCCGTGGTCGCCCTGGAGGATCGGCGCCTTGTCCGTCTTAAGGCCTAAGCTGAAGCTGAAGCCATCTCCGGCCGCGCTCAGCGAAAGTGTGCTCAGCAAATCGGCGTCGGGCGCTGACTTGGTGCCTTTCATCTGCCAATCGTCGATCCATGCTCGAAATGGTGCGAGCGTCACACCCGCCTGTCCGACACCACCACGGGCAATTTTTTCGGCAACGAATTGGCCCGTGTTCGAGGTTACCGCGGCATGGCCAATCCAGACTTGCGGGTCAGCGAAACCTTCCCGCTCGACGGGGGCGAGCGCCGAGCGAAACAGGGTCCATTGCGCGCCGTACTGTTTCCCATCCTCGCCCTGCAGATTGGCTGTCACGTACCACCACTCTATGCGGTAGTCCGGATGCGGGCCATGGTCGGCTGGAAAGCTTAGCTCATGACCAGGCTGAGGGACCGAAAAGCCGCGAGCGTCGGATCCAAGACCTGCAAATCCCTGCGGCCACGCGGCCGGCGCCGGCCATCCCGCCCCCAATACGAAAAGAAGGATGGCGTAGCTTCTAGCGCTCATTGGTAAATATCCTCAACAGGTCGGCCGGATCGGTCACGGCCAGCCGACGCACCGGCGCCAGGACGGAGACCAGCGCAGCAAGCAGCGCAGTGGCGCCGAGCCAGGCCCAGTCGAGCGGAAAGACCGACATGGGAAGCCGCCAGCCAAAGGCTTGGACGTTAACGATTGCAAGCAAAACCCACGCCAGCGCGAGACCGACCGGAATGGCAGCGACGAAGGTCGCCAGCCAAAGCGCCAGCGTTCTAAGAATTTCATATCGGGCGAGATCGCGCCGGCGCAAGCCGAGCGCCCATACCGGCGCCAGCTGTGGCAGCCGGATGGCGGAGAGCGTCAATAGGCTTGAGAACATCGCAAAGCCCGCCACGGCAAGCGTCAGGACGTTCAGTGCGCCGGTCACCTTGAACGTTTGTTCGAAAATTGCTCTCGACTGCTGCTTGAGGCTTGCCTGGTCAACGATCGCGTCTGGTGGCAGGCCGAATTCATCGACGAGCTGGCGCTTCAGATTGACCGCTGCGTCAGGTGGAACGCGGATCCCGTAGCGAAGTTTCGCCACCTGCGGATAATGATCGACCAGAGCATCCAGACCGACGATTACCTGCCCTTTCGGATTGCCGTAGTCGGAATAGATCCCGACGACGGGGACGTGCCATCCGCCGGGCAGGGCAAGGGTCTGTCCGATCGCCGCCATGCCGCGGCGCCACATCTGTTCATTGACGATCGCGCCTTGTCCGCCTGCAACCTTATCCCAAGTGTCACTGGCCGCGGCGATGAGCGGCCAGTGGTCACGGTAAGTTGGATCGTCCGCGACGCCGAAAATCTGCATCTCCTCGCCCGCAACCATTCCGTCGACGTTCCAGATGGGCAACACGGCTTTGGATCGGGAAGCCAGCCACTCCCGCAGCCGCCTGGCTTCATCCTCGTTGCCGGCTGTCACGTAGAGTTCGGCGGCAAGCCTTTGGTCCAGCCAGCCGATGAAGGTGAGCCGAAAGCTAGCGACCATCGTGCCGACGCCGATATTGGCGGAGAGAGCCAGAAGCAGCGCCATCAAGGCAAGCGACAATCCGGGTAGTTGCTGGCGCGTATCTGCCCAAAACCACTCACTGAGCGCACCGCGCGCTTGTGCCTGCGCGAAAGCGAGCGCAAGGGCCAGAAGCGGGGGAAAGATGAGAGCCGCAGCGAGTAGCAGGCAGCCGAGAACGGCAAATCCGCTTAGCAATCCCGAGCCCGTCCATGCAAGAAAGAACGCCGAGGTCAGAAGAATAGCCGCGGCCCCAGCCTGGTACATCTGTCCGGTCGAGGAAGCGCGCGCCCAGGCTCGCGGCCGGGCGGCAGCCAGGACGGGAAGTCTCCAGACACGCCACAGGCTCTGGGCCGACGAGATGGCGGTGCCTCCCAGCGCGATCGCCATGCCGGCAAGCCACCATTCCGGGCGCAGCGTAAGCGAGCCAGGGACCGAGGCGCCGTAAAGACCTCGCAGTGTCGCGGCCACGCCCGGCATCAGGGCAGAGGCGATGAAGTAGCCGAAGACGACACCGATCAGGCCAGACACCAACGCGAAAGCTGCAAGCTCGAGCACGAGCATGACGGTCAGCGCGCGGAGCGAAATGCCGAGCGAGCGCAGCGTGCGAAATGTTCCCCGCCGCTGTTCGAAAGCCAGGCCCGTTGCCGAATAGACGATAAATAGCCCGACGGTGAAGGACAGGAAACCGAAGGCCGTCAGGTTCAGATGAAAGCTGTCGGTCAGCCGCGCCACATCTGTCTGTTCGCTCTGGCGAATGCTGAGATCGGGAGCGAGTGCGCCAAGCGGCGCCAGATCGGTTTTTTGATCGGGCGCGATCACCAGGCGGCTGATGGCGCCTCGCGCACCAAGCAATGTGTCGGCTGCCGAGATATCCAGAAAAGCCGCTCCCTCCGGAACCTGATCTGCGATCTTGACCATCATTTCGGTCTCGCCCCGCAGCTTCTCGGCGGTGGCTGGCGAGACGACCAGCCGCTCGCCTGACAAAAATGCGGACAGATCGGGTTTGCCGACGATCGAGGACGCCAGGCCGGTCTGCGGCATCGTCAGGGGATCGATGCCGATAAGCCGCAGGCGCACCTTGCCGAGCGTCGCCATTCCTTCGATGACCGGCGAGACGTTCCACCCTGCCTGTCGCAGTCGGCCATATGTGGCAATGGAAATCCCCTCGCCTCTCGTCGAAACGAGCTGCGACAGACCATCCTGCTCCAGCATCGCGGCAGCGTGGGCATAGCTTGCGCGGGCCTCGGCGTTGATTGCCTGAACGCCCGACCAGAGCGCGGTCGCCAGTGCGATTCCCAAGATGAGGGTTAGAAACTGGATCGGTCTGCGTCGCCAATGCGACAGAAGCGCCAGGATGCCCCAGAGCATCACGATACGATCCTTCCGCCGCGCAGAACGACCTTTCGGTCAAGGCGATCGGCCAGCCTCGTCGAGTGCGTGACGAAGAGCAGCGCCGAGCCGGCGGATCGAGCCAGCGCCAGCATCAGCTCGAGAACACGATCGCCGGTTTCTTCATCGAGATTGCCGGTCGGTTCGTCGGCCAGGATCAGCGGCGGCCTAGCGGCAAGCGTCCGGCCGATGGCGACGCGCTGCTGCTGGCCTCCAGACAGTTGCTCGGGGTAACGCCCCAGGAAGTCTTGGAGCCCAAGTGCGGAAATGAGTTGCTCCTCCCAGGCACGATCATGTCGGCCGGCAAGTCTGGCGTGAAAGGAGATATTGGCCGATACGCTGAGCGACGGAATGAGGTTGAACTGCTGAAACACGAGGCCGACCCCGGTTCGACGGTAGTTCGCCCTATCAGCATCGCCGAAGACGCCGATATCTTCGCCGTTCATGGTGATAAGACCGGCATCGGGCCGGTCGAGTCCGCCGGCAAGGTGCAGAAGCGTGCTCTTGCCGCTGCCAGACTCGCCGGTCAGCGCGACCGCCTCTCCGGCTGCAACGTCAAGGTCGACCCCCTTGAGGATATCGACCCGCCCCTCGGCGGTCGGGTAGGACTTTGTGACGCCCTTCAGCGTTAGGATCATTCTGGTCTCTGCATTGGAGGACAGACAGCAAGCGTCCTACCGCCTCTGAGTGCAAACGCAAGCACCTACGGTTCGGGGAGTGCTTGCGCATTTGTCATTTCGGCAGCCCGGTGGAGGTCGGGCCGTTCGCATATCGGCGAGGCGAGCCAGTTCAGCTGATCGGCGCCACAGCCTGCTGTCGCTCGCCATGCGACCCCCAAGTTGGCCCGTTGTCCGCTTCGGGACATTGTTGCCCTCCTCTGTCCGCTCGAACCGCGCGAAGGCCTCTTTGTTCCACTGCGCATCTTTCGCCTCTGCCAAGTCCGCATGGCTGGATTCCATCCGCCTCATCGACATCACCCAGTGAGGTGACCGCCTCCTCGTCGCTGCAAGCACGAAAACAGCGATGCCATATCGCCGTTACCGTGCTCGTACGACAAGGAGAGGGAGCGGGCGTGTATAGTGTTTTGGCGAATGCCTCAACGTTCACAGTGACGCTCAAAGCCGTCAACCCTCACCGGCACACGTCAATTTCCTTCCGATCAACCCCAGCCCGCCAGTGTTGCCTGGTTGGAAGTCGCCTCCGCCTCATCGGCGTGGTTCGCATCGCCACATCGAAATCCTGATCCGCCGGGAACATGTGCTGCCATCGCTTGTTGGACGGCAACCGGAGGCTCCAATGCAAGAAACAATGCAAGTGCAGTTTACATCCCTGCTTGATCACCTTTCTGCCAATCGGGCTGAAGCGGTCCTCGCAACACAGTTTCGGTTGAACGAGTTGACCCTGATCACAGATGCCGATCATGTCGTCGAGTTGCTTGGATCGTTGCGGGACGATCCGCAGTGCCGCTTCATCTGCCTCCTCGACATTTGCGGCGTCGACTGGCCGGCCAGGGCCGCCCGCTTCGACGTCGTCTACCATCTTCTATCACCCAGTCTCAATCTCAGGCTTCGCGTCAAGCTTGCAACCGACGAGGACACGCCGGTCCCATCGGCTTGCGCGGTCTTTGCGTGCGCGGACTGGTACGAACGCGAGGCCTGGACCTGTACGGCATCATGTTTAAAGATCATCCCGACCTGCGCCGGATCCTTACCGACTACGGTTTCGAAGGCCACCCGCTTCGCAAGGATTTCCCGCTTACCGGTTTCGTCGAGGTCCGTTACGACGACGCAGCGAAACGCGTGATCTATGAACCGGTCGAGCTGAAGCAGGAATACCGGGATTTTGACTTCCTCTCGCCCTGGGAGGGAACAGATTACGTGTTGCCGGGCGACGAAAAGACCAGCGCATGAAGGCGAACAGACGGAGATCGTCGTGAGGGAACACAGCATTCGCAACTTCAACATCAACTTCGGGCCGCAACATCCTGCTGCCCATGGTGTGCTGCGGCTCGTGCTCGAGCTTGACGGCGAAATCGTCGAGCGGGTCGATCCGCATATCGGCCTGCTGCATCGCGGCACGGAAAAATTGATCGAGAAGAAGACATATCTTCAGGCCCTGCCCTATTTCGATCGGCTCGATTATGTCGCGCCCATGATCCAGGAACATGCCTATTGCCTGGCGGTCGAGAGGCTCCTCGAACTGGATGTGCCGATCAGAGGGCAGCTGATCCGGGTACTTTACGCCGAGATCAGCCGAATTCTGTCTCATCTCTTGAATGTTACCACTCAGGCTATGGATGTCGGAGCGCTCACGCCGCCGCTCTGGGGATTTGAAGAACGTGAAAAGCTGATGGTCTTTTACGAGCGCGCCTCGGGCTCACGCATGCACGCGGCCTATTTCAGGCCAGGGGGCGTTCATCAGGATCTGCCAGTCGACCTTATTGAAGATATCGGCCGCTGGTGCGAGACCTTCCCGGCTACGCTTGACGATATTGACGATTTGCTGACCGGCAACCGCATCTTCAAGCAGCGCAACGTCGATATCGGCGTCATCAGTCTCCAGGACGCTTGGGCCTGGGGCTTCACGGGCGTCCTGATAAGAGGCTCGGGCGCGGCCTGGGACCTACGTCGCGCTCAGCCCTACGAATGTTATTCGGCCCTCGAGTTCGATATTCCGATCGGCAAGAATGGTGACTGTTACGACCGGTACCTGATCCGCATGCAGGAGATGCGGGAATCTGTGCGCATCATGTCGCAATGCGTGGAGCGATTGTTGTCGCAACAGGCGACCGGTCCCGTCTCATCAAGGGACGGAAAGATCGTGCCGCCAAAGCGCGGGGAAATGAAGCGCTCGATGGAGGCGCTCATTCATCATTTCAAGCTCTATACAGAGGGTTTCAGGGTGCCTGCCGGCGAGGTGTACGCGGCCGTCGAGGCGCCGAAGGGGGAGTTCGGCGTCTACCTGATCGCCGATGGAACCAACGCGCCCTATCGATGCAAGATCCGCGCGCCCGGTTTCACCCATCTCCAGGCGATGGACTTCCTGTGCAGAGGCCATCAGCTCGCAGACATATCGGCGGTTTTAGGTTCGCTCGACATCGTATTCGGGGAAGTCGACCGCTAGCAACACGCGCTTGAACCGACAAGGGACACGGGCGCCACAGCAACGAGGAATTGATCTTGACCGTCCAGCTTCCGCTCGAAGACAGCGATCTTGCCCCGACCACTGAGACCGGATCGGGCATATCCGCAATCCTGCCAGACCTTGCCTTTCGTCGCATGTCGATCGTCAACGTCATATTTTATGGGGACCCCGCAACCGACGCGGACTGGGTGTTGATCGATACCGGGCTTCCGACCTCCCGCCAGGCTATCATCGAGGCCGCCGAACACAGGTTCGGAGTCATGAGGCCACCATCGGCGATCCTCCTGACCCACGGCCATTTCGATCACGTCGGCTCGCTGGAAACGCTTGCGCAACACTGGAATGTGCCGGTCTACGCTCATTGGCTGGAATTCCCATACCTTAACGGCCAGGCATCCTATCCACCCGCCGATCCCTTGGTGGGAGGCGGCGCAATGGCGCTATTGTCACCGCTCTATCCGCGCTCGCCGGTCAATGTCGAGCAACGGCTGCAGCCCCTGCCCCAGGACCGGAGCGTCCCCTTCATGCCGGGTTGGACCTGGCTGCATACGCCCGGTCACGCGCCGGGTCATGTATCCTTATGGCGCGCGGCGGATAGGTGCTTGATCGCCGGCGATGCAATCGTCACCACCGGGCAGGAATCTGTCTATGAGGTGATGACGCAGCGCCCCGAAATGCACGGGCCACCGCGCTACCTGACGCCCGACTGGGGCGAGGCGCAGTACTCCGTCGTTGAACTCGCCGGGCTCAAACCAGAGCTCATCATAACGGGCCACGGCCAGCCCGTGCGCGGTGCCAACATGCGCGCGCGCCTGCAGCAGCTGGCGGATAAGTTTAAAGAGATCGCAGTCCCCGAGGGCCGACCCTATGCGCTAGATCCGGCGAAACCGGGCAAGCGCGGCAATGACACCTATCGCTGATGCTGAGGGCCCTCAAGGCTGCGTCGGGCAACGATGCTGAACGGCGATCTGCCATGGCTCGGAACGTCGACCAGGTCAGGCGTCAAAGTGGACATAGAAACGGCACTGCGTGGTCTCAAGATCGCATACTGCCCGAGCCCGGGAACGAGCGCGAAGGTTTACGTGCCTCGTTGTTTCGAACAACTCGTGAAAACTCGATCGTGCGGGTGCAGTCGGGCGCGCGGCGTGACGGCAAAGTCGCCGGCGCGCGAGACAACACTATCCTGCCTTGGTCAGTCCATAGATTGCAATGAAGGCATAAATGCAAAAGGCAATCACGGCGACGGTGATGATAATCGTCAGCCCGACACGCCCGGCATTGAGACGACGGCGCTTGCCCGACGCGGAGGTCGCCGGTGCCTGCACAGGATCCTTGTCTGAGGGGTCGGGCATGGTTAAGCCTCCTTGGGGGGTGTAACCGCGGATTGGCGGATGTCATCCGAGCGCCAGGCACCGGCTTCGCTTTCGTTGCTTTTCATTGCCTCGTCGCTGCCTCTGCTGGCCGCGACGCTGGATGTCGCTTCAGCCCATACGGGAGGCTCGACTGCGTAATGACGTTCGCCTCGGCGGCAGAGGTAGACCTCTCGTTCGGGGTTTTCTTCGATGACGAAACCGGCGCTGCGCAACATCGCCTCGACCGCCGCCTTGTTGGGAATGAACCAGTTGGTCGGATCCGATGCATAGCGCTCCTCCACGAAGAAGAGCTTGGGATAGTCGGGACGGTCAAAGATTGCCCATTCCTCAAACGGATAGTCCTCCTGTAGCATCGGCAGGCGTTCATCGCCGCGCTGCAGGCATTGAAAGAGCAAGCTGTCCCCGACTGCGTGCTCGTAGAGCAGGTCAAGAGCCAGGAGCGGATGGCGCAGGTGGTAGAGCACGCCCATGAAGATGACGAGGTCGAAGCGCTCGGCAAGCTTGCCGACCTCATAGACCGACATCTGCCGGAAGTCGACGTCCAGGCCTGCCTGCTCTGCGGCGAAGCGCGCCTGTCTCAGATAGCGCGCATCCGCATCAATGCCGAGCACCCGGCCGGCATTTCGCCGTTTCATTTCGAGACTGTAAAAGCCGGCATTGCAGCCAACATCGAGGACGCTTCGGCCCTGAAGATCCTCAGGAATGACATTGCAAAATCGCCGCCACTTGAAGGTCGGGTAATCGCCGAGGAAATGGTCGGGCGCGGTCCTGACGCCGTTGATGTCAAGATTGTGGAACCAAGGACCCAACTCGGCGATCTTCGCCTTCAAGTCCGTCTGATCAGTCAGCCGGCGATCTTCCATGTCCTAGACCCCGATCGAGACGTTCGAGCGCCGTGTTCGTGCCGACGGCGGCGCTCGCCTCTTGCCGGAGACGGGTTGCGTGCCAAGCGTTGCGATGAACCAGGCCGCGGTCTGGCGCAGTCCCTCGGCAAGAGGGACCCGCGGCTCCCAGCCAAGGAGATCCTTCGCCTTGGAAATGTCCGGCCGACGGCGCTGCGGATCGTCCTGCGGCAAGGGGTGATAGGCGATCCTGGCCGCGGTGGGGACCATTGCGTGAACCATTTCGGCGAGCTGATTGATGGTGAATTCTCCCGGATTGCCGAGATTGACGGGCCCTTGCGGGTTGGGAGTGACATTCATCAAGGCCATGAGACCTGCCACGAGATCGCTGACGAAGCAAAAGGAGCGGGTTTGCTGACCACTGCCGTAGATCGTCAGAGGTTTGCCGGTGATCGCCTGCACCAGCAGATTGGAAATGATGCGGCCGTCATGAGGCTGCATGCGCGGTCCATAGGTATTGAAGATGCGCGCGACGCGTGCATCGACGCGTCCGGCGCGGACAAGATCGAAGCATAGTGCCTCGGCGGCGCGCTTTCCTTCGTCGTAGCATGCGCGTGGCCCGGTGCAGCTGACATTGCCACGGTAATCCTCGCGCTGCGGATGTTCGGCGGGATCACCATAGACTTCGCTCGTGGATGCCTGAAGAAACGATGCATTATGATATTCGGCAAGTGCCAGAAGGTTTCCCGTTCCGGCCACGCAGGTCATCATGGTGTGGACCGGGTCGGCTTGATATTGCGGAGGCGAGGCCGCGCAAGCCAGGTTGTAGATCTGGTCGACCGGCTCGTCGATGCTGCGTAGATCGCAGATATCCGCCTCGATGAGACGGAACTGGGGGTGATTGGCGAGCGGTTGAACGTTGGTGACGGATCCGGTGATGAAACTGTCAACGCAGAGCACACGGTCCCCACGCGAAAGCAAAGCATCGCAAAGATGCGAGCCGACAAAGCCGGCACCGCCGGCAACAAGAACGCTTCTTCCTTTGCCGTTTCGGCTCTTCTGCAGCATTACGATCTCCTTACGCTGTCAATCTGCGGATCAAGGGTCATTGTTGCGGATGGCGTCTGCTCGAGTGCGGCAAGTGCCTCTGCCATTTGTCGGGCGCGCGCGAGGCCGGTGTGGCTGGCGAGCACTTCGCTTCGCGCCGCCTCTGCGATCATTCGGCGCGTCGCGTCGTCCATGCGGGTCAGCACGGCAACGACATCCTCGCTGGTGCGGGCAATGACCAGCGCCTGCCCGTCCGGCAGGAGTTCGTCAAGACCGCGCCACTCGTCGCTGATGATCGGCGCCGAGCAGGCGGCTGCCTCGAAGAGGCGCACGCTTGGCGACCAGCCTGCCGCGATCATGTCGGCACGCGTCACATTCAGCGTGAAACGCTGGCGGCTATAAAAGCTGGCGTGTTCGCGCGGCGGCAAATGGTCGATCCGCTCGACGTTTTCGGGCCATTCGATTTCGCCGGGATATTGGGGCCCGGCGACGACGAAGCGCAGGTCGGGCAGGCGTCGTGCCGGTTCGAGCAACAGTCTTTCAAGCGTCGGCTGGCGATCGGCACTATAGGTTCCAAGATAACCAAGATCCCACCGCAAGGGCTCGCGCGTATTGACGTATCGCTCGGCATCGACGGAGCAGTAGAGCGCCGCCGCCTTCCTGGCTTGGAAGCGATGCTCCAAGATGTCGAGAACCGCACCGCCCGAAAACGAGAAATAAATGTCGAAGAGCGGGATCTGCCGCCTGGCGAGATAGGGTTCCTCGCCGCGTTCGAGAGCGGCAAGCGTCACCGGCGTGTCGATGTCGTAGAAACACAGATGCCTGGGTGCAAGATGCGCCAGCCGATCGATCAGCTCGCACCCATCCGGGACGTAGGAACCGACAATTACCGCATCGGCCTCCTTCAAGCGGGCGCCGTGGGTCGCAAGGACGGCATCGATCGTGTCATAGTAGGCAAGCGTGCAGAAGTCCGGTGAGGGCAGATCGCGATGGCCCGCGTACCATGGCACGTCTCTTTCCAGAAAAAGGACATTATGGCCCGATGCGGCCAGCCCCCGCAGAAGTGCCCGGAAGGTCGTGGCGTGGCCATTGCCCCAGGACGAGGACAGTGACAGGCCGAAGACCACGAGATTGAGAGGGTCCCTCATGCTGCTGCCTCCCCGTGGCGTCGCAGCTTTTGACGGAAGAGCGCATCGACGATTTCGGCGCGCTGCGCGTAGGTGTGATCGGCAAGGACGCGCGCCATGGCTCTTTTACCGATCGCTGCAGCCCGTTGCGGCGTCAGATCCGCCATGAGATCGATGACGTCCTGTGCATCCCGCGCGACAAGAACCTCCTCGTTCGGCTTTAGAAAGAGTTCGATACCTTCCCAGTTGTCGGTGACGAGACAGGCCCCCGCGCCAGCCGCCTCAAAGACGCGGGTGGCCGGTGAAAAGCCGTTCCGGGCCATGCTTTCCCGAGAGATATTAAGAACGGCCTTGGGCGTGACGTTGAAGGCGTTGTGGTCGTGGGTGGCAACGTGTCCCACCCGCCTGACATTGCCGGTCATGGGCTTGTCCTGCCATCCGGAGCCACCAAGGAGGAAGCGGGCCTGCGGAAGGCGTGCGGCGGGCTCGAGGAAAAAATGCTCGACGCGCGCCTCACGGTCGGGAAGCCGGTTGCCTAGGAAGCCGAGATCGGCGCTGAAATGCTCATCCGGCGCCACCGGATGATGGGTGTCGGGATCGAGAGCGTTATAGATCGGGATGCACGCGCGTGCGCCGAACTCACGATAGGCCTCAACCACAGGGTCGCCACCACCATAGGTCAGGACAAGGTCGAGCTTCTGGAGCGCAAGGCGCACGGCATGGCCGGGGATGTCGCGCAACTCCGAGAGCGTTGCCGGTGCATCGACATCCCAGAAGATTTTCAGGGCCTCGGGCCGCGCATGACGAAGCACCTCCTCCATCAGGCGATCGTCCTCGAAACCGACGCCGCTGGCCTTGACAACGATCTCGGCTTCGCCCGCCTTGACCGCGACCGCCCGCAGGTCATCGGCCGTTGCCTCGTAGACGACCACCTTGCACCAGTGCGGGGGATCGATATCCCTGTTCTTCTGGCGCTCGTAGACGTCGGGCTCATAGAAGGTGATATCGTAGCCGCGCTCGGCAAGCGCCCGCAGCAGGCCGCGGTAATAGGTAGCCGCGCCATTCCAATAGGCCGATAGGAGGCTTGACCCGTAAAAAGCGATCTTCATTGTGCTGCCTCCTTCGATGCGAGCTGGTCGAGGACGGAGCGGCTGCCGACGGTGGCCAGGATGGCCAAGAGTTCATCGATGCGGTGACGGCATGTGTGACGCGCCTGGATCGTCTGAAGCCCGCTCTCGGCGAGCTCGGCCGAAAGATCAGGATTGGAAAGCACCTCCCCCAGATGACGGCGCATGGCCGATCCATCCTCGGCCAGGAGGTAGTCCCGGCCGGGCCTGAACAAGCCTTCGGCATCATCCCACGGTGCCGAGATCAAGGGGATGCCGCAGGCAAGCGCCTCGAAGACGCGGATGGTCGGGATGCCCGGCAGGTGGCTGACATAGGGCCTGCGCGGAATATGAACGGTCACCCGGTTGCGGGCGAAAGCAAGCGGCGCGGCAGCATTGGCGATCCAGCCGCCATAGGCGATGCCCGCATCTTTGAGCGCAGACAGCGCCTCGTCGGGATAGCGAACTCCACGCACGCTTGTGCGAAGGCCAAGGCTTTTGGCAGGGCGCACGAGATACTCGAGGATTTCCTCGGAGCGCTCATCGTCGCCCCAATTGCCGATCCAGATGAGATCGCCGGTTTTTTCGACCATCGGCATCGGCCGGAACAAGGCATCGTCAGCCGCCTCGTGGAAAGTGAACACTGACTTGGCCCAGCCGGCTTTGAGGTAACGCTGCCGCAGCGTCTCGCCGAAGGCGAGGACGCCGTCATAGCCATCGAGCGAGAGGCCGGAAATATCGGTTTGCGCCGATACGGCGCGATGATGGGTGTCGTGAAAGAGCAGCGTGAAACGGGCACCATTGGCGCGTGCCCTGCCGAGCCGTGCTACGAGCGCGGGATCCGTCCACTCGTGGACGATAACCACATCGGCATCTCCGAGTGCTGCCTCATGGTCGAAACTATCCATGTAGATCTGCGCGCGCAGGCCCGGAAAGGCTTCGGCAAAACCCGCGATCGCAGCTTTCCCCTGGTCGGCGACGAGATTTCGCCGGCTCCATGAGTCTTCCGGCTCGAGCGCCAGCGCGTCGTGGCCGCGGCGAACGAGGTCGCGCATGAGGCCACGCAAAAAATGCGCGTTGCCGTGGTTCCAATCGGACAGGAGCGACTGCGTATAAAAGACGAATTTCATGATCTACTCCGCTAACTTGATCTTGCGCCCATGTTCGAGAAGGCTGGCATAGACGCGTGCCATGGAGGCTGCCTGCGCCTGTAGCGAAAAGCGTTTGGAGCGAAGCCGCGCCTTGTCCGCAAGCGCCTGGCGCGAGACGACATCGCTTGCCAGATGATTGACCGCGTCGGCGAAGGCCACTGGACGATGCGGATTGGCAAAAACCGCCGCGCCGTCCCAGAGTTCCCGATAGGTCGCGATGTCGGCTAGGACGAGGCCAGCGCCGGAGCGCGCCGCCTCCAGGGCGGCAAGCCCGAAAGGCTCGTAGAGCGACGGCGAGACGAAGATGGCCGCGCGACGCATCAGCGTCATCGCTTCGGCGTGCGGAAGGATGCCGAAGTGGCGTGTCTTCGACATCGTCATGCCCTGCCCGTCCGGTCCATGATCGGCTCCGACGGTCAGGAGCGGCCAGGTCATCTGCGCGGCGGCGGCGTCAAGGACGGCAGCATTCTTGCCCTCGTCCCACCAGCGTCCGGCCGCAAAAGCAAAGTCTTCCTTGGGTTCGGCGGCGGCTCTGACACCACTTGCATTGTAGGTCACCGTCAGATGCGGGATCGGGCCATAGGCCGCGCGCAGCATCGCGGCATGGCTATGGCTTGGCGCCACCACGGCCGCGGCCCGTTCGAATCCGCGGGCGTTCAGCGACTGCTGCCAGCGCCAGCCGTCGGGGACCGCAGCTTGGCGTACAGCCGCAAACCAGGTAACGACACAGGAATGGGAGACGGCGACAACCGGCATGTCGATGTCAAGCTCTGCCGCCTGCGAGGGCAGGTTAAGATGCAGGAGGTCAACCTGCCTTCGTTTGGCGAGCGCTGCGATCGCATGTGGTACCTTCTTAAGGGCGCCCTCGTCCTGAACCATCCAGTCGAGCGGTTCGTCGAGCCAGTCTATTTCGCCGATTTCCATTGCCTCGGCTTTTTCCTGTCGGGACGGAGGCGGGCCAAGTCCAACGAAACAGGTGGTGATTCCTTCCCTGCGCAATCCCGCGGCGAGATCCATGGCATAGCGCCAGACGCCTCCGACCGCATCGACGGTCATCATGATGCGAGGCGGGGCAGCCATGTCTAGGGCCTGCCTCATGCCGACACCTTGCGCCGTTCACCCATCAGAGCCTGACCTTCGAACCGATTGTCGACGAGCCAATTGCCGAGGGCTCGCAATCCGTCTTTCCAGCCCATGCGGGCTCGCCAGCCGACATTGGTTTCGAGCTTCCTGGTGTCGGCGACGAAATAAAGCTGGTCACCGGCACGCCAATCGCCGAAGGAGGTTTCGAGCCGCTGCCCGGTCAGCGTTTCAATTGCCTGCAGCACGTCCAGGAGACTGACGGCATTGCCGGGGCCCCCTCCCAGGTTGAAGGCCTGCCCGCTGACGCGGTCGATATTGTCGAGAACGGCACGATAGGCCGCGACAGCGTCGTCGACGAAGAGGATGTCACGGACCTGTCTGCCGTCCCCATAGATCGAGATTGGCGCGCCGTTGAGCGCGCGGATGAGGAAATGGGCGACCCAGCCCTGGTCTTCCGTGCCGAACTGGCGCGGTCCATAGATGCAGCTCATCCGCAGCACGGCCGTCGGGATGGAGAAGGATTTGAGATAATCGAGCATATATTGATCGGCGACGCCTTTGGAGCAGCCGTACGGGGTGCAGAAGTCGAGAGGCCGATCCTCGCCAATGCCGCGCAGCCTTATCGCGTCGACGGCGGGGGCGTAGCAACGGTCTCGCTCCAGCATTTTCAGATCATCGAGCGCTCCATAGACCTTGTTCGTGCTGGCGAAGATGACGGGCGCTTGGCGGCCGGCCTTGCGGACCGCCTCCAGCACGTTGATCGTGCCACGCGCATTGGTTTCGAAATCGTCGAGCGGTCGCTCGAGGCTGGTGGTGACGGCGGTCTGGGCGGCGAAGTGGAAGACCGCTTCGGCATCGGTAAAACCCGCCTCGATGCTGCGCAGATCGCGGATGTCGGCGAGCAGCGGATGAACACGCCGCCCATGGCGCGCCGTCAGCCAGGCGAGGTTCTGGTCGACGCCCGGCCTCGAAAGATTATCGAGGATGACGACATCCTTGCCGTCCTTGAGGAAACTATCGGCAAGGTTGGATCCGATGAAGCCGCTGCCTCCGGTAATGACGATCGGCGCCGCGCCCGTTGCAAGGTTCGGGCTGGCAAGGCGGCTAACTTCGTCGAGGCGGGCCACGCCCCCTTCCATCAGAAGGCGGGCCAGGAGCTTTGGCTGGTTGTCGTCGGTCACGGCGCCGAGGTGGTAGTGACGAGGATCGAACCATAACCCTTCCTGAACCGGCACGTCCGCCGGCACGTCACGCCAGGAATACCAGTACATCCGGTCGGCGGGTACGCTCAACGCCTTGATGAAGCGGCGCGCCTGTTCCATCTCGTCGTTGCGCCAGGTCGAATAGCCGGTTTCGGTGATCCAGATCTCGGCGGCCGGATTGAAGCGGCCGACGATCTTTCGCATCTCGCCGAGATGCATGTCCCAGCCGCCCCAGGCGCCCTCCTCGCTGTCCCATGTGCCAGGGAAGCCGTGGAAGCCGACCGCGTCGACAACGTTGAGCACGCCTCGCTCGCCCATCAGGTTCAGCCAGTAGGGATCAAAGGGACAGGGGCCGCCCAACACCGGCTTGAAGCCACGTTTCCTGGCCCAGTAGGCTGCCCCACCGACCATCTGGCAAAACAGCATGAAATCGCCGTCTTCGCGCCAGTCCCAGTCGAGGAGGTTGTTGGGCTCGTTCCACAATTCCACATGGGTGAAGTGCTGCCCATACCGATCGAGAACATGATCGACGAAGTCAGCGTATGACTTCAGGTCGATCGGTGCGCCGGAGGATCGTCCGGTGCGCGACAGGGATGGCGGCGTGTAATGGAGGCAAGGCAGCAGATCGATGCTCCTGCCAAGCTTCGGGATCAGCCAGTCAAACCAGTCCTGGCCCCCGGGCGCCAGGTATTCGGCCCAGGACAGATGCGTGCGCAGGAAGCTTGCGCCACTCGACAGGATGTCGGGCAGGATTTCCTCCGTGCGTGCAAATTCGCCGGGCCGGAACCATTCTACGAAGCCGAAGCGCCTCGGCTGGATCCCCGCAAGGGTTGATTGCGCGGTCATGACACGAGCCCCCTTGCTTCCAGCTGCCGCTTCATCTCCGCGCCACGGTCGATCGCGCCGGTGAGCTTGACCCATTCGACGAATGGGCCGAGCGCCTGTTCAAGGCGAAATTCCGGCTCGAATCCGAGGAGATCGCGCGCCTTGGAGATGTCGGCAAAACAGTTGCGGATGTCCCCCGAGCGCGCCTTGTTCATGATATCGGGGGCAATTTCCGGCACACCCATGGACTCCGCGAGAAGCGTCGCCACCTCGGTGATCGTATAGGCGTTGCCACTGCCGATATTGATGACATGGCCGGCAGCGGCCTTCTGCTCGAAGGCGAGCCGAAAGGCACGAGCCACGTCACGGACATGGACGAAATCGCGTCGCTGCTCGCCATCTTCGAAAATCATCGGCGACTGATGATTGGCGAGCCTGGAGGCAAAGTTGGCCAGCACCCCCGTATAGGGATTGGACAGCGCTTGGCCAGCTCCGAAAACGTTGAAGAGGCGCAGCGCCACGGCGTCGACGCCATATGCTTCCCCGAAAATCAGGACCTGCCGCTCCTGGCCATATTTCGTCAATGCATAGATCGATGCGAGATCGACGGGCTTTTCCTCGTCGGTTGCCACGGGGACGAGATCCTCGCCGTCTGGACCGCGCAGGTTCCACGAGCCGGCCTTGATACGCTCGCTCCTGCGACGGGCCAGGCCGACCTGCTCGCCCGTTGACGTCAGGTACCGGCCTTCGCCATAAACGCTCATGGAGGAGGCGACAACGATCCGTCTGATCGGCTTGCCGATCATGGCCTCAAGAAGAACTGCCGTGCCAAGGTCGTTTCCTCCCACATATCGGGCGATCTCGTACATGGACTGGCCAACGCCGACTTCCGCGGCCAGGTGGATGACGCCGTCGACATCGTCAAGAGCTTCGACGACCGCGACGCGGTCGCAGACATTGCCGCGCAGGATTTCGGCGGCCTGCGGCATGTCAGTTTCAACATCCCCATGCACCTGATCGATCAGGGCATCCAGGATACGAACCTCGTAGTTTGCCTTCAAAAGCTCTTCGGTGACATGCCGGCCGATAAAGCCGCAGCCGCCGGTAACGAGTATTCTTGTCATGGCTTCCTCTGCACATTTCTCATCTGTGACAGGGCGCCGAACAACGCTTGGCTGCGAATGTTCCTCATCAATGACATCTTTGTCATCTATAACTTCATCAATCCTCCTGCGTGCCGGAAACGCTCCGCGAACCACCGCGGCACCGGCGCAGCCGAGCGAAATCGCCGGTTTTTTTGCCTCCGCACAGTTCGCCCGCCCATGAGCCGTGGCGGCAATAAGAAACTCGTGCGCAGACCGCCCCTTGGGCTCGAGCATCTTCTATTTCATGAACTTCAACTTCTGCCGGAACAGTTTGACCACTTCTCGGTTCGGGGCGTGAGCATCGGGGACGAGCACGCCGCAGCCCTTCAAAGGTCTACGCCAGTGCGAGCTGCCTCGGCATGACGATGACCTCGGCTCGTGCGGCCGGCTCGTGCGGCCGGCACGGCCGGACTGAAACCAGGAGAGACGAATGGACGTGAGCGCAGCAAAACCATCCGTATTAACGGCAGCGATCGTGACGGCCCCCGGCCGCATCGAGCTGGTCGAAGGCGACTTACCGCGGCCGACGGCGCGCCAGGTCCGCATTCGGCTGGAGGGCTGTGGCGTGTGCGCTTCCAACTTGACGCCCTGGTCTGGACCCGACTGGATGCAGTTTCCGACGGAGCCAGGCGGGCTCGGACACGAGGGCTGGGGCCTTGTCGACGCGATCGGGCCGGAGGTCTGCGATATCCGTGTCGGAGACCGGGTAGCTGCGCTCAGCTACCACGCCTATGCCAGCCACGACCTTGCCGACGAAGACATGGTCGTCCGGCTCCCTGCCTCCCTTGATGGCCAACCGTTCCCCGGAGAACCGCTTGGCTGCGCGATGAATATTTTCAATCGC
The DNA here is from genome assembly GCF_014194915.1 of Rhizobium sp. BK512. Classification (NCBI taxonomy): domain Bacteria; kingdom Pseudomonadati; phylum Pseudomonadota; class Alphaproteobacteria; order Hyphomicrobiales; family Rhizobiaceae; genus Rhizobium; species Rhizobium sp. BK512. Next base: position 115,131 of record NZ_JACIAS010000012.1, on the reverse strand, counting down.
GCCGACATCAGAGCCGGCCAGACAGTTGCCATCGTCGGCATCGGCTTCCTGGGTGCGCTCTTGACCCAGCTTGCAGTCAACGCCGGAGCCCGGGTGATTGCAGTTTCGCGACGTCAGGCATCGCTCGACGTCGCCGAGCGCATGGGGGCGACCCACGGGATTGTCATGGACGATCATTGGCGCATCATCGAGGAGGTTCGTTCGCTGACAAGCGGGCGCTTCTGCGACCGGGTCATCGAAGCGGTCGGCAAGCAATGGCCTCTCGACCTTGCGGGGGAACTGACAATGGAGCGCGGGCGCCTCGTCGTTGCCGGCTATCACCAGGACGGCCCGCGCCAAGTCAACATGCAGATGTGGAACTGGCGCGGCCTGGACGTCATCAATGCTCATGAGCGCGATCCCCAAATCTATGTGGAGGGCATGCGCCGAGCCATCGAGGCGATTGCGGCAGGCCAGCTCGATCCGCGCCCGCTCTATACCCATTCTTATCAGCTCGCAAATCTCGACAAGGCGCTCGACGATACGAGAGACCGGCCAGGTGAATTCCTCAAAGCGCTGGTGATCTACCGATGAACAGGATGCTCTCGCACCAAGCTGACACGCGTGTCAGGCCGCTGCGGCTCGGTTTTGTCGGAGTGGGCTGGATCGGCCGCAATCGCATGCAGGCTCTGATCCAGAGCGGACTTGCCGAGGCCACCACGATTGTCGATCCATCGCCGCGCATGATCGAGGAGGCGATGGCGCTCAGTCCCAAGGCACGCCATGCCGAAGGGCTCGACGATCTTCTTGCCGACGAACTGGACGGCGTTGTCATCGCCACGCCAAGTGCCGACCACGCCGCCCAATCCATCCGTGCCCTTAAAGCCGGGAAGGCGGTCTTCTGCCAGAAACCGCTTGGCCGCACCGCCGGCGAGGCGCAAGCCGTCGTGACGGCCGCAAGAGCGGCCGACCGGCTGCTCGGCGTCGACTTGTCCTATCGCCACACAAGCGCCATGCAGGCGATCCGTGCGCTCATCGAGAGCGGCGAACTCGGGAAGATCTTCTCCGTCGATCTGACATTCCACAACGCCTACGGGCCGGACAAATCCTGGTTCTACGACAGACGCCTGTCCGGAGGCGGATGCCTTATCGATCTCGGCGTCCATTTGATCGATCTTGTCCTGTGGTGCCTTGGTGACCCGGCCGTTTCCAATGTTTCGAGCCGGCTGCTGCGTGACGGCAAGATGCTGACGCCGGCGGCGGAGGAGGTCGAGGATTTCGCCTCGGCGACGTTCGATCTCGATGACGGCACAACGGTGCGGCTTGCCTGTTCATGGCGACTGCAGGCCGGCCGTGATGCGGTGATCGAAGCAAAATTCTTCGGAACGAACGGCGGGTGCGGGCTTAGAAACATCGACGGGTCCTTCTACGACCTGACGGCGGAGCGTTATTGCGGCACGCACATGCACACGCTCGTTTCGCCGCCGGACGACTGGGGCGGCAGGGCAGCGCTTGCCTGGGCAAGAAAGCTGACGGCGGACAAGGGCTTCGACGAGGATTGCGAGACCATCGTCGGCGTCGCCGAAACCATTGATCGCATCTATGGGGCGGGATCTTGAGGATGAGATCGGCGCAGCGTCCAACAGGCCTGCTTGCGCCGCCCTTCGTTAAACATTGAAGAACGCCAGGTCCCCATGCCCGAACAGTTTCATTCGAAAGGAACAAAAAAAGCCGCCCCAAGCGATCGCGTCGCAAGAAGCAGCCTGCCCCGCTGGGTCGTCAGCGCGTTGCGGACAAGCGGGATCAGGCGCTTCAGCACGCTCGCCAGACTAGATGACAGGGAGGTCCTGGCGATACCCGGCATTGGCAAGCGAGCGCTATCTCTGATCCGAATGGAAATGAATGCGCTTGCCAGCCCGGCGCCGCAGGAGCGGCCCGACCAGCAGGAAGCGAAAACATGAGACGCTTTTATATCGTGCGCCGATATTTTTTTGGCTGCGCGGAACAGTTGGATGGCTGGCCGGTTAGGACAGGTCGAGATGCGACATGTGCGGCGTCGCGTCATCGGTCACGCGGCATGAGACCGCCCCCGTTGAAAACGGCGGAAGGTGGCGATGACGGCGGCGATCTGCCACGGGCAAACCCCGTTTGCCCGTGAACGACAAAGCAGCCCGCGGTGGCGCAAACGCCACCTGCGGGCATGAGACAGGCATGCGCCGGAACGGCAACAGAGGGAGAGAAAGTCATGTCGGTACGCCAGGACGATGAACCGCTTTTGGGGCCGCACGACCGAACGGCCGGAGGATGGGGCTCGGCACGCGCGCTTACTGAAATTCTTGTGCGCGAACATGTCGTAACCTCCGGCATGTCGCTGCTGTCGCACCACAACAAGCCTGACGGCTATATGTGCGCAAGCTGTGCCTGGGCAAAGCCCGCCAAGCCGCGCGCATTGGAATTTTGCGAAAGCGGCGCCAAGGCCACCGCCTGGGAGGCGACGAGCAGGCGCGCCGATCAAAAATTCTTCGCCTCCACCACTCTTCAGGAGCTCGAGGCCTGGAGCGACTATGATCTGGAAGAGCGCGGCCGGCTGACGCAGCCGATGCGCTGGAACGCCCAGACCGATCGCTATGAGCCGGTTACCTGGGAGGCGGCCTTCGCCGAAATCGGTACCGAGCTTCAGGCGCTTTCCCCTGACGAAGTGGACTTCTATACGTCCGGGCGAGCCTCGCTGGAAACGGCCTACATGTACCAGCTGCTGGCAAGGCTATACGGCACCAACAACCTGCCCGATTCCTCCAACATGTGCCACGAAAGCACGTCCGTCGGCCTGCCGACGAGCATCGGAGCAACCGTCGGGACCGCGGATCTCACCGATTTCCAGAATTGCGACTGTATCTTCTATATTGCCCAGAACGTCGCCACATCGTCGCCGAGAATGCTGCATGACCTGCAGGAGGCGGTCGAAAGGGGCGTGAAGATCGTCACCTTCAACCCGCTGCCAGAACCGGGGCTGGAAAATTTCATCAACCCGCAGGACCCGGCGCAGATGTTGACCGGGCACAAGACGCCGATTTCCTCTCACTACTATCAGCTGCGCAATGGCGGGGACGTCGCCGCGCTTTTCGGCGTCTGCAAGGCTCTCGTCGAGGCCGATGACGCCTTGAAGCAATCGAAGACAAGCCGGATCAGCGGCACAGACGCTATTCCCAAGGATCCGGACAATGCCGCCGACGTCGCTTTCGCCGCCTCGATGGCCGCCGCTGACAAGAAACATGTTCTCGATCACGTTTTCATCGACGATCACACGGCGGGCTTTGAGGAATTCGCCCAAGCCTGTCGACGTCACGACTGGAGCGCGCTCGAACATGTGTCCGGCCTCAGCCAGGCCCAGATGCGGCAGGCCGCAGAGATCTATGCCAATGCCAAGGCCGTCCTCATCATCTACGGCATGGGCCTGACCCAGCAGGTCATGGGGGTCGAGAATGTGCAGATGGTTGCCAATCTTGCGCTTCTTCGCGGCAATATCGGCAAGCCCGGCGCCAATATCTGCGCTGTGCGCGGCCATTCGAACGTGCAGGGCCAACGTACTGTGGGGATCACCGAAAAGCCAGGGCTCGTGCCGCTCGACAAGCTGTCACAGCTCTATCAGTTCGAGCCGCCACGTTCGGAGGGGCGATCGACGATCGACACCTGCAAGGCGATCATCGAGGGCAAGGCACGTGCCTTTATCGGCCTCGGCGGCAACTTCCTACGCGCCGTCCCCGATACCGAAGCCGTCGAAGCGGGCTGGAGAAAACTTCGCCTGACCGTCCAGATCGCCACGAAGCTCAATCGCAGCCATGTGATCCACGGCGAGGTCGCCTATCTCCTGCCCTGTCTTGGGCGAACCGAGGTGGATGAACAGGAGTCCGGGCCGCAAGCCGTGTCGACGGAGAGCTCCACGGCCCACTTTCACGGTTCACGCGGTCGTGCCAGGCCGGCAAGCCCCGACCTCCTGTCCGAGCCGGCAATCATTGCGGGCATCGCCAAGGCAAGCCTGCGCAGGGGCAGCGTCGACTGGGATGGCTGGGTCGGCGATTACGCGCGCATTCGCGATGCCATCGAGCAGACCTATCCGGAAACCTTCAAGGACTTCAATCTGAAGATGTTCCAGCCGGGCGGCATCACACGATCGGTTCCGGCGCGCGAACGCAAATGGACGACGCCGAACGGCAAGGCAAACTTCATCACACCGCAGCGGCTTTTTCCGGAGCTTGAGGTGACGCCAGGCAGCGAGGAGACGTTCAATCTCCTGACATTGCGATCGAACGACCAGTTCAACACGACGATTTACGGCTTTACCGACCGCTACAGGGGCATCAAGGGCACGCGGCGTGTGGTCTTCGTGAACGAAGCCGACATGCTGCGTCTCGGCTTTGCCGCCGGCGACCTCGTCGACCTGACGACTGCCGTCGATGGAAAGCGGCTACGCCGCGTCGAGGGCTTTTCCCTGGTCCCCTATCAGATCCCGTCCGGTTCCTGCGCTGCCTATTATCCGGAAGCCAATCCGCTGTTTCCGCTGGACCATCACGATCCCAAGGCCAAAACCCCGTCCTATAAGCTGTTGCCAGTTCGGATGACCGCTTCGGCGGGACAACGCCAGACGAGATGAGCCATGCCAATGGTTGCTCGGCGCTGGCTGCTGGTGACAATCTGCCTTCTCGGCGCGGCTTGTGCCGGCGCGATGCTCGGCTGGATGCGGCAACCACGTCAGTATCGGGCGCCGCCCCCTGTCTCTGCATCCTTGAATGACGTCCGGCTGATGGCAGATGGTATTGGCGGCACGCCCCCTGAGGTCTATTTTGCAATCGGAACGCCCTATGAGAACACTGCCTATGATCTCAGCCAGGGCAAGCGGCTTTATACCTGGTTTGGCTGCCCGGCCTGCCACGGCGACGGCCGGGGGCTGAGCGGACCGTCCTTTCTCGACGGATGGTGGTCCTACGGACCAGAGATGGAAACATTGGTGGCGTCCATACACGACGGCCGCCCGCATGGCATGCCGGCGTTCGCAGATCGCATGACCATCGACGAGATCTGGCAGCTTGCCGGTTATCTCAGAACGGTCGGAGCCTATCAGGCAAAATATACCGCGCCCGCCCGCAACGACGAGAAGAACAGCAGGCCGGCCGAAAACAGGGCCCCTGCGGCGGGTTTGTTCCAGGAGGGGCCGGTCGGCATGCGGCGACTGGATCGTCAACAATGAAACAGGTGGCGATCGTATCGTGTCTCCTTCTTGCGGGCTTCATGGCAGGATGCACGGGAGTGCAGTCGGCGCTCGATCCGAGGGGGCCGGCGGCCGCCGACCTTCTCCACATCATCCTCTTCTTCGTCTTTGTCTGCACGAGCGTCTTTCTCCTCGTCATGGGGGCACTGGTCTGGTCGCTTCTGCGCAAGCCAAGCCGGAAAGACAGCGAGGGCGCGCAGGAGCGGCAGATCTCGGTGGTCGTGACGGTGGCCATTGTTTCGACCGCGGCAATAATCGTCCTGCTGACCGTCGTAAGCTTCACGTCCGACCGGTTCCCGGAATATAAAGAGGCATCCTCCGCTGCCATCCTCGTGCGTGGCGAGCAATGGTGGTGGCGTTTCGACTATGACGGCGACGATAGGTCGACGGGATTTCAGACGGCAAACGAACTGCACATTCCCGTCGGCCAGGATGTGCGCCTGCGCTTGCAGGCCACCGACGTCATCCACTCCTTCTGGGTTCCCTCGCTTGCCGGCAAGCAGGACCTTGTGCCCGGCCGCGACAATACGATCACGCTCCATGCTGAAAGACCCGGCATCTACCGGGGCCAATGCGCCGAATTCTGCGGCCTCCAGCACGCCCACATGGCACTCGAAGTTGTCGCGCAGGAACCGGAGGCTTATCGTCAATGGCTGGAGAGCCAGCGCCGGAGCGCTGTCGTGTCGCAGGACGCCGCCGTCATTGCCGGGCGCGACGTCTTCATGCGCAAGCCATGCGCTGCCTGCCATACGATCCGTGGTACCGAGGCAAAGGGCACATCGGGTCCCGATCTGACCCATGTCGCCTCCAGGCGCCTGCTTGCGGCCGGCGTGTTGCAAAATAGCGCCGGCTCGCTTGCCGCCTGGATTGCCGACCCGCAGACGATCAAGCCCGGCAACAACATGCCGCTGGTCCCCATGACGAGCGAGGAACTTCGACAGGTGACGGCTTTCCTGGAGACATTGCGATGAACAGCTCATCCACCGCGCAGGTTCTGGATGTCGAGGTCGAGCGGGAAGATCTGGAACCGCGCCTTCGCCGGACATGGCAGTCAGGAAAAGGCATCTGGGGGGCGCTGACAACCGTCGATCACAAGATCATCGCGAGGCGTTACATTGTCACCGCGTTCGTTTTTCTGGCGCTTGGCGGCGTCCTGGCCCTGGTCATGCGCGTGCAGCTCGCCTTTCCGGAAGCACGCTTTCTCAGCGCCGACCGCTATAATCAGATTTTCACGACGCACGGCTCGAACATGATGTTCCTGTTTGCGGTGCCTGTCATGGAAGCGATGGGTGTCTATCTGGTGCCACTCATGGTGGGCACGCGCAACATCGCCTTTCCCCGCCTCAACGCCTTCTCCTACTGGATCTTCCTCGCCGGCGGTCTCGTTCTCTGGATCGCCGTGGCGCTCGACGCGGCCCCCGATGTCGGCTGGTTCGCTTACGTGCCACTATCTGGTCCTGAATATGGTGCCGGAAAACGCGCCGACATCTGGGCTCAGATGATCACCTTCACCGAACTGTCGGCCCTTGCCGTTGCCGTCGAGATCGTCGTGACCGTGTTCAAGCAGCGGGCGCCGGGCATGTCCCTCGATCGCATTCCGGTCTTTGTCTGGTCGATGCTGGTAACATCCTTCCTGGTGATCATCGCGATGCCGGCGATCATGTTCGCCAGTTCCTCGCTTATCCTCGACCGGCTGGTCGGCACGCATTTCTACAATCCGGCCGAGGGGGGGGACGTGCTTTTGTGGCAGCACCTCTTCTGGTTTTTCGGCCACCCGGAAGTCTACATCATCTTCCTGCCGGCCGTCGGCATGGTCTCTGCGATGATCTCGCCGTTTTCGCAGCGGCCTGTCTTTGGATATCTGGCACTTGTCATGGCACTGATCGCTACAGGCCTTCTGTCTTTCGGCCTTTGGGTGCATCACATGTTCGTGGCCGGGCTGCCGCCCTCGGGAAGCAGCTTCTTTACCGCTTCGAGCATGGCGATCGCCATCCCGGCCGGCACCCAGATCTTCTGCTTCCTCGCGACCTTGTGGAGCGGCAGACCGATTTTCAAGACGCCGATGCTGTTCGTCATCGGCTTTCTCATCACCTTCGTGATGGGCGGGATGACCGGGGTGATGGTCGCATCCGTGCCGCTCGACACGCAGGTCCACGACACCTACTTCGTCGTAGCGCATTTTCATTACGTCCTCGTTGGGGGCGCTGTATTTCCTCTGGTGGGTGCCATTTATTACTGGTTTCCCAAGATGACAGGCCGGATGATGAGCGAAAAGCTTGGGCGCATCGTCTTTGGCCTGATTTTCGCGGGCTTTCACCTGACTTTCTTTCCGATGCATATTCTTGGCCTCGCGGGCATGCCACGCAGGGTCTATACCTATCCGCCGGAACTTCCTTGGTCCGGCATGAACCTCTTTGTCAGCGTCAGCGCATTCGTTCTGGCTGCTGGTTTCGGCCTGTTCTTCATCGATGCCATCCGCAGTCTGCGCAGCGGAAAGGTCGCCGGCCCCAATCCCTGGAATTGCGCTTCGCTCGAATGGGCAACTGCCTCACCGCCGCCGCCCTATAACTTCGCACGCATTCCGGTCGTGCAGTCGCGCGACCCCCTCTGGCAGGCATCATCGGAGCTGCCGGTCGCCACCGGTCTGCGGGTCGACCGGCGCGAACTCGTCGTCAGCAGCGTCGTTGCAGCCGAACCTGAAGCGCGCGAATCCTCACCTGCAGATTCGATCTGGCCGCTCGTGGCGGCGCTCGCAACGACCGTCATGCTGATCGGTTCGATGTTCAGCGCCTGGGCGGTGGTCTGGGGCGCTGTTCCGATCGCAATCGCCCTGACCTGCTGGTTTTGGCCGAAGCGAACGCCGGAGGATGAATCATGAAGGAGAAAGTCGTTCTGGATCTGTCGCATCTTCCCCTGCATGCGACCGGCACGGCCAGCTTGACCTTTTGGGGTACGAGCGCCTTCATGCTGATCGAGGGCAGCGGTTTTGCCCTGGCGATCGCCGTCTATCTCTACCTCATGGCCAACGCGCCGTCCTGGCCGTTGAACGCGCCGCCGCCGGACCTGTTGCCTGGGACCATTCTCACGGTTCTGCTTCTGGCAAGCGTTGTTCCGAACCTGCTTGTCACGCGCTGGGCCGGACAGCGCGACCTTCGCAAAGTCAGGATCGGGCTCGTGATCATGTCGATCTTCGGCATCGTGCCTCTCGTGCCGCGCATCTTCGAGTTCCCAGCCCTTAACATACGCTGGGACGACAATGCCTATGGGTCGATCCTGTGGGTCATGCTCGGCCTGCATACGACCCATATCCTGACCGATCTCGCCGATACGCTGGTTCTGACCTGCCTGATGTTTTCGCGCCACGGCGACAACCTGCGCCGCTACGGGGACGTGGAGGATAACGCCCTCTACTGGAGCTTCGTGGTGGCGACCTGGCTGCCGCTCTACGGCTGCATCTACTGGATCCCAAGGCTATGAAACGGTGTCCGGTCATCTTGGCCTTGACGGTCCCGTCCATCATGCTGATCCCGGCAACGGCGTTTGCCCATGACGGTCATCCCCATCCGGCCCTGTCCTTGACGCTCGATCCGTGGATCGTCACTCCGCTCGTGATCATCGCACTGCTCTATGGTCGGGGGCAGCGCAAACTCGGCCACCGCAGCTGCCGCGGCCAGCGCAGGCTTGCTCGCAGCTCGTTGAGCTTCTGGTCGGGCTGGAGCGTGCTCACATTCGCCCTCGTGTCGCCGCTGCACGAGCTTGGCGAGAAGCTTTTCAGCATGCACATGATCGAACACGAGCTCATCATGGCTCTCGCTGCCCCCTTGATGGTGCTATCGCGTCCACTCGCCCTCATGCTCTGGGGACTGCCGCAAACTGCCCGAGCATTATGCGCAAAGGTTGTCGGATCGAGGCCGTTGCGTTCAACCTGGTCACGGCTGACAGGCGGTACGCTCGCCACCTTTCTGCACGGCGTGGCGATATGGGCCTGGCACGCGCCGCCGCTTTTCGACGCAGCGGTCACAAACATTGGTCTTCACCGGCTGCAGCATCTGAGCTTCTTTCTGAGCGCCTTGATATTCTGGTGGGCGGTTCTCTGGACCGCCAACAGGGGGATGGCCGTGTGGCATCTCTTTGTCACCATGATGCACATGAGCCTGCTTGGAGCGCTGATCACGCTGGCGCCGGATGTGCGCTATCAGTTTGCGACGCGCGACGCGTCGGCATGGGGCATGACCCCGCTCGAGGACCAGCAGATCGCCGGCCTGATCATGTGGGTGCCAGCTGGCATCGTTTATGCTGGCGCAGCCCTGGCGCTGATGGCCCTCTGGATCCACAATTCCGCCAAAGGAGGCCCCGATGGAACCCAAGCAGCCCACCATTGACCTGCGGCTGGGCGTATTCGTGCCGGCCGCCCTCATCCTTGTTTTCCTTGGCGCCATGGTCGGCGTCAACAGCTTCCAGAAACGCTCGCAACAGGTGGCGTCGGCGATCGCAATGACAGGTGGAGATCCGCGGCGGGCCCCGGCCCTCTTGCGTCAATATGGCTGCAGCGGATGCCATACGATTACGGGCGTTGCCGGCGCGGATGGCAAGGTCGGCGGGTCATTGGGCGGACTATCCGAACGGGTCTATATAGCCGGCGTTCTCAACAACACACCGGACAACCTCGTTGGCTGGATCGTCACGCCGCCGGCTTACTCCCCGAGAACAGCCATGCCTGTCACGGGAATTACGCCGGCCGAGGCCCGTGATATTGCGGCCTATCTCTACGCCCACTGAAGGCTGCCTTTCACGGCTTCGGCGTATCCTTGGGCGGGAGCGACTTCAGGTAGCTCGCAATGGCGAGACGATCGTCCTGCGACAACTCGGCGGTATTTTCGACCACGTCCGCCATCGACCATCCGATCTGGCCATGATCGGGCGTCTTTCCGCTCTTGAGCATTTCGGCAATGTCTTCGACAGACCAGGATGCCAGCCGCTGCGGCGTGATGTTGGGGACGAAACCGACACCGTCGACATTCGCTCCGCCGGCAAAGCGCGTCGACGGCTTGACGGCTCCGAAGGCGTTATGGGTGGAATGGCATTCGGCGCAATGGCCAAGGACCTCCACCAGATATCTGCCACGATCGCTGACCGGTTGGCCAGCGCGAGCGTCTTCGACATGGCGCGGCCTGAAAAACAACAGTTTCCAGAAACCGACGAAGCGCCTGATGCGAAAAGGCAGCGCCAGCTCATGCGGTTTCGAGCGATCCGACACCGGCTCCAGACTTTGCAGGAAGGCATAAAGATCCCTGACGTCCTCGAGCGTCATGCCGGTATAACTTGAATAGGGGAAGGCAGGATAATAATGGGCATTGTCTGGCGAGACGCCCGACAGAAGCGCATTGGCGAGATCCGTCACCGACCAGGCGCCGATCCCGGCTTGCCGGTCAGGGGAGATATTGGGAACCCGAAAGGTGCCGTAGGGCGAGGCCAAAGCGAAGCCGCCACCCAGGCGCAACCGGTCCGGTTGACCGGGGGAAGCGTGGCAGGAGGCGCAGCCGCCGGCAAAAAAAACAGTCCTGCCACGCTCGACATTGCCTGGGACGAGATCTGGCGGTGGACGCTCAAAGGCCGGACGTGGCGCCGTCAGCTGCCAGGTTGCGGCGCCTGCGGCGACTGCGACAAGCGTGCAGATCAAAAGAAGCCGGAACCGCAGCCTTGCCAAGCGCCTTGGCCGGTCTCGACGGCTACCTTCCTGCGATCCGACATAGGCCACAGCCGCGCGCCCTCCTCCTGCTGCTTCTCAAACCGGCGCAGATGGAAAATGTTCCGGACCGATCCCTTTGAAAAACCGCAGGAGCGACAGAACGCCAATGCGGACAGGAGCCGCGATCATCATCAGGAGAAGTGCAAGCCACACAAAAAGCCGCGTCGATGCTGCTGTCCTGAGCGACTGCGCATTTGCGCCGCTTCGCGACAGCCGCTCCGGCTCCAGCGGCTCTTGCGCGCCGCAAGCGCACCAGCAACGAAAATCGCGGGTTGCTGGAACTTTTTCGCGTTCGGCCGGTTCGGCCGGCCTCAACCGAGGGAGAGCGCATGAGCGGTTTCACTTTACCCGGGCCTTGGGGCAGCGGTGCGGCGCGCCGCAGCGCCCCTTGCGTGATTTCATCATTGCTGTCTTCCTGCTCACTGAATATCCTAAATCCAGCAGGCCCGGTCGGTCGCGGCAACGCGGCGATCCTCATCGACGCGACTGTCGTCATGCTGGCGATCGTGGTGCCGACCCTTATCCTGGCTTTCTGGATGGCGTGGCGCTATCGGGCCTCCAACACAAGCGCGGAGTATCTGCCCTACTGGTCCTATTCAGGTCGTATCGAAGCGGTCGTCTGGTCGATTCCGATCCTCACGATCATGTTTATCGGCGGGCTTATCTGGATCGGTTCGCATCGGCTGGACCCGTTCCGGCCTCTTCCCTCGAATGCCCCCCCGCTCGAAGTTCAGGTTGTCTCCCTGGACTGGAAGTGGCTGTTCATCTACCCGGAGCAAGGCGTTGCAAGCGTCAACCGGCTTGTCGTGCCGTCCGACCGGCCTGTTCACTTCTCCATCACCTCTGCCAGCGTCTTCAACGCGTTTTTCGTCCCGCGGCTCGGATCGATGATCTATGCGATGCCAGGCATGGTGTCCCAGCTACATCTGCAGGCCGACCAGCCCGAAACCATGTGGGGCATATCCGCGCAATTTTCCGGAGACGGCTTTTCCGACATGCAGTTCGACGTCTCCAGTCTTGCAACGGCCGATTTCGGCTCCTGGATCGATCGCATCAGGTCGGGCGGACAAAATCTCGACCGCGACAGCTACACCGCATTGACGCACCAGAGCCAGCATGTCGAGCAAGCGACCTACCGGATTGAGGATCCAGGACTGTTTGACGACATTGTCCGTCAGATGATCCCGCCCGGCCCCGGTCCGCAACCCGAAGCGCCGGATCATGCCGGGCGCGAAGTTTCGACAGGCGGAAAGGATTGACATGTTCGGAAAGCTCGACCTGTCTGCAATTCCTCTGTCCCAGCCTATCCCGCTGATCACATCGGCGATCGTCATTCTGATTGCGATTGGCATCTTTGCCCTGGTAACGGTCAGGGGATGGTGGCCTTATCTCTGGAGCGAATGGATCACCAGCGTCGATCACAAGCGCATCGGCATCATGTACTGTCTGCTTGGCGTCTTGATGCTGATCCGCGGATTTGCGGACGCGATCATGATGCGCACGCAACAGGCGATCGCCGTCAACGCGCCCGGCTACCTGCCGCCAGAACACTATAATCAGATCTTTTCGGCGCATGGCACGATCATGATCCTGTTCGGCGCCATGCCGCTCGTGCTCGGCTTCATGAATTTCCTCGTGCCCCTGCAACTCGGCGTGCGCGACGTTGCATTCCCGACCTTCAACCAGGTCGGCTTCTGGCTCACAGCTAGCGGCGCCCTGCTCGTCAACCTGTCTCTGTTCATCGGCGAATTTGCCCGCACCGGCTGGCTGCCCTACCCGCCGCTCAGCCAGACCACCTATAGTCCCGGCGTTGGAGTGGATTATTATCTCTGGGCCGTTCAAATATCAGGCATCGGCACGCTGATTACCGGCATCAACATCGTCACGACCGTCCTGAAAATGCGCTGCCGCGGGATGGATTACCTGCGCATGCCGGTCTTCTGCTGGACCGCACTTGCCTCCTGCCTGCTCATCGTCGCCGCCTTCCCGATCCTGACCGCGACGCTCGCCATGCTCACCCTCGACCGCTATGTCGGCTGGCACTATTTCACCAGCACCGCCGGCGGCAATCCGATGATGTTCGTCAATCTGATCTGGGCATGGGGCCATCCGGAGGTCTACATCCTGGTGCTCCCTGCCTTCGGAATCTTCTCCGAAATCTTCTCGACCTTTTCGGGAAAACCGCTGTTCGGCTACCGCTCGATGGTCGCCGCGACGCTGTTCATCTGCGTCGTCTCGATGCTTGTCTGGCTGCATCACTTCTTCACGATGGGCGCGGGTGCCGCCGTCAATACTTTTTTCGGCATCTCGTCGAGCATCATTGCCGTCGGCACCGGCGTGAAGATCTACAACTGGATCTTCACGATGTATGGCGGACGCGTCCGCTTCGAAGTACCGATGTTATGGTCGATGGGCTTCATCTTCACCTTCATCTTCGGCGGGCTGACGGGCGTTCTGCTTGCAGTGCCACCCGCCGATTTCATGACGCATAATTCCATGTTCCTGGTCGCCCATTTTCACAATGTGATCATCGGCGGCGTCGTCTTCGGCATCTTTGCCGGGATGGAATACTGGTTTCCAAAGGCCTTCGGCTTCCGTCTTCATGCCGGCTGGGGCAAGGCTGCGTTCTGGTGCGCGTTCATTGGCTTCTGGGTCACCTTCACACCACTTTACGTCCTTGGCCTCGACGGCATGACGCGCCGCTTGCAGCACATCAATTTCGAGGAATGGCGACCGTGGCCCTACGTGTCGGTGGCTGGCATCGTCATTCTCGTCATCGGAGTGATATGCCAGGTCGTGCAGCTGGTGGTCAGTATCCGCAACCGCGACAGGCTCCGCGACACGACGGGCGATCCATGGGATGGCCGGTCCCTTGAATGGGCGACGCCCTCGCCCCCGCCCTTCTTCAATTTCGCCGTGATGCCCAATGTCGAGGGAGAGGAGGCCTACTGGGGCATCAAGCAGAAAGCTATCGAGACACAGCAGCTGTCGCCCGAGCCGCAATACCACCCGATCGAGATGCCCATCAACAGTCCGGTCGGCATCTATACGGCGTTCTTCTCGACCGTCTTCGGCTTTGCAATGATCTGGTACATCTGGTGGCTGGCGATTGCAGCGCTTGTCGCCGCCTTTGCGGGCTTCGTCGTCTTTGCCTGGCGTGACGTGCACGAATTCGAGGTTCCGGCCGAGGAGGTGGCCCGCGTCGAGAGGGCGCGGCGCGCATCCCGGGAAGCCCTTCTTGAGCGATTGAGCAGCCAGGAGGTCGGGTCATGAGTGATGCAGGATTGCCGGCCAGCGTGGAGGCGCTACACCGGGTCCAGCAGGACCCGCATCGGCTTGGCCACAGGGCTCATGGCGCCAGAGACCCGCGCCCCGGAACGGGTCAGGGTGCCACCGGCCCGGCTGCAAAGAGGATCCTGGTCGGCTATGGCTTCTGGATCTACCTTTTGAGCGATATCGTGATCTTTTCCTGTTTTTCGCAGCCTTTGCGGTGCAACGCCATGCGACGGCCGGGGGACCAACGGTCGGCGATATCGTCGATATTCCCCGTGTCGGATGGGAGACAGCAGTGCTCCTCCTGTCGAGCTACACCTGCATGCTGTCTTTTGCGGCCAGCAATGCTCGCAATCTTTTGTGGACCCAAATCCTGCTTCTCCTGACCGGCCTGCTCGGGCTCGTCTTCGTGCTGCTCGAACTGCAGGAGTTCATCGATCTCGCCAGCCGCGGCATCACCCCGCAACGCAGCGCGATGTTGACGTCCTTCTTCGGCCTAGTCGGCCTGCACGGAGTGCATGTGACGGCGGGCGGGCTTTGGCTTGCCACCATGATGGCGCAGATCCAGGTCAAGGGCTTCCGGCCCGAAATCAATCATCGGCTGATCTGCTTCAATCTTTTTTGGCACGCACTCGACATTGTCTGGATCGGCATCTTCACGATCGTCTATCTGATGGGAGCGGTAGCATGAGCGACCTGGAGCGCGATCAGCCCCTGGAGGGTTCGTGGTCACACGGTGAGCATGATCATTCGCCGGGCGATGAACCGGCCGAGGATGCCGGCCATTGGATTCGCAACGCCAACCTCGGGCTTGGGTTTTCCGTACTGCTGACGGTGGCAGCCTTTGCCCTGGCAGGATCCGACATCATCTACCCGCCCGCCGTGCCGGTTGCTCTCATTGTACTGGCGATCGCCCAGATGGGCGTCCATCTGGTGTTCTTCCTCCACATCACGACGGGGCCGGACAATACCAATAATGTCCTGGCCCTGGTTTTCGGGGTTATGGTGGTCTTTCTGATTGTCCTCGGCTCGATCTGGATCATGGATCATCTGACGCAGAACATGATGCCGATGGAAAAGATGATAGAGATGCAACCATAGAAGGCTGGCCCGAAAGATTTGCATTCCCTGATCACGACACGGCCGCGCAACAGAGATCGGCGAACAGGATGGAAGGGTATCCGCGCCTTTTTGCAATGCTCCTTGCCGCGGCGCTGGCCATTAACGCCCTGCTGCGGATCACGCAGGTCCCGTTTTAGCCAAGGAACAAAACGACTAGCGCCAACACGGTTTGCGCGGCACTTGATGTCGGTCCCAAGACGATCGATAGGGCCGCTCCCCCAGAACGTTTGGGGGACGCATCGAAAAGGACACGGTTACTGGCAAGAGCCGCCGGTCAATGTTGAGCGAGCTCTTGCGCGAAAGGAACATTGGAAGAGCCCGTTTGTTTGACCTGTGCAACCTATGAGGAGATCGACATGTCAGAAGAAATCCGGCGCCCGAAGCCCCCTTATCCGGAACAACAGCAACAGCCGCCGGGCAGCACGGCAAAGATGCAGCCTGTGCCCGATCACGGTGAACAGTCCTACAAAGGCAACGGCAAGCTTGAGGGCAAGGTCGCGCTGATCACCGGCGCCGATTCCGGTATCGGAAAAGCCGTGGCGATCGCGTTCGCGCGCGAGGGAGCAGATATTGTCATTTCCTACCTCGACGAGGAGGAGGACGCCCGTGACACGGCCAGGTGGGTCGAGCAAGCGGGACGCAGGCCGGTTCTCGCGCCCGGAGACATCAAGTCGGAAGACCATTGCAAGGCGTTGATCGAACAGGCGGTCGCCGGATTGGGAAGGATTGACATACTTGTCAACAACGCTGCTTTCCAGCGCACCTACGCGGACATCGGCGATATTTCTGCCGCCGAATGGGACGAAACCTTCCGCACCAACATCTATGCCCCTTTCTTCCTGTCGAAGGCAGCGGTTCCGCACATGCAGCCGGGAAGCGCCATCATCAACACGACCTCGATCCAGTCGCGCCAGCCCTCGCCGCAACTCCTCGCCTATGCATCCACGAAAGGCGCCGTGCTTAATTTCACCGCCGGCCTGGCTGAAATGGTCGCCGACAAGGGGATCCGGGTTAATGCCGTGGCGCCCGGTCCAATCTGGACGCCACTCATCCCCTCGACAATGCCGGCGGAAAAGGCGGCCAAGTTCGGTGAGCAAACGCTGATCGGCCGCGCCGGCCAGCCCGCCGAACTGGCAGGTGCCTACGTGCTTCTGGCAAGCGACCTCGGCAGCTACATGACGGGCGCCGTCATCCCGGTTACGGGTGGCGAAGTGATGATCTAGCAACAAAGGCCGCAGGTAGGATAATCTGCGGCCCTTCCTGCATCTGAAGGTCCGCGGCCTAGAGGCTTTGTTTCCCCTCAGGCCGGGGCGCCTGTCGTCAAAGAGGTCGAGGCCCGAAACGACGCCGTGTCTGGGGTAAAACATCGGTCCTAACGCCAACTGCGAACCGAAACCGGGTGGTTGCCTTTTCCGCGATGCACGGGTGCCCTTACGTCTCGCCAGCCAGTCATAGTCACACCGGAAGTCATCATGAAAATCATCGCGACCACCATCCTGTGCATTGGTTGGCTGACGGGCTGCACCTCGAACCTAAACGGCGAAGGGCTCTCTCCTATTGTCGGCAGCATCACCTACAGGGGTCAGCCGAACGGCAGATTGACCCGTTCGCCGGTCGGGTCCACTTTTCCCCACGACTTTACGGACGAATGGGGACGGCGGGTCGAGGAGACCTATGTCATTCGCCCCGACAGGACCCTCGCCATCATCGACCGTCATTACCTGCCCGACGTTTTCAGAAACGACTAGGGACCTGGAGTGGTGCGCATTTCGTCAGAGCGACAAAAAAGGCCGGAGAGATGTGGCGCATCACCTGCGCTCGTGGCTTGGGCGTCATGGGTCCTACCTGTCCGGCGTTCTCGAGGCGACCGACAGGAGTTTCGTACGTTGGCGCACATACAGGCGGATGGCGCCTGTACCGAAGGAACCCTGCCCCCGACTTGTGGTTAGCGCCATGCAACGATCATCCATCAATCGCTGCAATGATGAACAACCAGAGGTGATACTCATGATCTTGAAAATACTTGCAACATCCGCGCTCTCACTCAGTCTTGCCGCCTCGGCAATGGCCCAGTCCTCTGGAAGCTCGGGAGGAGCAGGCGGCGCCACGTCCGGGAGCAACTCCTCCTCGGGTAGCAATGCATCCGGCACCACCAGCGGCGGCTCCAGTAATAACGGAAGCGGCTCGGGCAATGCCACGACGGGCGGTGCAAACATGAACGGCAACTCCACCGGCGCCAACTCAACGGGCTCCGGCGCGGATGCGGGCAACCCCTCCGACAATACCAGCACGTCCGGTGCTTCGGGTGGCGATCCAAACGACTGCCAGCGCACGACAGACAGCGGCACCGGCAACCCTGCTCCCACCAGCTCCACTCAATCTGGAGCCGCCAACGCCTGCTGATTGCGCGGCGGCGGTGGCATCTCGCTCTCCTCTGGCCCGTCACCGGTGTGGCGGGCCGACCATCTCGGCAAGTTCTGCGAAGAGTTTTCCAGCGGTCGCGAAACCAAGGTGGAGAGTGCATCTTTCTCGATGTCGATGAGGCGTTCCTGGTCCTCCTCCTCCAAGCCTGCGCGGGGTTCGGCGTGATCATCGCCCGCTCTCCGGTCCGCTCGACCCTAGACCGCCGCGCCCGCGACGCCATTGGTACGGTACCGGACGCCCGCGGTCGTCTGTTCAAGGCATGGGAACACGGGCGCCATGATCAAGTTCGAGCTGGGAACCCGCCTTGACGGCTGAAACTTATGAGGACATTCAATGGCAGACAACGAGACCCGCAGCGTTTTTATCGTCGGCCTGCGCAACGCCCATGCAATGGAAAACCAGGCGCTCAGCATCATGAAGCCGCAGCTTGGCCGCATTGAAAACTATCCGGAAGTGGCCAGGAAGCTCGACCAGCACATCACCGAGACGCAAGGACAGATCCGCCGCATCGAGGAAATCCTGGCGGGGCTTGATGAAGACCATTCGACACTGAAGGACATGGCTCTGTCTTTCACGGGATCGATGGCTGCACTTGCGCCAACTTCGCCTTTGAAAATTTCGAGATCGCCGCATACAAATCTCTGCTGGCAGTAGCGGAAGCGGGATGTCCGCGGTCGCTGGATTGAAAGCCAATCTTGGCGAGGAAAAAGCCATGGCCGAGTGGCTCGACGCACATGTCACACAGCTGACAGAGAAATTTCTGTCCTTGCGCATGTCTGGAAAGAACGCAAAGATTTGATCGCCTGCCATGGTGCGGTCGCAAAGCATTTTGCGATCGGGCGTGCAGCACCACGCCGCGGCAGATGTGAGCAGGCGCGCCCACGCATATGAATTTGCGGTGCCTGACAGCGCTTCCCCTTTTGAGGGGGTCGGCCGATCGGCGTCGTCGACGTGTGGTCGCCGTGACAAAGCTGCGGTCCATGGGTGGATCGACGCTTACACTACCGCTTCCGTGCAGCAGTGGATCACGTGGAGGGCAAAACCAGCCACATGACCGTTCCAAATATCGCGATGAAAACAAGAGGAAGAGCCAAAAACCGTGCCATTCCAAGGTTGGTGTTGGTCGTTCCAACCCAGGCGAACCACCATTCGGGTCCCTGATTGCCGTCTGACATGAAATGCTCCTGAAAATTCTGCCGGGCCTGGTTTCAAAAGTAAAATGGGATAGCCCAGGGCGGGTGGTAAATCGGTCCAGCCTTGGTGCACGGGGAGGCTATCGATCCCGGAGCGGCTCAGGCCCGCGGAGCCGGAAACGGATGTCCGACCTAGCGCGTGTCGCCTTCATTCGAACTCGACGGATCGTGATTGACATCCCACTCCTTCACCGGCTTATCGCCCGGCGGGGTCTTGTGGGCGGTCGCGTCCTCGGAGCCGGTGATCACAGTCGGCTTGGCACTGGCAACGCCTGTTGCTTTGCGGTCGGCCTGCGACGGTGCGAACTGGCCCTGGGCATCTTTCCTGACATCGGACATATCATTCGCCCTTTTGCTTGTACCCATCCGAGATCTTCTTCACCTCGGGATCTGCAGTGGTTTCGCCATTGGCATCTTCAGCCAGGTCCGGATTGTCCTTGGCCGGGAGATAGCCTCTCGGGGTGTTTTCCTGCGGACCTTCCCAGCGCGGCGACTGATCCGTCGTGCCGGGGGCACCATCCTTTGGCTTGTTCATTCCCATGATCGATCTCCTTTCATCTGAGTCATAACATTTATCGACAGGTGATGTTCCAAGCCGCAGGATCTGATCCTGCCAACATTTCAGGGGGGCTCGCTCCTAACGTAGAACAAGGCGATGAGGTCACGACCGAGGCCGGCAAATCGGATCTTCAATATTCCTCGTCCTCGCTCTGCCTGGGCGTCGCATCAGCCTTTTGTCAATTTGACCCTGATGCAGCCATCCGGTCGCGGAACTTCAATACGGGTTGGTTGTTGGGAGCAGGTGAGCCAACACCCAAGAGGAGGATTTTATGCCAACGCAGATCACAAGCACATCGGCGCCGGCGCCAAAGGCAAGAGAGACGGATCGGGCGCAATGACGGATCTGGAGCCGGACGTGTTGCCCGAGAACATGGTCCTATCCAACAGGGACAAGGCGCGCCACTCTCGCGAGCGCGGCCTCGAGGGAAAGGCGGTCCAGAGCGAACAATACCAGGATCATGCCGCCAACCGAGATCCGGACTAGGAGCATATCATGAACAGCAAACTTCCCCCCGTCCCGGCTGCCAACAGGTCCGACAAGGGTTCCGGGGCGCCCCGGGAGAACAATGCGTCAGTGGGGCAAAAGCCAGCGGAAAACCCTGACAAGATCGGACAACAGGGTAACAGCAAGGTCAACACCACCCATCAGGGCTATCAGCAGGACCGGTAGAGCGAGGAGCCATGTCAACATCATCGAAAAGCCATCAACCGTTCGCCAAGGCGGGCCGGGCGCGTCACATGAAACGCCAAGGCGCCGCTTCAGGTGAAAAAACCTCCGGCCGAATCCGATAACAGGACACGCAGCGGCGTGTCGGGCGGGGGCGGCGAACGAGATCGCCACCATAGCCATGATGACGCGCGCAAGTGATCCGGGAGGCGACGCGGAGCAAGGTCATGCCCCGGCTCCTCCATCCTGGGCGCTTGAGCGCGCCATCGCCATCGTCCGCAGACACGGATATGGCCTTGCCAATTCGACCAACTCGGAGGCTCGCGCGCAAGCGGCCGCCAGCCTCGCCCTGGCGATCGCGAAGGCGCTGAGCGAGATCGCCTCGCCTGCGTCGGGTCACGACCAGCGGCATTGATCGACGATCGTGTTCTTCATTCCTGTCTTGATCGACACGTCCGCGGCCCGGCACGATCATGGCCGACGAGAGAGTTGCCTGAAAGCACTGTCGATGCCGCCAGCACCAGAAACATCACGCCGAACACGCGCGTCATGACGGCCATCGACAAGCTGAGCGTGACAATGAACGGCAGGACAATCATCAGGACGCTGAAGACAGCTTCGATGCGCAGATGAAGGCGAAGCAAAATCACGGGCAGGATGCCAAGTTCATAATTGGTCAGGACAGCATTGAGAAGAACCAGGTTGCCGATAATCATCATCACGTGTCGCGCGGGCTCCGGCTCTTGAACGATCACAGGTACAGCTAATATCGCAGCGCCGGAAACATAGTCGGCAACACCGTGCACGAGTGAAGGAACAAACCGCATGAGCACCTCGCATCTGACGGCTTCCAACTGAAAACGCCCGCGCGTGTTCCCACCGCGCCGAGCCGATCTTTGGCACCTCATCCGGGAACTTCCGACACCGACGCTTGTCTGGTAGACAACGCAGGAGATCCACCATGTCAAATGAACCCGATCGTTCCGGTCCGGCGCCCGCGAAATTCCAGTTTCCGGGCGAAGGCCGGCGCGACGATCCAACGATGGGCATCATCAACGTCGAGCTCGCCGATAAGGGTTTTCTCGTTACCAGTACCGACGAGCTCATCACCTGGGCGCGCACCGGCTCGCTCATGTGGATGACATTCGGTCTTGCCTGCTGCGCCATCGAGATGATGCAGATGTCGATGCCGCGCTACGATGTCGAGCGGTTCGGCATCGCCCCGCGCGGCAGTCCGCGCCAGTCGGATCTGATGATCGTCGCTGGCACGCTCTGCAACAAGATGGCGCCGGCGCTGCGCAAGGTCTACGACCAGATGCCTGAGCCGCGCTACGTCATCTCCATGGGATCCTGCGCCAATGGCGGCGGCTATTACCACTATTCCTATTCTGTGGTGCGCGGCTGCGACCGCGTCGTGCCCGTCGATATCTACGTGCCGGGCTGTCCTCCCACGGCCGAAGCGCTGCTTTACGGCATACTCCTTCTACAAAGAAAGATACGGAGAAACGGCACGATCGAGCGATAACAAACGGCCGGCGGCGCCGCCTGCCTCATGTCGGATGGCCCAGGCGGCTGGGCTGACGCTCGCGATGCGGGCAATGGCTGCATTCACGACTTAAAAGCCGAGACAGCGAAGGGAAAGCTGGTCGGCCAGCGAGACGGTTTCTGCGAACAGAAAATGGGACCAGACCGGCCGCGTGGCGGCAAGGACGCCAAGGCCGAAGGATGACCAGATCGACGCTGTCAGCGCCTCTTTCAAAAGGACGGCTCCGATCTCACGCATGGATTTGCCTCCACGACAACAGGCCTATCAGCATCATGGCTCCGCCCCAGGCCAGGAAGGCGATATCCCAATACAGCCAGTTCGTACGGAGAACGGTCTCATTGACGTGGTGGATACCCAACATCTGGTGGTCGACAAGGCCTTCGATGAGATTGAAGGTGCCAAATCCGGCCAAAACGGAGGCCGTCAGACACCGGGTCGACCACCTGAAGTGAACAAGAGGCGCCGCGCGCCACAGGCGAAAAAGGCCGGCCAGGATGAACAGGTAGGCGATCGAGTGGAACACGCCGTCCCAGAATGTGTTGAACTGCAGGTTCTCGACCGATGTGATCGGATACCAGGAACTGAAGAGATGGTGCCATTGCAGGAGTTGATGAAACACGACGCCATCGAGATATCCGCCGAGACCGACACCAAGACAGAATCCTGCGGAGAAGGGAAAGACCGGCGGGATACGGGGGCTGACACTTGTCACGACAGCGCCGAAAGCAGAATGATCATCGTGACGGAGGTTGCGCCAATGAGCATGAAACCCGCCATCAGCCATTCAGCCGCATGGGTTGCGGCCGGATGCCTAACCTCCTTGTGAACGCCGAAGATCGCCGTCGCCCCGGCAGCCATCCAGCTCGCCAGCGTGATAGCTGAAAAGATCGTCATCCAGTCTGCCGCATGCATCCTCGTTCTCCTGTCATCTGATCACCGAACCTGAGTGCCCGTGACTGGTTCCCGGAGGCTGGCAATCGTTCGCTAGCGTACGCAGCGTCACTCGGCTGGCGAGGCCATGGCGAGCGCAAGGAAGCTTCGGCCGTGCGACGGACGACGCCAGAAGCCTCTTCTTGAAGGTGCCAATGCCCGTCATGCCGATAGCCGGATGGCGACCTGCGACCCACCGCTGCGCGTCGACGTTTCGGCTTTCGCCTGGAAGCACCAGGATCGGGAACAAGAGCACGCGCCGAGGGTTTCCTGCGACAGGTTTCAACCCTTCTTCATTCTCATCCGAAGGCTCTCCATGACCATTCCGACCGCTACCTATCGAGTTCAGTTTCGCAACGGCATGACGTTTGATCGCGCGGGTGCGCTTGCGCCCTATCTCAGACGGCTTGGCATCAGCCATCTTTACGCCTCGCCGATCTTCAAGGCCGCGCCCGGCTCCACGCATGGTTACGACGTGACCGATGCCAATGAAATCGACCCGGCGATCGGCGGCCGCGACGGATTTGACCGCATGATCGGGGCGCTCAGGGCAGAGGGGCTCGGGCTCATTCTCGACATCGTGCCGAACCATATGGCAGCGTCATTGGAGAATACGTGGTGGCGCGACGTTATCGAGTTTGGCGAACAGAGCCGGTTTGCCCGCTACTTCGACATTGACTGGTCGCGCCGCCTGACCTTGCCATTTCTCGGCGACAGTTTCGAAAGGGTCCTTGCGGCCGGTGATGTGTCGGTAAAAGCCGATCCTCGAAGCGGCAAGCCGGCGCTCGCCTATTTCGACAATTTCTATCCGATGACGCCGGACAGCTATGCCGGGCGCGAAAGTGCCGTCCTGCAGATATCGGACAAGGCGGGCATTGCGCGTCTCCACGATCAGCAACCCTATCGGCTGATGTCCTGGCGGGATGCGGCCAGCGACCTGTCCTATCGCCGCTTTTTCGAGATCACCGGGCTTGTCGGGCTCCGGGTTGAAGACGACATGGTCTTTGACGATGCCCATCGCCTCGTCCTGGAGCTGGTTCGTGACGGAATGGTGGACGGCTTGCGCGTCGATCACATCGACGGACTGGCGGATCCAGCCTCCTATCTGCACCGATTGCGATCGAAGACGGGCCCGGCCTGCTATATTACCGTCGAAAAGATCCTCGGCCATGGCGAGCGCCTTCCGCGAGACTGGCCGGTCGCCGGCACCACCGGTTATGAATTCATTTCGTCCGTCGGCCAGGCGCTGGTCGACGCCACCGGCCTTAGCGAGCTGCGCGACGCCTATGCCCGTTCGACGGGCGCGTCGGTTGACGTCAAGCAGGAGCTGCGCGAGGCAAAACTGCTGATGGTGGACAAGAATTTCGCCGGCGAGTTCTCCGCCCTCGTTGCTCTCGCGCTGGAAATCAGCTCGAAGGAGCCGCCCCATCCGTCTCTTGCCGACAGCGCGCTACGGAGGGGGCTGCGCGAGCTGCTGGTCGCTTTTCCCGTTTATCGAACTTATGGCAGTTTCCGTGGATTGCCGCCGGAAAGTCGCTCCATGCTCGACCAGGTGCTGGGCGCGGTTCGACGCGAGCCCGGCGATGCCGATCTCGAGACGGTCGCCTTCATCGCACGCATCCTGAAGGAAGATGACGCCCGATTTGCATCGGCTGCAGCCCTGGAGTTTCGCACGCGGTTCCAGCAGCTGACCGGACCGTTGATGGCAAAATCGCTGGAAGACACACTGTTTTACCGGCACAATGCAGTGTTGGCGCTCAACGAGGTGGGTGCGGAGCCGATACCGCGCAGCTTCTCAGTTGAACGCTTCCATGCTGAGATGTCGGAACGTCTCGCCACCCAACCCGATGGCCTGTCCGCGACGTCGACGCACGACACCAAGCGGGGCGAAGACGCCCGCGCGCGCCTTTACAGCCTCACCGAGGCTCCCGGCATCTGGGTGGAGGCGGTTGACCGCTGGCGCGGCATGAGCCGGGCCAACGTCCAACATCTACCCGAGGGCCCGGCACCGGAGCCGGCAGTCGAATGGATGATCTACCAGGCGCTCGCGGGGGCCTGGCCTGTCGGCCTTGTCGCGGATGACGACGAAGGCATTCAGGCTCTTCAAGAACGCTTCCTGCCCTATCTCGAAAAGGCGTTGCGGGAGGCCAAATTGCGCACGAACTGGGGTGAGGTGAACGACGCCTACGAGGCAGCCGTCCTCGACTATGCCCGCGCACTCCTGTCGCCTGACAACAGGGGGTTCAAGACCGATTTCGTGGAAACGCTGCAACCCTTTATTCGCGCGGGGCTCGCAAACAGCCTTACCCAGACGCTGATCAAACTGGCGGCACCGGGCGTCGGCGACATCTACCAGGGAAGCGAGGGCCACGATTTCAGCCTCGTCGACCCAGATAACCGCCGGGAGCCGGAATTCGCGGCGTTAGAAGAGCAGCTCCCGTCTCAATTTTTCGGATCAGACGGCGGCAACACCGATTGGCAGACAGCCGGTTTCAAGCAGCAACTCGTCTCGGCCCTGCTTGGCCTTCGACATCAGGCGCCCGGTCTCTTTAGGAAAGGTGACTACCTGCCCTTGGCTGCCACTGGGGATGGCGCGCAAAGGATAGTGGCCTTCGCGCGGTCCGTTTCAGATCATGCCCTGATCGTCGTCGCACCCCGGCTTGTCTTCAACGTCCTGCATGCACCCGCAACGTCGCAGGTGCTGCGTCTGGCCCAGCCGGATATTGCTCTGCCACCGGTCCTTGCGAACCGCACCTATCGCAACCTGTGGAGCAGCGCCAGGGTTCAACTCGCGAAGACCCTTACGGTCGATCTGCGGGAGGATGAGCCCTTTATGGTTCTATGGGCAGAGTAGCTCCTGCTTAGGACGCGCCACCGGCATTGCGACGGGGATCTGGAAGTCGTCGAACCCATCTGGTGGGCGGCGGCGGCATTGGCGCTCGACGACGTGCGTACGCAGGCGCTCGGGTTTCGGGGCCGGAACTTTTCCGCGGGCCTTCAAGTTTCTGGCGAGGCATCCGCGCCCTATCATGAAATTTATCACCAGGGCGCGCGGCCCTATTCAGATTAGCGGCGCCGGCCGCCACGCGAGGGCTGCGTCGCGCCGATGGAAAGGCAGATTATGGAAACAACAGCGGAATCAATTGCCGCCACGCCGACGGCGCTCGCCCAGTTGGGCACGCTTGCCATTCACTATGGTCTATCACTTGCGGGTGCCCTGGTGCTCCTCGTGGGGGGATGGATACTTTCGGGGTTCGTGAGCCGGTGGGCCTATAAGGGCCTCTCACGCATTCACGGCATTGATGAGACCTTGGCCCGCTTCTTTGAAAATGTCCTGCATTACGGCCTCCTGATCCTCGTTTTCGTGATGGTCCTGGGACAGTTCGGCGTTCAGACCGCCTCTATCGTCGCCGCTCTCGGCGCTGCCGGCCTTGCCATTGGTCTTGCTCTTCAGGGCACGCTGCAGAATATCGCAGCCGGGATCATGCTTCTCGTCCTACGTCCTTTTCGGGTCGGGGAATATATTGAAACTTCGAGCATCAAGGGCAAGATCATTGAAGTGGGGCTGTTTGCCACCGAGCTGCGGACAGCCGACGGTCTATATCTGCTCGCTCCCAATTCGACCTTGTGGAACACGCCGATCGTCAACCACAGCCGGGAGCCGGAAAGGAGGCAGGAACTGTCTATCGCCGTCAGCAACGATGCCGATGTCGATCTCGCGAAACGAACGCTGCTCGACATCATCGCCTCCGACACTCGTGTTCGCCGCGAGCCGTTGCCACGCGTCTATTCCGATGACCTGTCAGCCGAAAAGACGACCCTCAAGGTTGAATATTGGGCGGCAACCGGGGAATGGACGGAGACGCGCCATGACCTGATCGACAGGCTCAAGTCAGGCCTGAAGGATAGGGAGATCGCAATCAAATAGACGACGGACCGCCAGTTCAATGTGCTCAAGCCAAGGCACTCGCTGCCGGCTCTGCAACGTCCGGACATATTTTATCCCTGCACGAGGGCGTCAGTCGCCTTCCTGAGCATTGCTGCGGGATCAGGACGCGGACCGAAGGCGCGACGTTTGATCGCCGGCCCGCCTGGCAGAATGCTCCAGAGGTTTCTCGCTTGTCGGCCACCGTACGAAAGGGGCGAGGTCATAAAGAAGGCTTGACGCTTCAGGTGAAGGTGTTTGTCATGCCCGCGTCCCAGATGGCGCGGGACACAAGGGGAGGACGCGATGACAACACCCCTCGGACGGGTTAGGGGTCTGGGCTCTGCGAAAGGCTGGACGCGATCCTATGTGCTCAAACAGGCGTCTGGGCTCGCCCTCGGCCTTCTGACGCCATTATATGATCGGCGTTGGGATTTTACCTTTTCGGGCGTGACCGAGCGTTCGTGGTCGCATCCATGGGCACTTTTTGGATCGCGCCTGCCCTCACAGGCTTCATCGTCCTCAGCGCGATCCATATGGATATCGGCATGCGCGCAATCATCGAGGATTATATCCATGGTCCCATGCGCAAGCTCGCGCTACTCTTCCTCAACTCCTTCTTTACCTGGTCGGTATGCATGGTCTGCGTGATCGCGATCCTTCGAATGATGTTCCAGAGCGTCCAGGCTTGAGGGATATCATGGCCTCCTGCCGTCATCTGTGACACCCGATCAGCGTCGATGATAATGTCGACCAGCCTTCGATCACGCCAGTTCGGAGCCGACGGCGTGCACCAGGCCTAGACCTTTGCGCGCCAACCGTCGAGCCAGCCTTCGCGATTTTCTTGATCTCGCTCTCGTTGGTCGGCACGACCAGGCAATCGTACGTATGAGGTTTTTGCCACCGCATCAGGAACAATCGTAAGACCTCCAGGTTCCGAGAGCGTGACGCCAAGCTGAAGGAGACAGCGTGCGATTCATCCCGACACTCATTCATGCAACCGTCGACTACATCGTCGGGCTACTCTTGATTGGTTTGCCCTTGCTGGTCACTATCGATGGCCCTGCTCGGGCGCTGACGATGTCTCTTGGCCTCTTCGTTCTTCTTTACAGTCTGGCAACCGATTACGAGCTTGGCGTGATCCGCTTTCTGCGCATCCGATTGCATTTGTTCCTGGACGCGCTTTCAGGGGCAATTCTGTTACTTCTGGCGGTGGCCGCCGATCTGCCCAGTCCGGCCCGGTGGCCCTACTATGTCATCGGCGCCTTGGCGCTGTTTTTGAGCGCAACAACCCGCACCCGCGCTCAAGGCACGGCGGGGGAGTAGAGCACTCACGCTCAATATAGGGAAACAAGACCATGAAAGCATTGTGCTGGCACGGCAAGGGCGACATCCGCTGCGACGAGGTGCCGGATCCGGTGATAGAGGATGGACGAGATGCGATCATCAGGATGACAGCATGCGCCATCTGCGGATCCGACCTTCATCTAATGGACGGCTATATTCCCTTCATGGAGAAAGGTGACGTTCTCGGGCATGAATTCATGGGCGAGGTCGTGGCGGTTGGCGCCGACAACAAGAAGCTGAAGGTCGGCGACCGCGTCGTCGTGCCCTTCACCATATGCTGCGGCGAATGCCAGCAGTGTCTAAAGGGCAACTGGTCGGTCTGTGAGCGCACCAATCGCAATGCCGAAAATGCCACGAAAGCCTTTGGTTATCCCACGGCAGGCCTGTTCGGATACTCCCACCTAACCGGCGCCTACGCGGGTGGACAAGCCGAATACGTGCGCGTTCCCTACGCTGACGTTTCTCCGATCGTCATCCCCAATGGAATGAGCGATGAACAGGCATTGTTCCTTGGCGATATATTCCCCACGGGCTGGATGGCCGCAGCCAACTGCGAGATCGAGCCGACCGATATCGTGGCCATCTGGGGATGCGGCCCGGTCGGTCAGTTCTGCATCAAAAGCGCTTTGATGCAGGGCGCCGCGAGGGTCATCGCAATCGACAATGTGCCGGAGCGGCTCGCCCTTGCTCGGCAGGCGGGCCGAGACGATCAATTTCGACGAAATCGACGATACGATACCCGAACTTCTCAAGGAAATGACAGCTGGCCACGGCGCCGACAAATGCATCGATGCAGTGGGCGCAGAATCGCATGCCACGGCGTCGTTCGATGCCGTCATCGACAAGGTCAAGGCTGCCACATTACTTGGGACCGACCGCCCTCATGTGCTGCGAACCGCCATCATGGCATGCCGGCCCGGTGGTATTGTCTCGGTGCCGGGCGTATACGGCGGCCTGCTTGACAAGATCCCGTTTGGTGCCGCGATGAACAAGGGACTGACGATCCGGACGGGCCAGACGCACGTCAATCGCTACGCCCTTGACCTGCTTCGCCGGATCGAAGAGGGCGAAATCGATCCGAGTTTCATCATCACTCATCGCGCGACCCTTGAAGAGGGGCCGGCGCTCTATGAGACGTTCCGAGACAAGAAGGACAAATGCATAAAGGTCGTGATGACGCCATAGGCTCGGCCGTCGCTGATGATGCGGCCACGAGTAGAGCGGCCTGCCCCTTCGACCTATCGCAAGAGGATCTGCGACAGGCGCGCCGCTTCAACCGGCTTCTGTCGTGGATGCCCCGGTTCAAAACCGGCCGCCGCTGGAATGCGCGCCTCGTTCAGATTGCGACGAGAACCTGGCATGCACTGACCCCTGACGTCAGGCGCCTGCGCTCGCAGGTGTCAGTTCTCACAATGCCGGACCGCCCGCTGTCCATCCGTGTTACCCATCCTTCTGGTCGGGCGCGCGCGCTTGTTGTCCATTTCCATGGTGGCGCCTGGGTGATGGGTGATGCGCGGCTGGAGGATCGGTTGGCGAGCCAGATCGCCGCCGACTGTGGTGCCGCCGTTGCCGTCATCGATTTCCGCAATGCGACGGATGATAATCTTGCGAGAACGCTTGAGGACACCCTGGCCGCCACTCAGTGGCTGGCGACGGACATTGCTCGTTTCGGCGTTTCACATATCGTGCTTTCGGGTGAATCATCGGGTGCTCATCTCGCAATGGAAGCCCTGTTCCATCTCCGTGCCGTCGGTTGCGGGCATGTCGTGAAGGGATTTTATGCTATATGCGGGGCGTTCGATCTAAAGGGTTCGCCCAGCCTTCGACAAAGCACCCCCGAAAGCCTGCTCATCGATGGACCTTCAGCCCTTGAAAATCTGCGCCGCTTGACGCCATCACTGCCCGAGGAAAAGCGAGGCGGACCGGCCGAGGGCAATTTCGAGGGACTTCCCCAGGCCCTCCTGATCGCAGGCCGCCTCGATCCCATCGCCGATGACAGTATCGAGGTCTTCCGACGCTGGAGACGCGCCGGAGGAGATGTTCGCTGTATCCTGGTTCCTGAAGCGGTGCACGGCTTTAATAGAATGCCGACGGCTCTCGCCGCCAAGACCAACAGGTTCGCCCGCCAATGGATGCGGACGATTATTGCGCCGGTCGCGGAGGAGCCGCCTTGATCGGGACATCCCACGCCTGAGGCGGCGGACGGCTCAACATCGCGACGCAGACCCCCTGAGACAGCCTCCAGCGCACGAGGAAATTGGGTCCCGCGGGACCGAACGCGAGGGTCATGAGGCAGGAGAAAAGGCAGTGGCGTGCATTTGATGAGCCCCCTACGACAACAGAGGCCTTCAAGGTCCGGTCGCTACGGCGCCGGCAGGGCAACCAGAAGCAAAGCTTCGATATTCCCTTCAGGTATCTCGCTGGCCGATCACGCCAGGTGATGGTATCGCGTGCGCAAATCCCACCAACAATCCACCCTCCTCGACTGGCGAGCGCGAGACGATACGAGGCCATCAAATCGGTGTAGGCTCGCCC
Organism: Rhizobium sp. BK512; assembly: GCF_014194915.1. Lineage (NCBI taxonomy): Bacteria > Pseudomonadati > Pseudomonadota > Alphaproteobacteria > Hyphomicrobiales > Rhizobiaceae > Rhizobium > Rhizobium sp. BK512. Next base: position 84,614 of record NZ_JACIAS010000012.1, on the reverse strand, counting down.
TTGTATCTCCTGGCATGGCGTGGACGATACCGGTTCATGATTGCGGCGACACGTCGAACGCGCGGATGTTTTTCGAGAATCTCGAGATCGACCGAGAGCTTCGGCCTCCAGTTCGGATAAGTCCTGTCGGTGCCAGGAATATTGGTCGGTGCGGGTTCATCCGTCAGATCCGCCAGACGAACGGAGGCCAGCATCGAGGGCGTCATGGCGATGAATTCATGCGCGGCCATGGCGAGCTCTTCCGGCTCGCTGGCCGGTGGACCAGCGTCTGAGGCAAGGAGGCCCAAAGCTGAAAAAGCCTTCAGCACCCTTTTGCGCTCTTTAACGCGGTTGTCTTGATGTTGAATGGTTGTTTCTTCCGACACAAGCTCATGTTCCAGTCGAAGAGCGATGTCGGCGCCCTTCCACCATCCGGCGAAAGTCTGATGATCGTGCGTGGAGACGCAGGCAAGCGCGAGCTGCGGGTAGTGTTCCGGAAGAACGAAGCCTTCCTCTGTCTGCTCGTAGGACAGGATGCGATAGGAAAGGACGCCGGCCAAGGCGAGGTCCTCGCGAAGCCCATTTGCAATCTCGCCGAGGTCTTCGCCGATGACCAAGCATTTGTAATGGCGCGACATGTTCGCCAGTTGTTCCAGCATGTCATCGACGGGATAACGGACATAGGCGCCGTCTGCCGGGGTGGCATTGGTGGGAACGAGATACAGTCTAGCGAAGGCGGCGGCATGATCGATCCTGATGGCGCCAGCATACCGCATCGAAGCCCTCATCAGGCGGGTAAAGGGGGTGGGTTCACCGGCCGTGATCCTATCGGGGTGCAGAGCCGCCAGTTTCCAGTCCTGCCCCTGCGTCGCGAAGGGCTCCGGCGGGTTGCCAACAGCTGCTCCGGCCACATAGGAGGGTTCCTCGCTCCAGGTGGCCGATCCGTCGAGTGCTTCGCCAACTGCGATATCAAGATAAAGGCCGATCCGCATATTGGCCTTGCGGCAGCATTCCTGGGCCTCGCATAGCTGCACATGGGCGAGCCACTGCAGCCATTGGTGGAACTCGATATCAGCATGATGCTCCTTTTCGAAAGCATCGACGGCACCGGTGTGGGGCGATCGATATTCCGATGGCCAAGAGCCCCAGCCGGCGCCTGAACCTCTCGCGGACTGAGCGGATGACAAAGTCTCGAACAGGGCGTGAAGGCGCAGGCTTTCACCGCCCTTGCTGACGAACTCCTCGAATGCGACGTCAGGGCTTTTTCGACCCGCTTCAAAAATCGTGCGAAGGACGCCGAGCTTCAGGCGTGCCACGGCTTCATAATCGACGAGCGATCTCGCGCGTAATTCTGAAAGCTGCGCCTCGATGGCAGGGTCGTTGACGAAACCGCCTACCTCGTCCACGGCGATATAAAGGGGATTGAGAAACCTGCGATTGGAGGGCTCATAAGGGCTGCACCGCGCGGCATCGTAAAGGAAACCGGCATGCAGGGGATTAAGGCCAACAAAATCCGCGCCGAGCCTGCCGGCCATGCCACAGACAGTCCAAAGATCCTTGAAGTCACCAATGCCCCAATTGCGGCCGGAACGCAGCTCGTAAAGCTGCAGACTGAGCCCCCAAGCCGGTTGTTCGACAAGATCAGCAGGCGCATGACACCGGCTATCTTCCCCAGAAGGGATGCCGTCGACAGTCTCGCCGAGCGCAACAAGCATAGTGCGCAGATTGTCGTCAGAGACCCGCACTACACGCCCCTCGGGTGAGGGACGAACGAGCTCGATGCCTTTTTGCCTCGCCAGACGTCGGATCGAGGTGACGGCCTCTCTCATGCTGGGCCTCCCGTCAGTACATGCGCCTATCGTTAAGGCCGAATTGCATAAGCATGAACGGCCGGCGGTTTGCAGTACGCCTAAGCACGCCCCTCGAGGGCTTGTTTCATCAAAAGCGTGTAGTCAGGCAGTGACGATTGTCTGCGATCTTGCGCAATTGCGACATCGGGGACCGCTTGATAGTCGGGATGGCCTCCTTCGGCATATTGCGTCTGAGGTCCTTCGGGCCGTTCTGGCGCTTGGCGGCTCGGCAGCTGATGTTCAACCATCGTGGCACTCCGTTATTGGCTCGCAGGTCAACTTCGGGCGAGCAAATTCGTTCCGTGTCGATCGGGTGTTACTGCCGCGAGTACTTCGCTTCTCGGTCGGTTGGGACGCAGCCGTTGATCCTGATTAACGCACGCTCTGGAACAAGCCGGCCTCAACCAGGTTTTGAGCCGGTAACAACTGGAGGGTGGACATGAACTATATCTGGCTTTTCGTCGTGGCAGGAGGCGCAGCCTTGCTCGGGCTTGCCTTGGCCTTCGGCATGATCAGGCAGGATCCACGACGATCGGTCGGCGCGATGATCGGGGCCTTCCTGATTGCGATTCTGGCCGTGATTGGCGGGCTCTATGTCTCCAGGGCGCCGACCGCGCCCATCGTACCGCCTGATCGTCAAGGCACGGACAAGGCACTTCCTGCTGCGCCCGCACAGCCCGGAGCGTTACCGGGCCACCAAGACGCCCAATAATGTTCGTGTCGGCGTCGCGCGGCTGCGATCACGCCCGAGCTTGCGACAACCTCCTCAGAGTGCCTGTCTCCGGGAGCTCGCAATCCGCGGGACGGACAGGCAAGGCGGGCGGCGCGCTCGGCAGCGCGCGCAAGAAGCGCGACTACCGGCCGTCTGCCGCTTGCGCAGCCGCCCGAAAACCCGTTCGATCTACCGCCGTGCCGTTTCGGCGCGAAAGCAATGACTGTCGATCGGGCACATGGTTTTTGCTACAATCGACTTCGCGGTAATGCGACCAAACCGGTGGCAAGCTATCAATGGACAATGATGTCGGCAGGATAGTGGAAGCGGCTGGCGGTGCGACCGGCGTCATGGGCTAAGGAAGCGCAGCGGAGGCTTCGGCGCCGGCAAATATCGTACGGCCTTTCAGCGGACATCCCTGCCTTTCATTCGACCGCACGGCGGTCGGGCGACGGCAAGGCTCGCCGCATCGTCGCAGGCTGGCAAGTGCTGCTCCGTTTGGCCAATGGCAATCGGGGCAATCGCACTGTCACGTCCGCCCATCTCGGACCCCGGAGGAACCCTCACCTTTGACGGCCGTCACGGATCTAGGAAGACTGGCGGCATTCCGGCCGGAACGATTTGTCGTCTTCCGCGTTTTCATGCCGCAATGCGGAGAGCATATCAAAATGAGTACCCATTTCCATCCCGGGACCATTGTCGCAGGTCGGGCCAACGAGGTGTTGGACGTCAAGCGTTTTGCAAGCGACCACAAGCTCGACGACAAACAAACACGTGACCTCCTCCGCCTGTTTGGCGCCTTCGCGACCCGTCATGAGCTGCTCACCAACTGCGTCATACCGCGCACTACGCGTTGAGAGCACGTCGGCTGCGTAATCTCGCCCGCTGATTAGGCGCGGGCCGACGGTAGAGCGAGAAGGTGCTCATGCCACAGACGCCTTTGGCACGGACGAAAAATTGCTGCGCGTGTGGGCATTCACAAAGCTCGGGAAGAGGCTAACGCTTTTCAGCTCCCACAGGGAGGAGTAACTTGTGAAGAAAGCCTAACGCTTTTGCAGCTCCCCGCGTGGAAATCGTATGTCCGACACCCTCCTCTACCTCGAGCTCGACCTTAAATCCGGCGGCTCCGAGACGGGCTGCAGCCATCGTCGAGGCAAAAGCCGGTATCGTCTGGTCGGCCTCTCCGTGAACCAGGAGAATCGGCGTCTCGTTGCTCTTGGAAGAGACGGGCGTGGGCGGCAGAAGACCCGAGAACGAAACGAGCGCGCCAATGGTCCAGCGGCCACTGGCAACCGCGTCGAGGGCGACGATCGCGCCTTGCGACACGCCAACGAATGCGACGCGAAAGTGAGCGTTGCGAAATCCTTCTCTGTCGATGATCTCGCCAACGACTGTATCAAAGGCGGCCCGCACAGCCTCGATCCGTTCGGGCTGGAGCTGATAAGCGTCGACGTTGAACCATTGATGGCCACGCGGGTGGGGAAAGGGCGCGTCGAGAGCAACGAAACGCGCGTTTGGAAGCGACGAGCGCCAGGATGAGGCAAGCGGCATCATCTGAGCCCCTGACGCACCAATACCATGGAAGAAAATGACGAGACTATCGCGCGAAGTCATGGGATCCTTGAGATATTGCGATTGGAAGGTGGGGCGGCCGTGGCGCAACACACGAAGCCGAGTGAGAACGCCACTTTGCAGCGGCCATGCCAACTGCTTCTTTTCGGGCACGCCCGTAAATGTGTCTCTACCGCGTTGGCCGCAAGCACCCGGTGTTGCTGCGTACGCTGGGCGACAGACCCTCCGTCCCGACCGCTTTTCGCTCCGCTCTTCAGGTAAAGCGTCGGCCCAAGCAGATACTCGCTGCAAACGCGGTCGACGCCGGATCAAATTGCGCCGGAAGCGTCCTTCGCCGGCGTTCCTTCACTTCGGGCAGATCTCCACATGCGGCAGGAGCGCTGGCGGTGCCTCGCTATTGAGATCGCCTCCATCGCGAAAGGGCCACCGAATTGCCGGCGAAAGCTCCAATCCTGGCGGGAACAATCGCGTGATGGGATGGTTAGCAGGCCTTGCCAACCCAAGGAGAAGTCAATGTTCTATACAGACAACAAGCTTCAATTTCCCGTGCGTGTTGAAACGCCTGACCCGCAGTTTGCCCGCGCGTTGCAGCAGGCAATCGGCGGCGTCGAGGGCGAAATCCGGGTCGCCATGCAATATTTCTTCCAGGCCTGTGGCGCGCGCGGCAATCCGAAGTTTCGCGATCTTCTCATGAACACCGCCACAGAAGAGCTGGGCCATATCGAGATGCTTGCGACGGCGGTTGCTCTCAACCTTGAAGGTGCTCCGGTTTCGGTCAAGGACGAAGTGGCTGCCGATCCAGTCGCAAGCGCCGTCCTCGGTGGCATCAATTTGAAGAACCTGCTGTCTGCCGGTCTGTCGGCAATGCCGGTGGACTCTGACGGTGTTCCGTTCAACATGTCCCACATTTACGCGAGCGGCAACATCGCCGCAGACATGACCGCCAACGTCGCTGCGGAGTCGACCGGCCGCGTACTGGCAACGCGACTTTACAACCTGACCAACGACCGCGGCATGAAGGAGATGCTGTCCTACCTGATCGCCCGCGACACGATGCACCAGAACCAGTGGCTGGCAGCCCTCGAGGAGCTCGGCGGATCCACGGGCGTCTTTCCAATCCCCAACAGCTTCCCCCAGGAGCAGGAAAACCAGGAATTCAGCTACGCTTATCTCGGATTCCATCAAGACGGCAGCGCACCCGCTGCAGGCCGGTGGTCGCAGGGACCTTCCGTCGATGGCAAGGGCGAGTTCGTGAGCGCCCTGATGAAGCCGCTTGGTCCTGAACCGGCGCTCGGCCCAGCCCTCCCCAATAGCGGCGCCCAAAGCGAACAGATGTAACGTTAATGGCGGGCTTCAGCCCGCCATACCTAGCTACAGGGCGGGTGGTCGCCCTTGTCTTCTCCGTCTACCATTCAATCACGGCCTCCAGCCATAGCCCGTCGGCATCAAGACAGAGGGGACCAGGCCCGCCCAGCAACTGGGGTGAAGGAGCACCAGCGTCGCTGCTGAGGAGGGGCGGCAAATCTAGGTGCTCGTCATATGCTTCCTTACGTATTGTCAGCTTCCACGTCTCGTGGACGATTTGTGTTCGACGAAATCGCCGCCGGTTGTTCCAAACAGGTGTCGCATATGGCCTTTGAGGTTTTCTGGTAAACCGGCTGCCAGTCCGCGGCGTTTGCTCGTTGCCTGCGCCACCAGTCCGGCCGCGGGGTGGCAGTTTCGGTACGCTTGCGTACAAGCTCACCTCTGCCTGTTGATTTCAGGCGAGAATTGATCAACCTTCGTGTTCCAGTGAGGGAGGGGCGCAGCGCCGGGGGGCGACGCCCAAGAGGCGGGGTGGTTCGGGGCGGAACTACCCCGTCCTGGATTCGGAGCGATGGCCGCCCTCATGTCGACGCCAGTTAAGGTCGCTCGCGGACCCGACCAGATCATGTGCTATAATGAACCTGAGGGAATTACTCTCAACGATCCGTTCGCCGTGCTTGCGCCTTCGCATCTCCGCATCGTTCGAGGTCGCGCCCCTGCGCTGGGAACAGGCAGCACGGAACCACTTGCGAACAACCGTCATCCGCCTGGCCGGCGCTCTTCCACCGGATCGATCCGCTCCGTGATGCCGCTCAACCCCCAAGTCCGTGGTCGTCAACTTGATCCTGGATCGTTCGTACCCTCCGCCGTCACCATGGACATGTCCGGAAGCAGGCTCGTTTGGCACGGAACAGCTGAACGCTTGCCTAGCCATTTCAGCACTCTGATTTCGTCCAAGTCCATCCAATCAAGAAGCCGAGTACTCCGCGTCCTCAGCTTGAGGACATTGCTCAACGACCCGGCCTCGAAGTCCTCGAAAACCGCGGGATGGATGTAGGACGAGCGGCAGACGGATCGCGTGTTGACGAGTGTTGCGGCGACCCCGTCTATAGCTTGGTTCAGCTGACGGGAGAGCTCGCGCTTGGTGGACGCCGCCTTGATCGACGCAAGCGCCTCAACCGCCAAGCAGGTGGCACCCCAGGTTCGGAATTGTCTCGAACTGAAATCCTCTCCCGTAATGTCCTTGATATAGCAGTTCACATCATGCGACGTAACCTGGCGGCATGCACCGTCCTCGCAAATATACTGGAATAGGTTTTGCCCCGGCAGTTCCTGAAGTTTGCGCACCACATTGGCGATCCGGCGGTCGCTGTGCGAGAGGTTCCACTCCTTGCCTGATTTGCCTTTGAAGCGGAACCTGACGCTACCCTTCTCGACGACGACGTGACGACTGCGAAGCGTGGTCAGTCCATAGGATTTGTTCGTCTTGGCGTAGGCCGCGTTGCCAATTCGAATGTAAAGATTGTCAAGCATCCAGACGACCGTTGCTAGTGCCTTGTCCATGGTAAAGCCGCGTAAACGAAGATCGCTATCGACCCTCTCGCGCAGGTCGGGAAGCCGGCGGGCAAACTCGCCGAGGCGATCAAACTTTGCTTTGCCCCGCTCCGCATGCCATTCGGGATGATAGCGATACTGCCGCCTTCCGCGGGCATCGGTTCCGACAGCCTGCAGGTGGGAAAATGGGTTGGTGGATATGATGACATTCTCATAGGCGGGCGGAATCGCGAGGGCGTTGAGCCGCTCGATCTCTGACGGTTCTGTGATGCGCCTACCGTCCGGCCTGTAATAGTCGAAGCCATCCCCCCGCTTGTCCCGGGTGATGCCCGTTTCAAGACCGGGGACGTAGACGAGGCCAGAGGCAAGCTTGGCCTCCGCGCCCATGGTAGCGAAGCCGGTGACGATGTGGTTCATCTGCCGGTAACTTGGAGACAGTAATTCGGTTCCCTCAGGGACAACGCACCCCGGTGCGATTCGCTTCGGCTGACACTTCTAAACGGTGGGATGGCATCCGAAGTTTTTACGTCTTCGTGAGGCGGTGAGACGGCAGATCACGCTTCTTGACGATTACCCCGATGCCTACCAGACCGCGGTCTAAAGACCCGCCTCCGCCACGGTGATGCGAACCCAGGCGCTCTTGTTCGGACCATAACTTTCCGGCACCGGCGGGTGGCACTAATCGACCCTTCTCAATGAGAGACTATATCTCAACAAGCAGCACGACTTGCTCCACAAAACGCGGTTAAGCTCGTCACCTTTGATAGCGGCACCGCACGCAAGGCGAAGCAAACGGTTGGAACGGACGCCGAGCCCGCGAGCAAGACAAGGCCAAACAAAGCCGTCCAGCACCAAGTGGTCCTGGCAGGGCCGACTGAACCTGACGCAATATCGAACCGACATAGGTCTTTGCAGCGCGATGCGAGTTCGGGGGCAATAGCTGATTGCGAGGTGTTTGGTTGAAAGCACGAAAACGCAGGGAGCGCTTGCTCTCAGAGCTGGCGGGCTTGCGCCGCAGCCTGCATGCGCGCGAGCCGAAGTCTGGCGGTCTTGGCGTCGCGCTGTCGACGCTCTTCTTCAAGTGCCTCCCGTGCCGCTTGGTTCGTCCGCTCCAGAACATCCATCCTCTGCTCTGCATTCATGGTGTTTCTCCTCCGCACGATGTCAGTGTCTGGCATGGTCGCCTCCTTCTTCAGAGAAGGCTGAACGCGCTTTTGGCGCAGAGGATGCGGTACGCTAGCGGACGCAAGACCAGAGCCTTCGTTCTGAGCGGGACTTATAGGAGGAGCGCGCGGTGCGACTTTTACCTGATGGTGACGGGCGCGGCCTGAAGTCGATATGACCTTCAGGCTGCAGCCCCGAATCTGGAACAGGTCCGCGCGAGCTTCGACAGGATTGTCACAGGCTTCTTGCCTCCTGGGCAACGGGACCTAAATGGCAATTGATCGGACGGGAGATGATAATGGCAATTCTAAACGACTGGCTGGATGATCGCGTTCAGGAAATCATCGGCACGCCGGGCTTCCACCACCAGAAGTCGGATTTTCGGGATCAGGCGAAGCATCTGGTCGACAGGGGCAAGGCAGAAGGCTTCAGCGTCGCAGAGATCAAGGAAGCTTGTGGCGGAGATGTCGAGCGTTTCTTGCTGGATCATCAAAACGCGATGACTGACGTTGAAGCGCAACAGGTCACTCTGACAAGGCACTAGGCTTGCCGGTCTGCCGGCAGCAGGGTTGGGTTCTACCGCCCGGCAATGCCGCGTGCTCCTGCTCGGATCTCACGGGGGTCATGGACTTCATAGGGCGTAAGGCTAGTGGCCGCACGCCGCTGGGCTGGTCGTAAGGTCATCCTTGGCGCGATCACGTGGGTTTTAGCTCATTTCTGCCGGGCTGCCCGGGCTTTAGGGGAACTCCCTTTCTCTCCGATCGTTGTCGCCAGGAGAAAGGGAGAATGCAATGGCCGTGATCTATCATGTCGCAGAACACGATGAGGGATTTGCTTATCGGATGGAGGACGTCTGGTCGGAGACCTTCGTGTCTCACGAAGAGGCTCTGCAGGCGGCGCGCGCAGCAGCGAGCCGGCAGCGCCTCAGCGGGGAATCAACCGAAATCACCTTTCAGGATGAAACCGGCGCGTGGCAGACCCAGGAGGTTAGCGGCGAAGATCGTCCGTCGACGGATGTCATTGATGACACTTGAGCAGAAAAAGCTCCTCCAGTGTCGGGATCATGAAAGGACGCTATTGATGTCGAAGTTTGAAGCAGAAAAATCCGGTTGGCTGCGCAGCTTCATGACGGAACTCGGGATTGTCGAGCCCGCGTCGGTCGCTGAGCTCGAAGAGGACCACCGGGAAGTGATCGAGGCCTATCGGAGCGGAAAGATCACGCAGGCCATGCTGAGAGGCAGCTTGATGAACGACGAACGTGTCAGCGCACAGGTCGAGGCGTCCGCCGCCGAAAGGCAATTCTAGTTCTCCGTTGATCCGCGTCGCAAGCGCGTCCCGGTTCGCATTGACCACGACGACAACCCGCAAGAGGATACACTGGTCGCAGGACGTAGCGCTAGCGTAGCAACAGCGCAGCGGAGCCTCCTGGCGAGCGCTAATCCTTGTCTCAGTCGTCGCCCTTGGAGCGCCGTCCCATCGCTAGCGAAAACAGCCGTGCCTGCCTGTCGGCAAAGGCTCGGGGATCAACTGGCCTGTCGCCATCGAGGATGCGGGCCTCATCGAGCAAAAGCCATGCGGCATCCTGCCGGAATACCTGATCCTTCATCGCCGCGATTTCTCGCACCAGTTCGTTTCCAGCATTGATCTCCAGGATCGGCTTTGAAGCGGTCTGCAGCCTGCCAGCACCCTGAAGGATCTTTTCGAGCTGCCGATCGGGGCCATGTTCAGGGGCAACCAGGCAGACCGCGCTTTGCGTTAAGCGGGCGGAAACACGGACATCGGCCACAGCCTCGGCCAGAGTGGCTCGCGCAAAATCGATAAAGGCGGCGACGTCCGCGGACGACTGGGAACTGTTGTCGCGATTATCCAGTGCATCGTCCAGGCCGTCCAGATCGGCTGCACCTTGAGTTATCGATTTGAAGGTTTTGCCTTCATAGTCAGGGGCGTTTGTCGGCCAGAAGCTATCGACTGAATCGGTCAGAAGCAGCACTTCAATATTTTTTGCTCGAAAACCTTCCAGCTGGGGCGACGCGTTCAGCTGATCAATCGAGGACCCACTGATATAGTAGATCGCGGTCTGTCGATCTTTCATGTCGGCAAGGTACTCCGCCAGGCTGCGTGTCTCCTGACCGGAAAAGGTGGTGCGAAAGCGCGCGAGCTTGAGCAGCTGGACGCGCCGTTCGAAATCCTCGTAGATGCCCTCCTTGATGATCGCGCCGAACAGGTCCCAGAACGTCTTGAAGGTCTGGGCGTCATTCTCGGCCATCTTCTCCAGTGCGGCGAGAACACGCCCGGTCACACCCTTTCTGATCGCGGCGAGAATCGGGCTTTCCTGGATCATCTCACGTGAGATGTTCAACGGCATATCCGCCGTGTCGACGATGCCCCGCACAAACCGCAGATAGCGCGGCAGCAACTCGGCCTCGTCCGTGATGAAAACCCGCTTGACGTAGAGCTTCATCCGACCGTGGCGGTCTGGATCGAAAAGATCGAAAGGCTGCGAGCCCGGGATGAAGGCGAGCGCGGTATAATCCTGGCGCCCTTCGGCGCGGAAGTGCACAGTGTGCAGGGGCTCGTCGTATTGGCCCGACACGCCTCGATAAAAATCGTCATATTCCTGTTTCGAAATTTCAGTCTTGGGCTTTGTCCAAAGCGCCAGGCCGTCCGTGACCTGCTGCGGATCGCTTCCCTCCTTTTCGACCAGGCGGATGGGCACGGGGACATGGCCGGACTGCTCGCGGATGATGTTCTCCACCGTCCACCGGGCAGTGTATTTCTTCGCGTCGCCCATCAGGTGAAGCACGACGCGGGTTCCTCTCGTCGGAGCACTACTACCATCGACGCCGACAATATCGTAGCTGCCCTTGCCGTCGGACGACCACCTCCATGCCTCCTCACCGCCGGCCCGCCTGGAAATGACATCGACGCGATCGGCAACCATGAAGGAGGAGTAGAACCCGACGCCGAACTGGCCTATCAGCTCGGCCTTTTCCCCGCCTTTCGCGGCCTCGATCCGTTCCATGAAGGCGCGGGTGCCCGACCGCGCGATCGTGCCCAGCGCATCGATCATCTCCTCTCGGCTCATGCCAATGCCGTTGTCCTCCACACTCAGTGTCTGCTTGTCTTCATCGAGGCTGACGAGGATTTGCAGCTGCGCGCCGTCTGCGCTGAGATTGGGCTGGGAAATCGACTCGTAGCGAAGTTTCTCGCAGGCATCGGCAGCATTCGAGATCAACTCGCGTAAGAAAACGTCCTTGTCCGAATAGACCGAGTGCACCATCATGTGCAGGAGGCGGCTGACATCGGCTTCGAATGGATGTTGTTCAGGCTGACGTTCGTCTGTTCTCATAGATCTTCCCTCATCTCTTGCGTCGCACCTGCGGTCCGACGCAGATTCGACCGGACAACTTAGTTCACCGTGCGCAACAGGCAAGATCCTAAGCTTTCTCCCTCAGCGCTCAGGCTACCCGAACCCGGGTTTTCGCGAGTGCCCTGCTCGATATCAGCGCGGCGGCTACGACCGGCACGACTGTCCAGTAAGAACAGCGCACGCCGAAATACTCGGCGACGAAGCCGAGCAGCGGCGGCCCCGCGAAAAAAACCAGAAATGTCGTTTGTCCCAGAGCTGCCACATTGACGGACGGTGCGCGATCACCCCTCCCCGCCGCTGCGGAAATTGCCAGTGGATAGACAGCCGAACATCCGATGCCGGTCAGTGCGAAGCCTGCGAGCGCAACCACCGCATGCGGGGCCGTCGCCACCATGACCAGGCCCGCGGCGGTGATGAGAAGCAGGCTCCTGGCGACGGCGAGCGCATCAAAGCGGTCAACGAACTTGTCCATGACGAGCCTGCCAATGGCAATCATGAGGGAGAATATCGTGACGCCAAGGCCCCCAACGAAGGGAGATGCCGCGAACACGTCGCGCATGTAAATCGCCGACCAATCCACGCTTGACCCTTCGGCGAGCAAGGGTGCAGCGCCGATCAAGCAAAGAGGTAGGAGGCCGAGGGTCGGCAGCGCGATCAGGTGCTTGCCGATTTTGGGTGTGTTGTCTCGGCGAGGCGCGGTTTGGATCTGCGTGAAGATGATCGTTCCACTGATCAGGATCAGCGCAAGCGCTAGCGCCATGTGAATCTCGACTGGTATCGTCGCTTGACGCATGATCGCGCCGACGAGAGCCGTAATGAAGAAACCGGTGCTCCACATGCCATGCGCGCGGCTCATAATCCTTCGTCCAAGCCGGGCTTCGTGGCGATCGGTTTCGATGTTCGCGTTGATCTCGAAGGCGCCGGTCAGGATACCAGCCACAAACAGGACCGGAGCGGCGGCGACCGCCGAAGGCATCCAGGGAACAAGGGCAAATCCGGTGCTTGCGCCAAATACTGTCAGGAAGGCCATGGTGCGGGCGCCGAACCTTTCGATCACCGGAACGGAGAAGGTCAGGCCGAATAGAACCCCTGAGGACATCGACACTAGCAGAATGCCGAGCTGGCCCTCGGAGAGTGCAAATCGGGCCTGGAGGTCGGGGAGGCGTGACAACAAAGCTCCGAGCATGAAGGCGACCGCGAACTGGATGAAGAAGATGCGCTGATGTGGCTGCATGAGCGGGTCAAAGCGTCGGGTTGGAGCGATCGAAGCGCGGATGTTCAACGAGGATTGGAAACGCAAAGGACCTCATTCTTGTTCCGGATCCCCGGCAAGAGGAAGCAGCGATTTGGCCTGCCTGCTCGCTTCGGGGTGGTGGTGACGACACAACGCTCGCCTGCCACCTCGGTGGGAGAATGTCCTCGTAGCAGGGCCACGACGCCATCTCTTGCCCCTTATTGGCATCGCAACCTCGCAGAGGCCCGAAATTACGTTCTTCGGCGGCAGCAAAAAGCCCCCGCGATAAGCGGGGGCTCTTTTCCGGTCTTTCTGAAACGTTCACCCGATAGTGGGTTGGGGGCGTGCAATCGAGTGACGCCTTTGAAACCTGCAGCGTGACAGAAAGTTCCCACCAGCTTGAAGATCCTGATCGAACAACTTCACCCCCAAGACAGGAGGACAAAGCGGTTGACTGGTAACAGCTCACAGCCAAGGGGCCTCGTTCGTTACTGTCGACTGCCGATGCTCTAGCTGCCGAAAGGGTTCCCGTCGAATGCTGACAAGAGATACGCACCCAACTGATATCTGATCAAACCTTGATCATTGCTCCTTCGCGCGTTCATTCCGGTCCATCAGACCTGATGTCACCTTCGTGGCACCTCTTTTTAACGTCGGCTTTTGTCCGCTCCCGCAGGTTTATTCTTTTGAGGAACGACCCAGCCAAGATCTAGCGTTGAAGAAAGCCCGGCCGACGATCTTGGCCGCGTGCTCGTCCGGCTAGACGAGGATAAGGCACAACTTTTTCACGTCCTGTGCGTTGATGTGACAAATTGGCGATGGAGCGTGTCTGGTGACGAGACTGAATGTTGGAACTTTGGCAAAAGCCGGCTATGCCGCGAGAGGCGTCGTCTTCCTGCTCGTTGCTGCGATGGCCCTCTTCTCGGGTTTGGCCGGCGGCAGGCCAGATACAAAATCAGCTTTGTCGACACTTCTTGATCAGCCCCTCGGACGGGTCTGGGTTGGCACCATTGGCCTCGGTCTGCTCGGCTTCGTGGCCTGGCGACTTGCGCAGTCGCTTGCAGACAGCGATGGACATGGATCAGGCAGCAAGGCACTGGCCATCAGGGCCGCGCTCCTTGGTAGCGCCTTGGCCTATATCGGGCTGGCGAGTTTTGCCATCAGTCACGCCCTGTCGGCGGGCGGTGGCGGGCAGTCCTCGGGCGAGCAAAGTCTTGCACGTTGGATCATGTCCCAACCCTACGGTGCGTATTTAGCGATGGTGGTGGGGCTTGGCTTCATCATCGGCGGGGTGATAACGTCGATGAAGGGGCTGACGCGCAAATTCGAGAAATATCTCCGCTTGCCCGATGCGAAAGGGTTCATGCGTGTCGTTTGCATCTATGGCCTTGTCGCTCGCGGTATTGTGTTCGCCCTTACAGGCCTGCTTTTCGCATACGCGGGTATTACGGTAGACCCCGATCAGGCAGGCAGCATGTCGGATGCGCTGACATGGTTGCGACAGCTCCCCTTCGGTGCGCTCCTCTACATTTTGGTTTCTCTAGGCCTAGCCGCATTCGGGCTCTACAATCTCGTCGAGGCGCGTTACCGCGTCGTGCATGGCCCCTCCCTCAACGACGTGAAGAAGGCCGTGATGATCCCACGGTCGTGAAGGCGACTATCGACGCCCATCCCGCCTCTTTCAGAGATGTTCGCGCCACGTGTAGGCTCCGGAAATATTCTCGCTCTAAAAGTGTCGGATTCACGGGAAGAGACATCGCGTCGACGCCGGCGTTCATGGATAAACCTCCGCGGCATGGGCCGCCTCGGCGAAAGTCCGTCGCGCCAGGTCGGTGCTGCCCAGCCGACTGGTTGCATCGACGCACCTGCGCCTTTCGGCATCGCAGAGGGGACCGCACCGCTGAAGACCATGTGCGGTTGAGGACCTGCAATGCTGCCTCCAATCCGTCGATGCGTTGGCGGTGCCCGTCGGCGGTACGGACAAACACCGGCGGCTCCCAGATAAGATGGAAGTCGACATTGATAATCTTGCTCATTGAGCTGGTCCTGATCGCGGTTTGATGGGGTCGAACCAAGTTGAACGGCGGTTGTTCCTGCGTCAAATGACTTGGTGCGCAAGCGTACCGGCTCGGCTTAAGCATGATCTCCACAAGCACCTTCGATCCCGGCATCGACGGGAGCCTTCTGTTGCGGCGCATCCTTTCGTGTGCACCCTTTCGGGTCCAGTATGACCAACGCCTCAAGCCTACCCGAAGATATCGAGATTTCTTCTTTTGCTACGTCGCCAACGCTGCAACTTTCAAGGTTCAGATCTTCGGTCGTTCCGACGGTAGCAGGCACGTCATGACGTCGGCGGCGTCCGCGACGTTTTTCTCAGGCCCGAAGCAATGGTATCAGCAAAGAGACTTGTCGCCGCGGCGATTAGCATCAAGGACATTCCGAGGAGGCTGCGGAGACTAACGGGTTCTCCTGCCAGAAATGCTCCAACCACGACCGCGATGGCGGGAGACACGAAGGCGAAGCTGCCCGCTTTGGCCGGCCCGATGTCTCGCAAAAGCTGCACATAATATCGGTATCCGAGAAGAGAGCCGAAGATAACGAGGAAAAGCCATGCGCCGATGACTGGCGAGCCGGAATGCCACGCCCCCAACCGCGTCATCGCCAATAGCGCGTCTGGCTCGGATACCAGTGACCAGGCAAGCAGTAAGCAACCGCCGATGAGCATCGTCGAGCCCGATAGAAACGTGCTGCCGTAACGGGAAACAAGCGGGCGCGCCATAACTGAGCCCCATGCTGAGGAGATCGCCGCCCAGCCTATCGCCAGAAGTCCGAGCACAGATTGGCCTTCCGACCCCGCCTGCCTCAGCGCCGGCATAAAGAGGATGCATAGACCTGCAATCCCGAGCATCATGGCGCCAGCGCCGACGGCATTCCAGCGTTCTTCACCCGCAAGAACGCCGAAGGCCAGAAGCGCAAGGGGCGTCAGCGACATCTCGACAACTGCCGACGTGCCTGAGGAAACGAACTGCATACCCCAGAACAGCGGGCCATAGCACAGGGCGATCATCAATAAGCTGACGATTAGGAGCCGTATGAGGTTGTCCGGAGAAAAAGACTCGAGACTTTTGCCTCTTCCGGCCCATGCGAGCATCACCAACCCCGCGGCGATGAACCGCGTTGCTGCAAAAAGGCTCGGTGGCACGGCCTCTACCCCCGTCTTTACGGCAATCCAGGTGAGCCCCCAGAAGAGACAGAGGACGACGAACTTGAGATGATGTCGTGATACCGTCATGATCAAAACCTTGCGAATGCAACGGGTAAAGAGTACTTATACCGTGACGAACTTTCGAAACACGAACTTGTTCCTTGGAATATGGCCAGCACGACCTCTGATATGCCGCTGAGTGGCGGCCATGCCGCCCTCGATTTTGTCAACACGGTCGACAGCCGCCGGGGACGCTGGGGCCCGGATCTGCTGGGCTCGCTCGGGGATCTTGTCGTCCTCGCCGAAAGACTTGGTCTTGTGGACCCTCTAGAAGGCGAACACCTGAAACGCGTGGCGGCAGCAGATACCCAGGATGCCGGGATCGTCCTTCTCGAAGCGGTCAACTTGCGGGAAGTCGCCTATGGCGTTTTCCTAGCTGAGGACCGAGGAGGTGTCGCATTGACATCGCAGTTGCGGGTTCTTGAGCAGGCTGCTCGCAAAGCACGCGCTCGCGAGGTTTTGAAAATGACGCCTGAAGGCTTGCGGTGGAAACTGCCGCTTGAGGAGAGACGCGATATTGTCGACCTGTTTGCACTGGCGGTCGTCGAACTTCTTATAGATGCCAGCGTGCGTCGGCCCGTACGCGAATGCAAGGGCGACAATTGCGGGTGGCTGTTTCTCGACAGGTCGAAAGGCGGCAGACGGATATGGTGTTCGGAGGCGAGTTGCGGCACGCGTGAGAGGTCCAAGCGGCTTCGTTCACGGCGAAACCAGGATCAAGGAAAGAGCACACTTTGACGCGAGGGCATGCTTGGGCCTCACCAATGAACAAGGGTCGGCACCTCGCGATTTGCCGGACCATGACGCGCAATGACCGATCGACGACGTGCGAACAAGTCGATGCCGAAGGCCTTCCTAGAAGCCATAAGCGCGGCGGCTCCTTTACCTTTTCCTAACATCTAAAATACATCATCAGCATGCCGCAGGAGACAATCGCTACCAAGCTTGAACGCGTAGCGCTAAGACGGCACCTAGACAGGTGAAATCATGAACCGCGTTTTGGCCGTTCTCTCACTCGCTTTGCTGACCAGTTGCTCCCATACGGATCCGCTCGAAGTAGGAAGCGTGACGTCGGCGCCCCGAGCCGCACCCTTTAGCGACCAAGCGGTGATCGCCGCTGTCGTGGGGACCGGAGAGGTCGGGACTTACGCTCTTGCATGGGCCAACCCGGACACTGGCAGCGCCGGTGTGATTGAGCGTATCGACCCTGCCAATGGAGTTGCAAACGGCTGTCGGAAGTTCGTAACCAGCCAGCAATCGCTCGAGGGCGAGACACGTTTCGACGGGATCGTTTGCCCCTCCGGCAACGTCTGGACACTTTCGTCTGGCACATGAAGAATACCGAAACGTCGCCACCTTGCGAGCGCCGGGCGATAAGATCGAGCAGAAAGATCTAGAACTTGTAACCGACCTGCAGGCCCGCCCGTGTCATCCCGTCGTTCGGACTGCAAAGGTTGGCGTTTGAAGAGTGCGCGATCTGCGCTAAAAGGTTCCAGTGCTCTGTGAGGCGATAGCCGCCTCCGACATATTCGTGGAACAGAACCCGACAGCCGAGGTTGGGGCCGCCGTCGTTTCCGTCAAGATCGCCCGTATGGATGACACCGCCAAAGCCCGCTTCGGCGAAGAGCTTGTCGCTGAAATCAACGGTCCAGGTAAAACCTGTGAAGAATTGCGTTGCTTCGCCGCTCAACCCGATCGACGTTCCAAGATGGACTCGCGGATGCAGAAGCTGCTCCCTCCAGCTACCGGCAGCTTCGTATCCGAACGGATCAAAAAGCACCGTCAATTCCGGAAAAGCCCCGTCTTCCCCCGACCGGCCGCCTTGAACCGATGTCGATACGCCGAAACGAAACTCATCAAAGAGCTGATCTTGAGCTCGTGCGGGAGAACTTTCCAGGCTCCCCATTGCAACAGCCAGGATAAACAAAAAGCATTTTTCAATACAGGATTTCCGATCCATGCGAATCGACGTCTCCGGGAACCGACAGGAACTGGTAGCACAGCTATTTTCAATGGAAAGCCCGCTTTTCGAGAACGGCAGATTTCTTGCGAGGTGCAACTCAGGCACCGCGCTTTCGACAGGCGGTTCACGAAGAAAAGCTCTTGGAGAACGCTCAAGCAAGGCGCACGAGGTGCAGCGCGAAAGACTGTGCGCAACGACTAAGGTCCAGCCGACGATTACATCGAACGCCGGCGTCTGGTCGGCAACCTCCGGCCGCGGCCGGGCAATGATCTTGCCTTCGCAGCAAGCGCTATTGCGAACACTGCAGCAAGTCCCAAAACGAGCGGAACCGATGCTTGATGGCGCGACCTGACCCCTTTCTATATGAGCAGCATCTGTCGAGGGGTATGAAGATTGCCATCGCTTTTTGCCTTCGCCGGCGACGCCCTCATCAGATTGGTCGCCATAGCCGACTTGAGCAGGCGCGCGGCCAAGTTGGGTGCAAGGAGATAGGCCAGTCTCATCACCGTCGTCACGGATGCGACCATAGTGGTTGGTCGCGGCGATCTTGCCACACATGGACGATGGCGTCGGCAACGCGGCGCGCATCAAGGGCGGGCAGCGGGGCGCTCAGCCGCCTGCCAATGCCTCCAAAAATCCGCGCAGCCCGAACTTGCTGGCGCTATAGGCGGTTGTTAAGGGAGCGGCCGCAACGCCGCCAAGAAAGATCATGTTGATAAAGACCCCCTGCCCTGCCGGAGATAGATCGGCATGGTGGCCTCGTTCTGATTTCGATCAACGCAAACAAGCAATCCTAGGAAGCAGCGAGGCAGGATGTTCGCTGTGTTCTCGACCTCTCTTGCTCGCACCAGAAAGACAGTTGGAGCCGGAACGATAGGGGCCGCAAACGATGGCGACGACGATGGGCCAATCATCTCCATTGGATCTGGCGGCAGTGCCGCAACAGACGACGGCAAGGCGATGAGCAAGACGCAACTCAACGACAATGACGACAAGCTGAAGGCGCAGACGAACGCCCAAGCGGTCGACAAGGGAACGTTCAGCAAGTCAAGGACGAAGACCAGCACCGACGGACAATCGCTGCAGAGCACGACGCGCAGCATGTCGCACGTGCCCGGCCAGAAGCCCGTCAAGAGCAAGACCGAGCAGAATGTCATCCTGCCCCAGCAGTGACCAATGAAAGGAAAAGCGATGAACAATCTCATCTGGCTTATAGGCGCTATCGTCATCATCGTGGCAGTGCTGAGCTTCTTCGGCTTTCGATAAGGAAAGCTCCTCAAGCGCGTCTTGAGGCACACAATGACCCGGCAGAACGACCGGGTCGGCCGCCCGAGGAGGCAGGGTAGAGGCTTCCCGTCCTCCTGATTGAAACGCAAAACATCGACCCCAGCAGCGGATAATCAAGAAAGGCCGCGCTCGTAGAGCGCGGGGCTTTCAGAGCTGCCGACGGCGGTTTAAGAACGGGAAAGGGTGGACCGCACGTCCTTGGGCGCCTGGTGCGTTACGGGACAACATAAGCCAGGAGCGCGGTCCGACATCCGGACTCTGAAGCCGCCTGATCGTTCCCGCCGTAACAACAAATTCTTCTGCGGGCCGGGGACGGCCAGCCAGATCCTTCTAATCCCGTCGAACCGGTCGCCCATTAGCTGCCAACACGATGGGGACAAGCCGAAAAGGCGTTCAGTGCATGGAGGTCGAGGACCGTCTCAACGCGCTCAACTGAGTCTGATTACGACCCAGAGGGAGTAGGCGCTTCTAAAAAAGGCCACGACGACGAGTGGCCCAAAGCGCGCGCCGCTCGGTTCGAAGGTCCGGATCGCGGGGCGTCCTTTCGCCGGCCATCAATCTACGCTGCGCAGACGATTTCACGGCACCGTCGGCAAAGCACTTCCATGGCGAGGCGGTAATTGGAGTCTATCGATCATGACCGATTTTCCTGCAGCGAATAGATGGCATGCAGGAGGGCGAGGTGGCTCAAGCCTTGTGGTAGATTGCCAAGACCTGCGCCGGTTGCGGGATCAACCATCTCATTGAGAATACCGAAATTGTTGCCAAGCCGCTCCAGCAGGGTCTTCAGCATCGCCTCGGCACGATCGACCTCGCCCAGGAAGGCATAAGCTTCGACGAGCCAGCAGGAGCAGGCAACAAATGCACCTTCCTCCTTGTCGACCCCACTGTAGCGGTAGACGAGCGGGCCAACCGCCAGCTCGCGTTCGATGGCATCACGGGTCCGTTTCAGCCGACCATCATGTTCAAAGCCGAACCGGGTCGTCAGCAGCAGCGCCGCGTCGAGCCTGTCGCTGCCGGCATAGAATGTGTAGGCCTGCTTCTCCTGCGACCAGCAATGGCTGTAATCCAGTCGCGAATGCGGCGGCTTTCGGCGAGCCAACGGTTCGCATCGCCGCCGATATGGCCTTCCTTCGCAAGATCAGCCGCATTCGTCAGCGCAAGCCAGCAGCCGATCTTAGAGAAGGTGTAGTGCTGCTTGTCTTGCAGTTCCCAGATGCCGCAATCCTTTTCACGCCAGCGGCGGACGCACTGCTCGGCAAGATTTTCGAGGAGGCGCGCGGCCTGAGGATCGAGAACGTGACCTGACCGCGCGAAAAGTGCCGCCGTTTCGAGCACGTCTCCATAGCAGCTGAGCTGCGTCTGCGCACGGGCACGGTTGCCTATCCGCACGGGGGTCGAACCCTTGTAGCCGGGAACGTCCACCATACGCTCCTGCGGCACCTCGCCACCGGACAAAGTGTAGACGACCTGGGGTTCTGGGCCGTCGCCGGCAATCGTTCGCACGAGCCAGCCAAATGCGCCCACCGGCTCCTGGAGGGCGCCTGCCCGGAGCAGTGCCTTGATCGTGTAGGCTGCGTCACGAACCCAGGCGTAACGGTAGTCGTAGTTCTTGTCGCCGCCGATCCGCTCGGGAAGACCTGATGTGGCGGCCGCGGCGATAGTCCCGGTCTTTGAATAAACCAAAAACTTCAAGGACAAGGCGCAGCGCACCAGGTCGGCCTTGAACGGTCCGTCATAGGTCAGTTCATTGGCCCAGCGTCGCCATTCCTCATCGCTTAGCTCGATCCGACGATCAATGTCGTTCAGCTTCGGCGTCGGCAAAGGGGCCTGATCTGCCACTAGGAAAGCAAGGCAGGTTTTCGTTCCGGCTCGAGCCAAAAAGCGCGCTGTTGTTCGTTCATCATCATCGACAACAATGCTGATTTGCTCGTCGTGACAGAAGGTCGTTGCCAAATCACCGATGTAGCGGACCTCCGCATTCGGATGATTGACACGCCGCAAGCCGCCGTGAGCACAAATCGGCGCTAGTGTGATTTCGAAATCGACAGATCCCGAAACACCTTCGATGCGCCGGGCAAGTTCGCACCACGGAAGGCGCCCGGCGACGCCGCTGTTGAGAGATTCTGTCACCTTGGCAGAGCCAGTGCTCGTGATGAACAGGGTTTCAAGGACATTGCTGTCGTTGCGATATTGGCGCTCGATGCGAAACGTGCCGACTGGAGCGACGGTGAAATGGCCGCCTTTTCGGTCATGAAGTCGATTAAACAGAGGCGGCGAATCCATGTTCGGCGCGCACCACCAGTCGATCGCGCCGTCAGCACCGACAAGTGCGATGGACCGGCCGTCTCCCAGCGCAGCGTAATGTTCCAGTGGCAGGAAACCCTGCGTTCTTTCGGGCGTAAGGGAGCTCAGCATCAGGGCAGCGTGTTGCCACCGGTCACCCCGAAGCTTTCGCCCGTGATGTAACTGGATTCCTGGGATGCAAGGAAAACGTAGATCGGAGCACATTCGGCCGGCTGTCCGGGACGTTTCATCGGCACCTCGCTGCCAAAATCCTTGATGACGTCCTGCGTCTGCCCCCCCGATGTCTGCAACGGCGTCCAGAAGGGGCCGGGCGCCACGATATTGACGCGGATGCCCTTCGGCAGCACCTGCTTGGACAGCGCCTTGCTGAAGGCAACGATTGCCGATTTGGTGGGGGCATAATCGAGCAAGGTCGGAGAGGGCTGATAGGCCTGGATGGACGCGGTGTTGATGATCGACGACCCCTCCGGCATGAACGTAATAGCCGCTTTGCATAGCCAGAATAACGCCTAAACATTCGTCTTGAACGTCTCGTCGAATTGCTCGGTGGTCAGTTCCGAAATGTCGGCGATCGCCTTCTGGCGGCCAGCGACATTGGCCAACAGATCAAGACCGGCGAGCTCCGTGCTGGCCTGTTTGACGAGCTCCTGGCAAAAGGCTTCACTTTTGAGATCGCCGGGCATCCCGATCGCTCTGCGACCCTCAGCTTCGATCAAACTGATGACCTCGTCGGCGTCGCTCTGCTCCTGCGGTAGGTAGTTGATGACGACGTCGGCGCCTTCGCGGGCAAAGGCGATGGCGGCAGCCCGACCAATGCCGGAGTCGCCCCCAGTGACCAGAGCCTTGCGCCCCGCGAGCCGACCGCTGCCCTTATAGGACGTCTCGCCGTGATCGGGAACAGGCTGCACCTTGCTTGCCAGACCGGGAACCGGCTGCGGCTGCTGGGGAAACTCCGGTTGTGGATACTGGTGGAGCGGGTTTTGCATGCCGAATTGGTTGTTGCCCATCTCTCGGTCCTTCTTTTATCCTGTCGAAATCTTGCCGCGCCGCAATTGTTCCGCAACGGACCTCACAACGGGCAGCAAGGGATCGCACAAGTCGCAATGGGTATCCTGAGTGCCGTCCAGGCAAAATCCCACCAAGCCAGGAACTCCTCCTTCGGCCCGAGGTTGATCACGGTACGCGGAAAGGAGCGAGGACAAGGGCGCGCCACAGGCGGGTTCAACGACCGCCCGCCAGATTCGACGGGCGCCATGAGCGGCTCTATCCTTCTCGATGCCTCGGGCCGGCGGATCAAGGCGGCGCAAAAGCAAGCTGAAGGTTGGAGCCGAAGCGATGGCGCGCAGCAGGTCGAACGGGCCTCAGCAGGCGCGCCTGAGATGGAAGGAACGTTAACATGAACAAGCACAATCGGCGAGGAACGCAATGGAACCCCACCGACAACCCTATGCTGACCGGCGTCAGGGGATTGTGTCCGCGGTGTCAGCGCGGACATCTGTTTCGCGGCTATCTGTCCCTGGCAAAGAGTTGCGAGGTTTGCGAGCTCGACTATTCGTTCGCCGACCCCGCCGACGGCCCGGCGTTCTTTTCGATGAGCGCGGTTGCTATTCCCGCTTTGGGCTTTGCCCTTTGGCTCCAGACGACATTCCAGCCGGCGGTCTGGGTCCACCTCCTCACGACCTTGCCGATCACCCTGGCGGCCTGCGTGCTCTTGCTTCGTCCGCTCAAAGGATGGTTGGTCTGCTCCCAATATTTTCACAAGGCGGAGCAGGGCACGATCGACCGGGATTGGCAAAGACCAAAATCTTGAGGCTCGCGCTATCTTTGGCCGCGATGCGCCAAGCAGCAAACTCCCGAAATCTTCGCCGGGCATCTTGATAAGCTTGCGCCGGATGAGCCAGGCTCATTTTCTGATGTCCGGCCGAAGCGGCCTCGACAATGCACCGAGCATTATGGGGAAGATCAAGCCTTGCTGGATGGAGGCGTCCCCGTTGTGTCGCGAAGAGCGGAACGGAGGCCGTCGAATTGGAGGCGAACCCGGCATCGATCTGCGCCAGGGAAGGCCATAGCGGCCTTCACCAGCAAGCATAAGCGGGATTGACAGCAGGGTCTGGCTCGTGGATCGGTGGTCGCCTTAAGAACAGAAAAAGAACGAGCCTTGGTCAAGGGCAACTGAGAGCACAGGTTGTCCCCAGCTTGCCCACAGCTCAATCCGTTGAAAATAAACTCACATCGGCCGAAGGAGAACGTTTGAAGCCCAGCTTCCGCGCCTTCTTTTCTGCCCTTGGTTCGGCCGCGCTGCCAGCCTAAGGTGGCCTTCACCCGGGGATCGGCGGCGCGACGCCCGGGTAAGAGCGAGCGGCCGATAGTTCGTCGGCTGCTCCTTTTCCGATCCGATCATTTTCCTGTACGCGACTTCAGCGTTTGCTGAGGACGGCAGTTGAACGCGCAACAAGGCCTGCGCGTGGCGAAACACCAATTTCAGGCAGCAGCAAACACTTACACGCTATCGGTGGTTCGCCCGCCTCTTGCCCTGCAACGCGGTCCGATAAGGCTCGAGTTCAAGAACCACACTTTTCCGGTTGATCACATTGTGGCGCAGAAGTATCTGGAAAACGGGATCGCTCTTGGACCGCCCTTCCTGCGTCCGCAGAACCTCCTCAAGCTCACTCGCCGCGCCCGCGCATAGCTCTAGCAGCGTGCCCCGCCAGCCAAAGTCAAAAAGGCTCATCGGCTCCCAAGCCCCGCTTCGGGAGATCACGATAAGCCGACTGGTCAGCTCGTCCCAAGCCGTCTCGGGAAGGGTCTCGGTGCGGGCGCCAGCTTTCCTGGCCCGCCGCTTCAGGTCCGCCTTTGCCCAGGCATGCGGACTGGTGAATAGCCGGGTGACGTGCTTTCTGCAGGCCCAGGCGCCCGCGAATGCTGATAATATTGTAATCCAAAACATTTGAGGATCCGGCCAAGGCTCGCGCGGGTCACAAGCGCTTTAAGCTGATGGCGCGCGTTGACGAGGAAAATGGTCCGAGCCGACGGGATTTCAATGATCCAGGGCAATCATTGTTGCTTAAGCGGTCCGCAGCTGGACGCTCCGTTCAGAGGTCGCGACGAGCAGAATTATAGCCCGAGGCTCACCTGCTGTGATGTAGGCAAGCCGTCATCTCGCGAGCCTGGGTCGGTCGACCTGGGGTCGCATCCCGGAAGATCGTGCCGAAAAGAGGGGCAGACGGAATACTCTGCGTCGCCAAGACCAACCATCATTGCCGGGCGCGACAAATTTATGGCGTCACGTGTTGCCTCTGGTGGAACCGATCCCCGATCACCAACTTACAACTTACTGTCAGCAGAAATGGACGCTCCATGCACAATAAACTACCGAAGACATTGTCCAGAGCGAAACTTGACGCTCTTAGGGCGATTGCGAGATATCGCCGACAGCGACGCGTCGGCAAGGGCTGGATCGTCGGCGACAAGCGTCTTTCGGCCTCGCTCATTGGTCGGCTGGAAGCGGACGCCATGGTGAAGGAAATTAGCCTGTCCGGCACGCCTGTTCTCGTCGTGACGGAAGGCGGCAGACATGAACTCAGATTTGGCTCCCGATTGGCGGAGGCCCGAGCTCTTCGCGCCGCCCCTTGCGGTGATATTGGTCGTCGCTGGCCGCCCGTCGACAGGCCTGCAGGTTCTTGCGCGCGCTCAATCGCGATGACGCGACGCGTCACATAAAAAACGCCGAGTTGTCGGGCCACCGGGCCTGCACGTCTTAGACTATGTTCCCCGCACGGGGAGTGCGATCACCAAACTTTCCACCACACGCCCCTTGCTTCGCCGCGGTTAGTTGGAGCTTGCACCTCCACTGGACCGGCTCCCAAAGCCAGGCTCCCCGCACAGATCGCCGCGAATGACTAGCCAAAAGATATTTCGGCAGGTTTCTCGCCGACAGTTTCATCGTTGTCGCTCGAACCTGGTCCTGCCGCGCGAGTCAGCACCAGTCCTAGGCGACCGCGACGATCCTCTGAATCTCGCTGTGTCGGGCACCTTTGATCTCGCGGCCGAGGGAAAGATGCACACGCCTGAGTTGCGGCCGATTGCTTTCCTGGCGCGCTCGCTGATGCTCCTGCCGTCAAGCCAAGGGTGAACCGATTCGCCCAACCCGAGGACTTATGTTTCGACAAAGACGAATGAGCGGTCGGCGGTTCCGGCCAGTGTATCAGCAACAGTTCCGTAAGAAAGCTCCTTGCCTGCGCGACGGCTCACGCCGAGAATGATGAGATCGAAACGTCCGCTGCGGGCGTGCCTGAGAATGGCGAGTTCCGGTACGGAAGCCTGAGGTGCAACCTTCTCTACCTCGACCTCATAGAAGGATGCAATCCGGTCCAGTTGTTCGAAAGCGGCTCTGTGGGCATTGCCGGTGTCACTGACACGGGAGGGCGAGACGGCCTCCTTCGGGTCGCGGAAATAAACCGCAGTCGTCGCGGCGCCGGTGGCCTTTGCGATGACGAGCGCGAATTCCGCAGCCCTCAAGGAGCGTTCGGTGCCGCTGATCGGCACGAGTATGCGCAAGTTTCGATCCTCTCTTGCGATCATGCCGCGGGACGTGACGATCGCCGTCGTACCGCTGAAGGCATCAATCATCGCCGACAGTTTTTCACTATAGTGGGCGCTTTCGCCGCTCGTTGGCTGGATGCCGACAAACATGATGTCATGTCCCTTGTCGGCACTTTCGGCGAGAACGTCTGCCAGCTTGCCGTCCCTGTCGCGGACAGAGACATGGATTGGGTTGTCCTGACCCAGTTCTGCACCCTTTTCCTGCGTCTCGACAGCCATCTCGGCGGTTTCCTTCACGCGCTCGCTGATCTGGTGCGCACGCGGTGCGTCTGTTCTTTCCCGTTCCTGTAAATCGGCCGCAGTCTCGTCCTCCTCCCCGATGTCGAGAACCGTCACCGGCATTTTGCGCAGGGCCGCGAAATGCCCGGATATGCGTGCCGCCAGATCGCTGCTTGCGGAGTGGTCGGTTACAAGCAGGATCCGCTCGAATTGCGATACAAAGCTCCGCTCTTCGAACGCTTCGAGTTCGAGGCGCTCCTTTTCTTCCTCGCGCATCGGAAGGCGCGCGAGCGCCCAGCGCAGCGTTGGCGGCATGGCCATCGTCGTTACCACTGCCATCGCGACGATCACGGAAAAAAGCCGCTCGTCGAGCACACCGACGGAAAGTCCGATCGACGCGACGATGACTTCAGTGGAACCGCGAGCATTCATGCCGCATCCCAGCGCGACAGCCTCGGCAGTGGAAAAGCCTCCGAATTTGGCCCCGGCAAAGGCGCCTCCAAATTTTCCTAGGCTGGCGATCACAATCAGCCCGACCGCCAGAACCATTATCGAGGGATCGGTAAGAACACTCAGATCGGTGTGGAGGCCAGTGAGGCCAAAAAAGACCGGCATGAAGAGAGCCGTTGTCAGCGCCCTGAGCTGCCCCTCGATCTGACGGGTCAGAATGGGCGACTGGCCGACCAGAATGCCCGCGACGAAAGCGCCGAGCACGGTGTGGACCCCGATGGCGTCGGTGACGATCGCCATTGCCCCCATGATTGCAATAATCGCGCTCAAGACAGGAAGATCACTTTTGAACCTGTCATTGGTCCAGCGGATAATCTCGAAGACCAGGCGTCGACCAATCGTGAAGGAGAAGGCCATGAAAAGGATAGTGCCGATGACGCCCTTGGCCAACGTGGCGAGATCGACGGCACCTTCCTTCGCAAGGCTGAAGGTCACGGCGATAATCACCCATCCGATTGTGTCGTCAATGATGGCGGAGGCGACAATCAGCTGACCGACATTGCGGCGCATGAAGTCCATTTCTCGAACGACGGTCGCGACGATCTTGACCGAGGAGATCGACAGCGCCGTACCCAGGAAAAGCGATGTGACAAGTCTTGCGTCGGGGTCGGGCAACAAACTTGCGGGCAGGAATTCGCCGAGGCCGAAGCCAAGCGTGAACGGCACGACGATGCCGGTCAGCGAAACGCCGGCTGCAGCACGGCGAAGCCGGAGCGCCAGCGAAAGGTCGGTCTCCATGCCGGCGAGCAGGAGCAGAAACAAAATGCCGAGCTGTGCCACCGCATCGGTCATGGCCTTTTGCGTGTCGATGTCAGGAAAGATTGCCGACTGGGCGCTGGGGAGCAGAAAGCCGAATACCGAAGGACCGAGCAGGATGCCGCCGATGATCTGTCCCATGATCGAAGGCTGACCGATGCGCACCATCGCCTCGCCGAACAATCTACCGACGACGACCAGGACGACGATCTGGACAAGAAAGAGAGCGTCTGAGGGACCTGAAGACTGGCCTTCGGCTGCACAGGCCGGAAGAGAGCAGCCAATGAGAAGCCAGGCCGTGATTACCGGCAGCTTCCGGGACGGGAACTGCGCGGGCTTTGCGTTGATTGTCATGCGTGAGAATTCCGATGGTGGCTGTCGCTTCGAAACAAACAGGGCGCCTTTGTGTTCCCTCTACGGGAGGCTCTGCCCACAGGCTTGCTCACAACACATGCTGGGAAGGCTGTTCCAGGGAACCCATTCAACCAGGAGGAATTTTCTCAACGAAGGAGAAACGCTATGAATGAAGGTGAATACACGACCGAGGAGCTTGCTGAGAAGTATCAGATAAGCCCGGAGCAGGCTCTCCGTTATATCGTCCGCTTCGGCGCCGATCGCGTCGATCTCGATCATTTCCTGGCTGCCGCGTCGCGAACAGCCCGCCACCGACCGGGCGACGTAACGCGAACCGCGTCGCAAGTAGCCCTTGGATAGAGGCTCCGCCGGAGCCATGAGCGAAAAAGACACCCAAGGTCCAGACAGGCGTACCGTGCTTGCGGCAGATCGTACGGTCTACGCTGCGGAGCGAACATATGCAGCTTGGATGAGAACGGGACTAACGGCGCTCGCCAGTGGAATTGGCGCAAAAGCCCTTCTCGCCGAGGTCGTACCGGAATTCCTTATTGTGACGACGGGCACCATTCTCGTCCTGTTCAGCGCCTTCTGCTTCATCGTCGCTGTAATCAGGGAGTTCCGCCCTGGCCCGCCACCGCCAGAACCAGATGTCAGGAAGATCCCGAGCACAGTGCTTCTGGTCGTCAGCGGCTTTCTGGTCATAGTATCGCTTGCAGCATTGGTGGGCGTCTGGTTCGGACGATCCGGGGCGATCAGCCAGTAGCACGCCCGCTCGACAACTGTTGCCGCCGGAGCCCGCACCGCGGTAAGACAGAAAGGAAACGCTGCCCAGAAACGGGGCCATGAAACGGGTATCCAGGCCGCATCGCCTTCGGCCGCCAAGGCTAAACGAATGAAGATCATCGACGATATCGGCTTCGACGGCGTAGAGGCCGGTGCTCTCGCGGACTCGTGGCTCCAGCAGCCCGACACGCCGCTTTACGGCACGAATCTCGATCATGCGGGTGTCCGGGAAGCGCTCGCCAATGCCATTCCTGAACGCCGGCCCGGGTGGTTTGCAGGGTGACGTAATAGCGCGCCGACCTCTAGTCCGCAGCCTGAGTCGAGAGCGCCAAGGCGGCCTCGAACTTCAGACGCATTTCTGTGGTAAGTTCAAATCCCATCCCGGCGTAGAGCGGTCTGCCCGCCTGCGACGAGTGAAGGACGACAGAGGTGCATCCGTGCTTCTCCAGGTGCTCCACCGCCATCCCAACGAGTTTACGGGCTACGCCTCTTCCGCGATAGGCAGGATCGGTAAAGACACTCCAGAGATATCCCTCCTTCGAATACTGCGGTTTTAAGACCACTGGATAGCTTTTGGTATTCAGTCGGCAGGAAACGGATCCCACCGGAGCATTGCCATCGAAAGCGATGAAGCTGGCAAGTGCGAATTGAGCGCGCCCGACTTTGAGAAAATCCAGGATGATGTCCCGAGCGTTCGGAAGCAAATTCTCCGAAGGAGTTTCGTAGCTCTCCCAGATAGCAAGATAGTGCGTGGCAATAATCCCGTCATGCTCGGGATGCGCGCGCATGGATTCCAGTGGTTGCGAGGGATTAGCCATTGTGCCTCTCCTTTCTTGGGAACAGAAAGCTCGACAAGCAGTCCTGGTTCCGCACTCGCCAACGGTCCGCGAGTTTGGTATAGACGTGAGCGGAGCCAGGGCCACTGTCCGTCGCTGGTGCTGGTTGACGCCTGGGCTAGCCGATCGAGCGGGCGAGAATTTGGAACTGTTGGCCGTTACCTAGGCTGAATTTTCCTCTGGAGCTGCTGGAAAACGCCGCCTGTCCCTTAGATCTCCCGCTGCTGAACGCTCTTAACGTTCAGCTGAAGAGCAGCTCCTTGACTAACCCGCTGTTCTTCTGAAACCCGCCGGAAGGACCGGCGGATTTCCAAGGTTGTCATTACGTTCCATCTGTCACGCAGCGCAAGCTCGGTGTGGACAGATGCGGTGCGTGCGCCAAGCTCTTGAAAACGACCATTCCGAGCCGGCCTAGGCCGGTACGATAGCGCACCAAGCGCCGCGCCTGCCTAGAATCATGATCAAACACGTGTGGGATCCGTTCCCGCAATCAGAGAACTTGGCCTGCCACCACCCCGGCAGGCCTTTTTTTCACGAATGGCTGCGCAAACCCAGGTCGATAATATCATCGGTCGGCTCGCTGCGTTGATAAACCTAATGGCTTTCGGAACACTAGAACACGCCAGTAATACTTGCGTTGCGCAGTGCCAGGTTGAGATCATTGCCCCGTGTCAACATCCTCCACGAGCATGGTCCAGCCAAGCTAAGGTTTAAGATGTTGATCGATCCATCGCAACATTTCGCTTTAGGCCCGCGCGCCAGGGCCGAAATCGTGCTCGATTTACGCACTCGCACGGCAATTGCAACGCACTGGGACTTACACTGAAGTGCACACAAACATTTGAGGAGCCTCGGGAAGAAGGGGCGCCTTGGCGCCCCTTCAACATCATGCTGCGTTCTTTTCACCCTCGATCTGGAGGGGCGCCTGCGTGTCTCCGCCGCCTCCGATCGCGATCTTTCGCGGCTTCATAGCTTCTGGAACCTCCCGCTTCAGCTCGATGGTAAGCAGGCCGTTCTTGAGGCCAGCGCTTTCCACGCGCACATGATCGGCAAGTTCGAAGCGACGATCGAAGGAACGTCCTGCGATGCCGCGATGAAGATATTCGCCTTGACCGGCTTCCTCCGCCTTCTGGGCTTTCACGACCAGGACATTACGCTCCTGCATGATATCGAGATCTTCCGTTCCGAAGCCCGCGACCGCCATCTGAATGCGATAGCTGTCCTCACCGCTCTTGACGATATCGTAAGGCGGCCAGGTTTCGATGGACTGCAAACGCTGGGAGTTTGCCAGAAGATTGAAGACCCGATCAAAGCCGATGCTGGACCGGAACAAGGGTGCGAAGTCGAATTCGTTTCTCATGACCAAAACCTCCGTAAAGCGAGTTGGAATGAAGGAGCCGATTCCGTCGGCTCCGCCCTGTCGACCCCTCATCAGGCGGCCGACGCAAATTGATCTGGTTTGCCCGATTTTCTGATTCAAGACCCCTAGCCGAAAAATTTTCTGCTGGCTGGCTTGCCCCCCTTGAACGGCGAAATTGGTGCAACAATCTCATTTGCACCTGGAGATTTTCACTCCCTTGCTGAAGGTTTTTAGGAGGCAAAGACATGCCAATCGAAAGGAACAGATCTCGAAAAGCATCAACATGCGACGCGGTGTCTGCGCGCCGTCTCAACACGCAGCAGCGCTACGACCACCCGCGTGACGTGCTCGCCACAGCTCTTGATAAGAGCGAGAAGCGAGCCATTCTGGCGTCCTGGGCGTCAGATCTCTTCGCGGTGGATTCGCGGCCCGACCTTCGGCTGCCCCCGGGCGTCAGAGAGCCTATCCGCTGCCAGGATATCCTCGACGCGCTGATGGCTGTAGACGACCATATGTGGGGCCAGGACGGCGCGGCTGATGTCAGCCGCAAACATGCATGGAGGCCGTGATGACCACAAGGCAGAAAGGTAGGCTGACAGCCAGTTCCGAAGGCGCCTGCCAGATAGGCGCACGTATGATGGTGGCCTCCAGATATGCCGAATGTCTTCATCGCCTCGCACGCCAGGCCCAACGCGCCGAGCTGTCAGAGCTGGCGGAGAAGCTTGGCGACGTGGCGCGCACCATCGAAGCGATATCGCAAGAGATCGCGTTCGGCGATCAAGGTGCGCTTGTTTTAGGGAGGGCTGGTCGTTTGATCGGAACCGCCGAGGCGCTGGTGGAGAAGTCGGCTCGCCAAGGTCTTTTTCACTGAAAGTACTGAGGCGACGCGGCGGCTGGCAGATAGTTCGCCTACATGATGGCAGTCAGTGTTCCTGGCCTCCCTGAGAGCCGTGGATTAGTGCGGTTCGATCGGAGAGCTCGACCGGCGATCGTTTGAGCGCGATCACGCCAAAATCGGATTCAGCAGTTTGCGCGGACGTTGGTTCCAAAGGCATGCGCTAACGCAGGATGTCTTCCGACCATACCGGGACAATGAGCGTGCGCACGCCCGTCAGGCGCCGGATCTTCATGGAGCCGAATTCGCTCCCATGCGGGATGTGAAGGGTCATTCGCAGATATATCTTCTTGCCGCAGCCTTCGCATTTGAACCTGCCGAGCAGCCGGTCGAGGGACAGGTTTCCACACAGCGTCTCAAGATCACCTGGTAGGTAATTGTGAGTGACCCGGCAGAAGTCGCAGGTGACGACAATGATTTGTCCCTGGGCGGCCGCTGCTCTTACCGTCCAAGACCGTAGCCTTTTGAGCGGATGAATCTCAGGCATCGCCGGCCTTCACCGTGATGAGCTTCCAGCCAGCCCTTGGCGGTATTCCTCCGCCCGCGGCGACGCGAAAATTCAGTTCGATCTGAGCCGCCTTGCGCGCTTCCCTTATGGTCGGGGCCCAGACTGAGACCAGAAATTTGCCGGTCTTGAACGTGTATTTCGTTTTTGGCGGGCGAGCGCCAACCTGATGTCCGGCGCGAAAGCAGCGCCGCGCGAAATCTACATCATTGTTTTGGCGAAGCTTGAGGGGTTGAAGCTCCCACCATGCGTCGAACGCGGTCTTTCTTTTGGCGCGCTGTTGAATCTTGTCGAGTATCGCGGCCTCCTTCTGTCATCTCGAATGTTTCCTATTTGTTCCACGCCCGGGCAAGTGTCAACAACGTTATAAAGCGGCGATAGCCCAAAGGGCTTATCAGCCCTGCACGCTTAGACGGTCGCCCGAAAAGGCTTCTTCCAGATTTCTGTCGTGGACCAGGGCGAACGCGGAGATATCGGCTTCCTTGGCCGCGAGAAGCAGCGCCTGTGTCAGCTCCTCCGGGCTCGTTGCGCCGGTAAGAGCGTCGGCGCAGGCTTTGATGGCGACAACATAGTCCTCGCCGTCGTCCAGGGGCCAGTCCTGCATGAGAATTCGCGCCACATCGGCCAGTGTGCGAAGGACAACGAAGGGTCGCTCGTCGCGAAACTTCAGTCCGACCGGCGCAAAGGCCGAATATTTATTCGCTGCCATGCCTTCACCCATGTATTGAAAGTAACTTTATACACGAGGATACGAGCGGCGTATGTCACATAGTTAAAACAACGTTAATTTGCTGAGAGAGTTACAGGAAACCCGTTGGAGCCTCTGACGCAACCTTGCGACTAGGTCCTGGCTGTCTCGATACCGGTCAACCGATCGTCGCGGCTGTTCCGAACCTGAGTCTGCGATCAAGGCGTAAGGCTGGGCGAGATCACCGCGGATAGCCGGTTCTTCAACAAAGCCGGTGATCCTCGGCGTAACATCAACTCCATCAGGGACATGTTGTCGACGAGGACAACTGTCGGCTGCTCACCGCCTGCTCAAGCGTTCGGCGCCAAGGCAAACAAGCGACACCCTGCTCTTTCCTCGCCGGCCCAGATGACATTTGCCCGCGCCAGCGTTGGCTCGTCCTTGGGGTTTCAGGTGCCAGCGGTCGGGAACCACGGGCTTGCGTCGTGGTTGGGGGGACCATGCCTTATTTGATCGAGATCCTGCTGCCCATCATACGCTCGCGTCGAAGCCGCACAAATCTTCAGACGGTGCGCGACGAACTTACCGAGAGGTTTGGTGGAGCGACGCTCCATGTTAACGCCCCAGCAGAAGGCATCTGGGAGAATGATGGCTACCTTGAACGCGACCATATCGTTGTGGTTGAGGTCATGACCAGCGACATCGATCACGCGTGGTGGCATTCTTACCGCCAGGATTTGGAACTTCGCTTCCGCCAACAGGAGATCGTCGTCAGAGCGACGCATATAGACCGCCTCTAGAGCGATAGCCCGAAAGAAAAGGAAAAAAGGAGTTCACCTGCTCGCACCTGCGCGGCATAAGATGGCGTCAGAACAAGACACCACCATCGTTGCCGGTTCGACCTCGAGCGTCTCGAAATCTTCCGAGGGCGCTCGACCTCGAGGAAGGGAGCGGCCCTCTCACCCCGCGCAGACCGTCAACGCAGAGACCGGCGGATGCCGCTGCGGAGGTTTGCGCGATGTTGGGTGGCAAGCGTTATATGGAAGGTCCGACCTCATACCACAAGCCTTGGACCTGGGCAGTACGATAGCGGACGAATGATATCGATGCCCTGAAACAAACGGTAATTTTTCCCCATACCAGCCGTCTGAAAGACCAACTTACCGAGGCCGGCGTGGTTAACATGCGCAATACCCGGCTTTCCCTCATCGGCGCGGCCACGACCATTCACGATATTGAAGGAAACACACGAACCGAATATCGCGTTCACGGCGGGTGCGTTGGGCATGTCAACAGACGAGCACCTCAATCATCTTAACACCGCAGTCTTTATCGGCAATAACAGCCACGCGTGGTTCGTCGGGACGTGACAGAGGCCACGAGATTTTGGCAAGGGTAGTTTTGTAATGGCAGTCAATCGTTGGCTCGGCGTCTTCAAGAAGCCGCTTGTGATCGCGCATCGGGGCGGCGCCCTGCTGGCGCAGGAAAACAGCAGGGCAGCTTTTCGCGCCGCCGAAAAGGCAAATGCAGATGCTATCGAAACCGACGTACGCATTACCCGAGACGGGATCCTCGTGAACTTTCACGACGCTGACCTGCAGCGGCTCTGTGGCGATCGACGAAGCGTGGCCGAGATCGATTTCCGCACGTTGAAATCCCTCGTTCCGGCGATCATGACATTGGCGGAGGCGATAGCTTCTTCCGCGCCACTCGGATTGCTGCTTGATGTGAAGCTGATGGACAGGACGTATCTGCCTTCAATCCTCGCGGAAATCTCTCGCGCTGACGCGGCTGGGCGCACTCTCCTTGGACTTCGTGACATCGCTCTTGTCAAAGCAGCCCGAGACACCGCAGCCGACATTGCGATACTCGCGCTTGCAAGCGATCCGGAGCTGCACCAAAGCGCCGCGCAGGCGCGCGCCAATTGGTTTCGTCTGTGGCAGGGCGAACTGTCTCCGGGACGTGCGGCTTCGATCAGAGGCGCTGGCATGCGGCTTGCGGTCATGGTGGGGCAGCCGCGTGATGTGCCCTTGCCGGAGTATCCGCGCTACCCTGTCGGCCTGGTCGATGCGGAGGGATTGAAGCAAATCGCCATTGCAGACCCGGACGCGATCATGCTCGACGACCCGCATCTCCTCACCCGACCATGAGCACAGACATCCGTAAATGTCAGCGCCAATCTGGCTGACCAGGGCGGTGAGTGTCGACACAGCGTCGGTCAAACATCCTATCGGCTTTTTGTACTAAGGTCGCGGTGAAATCCGAGGAACGAATGCACCTAATTAGCCGCGCCGGACCGCTCCCTCTGCCAGAGCCTCCGCGCGCCTCGCCGTTTTCGCTGAGACAGGCGTAGGCATGCTCGCGTGCTGACCGATTCGAGTTCAATCCTTTCGCCAGGCAACAGTCCAGGAGGTGGCAAGGCGCTGACATAGTCCCGCCACAGAGCTCGTCCTAATAGCGCTTGTTTAACAAGCGGATGAGGATTATGAGGCTTCTTGCTATTCTGGTCGCCACTCTCTTGCTGAGCGCCGTTCCGTCAGACGCTCAGGTGTATGCGCCTTACGACGGATATGATGACTATGGCGGCTACGGATACGACGAGCCGTACAGCCCGTACCTACCGCCGCCGATATACGAGCCACGTCCTCGCTACCGAAACCTGGCGCCAAACCGGGCGCCCATCACCAGATCGACAGGATCGATCGTGATCGTTACAGGTCAACACGCTCTCTATTACACCACACCGTGGGGAGAGCAGTACGTCTATCCGATCGCCGTGGGTCGTGAAGGCAAACAATGGTACGGAACGACCCGGGTCGTCTCGAAGAAAGAACATCCGGAGTGGCGACCGACTTCGAGCATGCGTCAGAAGAACCCAAAGCTGCCTGCGGTCGTCAAACCTGGCCCGAACAATCCTCTTGGCACGCGCGCGATATATCTTGCCGATGGGCTGCTACGCATCCACGGAACCAACGACCCCTCGTCCATTGGGACCAACGCGTCGAGCGGTTGCTTTCGGATGTATCGCCAAGACGTAGAGGAGCTCTACGAGATGGTGCAGCCGGGGACACAGGTTATCGTTCACCGTTGATCTTACGTAACCGGTGCTATCCCCACATTGACTTTTGTCGCCTATTCAGTGATCGGCGTCCCAGGAACTGCGTTTACGGAGGGCTGCAGCGTGCCTCAAGAGTGGCCAACTCATCCTAATATGTTTGAACAAGCTTAGCGCCTCCCAATCACAATCTTGGTTTGGAGTCGGCGGCCCCGCATGTTGAGATAAACACGGCCGTTCGCGCATCGAAAACCCAAGCCAAATTTCAAAACTTCCGTGCATGTGTCAGGGTTATCTCCGTCGCCCATAAATTTTTCGACGGTGCCCATGAAAGGTTGAACATTGTAATAATCGTTTTCCCAGCTCAATTCGCGACCATCCCGGAGGTCCTCCTCGTCGAGATCATAACTTAACAGGACGCTGATGGGCCGATGCCTTCGTCCTTGACCCGCATTGCTTGGCAGGGTTTGAAGCCGGCGCCCTAGGATCGCCAGCAGCAAACGGCCTTGGGGCACTAGAAGAAGACGATGTCGTTCATCCCTATTGGTGTCGCGACAGATACATTGCTCTGTAGCGGCAGCGGCCGGACGTTTTACTGCCGCGGAACCAGAGCACGAAAAACTGCCTGGACGAACCTGGCAAGCCGTCTATCCTTCTCGCGCAGCGCACGGGTAAGCCAGGCTCGGTCCCATGGCAAGGCTGGCGCTCACATGGTGCTCGCTGTCATTCTGACCGAGCGTCCCGCAACGAGACGACCGCGGTCGACGTCGATCAGGTCGCCGTCCCCGGGCTCGATAGGACATAGTTCTGAAGTGGCGCAGTCAGGATAGTGTGTCCGCCGTCGTGCTCATCCATGCCCGATGACGTTCCTCATCCAGGTGGGCACTCATGAAAAACGCCTTCGTGGCCGGGATGGCATCCTCGTGCCGGATTGCACGCTCATACGCGGCGACGGTATCGTCCTCGTTCGTTTTCATCGCCTTAAGGATGGCGGCATCGCCCATAATTTCCGCGAGAGCGATCTTGCCAGTCGTCAGCATCTTCTTCAAATCGCCTCCGGTAGGCGCCTGCACACCCAACTCGCGGGCCATCTCGGTAAGCACCTTAAGGTGTTGTAGATGGTCCTGCTTGAATATTGCGATTTGTGCGCCGAGCTCCTTGTTGTCGAGCCGAGCCATGCAGGACTCGTAGGCAGCGATCGCGTCGTGCTCAAGAGAGATCAGATCCGTTACCAGCTCTTCGATACTGGATTCCTCGCCGACCATCGTGACCATGTTGCTTCCTCTTTGCGATGTTTCCCCGCACCAATGGTCGAGGGGCATCGATGTTCCCCAAATTCGGGGAACTGTCCGCTGCCGTACGCATATCACTTCGTGCGA
This sequence comes from Rhizobium sp. BK512, assembly GCF_014194915.1. Taxonomy (NCBI): domain Bacteria; kingdom Pseudomonadati; phylum Pseudomonadota; class Alphaproteobacteria; order Hyphomicrobiales; family Rhizobiaceae; genus Rhizobium; species Rhizobium sp. BK512. The sequence goes on along the minus strand of NZ_JACIAS010000012.1, from coordinate 47,110 downwards.
CGTGACTGCTCGCCACTCCCCGCGATCATTAAGGCGAACCGAGAACCGACAGGCGAAAACGCGCAGGGGAACAAATATGTGAAGCAGCCATTATCTTCTCGAACGAGAGGAGGCTCGATGTTCGTTCTGCTGACAATCTTGAGCGCCCTGATTGCCACAATGTTCGTGGCCTCGGTTGTGGCGACCATTCATGAACTGAAAAGGGATAGTGCCGGCAAACGGCCATCGCGTGGCGCACTTCCATGGTAACATCGCCAGCAGCCTGCCGAGCCTATAAACAGCTACACTGAAGAAGGTTAAGTCCTTTTCCACACGCCGACGTCTGCGCGAAAGTCCATCAAGCGTCGTTACTGGTCGTAGTGCTCAAGCACCTGTTTAACAGTCGGCCACCCTCACCGATCTCGCTGCGAAACATCTTACCCCAGGCCCTGATCGACAACCATGTCGCGAAATCGATCGACGTTGCGGAACAAACTGATCGTATGCAAGTCTTTATGACGGGATCGCGTGGCGGGCCTGTTCTCGCCCATTCCTCTGTTCGCGCTGAGGCCGCGCGGTCCCACCAAGCACCTCCAGCTCAACCACGCTGCAAGGCGTTTTTCAAACGACATTTTGTAACCATGGGCTACTTCTCGTTCAGGGCCTCCCGCGGATCGTATCGCTGTGGGTGTTGGGTCATGGACATTCGACACCTCAACCGGAATTGGGTTAGGTCATCGTCATCTTCTAGATTGCCGACGACTGTTGTGGTCGGTTACTCATAAGCCATCGCAATAAAAGTGATGTGCAATGCAGAAGGCGAAACGATTTATCCAGCAGATGAATCCGAAGCATTTCATCACGGCCATGGGTGCGGCTCCGGCGGCATGTTCACAAGTTGAGCCTCTTGAGACGCCGCTCGCACGGGTGCCGCTGGTTGCGCCGGTGGCCGATCAAGCAGTGATTGCAAATACCGTCGGACGTGGTCCTGTCGGCGCAACCGCGCTGGCCTGGGCCAATCCGTCAACGGGCAGCGTGGGTGTCATTGAAGAAATCGATGCCAGCATCGACGGCCGGAATGGATGCCGCGGTTTTGTGACCAGCCGGCAATCGCTCGACGGGATAACGCGCTTCAACGGCTTTGCCTGCCCGTCCGGTGACAGTTGGAAACTCACTGACCGATAAGGGTCGATTTCAGCTAAGCCCAATCTCTCTGGTCACTCTATGACTGTCTACTTGGTCAGGTCGTTCTTTTAATCCCGGAATCGAGCCGCGATCCCGGGACCCATCTGGTCGATCAAGCGTTTCCTCGTGGTTTGCATGGAGCACTTCATGGACCCGCGAACGAAATCCGATCGCCTGTCGCCGCAATCCCGTAGAGAAGTCACTGTGCCGAGGCCGATTTCGGATCACGGTGTTATCGGCGATCTCGCCACGATGGCGTTGATTGCCAAGGACGGCGCCATCGATTTCATGTGCTGGCCGAATTTCGACAGCCCGACGATTTTTGCGGGCCTTCTCGACCCGGAGCGCGGCGGTGTCTTCGAACTTTGCCCCGAGATCGAGGACGCGCGGGTGACGCAGCAATATCTCCCGGATACAAACGTCTTGCTCACGCGTTGGATGGGCAAGGATGCAAGTGCCGAATTGACCGATTTCATGGCTGTAAGGGACAGCGACAGCGATAGTCCGACGACGGTTGGGCGCCGGCTTCGGGCGACACGTGGCGAAGTTCTCTTTACGATGCACTGCGCACCGCGTTTCGACTACGCCCGCGAATCGGTGGCGCCCGATGTCGACGAAACCGTTGCGTTGTGGCGGCCGTCGCAAGCTCAAGGCTTCCGCCTCTCCGCGAACTTGGCGCTCACGGCCGATGCTACCGCCGTCCGCGCCAGCGGTAGGCTCGTGGCCGGTGAAACGGCCGATTTCATTCTTTCGAGCATCGATGACGGGCAAATCGCGATCCCGGAGATCGATGATTTCGAAAATGCGACCATCGCCTTCTGGCAGGATTGGGCTGCGAAATCCACGTATCGTGGCCGCTGGCGGGAAATGGTCATCAGATCCGCCCTGTCGCTGAAATTGATGACGTCGCGGCGTCACGGCTCTATCGTCGCTGCGGGAACGTTCGGCTTGCCGGAAGCGCCCGGCGGCACTCGAAACTGGGACTACCGCGCAACCTGGATCCGCGATGCTTCCTTCACCGTCTATGCCTTAATGCGCCTCGGCTACAGGCAGGAGGCTGAAGCCTTTAATTCCTGGATCGGCAAGCGCGCCATGAAATGTGGCGCCGGTGGCAAACTCGACATCATGTATGCCGTCGATGGCAGCCAGGTGCCTGACGAGATCAGCCTGGATAGCCTGTCCGGTTATGGAGGGTCACGTCCCGTGCGGATCGGCAACGGGGCAGCAGAACAGTTCCAGCTCGATATATATGGCGAGCTAATGGATGCGATCTACCTGAGCAACAAATACGGCCACGCTATCTCGCACGATGGCTGGAACGGCGTGCGCGAAGTGATCGACTACGTCTGCCAACATTGGCGAGACGCGGACGCCGGCATCTGGGAAATGCGGCGCGAGCCGCAGCACTTTCTCCATTCACGGCTGATGTGCTGGGTTGCCGTTGACCGTGCAATCCGACTTGCGAGCAAACGATCTCTTGCCGCGCCCTTCAGCAAGTGGATCGATGTCCGCAACGATATATACGAGGATATCTGGGCGAACTTCTGGAACGGGGAGAAAGGGCATTTTGTCCAGACCAGGGGTGGAGATAGTCTAGATGCTTCCCTGTTGCTGATGCCGCTGGTGCGCTTTGTCAGCGCAACGGATCCTCGATGGCTCGCGACCCTCGATGCCATTGGAAAAACCTTGGCCGATGACGGCGTGGTTTATCGCTACAAGAACGCGGATGGGTTGAGAGGCAGGGAAGGCGCATTTTCAGCTTGCTCTTTCTGGTATGCTGAATGCCTTGCGCGAGCCGGGGACCTGAAGAAGGCCCGCCGCGTGTTTGAATCCGTCCTCAATTACGCCAATGATCTCGGACTCTACGCAGAGGAATTCGATGTTCGCGGAGATCTGCTTGGCAATTTCCCGCAAGCGTTCACGCATCTGGCCCTAATCAGTGCAGCCTATTATCTCGACCGCGAACTTGACCGGCGCAACGATCAGGAATGGCGACCGTAAGATGCGCTGGTTCGCCGCTCTGCCAGTGCAGCAATCCAGGCAGCTACGCGAGGTGTCTTCGTTTGGGGCCGTCGCGTTTCCGTGGGGACCGCCCGGCTTCTTGGCGGCGATGGATTTTGCGATTTCACCGCACGTATGGACAAAGCTCCAGCGGTCGTTGACTTGGAGCAGGACGGTACCAAGCACCCGGGCGATACCCGTCTATAAACCTGAAAAGGCCCGGAAGAGAGTTCCTCGGCCATCTCAACCACGATCGCCGAACGTTTCGTCCCAAGCTGACCCTTCCAGTTCGCACCACCCGGCAACCTTGTTCGCGACGATGACGCTCCCCTTGTCGATCTTGCTCTTGCGAGCGTACGAGGTCATGACCGTGTGTCAGCGAGCGTATGCCGGACGAAGAACTGGAAGCTCTCCGCGCCGAGGTACGCAGGCTGCGGGAGAGCGTTGCCGAGATCGGTTCGGCGTCCGCCCGCGTCCTGCGCGCAAGAAGCGAAGGCCTCGTGGATGATGCCCGCGCCCGAATTAGGGAACACCCTTTCGGCGCTGTGGCCTGCACCCTCATCGTGGGTTTTTATTCGGCAGGATATGAGGTTTTGCCATGAATAAGACCGCTATAATCGAGCTTGGTTACCGCACACAAGGCGATCCCAGGGCGCGCTTCGATTGGTCGTTGGAGCGTGTGCTCGAAGGGAACCAAGGTCAGGCTCTGGAAGTTTGACATAGATACGTCACTACGACAAAAATGAAAGCTGGTGGAGATCCCGGTGAAGAAGTCAAACCAATGGGAGACAAGCACGAAGAGTATACCAGCCTCTAGCGCCCCCATCGAGGAAAGCGAGCAACAGAGTTGGCTCCGCGGCCTCACGATAAAGGAGAGGCTCTTGCCGATCGGAAATACCGAGATAAAAAGAAGACCAGACGTTGATGGAATTGCTCAACCAGGGTCGTGACGACTGGATCGCTAGACGGGCATACGATCTATGGGAACATGCCGGGCGGCCCTTTGGCCACGAAGCCGATCATTGGGATCAAGCTTCAATCGAATATGACTTGGCCAATCCCTTGCCCGCCAAGAAAGCAGTGACTGATGAAGGGTCGCGCCGACTGACGATCCTTCGTTGACTTTGTTTATTGCCACGCGAAAGCTGCGCGGCGGGCCAGCAGGAACTCTCGCAGATCCAGAGAGCGAACCTGCTGCGGCCGACGGCACGGGAGGGGCGGGGGCCGATACCGCACGCCGACTGCGCACAGAAACGAACCAGGTTTGAGGGATCGTGGTTCGTCCAATGTGGTTCCCAGCCTCAGTTCTGAGCGCCTCCTCCCTCCAACGGGATCCTCGATTGAGAAGGTCCTGCAGGAGCAGGGTCGGTTAGCTGACCCTGCAGCAACGCAACCCAAGCAAACACGGCTCCCACAAAAATGGCCGCGATTGCGACTGCCCAGAGCGAGCGGGCTGTCCCGGCTCGCCCCCCACGCTTTCCTTGAGCTTCATATTCGGTTGACCTCTTTGTTGATCCGTAAGGGTCATTGTCCGTCATGTCACTCTCCTGAAATCCATGCCGGCAAGAGGGTCAATAGGACGAGCGGCTGGTGTTCCCGAGGGTCCGCTCATAATCCTCCGCTTGCATCTTTGCTTCGTCTTGCGCGCTTGTCCGTTGCCAGCCAAGACGCCTGAATAACGCGATCCGCACATCCCTGGTTTAGGCAACCGATCCAGCTTCGGCTTTTCGGGCGGAGCATTTGCATGGTCTCTCGCGGCCGACAATGAGAAGGAAACTCGTCTTGCGTCGAAAGGATGCTGTACGGCTCCGTACAGTGCTGGCGGGCCGGATTTAAAGAGCGACAAGGTCGAACAGCTTGTCTCAGATCCGGGATGGACACTGATGCTCAGGCACGAAACGCGAACTCATCGGACGCGGTGGCGAAGGGGAGCACCGGACGCCACGAAGGAACGCTGTCTTCCAATTGGAGACATTGGTCCTGGGAGATAATCAGTTCAGAGGCGTCTAGTCCCCGCCTCAGTGAAGTTTGCACTGGCCGCTGGGATATTCGTTTCGAGGAACGGGCGGTTCACTTGTTGATCTGCCCTCACCCGCTTTGTGGACGCGATTCGCTGCCAGTGGCGGAGCATACCGCGACTAGCCGCACTTGAGGTGAAGCATGCGGAGCACCAGTCGAAGCATCGTAACGGGAACTCATCCTCGTGCTTCTTGTTCGTCCCGGACGAGAGCGAAGAAGAAGATTGACGATCGAAAAGCCGTGCCTTTCGCCACGGCAGAAAGCTGTGCGCCGTCAGCCCGACGGCGACGGTACGACAGTACGCAGATGCGAACCAGGACGCGATCGCCACGAGTGAGTCATATAAGAAAAGGAGCAACCGATGCTGAAAGACATACGCTTATCTGGCGGGATCGCAGCGATCATAATCAGCCTCGCGGGCTGTGCTGCGCAGCCGACAACAAGCTCGCCTGCTGGCATGCGACCGCTTCCCGGCAGCCTCACCTACGGGGGCAAGGTTGTCCACTCCCGCTATAAACCTGGAACCGTGGTGAAGAATTCATTCCTGGGCAAATTTGGATATCGTGTATTCGAACGCTACGTCGTACAGCCTGACGGAACGCTGAAACTCACATACCAGATGACCGGCCCCGATTTCCTGTGGGACTAATTCCGTTCCTGGTGCGCCCCTGATGAGGGCGCGATCGTGTTCTGCAAAGCAGGGCATTAGTCAAGCTTGTCTTATCGCAGCGCATTAGACCATGGAGGCGACTGGTGCGGTACCGGCAGCCGGTGCAAATCCAGTCGTTCCGGGTCAATAGCGAGCTCAGGTCAAGTTTCCTGAAGATGATCGTATTCCACATGGCACGCTGGACAGTCGGCGGTTAAATAATCACCGCCCAAAGCGGCCGGCCTGTCTTTCGTGCCTGCCTCGGCTCTGCGAGGGCCATGGATTTGCCACTATGATCTGGAGATTGGTCTGGTAGCCTCATCCTCGCCCGCGCACGTCTCCCCCGTGGCGGGCATCTTTCATTCGAACTATTCAGGATCTCTGCACCCCCGCAACCTTTGGTCATTTTGGGTTGAGCAGCGGTGGTGGATCAGCCCACTGGTGCGTGGCGTTTCCAGCCCCGCCAGATTTGCGGAGCTTTTTCGGCCGTTGGCCGGCTGCTTAGAAAAGCGAATGCAGATTGTGGCCAGCCAAGGGAACTGGAGGACGCGAAAGTACCGGCGGTTGGTCGGTTCATCAACGACCTGCGGCAGCCATTCACGCCGCTCCGGCGCCATGAGATGCGCCGCCCTCGTCCGCCAAGAAGAGGGCGAAAGTCATGTCCACGCTCACCGAAAGGCAGGATCATCTCGCATCTCGTTCCCTCTGGAGATCGGCGCGTTGCCTCCCGACGAACTCGATAAGTACCCATTTAAGTGGAGGCCGCCACTTGATCATCATCATAGACGAAGAACGCACCCTCTCGTGCGACAGGACGACGACAGGCCGCTCTTCGAGAGGCTGTTGTTGTGAGAAGCCTCGCTCACCTTGAGGAGTAACAATACGAACGGATCGCGGAACGAAGCGAGCTTGGATCACCATGTGGTGCGGTCTGTAGCGGAACAAAATCAACCTTTGCACGCTTCTGGTAGCGAGGTCGCCGGCCGGTCAGCCGGAACGGACAGGGATGCACGACGCTGTTCAAGTCTTCGTCGCCACGAAGCGCCAGTTGAGATCCTGGCTGTCCTTGCCGATCCATGCCGATCTGTCCTCCGTTTTAGAGCCGGACGACGAATTCGTAAGGGGAATACGATGGCGAGCGACAAGCTCTCGACCTACAAGCAAAAGCGAGACTTCAAGAAGACGCAGGAGCCGAGCGGCCAGGCCAAGCTGAGAGCATCGAACCGGAAGCGCTTCGTGATCCAGAAGCACGATGCCACGCGTCTGCATTACGACCTTCGCCTCGAGCTGGACGGGGTCTTCAAATCCTGGGCAGTAACGAAGGGACCCTCTCTCGATCCGCAAGACAAGCGGCTGGCTGTCGAGGTAGAGGACCATCCCCTCGACTATGGGGACTTCGAGGGAACGATCCCCAAAGGCCAGTATGGCGGCGGCACGGTGATGCTATGGGATCGCGGCTATTGGGAGCCGGAGGGCAACAAGAGCCCGCAACAAGCTCTGGCAAAAGGTGATTTCAAGTTTTCCCTGGAGGGCGAACGTCTTCGTGGCAGCTTCGTGCTGGTGCGCATGCGCAACGACCGTGACGGCGGCAAACGGACCAACTGGCTGTTGATCAAGCATCATGACGATTTTTCTGTCGAGGAGAATGGCGCCGCCGTGCTCGACGACAATGAAACCTCGGTCGCCTCTGGCCGGACAATGGCAGCGATTGCTGCCGGCAAGGGAAGAAAACCGAAGCCGTTCATGGTGGAAAGCGCTGACGTGCAGGCGGATGCGGTCTGGGACAGCGACCGGGGTCTGGCGGCCGAGGAGCGCGCCACCGGCCCTAAAGCCAGACGGCAGACAAAGGCGACAGAGGTAGCAAAGTCATCCATTTCACCAAAGTCAAACATGCCTGACTTCATTTCGCCGCAGCTATGCGAAACACGCGAGCGCCCACCTGGCGCTGCCGGGTGGATCCACGAAATCAAGTTCGACGGCTACCGCATCCAGATGCGGGTCAATGACGGTGACGTTACGTTGAAGACGCGCAAGGGCCTGGACTGGACAGCAAAGTACCCGGCAATCGCCCGATCCGCCTCGGGTCTTCCTGATGCGATAATCGACGGTGAAATCTGCGCTCTCGATGAAAATGGTGCACCCGATTTCGCAGCACTTCAGGCAGCGCTATCTGAGGAAAAAACAGACGAACTGGTGTTCTTTGCCTTCGACATGATGTTTGAGGGCGATGAAGATCTGCGCGAGCGTCCGTTGAGCGAGCGGAAGAGCCGCCTGCAGAGAGTGCTCATCGACGCCGGCGAAGATCCGCGGCTGCGTTTCGTCGAACATTTTGAGACTGGCGGGGACGCGGTCTTAAGGTCGGCATGCAAGCTTTCCCTTGAAGGCATTGTCTCGAAACAGGCCGAAGCTGCTTATCAATCGGGACGCACCGAGACCTGGGTCAAGTCAAAGTGCCGCGCCGGGCACGAGGTGGTCGTTGGCGCCTATGCAAAGACAAACGGCAAATTCCGCTCGCTGCTTGTTGGTGTCAATCGGGGCGACCATTTCGTCTATGTGGGACGTGTCGGGACGGGATATGGTGCAAGCAAGATCGAGACGCTTCTCCCCAAGCTGCGCGCATTGGAAACGAACCGATCGCCATTTACCGGCATGGGTGCGCCGAAGAAGGACGCCGAGATTGTCTGGGTGAAGCCGGAGTTGGTGGCCGAGATTGAGTTTGCCGGCTGGACCGCCGACGGGCTTGTCCGGCAGGCGGCCTTCAAGGGTCTTCGTGAGGACAAGCCTGCGACGGAGGTCGTCGCCGAGAAGCCCGCCGCGCCCGATAAGGCAGGCACTCCCGATCCAGCGACATCTGCCAAGCCGAAACAAGAGGCCAAGCCCCTCCGCAAAGGTGGCAAGGAAGATGTCATGGGCGTTTTGATCTCCAACCCCGACAAGTCGCTCTGGCCGGACGCCAACGACGGCGAACCGGTGTCGAAGGCCGATCTCGCCCGCTATTACGAAGCGGTCGGTTCCTGGATGATCGACCATATCAAGGGACGGCCGTGCTCGATAATCCGTTCGCCGGATGGCATTGGCGGCGAGCAATTTTTCCAGCGCCACGCGATGCCCGGCACCTCGAATCTTCTGGAGCTGGTCAAGGTGTTTGGCGACAAGAAGCCCTATCTCCAGGTCGATCGGATCGAAGGCCTGGCCGCCATTGCCCAGATCGGCGGGGTCGAGCTGCATCCATGGAATTGCGAACCTGGGCAGCCGGAAGTACCGGGCCGCCTTGTCTTTGACCTCGATCCTGGCCCGGATGTCTCCTTCGCGACCGTTGTCAAGGCAGCTCGCGAAATGCGCGACCGACTAGAAGAACTCGGGCTCGTCAGCTTCTGCAAGACAACTGGGGGTAAGGGATTGCACGTCGTCACGCCGCTTGCCGTGCCGAAAGGCAAGAAGCTGATCTGGGCCGATGCGAAGGGATTTGCCCATGACGTCTGCCTGCAGATGGCTCGCGACAATCCGGAACTTTACCTGATCAAGATGGCGAAGAACCAGCGCAACGGCCGCATCTTCCTCGACTATTTGCGAAATGACCGGATGGCGACCGCTGTCGCTCCTCTGTCGCCACGCGCGCGGCCAGGCGCTACGGTGTCGATGCCGCTGACCTGGAGCCAGGTCAAAACCGATCTCGATCCGAAACGTTTTACCATCCGCACCGTGCCGACGCTGCTTGCCAAGACGAATGCCTGGCAGGACTATTGCGATGGGCAGCGATCTCTCGAGCAGGCGATCAAGCGTCTGGCAAAGGCGACGAGACAGGCCGCTTGAGCGGCCCGGTCGCCGACCGGCAGGAGGATCCCAAGATGATGGCGAACATCATGCAACGATCGAGATGGTGGAGGCCTCTGGTGCGGGCACTCGGCCTCGCATTGCTCGGTCTCGGCATCCTCATTCTCATCGAACCGTCGATAGGCGCGTTGCTGTTTGCCGCGCCCATGACCGGTATTGCTGACCCGCTCTTCCTGCGCGCGTTAGCTGCGCGAGATCTCGCAACCGGCTCCTGGCTATTGGCTGCCCCGTCGATCTCGATGCCCGCCGCCACCGTTTCTCTTTCGCGATTGCCCTGATACCGTTTGCGGACGTGTTGCTGATCCTGTCAGAATGCGGATGGACACTGGCGCTGCTGCCGCACGCAGCCAGCCTCGTTGCCGTCATGATGCTCGCGCTTCGGGGCCGCCATCTCGCCTAGCCAACGGATACAGCATTTGATTGCCAGTGCACCGGCCGATTTCCAAATGTCGCCCTTCCCAGGCTGTTGCCTGACGAACGTGACCGTGCTCCGGCAAAGGCAGGCCAGTCGCTGCCCGCATTCGACCCGCTTGCAGCTTTCGTATTCGAGCTTTGCTGCACAAAATCCCTGTCGGCAACCTTCAGGAGTTCCACGAATTCGGTGATGGTCCAAGTAGAATAGCCGACCGTCAAGACCTGCCATGTCGTATCGGCCATGCTCCCTCGCTCCGTGTCCACTGTGATCCTGTCCCGCTTTACGCCACCGCAGCCAACACCTCTCCGATAGTTAGCTCACGCTGGCACCCGAACAGCACCGGAAGCCCGCCAACCAGGCCAGGAAACTGGAGGGTTCCTTCGAGGCGCTGTAAGGACAGTAGCCTGTATCCAGTCTGGACTTCGCAGCGATAGTCCCATCTTCAAAGGCAGCAATCAGGTCTTTGACATCGACATCACTGCCTTGACTTTGCGTTTCGCTATCAACGAACTCTTGGAAGACGCAGCGGCATCGATCCGCAAGCACAGCTTTTGTACCTCCTCGACAGAAAGAACCTCACGCATCCAACTTGAACAGACCACTGGCGCAAAACCCGTCGACCTTAAAGCCATGTCCAAGCACCCAAAGCGCGTCTGTTTCGATGCTCACATCAAGTGTGATTCGCGCCTCTCATGGGTCTGTCTGGACGTCAATGGAGGGAACGTTTTACCACAGCCAGAAAAAGATCCCCGAGCCGTACTCGTTCTTCCGCGACCATGAACAGGATGTTTTCCAGGCGGCGAGCAGACATCCTCGATCGCTCAGCGCGGCAATTATACTGTGCCTCTATCAAGATACGGGGGCCGATTGCCGGTTGATATTGGGCAAGAGCGAGGCCCGCCCTGATCAGGAGCGCGCGTGTATCGGGGCGGTGTTCGGCGGCAATAGCGACGCAGAAAGCCTTCACGAGCCCCAGCTTTGGGATGGGCAACTCAATTTCATCGACCACCTGCTTGCGGATATCGTTCGCTTTGACAAATCGGAGGTACTCATCGACAAGAGCATTAGCCCGCTCGAGTTCATCAAGCGCGTCAATATCGCCGACGGCGCGATGATAGTCTCCTTCGATCGTCAGGCGCATAGCGTTCTCCTTTTGAACGGAAACGCTGAAAACTGCCGTTGGTTCATTCGAGCTCGCGCTGGGATGTCTATCGAGGTGCGCGTTCTGATATCGACCCAGTCTTGGGAACCTTGAACACTCCAGGCGGTTATAGGGTGGTTACTACGAAACCGGGGTCTTTCCATGAAAATCGCTTGTGCAATGATCGCAACACTTACCCTTGCCATAACGCTGTCATCCTGCGGCAACACCATTCGGGGGATGGGCCAGGACACAGCCAATACTGTGAACGCCACCCAGAACGCCGGACATCGCGTCGCCAACGCAGCTAAATAAGATCCGTTAGCCCGTCGCCTCGTCAGGCCGGCGGGCTAATGCCGGACCGGTAACGGATCCGCTCGTTGCTCGGAAGTTCTTGTCGTCATAGCGTTCATGGGCAGATCCTGGGGCGCATTTCTCCCGCCCACCGGATATCGCCGATGGCACTCTGCCTTTTTCAGACGTTCAGGCCGACCACAGAAAAGATCACCAGCGTCAGAAACGTCCCCCTTAAGCGGTTCGCGTTGAGCTTGGCTTTGCTTCGGCCGCGCGGGCGAAATCGTGTTGACGACGGCAAATTCCTTGGGACGAAAAAAGGTTGCTGCCGCGGGAAAATCCCTTCTCGATTGTGCAACAGGCATGCGGGGAGTTTCGCCGCAAAGACCAGAGCTGCCTCTCCTTGCGTAAAGGAGTGCGGAGTACATCGGGCATTGCTGTCAGGGTTTTGCACATCCGCACTCGACTCCCGCAATGCCCGGTGCTTCAATTTCCGCGGCTGGGAGGGAGAATGCACATATACTACGAGTGGAGCGAGGCCAAGCACGCCGACAATAACTCATAAAGTTCGCTTCTGTTGCTATTGCACTGGCCTGTCTGCCGGTTTGGTGGTTGGTGCCGGAGACCGCTCTCAAAGCCGCCAACATGTAGCCTGAAGGCTGCCTGTCCACGTCAAAATGCCTCCGGCTGGAGGAGGTCGAGCCGAAGGCATTCTTCACGAGGTAACGCAGCGATCGAGAGGGGCGATCTTGCCTCTGGGGAGGTCTAGGCGGCCGCGTCTTTCTAACGAACCTCTACCTTTTGCTTTGGTTCCAGCTTGTTTTCAAGAAATCGCAGCGCAGCGAAACGGATCTCACGGGGCGACTGCGCGACTTGAGCTATCGGGAGCGGATGGCGAACACCGACGCTGCCGCTCGGACGCACGGCTCAGGGATGAATGCCGCAGAAGCGGGCGGGACCGACGGACGAAAATCTCGCTCCCGTCAGCTTTCGCGCTCCTTCTTTAGGCGACGGCGACGATAAGCTAAGGTGGAAAGCGATCGCGCCCGACCCGCGCAGTACTGTCTGCGTGCCGTCGGTTGTTATGCTTGGGTTCGTTTACCGAGGCGTTCGGGGAAACCTGTGGCCGGACCATAGCGAAGGCTGCAACAAGTGAGCTGTCAAAATAGGAAAGCAGCCGGCGCTTTAGGGAACCACTCCAATTGCGGGCAGCCGGATTGCCGGCCGTGGCATTAGACGTGCTCACGGACCCGGGGTTCGCCTGCCCACCGAGATGCAGTTTTCGTTTTGGTCGGCTGCGCGACGGTTGGCCGTCGCAGCAAGCTGCGGCGCGAATCCCCGCCCTGCGTCCCCGTTTGCTCGCACCCTGCCGTGCCGCCGTCGCTTCCCCGGATAGGTGCTCCAAGCGGCTCCCCCAGTCGGGCCATCCCAAACCGCAGCACGAACGCGATATTTGGCGAATGAAATCGACAGGAGGTAGACAGCCGCGCCAGTGCTGGGAGAATTTCGACGAACATTCAGCATTTCTTGCGTTTGAGGCCGGACACCCGAGCAAACACAAGGTTCCAGTCGCATGCGTCTCCGTCGTCGCAGATTTCGTAGTTGTCCTGTGCTCAAGAAGAAGGGAGCGGTTTTCCGCGCCAGCGATCCCGCGAGGGCTTCAGGGCGTCGCTGAGCAGCCCATATTTTGCCGTGATGCTGACGTTTTTGGAGGGGTTCGGCATCATTGGGAAAAGCAGTACGCTAGCGGACAGGGACGCTCAAGACGTTGAAGCGGCAAGGCAATCCGCCCATATAAGGCGTAACCCTCAAGGATGATTGCCATGGTGAGCAGGCTCAGAAAAACCCTGACCGTGCAGCAACGCGCGTCAGCTTTTGAACATACGAACAAGATCGCGACCGAGGCCGCAGAAGAAGAGCGTCGTCTTCGCAAAGAGAAGACTGAACGGCTGAGAAGACTGCGGCTCTCTGAAGACGACGAACCTTCTGGTAGCTGCGGAACACAGCCCGCGGTCGGACATTCCTAGTGAGCTCGAACCCGGAGTAGACACATGGACCAGCAAAATTTATCAGAGACAACCAGCCCTTCGGAAACCCGTCGTGCAAAGCGGATCGCCAAGGGATACACGATTGAAGACCTAGCAATCGCAACAGGATTGACGGCTACTGAGATCGCAGCCTCCGAACAGGACGACGCGGCTCCAGAGCACCACGTCGAACGCATCGCACATGTTTTGGCATAGTCTTCAATCACACGGAGAGGAACATTGGCACGAACAGGTAAAAGCGCCATCGATCTCATAATTGGTGAAAATCTTGCCCGCATAAGAAAAGCGAGAGGGTTGAGCCAGTCGTCGATCGCCGAAGTCCTCGATATCACGTTCCAACAAGTCCAGAAGTACGAAAAGGGCACAAACCGCGTGAGTGCAAGTGTCCTGTTCGAATTGGCACAGGCGCTCTCGGTGCCAATGGATGACTTCTTTCATGGAGCCGAGCCGACGATCCGAAATGACGCTCTAAGAAGATCTCGCCGAGCCCCTCCCCTAAGCGGCGAACTCAGTGCCGTCAAAAGTGCTGCCGTAAAGAAGGCGCTACTGGGTTTGATTAGGGAGGTTTCGGCAGAACCGGACGAGGACGATCCTTCCCGAACCAACGGCAGGTCGCATTGAGTGGCCCCCCGACCCTGTCGAAGCCATTGATTGACGCTCGCTGCTCAAAGACCCAGCCCATCTGCGCTGCGCCACAATTGAGCGACAGGGACGCTCATCCTCAATCGACTGTGCGCATGTTGACGAGTGCGGCCTTGCCGATCTCGTGAGGGTCATGTCGTTACTCGCCGGCTGGGCAGCCTGGCTAACCGAAGCGACCATAATAAGCAAGGCTGTGTCGGCAGCGGAAACATAGGGCCGCAGGCCATTGGAGCTCCAGCACCTTCATTCGCTCGCTGCTTTTGCCACGGCACCGGTGTTGGCTTTTAGGCAAGTGCCGGATGGATATTCCGTCCAACCTCCACGCATGGATCAAATCCCGTCCGCCACCGTACGTTCTGTGGATATACATGAGATGGACTTGTATTGATCCCCGCGACCCTCAAATTGGTTATTGACTTGCGCGTTTGACATTGCTGCCGAAGACTGTCCGTCTGCAAATATCTTGTGACTTTTTATGAGGTCGCACGATCAATGAAGCCCAATGGTTTCCAACACCTGCGCACGTGCAAATGTGATGCTGCAGGTCCGGCGAGCGTAGAATCGAGGATCCCGGCTCTTTTTTTCTTTCCTCGTCTTCGGATTTAATCGGATAATGCGCTGGAGACTCTGAAGCGGTTCTCGGCATGTTTTGAGGAAGGAGGAGCACGCTTTGCAACGAAGGCTGGCAGCCATCCTGGTCGCCGATGTGGTCGGCTATTCACGGCTTGTTGAGAAGGACGAAGGCAGGACGCTTTCGGCCTTGCCCACTTTGCAGACCGCATTGCTCCAGCCACAGATCGCTGCACACGCAGGACGCATCGTCAAGTTGATGGGCGACGGCTTGATTGCTGAATTTGCCTCGGTCGTTGAGGCAGTTTCCTGCGCTGTCCAGATGCAGAATGCGATCGCGCGACAGCATGATCGGTCCGATACCACCAGCAAGATCGTCTTTCGGATCGGCATTAATGTTGGTGACGTCGTTGTCGATGGTGACGATCTGCTCGGGGATGGCGTGAATGTGGCGGCACGGCTGGAGCAAATCTGCCCGCCCGGTGACATACTGATGTCAGGCACAGCCTATGAGCATCTCGCCGGAAAGATCGACACGAAGATAAACTATGCGGGAGAGCAGCACCTCAAGAACATCTCGCGGCCAATCAAGCCTATCATGTGCCGCTCAGCGGATCGATTTTTGTCTCCTTAGCGGCTTCGACCCCGATCGGGCCAGCAATCGCCGTACTGCCCTTCGAGAACATGTCGAACGATCCGGAACAAGTCTATTTCAGCGACGGCATACCGCAGACATCATTACCGAACTGGCTCGTTTCACTGAACTGATGGTGATCGCCAGAACCTCATCGTTTGCGCTTCGCGGGCGCACCACGGATTTGCGCGACATCGGGCGCACTCTTGGTGCCGGTTACATTGTCGAGGGTAGCGTCAGGCGCGCCGCAAGCCGGGTGCGGATTACGGTACAGCTCGTCGAAACGGTCGGCGGGATGCATCTCTGGGCCAATCGCTACGATCGGTCCATCGACGATATTTTCGCCACTCAGGAAGAAATAGCCCAGGCCATCGTTGCGATGGTAGCGCAACGCGTCATCGACAATAATGAGCTGACGTCGCGAAGACGTCGCCCAGAGGACATGCGGGCCTATGACCTTTTCCTTCAGGGCAACCGGTTATCTGATGATTTCACACCCGGCGCTCAGGAGCGCGCGGAGGCATTGTTTATCCGCGCCGCCGAGGCCGATACCGGCTTCGCCAGGGCCTATACCGGTCTTGCCTATATCTACCTCAACCGCGCCTCGGATGGCGACATCGGCATTCCGCGGGATCGTGACGAAAACCGGATCAAGTCTCTGCGCGCAGCCGAGACAGCTTTCGCGCTCGATCCGAGCGATCCGCGGGTGCAGAGCACATTGGGCTATATATGTTGAACCTGGAGAGACTTCAGAAGGGCTGAGCACCATCTCGATCTGGCAAAATCCATGAACCCAAACGATGCGACAATCCTGATCCTTTCGGCATCCATGCAAGGTTCGCTCGGTCGGCCAGAAGAAGGTCGTGCTGGCGCCGAGATGGCCTGTCGGCTGAACCCGCTCTACCCCAGCTGGTATAATTATTACAAAGCTCGCCTGCTCTTCCTTTCAGGCAGGTACGGTGAAGCATCGCTTCTGCTCGAACAGAGAACATTCGCGACGCCGGACCGAGAGCCGCGGGACATGGCCTGGCGCGCTGCATCCTATGGACATCTCGATCGGATCGCGGATGCCGAAAGATGCGCCGCAACCTTCCTCAATGCCGTCGGCGCGCGGTGGCGAGGGAACGAGGCCCCGAGCGCGGCCGACTACGTCAACTGGCTGGTGGACGTCTCCTATCTCAGCGAAGAGCGCGATGTTTCGCGACTGCGCGAAGGACTTAGGCGCGCGGGCCTACCAACCTAGCGATTTCATAGCTCCGGTGCCGTCCGCCGGGGCTTTGCTGGCTAGCAACCAATGCCCTCGAGATCAGCCATCATGCGAGCGAGCGATATAGCGGGTGATGTCGCGGCGCCTTTTGCGCAGAAGCGAGCTTTGCGTGCCGTTGATGTATCAATATCCGGCTCCATCGTCAGCCAGTCGAAAGCTCGAGGCGCCGCTGAAACTTGCCCTGCTAGAAGATCCGACAATACAACCGAATCTCTGGAACTAGCGCTGCAAGCAAGGCCACCCCCGGTTTCGGCGCCAGCCGATGATTTCTTAAGCCCTACCCCCGTCGCACCGTATGCGAATCATGGCGGACAAAAGGCGACACGTTGATCGCGACATTCAAGCGGCCGTCACCCGGTTGGCTGCCACATGCTGTATAGCCGTCTGAAGCTGTTCCTGCGTGAAGGGCTTTGTCATTCTCAACAGGTTCAGGACGGCGGGATCGTCCGGAAGCTTGGCATAGCCCGAAGCCAGGATCACGGGCATGCTTTTGTATTGGGTCGATATGGACCGGGCAAGTTCGGCTCCCGTCATTCCAGGCATTGCATGATCGGTGACCACAATATCGCAGATTTGACCGGCCGAGAGAATTTCCAGTGCGACTTGAGCAGACGATGCCTCTAGCGGAATATGTCCCAGATCTTCCAGCATCGCCATGGTGCCCAGCCGCACGAGGGGATCATCGTCCACGACAAGGATCCTCAAGGCGTGGCTCACCGCTACGGCGGTTTCAATCGCCTCGGCCTTCTTCACGCCTGCTGTATCATAGACTTGTGCCACCGGTAACCAGAGCGATACGGTAGTCCCTGTCCCTTTGATGCTCGACAGTTCGAGCATCCCGCCGGACTGGGCCGCAAGACCATGAACCATGGAAAGACCGAGCCCGGTGCCTTTTCCAGGACCCTTCGTGGTAAAGAACGGCTCCGTGGCACGAGCGGCAACGGCCTCGTCCATGCCTTCGCCGTGGTCGGTGACCTCGAGTTTCACGTAGCGGCCGGGTTTGAGCGCGACTGGACGAACCGAATGATTTTCTTGCGCAGACACCAGGATCGTGCCGCCCTCACCCATCGCATCGCGCGCATTGACCGACAAATTGAGCAGAGCGAGTTCGAGTTGATTGCCGTCAACGAGCACACGCGGCAGGTCCGGTTGGATCTCGCTCCTTATGTCGAGGCCTGGGCCGATCGCCTTTTTAAGAAGATCCTCAACATTCTCGAACAGTTCCCGGAAATCGACGGCCTGCGGCTTGAGCTCCTGCCGTCGCGCGAAAGCCAGAAGACGTTGCGTCAGCGCCGCTCCTCTTTCCGCCGCTTGCAAGGCATTCGCCATGAGACGATCACTCTTATCGTCGGGTGGTAGGCGCTTCTTCAGAAGGTTCAGGCTGCCCATGATTGCCATGAGCAAATTATTAAAATCGTGCGCGACGCCCCCGGTCAGCTGACCGATCGTGTCCAGCTTTTGCGCTTCGAACAGCTGGGCGAGGGCCTCCTCCCGCTCGCGCGTCCTCTGATCAATGCGCTGTTCGAGTTCTTCATTGAGCAGGCGCAGCGCCCGCGAGGAGGATTCCAGCTCGGCCGTGCGCTCCCGAACCCGGTTTTCGAGTTCCGCATTCAGCAGCTCAAGCTCCCTCGTCTTTCGATAGAGCTCGGTGAAGACCCTCACCTTGGCCCGAAGAACGTCAGGAACAATCGGCACCGATACATAATCGACCGCTCCGGCCTCATATCCGCGCAGGCGGTCCGGCTCAGCCATCATGATCGCCGAGACGAAAATGATTGCCGTGTTCTGATAGCGTGGATGTTCCCTGATCATGTTGACGAGTTCGAAGCCGTCCTGTTCAGGCATGCAGACATCGACCAGAATGACGGCTATTTCGTTACGCAGAAGATGTTCTAGGGCCTCGCGCCCTGACTGGGCCTTGATGAGGTTTTCTCCAAGTTCCTGGAGGATCACCTCGTAGCTGAGAAGTTTCGCGGGCTGGTCATCAACAAGAAGGATATTGACGGGATTCACGGCCGGCTCCTCAGCGATGCAGCCACATGCGCAGCGCCGACAGGAGCTGCTCGGTGTTGACCGGCTTTGCCAGATAATCCGAAGCCCCAGCTTCGAGACATTTCTCTCGATCGCCCTTCATCGCCTTCGCCGTCAGTGCCACAATCGGCAGGCGACGGAAATTCGGATCGGAGCGGATGACCTGCATCGTCTCGTAACCGTCCATGCCCGGCATCATGATATCCATCAAGACGATCGCCACTTTAGGCTCGTTGTTGATCACCTCGATCGCCTCAGTGCCGGTGGTGGCCGTCAGGACCTTCATGCCGCGGCGCTCCAGAACGCTGCTGAGCGCGAAGATGTTACGTGCATCATCGTCGACGAGCAAAACCGTCTCGCCAACAAGGTCTTCATCCGAACTGTGCAGCTCCTCCAACATCGCCTGCTTGGCGGCGGGCAAGTCGGCAACGACACGATGCAGGAAAAGCGCCGTTTCATCGAGCAAGCGTTCAGGTGACTCGACGCCCTTGACCACGACGCTACGGGCCATGCTGTGAAGCTTGGCGTCTTCTTCGGGCGAAAGTTCGCGGCCCGTGAACACAACGACAGGCACTTCACCGATCTCAGCGTCGTCACGCATCCGTTCCAGCACGTCGAAACCGGACATATCGGGGAGCGAAAGATCTAGCACGACGCAATCGGCAGGATCTCTTCTGAGTGCCGCAAGCGCTTCCGATCCCGAGCCAACGCTCGCTATATCGATATCGTCATGGCCAAGGAGCGCGGAAACGCTCATCCGCTCCGCCTCGTTGTCCTCTACCAGGAGAAGACGCTTGCGTCTCGGCTCGGCGTAGGCCTTCAGGCGTGAAAGCGCCTTGCCGAGGCCATCAGGCGTCGTCGGCTTGCTCATGAAAGCAAAGGCCCCACGCGTCAGTCCGTGTTGGCGGTCTTCGTCGAGGCTGATGATCTGCACCGGAATGTGCCGCGTCAACGCATTCTGCTTGAGCTGGCTCAAGACCGTCCATCCCAGCATGTCTGGGAGGTAGATGTCGAGGGAGATCGCCGACGGCTTGTATTCCTGCGCGAGCGCCAGAGCCTCGCTGCCGCGCATCGCCACGAGAACCTTAAAGCCGCTGTCACGGGCGAGGTCGAGCAGAACCCGCGCATAATGGGCGTCATCCTCCACGACGAGAAGCACCGTATCGGCGGTCGTAATATTCTCGCGGTCGTCTTCCACCTGCTCGCCGGGCTTGTCTGGCCGCCGTCCGGCGATGGCCTCCGAAAGCTGAACAACATTGCTGGCTTCGGTAACAACCTTCGGCGCCACGGCGCCCGCACCAACGTAAGTCAATGGAAGGTAAAGTGCGAAAGTGCTACCCACTCCGGGGCTGCTGCGAAGCTGGATCTCGCCGCCGAGCAGATTTGCAAGCTCACGGCTGATGGCAAGGCCAAGCCCTGTGCCGCCATATTTGCGGCTGGTCGAGGCGTCAGCCTGTTGGAAAGCCTCGAAAATTATGCGCTGTTTTTCCGGCGGGATGCCGATGCCGGTATCAACAACCTCGAAGGCGAGGACGGACGGGGCGTGTTTGAGCGAAGGATGGTCGGAAGACCAGCCGCTCGCCACCGCCGAAACGCGCAGCGTAACGCCGCCCTGCCCAGTAAACTTGAAGGCATTCGAAAGTAGGTTCTTCAGGATCTGCTGGAGCCGCTTGGCGTCCGTGAGGATGCTTCTGGGCGCATCCGTGCCGACTTCGACCGCAAAGGCGAGACCACGATTGTCCGCCTCGTGGCGGAAAGGCCGGGCGATAACGTCCAGAAGGTTGTTGATAAAAATTTCCTCGGCGTCGACCGATACGGTTCCGGACTCGATCTTGGAAAGGTCAAGGATGTCACTGATGAGGTTGAGGAGGTCCGTGCCTGCGCCGTGGATCGTCTTTGCAAACTCCACCTGCTTTCCGGAAAGATTACCTTCCGGGTTTTCCCCGAGCTGCTGTCCCAGGATGAGGATGGAATTGAGCGGCGTACGCAATTCGTGCGACATGTTTGCCAGAAATTCCGACTTGTATTTCGACGTCAGCGCGAGTTCGGTCGCCTTTTCCTCAAGTGCGCGACGGGCCTGTTCGATTTCCTGATTTTTGGCCTCGACCTCGACATTTCGCTCCGCAAGCTGCTGGGCCTTCTGTTCGAGCTGCTCGTTGGTCTGCTGAAGCTCGCCCTGCTGGGTCTGAAGCTCGGCGGCGAGCTGCTGCGACTGCTTGAGCAAGCCTTCCGTCTGCATCGTCGCTGCAATCGAGTTGAGGACGATGCCGATCGACGTGGTGAGCTGGTCGA
This sequence comes from Rhizobium sp. BK512, assembly GCF_014194915.1. Taxonomy (NCBI): domain Bacteria; kingdom Pseudomonadati; phylum Pseudomonadota; class Alphaproteobacteria; order Hyphomicrobiales; family Rhizobiaceae; genus Rhizobium; species Rhizobium sp. BK512. Next base: position 26,109 of record NZ_JACIAS010000012.1, on the reverse strand, counting down.
GGAAAGAGAGCTGCAATTCGGTGAAATTACCGGCCGATGCGAGCTCAATGACCGCCTTGACCTGCCCCTCGAAATGCACGGGAAGGACGATTGCGCTTCTCGGAAGTGCCGAGAAGACGCCGGAACTGATCGGAACGACATTGCTCGGAAGATCGGTGATCAGGATACGCCGGGCGTCGCTGGCGCACTGGCCGACAAGGCCCTGCCCGAATTCGAGCCTGGTCGGGTGAGACGTCTCCGTGCCCTGCGCGTAGACCGACAGGAGCGACAGTATCGGCTGGGGGCCGTCATCGACCTGGTAGATCACGCCCTGGTGAGCACCGACCAGAGGCGCCAGTTCCGACAAGAGCATTTTGCCGACAAGCGTCAGATCGCGCTGACCCTGCAGCATGTTGGTGAAGCGCGCCAGATTTGTCTTCAGCCAGTCCTGCTCGGTATTGCGCTCGGTCGTCAGGCGCAAGTTATCGATCATCGTGTTGATATTGTCCTTCAGCTCCGCCACCTCGCCGCGTGCCTCGACCTGGATCGAGCGGGTCAGGTCGCCTTTGGTAACCGCGGTTGCGACCTCGGCGATTGCGCGCACCTGGGTGGTGAGGTTGGCGGCAAGCAGGTTGACGTTGCCTGTCAGATCCTTCCATGTACCGGCTGTTCCTGGAACATTTGCCTGGCCACCCAACCGGCCCTCGACGCCCACTTCGCGGGCCACGCTGGTGACCTGATCGGCAAACGTGGCGAGCGTGTTGGTCATGTTGTTGATCGTCTCGGCGAGGGCGGCCACCTCGCCCTTGGAGGCGACTGTGAGGTTCTGCTTCAGGTCGCCATTCGCGACAGCCGTTACCACCTTGACGATGCCTCGCACCTGCTCGGTCAGATTGGCGGCCATGACGTTGACAGTGTCCGTCAGATCCTTCCACGTGCCCGCAACGCCCGGCACCTGCGCCTGTCCACCGAGCTTGCCATCGGTTCCCACTTCGCGCGCAACACGGGTCACTTCACCGGCAAAGGCGTTGAGCTGATCGACCATCGTGTTGATGGTGTTCTTGAGTTCGAGGATTTCACCTTTCACATCGACGGTGATCTTTCGCGACAGATCCCCGCGCGCCACCGCCGTCGTCACTTCGGCGATATTGCGAACCTGGGTCGTCAGGTTGGCCGCAAGAAGGTTGACGTTGTCGGTCAAGTCCTTCCAGGTGCCGGCAACGCCTGGAACAACAGCCTGGCCTCCGAGACGCCCGTCGGTGCCCACTTCACGCGCGACACGCGTCACTTCGCCCGCAAACGAGCGCAGCTGGTCCACCATCGTGTTCAGTGTGTCCTTCAGGAGCAGGATTTCGCCGCGCACGTCGACGGTGATCTTGCGGCTGAGGTCGCCATTGGCGATCGCTGTCGCCACTTCGGCGATGTTGCGCACCTGGGCCGTCAGGTTGCCAGCCATGGAGTTGACACTGTCGGTCAGGTCCTTCCAGGTACCCGCCACGCCGGAGACCTGCGCCTGTCCGCCGAGCTTGCCTTCCGTTCCCACTTCGCGAGCCACGCGCGTGACCTCGCCGGCGAAGGCATTGAGCTGGTCCACCATCGTGTTGATGGTGTTCTTAAGCTCCAGGATCTCACCCTTCACGTCGACTGTAATTTTTCGCGAAAGGTCGCCACGCGCAACCGCCGTCGTCACTTCGGCGATGTTGCGCACCTGGCCGGTAAGGTTCGACGCCATCGAGTTGACGTTCTCCGTCAGGTCCTTCCAGGTGCCGGCGACGCCCGGCACCTGCGCCTGCCCGCCTAGCTTGCCTTCGGTACCGACCTCACGGGCAACGCGCGTCACTTCGGAGGCAAACCTGTTGAGCTGATCGACCATCGTGTTCAGGGTTTCCTTCAGCTCGAGGATTTCTCCCGAAACCGAAACGGTGATTTTCTTGGACAGGTCGCCATTGGCGATCGCCGTCGAAACCTCGGCGATATTGCGCACCTGTGCCGTCAGATTACCAGCCATCGAATTGACATTGTCGGTCAGATCCTTCCAGGTGCCGGCCACGCCACGAACGTTTGCTTGCCCGCCCAGGCGCCCTTCCGTGCCGACTTCGCGCGCGACACGCGTTACCTCGCCCGCAAAGCCATTGAGCTGGTCGACCATCGTGTTGATCGTTTCCTTCAGCTCAAGGATTTCGCCAGAAACGGTCACCGTGATCTTTTTCGACAGGTCGCCCTGGGCGACGGCGGTCGCAACTTCCGCGATGTTGCGAACCTGCCCCGTGAGGTTGGAGGCCATGGAATTGACGGAATCGGTCAAGTCCTTCCAGGTCCCGGCAACGCCGCGCACGTTTGCCTGACCGCCCAACTGCCCTTCGGTGCCGACCTCACGGGCGACGCGTGTAACCTCTGAAGCAAAGGCGTTGAGCTGGTCGACCATCGTATTGATCGTTTCCTTCAGCTCCAGGATCTCGCCCTTCACGTCGACGGTGATTTTCTTCGACAGATCGCCGCTGGCAATCGCGGTCGAGACCTCTGCGATGTTGCGTACCTGAGCGGTAAGGTTGCCCGCCATCGAATTGACATTGTCGGTCAGGTCCTTCCAAGTCCCCGCGACACCTGGCACCTGCGCCTGCCCGCCCAGGCGGCCTTCGGTGCCCACCTCGCGGGCGACGCGCGTCACTTCTCCTGCAAATCCGTTCAACTGGTCGACCATAGTATTGATGGTCTCCTTCAGCTCCAGGATTTCTCCAGAAACCGTGACGGTGATCTTCTTAGACAGGTCGCCGTTGGCGATTGCGGTCGAGACGTCCGCGATGTTGCGTACCTGAGCGGTCAGGTTGGAGGCCATCGAGTTGACGTTGTCGGTCAGATCCTTCCATGTTCCTGCGACACCTGGCACCTGCGCTTGCCCGCCAAGGCGGCCTTCGGTGCCCACCTCGCGGGCGACGCGCGTCACCTCGCCGGCAAACCCGTTCAACTGGTCGACCATGGTGTTGATGGTCTCCTTCAGCTCCAGGATTTCGCCGGAGACATCCACGGTGATCTTGCGCGACAGGTCGCCCCGCGCAACGGCCGTCGTGACCTGAGCGATATTGCGCACCTGTGCCGTCAGGTTGCCGCACATGGCGTTGACAGAGTCCGTCAGATCCTTCCACGTGCCAGCGACGCCGGGTACCAGTGCCTGTCCGCCGAGTTTGCCCTCGGTGCCGACTTCGCGCGCCACGCGCGTGACTTCTGAGGCGAAGGCGCGAAGCTGGTCCACCATCGTATTGATTGCTTCTTTCAGCTGCAGGATCTCACCCCGCACATCGACGGTGATCTTCTTTGAAAGGTCGCCGTTGGCAACCGCTATCGTGACGTCGGCAATGTTTCGCACCTGCGCCGTCAGATTCGAAGCCATCGAATTGACGCTTTCGGTAAGGTCCTTCCAGACACCCGTGACTTCTGGCACCTGCGCCTGCCCGCCGAGCTTGCCGTCCGTGCCGACCTCGCGCGCAACGCGGGTTACCTCCGAGGTGAATACGCCGAGCTGCTTGATCATCGTATTGACGATATCAGCGGAGCGAAGAAACTCCCCCTGTAGGGGCCGACCGTCCACATCAAGAGGCACGGTCTGGAGGAGGTCGCCTTTCGCAACCGCGGTAATCGTGCGGGTAACGGCCGTCGTCGGCCACAGGAGATCGTCGATCAGGGTGTTGATCGAGCTTTCCATGTCGGCCCATGCCCCGTCGGACAAGCCAAATCGGACGCGCGTGCTGGTGCGGCCGTCCCGCCCGACGACCTGACCGACATTCTCGAGTTGTGCCGCCATTTTTTGATTTGCGGCGATAATATCGTTGAGCGTATCGGCAATTTTGCCGGTCACTCCGGTCAAGTCAGAGCGCATCCTGACAGAGAAGTCGCCTCTTTTCATGACCAGAAGGACGTCCAGGAGCGCGCGTGCATCAGTGCTCGCCATCGCCGTCGGATCACCATCCGGATGAATGTGCGCAGCCGTCTCGTCAAGTTCGACCGGATTGTTCTGTTTTCCCACCATGTGCCCTCCGCGAAAGTGGTCCTGAATCTAGGGCTCCAGGCAGAAATTGCCATGGCGGGCTACGCGCGGAAGCGTTGGGAACGACGACTGGAGCAATTCCGTTCCAGGACCCGGAGGAGCGAGCACCCCAAAGGGTTGGACAAGCGCTCCCCAAGCCAGCATCCCCTACTGGCCGTACCCCTGTTCAGACATCGTCCGGGAAGCTTTGCCGACCGTAGGGAAACCGAGCCCTCGAAGGTCTTCGTCATCGTCAATCGGGCCTGATCGGCCAATCGTCCATCATATGGATGAGGCGGTTTTTGTCGTCGACCGGCACGCCGGTCGTCGTTCTCCCATACCAACCAATGCAGGGATCAATTGGAAGTCTCGACCTTTCTCAGGTAGGGCACTGCAACCGGTCTCTATCGACGAGCGGAAGGCCGCGGCTCAATGCGCCGTTAACGCTTCATCAGTGGAGCGCCGGCCCTACGGGATATTCCGGGTGAATTGAATGAAAGGTTGCAATGAGGCTGATCGCACGCAGGACGACGTCCTGGGCAAGCCCAAGATCGTTCGCCGCCAAGTCGTTGGCGACCAAAAGCAACGCCTTTCCCACGGATGCCATCACCATCTCAAGGGCATCATCTCCCTCGTCTGCGGCCCATCTGGCGTTGCGCTCAAGAGTGACCGCGAGCCGCTCGAGCATGGCCTGACGTTCAGGCAGGGCCAGCTCCTCAAAATTCTGAAAGACCATCTCCAATGAAGACTCCATGATCGATGACGTCCGCCGATCATGAACGTCGGTTGCTGCAAAAAGATGCAGTACGGATGAGATGTCTTCTCGCGACACTCCGAAGGAACTCGGCTGCGATGATCGAAGCAGCCCTACTGGCCTCTTGATCAAATTTGTCCGGCTTGGCAAAACCGCCGGTAGCTGGTCTACGACACCGAGAGCGAAGAGACCCCTCATTTTGCCCTCTGGCCGGCGCCGCACCTCGCCATGATTATCGCCTCAACAGCGGAAACGAAGAAGCCAGGAAGCACGCTCCTCAGTGCTTGCAAATGCTGGATCGCAGTCCAGCCGATGCGCGGCTTGAAAAATGGCGGCTCAGCCGATTTCACGGAAGGTGATGGAATAGCGCATTTGTTCCACGGGCGGGATGGAGTGCTCCCATTCGCTGCGTGCAGGACCGGAAAGGAGGTAGGCAGAACCAGGCTCGACCCTCACCGAAGCGCGTTCCCACTTATTGCCGACGCGACGCCTCAGCCTGAACGTGCAGCTCGATATCAGTGAGACGCCGACAACCCTGCCGAAAACCTTCTTGTCCTTATGCCACCCGATCGGAGCTCCTTGGGCATATTTGGTAACAAGGGCCTGCTGCAGCCTCTCGGGATCGATGCCGGCAAATGTTGCCGCACGCTTGCGCACCGGAAGGAGAAAAGGTGGGATTTCGGTGACGCGGCTTACGTCGTCGGTGTCGAAGTCGTATTTCCAGCCATAGGAGGTGGCTCTTCGCTTGCCCTCGAAACCGTGAAATTCGAAGGGCTTCAGCGGCAATAGCCCGATTTCGCGAAGTAGATCTGACTGCACGTCCGCCGGAACGACATCTGGCTGATAGCGAAATCCATCCGGTAATGCGGGTGCGAAGACCGCGAACAGGTCTAGCTGTGCAAAGTCGGCCATCGTCGCTTCTCCTCTAATGGACACTTGGGGTTATGAAGATTGCAGTGAATTTCTCCACCCCCCGTTTGCTGGAATGTGATCGGCCGTTCCTCGGCAGAAAGACTGGAGGCTATCGAGCGGCCGATCCGGTCCTGAAGGCGCAGCTCCATGATCCTACGACAATCTTCAAGTCGTTCGGTCGATACCCTAACGCTACGCAGTTCTTCCGTATTGCGCCTTTCGATCTGCGGGCAACCTCAGCGCTCAGCCGAGTTGCTTGGCGATGATCGCCTTCAGTTCGGCGCGGGTGAGCAGGCAGGGATATGGCTTCTGATTGTTGGCTGGCTTATCAGCGCGAGGGGTAGCTCCGTGGGGCGTTGAAGCCGCCGGGGCGGCGGTAGTGGGTATCTTGTTCATTCGATTCCTTTGAAAGCCAACGCAGCCGAGACCAGTCGAGCGATCAAAACGCTCCCGACCGGCGTCCAGTGGGACGTCCGGGGTGGCAAAATGCAATGTTGTCAGCGAGATGCCGTAGATAAGGCGTGGCGCGGCGGATTACAAGACGACCGCGATGTCAGCAGTGCCCCTTTCGTCTGCGGGGACGAACTCCAACGCGGTTGAGCAGTCTTCACATCGAACAGTTCACGACCACGACGCCGGCTTCTTTGTGACGCCAAGGATGGCCGTCTCCAGAGGAGGCCGGCCAACCTTCTGAGACCATCAAGTTGCAACTCTCCGCGCGGCGCGGTTCGGCTTCGGTTTCCAATGCGCCATAACAGCCGGCATTCCAGCCTCGAGACAAGCGGCCATGAATGCCTCCCGTGCGACGAAAGCGGGCACCACCCCGTTCAGTGCGGCGCGGCAGGTCTTCACGGCCCGGTGATGGCGCTCTCCGTGCCGCAACGGCCATTCGTTTTCGAGAAAGTCGAGGGCGTCGTAAATGCCGGCGAAAGTCTTTTCCAAACCGCATTGCAATCGGATCGTCACCGGCCGGGTCCATTGAACATCGTTGAGCGGCATGTTCTTCCTCCTTCCAATGCCACTGATTGTCTCCTCAGGATGATATTGTGAAACGGTGTTGCCGCTTCAAGAGGTGGCTTGGCCATATACCGCGTCTGCGTGAGCGTGGCCGGAGCATAAGGAACAGAGCATGCTGTTCGCAGCGGCTATCATGGCGCCAATGACCATCCTGCCATCGCGCCTCCACCTTCGGCAAATCCTGGCGGGGTAGATTGGCTCAACGCTGACCGGCCTCAGCTGGATTACCGCCGGTTCCGCAGGCAGCTGACGTACCGGCGGCGACTGCAAACCTACAATACGAAGAGGGCTTGCAACCGGCCGTCCCGATAAGATCAAACGGCGAACGTGCCGACGGGCAATGGGCGAAGACCATTGTTTGCCGGACAAACGGATCGATACCATATGCTGTCCGCGGACAACCACCGGCATCGGTCGATCTTGAACACGTGCGACGTCTCGCCGGCACGACCACGCAACGAGCGTGTGAGACGGGCCTGCGCTGTTTGTACGATTTAATTCTGAGAACGATTGGTGAAATGCGCGTTCCCAAGCCCGGTTCCGATCGTCAGGATTGCCCAGCTTGACACATCGGTCATCAGCGGAATCTGCGAAAGCCCCTGAACGACGCCGTCATTGTGCATCATAACGAACGTTTCCCCCTCGTTTATCTTAGGAATGCTTTTGACGAGAGCGGCAGGCAGGTTGAAATGATCGCTCTCCCAGTTTCCGCCTGGCAGGTTCTGACCTCCCCGGACGATGGCACCATCGGCTTCGATCACTCCCGGGCAGCCGATCCCGATCAGTGGCGCAAGGCTGAGCTCCGCCTCTGCCGCTTTGGTCACTAGTTCTTCAAGCATTTCCGATAGCTTCGCGACGGTGGCAGTCCGGCTCGGGTTTTCCTCCGCGTGCTTCCAGATGAGCGACGCCGCCACGGCGGCATCTTTGCTTGTGCTTCTCTTATCCTTGCCGAACCGAACCACTCCTGCCCTGACGTTGGTTCCGCCAATGTCAACGGCGAGTATTGCATCATGGCCCTTCAGCATCCATTCGGGCATCAGGTGCACCGAACCGATCAGGCCGGCATCGTCTGGATGATGCGCAATCGGAACGAGTTCGATCTCGACACCATCACCGCGCAGGAGCATCATCGTGCGCGCGATGACAAGTTCGCCAACCCTTCGCTGACGGAAACCGCCGCCAACAGCAATTCGTTCGGTTTTCTTCCATGACTTTTCGTTCAAGAACTTTTTTATTACGGCGGCAAAGTCCCGAGAAAACTCCTCTACCGCACCGAATATCATGGCTGCGGCCTCTGCATCCTCGCCGCAAAGCAGCGCGTCGATATCCTTCTTCTTCAACTCCTTAGTCGCGACCTTTCCAAAGGGGTCGCGCGCGAGCTCTCGCAAGAGCTTTCTCTGCTGGTCTACCTTGTCGCGAAAAGACTTCTTGTTTGCGCCGTCACCGATGAAACCTTTCCGGTCCCGCGCCTCGTTGTTGTAGTCATCGATAACCACTGAAGGCAATGTTGCCCCACCGTGAACGAGTGGTGTCGTATCGTTGGCGGGCTTGCGGTTTGTTTTGGTCATAAAAGCTCGCAGGGCAGTGGGTCGGGACCGCAGGAACGCGCGAGCGACGTTTGATGTTCCCGAGGAGGACAAGGGAGTTACCAGACAACGCAGCAGCGCGACGGATGTCAGGCTCAAGCCGGCTGCGCGGCCACCGTCAACTTGCCGTAAGAATGCGTCATTGATCGGCAGAGCGAGCTGACGGCTGGAAAGGGAGCGTGAAAAGACGTCGGTGCGGTGGCCCCGAAACTCATCGGTATCGGGCTTGTCGAGAAAATGGGTCGTCAATAAGTTCATCGGCGCGCTCGGCATCGATGGCGAGGAAACCGCCTACGCCGGACGACTACTGGAGCGTCGCGTGGATCAGCCCACGAGCAAGCTCCGGCCGGTCTTCGCACGCTTTTCGAAGAGCGTTCACGGTCGTTCCTCAAGGAGATCGGGCATCTCGTAGAACATCGAGTTGGGTCTCGACGGTCGGATCGTTCGGGGCCTCGCGGCGAGCGCGTGCGATCAGGCGATCCGTCGTCGACAATGCCCAGAGCGGCATTGATTGTGATGTTCAGCATGTTTTCCCCTTTACCGGCCCCCTGGCAAGCTCGAGGGGAAACATGCTCGGCGGCAATCCCGAAATTTGGCTAGAAGCGACCGCGCACGCTGTCGTACAAATCCCGCAAATCCTCGAGGCTTCGGTCGTAGCGCGTCCGCCTTGGCGCCGTCCGAAATCCGACGATCGCGAGAGCAACAACTGCTGCGGCCGTGGCAACTGCCCCGAGGGTGGATAGCGGGTAAAGCTTTACCGTTGCTTCCGTCTGCCGAACCGCCTGACGAGCCCCACCTTTTACCGCGACGGAGGCGTCGGCCACTTGCTGGCGAAGCGCTTCCAATTGTTTCCGAAGGACGCCGATCTCGTTTTCGGCATTGAACTCGGGCTGCGGGGGAATACCGACTGACGCCGTGTTCGTGTCTACAATGGCACGCGGCACAGGTTCGCCAATCCTCGCTCCTTCGGCCACCAGCGGTTTCGTAATAGTCTTCTTTGCAGGCATGATCGTCCTCCTTCATGAAGCGCCGAGCGCGCATCCAACGATTATGCCTCACGGGCGATTTTTGTTCCGGAAAGCGTGAGAACCACGGTGCGCAACGAATGCACAACCCGACAGCGCGCCCTTACAAATAGACACCGCTTGCGGCTGGCCGTTTGCGCGCCTTGCGGTTCTCGACGGCAGTACCACTCGATAGCAAGTCAATGCAGCTCGAAACCGACGTCGCCTCAACTGGGCAGAGTTCGAGATGATCTTGGGTGTCGTCGCCCGACTGATCGGCCGTCATATGCTCCCGGCCGACCGAAGAGGAAACCCTGCACCAGGTCGGGGCCTTTCGTTGAAATCAGCGCCCGTTGCTCTTCCGTCTCAATGCCTTCAACGACGATCTTCAATCCAAGGCCCCGACCGAGTGCCAGTGCGCAATCAAGGATGACGCCGGCGCCTGGGTCGTGATCGAGAGCCGAGACATAGCTGCGGTCAATCTTGAGCTTGTCGAAAGGATAGCGCCTGAGATTGGTCATCGACGAAAAACCGCTGCCGTAGTCATCCATGGCGAGCTTTATACCCTGTGCCTTGAGCGCCTGAAGCGATTGCGCCACTTCGATGCGATCTTCGAGGAGTGACGTCTCCGTAACCTCCAGTTCGAGCCTTGATGCGGAAAGGCCGCTAGCCTTGAGCGCGGCATTTACATGATCGAGCAAGTTGGGCGAAAGGAGCTGTCGCGGCGAGATGTTGACCGCCAGGAACAGGTTCTCATTCCAACCCGCAGCTTGATGGCACGCCTCGCGAAGGACCCATTCACCGATCTCGACGATGCTGCCGCTTTCTTCCGCTGCGTCTATGAAGACTGCCGGCGAGAGAACGCCGTAAGTCGGATGGTGCCAGCGCAGGAGTGCCTCATAGCCTTGGGGCAATCCGGACTGGGCATCGACGATCGGCTGGTAGAGCAGGAAAAACTCCTGTGCTTTGACGGCCCGGCGCAGTTCCTCCTCCAGCCGTCGCCGCTCGCGCATTTGTTGGTCGAGGACCCGGTCAAACAAGCAAATCTGTCCCCTCCCCGCCGCTTTCGCGCGATAGAGAGCCGCGTCCGCGTTGTTCTGCAATTGCCTGAGGCTGTCGCCATGTGTTGGGAAGGCTGCTATTCCTACACTAACGCCTAGCGCCGCAGCCTTCGTGTGAGATGTAAATGTCGATCTGAAGCGAGACGCAAATTCAGCTGCGACATCCTGCGCCCGAACGATATCGGAGGCTGGAAGCAGCACCGAAAATTCGTCACCACCGATCCTCCCAATCAGCGCCGTTTGGTCGAAAGATGACCTCAGTACGTCGGCGACCTGCTGGAGCACCTGATCGCCATCAAGATGGCCATGAACATCGTTGATCGTCTTGAAGCGGTCGAGATCGAGGATCAACAAACTCGTCGCTGATCCCGAAACATGAGACTGGCGGATCATTTCGTCCGACCGAGCGTTGAACGCGCGCCGGTTAAGAAGGCTTGTCAGAGGATCATGTGAGGCGAGGTGATCAAGACGCTGGTGCGCCTCAAGTCGCTCGCTGATGTCACGCAGCCCATACACGATGGTTTCGCGGCCGCGATATTCAATGACACCTTCAACCACTTCGACCGGGATCTGGCCGCTCGGCGAATCTACAGATCCCTGTGTTGCTCCGCTTTGACGCAGAAAATCTTCGAGCCGACGCGCTTTCAGTTCGGCGGGCGACTTACCGACCATCGAGACAAACTGCTCGTTGGCGTGGACGATGACGCCCGCGCGCGTCAGCACAATGGCTTCGAAGGTCGCGTTCGCAAGGCCCTTCACGTCGGTCAGGTACCGGTCGAAGAAGAGTGCGGCAACACCTGCCGAGATCAGCAGGCTTGATACCACGCATACGGCAGCGGCAATGCCGATACGGTTGATAAACGTCAACCCGTTTTCAGGGCCCGGGTAGAGGGGCACAATTCGCAGGCCGCTCATTGAAATCAGATGGTGGCTCAAGACGGCGGCCACGAGAAGCAATGCCGTGAACACCAATCTGATCCTCGTCAGCTCGCAGCAACTGACGAACATTGCCGCGACCGTAAACAGGAGGCCAAGCAACCATGCTGCAATGACGGTGTCAGCTCTGGTTTCGACGTAGGCCGAGTTCCAGATAGCACTCAAGCCGATCGTGTGCATTGCCCCGATCGCGAGGCCAAGGAAGCAGCCACTTGTAACTGCGCCTCGACGGCGAGGCATGCCGACAGTCGCAAAAGACCCGAGGCACGAGATCGCGACCGCGACCAAAATAGATGTGCCGGTCGCAAACAGCTGATAGGAGACAGGGATGTTGTAGGCCAGCATGGCGAGAAAATGCGTCGCCCATATCGTCCCGCCGAGCACGAAACCTGCCACAATGAGCCACAGGTTCCGGTGGACTCGAACACACTGGCGAGCACGAGACAGCATGAAGACCGCGGCCAAGTTTCCTGCGACGCAGACACATACGGCGACAGACAGAAGCGGAAAATTGTGCTGTTGGGCAATACAGGAAACCAGTGCGACCATTGCCACCTCCGGCCGGCACCCTTTCATGCGGCATATAACGTGGCGTTAGCGAACTCGCTAAGAATTTAACGATCGGGCGATTGCTCCAGGCCACGTACCAGGGGCCACGCCTGGCCGCAGCGATCGATCTCAGGTCGCGGGATCAATGGTTTCTTGCGATCTTGCCCGGAAACTGTGCCGTAGTCGGTGGATGACTATCGTCATGTCTTCCTCAGTTCTTGCCTCAACGGGAGCAGAGCACGCCCACCCGATTGAAGCAGGACGTTCTGTGAGGCTTGCGTGGGCTCGGTTCTCCTCTGGTTCGACCTCCCAGGCTCCAGCAGCTGAAGCCCCTGGTCGCAGCGCCTCATTCGCCTTAGCGCTGAGGCTTCAGCATCTCAGCCAGGCGCTTAGCGTTCTTGATTGAGTTACCGTCGCGGTCGTTGTTGAAATAGACCCATATGGTCTTGGCGCCACTTTGGCCTATGCGCTCTGCCCACAGCTCCAGCTCGGCGTCGCTGTAGTCGTGGCGATACCATTTTTCGATCCCGTGGAAACGGACGTAGACGTCATCGCCGGTGCACACGAGTTCGTCTGGCAACCGAGGTCCACTGCAGGCGCAAAAAATCGTCCCAGCCGCTTTGAACGCAGCATAAACCTCCGGGTTCCACCAGCTTTTGTGACGGAATTCGATGACGTTTCGACGTCGGTGATCGAGCTGCGACAAGATCGAGTGCAACATTTCCGGCGAGTATCGTATGCTCGGCGGCAGCTGAAACAGGAAACATCCCATCCTCGGTCCAAGCAGGTCGGCAATATAGCCGAAGTCATCGATGAGAATTTGTGTCTGCTGAAAACGCTGGACATGGGTGATGAGCTCACACACCTTGACCGTGTAGACGAAACCGGGAAGCGCCTGTCGTATCCAGGTCTTGACCGCGCCAACCGTTGGCCAGGAATAAAACGGGGCATTGAGTTCCACTGTCTTGAAGTTGGCCTGGTAGATCGAAAACAACTCGCTCGACGGCGTATCGGTCGGATAGAAAGACCCTTTCCAGTGCCAGTAGTACCATCCGGAACAACCAACATGGATGCGGCCCGTAATATCGCCATTGGTTGCTATCGGGGACGGATCTCCGGCAAGACGGGCGAGGTGCATCTTAGCAGCCCGCGTGACATTGGCGTCGCGCTGTTTCTGCCGACGTTCTGCGCGCCTGGCCCGCCGTATGGCGATCTCTTCGGGGGTGCGCTCCACCTTTTCAACCCAGGTGACGAAAGCGTTGGGGCGTCATTTGCTCAACCGATTGCTGGTCGTTCGAAATTCATCCCTGGTCTAACCAAGACGGAGGAAGCAGGTTCCGCCGGTGGGTACAAAGTCGTGAGACGTCGACCGGTGCATCCGCACCTGTGCAGCAGGCAATCTCGAGAATTGCGTCAGGCTGAGTGAACGGCTGGGCGAGTCTAACCTGGAGAAAGCTGGCCTCGTTACAGTGAAGAGAGCTCACCTTGATTTCAGGCATATGGCAAATGACGATGACGCCGTCCCTGGGCTCAACGACGGCACAGGCCTCAGTGTAGCGCTACTTTTTCAGGCTTCCGATTTGAGAACTGGTATACCATCATAATTCCCTGCTCGAGCAGCAGTTCGGCAACCTCGAGGTCGCGCGATCCGAGATCGCAACACATCCCGCGAATGGTGTTCATCACGGACAAAGAATTTTCGACAAACCGCGCGTCTCCTTCAACCTTGGCTTCGTCGGCAGATGCTTCAAGCGCGTCCGCCACTGTCTCGAGCAGGTTGGTGCGTTCGAGAAGCGTCATTGCATCCAAGGTCTTCGATATTCCGTGCATGTTGTTCTCCGGCGCGGGCGAGGATCGCGGCGCAGCTGATGTGAAGGTCTGTCGACGGTCGCAGTCATGTGGCGACGCGCCACGTGCGCTGCAAGTCATGGCTGCCCCGCGTATTGCGCATGTTGTTTGTCCTGACCTTACTGGGCTTTGACTTCGGCGAACCTGCCGAGCGTCTGCACTGAGCCCGTCAATTCGCCCGAGGAACGTGCACAAACGTTTCACGAGATTTCTTTTATGCAAAGGCCCAATAGACATCCGGTGTGATGAAAGGAATGTTTAAGCCTGGAACGATCGCGGCGTCGATCGGCGGAAACAGACCGTCAGACGGCGACGGGTATCACGGCATAGGCAATGGAAGACGTCTCCCGAGTGACGGGAAGCTCCCGCGGTCGAAGATGGCTCTGTGATTAGGTTCGTGTCGCCATTGTTTTCTCTCAATCTTCGCTTTTGCTTCCTAGCCCCCGGAGGAGAGGGACCGCTTGTAGATTCGCCAGATGTGACTTTCACCTGGACGCGGCGTCGGAAGCTGCTATGTTCTGCTTTTGTTTTAACGGACCGGCTTACTGACCAATGGACGCAACTGCCTTGCCTATGAGGAAAATCATCCATGTGGATATGGATGCCTTTTACGCATCGGTCGAGCAGCGCGATAATCCGGAGCTTCGCGGCAAACCCGTGGCTGTTGGCGGAGCGGCCGCCCGCGGCGTCGTCGCAGCAGCAAGCTACGAGGCGCGCGAATTTGGGGTTCGCTCTGCAATGGCGTCGGTCACGGCGGCACGGAAGTGCCCGAGCCTGATTTTCGTGAAGCCGCGGTTCGAAGTCTATCGTGCCATTTCGCAGCAGATCCGCGAGATTTTTGCGCAGTATACGCCGGTGATCGAACCCCTCTCGCTCGACGAAGCCTATCTCGACGTCACCGAAAATCTCAAAGACATGCCGGTCGCCACCGAGATTGCGCTGGAGATCCGTGCAAGGATCAAAGCGGTAACCGGGCTGAGCGCTTCGGCAGGCATCTCCTACAACAAGTTTCTTGCGAAGATGGCCTCGGACTTGAACAAGCCGAATGGCCAGGCGGTCATCACGCCGAAGAATGGTGCGGCTTTCGTGGAGCAACTCGCGGTGAACAAGTTCCATGGCGTCGGCCCGGCCACAGCGGAGAAGATGCGACGGCTCGGCATTGAGACCGGTGCGGATCTGAAGGCAAAGCCCCTGATGTTCCTGATAGATCATTTCGGGAAGTCCGGCCAGTACTTCTATGGCATTGCGCGGGGCATCGATGCGCGCCAGGTCCGGCCAGATCGGATGCGCAAGTCGGTCGGCGCGGAAGATACATTCACTGTCGACATCAGCGATCTCGATCTCGCGACCAGCGAGCTGCGGCCGCTCGCCGAAAAGGTCTGGTCTTACTGCAATGCCAAGGGTTTCAGCGGCAAAACGGTGACGGTGAAGGTCAAATATTCCGACTTTACCCAGGCGACCCGGAGCCGAACAAATCCCCTTCCCTACGCGGGCGTCGATGATATTCTCGGGGCCGCAAACGTCTTGCTTGCGGGTGTATATCCGTTCAAGCGGCCGGTTCGGCTTCTCGGCGTGACACTGTCGTCGCTCATCAATGACAAGGATGCCGACGACGTGGAACAACCGCAACTCGGGCTAGGTTTATAATTCAAGAGCCGGGAGGGGAACCACCAGCAGTGAAAGCCGAAATGTCCCCACCCTGCATTCGCGTCATCGACCTTGAAACGGCCGGCAACGGGCCGGCCGACGTCTGCGAGATTGGGTGGCAGGACGTTTTTCAGGACGAGGATGGGCGATGGCAGATCTCGGCAGAGCGCGGCTCGGTGCTTGTGAATCCTGGCCGCCCCATTTCAGCAGAGACCATGGCGATCCATCATATTCAGGATTGCGAAGTCTCAGGCGCACCGTTCTGGAAAGAGGTGGCGCCGAGCATCCTGCGGCCATCTTACCCGATAGTCGCCCTTGCCGCCCACCGTGCCGCTTTCGAGCAGCGCTACTGCACACCCAGACTGGCAGGGGCCACGCCCTGGATTTGCACATGGAAATGTGCACTGCGCGTCTGGCCAGAACTTCCGAGGTTTTCCAACCAGATGTTGCGATATCAGCGTGCGCCGGAAGGTCTGATTCATGAGATCGGCCTTCCCGCCCATCGAGCCATGCCCGACGCTTATGTCAGCGCCCACCATCTGCGTGACGAGTTGAATTCCGCGTCTCTGGATGAGCTCCTGTTGTGGAGTTCTCAGCCTGGCCTGCTTCCGCGGGTCCCGGCGGGCCCTGACCGTGGGAAAAACTGGGACCGTCTGACTATCGACGCACTCACCACCTTTCTGAGCGACCGCGACGCGGACGTTCGCTTCAGCGCCCGGGCGGAGCTTCTGCGGCGAGGAGAAACGGAAACACCTAAAACGACTACTCCCACCCAGCAGACACTTTTTTAATCGATTCGACTTCACGCGACGAGCCCGGACCGCCGGTTTGACACCATCCGATGATCCGACAGGCCGAATGCCGAGGATGATGCTACGGCTCGATCTGTTGGCCAGAAACGCTGTCCTTTTGACGGTTTTCCGCGGCACACCTGACGATGTTTCACCGGCTCCGGGGGCACACGTCGAAAGCCTTCAGTCTGCTGAAACAGAGAAGAGTGCAATCTCGGCGCGGATTGGCGGCGTCCGTCATCTCGGTGACAACCTCGTGTTCACGAGCCGAGCTGAAATTCAATCCACGGTGTGTCCTGCGCGGCAATCGTCCACTGGCTCGGTTAGAGCGCCGCTCCGGACCATCCTGGACATGACGCCTTCGGCCGCGGCACGGACGGTTATTTGAAGCATAGCTATTCGGTGCTCGAAGTCGCGCTGTCGAGACCGATGTCCGCGTCATTCGAGATCTTCTCCATTGTGTCGAGAACTTCCTCTGGCGTGACGTCCTCCTGAAGCTCCTCGATCTCCGCCTTCTGTTCGAGGTTGAGACCCATCTTTTCGGCGATGGCGGCAACGATTGTGAGAAGTTGCGTGGTCTCGTGCTCGGACAGCAGCGAGATCTGCAAATTCAGATCGGCCCGCTTATCGTCGGCCTCGGCCATGCGGTTCTGGCTGATCATGACGAAGGTCGAAATGAAGATCGCCTCCACCGACGCCACCATCGCCAGGATGACGAGAGAAGGGTCGAATGCCGGGAGAAACGGGAGCACCCCAACGTTTATCAGGATCCAGCCACCGAACAATATGGCGTGAATGTAAACGAAGGTCATCGAGCCGGCGAAGCGGGTGATTGTGGCCGCAGCTTTTTCCTGCGCCGACGCCTTTCGAGCTTCCTCGCGCCGTCGTTGAAGAAGCGCTTCGATATTACGATCGAGGCGGTTGGCAAGGTCCGGCTCGTGGTGGGAGGCGATGGTCGACATGGGAAAGCTCCGGGTTTACATCGAAACTTCGCGCCGTCCGTCAAGTTCCGCTCGGTTCTCTCAAGCCGGCATCGCGACCTTCGGGTGTTACGCCTGACGCCAGCAGAGAAGACCGGCAGAAGGTCCTGTCCACGCCATAACCGCCGGTTTTTGAACCATGCGGACCCGCGGTCGCGGGCATTTGGGGCGATGGAACAGTCGCAAATCCTTGGAGCTGGACGTGGCGTCCTCTGAGGCTATTGCGCCATGTTTGCAATGAGTGCCTGGGATGTGTCACCCGAACGGTGTCGCTGCGTCGCCAGCTTTCCTAGCTGTTTACAGACCCATTCAGCCATGTCGAATGCGGTAAGGTTCGGTGCGACGCTGAACGGCTGGAAGTGGCGCCACCGAGGGAACTGGTCAGGTAGGCGGGTGATCGCAGCGCTCGTACATCCGCAGGGTCTGTTACATTTCTAGCTTGGCGAAGTTGCCATGGCCGAGACGGTGGCCGGTGGCGAGTAGAAACGGTATGCCCCGCTTCGCGAGAAGGTCGGCAGCTCATCTTCCCACCGAGACTGATGTCTAGCACAGCGCTGTCTATCTGCTCAGCATCTTCGAGCAGATCCAGGCTCGTTCGAGCGTTGAGGTGCGCCCAATCACGGTCGCTCCGAGGCGAGTCGACTAGGTCTTCGGAAGTAATACTCGTCCTCGGCGACCAGAATGGCCAGGATAGACGCCCAGCTTTTCTTCTTCTATGCATGTGGCCTGGCAAGGCCGTTGCGCGGTCTGAGCGACTGAGCTCTCCGGTTTCGAGATGCGCCCGGCAAGCAAGCCCGCAGTGGATCAGGCCGACAGTTCCCTGGCCTGCGCGTCGATCTTCCTGCAGGCATCCGCGAATGGATCGCGCACCGGCACCAGAGGCGAAACGCCAAGGAGGAGGAGCGCTTTCAGGTGCTTCCAGCCACCTTCCTCGCCCAGCACCGGGGCATAGGATGTCATCACGCCGGGCCTTTCGCCATAGAGGCGCTTGAACTCCGCGAAATTGGAGAAGGCCTCGTGGTTGTTGTCCACGAGATGGAAGCTCTCAGCCGCCGCACCTTCGGCCAGGATGGCCTCATGCGTATCGAGCAGTACGGCATAATATTCGAGCGGCATGTCGTCGGCCGGAGTGACCGGTGCAATGGTCGTGCCGTTGACGAGATCCTTCACGCGGATCAGGACGCCGTTCAGAAACAGCGCATGGCCGGATGACAGGTAGAGATCGGAGTGCGGGGTGCGGCCGTCCAGCGCATGGCGGCGAATGCGGATTGGCACGACGGCTTCCTGCCAGCGTGCGCCGTTCTTCCTGAAGGCCTGGCGGCCGACCCACCTGATCGGACGAGTGCTTCCATCCGGAAGGGCAACGCGATCGCCGGCACGCAGATCCTCGACAGGCCTTTCACCGCAATCCGTGAGGATACCCGTTCCCCGCAGGAAGCACTGCGGACCGCCGCCGCCACCGCCGCCGCCGGAACCACCGCTCCCCCCGGAGCCTCCGTGCCCACCGGAACCGCCGTGTCCACCCGAGCCACCGTGGCCCCAACGGCGTCCCAATGCACTCGCAGGAGATGTGGAAATTGCCGTGGCCAATGCCGCCACGCCCGCGAGCCGAACACCGGCGGCAGCAGCGACACCTAGAAAATGTCTGCGCGCAGTATTGTGCGGCAGAAGTTTCGGATCTTCCGTGGATGACATGGCGATCTCCTTTCTGAAGCGGTCTCTGCGCCCTCCAAGTGGCGTGAAGACCGGCATTGTGAGGTTCTTCGTGAACAGGCAGGAATGAAGATAGGACTGCCGCGACAACCGGCCTCGGACCAAGGTCCTACTCGGGGACGATCAAAACAGTGTAAGCGGATCGTCCCTATTGAGTACTGGATTTAGTCATATCTGCATCTACGGATCATTTTCAGCTTTAGCGGCGGGTCAGAAACGTGGTCACTGCATTATCTTCAGATCTTTCTTGCGCAGGCTTTCGGACCAACGCGAAGAGCGCCTCATCGGTTTGACATATCTGGAGATGAAGGATCCGCAGCGATGATCTGCATCGCTGGTTCGGCAAGCTGAACAGATCGATCCGAGGCAACAAGCGAGACGCCATCTTCTAAAGAGTTAGAAGGGTCGACCCGTCGATCAATGCGAGGCTAACGTGTTTGTCGTCAGGTCCAGACATCAGCCGCCATCGCGGAGACATTCGTTGGAGAGGCTCGATCGGAGGTGCTCCTCCAGCTCAATACATACGCTCTCACAATGGGCGAGAATCAATTCGTGTTCGCCACCGTCGGTCTGGTATTTCGCTCTAGACTGCAATGCCTCACCATAGGTCTCGATCAGTTCCGTCAACTGGTGCGCCGTTGACGCATATGACTGAAGGTCGGGATGCTTCTTCAGAAGTGCCTTCAGACCGAACTGGAAACTGTCAGAGGTGGCTTCGTTCACTATTGATACCAAGAATACTGCAACGCTCGCGGGATTTTGCGAAGTCGCACCTGAATGGGACATGAAGATCCCGGGCGATGATGCCAGCCCCGCGTCGCCGCCAACAGCGATGGCGTTATGGTTGGAAGATCGGGGCCACTAGGGATTTTGTGAAATCGTCAGCGATAGGATGTAATCGCTCGCGCTACGAATACCGCGCACCAGAGCGACGCAAGGACCGACGTATGCTGTCCTCGTCGCCTTCGATGTGCTCGCCGCTATCACGAAGCTTCGAGATTCCTAGCTGAACGACCTTGATCATATCGGTCATCCGCTGACCGTGGCTATCCTGGTATTGTTCCAGCGTAGGGGCATGAAGCGTAACATCGAGCAGCGCAGAATTGCGACCGTCTTTGACCGCTTTGGCGCCGACAGCCCAAACTCGGCTGAACAAAAGTCGATCCGATTCAGTTATTGGCATGACGACCCGCTTGCGCGCCCCCGCGTCGTGTAAAGTGGTGAAGCTAGCGGGCTGCCTGCGGTCATCAACCGGACTAAAGTCCGATTCTGCGCCGCAACCACGCGTTGGTACGGTAGCGTACAAGCGACTTGTCCTGGCTCCAATGTGGGCTGTTGAAACAAGGAGGGCCATCGTCGGTCTGGAATGGCACTGTCTCCGGCTTCTCTGCAAAGAATGGAAGGTGACTTCTTTTCGAAGCGCCACAATATCTTGGCGACGGACGCTCCGGCCCCATGTTCCATCAATGATCTTCTTTACCAGCGATACCCATTTTGGCGATCCGCGTGTCCTCAGGATCGACCGACGTCCTTTCCCAGACATGGCCGCCCACGATCTGGCGCTGATCCAAAACTGGAATGGCCTCGTCGGCGAAGATGACGATGTCTGGCATCTCGGCGATTTCATGTCGGCCCGCGCAGGCGATTGCGACCAGCTTCTATCGCGCTTGAACGGGCGCAAACACCTGGTAGTTGGTAATAACGATCCAACAACGACCACTGAAGCGAGGGGTTGGACGAGCGTCCAACACTATGCCGAAATACGCACTGACGATCACCACCTGATCCTCTGCCACTACGCTTTCAGGACGTGGAACCAGATGGGCAAGAGATCGATCAATCTGCACGGCCACTCGCACGGGCGTCTAAAACCGCTGCCTCGCCAATTCGACGTCGGCGTGGATGCCCAAAAATTGCGCCCGGTGAGGTTGGAGCAGATCATGAAACGCGGGCGCGGTAGCTGATCTTCGTTGCGAAGCCGTTTGTGGGTCCGTCAGCGTAAGCCCTTCAACGCCTGCTTGGTCAATTTCGGCAATTGGGCATCGACTTTTTTTCGTGATGGAAACGTTAGGCTCATTTCAATGCCTGGCAATACTCCCGGCAGCCAATCACTCATGGTTCACCTGGCCCACATTGGTGCCTTGATTGGCTTGACTGGATTCGCCGGCCGCAAGGCGGCATTTGAGCTAATGTGTCGGGCCGATGAACCGCTCAACTGGTATAACGAGGAGGGCGACTTTGCCTGCCCTCCCCGGCCGATCTGCAAGCGCGCAACGGGACGGGGATCTTCTGGCTTGCAGGACCGGGCCATCCCGTCCCTTGCCCAAGCTTCTCGCTGGCGACGATTACAAGGCCCTGACGGCTGCATAGACGCGATGTGCCGCGGCGACATGGAGAGATTCTCGGATGGCATCGCGCCAGTTAAGGGGCGCTCGACCTGCTTCCCCTCAACGCGATTGCCGCCCGACTTGCCATCGGTTAGATGCGGTAGAATGACCATCGCGCACGCCTTCGACGGCAAGGGAGAAAGTCGATGGTCATCACGTGCGACCGGCGGCCTACCAAGGGGCTAGCCGCCGCGAACAAAGCCGTCGCGATACCGACATTGACCGCGGCTCCAGGGCTAACTACTGCGGAATATATCGACAACCCTCGGAGCAAGCCTCGGCCTCGCAGCCGTTGATCGCGACAGGTCATCAGGTTATTACCTGAAAAATTGACAATCACGGTGACGACGCTTGCGCTCGCTTGAGCCCACGCGAACTCCGTGCCCGTCGCAAGAACCGCGGCTAGCAGCGCCATGTGTAAGGCCATGAAAGCGGCGCCGAGGATGACAAGGCAAACCAGCCGCAAGGGGATGGCCGCTCTCGTTGCCTTGGCAACAAGCAGCTCCAAGAATTGAAGAGCGACGCGACGATCCTCTTGCTGTGGCCGGCTGAACGGGTCGCGAACCGGTAGGGTAGTTCGGCAATGCGAACATCCGGCCCGGCATTTGACAGGATTTCAAAGCGTACCTTGAAACCATGGTTGCTCAACCGGGAGGCCATCGCTTCGACCAGGTCGCGGCGTGTCGCGACGAAACCGCTCATTGGATCGGTTGCAGAGGCCGAAGTTGAGAGCGCCAACGCTGCGGCCGATCTGGCGAGGTCCGAATTCGAACGATCTCAACTGCTCGCATCCAGAGAAGCAGCCAGTGGCGCCGCCACCGTCGCGTACCTTTCCCCCGGATCGTTTCTGGAAAAGGATGCGAAGCATCTCGCCCGACATCGGCTGGAATGAAAAAGGGCGCTCGACCCAATGGGGAGCGCCCGAACCATCCCGGCAACGTTTGCGGCGGAGGCCGAGGAGTGGTTGGAACGAATGTCGACCGAGTCGGTGCACTTTGGCAAGCTGGTGGTGAACGGACAGGAAACGCGCCGTTCGGCCAATAAGTGTCACCCACACGTTATCCACAGCCTGTTCACAGTGTAACCGCATGCAAGCCTTTGCTTTTTGTCCGCTGGGATGAACTCTCAGGTGCTGCATTGCGGCAACGTCCGAGTGGAATTTTTCCGTACCGATACCGAGACTTGCTGATAGAGCGTATGTTGCCGGTCTCTCGAGCGCCAGGCGGCGGATCGCTCGGGGTCGGGAAGCGACCGGCGGACCTCGATGGTCGCTTCCCGAAAATGGCGGGTATCGCCCGCTGCGCCACCAAGCGCCGGTCTCCGGCCGGCAAGGGCACACCATTGCGGCGGAGACGTCGAGCGGTTATGAATTTCCCCTTAATCCAAATCGGGGAATTCGAAGTGGCGAACGGCACAGTCAAGTTTTTCAATCAGGACAAGGGCTTCGGCTTCATTACGCCAAACGATGGCGGCCAGGACGTCTTCGTTCATGTGAGTGCAGTCCAGGGCTCGACGCTGCTGCGCGAAGGGCAGAACGTCTCTTACGACCTGGGTCAGGATCGTAAGACCGGCAAGTCGAAGGCGGAAAACGTACGCGCGATCTGAGCGCTCGTGGGCGGGGCTTTCTGGATGAGGATCAGGACGGCTAACCTTTCCGACGCAACCGCGATGAGCGCCATTCTTGAGAGATTGGTGGCCGCCGGCCGTCGAAAGATGGCGGCGGACGTTGAGTACGTTTGCCTGCACCATGTGTCAAACCGTGATCTAGCTCTTCAGGCCGCGATCCCTCTAAAGGGACCCTCTGCCGCAGGAGGCGCTTGTGGTGCTCGTCGATGACCTCGTCGGCGCCCGTGCACGAAACGTTGCCCATTGGCTGCAGCGACGCGGCTACCAGATCGCTCTCCTGCTGGTCGATTTCGCCTGGCAGGTACTGAGCAAAGTCGCCTGAAGCGCCATAGGCAGCTGCAATCGTCGCGTCGCGACGGCTTGCGCCTTGCTGCGCATATCCGCTACTTATTCTCCGACGCCAACTCGCCCGGCTTGAAGCTTCCGGGTTTACCGCTCTGCGAGGGGATCGCATCAGAGGTTGTCTGATCGTGACCGTCCGGAACGTTCACTCCACTATGATGTGCGGGCGAAGACGTCTGCGGAAGTTCGCTACTATTACCGAGCTCCTTCTCGGCCTCGTGCCAGTGGCGCTCATGCTCGCCCTCCGGCCGGCCTTCAGCTTCCCATTTCTCATACGCACGGCGTTTGATGTGTTCGTCGTCCATGACATCCTCCTTGATCGAAATAACTTGGGAAGGAACCTGCGGTTCCTGAAGAGCCGTAAATCTTGGCGTGAGCCCAGGCAGCTCGCGCCATCGCTAGGTACTTCACGCAGATCGTCGAACCGTCGCGGCAGGTGAATGGAATGCGGCGTGTGGTCCAGATGTTTGGCGTCAGTGATTGTTGCCGGACCCGCACGCCATGTCCGATGAGCCTATGGTTAGTGGATCGCGTGGCTCGTCATTCGATGTGCGCCGAGTTGAAGCGCGAGATCATCGTGGTAGCCTGTTGCAGCACGCGTTCGGCCTTTTGTGGATCATCTCGCGCCGGTTCGTTGGCATCGATGCGGATCGCCTTGGCCATGTTGGCCTTGAGCGCAGCAAAGTGACGGTCGCCATGCACTTGTGCAGTCCCTTTAAGGATGCGCGCGATGTCGACAAAGACTTCCTCGCGCTCCTCGATGCCGAGGTCTCTGATGATCTTGATCTTCTCTTCCAGATCAACTCACTCCGGACAGACCAGCGATCTCGGCCGAGCTCATGAAGCCCCGGCCGCGAGAGCTAAGAAAGTAAAATTTCGTTTTCAAGGCTTCATTGAAGCTTGAATTCGCCCTCGACACGGCGCCATTCGTTAGGGCCGATCAGACGTTGGTGGGTGTAGCGGACGGAATGCAGTGGTCCGTCGAGGCTGGCCTTCCAGAAGTTCAGGAACTTGCACATCTCAGGGAAATCCGGGGCAAGATCATAGTCCTGCCAAACGTAAGTCTGCAGGACGGATTCGAAGTCGGGAATGCGATAGAGGATATGCGCGGTGGTCAGTCCATAGCCGTTGAGCTGACGCTCCAGGTCCGATGAGAACTGCATGCTTCATCTCCGTTTCATGACACTGCGAAGGTGGCGCAAAATCGCGCAGCCCTCAACGGTTTTCTGAACGCTTCGATGTCGTTTATCGTTCCTTTCCAGTATGTTAGCAGCCATCGGCGTCGAGTGCTAATTTTTCCTGCCGACCCTCTTGAAATTGAAAAAGCCCGAAAATAAATTTTTGCACGCGAACGCTCAACGAGGTTCGCACCCGCCCGGACTGGTCATCCGGTCCGGCCAGGGGATTTCGAAACATCATCGTTTGTCCACGGAGGAAAACATGTCGTTCCGACCGCTCCATGACCGCATTCTCGTACGCCGGGTCGAATCCGAAGAAAAGACCAGAGGCGGCATCATCATTCCCGACACCGCCAGGGAAAAACCGCAGGAGGGCGAGGTCGTCGCCGTAGGCCCCGGCGCCCGCAGCGATGCAGGCCAGATCCAGGCGCTCGACGTCAAGGCCGGTGATCGCATCCTGTTCGGCAAATGGTCCGGAACCGAGATCAAGATTGACGGTGAAGATCTGCTGATCATGAAGGAAAGCGACGTTCTGGGCATCATCGAAGCTCAGGCCGAGCGTAAACAAGCCGCCTGAGGCGGCTCGTCCCCCAAACCCAACACCATCAGTCAATAGCTGCCTATTGAGGAGTTAGACAAATGGCTGCGAAAGAAGTTAAATTCCATAGCGACGCCCGTGAACGCATGCTGCGTGGGGTCGATGTGCTGGCAAATGCCGTCAAAGTCACGCTCGGCCCGAAGGGTCGTAACGTGGTGATCGACAAGTCCTTCGGTGCTCCGCGCATCACCAAGGACGGGGTATCGGTCGCCAAGGAAATCGAACTCGAAGACAAGTTTGAGAACATGGGCGCCCAGATGCTGCGCGAAGTGGCGTCGAAAACCAACGATCTTGCCGGTGACGGCACCACGACCGCGACGGTACTCGCGCAGGCCATCGTCAAGGAAGGTGCCAAGGCCGTCGCATCGGGCATGAATCCGATGGACCTGAAGCGCGGCATCGACATTGCCGTCGACGCCGTTGTCAAGGAACTCAAGACCAATGCCCGCAAGATCACCAGCAACTCGGAGATCGCTCAGGTGGGCACCGTCTCTGCCAACGGTGATTCCGAGATCGGCCGCTATCTCGCCGAGGCGATGGAGAAGGTTGGCAATGAAGGCGTCATAACCGTCGAGGAAGCCAAGACCGCCGAGACCGAACTCGAAGTCGTCGAGGGCATGCAGTTCGACCGTGGCTACCTGTCTCCATATTTCGTGACCAACCAGGACAAGATGCGCGTTGAGTTTGAAGACCCATACATCCTGATCCACGAAAAGAAGCTGTCGAACCTCCAGGCGATGTTGCCTGTCCTCGAAGCAGTCGTGCAGTCGAGCAAACCGCTCCTCATTATCGCCGAAGACGTCGAAGGCGAAGCTCTTGCCACGCTCGTCGTCAACAAGCTGCGCGGCGGCCTGAAGATTGCTGCTGTCAAGGCTCCGGGCTTCGGCGATCGCCGCAAGGCCATGCTCGAAGACATCGCCATCCTGACGGGAGGCACCGTCATCTCCGAAGACCTCGGCATCAAGCTCGAGAACGTCACGCTGAACATGCTCGGCCGTGCCAAGAAGGTGGCGATCGAAAAGGAAAACACCACCATCATCGACGGCGTCGGCTCCAAGGCCGAGATCGATGGCCGCGTTGCGCAAATCCGCGCCCAGATCGAGGAAACGACGTCTGACTACGATCGCGAAAAGCTGCAGGAACGTCTCGCCAAGCTCGCTGGTGGCGTGGCCGTCATCCG
>NZ_JACIAS010000011.1:0-224335 GCF_014194915.1 Rhizobium sp. BK512 | reverse complement strand
TCGAAAGCGCTCCGCGCCTCTTCCGGCTGACCCGCCTGCTCCATGCTCAGGGCAATGTAGAAACGTGCACGCGGATTGTTCGGCTCTAGGGAGAGAACCTGTTTGAGTTCATCGAGCACCTCTGCCGTCACCGTGCCATTTGAGGTGGCCATGAGCGTTTCCGACAGCCCTTCAAGACGGCGAACATTGGCTCCGTCCAGGCGAAGCGCGGTTCGATACGCCTTTGCCGCGTCATCCACCCGGCCCATCTTCAGGTAAACCGGAGCGATGATGTCCCATCCCCGCCCGTCCTCGGGGCGCTCGGCGAGATGATTCTCCATCTTCTTCACGAGGATTGCGAGATCCTCGCCCGGCTCCGCGAGCCTCGTCGCCAAAGGACGCGAGGGGATATCAGGAGAACCGAGAGAGACATAAAGAGCGATACTGAGTACGGGCAGGAACACGGCTATCCCGTGTTTGAGCCATCTGTCGGAGCGTTGCGGGGTCTGCGCCGGCCGGTCGTTATCGGCCGCCTTGAACAGCCGGCGCGCCGTCTCTGCTTTGGCCAGTTCGTATTGGTCCGGCGAGATACGCCCGAAGGCGATATCCTCGTCGAGTTCCAAAAGCTGGTCGCGATAGACCTTGCCGGCATCCGCTTTGCTGCTCGCTGTCTTCCTCCCCGTTGAAAGCGGATGAAGCAGGATGGCAGTCGCTGCGGTTGTGATTACCGCGAAAAGAACCCAGATCGTCATTGTTGCAGCCATAATGGCTGAACTCATAGCGTCAGCAGCGGACCGGACATTGACGAGGATCAATTATCTCGATGTTCGTCCCGGTCGACCGGTGAAGACATAACCGACGCCGCGGACAGACTGAATGAGATCCGGGCTCTTCGGATCATCCTCGATCTTCTTGCGCAAGCGGACGATCTGGGCGTCGATTGCGCGATCAAAGGCTTCGAAATTGCGGTTTCTCGTCAGATCCATGAGCGTTTCGCGCGAAAGAACCCGGCCGGGATTGCGCACGAAAACAAGAAGCATATCGAACTCGCCCGTCGTCAAGGCAACGTCGTCGCCCTGGGGTGAGGTCAGCCGCCTGCGCGACACATCGAGGGACCAGCCTTCGAAGGCGAGCGTTTCGTCTTCTCCCTTGGCAGCACGGGTCGCATCCGAGGAGGTGCGGCGTCGCAGGATTGTCCTCAGACGAGCCAGCAGTTCTCTCAGATGAAAGGGCTTGGCGATGTAATCATCGGCGCCGACTTCAAGGCCGACGACCTTGTCCGTGACATCGTCCTGACCGGTCAGCATGAGTACCGGCACATCGGATGTGCTTCGAAGCTCCCGGAGCAGTTCGAGACCATTCTCGCCGTTCGGGAGCACTAGATCGAGAAAAATTGCCGCGAAAGAGCTCTTGGCAAGTTCGGAACGCATCGCCGCACCGTTTGCGACCGCGTTCACCTTAAATCCGTTGTCTTCGAAGTAACGCATCAGCATCTGCCTGATCCGCGCGTCATCATCGACCACCAGAATCCTGTCCGGTTCCATTGTCCTCGTTGAGCTTGTTTCGACTTGCCAATCAGATAGCGCAGGAATTCGGCCAGCGCCACCGCTCTCAGCGCCGCATGCGATAGTTGCCAAAGAAACCTGGTGATGACCGCCTGGTAGGATTTGTCGCCACAACCTCCAACGTCATGACTTCGGACAGCTGACGCGATTGTCGCTAACAGACCTGACGCAGGAGAACGACGTTTTCAATGCGCACAGTTCGACCCTTCACGTCGACCCCGCATCTTGCCAGAGCGGCAAATGCCCTGGAAAGGGCCTCCGGCCCAAGCCCGAGTTTTCCAGCCAGAATCTGCTTCTTGTACGGAAGATGGAATGTCGCCTGAAGAGCCGCTTCCGGGCACTGCCGCAACAGGAAATTCGCCACACGTTGGATCGCAGTATGCAAACGGTCGCCAGCAATGCCATCGAAAGCTTCAAGAAGGTGGCGGGCCGATATCTTCAGCAGGTTGCGCTGGAGTTGCGGGCATTTGTCGGCCAATGCCCGCAGCGTCGCAGCTTCGAACAGCACGAGATCGCTCAGGGCGCCGGCACATGCGCCGTGCGCATAGTTACCGCCGAGCACAATGACATATTCGGCGATGAAGTCGCCTGGTTCGCAGACGCGGATATCCGCATCACGCCCGCTCGATTCGGTTCGCGTCAGCCTGACAACGCCGCTTGCGACATAGACGACATAGATGCCGGGCTCACCTTCCGAGAGAATCTCTTCGCCCAGCACATAGGTGCGCCGGCGAGCGAGGGCCGCAAGTCGTCTCGCGGTATCCTCGTTCAGCCCATGAAACAGGTCTGACCGCAAAAGCCGTTCGTTGTTAGAAAGCATCGGTCCTTTTCCGGCTGATGCTATCATGTAGCGGTCGGATCGGAATCATCATCGGAAATCACCCGCCAGGAAGCGCCCTCCAGATCGTCATACTGACCGCTCTTCAGGGACCAGAGGAACGCCGCCAACCCGAGGCCGCCCATGAAAAGTGCAATCGGAATCAGATAGATGAGCATATTCATGCGGCTTTGACCTCCTGATCGTGGATCGGCCTCTGCAAAGCCGGCGAAGAAGCGTTTCGTGCCGTAAAAGCGTTGAGACGCAGGGCATTGGTGACGACGATGATCGAAGAGGTTGACATCGCCACGGCAGCAATCAGCGGCGTGGCGAGGCCGGCGATCGCGATCGGTACGGCCAGGACGTTATAGCCGATCGCGAGTGCGAAATTCTGCCGGATGAGCGCTGCCGAGCGTCGGGCGATCCGGATCGCATCGGGCACGGCATCGAGTCTCTCGTTGAAGAAGACGAGGTCGGCCGCCTGGCGTCCTATGTCGGAAGCGCTGGACGGCGCCATCGAAACATGGGCTGCGGCGAGCGCAGGCGCGTCATTAATGCCGTCGCCGACCATCAGGACACGCCGTCCCGCCTCTCGCAGGGCCTCGCAGGCCTCCACTTTCTGCTTCGGGGTCAATGCGCCAAGGGCGCGATCGACGCCGAGGCTGCGCGCCGTGCTTTCGACGACGGATTGGCGGTCCCCGGAAAAAATCAGCGTCTGGAAACCGGCCGATTCCAGATCGGCGACCGCCTCGGCCGCGCCC
Source organism: Rhizobium sp. BK512 (assembly GCF_014194915.1). Taxonomy (NCBI): domain Bacteria; kingdom Pseudomonadati; phylum Pseudomonadota; class Alphaproteobacteria; order Hyphomicrobiales; family Rhizobiaceae; genus Rhizobium; species Rhizobium sp. BK512. The sequence continues at coordinate 221,213 of NZ_JACIAS010000011.1, read as the reverse complement.
GGACGAAGCGTGTCATCGAAGAAGAAGCGGGCCAGCACCACCCCGTTTGCCGAAAGCACGACTTCGGACAGCGGGCTGTCTGATGTCGCGATCTCGGCCTCGCCGCAGGCGAAGGGTGCGTTTCCGAGCCTGTAGACGATATCGCCGCGTGAGGCTTCGAGACCGCCGCCTGCGACCTCTGTCACGCGATCGAATTGCTCCGCCATGACCGCCTGGCGGGCGAGCGACTGCGAGAGCGGATGCCTGGAATGCAGAGCAAGTCCCGCGGCGATCGCAATGTTCTTAACATTGTCGGCCTCGGTCCGCATGAGCCTCGGTTGCCCGAGCGTCAGCGTGCCCGTCTTGTCGAAGGCGACGGCGTCGACCTCGGCGAGCCGCTCGAGCGCCGAACCGTCCTTGAGCATGACGCCCCTGCGAAAAAGCTCGCCGGCTGCGACGACCTGCACGACCGGAACGGCCAGTCCGAGGGCGCATGGGCAGGTAATGATGAGCACGGCAACGCCGACGAGCATCGCCTGCTTCCAGTCCCCGCCGATGATGCCCCAGCCCAGAAATGACACCAGCGCGAGCAGGTGCACGGCGGGCGAATAAAGTGCTGCGGCCCTGTCGGCGATCCGCCGGTAACGCGCCCGTCCGCCTTCCGCAGCCTCCATCAGGCCGATGATCTCGGCAAGCAGCGAGTTGCGTGCCAGCTTCGTTGTGCGCACGATGAGCGAGCCTGTCAGGTTCATGGCCCCGGAATGGACTTCCGTTCCCGGTTTTACGGCTACCGGGCTGCTCTCACCCGTCACGATCGACAGGTCGAGATCGCTCTCGCCGCTGGCGACGATACCGTCGACCGGGATGCGGTCGCCGGCCGCCACGGCAAACTCGTCGCCGACGGCGATCTCCTCAACCGCCACGAAGCGTCTCGACCCATCGGCCGCCAGCACCAACGCCCCGCGCGGAGCAAGCCGCGCCAGCCCGTTGATCGCTGCGCGCGCCTTCTCGCGCATGACGTGGTCGAGGGTCCGGCCGATCAGAAGGAAGAACAGCAGTGATACGGTCGCATCGAACCAGGCATGCTCGCCATGATGCATCGTCTCCCAGAGCGAAACCGCATAGGAGAGCGTCACGGCGAGTGAGATAGGCACATCCATGTTCGTGCGCCCGCGCTTCAACGCGTTCCAGGCCGATTGAAAGAAGAACCGGCCGGAATAGACGAGCGCAGGCGCTGCGATCATCGCCGAGATCCAATGGAACATGTCACGCGTCGCGGCATCCGCGCCCGACCAGACAGATACGGAGAGAAGCATGATGTTTGTCGCGGCAAAACCCGCGACCCCGACCGCAAGGAGAAGCTGGTTCCGTGTCTTGTCGCTTTCCGGCGCAAGCGGCGTGAAGAGATGGGCCCTGTATCCGGTCGCGCTGATCGCGGCAGTGATGCCGGTCGGATCGACCGGTTTGTTGTCCATCTCCTCGGCATAGACGCAGCTCACACGCCTGGAGGTGAGGTTCACCCTAGCCTTGCGCACATAGGGCAGGCCCGACAGAGCCCGCTCGATGGTCGATATGCAGGCGCCGCAATGGACGTCAGGCACGCTGAGATCGAGCTGACGAAGGCCTCCGCCGAGCGCATGGCTTACAAGTCCGATCTCCTCGGCGCTGAAGGCGGTCGTGCTCATCGCCAGGACGCCGTCCGCATTCATGGTGCAGCAGGTCATTGGCCGAACTCCGCAGTGTCGATGCGCACGGCCTCGTGCATGACGATCTCGCCGCTGCGGCGCGAGGTGACCTCGACGATCCAGTCGCCTTCGGCGATTACGTGATCCGCCTCGAACCGCCCTTCCGAAAGTTTGATCAGCGCAACGCGAAAATCTTCATGATCGCCGACCGGCCGCTTGAAGTTGGCCACGACGTCGTCGACAACAGCCGGCGAGCCGTCCCTGTTGCTGATGTCATAATGGATTTCGCCGCTCTTCAGCGAAAGCCTGCCCGCGATCCCGGAGGCAGCCATCGCCTTCATGGCGGCGGCCTTCTCATTGAATTCCTGGCTGGCGACATAGGTGTTTTCGACCACGAGCCCGCTCCAGCTCGATGAGGCGTACCAGGCCATCGTAAAGTTGACGGCGATGATTACGCCGAAGAAAGCACAGGTCGTCAGCAACATATGCCTGCCGGTGAATCCTTGCGCGCGGGTGCTCATCTGACATCTCCTGGGGCGTTGAATGCGGCGCGATAGGTCGCGCGGTCGGCGTGACCGGCATCTTCGATCGAAAAGAGGAATTCGTTGATCGCGTCGCCCGTCGGCTTGCGGGTGACGAATACCTTGAGTGTCGTGGCTGCGTCGGGCGCGGCGTCGATCGTGAACCGACGTCCTTCCTCCTTGCCGAGTTCAGGAATCCGCATCGTCGCGCCATCGATGCCCGACAGGGTCAGCTCGATCGTTCGCGGTTTGGGTACCATGTTGAGGACGCGCAGCGTATATCCGTTGCGGATCGATCCGTCGCTTTCCAGCACGTATTGCGGATTGCGGTCATGGACGACATTGAGCTCCAGCCGTTCGCGCATCGACAGGTGCACGAGCATGGCAATGCCGATGCAGGTCCAGACGCCCGCGTAAAAGACGACGCGCGGTCGGAAGATGATACGCCAGTTGAAGTGGCGAATGCCGTCGACAAAGGAACCGTCCGGATTTCTGACGCGCGCCGGCTGGACCGGCGTCCTGCCTGCGTCGGTGGCGATGTTCATGTTGCTCGCATATTCGCTGAGCGTCGCATAGGCTATCAGGCCGCGCGGTTTGCCGATCTTGTCCATGACATTGTCGCAAGCATCGATGCAGAGCGCGCAGGTGATGCACTCCATCTGCTGGCCATCGCGGATGTCGATGCCCATCGGACAGACCGCAACGCAGGCATTGCAGTCGACGCAGTCACCGACGGCCTGTCCCTCCGCCTGCGTCTTCTTGGCATGGCGCGAGCGCTGCTCACCCCGCCAGTCGTTATAGGTCACGACCAGCGAGTTCTCATCGAGCATGGCGCCCTGTATGCGCGGCCAGGGGCACATGTAGGTGCAGACCTGTTCGCGCAGGAGCCCGCCAAAGACGTAGGTGGTCGACGTCAGAATGGCGACCGTGGCGTAGGCGACGGCCGGAGCCTGCCCGGTGAAGAGCCCTTTGACGAGCGTCGGCGCGTCGGCGAAATAGAATACCCACGCGCCGCCGGTGAGAACGCCGATGACAAGCCAGGTCGCATGCTTGAGCAGGCGCTTGCGAAGCTTGTCGAACGTCCACGGCCCGGCGTCCAGTTTCATTCTGGCATTGCGGTCGCCTTCGATGACGCGCTCGACGACAAGAAAGAGGTCGACCCAGACCGTCTGCGGACAGGCATAACCGCACCAGGCGCGGCCGACTGCCGAGGTGACCAGAAACAGGCCGAACCCAGCCATGACCAGTAACCCGGCGACATAGTAGAACTCCTGCGGCCAGATCTCGATGAAGAAGAAAAAAAAGCGGCGCGACGACAGGTCGATCAGGATAGCCTGGTCGGACGCATAAGGTCCGCGATCCCAGCGGATCCAGGGCGCAAGATAGTAGATCGCGAGCGTGATCAGCATCACGATCCACTTGAACCGGCGAAAATGTCCTTGAACCCTCTTGGGAAAGACCTTCTTACGAGCCGCATAAAGCGGCTGACGGTTGAGCCGGGCGTTGACCGGCTCCGCATTGACGCGTTCCACTAATTTGGGATCGGGTGCTGTGTAGAGGTTCATGGGCCTGTTCCGATTTGTGACTGCCCTTCTCCTCCGTTTCCAGCTGACCATCCTTGATTCATATCAAGAACGTGGTTTGCACGGCACATACGCTGCGCAGGCAGGATGCGGCCCTGAAGGAGCCCGGCAATCGACAGGCATAGGCGGTTGCGTCCGATCGCTCCTTGCGCTTGGTCAAAGAAAAAGGGCCGCGCCCGGGAGAGAGGGCACGGCCTGGAGGACAACGGGGAGAAGCCGCTGGGACGTCCTCGTTTGCAGATTTAGCGGCTGGTCGGGTTGTGATCTTTGAGGCAGATCAAACTTACGATCGAACTGCCGATCTTTGCGGGATCTTCCTGTTCGCAGGACGGTGGTGCGGACCTTGCCCGCATCGACACACGCGAGCGGATCACCGCACGCGGGGTGCCATAGAGTTCAAGGAGCGCATTATGGTCATGGTTCGTCATCGTGCAGGTTCCTTATTGGCCGCCGCCGAGCGAGTGGACGAAGACGGTGAGTTCCTTGACGGTCGTGTCTCCAAGGCGCGCGGACCAGGCCGGCATGACGCCATGTTTTGGAGCTGCTACCTGTCTGATGATGGCGTCCTCACCCCTGCCCTTCAGCCAGATGGCATCGGCAAGATCCGGTGCGCCCATCTCCGCCTTGCCCCTGGCTTCCTCGCCGTGACAGGCCGCACAATTGTCCAGGAATACCTGCTTGCCGGGTTCCACAAGCCCTTCGTCGGATGGCTTGTTCGTCAGGCTCCATACATAGGCTGCGACCTGGCGGATCTGATCCTTGTCGATCATGTCTGCGAAAGCAGGCATTTCGGAGACATGCGTGTCCGTGTCGCCGTCGAAGCGAATGCCATGGGCGATCGTCGTCTGGATGGAATCAAGGTCACCACCCCAGAGCCAATCGTCGTCGTTAAGGTTTGGGAAACCCGGTCCACCGCTCGCACCGGAACCGTGGCACGGCGCGCAATTCACCTTGAAGGCGGAAGCGCCGCCGGCGATCGCGAATTCGCGAAGCGCCGGGTCGGCATCGATTTCCTGCACGGTCTTGGCGGCGATCATGTCGTGAAACTTCGTCTGCGAGGCCTTGGCCAGATCAAGTTCTTGCTGCAGTTCGGCGCGGCTCGAAAAACCAAAATAGCCTTTGGTGGCTGACGTGATCATGGGAATGGCCGGATAGGCGATCGCATAGCCTATTGCCCACAGGATCGTCGCATAGAAGGTCCAGACCCACCACCGTGGCATTGGATTGTTCAATTCACGGATCCCGTCCCATTCATGGCCGGTGGTTTCGACGCCGCTGATTTCATCGATATGTTTTTCCGACATCTCAATCGTCCTTCAAAGGAATATTGGCGGCATCCTTGGCGGCCTGTTTGCCGCCGGGACGGAGCGTGAAAATCACCGCTCCGATAAAGAAGGCCGTCATTGCCAGCAGGCCCCAGCTGTCGGCGAAGTGCCGCATTGCGGTGTAGGTTTCCATGTTTCACCTCATCGGTAGCCGGTGGCGTCGTCATAGGTCGAGAAGTCGACGAGCGTGCCGAGCATCTGCAGGTAGGCCACAAGGGCATCCATCTCGGTGAGCTTCTTGGGATCGCCGTCGAAGTCGCCGACCTTGGCCTTGGGATATCGCGCGAGAAGCGCCGTCGTATCGGCGTTCGGGTCGGCCTGCAGCTTCATGTCCGCCTCCGCATTGGCGATCATGTCGTCGCTATAGGGTACGCCGACATCAACATTCGCTTTCAGGTCCATGCCGACGTCCTTGACGGTGATCTCGTGCTCCTTGAGGAAGGCATAGCTCGGCATGATCGATTCCGGCACGACGGCCCTCGGGTTCGACAAGTGCTGGACATGCCACTCGTTGGAATAGCGGCCGCCCACGCGCGCGAGATCCGGGCCAGTGCGTTTCGAGCCCCATTGGAAGGGGTGATCGTACATGGATTCGGCTGCCAACGAGTAATGGCCGTAGCGCTCCACCTCGTCGCGGAACGGCCTGATCATCTGGCTATGGCAAAGATAGCAGCCCTCACGGATATAGATGTTGCGGCCTGCCAGTTCGAGCGGCGTATAGGGACGCATCCCCTCCACCTTCTCGATCGTGTTCTGCAGGTAGAACAGCGGGGCGATTTCGACGATACCGCCGATGCTGACGACGAGCAGCGAGCCGACCAGAAGGAGGGTCGCGTTTTTCTCGAGGATCTGATGTTTGTCCAGGATTGATGCCATGTGTCACCTCACTCGGCAGCCTGTGCCTGCGGCACATAGGCAGTAGGAATTTCGGCTTCGTCGCGCTGATGGCCCCGAATTGTCATGAAGACGTTCCAGGCCATCACGAGACCGCCGGCGAGGTAGAGACCACCGCCAAGCGTGCGCAATACGTAGTATGGGAACATCGCCGCCACGGTCTCGGCGAAGGAGTAGACGAGGAAGCCCTGGGAATTATATTCGCGCCACATCAGGCCCTGCTGGATGCCGGCGACCCACAGGACCGCCGCATAGACGACGATGCCGAGCGTTGCGAGCCAGAAGTGCCAGTTGACCATGCGCAGGCTGTAGAGGCGTTCGCGGCCCCAGAGCTTCGGCGTCATGTAATAGATCGCACCGAAGGTGATCATGCCGACCCAGCCGAGCGCACCCGAATGCACGTGACCGATGGTCCACTCGGTGTAGTGGCTTAGCGAGTTCACCGTTTTGATCGACATCATCGGGCCTTCGAAGGTCGACATGCCGTAAAAGGCGATGGCGACGATCATCATGCGGATAATAGGATCGGTACGGATCTTGTCCCAGGCGCCCGACAGCGTCATCAGACCATTGATCATGCCGCCCCAGGAGGGCATCCAGAGCATGACCGAGAAGACCATGCCCAGCGTCTGCGCCCAGTCCGGGAGCGCGGTGTAGTGCAGGTGATGCGGCCCGGCCCAGATATACATGAAGATCAGCGCCCAGAAGTGGATGATCGACAGCCGGTAGGAATAGACGGGGCGGTTCGCCTGCTTGGGCACGAAATAATACATCATCCCGAGGAAACCGGCCGTCAGGAAGAAACCGACGGCGTTGTGGCCGTACCACCATTGCGTCAGGGCGTCCTGAACCCCCGAAAACAGCGAGTAGCTCTTCGAGCCGAGGAAGGAAACCGGCACGGCAAGATTGTTGACGACGTGCAGCATCGCGATCGTCACGATGAAACCGAGATAAAACCAGTTCGCCACATAGATATGCGGCTCCTTGCGCTTCAGTATGGTGCCGAGGAAGACGGCGAGATAGGCGACCCAGACGATCGTCAGCCACAGGTCGACATACCATTCAGGCTCGGCATATTCGCGCGCCTGATTGATGCCGAGGACATAGCCTGTCGCCGCCATGACGATGAAGAGCTGATAGCCCCAGAAGACGAACCAGGCGAGGCTGCCGCCAAAGAGGCGCGCATGACAGGTGCGCTGGACGACGTAGAAGGACGTCATGATCAGCGCATTGCCGCCGAAGGCGAAGATCACCGCCGAGGTGTGGACGGGCCGGAGCCTGCCGAAATTCAGATAGGGAGCGAAATTGAGATCGGGGAACGCCAATTGCGCCGCAATGACGACGCCAACGAGGAAACCGACGACGCCCCAGAACACGGTGGCGATCAAGCCATAGCGGATGACCTCGTCGAAATAACCCGTTGGGTCCGCTTTCGGCAGCCGCCCTGCCGGCGAGAAATCCACGTTCCTGACGAGAAGTAGCGTTCCCGCAAAAAGGCAGAAGCTCAATATCCCCATGTGGATTGAAAATAGATGGTCGTGGGCGAAAGCAGCGCCAAGCAATGCCAGGAATGCTCCCACGGCGACCACCATGGTTTCCGTAGTATAGTTCATGATGACGTCCCCAGTGCGCAGACGACCACAGCGCGGTCGCCTTTCTCGTACTTTGAGGAACGACTGTCATGGAGACCTCGTCTGTTCCTTGATCCAGGTCAACGAAGGCGTAGCTTTGCCCGTTGTTACAGACTGTTACAGGGTCTTACCCTTTGGCACCGTCTGCTCATTCCGCTGTGACCGAACGCCTTTCTATTGGCCTCACATTCAATCAGGGCACGGGGATCATTGGGATGTTGATGCAGGGCCAGCAGGCATTCGAGAACGTCGATCTTGGCGTAAAGGCGGTTCAGGGCAATTCGTTGTCGTTGCTTTTCCAGATGTCGGCGACCGAAACGGTCGAGGCGGGAAAGGCGATCTGCTGGGAGGGTGATGCCGCACGGCATCTGTTCCAGATCACCGAAGGCGTCGTTCGGCTTCATCGCATCATCGGCGACGGGCGCCGGGTCATCACCGCCTTTCACTTCGCCGGCGATGTCGTCGGCTCTTTCCTGCAGGGCGATTTCCTGTTTACCGCCGAAGCCGTGACGGATTGCAAGATTCGCCGCCTCTCGCGCAAACAGTTCCAGGAAGAGATCGAGCGTTCCGACCTTCTGCGGCCGGCCTATATCAGCCTGCTCTGCAGGGAGACCGCGTCGGCCCACGACCAGCTCGTGCTCCTGTCCAGGAAAAATGCCGAGGAACGCCTCTGCACCTTTCTCATGAAGCTTGCGACCCGTGATGGCGAAACGCTCCATCAGGGGCTGCTCGAGGTGCCGATGAGCCGGCAGGACATCGCCGATTATCTCGGCCTGACCATCGAAACCGTTTCGCGCTCGATCAGCAAGCTCGCCCAGAGGAAGATCGTCATTCCGGACGGCCGGCACAATCTGCGCATCGTCAATCTGGCCCGCCTCGCCCAGTTGTCGGGCAACGTGGATGATTTTTCGGACAGAACCTGCCATAGGGGTAGCGTCCACTGACTCCGGAACGAATGTCTATGCCTCACCGTCTGATCTCGCCGCGCATCGCATCGCCCCAGGAACTGGACGCGCTCGTACATGTGCTCGACGGGGCCGACATCATCGTGCACCGGCTCGAAGGCACGATCACCCATTGGTCGATCGGCAGCGAGAACATGTATGGCTGGTCTCGTGAAGAGGCCGTGGGCGAATCCGTCTATACTTTGCTCGATGCGCGCTTTCCCGAGCCTATGGACACCATACGCGCGCATCTGACGACGCGGGGCTTCTGGCAAGGCGAGGTCGTTCATCGTCACAAGAACGGTCGCGACATGTACGTGACGACACGCTGCGTTCTCGTCAATCTTCCAGACGGCGATCCCGTCGTCATCGAGGCGAACAGCGATATCAGTGCCCTGCGCAAGGCGGAAGAGGCAGTGCTGGCGCGCGAGGCACACCTGTCATCAATCCTCGACACAGTACCCGATGCGATGGTTGTCATCGACCAGAACGGCAATGTCATGTCGTTCAGCAAAGCGGCTGAGATGCTCTTCGGCTTCAGCTCCGAAGAAATCTGCGGCCAGAACGTCAAAAAGCTGATGCCCGAACCCTATCGCGCAGCCCATGACGGATATATCGACCATTACATGCAGACGGGCGAGAAGCGGATCATCGGTTACGGTCGCGTCGTCACGGGCCAGCGCGCTGACGGCACCCAGTTCCCGATGGAACTTCACGTCGGCGAGGCAACGGCAAATGGCGAACGGATCTTCACCGGCTTCGTTCGCGATCTGACCAGCAGGTTCAAGATCGAGGAGGACCTTCGCCAGGCCCAAAAGATGGAAGCCGTGGGTCAGTTGACCGGCGGGCTGGCGCACGACTTCAACAATCTTCTCACCGTCATCAGCGGCAATCTGGAAATGATCGAGGACAAGCTCCCGTCAGGCCCGCTGCGCGACATGCTGCAGGAAGCGCAGGATGCCGCGGCCGACGGCGCAAAGCTCACCGGACAATTGCTGGCCTTCGGAAGACGTCAACCGTTGAACCCGAAGCAGGCCGATCTCGGCCGGCTCGTCACCGGCTTTTCCGACCTGTTGCGAAGGACGCTCGGTGAAAACATCAAATTGTCAACGGTCCTTTCGGGATCCGATTTCAACGTGCTGGTCGACAGTTCCCAGTTGCAGAACGCGATCCTCAACATCGCTCTGAACGCGCGCGACGCCATGCCGAAAGGCGGCACTCTGACCACCGAGGTTTCGCGTGTGCAGCTCGATGCGGACTACGCGAAAATGTATCCGGAAGTTCGCAGCGGCAATTTCGTCCTCGTCTCCATGAGCGATACCGGGGACGGCATGACCGAAGAGGTCAAGAAGCGTGCGATCGAGCCCTTCTTCACCACCAAGGAAGTCGGATCGGGAACCGGACTGGGCCTCAGCATGGTCTACGGCTTCGTCAAGCAATCGGGCGGCCACCTGCAAATCTACAGCGAGGTCGGTCGCGGCTCGACGATCCGTATCTACCTGCCCGCGCTTTCGAGCGCCGGCGCAAGGGATGAAGCGACGGCTGGCGGCAAGGCCGAAGCGGCACTGCCGGGTGGCGATGAACGCATTCTCGTAGTCGAGGATGATTCACGCGTCCGCAGGGTTGCGGTCGCCAGATTGGCCGGGATGGGATATTCGGTGATCGAGGCGGATAACGGCCGCCGCGCCCTTCAATTGCTCAAGGACCAGCCCGACGTGGCGCTTTTGTTCACCGACATCGTTATGCCCGGAGGCATGACCGGCGACGAGCTGGCAAGGGCTGCCCGCGTGGAACGGCCACACCTCGCTGTACTCTTCACCTCGGGATATTCCGAGCCAGCACTGGCGGCAAACGAGGTCATCACCGGAGCGCAATGGCTTCGAAAGCCGTACACTGCGCGTGACCTTGCCCTGAAGATACGCGAGCTCATCGACGCCCGGTGAGGCGGACGCGCGTAAACTCTCTCAAAAACCCAGCAACCTGCTCGCCCACCGGGACCCCCGACGGCTCCGGGAGGGCAAACCTGCACTCGCGTTGGCCCTGAAGTCAGTCTTCCCAGCAGTTGGGAGGATGCCCAACGGTCAGGAGATTGATGCCGTCATCAGCGATGATCTGCGGCCGCTCAAACGTTCTGTTACCTGTCGTCGAAAACACACCGGTGAGAGCCGCCGGTCGCTGAATTGGCACAGCCAATTTGACGGGCATCAAAGAGCGAGCCGCCTGCATGTCCTAAACCCTAGCCGAGGCCAAGGTCGGCCCCGAACGATAGGAGAAATGCAATGCGTCTGAATTTTGGACTGATCGCTGCCGCAGCGGTTCTGATGGCATCGGCAGCGCCGCTCATGGCCGCCGACCATCAGATCCAGATGCTCAACAAGGGCGCCGACGGCGCGATGGTCTTCGAGCCGGGATTCGTCAAGATCGCTCCCGGCGACACTGTCACCTTCGTGCCCACCGACAAGAGCCACAATGCCGAGACCTACAAGGGTCTTATTCCGGATGGGGCTGCGGAGTTCAAATCCAAGGCGAGCGAGCAGTACCAAGCCAAATTCGACGTGCCCGGCGCCTATGTGATCAAGTGCACACCGCATGCAGGCATGGGTATGGTGGCGCTGATCCAGGTTGGCGAAAACCCCACCAACCTCGAAGTCATCAAGACTGCCAAGCTTCCGAACATGGTGCGTAAGCGCCTTGACGCCGATCTCGCACAGATCGCGCAGGTCACCCAATAACGCAGGAGCGATCACAGGTGGCGCGCGATGCGCCCCACCTGTGGACCAGGAGACATGTGATGATCAGACACTTGGCCCTCACCGTGGCGGGCATGTTTTGCATTGCCGGATCGGCGCAGGCCCATATCACTCTCGAGCAGACCGAAGCGGTATCCGGCAAGGCCTACAAGGCCGTGCTGCGCGTGGGCCACGGCTGCGAAGGCAAGGCAACCGTCAGGATCCGGGTAAAAATCCCCGAAGGATTGCTGTCTGCCAAACCGATGCCCAAGGTGGGCTGGACGGTGGAAAAAATCCGCGGAACCTACGAAAAGAGCTATGATCTCTACGGCAAGCCGGTCAAGGAAGGCCTGACCGAGATCGTATGGCAGGGCGGCCAGCTTGCCGACGACGAATATGATGAATTCGTGTTTCGCGCCACCGTGGCGAAGGAACTGCCGGCAGCGACACGGATTTACGTCCCTGTCGTCCAGGAATGCACCGAAGGCGCGGTCGAGCGCTGGATTGACATTCCCGCTGCAGGCAAGACGTCGGATGATTATGAGACGCCTGCGCCGTTTTTCGACGTCGTCGTTCAGCCGCGTTCCTGAGATGGGTCGCCCATGGCGTGGAATTTTCCCCTATGGGCCACCCTTTGCATGCTCGCGCGTGTCGCGGGGCTGTTTCTTCTGCTGGCAGCCGGGGCAGACGCCCATGCTGTCCTGATTGCATCATCGCCCGCGAATAATGATATTCTTGCCGCCGCGCCGGAAAAAATCCTGTTGCGCTTCAACGAAGCCGTCAGGGTCGTTCGCTTCAGCGTGGCCGCAGCCGATGGCGTTGCCAGAGAGATTTCAGCGAGCTCTACGGGCGCCGAAGTCGAAGCGCCCCTTCCCCGCCCGCTTGCAGAAGGCACAGTGATCTTCAGCTACAGGGTGGTCTCTGAGGACGGTCATCCGGTCGGCGGATCCGTCGTCTTTCATGTCGGCAAGCCCTCGGCCCCCGCCAGCAGTGTTTCCGATAGACCGTCGAAGGCGTTGCATGGCGCCCTCTGGCTCGTCACCATCGGTTCGACACTCGGTCTCGCCATCATTGTCGGCGGCTCGTTTTTCAATTGCTGGCTTTCTCCGGCAGGCAGGCGCGCGGAATCTCCCGCCCTCGCTGCGGCAGCAATCGTGTTTATCCTGGCGGGGCTTTATCTTCAGGGACTGGACGACATTGGCCTGGGTCCTGGCTGGGCCGGATTAGAGCCGCTTGCCCAGGCTTTTTCCGACAGAACGGGGATCGCCCAATGCCTCAAGCTGGTGGCAATTGTGCTTGCTCTTTTGCCGTTTGTCCGTCGTCCGCAGTCCGCACGCATAGTCTCGGCTACCGCACTTGCCGTTGCCTCACTTGCCTTCGCGCTGACCGGCCACAGTTCGATTGCGCAACCGCGCTTCATCGCACAGGCGTCAATCCTCCTGCATGCCGCTATCTTGATTTTCTGGATCGGAAGCCTGCTGCCACTGCTGCGTCTCAGCCGATCTGCTGACGATCAGCATTCGCTGCGCTTCTTCTCTCGCCTGATACCGGTCCCCTTCGTCCTTATGTTGCTGGCGGGACTTGTGCTTGCCGTGATGGAAATACCCCGCATCGACATCGCATGGTCGTCGCTGTTTGCGCGCGTGCTGGCCGTCAAGATAGCCCTCGTTGCGGTCCTCTGCGGGGTCGCCCTCTACAATCGTTTCTGGCTGACTGCTCCGGCGCTGGCGGGAGAGGCTGTCGCCCGGCGCAGGCTGCGCTTGAGCATTGGCGGCGAGATCGGGCTTGCGCTTTTGATCGTCGCTGCCGCCTCGCTATGGCGTTTCGCCGGTCCTGAACAATATCAATACGCGTATGCCAAACCGCCCGTGTCACTCCATCTCCATGGGCAGAAGGCAATGGCGGAACTCGAAATGTCGCCGCAGCCTGACGGTATGGTCGATGTCCGCGTTTCGATCCTGACACCGGAATTCGATCCGATGCAGCCACGGAGCGTATCTCTGGGCCTAAGGAACAGCTTGCGAGGGATCGAGCCTCTCAAATACGGACTGACAAATGCTGCCGATGGCACATGGGCCGTGAGAAACCTGCCGCTTTCAGATACTGCGGGCTGGAGCGTGGACCTTCAGGTCCTGATCGACGACTTCAACCTCGTCCATCTCGAAGGCGACCTTCCGGCAGGAACCGAATAGACCACAGGTATGTCTCAATCACGCCACGTCGAGCTCGACCCTGGATGCCGCGTCTATCCGTCTGATGATTTGACGCTGGGCAGCGATATGCCGACGCAAGCCAGAGAAGAACGATCTGAGCAGGTAGTTGACAGCGTCGAAGGACAGCGAGCAGCGGCGACCTTGCAGCGCCTGCAGCACCTCCACAACATCCTCCCCCGACTCCAGATTGACCCGTCGGCCAGCCTCGAGGTGGTTCTCCGTCTCGGATCGCTCGCTGCCGCTCATGATCGCTCCCAGCCAGTCGGAACCGATCTGTTCCTCCAGTCGATGACTGGTCAGAAGCAGAGGAAGGAGCCCATCGGCGACCGCGCCGCAAAGGCGTTCATTGACGCGACATGGCAGGAAATCAGCGATCGCCTCAAGAAGATCGCACCAGGACAGGAGCTCGCCGTAACGCGCTTCAAGCTCGTGAAATGCCGATGTCGGGCGGTTCATCGCTTACCTCTGGAGAAAAAGGCTTGCGGCGATAGCGATCGCGGCAATGACCGCAGTCACGACACCTGTCCGTTGCAGCACGCCCATCCGGTAAAGCATGATCGCGAAGATCACGATGACAGGTGTTACTATCGAAAGTCCGATTTGCGCGTCGCTCATAAGGTCTCCTTTGCGACCGCAACATAGCTAGCCGCAACGATCGCTTCTTTGAGATCGGTCAAAGAAAGTTCTCGCTTGGCGAGCGGCCTGTCCGCGGGGGACGCGTAGCTGTTTGCGGTTTCACAAAGACGAGCACTCAGCCTCGTCATAGGCTTGGGAACATGACCTCGATGATCTCAAGCCGCGATACACGCGATACTGATAATGGCGATCTGCTGGTATGGATCCTCGCCTGGAGCGAGCTGGTCGCTTTCGGGGCGCTGCTGACGGCCTTCGTCGTCGCCTCCGTGCTGCATCCGGAAACATTCGCAGCCGGCAAGGCAAGGCTTGATCATGCCTTGCCGATCGCCAACACGGTCGTGCTTCTGGCAAGCGGCTGGCTTGCCGCCAAGGCGGCCGAACAGAGCGCAATCTCTCGCCGGCGTTTGATGCTGCTTGCGGCGGCACTGGGCGGGGTCGTTTTCGGCGTGCTCAAAGGCCTGGAATATGCATTCGAAGGCGCGTCCCTTCTGTCCGGCGATCCCTTCTCGCAGCTCTATCTTCTCATCACCGGATTTCATCTGACGCATGTGGCTTTCGGATCGATGATCCTCGTCCTCGTGGCATTTTTTCCGACGCGGGAAAACGTCCACCTGATCACCACGCTCTGGCATGTGATCGACATCGTCTGGCTCGTCATGTTTCCGGTGATCTATCTGCTATGAAGCACTCCGGTCGTCCGAACTGCTCGCGCGCTTTGCTGCTGCTTTTTGCTCTGACAGGCTCGACGTTCATCCTGACACACGCTCTGCCGAATAGCGTACCTCCGGTTCTGGTCGCTGTGACGATCGCTGTCATTGCCGTCACCAAGGTCGGGCTCGTTGTGCTGGATTTTCTCGGACTTCGTGGAGCTCAGACGCCCTTGATCGCGGCCTTGTGGTCCTGGGCGGCATTCGTGCTGTTGATCGCGGTCACGCGCGCCGCCTTGCAACTGTCCGTCTGACATTTCGCTCTGCTCTTCAAAAAGCTACCCGCGTGAGTGCCGACTGTCCGCGGCGTGCAGCTTCTCCGGCATGCCGCACATTCGTCGGCTTGCTTGCGAATGAGCAAAGAGCCCCCGGTCGAATTCCGCCATTCCCTTCCAGCGAGCCCGCTGGCTCGATTTCCGACGTCACGGCGGCACCGCCACTGACATGAAAGGATGATCAATGGCTGAACGCCTGACAAAAACCGCGGCCCGAAACGTGTTCTACGGCGGGTCGGCATTTTTCTTCGCCATATTCGTGGGCCTGACGGCCCACAGTCACTACTACATCCGCACGGTTTCCACCAATGAGGCCACGCTGACGGAAGGCGTCGCCCGCGGGAAACATATCTGGGAAAAGAACGCCTGCATCAACTGCCACACACTCGATGGCGAAGGCGCCTATTTCGCGCCGGAACTGTCGAATGTCTGGATCCGCTGGGGTGGGGACAAGGATCCGGCGAATGCCCGCGAGGCGCTCCACGCGTGGATGGCGGCGCAACCTTCCGGCATCGAGGGTCGCCGGCAGATGCCGCAATTCAACCTGACGGACCAGGAGGTCAATGACCTCGCCGATTTCCTCGAATGGGTCAGCAAGACCAACACTCAGAACTGGCCCCCGAACCAGGCCGGCTGACAGCGAGAGGCTATAGAAATGAAGTACAAGACCCAGAGCGTCGCAATGCTCTACTTTTACGGAGCTCTCGGCCTGTTCATGGCCCAGCTCCTGTTCGGCGTGCTCGCCGGCACCATCTACGTGCTGCCCAATACGCTATCGGTCGAACTGCCCTTCAACATCGTGCGCATGATCCACACCAATGCACTGATCGTCTGGTTGCTTATGGGCTTCATGGGAACGACCTATTTCCTGTTGCCGGAGGAATGCGAAACCGAACTCTACAGCACCAGGATCGCGATCGCGCAGTTCTGGATCTTTTTGATCGCGGCGGCAATCGCCGTTGTCGGCTATCTCTTCCATATTCATGAGGGCCGCGAGTTCCTGGAACAGCCCTTCGCGATCAAGGTCGGGATCGTGATCGTGGCGCTGATGTTCCTCTTCAACGTCACCATGACCGCGCTCAAGGGACGAAAGACGACAATCACCAACATCCTGCTCTTCGGCCTGTGGGGTGTAGCGATCTTCTTCCTCTTCGCCTTCTACAACCCCGTCAATCTCGCGCTCGACAAGATGTACTGGTGGTATGTCGTCCATCTGTGGGTCGAGGGCGTCTGGGAACTGATCATGGCGTCGGTGCTCGCCTTCCTGATGATCAAGCTGAACGGCATCGACCGGGAAGTGGTCGAGAAGTGGCTCTACGTCATCATCGGACTGGCGCTTTTTTCCGGCATCCTCGGCACCGGCCACCATTATTACTGGATCGGCGCCCCCGGCTACTGGCAGTGGATCGGATCGCTTTTCTCGACGCTCGAAGTGGCGCCCTTCTTCACCATGGTCGTATTCACCTTCGTCATGACCTGGCGCGCCGGTCGAAAGCACGAAAACAAAGCCGCCCTCCTCTGGTCGATCGGTTGCTCGGTCATGGCCTTCTTTGGGGCAGGCGTCTGGGGTTTCCTGCACACGCTGTCGTCGGTCAACTATTATACCCATGGCACGCAGGTCACCGCAGCTCATGGGCATCTGGCCTTCTTCGGCGCCTATGTGATGCTCAATCTCGCGGCGATGGCCTATGCCGTCCCACAGATCCGCGGCCGCGCGCCCTATAATCAATGGCTGTCGATCGCCAGTTTCTGGATCATGTGCACCGCAATGTCGGTCATGACCTTCGCGCTCACATTCGCTGGCATCATCCAGGTGCACCTGCAGCGGGTTCTCGGCCAGTCCTACATGGACGTCCAGGATCAGCTCGCCCTCTTCTACTGGGTGAGACTCGGCTCCGGCATCTTCGTATTCATCAGCGCCCTGATGTTCATCTGGTCGGTGCTCGTTCCCGGACGGACGCGCGTCGCAAGCCTAGTCGTTCAGCCCGCCGAATGAGGCGGGCCATTTTCCTGGAGAACAAAGATGACAATAGCCTTCAACCACCCGCTCAATCCTGATGTGGAGATACCGCACTACGCGCCTCAGGGGAACGAATGCGCACTCTTCGAACACGCCTGGACGCGACAGCTCCCGATCCTGCTGAAAGGACCGACCGGCTGCGGCAAGACACGCTTCGTGCAGCACATGGCCGCCCGTCTCGGCCTGCCTTTATCGACAGTCTCCTGCCACGACGACCTCACGGCTGCCGACCTCACCGGCCGATACCTCCTCAAGGGCGGCGAAACGGTCTGGATGGATGGCCCGTTAACCAAGGCCGTTCGGGACGGCGGTATCTGCTACCTCGATGAAATCGTCGAGGCGCGCAAGGACGTGACGGTGGTTCTCCATCCGTTGACGGACGACCGCCGCATCCTTCCGCTCGAGCGGACCGGCGAAGTCCTGGAAGCCGGCCCCGGTTTCATGGTCGTCGTCTCCTATAATCCCGGCTACCAGAACCTGATGAAAGCGCTGAAGCCCAGTACGCGTCAGCGCTTCGTCTCGATCGAATTCGATTTCCTGCCGCGCGAGCGGGAAATCGCCACAGTGTCCCTGGAAAGCGGCCTTGCCGAGGGCAAGGTTGCACCGCTCGTCGAGCTTGCCCGGCGCCTGCGCGCGCTCAAGGGCCAGGATCTGGAGGAAGGCGTTTCGACCCGCCTCCTGATCTACTGCGCTTCGCTTATCGACGCCGGCCTGCCGACGATCGACGCCGTGCGGGCGGCCATCATCGAGCCGCTGACAGACGAGCCGGACGTCAAGGCCGCCCTCGTCGAGGTCGCCAGGGCCGCGATCGGATAGGTGAAACATGCTGGAATTTCTGGAACTCGAGGAGACGGTAGGCCGCGCCTGGCATCGGCTGGTCGGCGATACCAGTTCATGGCCGCACCATCCGGCTGCGGCCGTTCACCTTGCCGCGCTCAGACAGCAGCTCGCCGTCTGCTTCAGGGCTTTCGGCGGGGACGCCACGCTGCAGATCCAGAGGGCACGGCAGAAAACCTCGATGCACAGGCTGCGGCTGAGACAAGTCATCGGCCTCGGCGAGGAGAGATCGGACCACCCGAGCTGGGACGGCACGGCGATCCACCTGCCGGCGGCTATCGACCTTTTCGACGACCGTTCGCTCAATCGGGATCTTTACTTCTGGCTGGCCGCCTATGTGGCGACCGCGCCGTCCGCTTTGTCCCCTGCCGATCCGGCTCTCGCCGATCTCTGGCGGATCGAAACGGGTCGGGAAAATTCCGCCCTGGTCATCCAGAGATTCCCAGGAATGGCGGCACGCTATGTGCGGCTCACCCGGGCGCTGCTTGGCTGCCGCAGGCGCGGAACGCTTCCTCAGGCCGAACGGTGGATCGAGGAATTCGCGCAACTGGCACTCACCGTTCCCTTGCATCATTCCCTTCCCGACGCCGTCCGCCCAAAGGTAACCGCCGCCCCTGCCGGCTATCTGCCTATGCTGCCTTTGCCGATCTGGCCGGATTTCAGGGGCCGCAGTGAGACGAACTCGTCAGAGCGCGATGACCTTCCGTCGGATCAGGCGGGTAACGACCAACAGGCGCGGCCATCGCATGAGGCAACACGCAAACGCGACGCCGACGATCGCAAGCGCGATCCCTTCATATTGAACCGCTTCGAGAAAATCCTCGCCATGGCGGAAATGGTCAACGTCGATCGCCCAAGCGATGACAGCGAGGAGAACGATCCGGCGGCGGCCGATGAACTTGAGGAGATCGCACTCAGCGAAACGCGCGAACGGCCGAAGTCCAAATTTCACTTCGACCTGGACCTCTCCCCGGAGGCCGCCGACCCGGCGACGATAGACGGCGAATTCACCTATCCGGAATGGGATTTCCGGAAGAGCCAATATCTTGCCGACCACTGCCGCGTGGTGATCGGCTCACCCTCCGACAAGACAGATCAGGCAATCGTCAGCGACGCCGCACTCGTGCGCAAGGTCAGGCGCCAGTTCGAGACGCTGCGCCCGAAGTGGGAACTGCGAAGGGCACAACTGGACGGAGATCAGATCGATCTCGAAGCGGCCATCCGCTCCCGCATCGACTTCATCGCCACCGGCCAGCCGGATGATCGCATCTACGGATGCGCCCGCCCTGCCAGCCACGAGCTTGCGACCTCAATCCTCGTCGATGTCTCACTGTCGACGGACTCTTGGGTCGACAATCGCAGGGTTCTCGACGTCGAAATGCAGGCGCTCGACATCCTTGCCCGCGGCCTGCAATCCTGCGGCGACCGCTTTGCCATCAAGACTTTCACGTCGCGTCGGCGCGACTGGGTTCGCGTCGAGACCATCAAGGATTTCGAAGAGACATTCTCAGCCAGGACCGCCAGTCGCATCGCAAGCCTCAGACCCGGTTACTACACGCGCATGGGAGCGGCCATCCGGCATATATCCAGGCAGCTGGAGAGCGACGGCGCAAGAAAGAAGCTGCTGCTTATTCTGACGGACGGCAAACCCAACGACGTCGATCACTACGAGGGTCGCTTTGCCCTCGAAGACAGCCGCAAGGCCGTCATGGAGGCACGCACGAAAGGACAAGCGGTCTTCGCCGTCACGGTCGACCGCAGCGCCGGTGACTATCTCCCGGCGATCTTCGGCAGATCCGGCTTTGCCCTCGTGTCGAACATCTCGAAATTGCCGAGCGCACTGCCGGCGATCTACCGGAACTTGACGGCATAGCGAGGCAAAAAGCCGAGCCTTTCACACGTAGAAACCAGGCGGAATCGCTTCCAGCGTGGTTTTTCTAACTAAAGGAGGGATGGCCGGCAGGCATATCGCTGTTGTCACCTGCCGCTTGTCAAAAAGTGGCGCTCGGACGGCGATCATGCCGCCTTGCTGTGCGTCCGGCCGAACGAGCCGAAATAGGCGTCGAAGGCCGCCGCGACGGCGCGGACCATGAAGCGATGCTCCTTCGAGACGGTGATGCGGCCATTCTCGATCGTCACCACACCATCCGACGCAAGGCTGTCTAGCCGGTCGTTCCGCTCGAGGAGAAAGCCGGCATCGTAGCCGGCCTCCGCGCCAAGCTTTGCGAGATCGACCTTGAAGTCGCACATCAGCCGTTCGATCACCCTGGCGCGAAATTTGTCCTCGTCGGTCAGCCCATAGCCCTTGGCCGTCGCGAGGATTCCGGAAGCGATCCGCTCGGCATAGCGGCCAAGCGCGACATGGTTCTGGACGTAGCCATCAGGCAGCCGGCCGATCGCTGAAGCGCCGAGCCCGATCAAGGTTTCACATTCATCCGTCGTGTAGCCCTGGAAGTTCCGCCGCAGGCTTCCCGAAAGAGAGGCGACGGCAAGTTGATCGTCGGGCAACGCGAAATGGTCCAGGCCGACACGAACATATCCGGCGCTCTCCAGCTCCCTGGCAATCGCCTCGGCCTGTTCGTTGCGTTGCGTTGCATCAGGCAGTGCGGCTTCGTCGATCAGCCGCTGATGCTTCTTGAAGGCCGGCACATGGGCATATCCGAAAACGGCGAAACGCTCCGGTCGCAGCTCGACCGCCGTCCTCACCGTTTCAATACAGGATTGGATGGTCTGATACGGAAGTCCGTAGATGAGATCAAAATTGATGCTCGTCACACCATAGCCTCGTAGCCCCGTCACGGCGGCTTGGGTCTGCTCGAAGCTCTGTATCCGGTTGATCGCCTTTTGGACCACCGGGTCGAAGCTCTGGACGCCAAGACTTGCGCGGTCGACGCCGTTCTCGCCGAGTGCGGCAATCATTGCACCCGATAGCGTCCGCGGATCGATCTCCACCGCAACGCTGCAGTCGCTCGTAAACTGGAATGCGCTCTTGAGCTTGTCCATTAGGCTTGTAAATTCGTCCGGCTTCATGATCGTCGGCGTGCCGCCACCGAAATGAACGTTTTTGACCGGAACCTCGTTTCGAGCTGCCTGCGATACGAGTTCGATCTCCTGGCTCAGGACGTCGAGATATTCCAGCACGGGCGCATCCTGGCGCGTGATCGTCGTGTGGCAGCCGCAATACCAGCACATGGAGCGACAGAAGGGAACGTGCAGATAGACGGAGACAGGTCCGGCAGCTGCGACCTCTGCGAGACCCTGCGCATATTGCTCCGGCCCGACGGCTGGCGAAAACGCAGGCGCGGTCGGATAGCTGGTGTAACGCGGCAGGCGGGCCTCGCCATATTTGGCGACCAGGGCATCGGACATTTCGGCTTCCTTCATGAGACAATCATGATGTTCATAGGCCGACGAAGGGGCAGGCTTCCTTGTCCTGGATCAACAACGACCCGTGTAAAGTTGACAATAGCAAGTTCGGCGGTGGCCAGCGTCGAGGACAACCAACAATCGCCCGGCTGTTTGCTCACTGTCAAAGTCGCCTGACCTGCATCCGGCTATCTTCCGCCTCGACACAGGATGCGTCGCGGTCCGGTCATCAGTTATCCCGCGGCAGAAGGAAACAGCCATAATGACAGATGCGCCAGCCACGCAGACCGCGATTGCGCATATCGACGTCCGGATCCTGCCACCCGTCGAACGCCATCCCCGGATCTTCGGCACGCTGAACTCGCTGACACCGGGCCAGAGCCTCCACATTACCAGCGACCACGAACCTCGTCCGCTGCAGTACCAGCTCGACACTGCCCTTCCCGGAAAATTCGCCTGGGAATATCTGGAACAGGGGCCGGATGTCTGGCGCGTGGAGATCACCCGCCTCGATGCGGGTTGCGACTGCTGCTGCGGCAGCCACTAGCGCCGGAGACGCGCCATGATGCCAGTAGGCACGACCCTGTCGCGGTGGACGATGTCGTATTTCGGCGCGGCGCTGTCTTACCTGCTGCTGGCGGAGTGCCTGCTGGCAGCAGGCGTCTGGACGCCTTCCCTTGGTATCGCCGAGCCTGGAGCGCTTGCCATCGTGCACGCCGTGACACTCGGATGGCTTTTGCTTCTGATGATCGGATCGTTGCTTCAGTTCGCGCCGGTCCTGACAGGCAATGACAGACCGGCCAGCCGCGTCGATCCGATCGTTTTCGCCGGCATGGTCGTCGGTCCGGCACTTCTCATGCTGGGATTTTATCTGATCGACCTCGGTTCCTCCGCGGCCGGTTCGGTGATGATTGCAGCGTCCGCCGCGATTTCAACCTCCATTGCTGCTGTTTCGCTATCCTTGTCTGCCTTACTCTGGCGGGGAAGACGCGTGCATGCCGCGTCCCTTATCGTCCTCGTTGGTATCGGATGCCTGCTCGTCACAACGGCCTTCGGCGCCCTTTTCGCGCTGACGATCTCCGGTCAGATGGAAACACCGGCAATCGTTGCCTATGGCATGGAAGCCGTGGCTTACCATGCGAGTTTCGGCCTTGGCGGATGGATGACCCTTGCGGCGATCGGCGTCAGTTATAAGCTGCTTCCGATGTTCCTGCTGTCCGACGATATGCGCAAGGTCCAGTTCGTTCGCCGGTCGAGCATGCTGGCGGTTCTGCTCCTGTCGGTGGCAGCGATCGCTGCCATCGGCGAACCCGATTTTGCGCGCGCCGTTTTCCTGTCGGCCGCGGTGCTGTTTGGGCTGATCGTAGCCGCCTATCTCTTCGAAATTTACGGAACATATCGCGCCAGGCGCCGCCCCACGCTCGAGCTGAATACGCTGGGATCGCTGCCGGCCTTCGCAATGCTCGGTCTCTCCGTCTCCCTTCTTGCGTTGTCCCTTTTCCTCGACGCCGAGACGCGTATCGTATCGGCGATCGTCTATCTTTTCGTGTTCGGCTGGCTCACCGGCTTCGGTCTCGCCCAGCTCCTGAAGATCGTTCCATTCCTGACCTGGATCGAAGCCTTCGGTCCGCTTCTTGGCCGCAGACCGACGCCGAAGCTTGGCGAACTGATCAACGGGCGCCGCGCCGGCGTCTGGCTTGGCATCTTCTACGTTTCGGTATTCGGCGCCGCGGCCGCGCTCTGCGCTGGATGGGACTTGGGTTTTCGTGTGTTCGCGATCGTTCAAACCGCATCGACGCTCGCTCTTATCGTCGAGCTGGTGCTCGCCCGCGCGCTCGCGAATGTAGAACCCCAGATCAAGACCGCACCCTTTCACAAACCGGCGCTGTTCGTCGCCGCAAACCACAGAGGTAACGCCAATGGTTCAGTTTCGTGAACTCGACGTCCGACAGATCCTGCGCGATGGCGGCATGCCATTCCAGCTCATCATGGACACGTTCGCCGGCCTCGATCCCGATGAGGGTCTGAAGCTGCGCGCAATATTCGAGCCCGTCCCTTTGATCCGCCAGCTCGAAAAGAGCGGCTATTCACATGTCGCAAAGCGTCTGGCAGACGATGACTGGGAAATCGATTTCGTCCCGAACAAGCCCATTCAGCGATCGGAACCCGCTATCGCCGCGACGGAAGCGGTCTGGCCCGAGCCAGTCTGGAACCTCGACCTGACCGATCTCGCCCCACCCGAGCCGATGGAGCGCATTCTGTCCCGGCTGGAGACAATGGACGACGGCGAGGTTCTGTTTGCTCTTCTCAACCGGGAACCCGTCTTCCTCTTCAACGAATTGAAAGCACGGGGTCACGAATGGATCGGCAACTTCGATTCGTCCGGCAAGACCTACCGAATCATGATCAGGACGACCACGGGAGACCAGAACAATGCTGGTGCCTGAGTTGACGCAACAGGACGTGCGCAATGCGCTGCGCGAGATAGAAGACCCCGAAATGGGAACGAGCATCGTCGATCTCGGCCTTATCTACGAAATCGATGTCACCGAGCCTGCGGTCGTGAAGATCAAGATGACCACGACCACCCGCTTCTGTCCTGCGTCCGGCTATATCGCCGACGCGGCGCGTCAGCGCGTCGAGGATATTGCCGGCGTAAGCCGAGCCGTCGTCGATCTTGTCTACGAACCGGCCTGGTCGCCTGACATGGTATCGCTCTTCGGCCTGCCGAAGGCCTGAGGCTTTGCAATCACGTTTTCCCATGGCGGACCGATCGCCCGACGAGCAGGATTGCACATCGAGTAGGGACGGCCAGTCTGCCCTCCCATTTGATTGGAAAGGCCATGAGCGAAGACTTTGCGGATAGGACGAGCCTATTTGGATTGCTGACAGACGGCAGCCCCATTGTCGAGGCTGCCGTGCTCGCAGGGCGCTTCGGCCTTACGCCCGACCTCCTGCTGGATCATCTGCGCCGGGGTTTTGTCCGTTCGAGAGTGGAGATCGGCGCCGGTGAGGACGCCGGCAAGCGGCGTCTTTCCGTCCGTATCGGCAATCGGGTCTGGATTGCGATCGTCAACGAGGACGGCTGCGTGCTCAGCGAAGAAATGCAGTTTTCGGGTGTGGTGGCGGGAGGCCGGCGCGGCTGAACGAAAAAAGGCCGCTCGTGCGGCCTTTTCGATGCCGGCAAGGTCAACCTCCCCTCATCGTCAGAGGCTTGCGCCCCGACCATAGGAGCGGCGCATGTTCCAGTGCAAACAATCCGAAAGCCGCCGTCCAGCCGATCGCCGCCACAGCAAGTATCTCGGTGCTCAGCGCCGGGATGAGTTCGGCAAGCGGTCGAACGAGGGCAACACAGCCAAGCAGGACATAGGAGACATTGGTCATCCGGCTCGATTTCAGTTTCCGCCCGGTATGGCCGCGTGTTGCCCTTGTCATCACTGCGAGCATCATCATCGAAATCGTGCCGATCGCGAAGACATGCAGCACGGCCACTTCGGGCAGCCACCCTGCGGCTTGAAGCGAAATGGCGGCAAAACCGAACGGTACGAATAGGAAAGTGGCGTGCAGGACGAACAGGATGGGTTCCCGCCAGGTGGTCCAGCCGCGCCAGCGAACAAGCCTGATCATGTTGAGGACCGCCGCGACACCCGCCGTCCCGCACGCTGCCGTCGAATCCGGCGCGCACGCCCACAGGACAAACGCGACAGCACCGATGATGATGGTTGCCGCATCGAAGCTGTTATACGGCACCGGAAAGTCCGTACGGCCGAACTGATTGATCCAGTTGCGGGTGAAACTCGGCAGGATTCGCCCCCCGACAATCGTCACGAGCAGCACGTAGGCACCGATCCCGAAACGTATGGCCAGTTCCGGACCTGCGCCGGCGATGACCTCGATGTGGAAAAGCACATTTGCGAGCGAAAGGGTGAAAAGCCCGGCGATGACCTTCAAATCCTTCCATTTTTTTCCAGCCACAACCTCTCTCGCGCAGATGAGGAGCATCACCGGCAGGAACAGGCTGTCGACGGCGGCGGCCGGCACGATCCCGATCGAGCCGCTGAGCAACATGGTGATACGGCCGGCGCACCAGATCGCAAACAGCACCGCCAGCGGCCTGCCGGCAATCGGCAGGCGTCCGGTCCAGTTCGGGATCGCTGTCAGCAGGAAGCCGGCCAGAACGGCTGGCGCGAAACCGAACAGCATCTCATGCGCATGCCAGTACAATGTCCCATAGTCCGATGCGACGGGAACGCCGAAGCTGAGATAGGCCATCCATAGGGCTATGCTTACGATGGCCCAAAGCGCCGATGCCAGAAAGAAGGGCCGGAAGCCGTAGGAGAAGAGCACCGGTCCGGTTCGCGACATGCCGCGCGGAAGATCTCGCGTGGCATCCGATGTGTTTTTCATTTCCGTGTCTCCAGATTGACGACACAGCAATGCAAAAGTTTCTTGGGGTAGTCGTTGAGATTACGCAAATAGCGGCAGCAGAACTTTGCGCTGACACAAACAGTCAGTTTGCTCCAAATCAAAGAGTCCATCGGAGTTTCTACTACCTTCCTTCTCGACCGGGCGGCATTCGCTCGCTCTTCGACTACGGGAGATTAGAAATGACGAATACTCTGCAAATGACCCGTCGCACGATGCTTGCGGGCGCTGCTGTCGCAGGAGCGCTGACGCCCATCATCATCGCGAATAACGCTGCCCATGCCGACGAGGTAGTGGCAGCGAACACGCCCAAGAAGGCGCCGACCGTCGACTTCACCAAGCTTCAGCGCGAGAAGGTCGAATTGGTCAAGCCACCCTTCGTCCACCCCCACAGGCAGAAAGCCGAGGGTGGGCCGAAGATCAAGGAATTCACGCTGACCATCCAGGAAAAGAAGATGTTGCTCGACAAGGACGGGACCGAGGTGAACGCGATGACGTTCGACGGTTCGGTGCCTGGTCCGATGATGGTCGTGCACCAGGACGATTATGTGGAACTGACACTGGTCAATCCTGAAACGAACACGATGCAGCACAATATCGACTTCCACGCTGCAACTGGCGGGCTTGGCGGCGGCGCATTGACGGTCGTCGGCCCCGGCGAAAGCACCGTCCTGCGCTTCAAGGCGACGAAGGCAGGCGTCTTCGTCTACCACTGCGCGCCTCCCGGCATGGTGCCCTGGCATGTCACGTCGGGGATGAACGGCGCAATCATGGTGCTTCCACGTGAAGGTCTCACCGACGGTCACGGAAAACCCCTCGTCTACGACAAGATCTACTATGTCGGCGAGCAGGACTTCTACATCCCGCGCGATGAGGACGGCAAATTTAAGAAATATGACAGTCCCGGCGAGGCCTACGAGGATACGCTTGCCGTCATGAAGACGCTGACCCCCACCCATATCGTTTTCAACGGCGCCGTCGGCGCGCTGACGGGCGACAATGCCATGACCGCCAAGGTCGGTGAGACCGTGCTCATCGTCCATTCGCAGGCCAATCGCGATACGCGGCCACACCTCATCGGCGGCCATGGCGAATATGTCTGGGCGACCGGCAAATTTGCGAACGTGCCCGACGTGGACCAGGAGACCTGGTTCATCCCGGGCGGCACGGCGGGTGCTGCGCTCTACACCTTCGCGCAGCCGGGCATCTACGCCTATGTCAACCACAACCTCATCGAGGCATTCGAACTCGGTGCGGCTGCCCACTTCAAGGTCACCGGGGACTGGAACGACGATCTGATGACTTCGGTGAAGTCGCCGTCGGCCAGCTGACCTTGATGGGACTGTGCAGGCCGTGAGGGCGGCCTGCACAGTTTGTTTTCTCTAAAAAGGGGGCGCATGTTGCGAAAAGGACATGACACCGCACGCCGAGACTGCAGGAGTTTCCGGCATTTCGATCGCACTTCCGCTTGTGCTTCTTGCGGTCCTTTCCGCAACGCTTGCGGTTGAGGCGGGGCTCGTGAACATCGGGCGGCGCGACGCTGCATTTGCTGCTCCCGAGGTGGTCACAATTGTACCCCACGAATTCCAGTACCGCGACGCGACCGAGTATTTCCGCAGCGGCCTGGCGGTCGACGCGCCGAAGCATAAGGTCCGTGTCCGGATGCCTCTGACGATCATGAGATATCAGACCAGCCTTTCCGAATATGACCGTTGCGTGGCCGGCGGCGCCTGCCCTGAGCCGGAGGGACGAAGCGCGACCGCCGGCAACGACACGCCGGTCACCGGTGTCAGTTACGAGGATGCGCTGCGCTATGCGAGCTGGCTGTCGCAGAAGACGGGCGAACATTGGCAACTTCCGACCGACTTCGATCTCGCCTATGCTGCCGCCGATCGTTATCCCGACGATGCACTCGGCGTCGATGCGGACAGCAAAAACCCTGCGTTGCGCTGGCTTGCAGACTATGAACGCGAGGCACGGCGCACCGCTTCGAGCGACCCGGCTCCGCAGCCAAGAGGATCGTTCGGCGTGAGCCAGACCGGCCTTGCCGATTTCGGCGGGAACATCTGGGAATGGACCTCGACCTGCAACAGGCGCATCGACCTCGACAAGCAAGCCATCGTCGACGAGCCTGATCCGGTGAATTGCGGCATCATGATCGCCGCCGGCAGGCACCGCGCTCCGATGAGCACCTTTGTGAGAAATCCCAAAGGCGGCGGATGCTCGGTCGGCAGCCCCCCGGACAATCTCGGTTTCCGGCTCGCCCGTCGACCAGGCCTCCTTGAGAGTATCGAAGACTTCACCCGCAGCGCCATGACCGATATGATCGGCGGTGCCATTTTCAGAGGAGTTCAGCGGGGCGACGATGAAAGTTGACCGTATAGTTTTGAAGTCACTGCCGCTTTTCGAGCGCATGACGGATGCCGATCTCGACGCCATGCTCGAGCATGCCACACCGCGCCGTATCGCCCAGGGCGATGCGGTATTCGAGCAGGGAGCACCCGCAAAATCGTTCTTCCTGCTGTTGCACGGCAGGCTCAAGGTCACGCAGGTCACGCATGACGGCCAGCAGATCATCGTCAGGATGGTGCATCCGGGCGACCTGTTCGGCTTCGCCATGGCATTGCGCCGACAGGACTATCCGGGCACCGCCACTGCCGCGGCCGAAAGTCTCATCCTCGGATGGCCGACCGACATGTGGTCGCGGTTCGTCGAGCAGAACCCTCGCCTGGCAATGACTGCGATGCAGACGATCGGCCAGCGGCTTGAGGAGGCGCACACGCGCATCCGCGAGATGTCGACCGAAGAAGTGGAAAAGCGGGTTGCCCATGCCGTGCTGCGTCTGTCCAAACAGGCCGGCAAGGCGGTCGGAACCGCGATCAAAATCGATTTCCCGATTTCGCGGCAGGATATTGCTGAAATGACGGGCACGACGCTGCATACAGTGTCGCGAATCCTGAGTGCCTGGGAAGGCAAGGGCATCGTCGAGGGTGGCAGGCAGAAGCTGACGGTCACCGATCCGCAGCGTCTTCTAAGACTTGCTGAAGGCGAAGACGACTAACGGCCACGCGGCACACTGCCCGGAAGGATTTGAACCGAGCCCGGTCCCGTCGTGGCTTGGCTTGCCCTAGTGGAAGGTGTCGTGCGACGCCTTCCACGCCTCGATATCGTCCTTCGATACCCTTATCCGGGAAAATGACGGGTGCGGCTGCAGGCGCATCTTGGAGGCGGCGATTTCGCATATCGTTCCGACATGCTCCTGCAGTCTTGTCTCATCGGCGCGCGGCGGATTGCTGATCTCCCGCAAGGCATCGCGATCGATGATGACCACGCGCTGTGCGCCCTCGTGCTCCATCAGCACGACACCTGTTTCTCCGGTAGATTTCAGAAATGCAGTGATGAACCTCGGCAACATCCAGGCTTCCTCCTCTTTCGTCCACGATGGACCAGAGCATAGCGGCTGGTGTTTCGACGTCTTTGATGTCCATCAAAGAGAAAGAAGGCCGAACACCGTAAAACTCAGCCGATGGTTCGCGGCGAGTGGTCGCGTTTCGGACATAAGGAAAGGAATGCCGGTGCCTACATCGCAAAAGCCCTTCATCGTCGAAATCAAAAGACGCCGACGCCGTCGTCCGGCTCGCCACGTTGACCTCACCAAGAGCCCGCCTGACAAGATATCCGACACGGTCAGGCCCGCCGGTTTTGCCTCGCGCAGCTTGCACACTCCAGGTCTGGCATCGTGACCGGTGCAGCACGTCAACTCAGAAAGGCTGCAATCCAGGCGATCGAGAAAGACGTAATCGGAACGGCCATGATCAGTGTCGCCCACACTCTGTTGGCAAGACGCGTGTCGTAAAAGGCACCGATCCGGAAGACCAAGGCTGCGGACCAGGCGGCCGCAGCAAGAACAATACCGCCGCGAAACTGATCCGAATAGGGTATGACGACGCCGTCGGAGCGCAACTGCGAGACGGTCAGCGAAAGCAGCCCGCTGAAGAGACAGGCCGCAGCAAGCGGAATGAGCGCCTGGACAATATGGTGAGGAAAACGTCCCCTCACCCGAAGGATTCTTGCGCATACCACAGCGGGAATGCCGAACATCAGCGTAGCCGCGGCGATCGAAACCGACAGAAGGATCAGAAGCGTCAAGGCATCCACCGGTGTCATGACGTCATTCGCCAAGGGATAGTCGGTCAGCATCCACCAAGGCAAACGCTGCGAAAGCGGCCAGGCCAGATGCAGATCGAGGCATCGCTCGACTAGCCACAGGCGGATCACTTGGAAGAGGCCGCTATCGGACCAATGCAAGGCGGCTGGAACCAGCCCGAGCAGAACCGGCACGATCAGAATTGTCTCCCACATGGTCGCAAGCCGGCCCGACCCGTGGACGATGTCGCTCGCCGGATTGCGCCAGCAAAGCCGGATCGCTCCGCGATAACCGGAGCACCGGCCGCACATGTGGCAAGCGCTAGCGCCTTGCATGGTCTTGATGGGGATGAGCGGCGCGCAATTGACGGCGTTCGACCGTCCCTGCTGCCCGATGCGCCAGCTGTCGGGGTCAACACGGAAATGCAAAGGCGCGATTTTCGAAACGGTCCCGAATACGCCGTTGACCGGGCACAGAAACCGGCACCAGACCCTTTTTGCCTTTCCATAGCGCGCGCCGATGACAATGGCTGCGAAGGTCGAGCCGCCAAGCAGCAGTGCGGCGGGCCTCGGATACTGGTAGATGCTTGTCAGCTGCCCATAGACCGTAGTCGAGACGAAGGACACGACCGGCCAGCCGGACCATCTCATCCATCCCGGAATTGCCCGCCCGGCGCCGCGCTGGCTGGCAAATTCCGAAAGCGCACCTTCCGGGCACAGGATCCCGCACCAGAAGCGGCCCACCAACGCGGTGGCAAGGATGATGAACGGCCACCAGACACCCCAGAAGACAAACTGTGCGAAGCGCACGGCATTGCTCCACACATAATCGGTGTGCGTGGGAAGCGGCAGCAGGAGCGGAACCGTCAGAAGCACCGCATAGAGTGCCACCATTACCCATTGAAGACGCCGGATAGCCGCCTGATGGCGGAGAAGGACATCACCGAACCTGGCAACAAGTGCCGGTGCGGCGCGAAGAGAAGACGTCATGCAGGCGCCTTGCCGGGCAGAGGAGGTGCATAGGCCAGAGACGCGATCATCCAGTAGAAGCCGATGCTCAGAAGAGGAAGAAGCTCCGGCCGGGCGCGATAGCCCACCAGACCGGCGAGAAAGGCGCCGAAACCGCTGCCATCATTGAGCAACCGGCTTGAATCCCACAGTGGTTCCGTCATCGGCGAAAGAATTCCAAGCGAAATCACCTTGTCGACGACAAGCATGGTCAGCCCGCTTCCAAGGATCAGGAGCAGCACCTCGCTGACGCGCGAAAGCACCGTCCTGGAGATCAATTTCGACCCGGCTTTAAACGCCCAGAAGCTGATCGAGGCAAGCACGAAGCCAGACAGGCCCGCGGCGACGACGAAACCGGCCTGCCAGCCTTGCGACGAAGCCATCAGTCCGAACAGGAAGACAACCGTCTCCGCACCCTCCCGGGCCACCGCAAGCGCTGCCAGCGTGGCAAGCCCGAGCCAGTTACCGGTCTTTGCGTGCCGGACGGCCCTGTTTGCGAGATCTCCGGTCTGGCCACGTTCCATCGCGCGCATCCAGAATACCATTCTGAGCATGAGGACAGCGGCGAATGCTGCCATGATCATCTGCAGGATATCCTCGCCATCCCCTTCCAGGATATCGCTCGCCCTGCTCACGATCAGCGCCAGCATCAGGGCGAGCGCGAGGCCGGCGCCAGCGCCGGCAAGGATCCAACTGGTTGCCCGTCCACGTGTCGCCGGCGCCGCCCTCGCGGACCACGTCAACAGTATCCCCACAACCAGCAAGGCTTCGAAGCTTTCCCGCCAGACCACCGAAGCGATCTCGAATGTCTGCAGAGTGAGATCCGCGCTCATCGGGCGACCAGCGCTGCAGGAGGCATGTCGAGATGGAAATCATCGAAGAAGGCATAGTTCCCTTCGCGCAATGAGCGGAACACGAGGAAACTCGATGCACCGGGTGCGAGAACCTTCTCTTTGCGCAGCGGAATGCTCTCGAACTCGATCGGGGTCGAACCGTCATTGTGGAGTTCGAGCTTGAAACGGGTGTTCGCAGGCACCTCGATGACCGATGGTGAGACGACGCCATTGCTGAAATGAACCTCGAAAACCGGATCTTCCTCTTCGGCGAAGGCGGTCTGACAAGGTGCCATCAGCGCGGCTGCAGCCAGCAGCCGCATCAACCAGCCGATGGCGCGCATCAATAACCGCCCTTCTTGCCAATGCCGGCGAAAACGAAGTCGAATTTCAGCGTAAAAGCGCCGGGCCAGGGAGCAACGCCTGTCTCCTTGTCGACGTGGCGTCCGAAAGACATCTCGCCGTGACCGCCCGGATGAACGTTGAGCTCCAGCTGATAGCGGCCCGGTCCCGACAGCTTGACGTTGTCGCCGTAATGCGGCCCGTCGCTCGCGACCATGGGCTCCAGCGATCCGACTTGCTCCTCACCATTGTCGAGGTTCCTGACCGTGTATTCCACATGCAGGTTGGGAAGCCAGTCGCCTTCCGCAAAGCCATTTGCATTTTCGGCAGTCGCGTGGATGTCCGCCTCCAGATGAATGTCGGACTCCGCTGCAGCACGCATCATGCCGGGCGGATCCATCTCGATCGGCTGCAGGTAGACCGCTGCGACTTCCATGCCCGCTGCGATCTGAGGTGAGCCGATCGGATATTCGGCAGCCTTCAGGGCAAGCGGCATTGCGATGAGAACGAGAGGAGCGGCGAATAGGCTGGCAGCGCGGAGCATGATGGCAATCCCTAAAGATGAGTGTTGCCGTCACGTTTAACAGCGCGATCGCCCTGCTCTTTGCGCTGGCGCAAAGATGCGCGGTTTAGCGTCGGGCAGGCCTTTGCCGGCCGCACGCGACCCAAATCTCATCAACGGGTCGCCCATTGCTTGACTCTGGTCAAAGCTGTGGCGGGCCGTGACCGATACATCACCTTCGCCAAAGGGGGAAAATCACGTGATCCAGTTCGTCAGCGCGTTTGGTGTCTTTCTCATGCTGCATTCGATCCCGGCGATCCCGAACATTCGCCTTCGTATCATCCGGTCGATCGGCAAGCCGACCTATATCCTTGGCTATTCCGTTGTCTCGCTCGCGGCGCTGGTCTGGCTTTTTTCCGCAGCACTTGCCCTCGACTATGTCCCGCTGTGGGAGCTGCGTCCCTGGCATGCGGCGATGACCTTCCTGCTCGCGCCGGTCGGGTGTTTTCTCGTGCTTGCCGGTCTGATGAGCGCAAATCCCCTGTCCATATCGATCCGCTCGGCGGGGCCGGCCGGAGCGGTTTCGCAAATCACCCGACATCCCGTGCAATGGGGATTTGCTCTCTGGGCACTCGGCCATGTCGTCGCCAACGGGGACTTGCGTTCGCTTCTCTTGTTCGGAGGTCTCGGGCTTTTCGCACTCGCCGGCATTCCGATGGCCGAGCGCCGGGCGAGAAAGCGTCTCGGCGCTCACTGGGAGGTCTACGCCGCGCAGACATCCGTCTGGCCCCTGGCGGCGTTTGTTTCCGGGGTCCGGCCGAAATCGGACACGGCGCTTGTGGCAGCAGCGGTGGCCACGATCGCGCTGGTCGCCTGGCTGCTCCTTGCGGGCGGTCACGCCCTGCTCTTTGGCGCCGACCCGATTTCCATCTTCGGCTGATTGAAGTCCGCCTCGCCGGACCAGGCGCTTGCCAGCGGCGCGACCGGCAGGCCCAGGAGATCGACGGCGCGACGGGCAAGGTGATCTACGATCTCCTGCACCGACTGCGGGCGATTGTAGAAGGCGGGGACCGGCGGCATCACGATCCCGCCCATTTCGGTAACTGATGTCATGTTGCGCAGATGCCCGAGATGCAGGGGCGTCTCTCGCGTCATCAGCACAAGCCGTCGCCTCTCCTTGAGTTGGACATCGGCGGCACGCGCGACAAGGCTTGTAGAAAGGCCGGTTGAAATTGCGGCCAGCGTCTTCATCGAGCAAGGCGCAACGATCATTCCTGCAACAGGAAACGAGCCGCTGGCGATGGTCGCGCCGATATCGCCATTGTCGTAGCTTCTGTAGGCCTTTGGCAGCATCCCGTCATGGGCGTCGGCCCCAGCCTCGTGCAAAAGGGTCCGCTTACCGCTTTGCGTGACGACGAGATGGACCCGCACGCCGAGCCCGCACAAGAGATCGAGGACAGCAAGGCCAATAGCCGCGCCTGAGGCTCCAGTAACCGCCAGTACGACGTCGCGCTGCTCATGAAACGATGTCACGTTTGATCCTTTCCCATGTTGTTGCTGCGTGCGCCGCGATGTCTGACGGCATGCGCAGTTCGCGACCCCATTCGCGGTCGCTCTCCGGCCCGATCTTGCGGGTGGCGTCGAGGCCCATCTTCGTTCCGAGACCCGCTCGAGGTGACGCGAAATCGAGATAGTCGATCGGCGTGTTTTCGAGGACCGTCAGGTCACGCGACGCGTCGAACCGCGTGGACACGGCCCACATGACATCCTCCCAGCTCCTCACGCCGATGTCGGCATCGACCACGATGATCAGCTTGGTGTAGTTGAACTGCGGCAGCATCGACCAGAGCCCCATCATCACCCTGCGCGCCTGTCCCGGATACCGCTTGTCGATGGAGACGACCGCCGTGCGGTAGGAACAGGCCTCTGGCGGCAGCCAGAGATCGCAGATTTCGGGAAATTGTCGCCGCAGGATCGGGACGAACAGCTCTGTCATCGCCTCCCCGAGCCTGGAAGGCTCGTCCGGCGGGCGGCCGGTATAGGTCGACAGGTAAACCGGCGAGCGGCGGGTGGTGATGGCGCTCAACCGGACGATCGGAAAGGGTTCGACGCTGTTGTAATAACCGGTGTGGTCGCCGTAGGGGCCTTCAGGCGCAGTCTCATCGATCGACACGTGCCCCTCCAGAATGATCTCGGCGCAGGCCGGCACGTCGAGCGGCACGGTCAGAGCGCTGACGACCTGCGTGCGCGCGCCACGCAGAAGACCGGCGAAGTTCAGTTCGCTCACGCCTTCGGGCAGGGGCATGACAGCGGCAAGCAGCGTCGCAGGGTCGGCGCCGATTGCGATCGCCACTGGCATGTCCTGACCGCGTCGCTGCCATTGGCGGAAGTGCTTTGCGCCGCCGCGATGGGCAAGCCAGCGCATAATCAGGGAGGAGCGGTCGCGAACCTGCATCCGGTAGATGCCGACGTTGACGTCGTCAGGATCGTCGGGATCGCAGGTTATCACCAACGGCCATGTCACCAGGGGGGCCGGCTCACCTGGCCAGCACCATTGGACCGGAAGCATGCGGGTATCGATCTCAGCTCCTCGGTAGATCACCTCCTGCGACAGGGCTGTGCGTCGATGCCTCGGCCGCATGCGACTTGCGGCCGTTAGCAGCGACAGCTTGCTCAAGGCGTCTGCAAGCGACTTTGGCGCAGAAGGGTTTCGAAGATCGGCGAGATCCTCTGCCAGTCTCCCGAGGCTACCCTGTCCGACCCCGAAACCAAGCTCTATGCGTTCCCGGGTACCGAACAGATTGACGAGAACAGGGATAGGGCTGCGCCGTCCATCGGCGTCTATCGGTGCCTTTATGAGAAGGGCCGGCCCGTTTTCCTCAAGGACATGCTGATGCAGGGCTGTCAGTTCGTGGACGAGCGACACGGGTTCGTCGATCGACAGAAGCAGCCGGCGCTGCTCGAGCTCGCGAATGAAGGATTGCAGGTCGGCATGACGTTTGATCTTGGGCGCATCGTTTAGCATGGGGATGCAATCGGCGAGGAAACCGCTCCTGTCTTTGTCTCAAAACAAACAGGGCGAATGCGACAGGCCCTAGGGTGCCACTCTCACGAGAAGAGGCCTCAATGCTTGTTCCATCCCGCTTGATGACCGCGGCCGGTATTGTGCCGTTGCCGATCGCGGCCCGCGCCGCATCCCTGCTGTTCGAGCAGGTGCTCAAATCCCACCCCCGGCTCTTCGACCGGCTCGGGGATTATCGTTATTCGTGTTTTGGCTTTGCCCCCACCGACCTTGCCTTCGAGTTCGTGATCCGGCCTGCCGGAGATAGTATCCGAACCTTCCGGCGCGGGCGCGCACCGGAAACGGACGCCAAGATCAGTGGGCCCCTGCTCCTGATGCTCGGGCTTGCCGAGGGCCGCCTGGATGGTGATGCCGTCTTCTTTGCCCGCAAGCTTGCCGTGACAGGCAATATGGAAGCTGTGCTCGCACTTCGAAATGCGCTCGACGACAGCGGAATCGATCTGGTGAAACTGGCCGGAGACATGTCGGGGCCAATTCGCCGTCCCGTGATGGCGGCACTCTCATCCATCCGGCGCCGTGCACTCAAAGCCGAAGGTGCCGGATGGAACTGATATGCCCAGCCGGAACCCCCTCGTCCTTCAGGGAGGCCGTCGATGCAGGTGCGGACGCGGTTTATTGCGGCTTTCGCGACGAAACGAACGCCAGAAACTTCCCAGGTTTGAATTTTGATCTGCAGGAGCTTCGAGAGGCCGTTTCCTATGCCGGCACCCGAGGCGTCAAGACGTTCGTGGCACTGAACACATTCATGACGGCGGGGCGGGAAGATCTCTGGTATCGCCGGGCGCAGGAAGCAACCGATGCCGGGGCCGACGCGCTGATCGTCGCCGATTTTGGCCTGATGGCCCATGTCGCCGAACGTCACCCGCATCAGCGCCTGCATATTTCCGTGCAGGCTTCGGCCTCCAATCCGGACGCGCTTGCCTACCTGGTCGAAAGTTTTGGCGCAGCGCGTGTTGTCCTTCCGCGAACGCTGACGGTTGCCGACATTGCCCGCATCGCTCGTCGCGTAGCTTGCGAGCTTGAAGTCTTCGTCTTCGGCGGCCTCTGCGTCATGGCGGAGGGGCGCTGCTCGCTTTCCTCCTACGCCACCGGAAAATCACCCAACATGAACGGCGTCTGCTCGCCGGCAAGCCACGTCCGCTACCGGCAGGAGGGTACCGACATGGTATCGGAACTGGGCGGGTTTACGATCAACAGGTTCTCCGAGAAGGAACCGGCCGGCTATCCAACCCTCTGCAAGGGGCGCTTCGAAATCGGCAAGAGCAAGACCTACGCCTTCGAGGACCCGGTTTCTCTCGATGTCATGGACCAGCTGGACGAACTCGAGGCAGCCGGTGTCACAGCGCTGAAGGTAGAGGGGCGCCAACGCGGCAAGGCTTATATCTCGCAGGTCGTTTCGACGCTCCGCGCCACGATGGAAGCCGCACCCGCCGATCGTCCCGCACTCATGGCCCGTCTCAAGGCCCTCAGCGAGGGACTGGAGACGACGCATGGCGCCTATGAGAAGCGGTGGAGGTAAGAGATGAAGCTGACACTTGGCCCGCTCCAATATCTCTGGCCGAGCGACCGATGGCGCGACTTCTATTTCGCGATCGCCGACGAAGCGCCTGTGGATGTCGTCGTCATCGGCGAGACGATCTGCTCGAAGCGTCTGCATTTCATGGAGGCCGAACTTGCTGTCGTCATCGAGCGGTTGGAGGCCGCAGGAAAAGAGGTCAGGCTTTCGACACTGGCGCTTGTTACGCTCGATCGCGAGGCGAATTATCAAAGGGCACTCGCTCAGGAGGATGTCAGGCTCGTCGAGGCCAATGATCTCTCCGCCCTCTATCTTCTGAAGGGCCGGCCGCACACCGTTGGACCGTTCATCAATGTCTATAATGCAGCGACCGCACGCGTTCTGGCATCCAATGGTGCGACGGCGATCTGCCTGCCGCCGGAACTTCCGGCCTCTTCCATCGCCGCCATTGCCCGGACCTGTCCCGATCTGGATCTAGAAGTCTTCGCCTTCGGCCGCATGCCGCTCGCCATCTCCGCGCGCTGCGCTCACGCCCGCTCGAAAGGGCGAACCAAGGACAATTGCCAGTTCGTCTGCCAGGAGGATCCTGATGGCATCACGGTCAACACCATTTCAGGCCAGCCCTTTCTCGCCCTGAACGGCGTGCAGACGCTGTCGCATACCTGTCAGGCGCTGCTCGAGCGATCCGACGAATGGACGGCACAGGGTGTCAGTTCGCTTCGGCTGTCGCCGCAGACCTGCGACATGGTCGAAGTATCCTCGACTTTTCGCGGGATGCTGAATGGAGCAATCGAGCCCGGGCAGGCGCTGACCAGGCTGCGCGATCTCTATCCGGACATTCCGCTATCGAACGGGTTTCACCACGGCAAGAGCGGCGCGGAATGGGTCGCGCGCCTGAGAAACGCAAAGGATTTGGCACAATGAAGATGAGACTGTCGGAAAGCGACGCTCCCGGCGACAGACGGATCTTCTCTGCTCTGCGTCAGATAAAGGCTTTTGCGAAGGACCCGGATTCCGACTGCAACTGCACCCTCATCATCGGTGAATTGCTCGCGCATCTGGTTCCAAGACAAAGAGCCGCCGTCGTGCAGGAGCTGTTCATGTCGGCGCTGCGCCAAAAAACGAAGGTCGGCACGCTCCTGGAACTTCTGAAGGAACTCGAGCAGTTTGGACCTGCCTCCGAAATCGGCGAGATCGAGGAAGCGGCTCTGATTTTCGACGATGTGGCAAAGCAGGCAAGAATGGGCTCTCAGCTGCTCAGAGCCTTCGTCGCCAATCGGCGAGACATTCTTGGTGCCCAGCAAACCCTTCTCGCGAAAGAGGCCGGGGAAATTCCATCATGAAGGCAGAAAACCGCCGGGATCGGCACGTCGACGTGCTCGAGGTCATAAGCTGTGGCGGCTCGCCCGGCGGGGAATCGCGCGCAGCTCTCGAAATGTTTCTCCTGCAGACACGGCCGACCTTCGCGCCGGAGCCGACTGCCGGCGACCAACTGAACGGTCTGCGTATTGGCGTCAATGAGGCGGGCGGGAGGCCACGTCCGTGAAAGCCAGCCAGTGGTCGACCGGTATTGTCACCGACATCATCGCATTTGCGCCAGATCAATCACGGTCGAGGCTAATGGTTTATGCTCGTCATATTGCAAGGAGTGATCGGAATGGGAAGTTTTAGCACCTGGCATTGGCTAATCGTCCTTGCCATCGTCCTCATCCTGTTTGGACGCGGCAGGATCCCAGAACTCATGGGCGAGGTGGCACATGGCATCCGGGCCTTCAGGAAGGGATTCGACGACGAGCAGGTCAGCGGAAAGGACAGGCACGGCGATGCAGATCGGCCTTGATCCTGACCGACACAACTGTGCTGGATGCCGGGGAGCGCATGATGGACTACGCGATCATCTCGGCTCGGTTCGACGACGCAGAAAAATGCGGTCGAATCGATCTTCAAATCGCGAACCAGATCAGGCAGTTGATCGTCACCAGGCGATCGCTGCTGAGTGTTGCATCGCCACCGCGCGCGACCGAGGCGCGGCTTTTCCAGTTCCAGCATAACTTTTGCGAAATTGCGCTCGCCTATGGCAAATGCGACCGGAGGCGGACGGAAACGCTGGTCGTCACAGCAACCGACGTAAGGCGCTGGCGCCGCGGTCATTCACAGTCAGAACCGCTGTGGACGTGGCATGATGTCGGCACCATCACCCCCGTTCCCCGCCCGACCGAACCTACACCCCGGCTACGCGCTTCGGCCGAAAAGCGCGAACGCTTCGTGGGCGCATAGTTTCCCGAGACGGCCTCGTCCTGATCGCGCGATATCGCGAAGCTCGGTCTCGAGCAGTTCTCATTCGTTCGCGCGGTTGCGATTGAGACATGGCGCCTTTGAAAGATCGTCAGAGATGCAGAACGTGTCTTCGGGTGCTTGATAGATCTCTCTTAGGAGCATCGCTGGAGAAGCTGCTCGGCAAAACGGGGAGCGCATGTGCCTGCATGACCGGCGAAATGCTATCGCCCTCTGGGAGCTCGTCCTCGATCAACCTCGATCCACCCGGAGCGGTCCTCGAACTGATACAGATCAAAACGATCCGTCAGAATCCATGAGAAAGGGTTTAGACAATCGAGGACCGGATCTGATGAACCTGCCTACATTCGCACTCGCCGTCTTATCGCTGTTGATCCTCCCCGGCCCAACCAATGCGGTTCTCGCCTTGGCGTCGACAGCCCTAACGCTCCGGCGGTTCCTATCGCTTATCTTTGCAGTCTTGCTCGCTTACCTCGCAATCATCGTTCCGGTGTCAGGGATCGCCGCTCCGCTCCTTCATGGCCATCCGACCATTGCCAGCATCGTCAAGCTGATTTCGGCGATCTGGGTTCTTTATCTTGCGCTCAAGCTATGGGCTCCGGCACGATCGGGCGGCCGTAACAGGCTCAGCCTCGGTCCATTCTTCATCACCACGCTGCTCAATCCGAAGGCCGTCATTATCGGCCTCTCCCTCGTGCCCGCTGTCCAAGCCGGCGTACCTGCCGTAATGGCAACATTCGCCTGCTGCGTGGTGGTGACCTCAGCGATCTGGCTAGGCCTTGGCAGTCTCATTGTTGGACACCATGCGCAGATGCCAACACTTGCGCGGCAGTGTGGTTGCGCAGCATTGGTTGCCTTCGCCGTGATCCTTGCCGTCGGCGCCTTATTGGACCTGAGAGCGATCTGAGTTTTTCAGGGCGATATCAGAAACACCGCAGTCGGTTGCGAGGTTTGACATCTTGGTCGGCGATTAGACGGACTGCCCTATCCTGTCATCAGCGGCGAAGAGCAGCAGGACTTCTTGCGCAAATGGCAGAAGGGACAAGCTGACGGCAATCGGCCCATCCTATCCGACCTGCCAGTGGCGGACAGCGATCCTCGGCGCTCTTGATGTGCTCGACGGCAAACAGGTGCCGGGTCCAGAATGGATCCTGCCTCAGCCGGCGATCACGCAGGAGACGCTGGCAAGCTATATCGACGAGCGCATGCCGCCGTTAGATTCCAGGCTTTGCGGCTGCCAGGACCTGCCTGGCTATCCGGAGCTTTGGGGTGGCAAGAAATAGGTTGTGAACGACAGCAGCCCCGGCGGAAACGCCGGGGTATCCCGCATTGGCCGGCGTCGCCGGCGGTAATGAGGAGTTTTCCATGCGGCAACCGACAATTGCGCCAGTCAGAGGTTCTGGGGTTGTGGCTGAAAGAATCGGCTCCAGGTCGTCCACCTCTGCGGCCAAAAGCGGAACCCGGCACAAAACGGCCCGGAGCTGAAGCTGCGCGCCTGCCCGCCTCCAACAATCAATCGCTGTCCACCAGACGATGCACGGCCTGTCATTTCGCCGGTTGAGACCTCGCACTCAGCTTGTTGCCGTCAGGATCGCGAAGATATGCCACGAATGCCCCGTTCGGACGCTCCGAAGGTGGGCTCTCTATTGCCGTGCCTCCATGCGCGGTACCGGCAGCATGCCACGCTAGAACGTGGTCGCGGCTCGCGGCGACGATACCGATCGTTCCACCATTGGCCGCGGTCGCAGGCTTCCCATCGATCGGTTTCGTGATCATCAGCCGGCCGCCTTCGTGTGCATAGATCAGCCGCCCTCTCGCATCCATCTCGCCGGGCTTGCCGCCTAACGCCGCGAACGTCGCGTCGTAGAAGCTTCTGGCCCGCTCCAAGTCGTTGCTGCCGATCATGACGTGCGTGAACATGCTTCATCTCCTGTGGGATGCTTGTGTAATCTGATTCCTGCCTGTTATCGGTCCAAGTTTCTTAAATATTTTGCTGGCGACGCGCCGAGCGCTTTCTTGACCGTGGTGATAAACGCAGAGATGGATTCGTACCCGAGGTCGGCAGATACCTGCTGAACCGTCGAAGGCGCCTTCTTCTGCGGCAAATTCAGCTTCGACCTTGTAGGGTGGCAGGCTCTCCTGATTGCGGACTTGATAAGCGTTAACCTTTCATTAACCATAGCTCCCTAGCTTCCGGAAAGAGAAGCAAGAATGTCCGGCAATTTTCGAGGAGGACGCCATGTCGCTCGTGACGGTGCCAGGTAAAATTCGCTTGTATGGCGGTCATGCCATTCTGATCATGACGGAAGGAAATCTACATCAGGCCGTTTGCATCACCGACGATGCTATGCCTGCCGGTGAAGGCGACATCATGCAAGGCCTCCTTCAGTGCCTTCAAGTCTATGAGGGCATCGCCGATCGCAAGTTCTCGGACGGTGAACTGGCCTATGATGGACGGGTGTGGATTACTTCATCCGATATCACCCCACATTGAGCAATCGTAACACCCGTGGCTATGCCGAACGCTTCGTCAGAGCCGCAGCGTCCACGTGGTTGGCAGCTTTAGGCCGATAGCGCGATGGTCGACAACCTGTTACGTGGGCGCTCTCATGAATTAGGTAACCAGTGGATCGTCCAGATGAGTAAGGGGAAGCCGGAGCTTCGCCGCCAGCTCTCCGGCTAGTCAGGTCTTGCCGCTTCCGCCATTGCTGCGACGAAAATCGTTCCATCACCCTTTCTCCACCGAAAGTCAGGTCAACGACCCCCGGTCGTTTTGTTCGACGATTTCCTCACGACAATGCCGAGTTTCCGTGCAAGCTTACTTCGAAAAGCATCGATGGCGGATCCACTTCACCCAGGATCCGGATAACCCGCTCGCAATAGCTCGGCCCTGCGAGCGTCAGCTCTATCCGCCTTGGGCCGGCGTCATTATCGGCGGCGCGCGTTGGACCCGGTACCGGCCTGTCGCGCGAAATCTCTGTCTTCGGCGTGATAGTGAGCGAGCTGCCGGCAAGCACGGCATCAAAACCCGTCGCTTCGGCTGCCGCGCCGGTGAACTTTGCAGTCAGCGCATCATCACTCCCCGGAAATTTTACAGACACTGTACCGCCATCGTTTTTCGCAACTGAGATGTCACTTTCGCTGAGCGCAGCACCGTCAATGAACTGGTATTCCGTTGATTCACGGAAGCTGTCTCCCGCTCCGCCATGGTATCCAGCAACGCCGACACCCCCCTCAATTGCGCTCGATAGGCGGGAGCAACCTCGTCCTTTTCGATCTTCGACATGGTGATGATCGGGACGACCAGGCTGAAATCATACATCGCTTCGCTGGCAAAGACGCTTGTCGCCGTTTCGACAGCGACCGAAAATCCTTCACCTTCCAACATGTCCTTGACGATTGCAGCGCATTGCTCCGGCTCATGCCCGATCCAGCCGTCCCAAACGATAAGTGCTTCGCGCATCGTAGAACTCCTCAGTGAGCGGCCCGGCCGATGTCTTGCATTGCTTCCGCGGTCGCGTCCCCAGCCCCATCTTCCAGCCACCGCACTTCTTCGGGGGACAGTTGGATGGCAGAGGCTGCAAGACTGTGGCGAAGCTCTGCGAGGCTTGCCGGCCCAATCAGGGGAATGACCGGCCAGGGTTGACTGAGGACATAGGCGAGCGCGATCTGGATCGGATCCTTGCCAAGGCGCCTGCCGAGCTCTTCTGCGCGGCCCTTACGCTGAAAATTCAGGTCGGAATACCAGGCGCGAGCGAGGTCCCGATCGTCGAATTTCCGTGGCCCGGACCTGTCCGTAAAGAAGCCGCGCGCCTGGCTCGACCAGGCAAAGTTT
The DNA here is from genome assembly GCF_014194915.1 of Rhizobium sp. BK512. Lineage (NCBI taxonomy): Bacteria > Pseudomonadati > Pseudomonadota > Alphaproteobacteria > Hyphomicrobiales > Rhizobiaceae > Rhizobium > Rhizobium sp. BK512. The sequence continues at coordinate 177,884 of NZ_JACIAS010000011.1, read as the reverse complement.
GTGACCCGTCGCTCCCTCAACCAGCTCTTCCAGCCGGCGTCGGAAGAAGCGATGCAACCCGCCCAGACCGGATCGACCATCTCGGCCAGCGAGAAGTTGTTGGACAGCACGCTTGGTCTGGTCCTGCCTGTGCGTTCGGCATAGGCGATCGCCTCGTCCATGCGTTCCCGCGTCCAGTTCGATCCGCCGATCGGTCCGCGAATGCGCCCGGCCTTCACCTCCGCATCCATGGCATCAACGAACTCGCCGACAGGCACGTCGGGATTGTCGCGATGCATGAAATAGACGTCGACATGGTCGGTCTGCATCCGCTCCAGGCTGGTCGCCAGCTGCTTGGCGATCACGTCGGGATAGCAGAGCGGCGAATGCGCCCCCTTTTCGATGATCACTACCTCATCCCTCACGCCTCTGCTGCGAACCCATTCGCCAATCAGCCGGTCCTGCGTGCCGCCGCCATACTGGAAGGCGGAGTCGATGAGATTGCCGCCGGCTTCGAAGAATGCATCGAGAGCGATCGAGGCTGCCGGGAAGGTCGAAAACAGCATCATGCCGAGAGCCAGCATCGATGTCTCCTTTTCCACCCCCTGAATATGTCCCCTTGGAACGATCACATCCTTGCGGCGGAGCTGTTCCCCGGTCAGTGTCCTCGTTCTGACGGCCGGCGTTTCCAGCGCATATTCAAGCCCGATGGCGGCGCGCCACTTGTCCATGACCTTGAGATTACCAAGCGTGTCGGCAGCTGACATGCCTGGATAGGCAAATTCCTGGCGTCCTGCACGGATCGCCTCGGCCGCCGCATCCACTTCGAAACTGTAGACGTGCCGCGGCTCGTCGACGTCGATGTCCTGCCGTTTGCCGGCCGCATCGAAGAGCCTGATGACCGCAGTGCCGCCCTGTTTGCCAGCGGCAAACCAGAAATGATCGATCTCGATCGATCCGGCAGTCCCGAAGATCCGCAGCACGTTGTCCTGGACAAGTGAGACCGAGCAGGCGACTTCAGCAATGATGCCGTTCGGGAAACGCAGGATGGCCGCACTCCATTCGTCGATGCCGGTTGAGCCGAGATGCCCGACGCCGAAGACCTGGTCCGGCTCGAGGATGCCGCCCGCCTCGTGGATGCCGGCGATCAGCCTTGCCATCGAGACGGGATAGCCGCCGACATCGAGAATGCCGCCACCGGCAAGATCATTGGCAAACAGCCGGTGCTCCTGTTCAAACGGCTTGGCAAAACCGAAGCTCGACTTGATCATGCGGACATCGCCGATCGCCTTGGCCTCGAGAAGCTCGATCAGCTTCAGCGTCAACGGGTGCAGCCTGTACATATAGGCTTCGCCGAGGAAGGTGCCGGCCTCGCGCGCGGCCGTCTGCATGGCTTCCGCCTCTGCTGCCGACAGGCCGATCGGCTTCTCGCAGAGCACATGTTTTCCGGCCTTTGCTGCCTTGATTGCCCATTCCGCATGCGTCGGATGCGGCGTCGCAATATAGACCGCATCGATTTCCCCGTCTGCTAGGAGCGCCTCGTAGCCCTCGAGTATCCGTGCACCGGGGAAGCGCTCGGCAAGGCCTGCTCGGCCCGGGTCGCGAGTGGCAATTGCATCCACCCGGCCTGTCCTCGATTGCGTGACACCTGCAAAGAAGTCGCCAGCGATCCTGCCGGGGCCAAGGATGCCCCAGCGAATTCTATCCATATCGGTCATGTCGTTTTCCTACCCTTCAGGTCGGTCGGCGTTCTCAGCCACAGTATGTCTAGGAAAGCTGGACCACGGCGCAGCCGTAGCCCTCGAGTGAGAGGTGACCATCGACCGGCTTGCCGGCATCGAGCAGATCGACCCCGGCCGCAACATGTGACAGGACGGTCGGCTTGTCCGTGTAATTCTGGATGAAGAGGAGCCGGCGATCTGCGTTCATCCGCATCGTGACTTCGACGCCCTCCGGCAGGTCGGCGATTAGCGGTTCGATACCGGCCTCGCCAAACAGGCGCTCCGATAGTGCCTCCGTCAGGTCCGGCGTGAGATAGGTGCCGAGATAGACGACCCGGCCTTTGCCGACGGTGTTTGAGGTTGCCATCGCCATTCCGTCGGCGTAGCGGTTGGACCAGACCGCGATCGTCTCGACGCCGGCGTCGACGGTCAGGTTTTCGTAGAAATAACCGGCCGTCAGTTCACGATTGCCGATTTTGAAGCGACGTTCGCGGCGATGGGATTCCGCGGGTCTGTTCGGAGGCACGACCAGACCGCCGGAGCGCTCCATGACGTCGAAGAGGCCCTTCGCTCCGGGTGCGGCAAGCCGTCCGAAATCCTCCACCTGCACACCCGTCAGTTTCGAAAGCGAAGTTCCAGGTGCGGTCTGCCTGATGACGTGATTGTTCTCGTCGCGGGTTCCCGTGCGGGCGCCGACCACGACGGTACCGCCCTTCTCCGCGAAGGCCTTCAGCCGCTCGGTCCATTCGTCCTTCCACATCACCCAGTGCGGCACATAGAGAAGCTTCAGCTTCGAAAGATCGTCTTCCGGATGGATGAAGCCGCAGGCAATGCCGCGATCATAGCAATACTGGTGAAGCAGGACCGCATCGTCCTGCGGGCTCGGCAAACCGATCGGATAGGTCTTGTGGGCCTCCTGGTTGTCGAAATCCGACCCGGCGATGCCAACGTCCATGCGCACATAGGTGCCGAGGATCTTGTCCTGCAGCGCCGTCATCTCGATGGCGAACTGTTTCGCCTCCTCGTAGCGGTGGCGAGGGACGTCGTCGTGATCGATGATACCCATCCAGTAGATCTCAGCGCCGAAATGGGCGGGACGCCAGCGGAAGAACATCAAACCGTCCGCACCGCGGGCAACCGAAGACATCGCCATGCGCCGCATCTCTCCAGGTTCCGGCGTCAGCGTGCAGAAGCCCGGCTGGCTGCCGAAGTTCGACTGCTGTTCGGGCACGATGTAGTTGCCCGAAAATCCGCGGCAGATGTCGAGATGAAGCGCCTGGACCTTGGCGTGATTGCCGATGCGCTGGAACTCGTCATAGAGTAGCGGATAGATGTCGTAGCCGACGAAATCGAGATCAGTGGTGAACTGTCCGCGGAAATCGATGTCGCGCAGGCCTCCAAGGTTGTGGAAGACGAACCAGGACGATTTGACGGCGCGTAGGATCTCGACCTGGTCGTGCTGGAAGCGGGCCGTCGAAAAGGCCAGGAAGCGATGGTAGTCCTGGAGATGGCCGGGGCTTGGAAAGGTCGGCCCGAATTCGATCGGCAGAACGACCTGGTCGAAACCCTGATAGGCGGTTGCCCAGAAATCTCCGCCCCAGGCGTGATTGAGCTTGTCGATCGTGCCGTATTTGTCGGAAAGATATGCTTGGAATTCGCTGAGTGTCGCCTTTGAGAAACTCTCCGGCATGCTCGTGTTAAGCTCGTTGTCGGTCTGCCAGCCGACGACATGGGGATTGTCGCGATAGTGTTCGGACATTGCCCTCGTAATGCGGCGGCTATGCTCGCGAAACACCGGGCTTGCCGTATCGCAATGCTGGCGCGACCCGTGGCTCATTGACCGCCCCTTCCCGTCCACGCGCAGGATTTCGGGATGGGCGGCCGTCAGCCAGCGTGGCGGGGTCGCCGTCGGCGTGCACATGATCGTATCGATGCCGTGGCGAGCAAGAACGGCGATCGCCCGGTCGAACAGGTCGAAATCGAAGCGCCCGAGTTCGGGTTCGAGAATATGCCAGGCGAATTCGGCCATTCGCACGACATTGAAGCCGGCCTTGGCCATGCGCTCGGCGTCGCGCTCCCAGTAGCTCTCGTCGACATGCTCGGGATAGTGAGGGGCGCCAACGAGGAATCGATCGGTCTTGACCGGGTTCCAGGCGGAAATTGTCGCAGATTTCTGTTCAGACACGGCGAGGATCCTGATTGCTATTTGTCGATGATTGCCTTGCGGGCGCTGATCGTGCGTCCGCCATCCGGCGCGAAGAGATAGAGTTCGGTCGGATCGAGCTTGAGCGTCACCGGCTGATCGGCCTTGAAGGGCGCGACATAGCTCAACTGAACCGTGATATTTCCCGTCCCGCTTTCCGAAGCGACGGTCCTGAGTTCGCCGGCATCCACGTAGAGGATCGTCTCCCGACCCAGATGCTCGACGAGACGCACCACGCCGTTCAAGGCCCCCGGCTGCCCGTCGGAGACCACGGAGATGGTTTCGGGACGTACACCGAGCGTCAGTTCCGTACCTTTCGCGAGCGCTGAGGGTTCCGACAGTTCGACTGTCAATGGTGCAAGGCCCGGCGCGGAAACGCGGATCTCGTGGCCCGATACGCGGTCGACCGTGACGGAAAGAAAGTTCATGCGCGGCGCCCCGAGGAAGCCCGCGACGAACAGATTGTCGGGATTGCGATAAAGCTCGAGAGGCGAGCCCACCTGCTCGATGATGCCCTGGTTCAGGACGACGATCCGGCTTGCCATCGTCATGGCCTCGACCTGGTCGTGGGTGACATAGACCATCGTTGCACCGAGCTCGGCATGCAGGCTCGAAAGCTCTACACGCATCTGCGTGCGCAGCGCCGCATCGAGATTCGACAGCGGCTCGTCGAACAGGAAGACCTCGGGCGAACGGGTGATCGCCCGTCCGATTGCAACACGCTGGCGCTGGCCGCCGGAGAGCTGCTTGGGGCGTTTGTCGAGCTGGTCGGTGATGCGCAGGATCCTGGCGGCGCGGGCCACCGCCGCGTCGATCTCCGCTTTCGGCCGCTTGGCCATGCGGAGGCCGAAACCCATATTCTCGGCGACCGTCATATGCGGATAGAGCGCATAAGACTGGAAGACCATGGCAATGCCGCGGTCGCCAGGTTCCTTGCGGCTGACGTCGCGTCCGTTGATGCGGATCTCGCCGGAGGTGATGCCTTCGAGACCGGCGATCGTCTTCAAGAGGGTCGACTTGCCGCAGCCCGACGGGCCGACCATGACGATGAACTCGCCTTCCTCCACCGAAAGATTGATGCCGCGCAAGGCGTGATAGGCGCCGTAATTCTTGTTTATCTGTCGCAGTTCGAGGCTGGTCATGCTTCCTGGCTCTCTGCTTTTCGAGATCTAAGGTGCGGGTTCGTGGAGGCAATCATCCCTTGACCGCTCCCATCGTCAGGCCCGCGATGAAGTGGCGCTGCATCAGGAAGAACATCACGACCGGTGGCACGGCGACGACGATCGTTCCGGCCGAGATGAGGTTCCAGGCCGAGACCCATTCGCCGCGAAGATTGGCAAGGCCCGCCGTCACCGGCTTGACGGAATCGCTGACCGTCAGCACGACGGCCCAGAAATAATCGTTCCAGATGAAGGTGAAGAGCAGGATCGCGAGTGCTGCAAGTGCTGGGCGCACCAGCGGCACTGCGACGTGGATGAGGGTCTGGAAGGGACTTGCGCCTTCAGCCCTTGCAGCCTGGAAGAGTTCATCGGGCAATGCGGCGATGAAATTGCGCATGAAGAGGGTGGCAAAACCCGTCTGGAAGGCGACGTGAAAGATGATCAGGGCCGTCGTCGTGTCGATCAGATCGAGCCTGACCATCAGATCGCGCACCGGGATCATCATGATCTGATGCGGCAGGAAGTTGCCACCGACGAAGAGCGCGAAGATCAGCATGTTGCCGGGAAATCGATATCGGGAAAGCACGAAGCCAGAAAGCGTGCTCAGGACGAGGACGCCGATAACCGAGGGGATCGTGATCGTCAGGCTGTTGATGAAATACTGTGCCATCGGCGTCTGGGTGAAGACGGCTTTATAGTTGTCGATCAGGCCGAACTCCGTCGGCCAGCCCCACAGGTTGCCGCCCATGACATCGCTCGTCGAGCGGAACGACGTCAGGATGATCGCAAAGAGCGGGCAGAGCCAGAGCAGGAGCACGACCAGGACGGCGAGGAAGTAGAAGCGGCGCTGCCAGACGGCCGTCTCGGGAATTGGACGAGGATACATCAGCCGCCCCTTTCTTCCGTGCGGACGATCCGCGACAGATACCAGATGATGAAGGCCGCCATGATCACGAAAAGGACCGATGCGATCGCCGCGCCATAGCCGAAACGGTAGGAAAAGATCGATTGCTCGAACATCTGATAGGCAAGCACCGATGAGGAGCCGAACGGTCCGCCGCGCGTCATCACCGACACCATGTCGAAGGAGCGAAGTGCGCCGACGACAGTGACCGCAATGGCGATGAAGGTCACCTGGGTCAGTTGCGGCAGGACGATATGCCAAAGCATGTTCCAGCCTCGGGCGCCATCGACGCGCCCCGCACCGATCAGCTCTTCGCTCAGATTGTTGAGGCCGGCGAGATAGAGCACCATGCAGAAGGTGACCTGCGGCCAGAGCGCCGCGATGACGATCGCGAAGGTGACGAAATGTTCGTCGGAAAGCACGGCGGGTGCGGTCGCTCCAAACGCCTTGAAGATCAAGGCAAGCAGCCCGAATTCTGGTGTATAGACCCACGTAAAGACGACGCCGACCGTCACCGAGGCGAGCACCAGCGGGATGAAGAACAACGACTTCAGGAAGCGCATGCCGCGGATCTTCTGATTGACGAGCAGCGCGATGGCCAGCCCCAGCGGCGGTGCCGCCATGAACATGAGGAGCCAGATCAGATTGTTCTTCAGCGACGTGTAGAATTGCGGATCGTTGTAGAGCTCGACGTAATTGCCAAAACCGATCCACGTCATCGGCCCCATCCCGTCCCAGTCATGCAGACTGATCCAGAGACTGCGGACGGCCGACAGAAGAATGACCGTAAAAAACAGGAGGATCGCGGGAGCGATCAGCAAAGTCGGGGTGAGCCACCATCGCTGGCGGCGCCATAACATCAACATTGTCCAGAACCTCTAGAGGAAATGAGGGAGCGGAACCGCAATTCCGCTCCCCGGTCGTCGGGAGGAGAACTAGATCTTGTAGATACGCTTGCGCGTGCCTTCTAGGCGCTGCAGGATCGCCTGCCGACGCTCAGGCTTGGCCATGAATTCCTGGAAGCCGACGAGACCGGCCTGGGCCATATCAGGATCGCTGTCGCGGTCGTAATATTGCGAAGTGCCCTTCACCTGCTTCAGGGATTCCACTGCTGCATTGACCAGCGGATCCTTGCTTGGCGGCAGGTCGCTGCGCGGCGGCACATTGCCGCCCGGCTCCAGATAGGTCGCGAGATTTTCCGGCTTGTAGAAATAGGCGAGGAATTCACGCGCGCCCTGCTTGTTCTTGCCGTTTGCCGGGATGTGGACAGAGTTCAGCGAGAATTCCTCAAAGCGCGGAACGCTGGCGTCAAGCGTCGGGAATGGTGCGAAAGACAGCTGCGGCAGATCCGCCTCGGTGAAGGCCGCCCTCAGGAACGCTCCGAGATTCATCATCCCGGCCTTCTTCTGGGCAAGCAGGGCCGCAGCCTCCTGCCAGCCGAAGGACGTGTGATTCGGCGTGAACACTTCCTTCTTGATCATCGCTTCCCACTGGTCAAAGACAGGCGTCAAGGCCGGATCGAGATAGCTCATCTGGCCGTCCATCAGCGCCATGTGCTTGTCGAGACCATTGATGCGCAGGTTCATCTGGTCGAACCAGCCGGCGGCAGGCCAGAGCTCCTTCGTACCGATGGCGATCGGCGTTAGGCCGGCACCCTTCGCCTTATCGCAATAGGCGGCAAATTCATCTGCCGTCGTCGGCACCGTCAGCCCGTTCTGGTCGAAGACGTCCTTGCGATAGAACTGCCCCCAGAGCGTGCCACCGGTCGGCAGGCCGTATTGCTTGTTGTCGACTGTGACGGCGCCGGTGCTGGCACCGAGCACGTCCTTGTACTTTTCCTTCTCGAACAGATCAGAAATGTCGTCGAAGAGGCCGCGCTTGACGAAGGCGCGCATGCGATTGCCTGAAAACCAGAAGCAGACATCAGGCGCGCCGGCAGTCAGATAGTTGCGGATCGCGGTCTTGTGGGCCTCGTGGTCCATATTGTTGATGACGACCTTGGTCCCGGCCTGCTTGCCGAAGTCTTCTGCGATCTTTTTCAGTGCTTCGAGCGCCTTGCCGTTGCTTTCGGCCGAAATCACATTGATTTCCTGGGCCTGGGCAATGGCCGGAATCGGAAAACTGCCTGCGACCGCGGCAGCGGACATGACGCCGGCGCTCTTCAAGAATGTTCGTCTTGTGGTCGATGTAAAATGCTTGGAAAATGCCATTGAATTCCTCCCAGTTGAGCTGATCAACACGTCCCGGCGTCCGTCCTCCAAAACGGAGACGCCGGGCATTCAACGTGCCGACCGCTTCATTCCGAGTTGATCGACGGGGCAAATTTATGCATAGATCAGACAGGGTCGCAATAGTTTATTTAAAAAATAAAGGAACTCTGCCGTGAAGCTCAAAAGTGACCAGACGACCGCCAGGGCCATGAACCGCCGTCTGATCCTGAACCTGCTCAGACAAGATGGGCCAAAGAGCCGCGCAGAACTCGCGACGATAACTCAGCTCAGTCCTGCCGCCGTTACGTTTGTTGTCGCAGATCTTATGGGAGAAGGTGTTGTCATCGAGGGAAAGGCAGTCTCCGGTTCTACCGGCCGTCGACCGACACCGGTGCAAATTGACTACGATCATGGAGTGGCGATCGGCTTCAAGCTGATGGCCGATACAGTGGAGTGCGTTGCAACTGATCTCGCGACAAATCCCATCGCTGCGATCCGCATCCCGATGCCAAGCAAGGCACCCGATGATGTCGCCGATCTACTGGCGGTGACGGTGCCGCGGCTGATCGGGCTTGCCGAACGCCCGCAAGCAAAAATCGCCGGCATCGGCATATCGATGCCGGGTGTCATCAATCACGAACAGACGATCTGCGTCAGAAGCCATCGGTTCAACTGGGACAACGTCCCCCTCGCCTCGCTGCTTGCCCGGCGAGTCAACGTCCCCGTCTGGCTGGAGGACGACACGAATGCCTATGCGATCGCCCAGCAGCTTTTCGGTCTTGGACGCCAGCATCGCAACATGGCGGTGCTGGCAGTCGGCGTCGGCATAAGCTGCGCCCTCGTCATCGAGGGAAAGCTCTATCGCGGTGCCAATGGCGCGGCCGGCAAATTTGGCCACACGCTTTTTGAAGAAAACGGACGTCTTTGCGAGTGCGGCAAGCGCGGCTGTCTGATGGCCTATCATTCCGAAGCATCGATCCTGCGACGATGGAAAGAGGCAAGAGGCGGAGGCGAGGACCTCGGCGCACCCGAATTGCGCCAGGCACTGGTTGCCGAGGATCCGGCCGCGGTTGCCATTGTCGGGGAGGCTGGCCGCGGGATCGGCACGGCGCTCGCAAACCTCGTCAACGTCACCGACCCGGAAGTGATTGTCGCTGGAGGCGAAGCGGTTTCGCTCGGAGAATATTTCCTGGCGCCGTTACGTGAAGCCTTTTCGCTGCGCACCTTTCGCAGTCCCCCTCCAATCCTTCCGGACTGGGAGGATAATTCGTGGGCGAGAGGTGCCGCTGCGCTCGTCACGCAGCGAATGTTCGACTTCGAGTCGTCCGGCGGCATTACTGGTATCGGCGAGAATGGATACGGACCAGCGCGGGCATCGTAGGGGAAAGTTCCCGAATGAGGACGGGCGGTGATGCCCGTCTACATCTGCTGGAAGGCAAGCTCAGGAACAGGCATCCGTATATTTTGCGGTCTCATTGGTATCAGACAATGCCGGCCTCTGTCTTCGGCGTGATAATGAGCGAGCTGCCGGCAAGCTCGACATCAAAACCCGTCGCTTCGGCTGCCGCGCCGGTGAACTTTACAGTCACCGCATCATCACTCCCCGGAAATTTTACAGACACTGTACCGTCATCGTTTTTCGCAACCGAGATGTCACTTTCGCTCAGCGCAGCACCGTCAATCCCGTTACGTCGTATTTCGAGTGTCCCGTTGATTTCGACGAGGTCATGGCCATCGCCTTCGAACATATCGACGGTGGCCCGCCCTCCGGGTGTGTCAAGAATAAGATGATCGTTTCCTTTCCCCCCGGAGATATAGGTGGCAGTAGCAGCGATGTGTATCGTGTCGTCGCCGTGGCCGCCGTCGATGAATGCGGCGCTCAGGGATCGAATCGTCATGTCGTCGTCCCCTTCCCCGCCATCGACGTACCAAACCGTGTCCTGGGCCTCGACGAAGACTTTGTCATTGCCATCACCACCATCTGCGATGAACACATCGTTTTCGCTTCGAAGGTAGATCTCATCGTCGCCGTCTCCGCCTTCAGTGCGATTGATCCCGGACATGCCCCAGTCGATGCCTGATGCGTTCGATATGAAGATCCTATCGTTGCCCGATCCGCCTTCGGTGCGATCGACGCTTCCGTTACCGGAAATGACGAGGACGTCATCGCCCTCGCCACCTTCCGTTCGGTCAATCAGGCCATGACTACTGACGTTGATGATGTCCTTGCCCGCTTCGCCCCGAACGAGGTCCACGGACGACACCAACATGCCGTCAGAAAAAGCGTATAGGCCCGACGTCTTGACGGTGATGCGATCGTCGCCGGCACCGGCCTGCACCGTGGCCCAGGCCGCCTCTACCGATATCGTGTCATTGCCGGAGCCGGTCTGGACCGACGCCTTTCCGTCATCGATACGCACTGTAACGTCGGCATTGCCGAGGGCATCGAGGATGATGCGCAAGAATCGTGTCTTGGTGTCGCCGATGGCGAGATCCAGCGCCAGATTCGGCAATGTTGTCGTCGACACGGCGATAGAGTCAGGGTCGCGATCGGTCGATGCCTGCAGGAGTTTCAAGGCATATTCCTGTTGGCTCGCAATCTTCGCATCAATCCGGTTGTCCATCATGTGTCGGCTCCATGTGCGATCAATCTGAAGGTGTGGTGCTTCTTCCGAAGAATAAACCCCAGGTCGCTTGCTTGAAGCTGAATTCAACGACCGTTTGCGGCACGACGAACAGGCGCGTCTGCCAATCTTCTGACACCCCTCACCTGCCCGGCCGTGCGAGCGACCGGGCAATATCAATGATATCGTCGCGGCCGGCGGTCGGGTCCTCCCGGTTCCAGGCGACCCCGAGCCCGATCTTGAAATCGATGCCCCTCACCTTTTTGAACTCGCCCCCGGTTCGGCACATCCTGCGTCCATTCCGGCACCAAGCCGATGCCAAGACCGACCGAGACCAGCGACACCAGCGAGAAGGTGTCGTCGCAGGTGTAAGCGACATTGTCGGTCAGATCGTGTTCCTCGAACACTTCCGCAAAATAGCGCTCGCTGTAGGAGAGGTTCTGACGGGAAAAGGAGATGATCTTCTCACCAGATCCTCGAGATCGATCTCGCTCTTAAATGACAGCGGGCTCTCCTTGGCGACAGCCAACAGATAGCGCTCATGGGCAATCGAGAAGAAACGCAACGAGCCGATATTCTCCACCGGCCGGAAGAAGCCGAGATTGATGCGGCGCTCCTCGATATGGCGGATGAGCCTCTAGATGCGATTGGCAAAAAATCGATCGTCCTTGTCGATAACGAATTTTGTCGTACGTCTATGGATGTGAGGCGAACAAGCAGTTCAAGGGAGAAATCACATGGACATGGGCGAATTGAGACCGGCAACGGAGCTAGCCGCGAAACGCGCAAGCAGGTTCGCAAACGAAACAGCCGACTACGCCAAGGCAAGAATGGCGCTTTTGGCAGAAGAGATCGAAGTTCGGCGGCATCTGACGAGGCTTGCGGAGCAACGCAGGCGGCTGCCTCCCGGCCCGGTCGTCGAAAAGAACTATCGCTTCAAGGACGAGAACGGCAGCGAGACCGGTCTGGCCGAAATGTTCGGACATCACGATACGCTCGTGACTTATTTCTGGATGTTCGGTCCGCAGCGCGAACGACCCTGCCCGATGTGCACAAATTTCCTGGGCGGAGCGAACGGCAACGGCGCCGATGTCAAGCAGCGGGTCGCGTTCAAAATCATCGGTCGCAGCCCGGTCGAGAGGCAGCGCGCGTTCGCAATGGAGCGCGGCTGGCGCGACCTCGATTTCGCTCAGACCGTCGGCGACGACTATGCGAGAGATCTGGGTCTGCTCGACGCCAAAGGCAACGAGTATCCGGGGCTTACCGTCTATCAGAAGGACGGAAACGAGGTCCGCGTGTTCTATAGTGCCGAAATGCCTGCCGAGGCGGCAGATCCCGGACAGGATCCGAGAGGAGCCGTCGACATCGCGCCGCTCTGGAACATTCTGGACATGACACCAGCCGGTCGCGGTACGAACTGGTATCCGAAGCTCACCTATTAAGTACTCGCAGTTTGCGCAGTGCGAGCTTCGGCTACGACCCGGCGCGCCTGTCGGCCCGAACCGGATCAGCGTGCGAGGGTTCTTTGCCCCCACATAGAGGCAAACCCGTAACGGTCTCGCCACCGTCGCTTACCGACGCAACGGCCCGACGTTTTTCCATTCATACGGCCCACTGGCGTTGCGCTGGCTGGCCTGGTGTGTTGGATGCTTCTTATCGTTCCTGCCGTTTATTTCGCACTCCCGGTTGGGCTTGATCCCGCATGCCAGCATCACTGCGACAGCAGCGCACGCGCCCTCGCGACGACAGGCGCGTCGATCATCTTTCCGTCGAGCGAAATGGCACCCTTGCCGGCTGACCCGGCGATCTCGGCAGCCTCGATGACACGGCGCGCCCAGTCAAGCCTTTCCGGGCTCGGCGAAAAAGCGGCGTTGAGAATGGCAACCGCGGAAGGATGGACGCAGCTCGCTCCATCGAAACCATGGCGCCTGGCCTCCTGCGCCGCGGCGTCGAGCGCTTCGAGATCACCGTAGTCGGCGACCGTCGTAAGCGTGCCGAAGGAGAGCTTGCCCTCGGCCTTTGCCGCCATATGCACCATCAGCTTCGGCAGGCGCAGCACGTCCGGCGACGGTTCGCCCCCCATGCTGGCGGCCAGATCCTCGCCGCCCGCGGCAAGGGCAAGAACCCGCTGACAGCCGGCAAAGGAGCGCGCATCGAGCACGGCGGCGGCATCCTCGATGAGCGGCACGAACCACGTCTGCTCGCGGCCGAGTTCGCGCTCCAGCGTCTGCAGGTGATAGGCAAGAAGGTGCAGGCGGCTGAGCGAGCGCGTCTTGGCGACGTAAAGGCCGAAGGCGCCGGCCCGGCAGGCGGCCTCGGCGTCCGGCATCTGCAACTCGGGTTCGGAATTGATGCGGACGAAGACAACAGCGCCATTGCGCCCGACGGAGGCGACGGCCTCGGTCAGCCTCGCGCGGGCGGCCTCCTTCTCGGCGGGGGCTACTGAATCCTCCAGATCAAGAATGATCGCGTCCGCCCCCCGCTCATGCGCCTTGGCGATGAACCGGTCGGAGGAGGCGGGCACATAGAGGAGCGAACGAAATCTCATGCACCGCTTCCCTTCACGATGGCGTCGATCGCAGCGGCATCAAGGCCGGCTTCGGCAAGCACTTCCGCCGTATGCTGACCAAGTGACGGTGCCGGCCGGCGCCAGACGCCCGGCGTAGCGGAAAGACGGGGGACGATATTGTGCATCGGCAGGCTGCCGAATTCACCGTCCTCGGCATCGACGATGATCTCGCGCCCGGAAAAATGCGCGTCTTCGGCGGCATCGGCGATGCTGTAGATCGGGCCGACGGTGGCGCCGGCATCGCGCATGATCTGCAGTGCCTCGTCATGATCATGCCCTGCAAACCAGCCACCCACGGCTTCGTCCACCAGCGCGCGATTGTTCACGCGCGCCGAATTGGTGGCAAAGCGCGGATCGTCATTCATGTCGCTGCGGCCGATGATGTCGAAGATGCGGCGGGCGACCTGCGGTGTCGATCCCGACAGCGCCACATATTTACCGTCGCGACAGCGGTAGACATTGCGGGGAGCGGCGGTGTTCGAGGCGCTGCCGACGCGTTCCTTGACCTTGCCGGTGACCTTGTAGATCGCCGCTTCCGGCCCGAGCACCGAAAACATCGGCTCCAGCAGCGAGAGATCGATCACCTGGCCGCGCGACAGGCCGCGGTCGCGGGCAAACAGCGCCGTGACGGTCGCCGAACTGCCGTAGACGCCGGCGATCATGTCGGCAAGTGCGAGCGGCGGCAGCACCGGCTCGCGATCGGGAAAGCCGGTGCGATAGGCAAAGCCGCTCATGCCCTCGACGATCGTTCCGAAGCCGGGAAACTGCGCATAAGGCCCGGTCTGGCCGAAGCCGGAAATGCGCACGATGACGAGATCGGGATTGCGGGCATGGAGGACGTCAGGGGCAAGCCCCATTTCTTCCAGCGTGCCGGGACGATAATTCTCAATGAAGACGTCGGCCGTTTCGATCAGCGCCCAGAGCGCGTCCATCGCCGGTCTCTCGCGCAGGTTCAGCATGACCGAGCGCTTGTTGCGGCTATAGGTCTTCCAGTAGAGCGAGTGGCCGTCATCCTTCCAGTCGCGCAGCGGATCGCCTGAAGGTGGCTCGATCTTCACCACATCCGCGCCGAAATCGGCAAGCTGCAGCGACAGCATGTTGCCGGCGACGAGACGGGAGAGGTCGAGCACCCGGATGCCGGCAAGCGGGCCTTTCGCTGCAGGGTCGAACTGTCTTTGGGAATGTCCTGTCATCGGATGCGCTCGCCGGTCGCCCTGTCGAACAGCAGCACCTTGTCGATATCGATCGACAGCTTCACGTCCTGCCCGGCCGAGAGCAGCCGACCGCCGTGAACGACGACGGAAATGTCTTCGCCCCCCATGTCGACCACGAGTTCCTGGTCCTCGCCAGTCGGCTCGACGAGGCTGATCCGGCCGGGCACCCCATCCGTGGCAAGCGTGATATGTTGCGGGCGGATACCGTAGACGATGTCCGAGCCCGGCCGCAGCGGGTTGGTGAGCGGCAGGGCGACGCCGCTTGCCGTCATGGCCGCCCCTTGTCCCATCGTCGCCGGGATCAGGTTGATCTCCGGAGAGCCGATGAAGCCGGCTACGAAGAGATTGGCGGGGTCGTTGTAGAGCGTCAGCGGCGCGCCGACCTGTTCCACCTTGCCGCCGTTCAGCACAACGATCTTGTCGGCCATGGTCATTGCCTCGGTCTGGTCGTGGGTGACGTAGACCGTGGTCTTGCCGAGGCGCTGGTGCAGCTTCTTGATTTCGCTGCGCATCTTGACGCGCAGCTTGGCATCGAGATTGGAGAGCGGTTCGTCGAACAGGAAGGCGCGCGGATCGCGCACGATGGCGCGACCCATGGCGACACGCTGGCGCTGACCGCCCGAAAGCTCGCGCGGCAGGCGGTCCAGCAGTTTTTCAAGGCCGAGGATGCCGGCAGCCTCCTCGACCCGTTTGCGGATTTCCGCCTTCGGGGCGCCGGCAAGCTTCAGGGCGAAGCTCATGTTTTCGGCGACCTTCATGTGCGGATAGAGCGCATAGGACTGGAAGACCATGGCGATATCGCGCTCTTTTGCCGGCATGTCGTTGACGACCTTGCCGCCGATGGTGATCTCGCCGGCGGAAATATCCTCCAGCCCGGCAATCATGCGCAGCAGCGTGGACTTGCCGCAGCCCGAGGGGCCGACGAGGACGACGAATTCGCCGTCGCCCATATCGAGCGAGATATCGTTGAGCACGGCGACGCTGCCATAGCTCTTGCCGACATTCCTGAGTTCGATCTCCGACATGTTCTTCCTCCCCTTGGCGCTACAGCTCGACGATCTCGAGCCGGCCGATCGACATGCGGCCGGCCGAGGCCATGCGCAGCCCCGCCATGCCGTAGCCGAACGCCTGATCCTCGGCTTCGAGAACCAGGCTGCCGTCGATCGACAGGGCGAGCCTGTCGCCGGTGACCGTCAGATTGACCTGATAGTCGCGACCGTATTCCGCCTTGAATGGCGCCCGCGCCAGGATGGTCGTGCCGTGGTTTTCGGCCAGGATCACCGCTTCACCGTTCTGGAAGCCGCCGGCGTAGAAACGACTGGTCCCTTGCGCGCGGGCGACGACGAGATGCGAGGCGCCGGAGAGCGGTCTCAAATCCGCGTTGACGCGCACATCCCGCAGATAGGCATTGCCGGTCCAGGCATCGGCGTCGCTTGCCGTATGGGCATGGATGCGGCCCTGCTGCAGGCTCCAGTGGCCGCGGTTCCAGGTGAAGCGGGTGATGCCGCCCCATTCCAGCACTTCCTTGGCCGGGTCGATCACCGTGCGGCCCTTGCCGGAGACGGAGAATTCCGAGAGGAAGAGACGGCCGAGGAATTTCAGGCGGCCGAAATACTCGACGAGGATGCCGATTTCGTCGATCGCCTCG
The DNA here is from genome assembly GCF_014194915.1 of Rhizobium sp. BK512. NCBI lineage: Bacteria > Pseudomonadati > Pseudomonadota > Alphaproteobacteria > Hyphomicrobiales > Rhizobiaceae > Rhizobium > Rhizobium sp. BK512. The sequence continues at coordinate 161,652 of NZ_JACIAS010000011.1, read as the reverse complement.
CCCTTGCCGTCGGGAATGGTGAATTCATAGTCCTGCCAGCCCTCGGAGGAGGGAACGTGCCAGGCGCCGGTCTCCTCGATCGCGCCGGTCATGGCGCGGCGGATATAGGGGGCGACGCGCAGATGGCCGTCGCCGTTCCACGGGTCGAGCCAGAGCTTGAACCTGACCGTCTGGCCGTCATCGGCAAGCGGCGTGAACATCGGCCGGTAGCGCTCATCGTCGAAATCGGCGCGGCGATAGAAGGGCTTCCAGAAGATGCGGCCGCCCTGCCCGCGCTCCAGCCGATCGAGCAGGATTTCGAGCGAGCCTCTCGCATCGTCCGTTTGGCGCTCGTTCGAAGCCTTGACGGCGATCTGGTTGAAGGGCTCGGTGCGGAAAGCGTGTGTGGCACCCGGCGCATCGAAATCGAAGCGCACGCCGCGGCGCTCGAAATCCTCGACCCAGAGCGCCGGCGGCTCCTTGCCCTGCAGGCGCAGTGCAAGCACGGTGAGTTCGCGGGCGAAGGAGGGAATATCGACGACGTTGATCGTGCCGGTCACGCCGGAGGCGACGACGAAATCGTTGATCGGCTTGCGGTACTTGTCCCAGCCCGGCTGGACCTGCTGAAAGGTGCCGACGATCGCGCCGGCATTGCCGGCATTGCAGTCGGTATCCCAGCCGGCCATGGTGGCGATCTCGGCGGTGCGCGGCAGGTCGCCCTGGCCGTAGATCAGCGCCATGAAGACGACGCCGGCATTCGGAATGATGTGGCAGACGCCGGGATAGCGGTCATAGCCCCATTCGGCCGTCAGCATGTCGCGGCAGGCGCGCCAATCACCGGGATTGTCCTTGTGGAAGGCGAGGACAGCGCGGGCAACCCGGGCATAGAGCGAGCTTGCCGGGATCGTCGAAAGACCCGTTTCGATGATCTCCTCGATACTCTTGGCGACAAAGGCCTGGGCGATCGCGGCAGCGCAGAAACGGGCGCCGTTCAGCCCCTCGCCGTCATGGGCGACACTTGCCGCACGCGCGGAGGCATCGGCCGCCTTTTGCGGTTCGCCGGGATGGATCCAGCCCCAGCTGTCGATGAAGATCTGGCCGCCTATCTGTTCGGCAACGGTCGTGCCGTTCTGGGCGATCGAACCCGATTGGGGAGCGGGAATGCCGGCGCGCAGGTTCTGGTAGGCGGTGTGTTCGGTGGAATTGCCGAAGCCGCCCCACCAGTACATGCCGTGCTCTTCGGCCGCATAGTTCAGCCAGGTCTTGCCGACATCCTCGGCGGTGGCGCCGAGCCCGTAATCGCGCAGCGCGCGAATGAAATAGACCGGACCGTTGGTGTCGTCATCGGCGGCGAAATTCTTGAAATCGCGCAGATATTCGGTGACCTCGCCATAGGTGCCGCGAATGCGGTCATAGCTCCAGATCGTCGGCTCGACGGGGGCGCCGAGGCGCACGCCGATCGCCTTGCCGATGAAGCCGGAATAAATGCGTTCGAAAATCTCAGTTGTGTTCAACATCGTCCTGTCCAAAATTTATAGGCGTTCAAGCTGAGTTTGATCCGCAAGGCCGACGAGCCCATTGCGCGCCCTGATCTTGGCGGCATCGCGCGCGTGCTCGGCCGTCTGGATCGCGATGACCGTTTCGGTGAAGGCATCGGCAGACGTGAAGAGATCAAGCCTGTTGACCCGGTCGAGCTGCGCGGCAGCGGCCGCGTCGATCACGCTTTCACCGTGCAGGGCGCCGAGGATCGCGCCGGCCATGACGCCGATCGAATCCGTGTCGCGGCCGGAATTGATGCCATCCTGAATGGTCTTGTAGAAATCGCCGTCGTTGAGGATGGCAAAACCGAGCGCCAGCGGCAGTTCCTCGATCGCGTTGAGCCGCGACGGCTGATAGGCGTCGGAGGCGATGCCGGCCTTCTGGGCGGTGTGATTGACGTTGTCGCCCATCGGCGAATAGCGCGCGATGATCTTGTGGAATTCATCGACCACGGTCTTGTAGTCGGCATGTTTGAGGATGCGGGCGGCATCGACGATATCGGCAATGGCAGCGCGCGTGCCATCCTTGGCCACGGCGAGCGCTTCATCGATGACGGCATCGAGCGTCGTGCCCGGCACGAAAGCGGCTGCGATGGCAGCGGCCAGCACGCCGGCGGCTTCGAGGCCGAAGCTCTGCTGGTGGCCGGAGGCGAAGGCGATCGCCTCGTCATAGGCAGCCTTCGGATTGCAGGCGTTCACGACGCCAACGGGCGCGATATACATGGCTGCACCGCAATTCACCATATTGCCGATCCCGCCCTGGCGCGGATCGCAATTGGACAGCTGGTGGCGCTGGAAGATCCATTTTTCCGGATAGAAAAGGCGCTCGATCAGCATCGCCTCGCGCTGCAGTTCCGGCACCCAGCGCGGCGTCCAGGCGATCTCGCGCACCATGCCGGAGGCCATATCCCAGGCATCGACATGGCGCTTGACGTCGCCATAGATCGACATGAGGCAGAGCGTCATCAGCGTATCGTCGGTGACGATGCCGCTGCCGCGCACCCGGCCGTTGCGGGCGCTCTCGCTCTGGCTCATGCGGTGCCATTCGGTATCGAGCGAGGTGACCCTGCCGTAACGCTCGCGGATTTCGGCAGCGGAGAGTTTTTCGACCGGCGCCCCGAGGGCGTCGCCATAGGCGACGCCAAAGAGAAGCGCACGGACCCGTCCCTTGAGGGAGAGCCCCTTTGCATCATTTGCCATTCAGTACCGTCCTTGCATATTCGGTCATGTGTTCGCCGCCGGCACTGTTCCATTCGGACACGAACTGGTCCCACTGATCCATCTTGGCTTCGCCGGAGATGAACTTGTAGACCCAGGCCCGGTAGACATTTTCCGTGGCGTCGATGTCGGTGGCGTAGTCTGCGGGCCAGACGAAGGCATTGTCCGGCTTGAAGTTGGCGGCGATCGTCTTCAGCGAGCCCTGTGCGGCGTCGCTCATCCACTGTACCGGCGGCTGCCAGTTGGCGGCGACGAGGAAGCGGGCATACCAGGTGGCGATCTTGTCGGTCGTCTTGATGGTGTTGCCGTCCTTCGTGTACTGCTCGCCCTCGAAGCCGAGGCGTTCGATCGCCTGGCCCTCGGGGCTGGCGATGAAGTCGAGCAGCTTGACGACCTCTTCCTTGTGCTCGGAGGTCGTGGCGATGGCGAGACCGCGCGCTTCCTTGGAAACGTCGAGCGCGATCAGCCCCTGGCCGGCCGGACCCTTGGGCGGCGCCAGCAGCGTCAGCGTCGGGTTCTGGTCGGGATGGGCCTGGCGCATCTTGCCGCCATAGATATCGATGACCTCGGCGGACGAGCCGAAGACCACGCCGGCGCGGCCGGAATAGAACTTGTCTTCCTTCACGTCCCACTTGGTGGTGATGTATTCCGGGTCGTAGAGGCCCTTCTCCTTCAGCGAGGCGTAGAAGGCGATCTTGTCCTTCTCCTGCTTGGAGCTGCGCGCAGCGATCCATTCGCCGGCGTCATTCTTCATCCAGGTGCCAGTCACGCCGAAGGCTTGGTTGAAGATGGAATCGAGTTCCTGCGTATTGTCGGCGGTCGTCACACCATACGTGTCGGCCTTGCCGTTGCCGTCGAAATCGCCGTCCTTGATCGCCGTGAAGAGCTTGACGTAATCATCGACCGTCTGCGGGGCAGCGACACCGCTCTTGGCAAGCCAGTCGGTGCGGATGACCGGCTGTGGAATGCGCGGCGGATAGACATAGAGCAGGTAGGGATAGTTCTTCAGGCGCTCGACATTGTGCGGGAAGAGCGCGTCCTTCAGATAGGTCGTCTTCGGCAGCCAGTTGTTCCAGTCCTCGAGAACACCCTGTTCGGCCATCTTGGCGTCGCCGCCCTGGAAATAGATGAGATCGGGAATATCGCCGGAGAGCAGCATGGCGCTCAGCTTGTCGGCATAACCCGAAGAGGGAAGATCGACGATCTGGATGTGGATGTCGGTGCCCTTGGCCTTCAGCGCCTCCTCGTACTTCTTCACGAGCTTGACGTCGTCGGGATTGGTGGTCAGCAGATCCTTGGAAACGACGCGGATCGTCACCGGATCGGCAAGAGCGGGAATGGCGGTCCCCGCCGTCAGCGCCATGACTGTCATGGCCCCCAGAAGCATTCTCCCAAGCATGATTTCCTCCTTATATGCTTTGGTTTCGTGTCTCAGCCCTTCAGCGCACCGCTCATGGTGCCCTTGGTGAAGAACTTCAGAATGAGTGGATAGATCGCCAGGATCGGCACGATGGTGAGCAGGATCATGCCCGCCTTCAGCGCGCGGATATTGATCTGGCTGGCGCCGGTGTAATTGTTGGAATTGTCGACGCCGACCATGGCGAGCTTGTCGCCCTCGACGACGAACTGGCGCAGCACCACCTGCAGCGGCCATTTCGACTGGTCGTTGAGGTAGATCATCGCCCGGAAGAACTCGTTCCAGTGGAAGACGAAGTAGAAGAGCGCGATCGTGGCGAGTGCGGACTTGGCGAGCGGCAGCGCCACGTGCCAGAAGATCTGGAACGGATTGGCGCCGTCGAGCTCGGAGGCCTCCAGCAGTTCCTTCGGCACTTCCTCGAAGAAGCGGATCAGGATGATCAGGTACCAGGCATTGACCAGCTTGAAGAGAATGACCGACCAGTAGCTGTCGAGCAGGCCGAGACGCTTGTTGACGAGGTAATCGGGAATGATGCCGGGATCGAAGACGATCGTGACCAGCATGAGGACGAAGATGACCCGCCGCCCGGGCAGGCCGGGACGTGACAGCGCCCAGGCCATCAGCGCCGTCAGGACGACGCCGAGAAAGCTGCTGACGAGCGTGATGAAGATCGAATTGACGACGCCGCGCAGCACCGCCGGATTGTTCAGAAGCAGGCCCCAGACATCGGTCGAGAAGCCGTTCGGCAGCACCGTCAGCCCGCTCATGCCGGCGACCTCGCTCGGATCGGAGAGCGAGATGGCAAGCAGGTTGAGGAGCGGCTGCACGGTCAGCACGACGAGGAAGAGCAGCGTCGAGACGATGATCGCATATTCGGCGCGCTCGAGCGGTGTGCGACGGATATTATAGGCGGCCATTACCACACTCCCTTGCCGGTCAAGCGTTTGGACAGGAGATGCGCGCCGACGATCATCAGCATGCCGAGCACGGCCTTGAAGAGCCCTGCTGCCGTCGCCAGCGAATATTCGCCGGTCTGCAGGCCGATGCGGTAGACATAGGTGTCGATGATATCGATCTTGCTGCGCACGACGTCATTGGAGAAATTGATGACCTGATTGAGGTCGGCATTGAGGAACATGCCGGCATTCAGGATGAAGAGCGTCGCAATCGTCGGCACGATGCCGGGGATGGTGACGTAGCGGATCTTCTGCCAGCGATTGGCGCCATCAATCTCGGCGGCGGCATAAAGCTCCTGGTCGATGGCGATGATGGCGGCGAGATAAAGCAGGCTGTCCCAGCCGGCCGAACGCCAGATTTCCGAGAATACCAGCACCCAGCGGATCGAGCCGGTATCGGTCATGAAGGAGACCGGCTGCATTCCGAAGACGCCGAGCACGTCGTTGACCGCGCCATCGCTTGGCGAGAGCACGGCGATGAAGACGCCTGCTATGACCACCCAGGACAGGAAATGCGGCAGGTAGATCGCCGACTGGATGAACTTGCGCAGGGAACCGCCGCGGATTTCATTCAGCAGCAGGGCGACGACGATCGGCACCGGAAAGACGAAGATGATCTTCAGCGTCGAGATGATCAGCGTATTGGCGAGCACCTGCCAGAAGATCGCCGAGGCAAACAGCGTCTGGAAATGCTTGAGGCCGACCCAGAGGTTCGGGCCGATGATGCGCAGCTGCTCGAAGGCGATCTTGGCTTCCCAGATCGGCAGGTAATGGAAGATGACGAAGAAGACGAGGCCGGGCGCCATCATCACATAATAGGGCCACCATTGGCGGATGCCCTTGCCGAGGCGGCTTCGACGAACTGCGGGAACGTTCCCACTTTTGGACGTCGAAAGCGACATCGGCATATTGTTGCTTACGGTCATGGCATTACCTCCCTGCCGCCACCCTTATGGGTGCCGGAACCGACAGATCGGCGAGTGATCCTCGCCCTATGAGCCGGCATGGCATATAGACCCGGCCGTGTTCGGGGCGGCCGGCAATTTCATCGAGCAGACATTCAACGGCGCGAACGCCGATCAGCCGCCCGGGCTTTTCAATCGTCGTCAGGCCCGGCCAGGAAAAGGCGCCGGCCGGAATGCCGTCGAAACCGAGGATCGACACATCCTCCGGGCAGCGCAGGCCGGCTTCGCGCACCGTCATCATGGCGCCGAGCGCCATGAGATCGTTGGCGGCAAAGACGGCCAGATGGCCAGGGCCTCTTCTCGCCAGCAGCCGAGCCATGCCCTGCCGCCCGCCTTCGACCGTATATTCGGCCTCCTCGATCGGCAGCAGAGCTGGATCGAAATCGCGCTCGACGCAATGTTCGTGCACCGTGCGCAGGAAACGGGCCCGCGCCAGGCGCGAACGCGGTCCGAGCAGCAGCGCAGGCGCCGCATGGCCGCGCGCCGTCAAGACATCCATGCCGAGACGCACCGCCTGGGGAATATCGGAGCCGACGCTCGACGTATCGGGAAAGCGCTCGGCGCTGGAGCCGATCAGCACGAAAGGCAGGCCGAAACGCCCGAGATCGTCGAAACTGTCGGCCACCGGATTGATGATGGCGCCATCGACGCGGGCGCGACGCAGCGCCCGCAGATGCCGCGCTTCCTTCTCCGCATCCCAGTCGGAGGAAAAGACGAGAAGCGAGATATCGTCCTTCGCCGCCCGGTCCTGCGCGCCGCGCGCAACTTCTGCCCAGAACGGGTTGGTAATATCGGGAATGACGATGCCGAGCAGGCCGCTGCGCCCGGAGCGCATGCCGACGGCGAGATGATTGGGCTCGTAACCGGTGGCGGCGACAGCCTTCATGACGCTATCGCGCGCCTCGTCGGAGATCCGCCCCGAACCGGCCAGCACGCGCGCAACGGTGCTCTTGGAAACACCCGCCCGCTCCGCCACATCGATAATGGTTGCCCTCCGCAGAGGCTTCTTCTCCATCGGCCTCCTCCATTCGCGCGACAGCAACACGGCCAGAGCCGATATATGGGAACGTTACCACAAAAATTGAGATTTGCAATGCCGAGGACGGCCAATGGGACAAAGACGGCAATTGCATTCACCGGGATTGCCGCAGCGTCTGCCCACCCGCGAAGCGCCACGTAGCCATCCAAATCACTTGGAGGCCGTGAGATACTCATCTCCCGGCCTTTCCTCATCAATGTCCGGCTATACAGCGACACCGGCCTTTAGACTTGTGAGAAGCGTAACGAGGGCCTCGGCTCCGGCGGTCGACGATGCCGGATTTTGTCCCGTGATCAGCCTGCCATCAGTGATCGCGAAGCTCTCCCAGTTTGCCTTCTTCTCGTAAAGACCGCCGAGCCGCTTGAGTTCGTCCTCAACCAGGAACGGTACGACCTTCGTGAGTTGCACTTCTTCTTCCTCACCGTTGGTGAAGCCGGTCACCCGCTTGCCCTTGACAATCGGAGCGCCCTTATAGGTTACGCGGTGCAAGACGGCGGGCGCGTGGCAGACAGCCGCAACGGGCTTACCGCTATTGTAGAAGGACTCGATCAACTTGATGGACACGGGGTTGTCAACCAGATCCCACATGGGACCGTGACCGCCAGGATAGAAGATAGCGTCGAAATCGTCAGAGCGCACGTCACTTAACCTGGTGGTGGTCGAGAACACCCTTTGCGCGGCCTCGTCGTGCTTGAACCGCGTCATGGCAGGCGTCTGGTTCTCCGGCAGATCGCTCTTCGGGTCGATCGGCGGTTGACCGCCCTTGGGTGACGCCAGCGTCAAATCGACTCCGGCGTCGCGAAAGACATAGTACGGGGCGGCGCCCTCTTCGAGCCAGAAGCCTGTCTTGCGCCCTGTGCTTCCGAGTATGTCATGAGAGGTGAATACCATGAGGATCTTCATTGTTCAGCTCCATCCAGTTCTGTCCAACAGCAGAATAGCTGCACACAAGGACTACTGAGGATCGAGGCATTTCACACTTGGACCATGGTATCGCCGACACGTTGGTATTGGTATGACCGGCGAGGAGGATGTGGACGGTTGTCAGCCGAAGCGAATGACGGGGAACCGTGGCGACCATTCTTTCACTATCCCAATGCGTGACGAGAAGGCGTCTGTTTCTTAGCTGGGCCTTCGCATGAACGGAAGCGATCAGCGCCCTTCATTGCTAGGTGCGGGCGTATGTTCGCAACAACACTGTTGGCCGCCAGCGGGCAACAACAATCGATACCTTAGTTCACTTACCGCGAGCGATTGAACCGTCTACCTCTGACGCGTCGCCCTCATTCGGGCTGGGCAAAAATTCGGAACAGGCAAAGGCTCTCGAGCTCCCAATCGACTGAAGCGCCTGCTGCTCTCGCAGGACTGCGGGGCCGCTGCGCGCCCGGTGCTCGTTGTGTTCCGTTGGACCATCGCATCATTATATACTGGAGGAACTGGAATGAGATCTCGTCCAACAGCAATGTTCGTAGCTGCTGCTCTGTTTGCTATGCCGGGAAGCGCGATGCTGGCAGAAGACGGCGCCACACCAACAGGGACAATAGATAGGCTGTACCACATTGACTGTGGTCACTCCCTGGCAAACGACGAGTCTGTCTGGACACCCGGTCAGAACGTAGGCAAGTCCATCGCATTCTCATCGACGTGCTATCTGATAAAGCACGGCTCAGACATACTCATCTGGGACACCGGGGTGCCTGAAGCCACCATTGACGATCCAAACGGCTGGTCCACACTTCCCAGTCTCATCGTCTACCATCTTGACAAGACGATATCGTCGCAGCTCGCGCAGATCGGGCTGACCCCGGCAGATGTAAAATACGTCCTTGTTTCACACACGCACGGCGATCATATCGGAAATATCGGCCTGTTCCCGGACGCCACCGTTGTTATGCAGAAGGCGGAGTACGACTGGATAAACTCGCCTCCCCCGGCTGATCCCAACATCAACACGCTTGTAATCCTTGCAAGGAAGTTGCTTGGCCAACCTCGGCGATTAGAACTCGTCACTGGTGACATCGACTTTTTTCGCGATGGAAGCGTTAGGCTCATTTCAACGCCTGGCCATACTCCCGGCAGCCAGTCACTCATGGTTCACCTGGCCAAGACAGGGTACGTGGTTCTCTCGGGCGACGTCGTGCATTTCGAGAGCAATTTCGAACATGACATCGTTCCCGCACTCAACGTCGACAAAGCAAAGTCGATCGCCTCGATGGATCGTGTGCGGGAATTGATGAAGCAGTACAATGCGACGATGTTCATAAACCACGATAAACGGCAGACGGATACATTGAAGGTTCTTCCGGACTTTTACGACTGAAGAACAGCGATCCCGCTTATCCCGCGCAGATCCATCAGCAATGGCCGCGGGCGACCGGAGGCACGTCCGGCATCCATCCTCTGGACGTGGACATGATCCCGCCCCCGCACGATGGTGATCTCTCTGCATTTCGCATGACCGGGATACCACTCATCGCCCGTGTCACACATCGAACTTTGCGGCACACTGTCGAGCACCTGACTTGAAGGAGAAGCGTCATTTGCACTCGCGCATTTCCAGGCGCGGAGGTGGTCTTCGACGTGACAAACGGTGGCGTGCCTGTGAGCTTTGCTGACCGCCACCGTCCGAGGTCAGCAAACGCGCGGCATGAGCGGTCTTAATATCTTGCTCTGACGACTTCCTGAAGCCGTTCCCGGCTCGGAACTCCGGTCTGGAGCCAGCGAATTATATCCCGTGCCACGGCCTCCGCTTCCTCGCTTTTTCTGTTGCAACGTCGAGCTTCGCAGTACTCCTTCAGGACGTCTGCGGCCAACGACACCTCCTCCGGCATGAGCGGGCGAAGACACGGCCTATCGATTGGGCTTGGCATGATTGTTTTTCCCTTGGCAGCTCAAACTGGGTCCGACACAGCGGCGGTCGCTCCGGAACCAACGGAAGCCGAAGGTACCCAGACACGGGTCGGTGCTGGCCGATCGCCGATGGCAATCAAAACCCCGACGATCGCAACCATGGCAATTACGATCGCAACAAGCGGAAAGCTTGAACTCGCAGCGCGGTAGATCATCATCTGCTCCCGATTTTTGACCGCGGTTGATCGCAACTGCCGGCTTCGACCGAGACTATGTCGGCGAACCGTCAGGAAGGCATTTGCACCTTGGTATAGGGGATACGTTTTTATAGGCGATACCATCGTGCAATAGCGCTCCGCATGGGCCAGCCTCAATGTCTCCGGGTACGGATCGACAGCAGATCTCGGTACGAAAGGCCAGCGCAAACACTCTCGGAATCCTGATCGAGAGCGCCGCCTTAACCCAGGATAAGCAATGACCATCGGAGACTGGCGCAATGTTCAATTTCGTACCCGCAAATCTCACACGTCGATCGTTCGGCAGCGTTACACTCGCTATTGCCGCGGCGGGGGTCCTCGGCGAAAAGACGACCCAGGCATCTCAGGCGACCACGCGTGTGGACATGCCGACAGCTGCTGACGGAGCCACTCTCGAAGCAAACAAGGGCGTCGAGGCAGGAGACTTGTTCGTCTCGTATGCCGACATAGGACCGGCGACTGGATCACCAGTCTTGCTGCTGCACGGCTGGCCCTACGACATCAACAGCTTCGCGCAGGTCGCACCTCTCCTTGCCGACCGAGGACACCGCGTCATCGTGCCCTTCCTGCGGGGTTACGGGGGCACGCGCTTCCTATCGGCGGAGACGAAACGCAACGGCCAGCAGGCCGCAATTGCAGTCGACATCATCAAGCTGATGGACGCCCTAGGGATCAAGCAGGCTACGATTGCAGGCTTCGACTGGGGAGCGCGGACAGCCGACATAGTCGCGGCTCTTTGGCCGGAACGCTGCAAAGCCCTCGTATCGGTCAGCGGCTATCTGATCGGGAACCAGTCTGCCGGAAAGGCGCCACTGCCGCCGACCGCCGAACTTCAGTGGTGGTATCAATTCTATTTCGCCACTGATCGCGGTCGCGAAGGCTACGAGAAATACACGAACGACTTCGCCAAGCTTATCTGGCAGCTCGCCTCCCCACATTGGAAATTCGACGACGAAACGTTCTCGCGAAGCGCCGCTGCATTCGCCAATCCCGACCATGTGGCGATCGTCGTCCATAACTATCGATGGCGTCTCGGACTGGCACCCGGCGAGGACCGGTTCGACGAATACGAGGCCGTGCTCGCCAAGGCCCCAGACGTATCGGTCCCGACAATCACGCTCGAAGGCGACGCGAACGGGGCACCTCATCCGGATCCCAAGACCTACGCCGCGAAGTTCAAGGGAAGATATGAACACCGTCTGATCACAGGTGGGATTGGCCACAACCTTCCGCAGGAAGCGCCAGACGCCTTCGCGCAGGCGGTGATGGACGTCGATGCCTGGGCATGACGGGAACTCAGCGCCCCTTCACGTGGGAAGCACCCATCGAATTTATCGATCATTATCATCCTAATAAGGAGGGTGGCGCGGCGCTGGCGGAAGTAGGATGAAAGGCGCGTATCTGTCGCTGTGCATCGCCCAACTTGCGCCCGGCGGAAACTTCACCTTGAAAGGATCCGACATTGGAAATCGGTATCGATAGTTTTGCAATGCTCCTGACCGACCCCGCCACGGGGCGATTGCAGTCAGCCATCGATCGCATGGAGAGCGTGCTTGCGGAGATCGAGCTCGCAGATCAAGTCGGCCTCGATGTCTTCGGAATGGGCGAACACCATCGAGAGAACGCGCTCGATTCAGCCCCGGCCGTCATCCTTGCGGCCGCCGCGGCACGCACGAAGTCGATCCGACTGACAAGCGCTGTTGCAGTCCTCAGCGCCGCCGATCCCGTGCGGCTCTTCCAGGAATTTGCCACACTGGATCTGATATCCGGCGGAAGAGCTGAAATCGTGGTCGGTCGCGGCTCTTCGGTCGAGGCGTATCCGCTGTTTGGATTCGACCTGCGGGACTACGATACGCTGTTCGCGGAAAAGCTGGACCTGTTGCTGAAGATCAGGGAGCAACCCAACATCAAATGGCAGGGTCGCTTTCGTCCTGCGATCAATGGCGAGGGTGTGTTTCCCCGTCCACATCAGCCGAATTTGCCAATCTGGCTGGGCGTCGGCGGCACACCCGAATCCTTCGTCCGAGCTGGAACACTCGGTTTGCCGTTGATGGTCGCCATTATCGGCGGAAGCTTCGAGCGGTTCCTGCCTCTGGTCGATCTCTATCGCCGCGCATGGGATGCCGCGGGTCATCCCCGGCAGGGCCAGAAGGTCGGCGTCCATGCCCTCGGCTTTGTGGGAGAGACGGACGCGGCTGCGAGGGAAGCGTTCTTTCCGGGTTGGTTCCAAATGTTCTCCGACGCTGGACGGGAACGCGGCTGGCCGCCGCCGACGAAGGCCCAGTTCGAGCAGATGTGCGGTCCGAACGGCGCATTCCTGGTTGGCAGCCCGCGGACGGTTGCGGCCAAAATCCTGCATATTAACGAGACCTTGCGCGGCGTCTCTCGCATCACCTTCCAGATGAGCACCGCTGCCCTGGAGACCGAGGCGATGCGCCGCTCTATCGAGTTTCTCGGCACTGATGTCGCGCCTCTCGTTCGCGGACAACGTCCTTAGCTGGGCCGTCAAACGACGCGAGCTTCAAGGGAAGCCACGAGCACCGCCAGATCACCGGTAGGATGGGTCGAAACCTTCTGATGGAAGCGCCAACGCGTTCCCACAGGCGATCCAGACGCCGGCTTGATGAACCGACGTTGTTTCGGCCTTTGGTCAAGACAATCATACGCGATCACAGAGCCGCATGCGTGCTGGCGCTGTGATCATTTGCTGCTGCCGAAAATCAGCTTCTGATAGTCTGCTAGCATCTCCGGATCCTCGACGGAGCCGTGATGATGGAGTTGCCTCCAGGCGCCGTCCATCCGAACGAACCAGCGGGTTGTGCGGAAGGCGACATCCAGACTGTCGCCGGCGGTGCGGCACTTGCCCCGCTCGCGACCGACGAAGAGATGCCACTCTCGTCCGCCCTGGCTGGTGAAGTCGTGGAACGTGACGTTCACTGTGGCGGCGCCACCGAACAGCTTGGCATAGCCCCCCGCGATCTCATTCCAACCGCGACGGATCCCACCGATAGGGTTGTCCATGCTCGGAGTCTCCCCGGGGAACCAGACCCCTTCCAGGCCCGCCATATCGGCCGAATTAAATGCCCTGTAGAATTCGATCAGCGCATCCAGGGGGCCACCATCCCCTGCCTTCTGTTCCGCGCCCGTGATCTCCTCGAAACGTTCGTTCATGTCGAAAACCTCTTTCCGGATTCGTTTGGCGAGCTACGCCGACCTGCTGGCAGTCGGTCGCCTTGCGGAAGGAGAGAACTTGCCCCTCACACTCAGTGACCGTGCCGACGAAGGCAGCATGCGCGGCGATAGTGGCGTAATCCATTGTACGATGGTGTCGGCGCAAACCTATCGCCCTCCATCGCATCTGAGCGACCGCGTCGTGGCGGGTCTATTGCACCTCATATCTGACACCCGATCCAAAGGTATCGGGGACACCTTCGTACAATAGTGAGACGCAGCAATCCGCGAGATGGTGTCGTCACGGCGGCTGGCGACGATCGTTCCTGTCCGCAACAGCAGAGACATGACCTTGAAAATCCTGGCGAGCCCACCGTGCCTCGGCGGGCGAGGAATCCCGTGTGTCCAAAAACGGAGGTGCGAAATGAGCACGCGTAAGACAATCCTGATCACCGGCGCGTCGCAGGGGATCGGGGCCGGACTGGTCAGATCGTTCATCGCGAGAGGCTACAATGTCGTCGGCACATCGCGACGCGCCACTCGGGCATTGTTGGCCGACACGATGGAATACCTAGAACTGGTCGATGGCGACGTGGGCGATCCGGCGACCGCCGAACGCGCGGCCCAACGTGCGATCGAACGCTTCGGATCGATCGACGCGCTGGTGAACAATGCCGGTATCTTTTTCACCAAGCCATTCCTCGAATACACGATCGACGACCTTCGGCAGCTTACGGCGACGAATGTCGAAGGATTCGTTCATTTCACCAAGCACGCGATCCGGCAAATGCTCCGCCAGGGATCGGGCGGAAGCATCGTCACGATAACGACTTCGCTGACGGACCACCCGATCGCCGGCGTGACCGCGTCGTTCGCAATGATCACCAAGGGCGGCCTGAATGCCGTCACGAAGAGTCTCGCGATGGAGTTCGCCAAGGACAATATCCGGGTGAATGCCGTTGCTCCCGGCATCGTCGACACGCCGATGCATGAAGACGATCCGAAGGACTTTCTGAAGTCTCTCTCGCCAATGGGCACGATCACCGCCATCCAGGAGATCGTCAACGGCGTCGTCTATCTGACGGAATCCACCAATATCACCGGGGAGGTGCTGCACGTCGACAACGGCGCACATCTTGGAAAATGGTAGTCCCTGGCGCTGACGCACGATTGCTGGAACTTGATATCGAGCTCCCTCCCCCGCCAACACCTTTCGGCGCCTATGTCGAGGCGGTCCAGGTCGGCCCGCTTCTCTTCCTCAGCGGAATGCTCCCCGTGATCGGACACGAGGCCATCTACCACGGGCGCATTGGCGAGGGTCTTTCGGTTCTTGAAGGATACGACGCCGCCCGTGCTGCTTGCCTCAGCGGGCTCGCCGCAGCGAAAGCGCAGCTGGGGTCGCTGAACAAGATCACCCGTATCGCCAAGCTCGGCGTCTACATCGCATCGCCCGGCGATTTCCAGGAACACCCAAAGGTGGCTGACGGAGCATCCGAGCTTCTGCGGGATGTCTTTGGCGCGTCGTCGGTTCCGCCCCGCATCGTCCTCGGCGTCTCCAGCATTCCGTTGGGAATGCCGGTCGAAATCGAACTCGTGCTCGAGATCGAATCCTAGCGACATCGTTCGCAACAACCTGAATGGAGGTATTCATGAAAGTCAGATCACCCATCTCGACGAGCGCAATGATCGCATCGTCGAAGTTCCTGACGGCTGCGGCAGTGCTCATGCTTCCCGCGCTCGCGCTTTCCGGACAAACCATGGTCGCGGAGAAGACCGATCGTCCGGCCGACGCCAAGTCACAGCCTGCGAGCGAGAAGCCGCAGATCCGGATCGAGAAGCGCACGCCCGCATATTGGCGTGTCACCTTCGACAATCCGCCTTTCAACATATTCGGGCCGGAGACAATTCCGCAAATGGAGAAGGTCGTCGAGGAGATCGAAGCGGACCCGAACCTGAGAGTTGTTGTCTTCGACAGTGCTGTGCCGGGCTTCTTCCTCACCCACTATAACTTTACGCCACCGCTCTCCGAATCCACGAGCCTTCCGTATGGGAAGACCGGCCTCCATCCCCTGCCGGACATGCTCGTTCGCATCAGCAAGGCGCCCGTTGTCTCCATCGCCCTCATCCGCGGGCGAGCCACGGGCGTCGGCAGCGAATTGGCGCTCGCCAGCGACATGCGGTTTGCCAGCAAGGAGAATGCAATCCTTTCCCAATGGGAGGTCGGAGCCGGCTTCGTTCCGGGTGGTGGTCCGATGGCGCGCCTCCCGCGTCTGATGGGCCGCGGCCGTGCGCTCGAAGTGCTTCTCGGGTCTGATGACATCAACGGCGAACTCGCCGAGGAATACGGCTACGTCAACCGTTCGTTCGACGACGACAAGCTCGACCCGTTCGTAGATGCACTCGCCGCGAGGATTTCCGGTTTCGACCGCCAGGCGATCGCCGATACGAAGCGGCTCGTCGATTTCGCCAGCCTCCCGAGCGATCCGGAAATCGGAGCTGGCTGGGACGCCTTCATCCAGTCCGTCCAGCGCTCCGTGGCGCAAAAGAACATCGGCCGCCTGATGGAAATGGGGCTTCAGACGAACCCCGACATTGAAGCGCGCCTCGGGCACTATACGCAGACTTTGGCCGACAAGTAGGCCGGAGCCGCGCCCGCGCGTCGGAACGGCAGGTCGCGCGGGCGCACACCTCATCCTGCCAGTCGTCCAATCAGAGAAATCGCGCGGCTCCCAGCCGCGGTGATGAAGGCGCGGTCTTCCGCACGAACCACCCAATCAGCCATGGAGACGTCACATGCACAGCATCGAAAACCAGATCGTCGATTCCAGCTTTTCGGCGATCATCAATGCCCCGATCGAACAGGTGGATATTCCGAAGTGGTGCTTCACCCTGCCCGAGAAGGAATACCAGGGATGCTCTCCGGCGCACATTGCCGCGGGCTTCACGACGGCGCCCGACGGCACGCGCATGTCGATCAATGTCGAGACGATCGGTGGAAGCCTGATGGTCCAGCATTACCTCGAAACCCTCGGTGAGAAGGATCATCTCATTCTCGACTCGGATTCCGACGTGTTCACGCCGAATGGCCGCGTGACGATCCATGTCACCTGGGAGCTCAGCGTCAAGAAGCTCGACGCGGGTCGATGCGAATTCACCAACCGGGTCAGGTCCTATGCGACGGACGAGATGATGGCCTCGCTCGATCGCCAAGGCATCCCCTTCGACATCTTCCGGACCCAGCGGCAACCGATGTCGATTGCACACAACAAGGGCGAAACGCCCCTATTCGCTGCAAGCATTGAGCGGGCGGCGTTGAAAAACGCCACCTCCACGAAAGCGGCCTGAGCATCCGGAGGAATACCCCATGACCCAACTGACTTTCGACCGGAACAACACCGGCCTTCTGGTGGTCGATCCATACAACGACTTCATTTCCGAAGGCGGGAAGATCTGGCCAAGGATCAAGGAGGTGGCGGAGGCGAACAACTGCGTACCGCACATGCTCCAGGTGCTGAACGCGGCACGCCAGGCGAAACTTCGCGTCTTCTATGCGATGCATCACCGGTATCGCCCCGGCGACTATGAGAATTGGAAGTTCATCGCTCCTATCCAGCGCGCGGCATGGCATCGCAAGAGCTTCGAGTTCGGCACCTGGGGCGGAGAATTCCGCGCCGAGTTCGTGCCGCAGGCGGGTGAAGTCGTCGCCTCCGAACACTGGTGCTCCAGCGGCTTCGCCAACACCGATCTCGATCTCGAACTGAAGCGGCATGGAATCCAGAGGCTCATCGTGATCGGGCTCGTTGCCCATACCTGCATCGAGGCGACGGTCCGCTACGCCGCCGAACTCGGCTACGACGTGACCGTCGTAAAGGACGCGGTCGCCGACTACTCGCATGAGATGATGCACGCCGCCCTGGAGATCAACATGCCGAGCTACGCAAGCGCCATCGTCGATACGAACGAGATCCTTTCGGTACTGTCGGTAGCTCAGGCTGCCTGATCCTGAAGGGCAACAAAAAACCCGGCGGACCATAAGGGTCGGCCGGGTTTTTCCTTGTCATTTGCGTAACCTCTGGAGCAATGGAGAGTTGCGGAGCCCGTCCCTGAACTCCGCTCACGACCCTCCAAGCTTCGGTCGCTTTGGCGGCCATAGTGGCCTTTGTCCACCAGACCAGCTCATCGAGCGCAATCTTGGCCGATCTCAGGAGATTTGCTTCGATCCCCTGGATCGGCTCTTTGCCGCCCATAGGGAACATCGCAAAGAAATCGCCGATGTGAACGGCTGTGCGCGTGGAAACCATCTGCAGTTCCACGCCGATACCCCTGAGATGTTCGAGCGCGCGCGACCCGCCAGTGCTGCCATATGCGTGGCGGTGAACGGCTTGCGGTTCCACTCCGTTCCTGGAACCCGTTGAACAAAGGTATCGTCGATACCTTGGAAGGAGCTTTCCGGCCTATCCCAGATTGGAACCAACACCATGGGACAATGGACGCGACCGGTGCGCCAGAGCATCGTCACGCCCGCTGCGGACGGTCCGCAGAGATCACATAGAGGGAAAGCAAATGACCATTCAGGAGCACAACACGCAGCCTGCCACCGCCGCCAATGACATTGACATGAAACTCGAGGTAGTCGTGATACCGGTCTCCGACGTCGATCGCGCAAAGTCCTTCTACACGGGCCTTGGGTGGAGGCTAGACGCCGACGTCTCCGGCGCGGACGGCTTCAGGGTCGTCCAGGTAACGCCTCGCGGATCGCCTTGCTCGGTCATCTTCGGTAGTAACGTTACTGCGGCCGTCCCGGGATCAGCGCAAGGCCTGCACCTCATCGTCTCGGATATCGAGATGGCCCATGCGGCCCTTGCCGCTCACGGCGTTGAAATGAGCGATGTCTTCCATGATGCAGGTGGAGTGTTTCACCACAAGGGCACAGACCAGCGGCTCCACGGCCCCCACCCGTCTCGTGCCAGCTATGGCTCATTCGCCTCGTTCACGGATCCGGACGGTAACGGATGGCTCTTTCAGGAAGTTACCACAAGACTACCGGGCCGGGTCGAAGCTGCAACATTCAGCTCCGCCGCCGATCTTGCGAACGCCCTTCGTCGCGCCGCCGAAGCGCATGGCGAACATGAAAAACGCACGGGCGGGAAACATGACGAGGCATGGCCGGACTGGTATGCCGAATACATGGTGAGCGAACAGTCGGGGAGCACTCTCCCGACCTGACCGTCGATGCGCGGTCGAGCAGACTGAGTCCAGTTGAGACGACCCTGTCGCGCTGAGTTTTTCATTCGGCGCGAAGTATAGCCCGTAGAAGGGGTTCTGAGAACCTTGCCCGGTCATGCGAGCGGCGAGCTACATACGAAGATATCGGCGATACCATGGTGCAATAGGTCAAACGCGCTTTCAGTGTCAACTTCCTCCACATCAACCCACACATAGGAGGATACCATGTCCCGCATACAGACTGAGCTCACACGTCGAAAGCTTCTTGCCGCAGCCGCTACTGCGGCGGCGGTCGGGATGCTTCCGGGCACGCCGGCCGCTTCGGCACCGAGCGCCGACATAAGGCAATTCAAGTTTTCCGCGACCGACGAGCAGCTGAAGGATCTGCACCGGCGCGTTGCCGCAACCCGCTGGCCGGACCGCGAGACAGTCTCCGACGATACGCAGGGCGTGCGGCTCGATACGATCCAGAAAGTCGCCAAATACTGGCGGGCGCATGACTGGCGCAAGGTCGAGGCACGGCTGAACTCCTTCCCGCAGTTCATGACCGAGATCGATGGGCTGGACATTCACTTCATCCATGTGAAGTCCAAGCATGAAAAGGCGTTGCCCATCATCATCACGCATGGCTGGCCGGGTTCGATCATCGAGCAGATGAAGATCATCAAGCCGCTGACCGACCCTACCGCCTTTGGCGGCACCGAAGCCGATGCCTTTGATGTCGTCATTCCCTCGCTGCCGGGCTACGGCTTCTCGGGCAAGCCGAAGGAAGCGGGCTGGAACCCGCCACGCATCGCCAAGGCCTGGGCCGTGCTGATGCAGCGCCTCGGTTATACCAAATACGTCGCCCAGGGCGGCGACTGGGGCAATGCGGTGACCGAGCTCATGGCGGTGCAGGAGCCTGCCGGCCTCATCGGCATCCATACCAACATGGCAGCCACGGTGCCGCCCGACATCGCCAAGCTGCTGTCAGCAGGGGCGCCGGCGCCGGCCGATCTGACGGCCGATGAAAAACGCGCCTATGAACAGCTCGACGATTTCTACAAGAACGGGCTCGGTTATGCGATCGAGATGAACAACCGGCCGCAGACGCTTTACGGCATCGTGGATTCGCCTGTTGGCCTCGCCTCGTGGATGCTCGACCACGACATCCGGAGCTACCGGATGATCGCCCGATCCTTCAACGGAGAAAAGGAAGGCCTGACGCCTGACGATGTCCTCGACAATGTCACGCTTTACTGGCTGACCAACACGGCGATCTCGTCTGCGCGGCTCTATTGGGACAATGCGCATTTCCCCTCCGGCGGCTTCTTCGATCCGCGCGGCATCAAGATCCCGGTCGCCGTCAGCGCCTTCCCGGACGAGATCTACCAGGCGCCGCAGAGCTGGGCCGAAAAGGCCTATCCGAAGCTCATCCACTACAACAGGCCGGCCAAGGGCGGGCATTTCGCCGCCTGGGAACAGCCGGAGCTGTTTACCGACGAGCTGCGCGCCTCCTTCAGATCGCTGCGCGACCAGATCTGAAAACGATCAAAACGACACCTGTCCGCTTTATTGGCAGTGTCCAAACCGGGTTGCCGCTTTTGGCGGCTGCCCGCTCTCTCGCGGAAATTCGAATCGCGTCGTGTACGTGATGCTACTGGAGGGCACCGGGCTTCACCGGCGCCCGTCCTGCAATCATTGGAAGCCTAAAAGTCCACCGACCCTGGGGTTGATCGTCACGAAAGAATGCCACGACGTTTGCGTTCTTTTGCCTTTCTAACATCCACGATCACTTGCAGATCCTAAGCTTTTTGAGAGCTTTGCCCGGACAACTCCGCGCGGATATCCTCCAGCCGACGCAATTGCCTTCCTTCTGCTCCAAAATTGTCAGGAGAGAGCCAATCCTCGAATGCAGCCTTGAGCGTAGGCCACTCATTGTCGAGCATCGAAAACCAGGCAGTATCGCGATTGCGCTGCTTCGAGATCATATGCTGGCGGAAAACGCCTTCGAAACTGAAGCCATAGCGCGCGGCCGTCGTTTTGCTCGGCTCGTTTTTATTGTCACACTTCCACTCGTAACGGCGGTATCCAAGGACTTCAAATACGTGCTTTGCCAGAAGATAGTGCACTTCGGTGGAAAGCGGGGAGCGCTTCATTCCAGCTCCATGGGCGACGCCCCCTATTTCGACCACGCCGTTTGACGGGTCAGCGCGCATGAAACTCGCCATCCCCACGATTTCACCTGTAATGTTGCTGCGGAAGATATGTGTCAGCCAGCCATTATTCTTGACCTCCTTCAGCCACCTGCCGAAATCGTCGACTCCGCCAAAATCGTCCTGGACAAAATACAGGAGCAGAGGGTTTATCCCCATCCCTCCCAGTCCATTCCACAATTTCTGGAGATGCAGGTCGTGAACATACGGTTCGACCGTGCCGTGGCGACCCTTCAGTGTCACATAGTCTGGCGGGGCAACTTTATAATCGTGGAGATTCCGCATCGAGATTACTCCTGAAAGCTATATTGGCGAGCCGCCTTTGCGCGGCAAGCTGGCCTCGCATCGGTCCGTCGCCGAATTGATTGTGAGCAGCGCGCGTGCTGCAAACTCGCCGCCATCTTGCGGGAAATTGTCGTCTCGTAAATAGAAGACTCGGCGTCAAAATATCGACCGAGCACTAGACGTCACCGGCTATCAATGCCTTCGCGCGCAACAGTCGCGGTGCGGTAAGGCCTTCCGTGAAACGTTCGTAAATGGGCAGGAGGATCTTCCGGGCCGAGCGACGTTCGCCGAGACCAGCAAGGTGTTCGACTAGACTGATACCGGCCGTCAGTTCCCAATATAAACTGCCCTGGGCGGAAGCTTTTTGGCTGGCCTCTTCAAATAAATCCATCTGCAGACCTGCACCGGCTCGTTGTGTCACGACAATCTCGGCTTTTCTGCGCAGCAATTCGGGGACCATCCAGTGATAACCTTTCTCGGATGAAAACCTCAATGCCTCGTGAATTTGATTGAAGCCTTCATCCGAACGCCCTGCTCCGTGTAACGCGGCTGCGAGTTCAGACATGAAAAAGGGGTAGAAGAGCAAGTATGTCGTCTCACGCATTTCGCGAAGTCCCGCACACAAGTCGGCGATACCGTCCGCGGGCGAACCCGAACGTGACGCCAGAGTGCCACGCACGCACACACCAACAGCGTGAAATGGTCTGAGATTGTGCTGCACCGCATGCTCGATCAGTTCTTCGCTCCATTCTTTGGCTTGAACAAAATTTTCGAGGTTCAGGGATAGGAAAGCGGAAGCCCAGGCCAAAGCGACACAAGAGACAAAGGGTTGTCTCGTCGAGCGCGCTTCAAGGATTGAATCCTGCGCTGTTCTCAGGGCAGTGTCGAGTTGACCCCGCGATATCATGTTGACCGTGTTATGGGCCATGGAAGACGTTCGAATGTCTGCACCGAGCCTCAGCATGTCTCGGCGACGATTGTCGGAAGACGAATGTCGGGCAGCCCAATCGAGCCTGGCCTGCGCCTCCAAGTGCTCGGCTTGATAGGTTTGAGGGATGCCTATCAACCAAGCTGCTGTTGCCCTTTCGTCCTGGCCACTGGCTCCCCGCTCATATTCGCGCGCATAGAAAAGGGCATCGTCTAACTCCATCGAACGAGCGCAAAAAAGCCAGAGGGCACAAGTTACGCGTTGCAGGTAGTCGCGATCATCCAGCGCTCTCGCAATCGACAACGCCCGGATCAGCACATCCTTTCCTCGTTCGCTCATCCCTTCTGTATAAATCAGCGCAAATCCAAGGGCGCATTGAAGGACCATTTCTGATCGGCTGCCTTCGGTGCGTTGAAGGTAAGGGAGAGCCTTCTGTGCCCATTCACCGGATTCGGACACAAGACCGAGGGCGATCCAGAAATCCGATGCAACGGCTGCTAGTTTGGCTCCCAACGTCCCGTCACCACCGGGCGAAAATGCCCAGTTCAAAGTTGCCCGCAGGTTGTCGATCTCCCGTCTAAAGGGGCCAAGATGTTCGATCGCTGCGTGTAGCGAACTCTCGTTTGAAAATGGCTGGTAGAACGATGCGAAAAACGCCACACATCGCCGCATCGTCACGTGATAGTCGGCACCCGTTCCCAGCTTCTCGAGGGAGTAGACCCTTACGGTCTCTAGCAAACGCCATCGAGGCGCAGCGCCCGTTCCTTCGAAGGTGACCAGCGATTTTGAGACGAGATTTGAAAGCCCGGAAGCGGCTTCACCTTCTTGCTGTCCGCTCGCCGCTGTGGCAGCTTCCAACGTGAAACCTGAGGGAAAGACGGCGAGCTGGCGAAGGAGGAAACGTTCACCTTCCGGCAACAGCTCATAACTCCAGTCGAGTGCGGCTCGCAGGGTACGATGTCGGGGCAGCGCCGTTCGTCGTCCGCCGGTCAGGAGGACGAAACGATCATCCAGACGACCGGCAATCTGTTGAAGGCCCAAAGTGGCCGCACGTGCAGCTGCAAACTCTATGGCCAAGGGAATTCCATCGAGATGCCGGCAAATACCCGCAATCACCGAGATCTTTTCCCTGGTCACGTTAAAATCAGATTGCAGCGCCTGGGTTCGAGCGATGAATAACTGGATTGCGCTGTGTTGAAGCAGATCGGCTTCTTGTTCCTTGGCCGGCACTTCAAGCGGCGGCACTCTATATGCGAATTCGCCTTCGATGCGAAGAATTTCTCGGCTGGTCGCGAGCACGGATACGTTCTGACAAGCACGCAGGATCGCCTCCACCATCTCGGCGGCGGCGTCGACGACGTGTTCGCAATTGTCGATCACGAGCAACATCCTCCGGCTGCCTATGGCTCTTGCCACGATCTCGGTCGAGATGTCGTCGCCTTGGAGGCGCAGGTCGAGGGCCTGGGCGAGAGTTGTCGGAACCAGATGGGGATCGGACAGAGACACGAGCTCGACAAAATACGCATCACCGCCGATCGACTGCTGGAGATGGCGGGCAACCTCGGACGCCAGCACGGTCTTACCAATTCCACCCGGTCCCGTCAGGGTTACAACACGATAGGCCGACATGAGTGTGTGAATTTGCGAAACCGAGGCCTGACGACCTATAAGTTCAGATGCTGCTGAAGGGATGTTTGAGACAAAATCGCCTCGTTCGCCCACCTGCTTTCGAGGCGCAGGCACCGGTTCGGCATATTGCGACTCGGGCTCGACCCATTCCCCGAGCAACCGATAACCCCGACCGGAAACGGTGCGCAGCAATTCGCGATCCTTTCCCAGCGCCCGCCGGATCGCTGAGATATGGACCTGCAGGGTATTGTCCTCAACCGCAAGTCCTGGCCAGACGCGCTTCATCAGGTCGACTTTAGTGACCATCCCACCCGAGGACAGCGCAAGGGTTTCCAAGATATCGAAAGCTCTACTGCCGAGCGGGACCGGAGCGCCCATGGCGCGCAACTCCCGTTTCTCGAGATCAAGCTCCCATCCGGAGTACTCGAAGCGGCCAATCTCAATCTGTCCCAATGCCAGCCAATTCTATCCGTTTCAAATCGTAGTGATAAAACCATAGAGGGGGAGATTGAGCCAACCATTGTTCCGCAACCCGCGGGAGAATATTTCAGTTTTTTTCAGGTTCCATCACGCCACTTAAGTCGCAGCAGGCGGGCTGTTCGTCTAAAACGACCGCAGAAGCTCTTTTATCAAAACGTCTACCTCAAGTCTTGCATCGCAACAGCGCGAACATAATCGGCGTGGGAGAATGACATGTACTATACTCGACACCTTACCTCCTCCGTAAAGCATCCGAACAGACCGACCAGCGACCCGCTGGTGGCGATCCTGAGCAATGCCTCCGACGTCTGTACGGCCCTGCTCGGAGATTTTTCTCAGTCTGGGTGGCAGCCAGAATTCTATCACTCGGCGGATAGCTTTCTCAGATTGGTGCAGGTCGGCACGCATGCCTGCATCGTCGTTGATACGACAACCGCAGAACTGACAGTTTCAGATCTCACGGATCTTATCTGTTCGCGTGCTTCGTATTGCCCCGTCATCGTGCTGACTGCAGGGGCCAGTGGGGCGATGACTGTTGCAACCAACAAATTCCGTGTGACATTCATGGCCAAGTCTGTTGATCGCCTCAATCTTCTGGAGGAGATCGAGGCAGCCGTAAGTGCGGTGAAAGACGCCAGCCGTCTGGAAGCGTATTTTCTGTCGCTTACACCTCGGGAACGTCAGGTAATGAAATTTGTGGCTGAGGGCCTGTTGAACAAGCAGGTGGCATTCAAGCTGAATATAAGCGAGATAACTGTAAAGGCGCATCGAGGACAAGTCATGAGGAAAATGAGAGCAAGGTCTCTCCCCGACCTGGTCCACATGGCAGCGAAGCTGGGACCGAACACCGAACCTCTACTCGACTGTGCTGCAGCACTCTGAAAAACGGAATGGGTGCCAGCCGTCTCTCGATCCGGTTCTCGCCTGCTGAGAGCGACGGATTACCACCTTCTCGTCGTCGCCGTTGATCAGTGGCGTCTTGGGGCGATCAAGGCCGGTGTCCGTCTCCCGGCTTCGGCGTTCAAAAGATTTGAAGGACCGCGTCCGAGTTCGTCTGGCTGTTTTAGCGTTGCCGGCATTCATTTTCGCGCCGGTTTATGAACCTTGTGTCCATGCGCCCAGGCCGTCCGTAGCGCGTTGTTGAGGTCGTCTTCGCTAAGGCCCGACAGAATACCTACAGTCCATCCCTTCTTGCCCCAGGCATTAGGAATGGGAGAAAAAACCTCCGGCAGTAGCATGCATTTCAACGCCTGCTCATCCGGCGTGAAGTGGAAGTTGGCCGTCAAGCGATCGGCCGCAATTGTCGCGTAGATTCGCGCCACTTTGAAAGCGGCTCGATCAAAATGTGGCATCTCAGTCGTGCCTTCCAGCAACAAAGCCAAGCGCCGTAAATCCTTCTCGCTCGCCATTGCGTCCTCTTGTGGCTGATCGGACCGAGAGCAGTTCATAGCAGCTCCTCGGTGCCGTGACACATCGAGACGGCTGGCTTGGTCAACATCCAGCAGATAAAATTGAAGCATGGAGGATCAGGTTGGCGAGGTACGTTGCCCGATGGCAGAACAGTGGTTGTTAGACATTATAGTGGTGAAAACCTCAAATGGATCTGACCTGCCCGAGAAGGTGCCTATCTTCGACCTAGCCAACGTTTCGCCCAATAAGCCCTCTGTATCAACGAGGACGGCTCAGCGGTGCCGCAGCCGTCAATGCGCATGAAAAATCGCGCTTATGGCCATGCGCGTGGGGCCGAGGAGGTTTAAGTCTCTCCGTTGCTGCCTTGTTTTCTTGCAGCAACGTGGTCGATCTGTTTTGGCGGCGCCCTTTCATCATTCTCGACACGATCACGGTAAAGAGCAGCACGCGCAAGCATCATCAGAGTAACCGGCGTCGTCGCGGTTACAAAAATCCCGATGAGGATCTCGTGAATCTCAAGTCGTCCTAAACCGACTGAGAAGAAGATCATCGAGGCGAGCATGATCCCGCCGATCCCCCAACTGGTTGCGAGCGTTGGCGCGTGAATACGTTCATAAAATGTTGGAAGGCGCAGGAAGCCTATCGCTCCGATCAATGCCAGGGAAGCGCCACCGAGAAGAAGGAAGGCGACAAAGATGGCCGCCCACAACGGGATATCTGCAGCCGCAGTCATTCTATCACCTCACCCCGCATCAAAAACTTGGCCAGCGCGACGGAGGAGACAAATCCCAAAATCCCGATCACCAATGCCGCTTCGAAATAGAGGACGCGACCCGTGCCGACGCCAAAAGTCACAAGCAACAGCATGGCGTTGATGTAAAAGGTGTCGAGACCGATAATCCGATCTTGCGCGCGGGGCCCGATGACCATGCGCACCGAAACAATCGCCATCGACGCGACCAGCATCAACTGAGCGATCGAAACGGCGCTGAACAAGATAATTGCGCTCACGCGAAGATCTCCATCAGCAGTTTCTCATATCGATTTTTGATCGTGTCTCGCCACACCGTCTCGTTCTGCAGATCGAGGATGTGGAGAAGAACGGAATTCTCGTTGGAATCGTATTCAA
Organism: Rhizobium sp. BK512; assembly: GCF_014194915.1. Lineage (NCBI taxonomy): Bacteria > Pseudomonadati > Pseudomonadota > Alphaproteobacteria > Hyphomicrobiales > Rhizobiaceae > Rhizobium > Rhizobium sp. BK512. Next base: position 134,980 of record NZ_JACIAS010000011.1, on the reverse strand, counting down.
GCCAGGCAGATCCGGGCGTACTTGTCAGGATCACTGCAAGAACGGCCAATGCGAACGGGCTTCTCATTTCGAGATGAATGGTCAGAAATCCGGGATCGTGCCGGCGCGAACCGCTCCGGATAATAATGCCCGCGACCGCAATGTTGGATTTGAGGATGTCGTAGAGTACGACGAAAAAAAGTTTGGGCAGCAGGTACCACTTCACCAATCGCGGCTTTTGCGGACGCAACGACGCCATCGCCCAACTGGCGAACACGGCGACGAAGATACCCAGAATAAGATGACCGACCGTAAAGCCGTTGAGCAACAGCCACATGACGAGCAGCGACAGCGAAAGAACGGGATAAGGCAGCATCAGTTGCTCTCCGTTCCGCGCGCGGCCGGGCCCTGATAGCCCGGGACCTGAACCGCATTGTGGACCGCATCGATATAGTTTGCAGGCTTGCTCAGCGTGCGAATGGTCAAGTCCATATATTGCAGGACCGGCCCTGCTTGCACGGTCAAGGCAAGGGTGAGCACCAGCAAAAACAGCACGGGGACGATCTCGATCACAAGGACACGCGGAACTGTGCCTTCGATCGAGCTCCAGAAGGTACGAATGCCGGCGCGCGTCATGGAAATCAACGCCGCGATACCGGAGAGGATGACGAGCACGATCAGTGTCCAGATTGCCGCCGTCGGCGGCACCCCGATCGCACCCGTGCCCATCATTGCCGACAGCATTGCAAATTTGGCTATGAAACCGGAAAGCGGCGGCAGACCGGACAGCAGGATCCCGCAGGCAGCAAAGCAAATGCCCAGTATCGCCATCGTCCCGGGCATGGTGACGCCCTCTTCTTCATCGGCGGTTTGCTCGTCGGCGTCCCCGTAGGCTTCCATCGTTACCGCAAGGACGTTGGCGCCGGCGTCCTGTCCGCGCTCGACAAGTTCAATCAGCATGAAGAAGGCACTGATCGTCAGTGTTGAACTGACGAGATAAAGGAGCGCACCGGATGATACGGCACCGTCATTGATGCCGAGAACCATCAACAGGGTGCCCGACGAGACGAGTACGGAAAATCCTGCGAGCCGGCCGAGCGCCTGGGATGCCAGCACACCGATCGTCCCGAAGACAAGCGTCGCCACACCACCGTATAAGAGCACGTTGGCGCCAAATCCGGCCAGCGGCCCCTCTCCGAACAGAAGCATCGTCAGGCGCAGGATTATGTAAATCCCGAGCTTGCTCATGATGGCAAACATTCCAGCCACTGGAGCTGATGCCGCACTATATGCTGTCGGCAGCCAGAAGCAGAGCGGCCACATCCCCGCCTTGATGAGGAAGACTACGCCCAAGATCGCCGCTCCTGCCTCCATGAGCATCCGGCGATCGGGCTCCATTTCGGGAATGCGCGCCGCAAGGTCCGCCATATTGAGGGTCCCGGCCGTGCCGTAAATCAGACTGACACCGATGAGGAACAACAGGGCTGCCACCAGATTGACGGCGATGTAGTGCAGGCCCGCCTTGACCCGAAGCGGACCGGAACCATGCAGGAGCAGACCATAGGACGCCGCCAGCATGATCTCAAAGAATACGAATAAATTGAACAGATCACCGGTGAGGAAGGCACCATTGACGCCGACCAACAGGATCTGGAACATGCTGTGGAAATGCGCGCCGACCGCGTGCCAGCGAGCGAGCGAGAAGATCAGCGCAGGAACGGCCAGCAATGCCGTCAACAGCAGCATCAGCGCCGACAGTCCGTCAAGTACCAGGACGATACCGAAAGGGGCCGCCCAGTTACCGAGCAGATAGATGCCATCAAAGGCGTTTGGGCCGCTTTCAATGCGAAACAGGCAGATGGCGATGGCTGTCAGAACCAATGTCGATGCAAGACTGATCATCGCCTTGGCCAATCGTTGACGCTCGTCCACGAGCAGCAACAATGCGCTGGCGACCAGTGGTACGAGTACCGGAGCAATGATCAGATGATGGGCCCAGGCATTCATCGCGGCTCATTTCTCCCGTCGACATGGTCGCTGCCGGTCAGACCGCGCGACGCAAGGAGCACGACCAGAAACAAGGCGGTTGTCGCAAAGCCGATGACGATAGCGGTCAGAACCAGAGCCTGCGGAACCGGATCGGCCAGAGGGCCTGCCGCATCGTCAGCAAGAATAGGCGGGACGTTTGCCTTGACGCCGCCGACCCCGAAGATGAACAGGTTGACCGCGTACGAGAGCAGTGAAAGGCCGATGATCACCTGGTAGGTTCGCGGGCGCAGGATAAGCCAGACACCACAACTGGTCATCACCCCTATGGCAATCGACAGGACCAGCTCCATCACGCCTCCTCCGATTTCGCCGCGTCGATCATCCGCAGCCGGTTGATGCGCAAGGATTGGTGTGCGAGTGCGACAAGAATGAGCACCGTCGATCCGACGACAAGGCAGAAGACACCCAGATCAAAGAGCAGCGCAGTGGCCGCGGGCACTTTTCCGATCAGCGGCAGATCGAGGTAGCGGGAGTGCGAAGTCAGGAAGGGATAACCAAGGAACCAAGCCCCGACCCCGGTTGCAACGGCAGTCAGCAGGCCCGCGCCCATCCAGCGGAGCGGCAGGATGCGGATGCGATCCTCTGCCCAGCGTGTTCCTCCCGCCAGATACTGCAGCAGGAAGGCGATCGACAGTGTCAGGCCCGCCGAAAAGCCGCCGCCCGGCAAATCGTGTCCGCGGATGAAGAGGTAGACTGAGAAGGTGATGATGACTGGAAAAAGCCACTGCATGATGACCGATGGCACCAGCAGATAGTCGCGCACGGTATCGCCGGCAGACCGCTCGGGACGCTCCTCGTCAAAGCGGTTTTGCGCTTGCTGCTGCTCTGGTGCCCTCATGCTGTCTTCGGCAGGCCGGAAACGGCGCAACAGCCCGTAGACGGTGAGCGCAACGACACCGAGAACGGCGATCTCTCCCAACGTATCGAAACCGCGGAAATCCACCAGAATGACATTGACGACGTTGCGGCCACCGCCCTCGGAATAAGCATTTTCCAAAAAGTAGTTGGCAATCGCGTCCGGCACCGGCGTCGTCATCACGGCATAGGCGACGAAGGACATGGCGACGCCGCAGAGAACGGCCAGTGCAAGGTCGCGAAACCGGCGAAACCGTGCTCTCAACGTCATCGCCTCGCCAAAACCCTCAGACCGTTTGGGCAGCCAGCGCAGGCCGAGAAGGATCAGGACGGTCGTGACGATTTCGACGAGCAACTGGGTGATTGCGAGATCGGGCGCCGAAAGCCATATGAACGTGATGCAGACGACGAGACCGACACCGCCGAGCATCACCAGTGCGGCCAGGCGGTGGTATTTCGCCGTATAGGCTGTGCCAAGCGCAAGGCACACGCCGATGATCCAGATCGCCGTGAAGGCGGGATCGACGCTCGCGTAGGTAACCGGCCGGCTTTCGAAGCCACTCAGATAAAGCGGCAACGTGCCTGCGGCAAAACCAGTCACGATCAGCCAGCGCAGCTGGGGTTGCAGCTTGCGTGTGCCCAGGCGCCCCTCGGCAAGGCGCGCCCATCGCCAGGATAGTTCGACAATTACGCGCTCGAAGACCCGTTGCCCCTTGAGCCCGCGAAACAGCGGCGGACCGTCATCGCAACGACTGAGGTAATCCTTCAGCAAAAAATAGATGAGCGCGCCACCGACAAGAGCGATCGCGCTCATTACGAGCGGAAGGTTGACGCCATGCCAGATCGCCAGGCTGTATTCGGGAGTAGCAGTCCCGAGCACGCTGACTACGGCGCTGTGAAGAAACGGACCAATCGATATAGCCGGAATGATGCCCACGATCAGGCAGACGATGACGAGGAACTCGACCGGAAACCGCATCCATCTGGGTGGCTCGTGTGGACGGTTGACCGGCAGATCGGTCGGCGGCGGACCAAAGAAAACCGTGTGAATGAACCGCAGCGAATAGGCCACGCTGAAGGCGCCGGCGAGGGTCGCGACATAGGGAAGAATACGGTCGAGGATCGAATCGGCATGGGTCTCCACTGCCTCGGCAAAGAACATTTCCTTGGACAGGAACCCGTTGAGGAGTGGCACGCCAGCCATTGCGGCACTTGCCACGATCGCCAAGGTCGCTGTGAACGGCATGAAGCGGAAGAGACCGCTGAGCTTGCGCATGTCGCGTGTGCCGGTCTCGTGATCTATGATGCCCGCTGCCATGAAGAGCGACGCCTTGAAGGTCGCGTGATTGAGCATATGGAAGATGGCGGCCACGGTCGCCAATGGGCTGCCGAGGCTCAGCAGTGTCACGATCAATCCAAGATGGCTGATGGTCGAATAGGCCAGGAGGCCCTTCAAGTCGCGCTGGAACAGCGCAAAATATGCGCCCAGCAGCAGGGTTGAGATCCCGGCGACGCCGACGATCCAGAACCATTCGTACGTTCCCGAAAGCACCGGCCAGAAACGCACCAACAGGAACACACCGGCTTTGACCATGGTCGCCGAGTGAAGGAAGGCCGAAACCGGCGTCGGGGCAGCCATGGCGTTGGGAAGCCAAAAATGGAATGGAAACTGCGCGCTCTTTGTCAAAGCGCCTAGCAATATGAAAATCAGCGTTGGCAGATAGAGAGGATGACTGCGAACGATGTCACCGGAATCGAGTATCTTGTCGACGTCATAGCTACCGACCATATTGCCGAGCAGAATGAAGCCGATCAACAAGCAAAAGCCGCCGATCCCGGTAATCGTGAGTGCCATTCTGGCGCCATCGCGCGCATTGGCATTGTTATGCCAATAGCTGATGAGCAAGAACGAGAAGATGCTGGTCAGTTCCCAGAACACGGACAGCAGGATCACATTGCCTGAGACGACAATGCCGAGCATGGCTCCCATGAAAGCAAGAAGGAACGAGAAGAACCGTGGAACCGGATCTTCCTCGGACATGTAGTAGCGCGCATAAAGCACGACGAGAAGGCCGATTGCGGTGACAAGCATGGTGAAAATCCATGCAAAACCATCCATGCGCAACGCGAAGTCCAGGCCAAACTGCGGCAGCCATTCCGCCCGAAACCGCACCACCCCGCCGTCTGCCACCGCCGGATAAAAGCTTCCCGTGAGCAGCAACAAAGCGGTGACGATGATAGCTGCCAGACCTGCAGGCAGGCGTGGCGAAGTCGTCTTGAGCAAGAGAATGGAGAGGAGGCTTCCGACGAAAGGCAGAAGCAGCAGAACGAGAAGCAAAAATGGTTCGGCTGTTATCCCAACGCCTCAATCCTCCAAAATCGGTACCCATCGCTTGGGGCAACAGTTCAACTGCCGTCTAGCAATCGGGGCTTTGTTGCTCTATATGGCTTATATCAACCAATATGGGCGACTCTAAGCGATGGGTCAAGCAAGCGGGACAACGATTTTGACACCGGAGCTGTGCCGCGCTGCACGCGGTCTCCTGGACTGGACACAAACGGACCTTGCCGAACGCGCGGGCGTATCGCGCAGCACCATCAGAGACTTTGAAGGTGGCCGGCATGATGTCCATCGTGCCACCGCAGCGCAGTTGCGCCTTGCGCTCGAAGTTGGAGGAGCGGTTTTCATTCCCGTCGAGGGCGGCAAGATAGGGTTGTGCACCGGCTGACCTTGCTGGGGAAGTGCAGACCGGACATTTCCTTTGTCTATTGGGCAGGAGTTGCAACGGAAGGCCCAACAGCTTGGCAAGCCTGCTAGCCTTGATGTTTTTGAGGGCGGCGCACACGACTTTTTCCTGAGATCAGGGACGCGGAACGCTGACAAAGCTCACCAGAGTGCCGCCGAATTTCTGTCGTCGACTTTATTGCGGCGATGACCGCATCGGGCCGAAAGCGGACAAAAGCTGCGGCTCTTGAAAGGACGCGAACCTGCGATCTAGGTCATCCATGAATATCAATGAGAATTCACGGCTCAGCGCTCAGTGTATCATCGGATCGCCAAAGGCGTTCGGAGGAAGTATCCTCATAACCGAGCCTAGTGAAACTCGCGACCTCCAGAATGAGGCCCCATGGAGCACGGAAGTAGATCCAGTTGAACCCGGCCAACGGCCCTGCATCTACCAGGTTGGGGCCATCGAGCAACTCCACGCCTTGATCACGCAGCCTGTCAGCGGCCGCGTCGACATCGTCGACTTCGAAGCAGAGATGCATGCCGCCCACTTCAGATGATCGTTTGGGCGCCGACACACTCTCCCCTTCGTATTCGAAAAGCTCAACGCTGGTCCCGTTGCCGCAGCGAAGGAACACGAGGTCACGGATTTTGGAATGCCTCGCAGCTCCGAGCTTGTTTTCCATGAAGTCCTGATCGACATCGAAGGGTCCAGTGCGAAACACCTCGACGGCGCCAAACACCGCTTTGAAAAACGAAATGCCTTCCTCGATGTCCGGCACGGTGATCCCGATGTGGTGCATGCCGCGAACTTTGTTTGTCATTTCATTTCTCCCGAGACAAACGAGTGGTTCCAACCCGTGCCCGTCCGGCGAACACGAAGACGATCGCATTGGTGCTTCCTGCGTTATGCGGACCGGCGGCGGGCGGCAGAGTAGATGAGAGCCGCGATCACGATGAGCGCCCCTTGAAAGAGGTACTGGTAGGTCTGCGTGAGGCTAAGAAACGTCACCGCACTGAGAACCTCAGTCAGCAATACCGCGCCCATGATGGTGCCTACGAACGTCCCTCGCCCGCCTGCCAGGCTGGTTCCTCCGAGAACGACGGCGGTGATGCTGGACAACGTGTAGGCCACGCCTTGTCGCGGATCCCCGACGCCAATCTGCGTCATCAGCATGACCGCACCCAGGCACGTGAGCATGGAGCACAGGATGTAGCCTCCGACATAGGTCAGGTCGACCCGGATGCCCACCCTGCGTGCGGAGTCCTCGTTGGAACCCACAGCACGGAGGCGCCTGCCGGCTCTGGACCGACGCAATGCGTATTCCCCGAGCAACGTGACGCCCACCAACACGAGGAAAGCCACCGGGAACGGGCCAATCTGCCAATTCACCCAATCAGTGACGGTCGAGTTGATGTAACCGTCAGGGTTCTCGCGGAGTAGGAAGCTCAGGCCTTGGATCGCTATATACATCGCAAGGGTTGCCGCGATCGGCGTGAAGTTGGCAAACCGGATGAGAATACCGTTGATCGCTCCCGTTACGAATGCACCGACGGCCATCAGCAGGAACCCTGAGGCCATCACCCCCGCAGACATGTCTTCATTCACGAAGAATGAGGCGATCACAACAAGGAAGCCGGCAAGCGGCCCGACGGACAGATCTATCCCACCCATCAGAAGCGCTATCGTCTGGCCCATGGCTATGAAGCCCAGAGCGGTCGCGAGCAGAAGAATGTTCGAAATGTTGTAGGCCGACAAGAAGTTGTCGTTCTGGCTGTTGACGAAGAGGCCGAGCAAAATCGTCACGAGGGCCAGTGGAACCACCGGCGCGATGTCCGATTCCATGAAATGCCTCAGGCGCGACATGCTCTGCGGGCTCCCAGAGCTTTCGTGGCCGATGTCATGCGCCTCGGACCGGACGGCTGCGGCAACGATCCGCTCCTCGGTGATCTCCTCCCCTACAAGAGTTTCGACCACCTGCCCTCGCGACATCACGATGACCTTGTCGCAAATGCCTTCTAACTCGACCGCGTCGGAAGAATTGACGATAACGGGCGTTCCTGCCTTGGAGACGCTCCTGAGAATACGATAGATCTCGAAACGTGCCCCGACATCCACGCCCTGCGTGGGCTCATCGGCGATCACGATGCCAGGCTCGGACAAAAGGGCGCGCGCCATCACGACCTTCTGCTGATTGCCGCCAGACAATGCTTGGATCGACGCCTCAAGGCCCGGCGTCTTGACCGCGAGATCACCGAAGATCGACCTGACCTTCTGATGTTCAGCAGTCTTGCTCAAAATCCCGCCGGTCGCGAATTTTTCGAGGGCCGAGAACGTTGCGTTCTCACGAACTGTCAGTCCGTTTGCCACACCTTCAAGATGGCGATCGGAGGGCATGAAGGCTGCTTCGTCCAGAAGCTCCTTCTGACCGAGTTGACGCCCATGCAAGATTGCGGCGCCCCGCGTCTGATGAAGGCCTGCCAGAGCGCGCATCAGCTCAGATTGGCCGTTCCCCGAAACACCAGCAACACCGAGGATTTGTCCGCGCGCTACGCTGAAGCTGACATTGCTGAACCCATCGCCGCTCAGTTCCTCGACCTTGAAAACAGGCGAAAGATCGCCAGCTTCAGACTTCGGTGGGAAAGCCGCTTCGAGGGTGCGGCCGACGATCATATTGACCAGCTCGCCGTCGGTGATCTCGCTGACTCTGGCTGCACCGCGGATGCGTCCATCGCGCATAACCGTGACGCGGTCAGCGATCTGCCGGATCTCTGCCAGTCGATGAGTGATGTAGATGACAGCAGTGCCGTTCTTGGCCGCGGTCCGAATGAGACCGAACAGCATCTCAGTTGCCTCCTGATCCAACGAGGCAGTAGGCTCGTCGAGGATCAAGAGCTTGGGGTTCACGGCAATTGCTTTACCGATCTCAAGCAGATGCTTCTGGGCCACCGTCATATGACCAGATCGCATGTTCAAAGGCAGGTCGAGACAAACCGATCTCAAGGTCTGCTCAGCCAAATCTCGCGTCGATCGATTTCGCAGCACCGAAGCGGGCAGAGCTACACTCAGGTTCTCCAAGATCGAGAGATCGTTCAGGATGGCCGGATGCTGGAAGCATATGGCAATTCCAAGAGAAGCCGCCATGTCGGGCGACATCTGCGGGACCTTCTGTCCCTCGAAGATGATCTCGCCTTCGGTGGGTTGCAGCGTACCAGCGATGATGTTCATCAGCGTGGACTTACCTGCACCGTTTTCACCCAGGATGGCGTGGACCTCGCCCGGCTTGAAGTCGACATTGATGTCGCGCAGCGCCGGGATCGCAGCGAAATACTTCGAGATTCCGGCCAGCCGGATCGTCTCTTCGGTAGTCGCCGATGAAAGTGTCTCGTATGCGTTCATTTCAACTGCTGCCATGGTCCACGATCCAATTCCAAAGGATGACCTGCTCAAAGTACTCGCTCCGAGCAGGTCTCAAGACGATTGGCTATTTTCCAACAGCCTTGGCTTGCTCTTCCGCAGGAAGCTCAGACGATAGGTAAATCGCGCCGGGCAGCTCCTTGCGGCACTGGACTGGGTTCGGCTTCCCCGAAACGGAGTCCTCGAAACCCGGCGCCTTGAACACCTCGTCCTTCGGTGGCGTTCCGCCCGTTGCCAAAGCCACGGCCCATTGGACCGCCAACCTGACATTGTCGTTGCCAGTGGCAACGGTGAACAACTTGAAGTCGGGGTTCTTGTCCTTGTTCTCCTGCCAGAAGCAGCCCAAGGAGTTGCCGTCAGACGTCGCAAGGGCCGGTACCGACTTGCCCTGCTTTTCGAACAGCGGAAGCGCACCAACCAGCGAAGGTCCGAAGTCGGAAATGATAACGTCGATCTTCGGGTTCTTCGCGATTTCTGCCGTGAGCACCTTTTGCGTCAGCGCCGGATCCCAGTTCGTGACTGCGAAAGGCGCCTGGTTTACGAAAACATATTCGGGACCGAGCACCTTCTTCAGACCCTTCAGCTCGTCGAGGCCTTGGCTGTTTCCGGCTGGACCGCTCAAGAACAGCAGATTGCCTCCCTTGGGCAAAATCGTCTTGATCCAGTTGCCCCAGCTCTCGCCATCGTTCTCGAACGATGCGCCAACGAACTTCGAGTAGTTCTTTCCATCGGCGCCACCAACGGCCACGCGATAGGGAACGACGACCTTTCCGGATTTGAAGACGCTCGTGAGGGCTGGCAGAACGGCAGGTCCTGCATCACCGAAAACGACCAGGGCATCCAAACCCTTTGCGGCCATGCTCTTGATATCCGAAATGGACTTCATGGTATCGCCTTGGCCGTCGGCGTATTCGTACTTGGTTATGCTGGGGCACAGCTCAACCGTCTGCTTGCCGGAAGCAGTCGTGACCTGGCGCCAACTGTTGCCGCCATAGCCGTCGAGCAAAGCAAGTGTCGCTTTCTTTGGTCCGCACCAGGACGGCGCTTCTGCCTGAGCCGCTCCCGCAATCGCAATCCCGCTGAGCGCGGTCGTCACTGCCAGTCCGAGATAAGTTGCAAGTTCCCTATATTTCATTTTGCGTCCTCCACTTTTGTTGCTGAAGTTTTCCCACCTTGGTTCATCGACCAACGGATCGAATAAACCGCGATACCGAAGCCCAGAGCGAGTGCCTGGATGATTGTCTGAGCTGAAAAGGGCACGCCGATCGTCAGCGCGAACAGGCTCAGGTGATTTAGGAAAAATGCTGCGATAACCGTCGAGATTGGGAAGCCCCGTCCCCCGAGCAGCGATGTTCCGCCTAACACCACGACGGCAACCGACGGCAGCAGCAGGCTATCGCCCTGAAAAGCGGTCGGCTCACGTGTTATTCCCGCGATGAGCGTCCCGGCCAGGCAGTAAAGAAGCTGAGCATAGATGTAGGCCATCATCTGATGGAGGCGCACGTTCAAGCCAGCGGCCTTGCCAGCCAGGGGATTGGCACCGATCGCCTCGAACCTGCGACCGGCCACGGTCTTCTTGAGCGCGAACGAGACGACAGCCATAGCGCCAAGTGCGAAGAGCACCGAGTTCGTCAATCCCAACGTCTCGCCGCCTGCGATCTCGGCCAGAAGATTGGTGGTGATGGATGGCACGCCGCCCGACACCGCGAAAACTGCACTGTATAAAAGGGCGTTGGTGCCGATCGTCGCAATGATTGCATTCAGCCTGAAGAAGCTCACCAAGGCGCCGTTGAGAATGCCCGCTGCGACACACAGTCCCGCAGAAAGAAGCACGGCCTGGAAAAGCAACCCGTCGTCCTGCTGGGGATAGTGCGTGGCGATGACCACGGATAACGACACGGCGCCGGGGAGAGACAGATCGAAACCACCCTGCTGCACGACGAGGAGTTGGCCTAGGCCCACGATGGCTATGATTGCAGCAAACGGAAGGCTCCCCGAGAGAGCGCCGCTCGAAAGACTGCTCGGAGCAAACAAAGCACACAGGACTACGAGCACGAGCGTCGAGAAAACGACCGTGACGAAATTTCGCGTGAAGGGAATCCTCAAAGTTGTCTCCCTGGGAAGTCCGATGTCGGCGATGGGCGAAGCGTTTGGCATCAAGCTTTCTTTCGCTCAAAAGGGCACTGTCTTCCCGGCGGGCTCGCGGCATAAATCCGGGCCTGGTCGGTTGGGTTTGGAAAAAGAAGGAGCGGTCAGATCAGAGCGCGGTCAGTTCGCGCGAGACTGCAAAAACCTGTCCCGATCATGGAGTAGATTTCGTAAACGGTAGGCATTGGCCTCCCCGTCGCGCAGCTCGCGATACTCTACGAGGATGCCGCTACAGATGCTTCCCGCCTCTGCGATCCAATCGAGAATGTCGTTCAAGGTAATAGCTGTCACCGCTTTCATTTTCTCTCCTCCTTAGAAAATCAGCAGATCAATCCCGTTCGCGAGCGAGCCTAGCCACGACCTCCAATCGTGGGGCGCCACTCGTAGATCGCAACATCGCGGTAGATGCCGTGGACAACAAAGGGGTCCGCCGAGCTGAAACGACGCATTTCTTCGAGAGATCCGACGTCGGCGACGACTACCCCGCCCTCGCCTGATCCGCCCTCGTTCAATATCGGCCCGGATTGGATGATCGAAACTTCTCTCGATCGCAGGTACCGCTTGTGTTCCTCGAGGTAGATTTCGCGCAGGGAGTCCTTGTTCGGATCCGATATCGCGAAACGGACTGCGAGCATTTCTCCACCTCCCAAATTATCGGCGATTCCTCACAATACCGACGATATTTGATTTCGTATTATCGATGGTAGCCTGATGGTGCAGGAAGAAAACAAGGGAATTATCCATTTCGGATGTTCCAGTATTATCCCGCCTCCGCGTTGCCTTCTGACATCATTCGAGCCTCGGCTCATCTCCGCGGAAGGCGCGTTCCAGTAGTTGAACAAGGGCTCCGCGATCGAGTGCTCTTGGATTCCAATAGGCGTTACTAAGAGCCTGATCTGCCGCCGCTTCGATACTGCCGTCGGGCATACCTAGATCTCGTAACGACATCTCGGCGCCCAGACCTTTTGCAAGTTTATGAAGCGCCATCGCAGGATCAGGCGCGGCCAGTGCGCGGCTTAGCCTCTCCATCGCAGCCGATGTAGCAGACGCATTGTAGGCCACAGCATGAGGCAAGACTGCTGTATGCAACTGCGCATGCGGTAGATTGAACATGCCACCGAGCGTATGGCAGAGCTTGTGATGCAGAGCCATTCCTACGGATCCGAGGCACACGCCGCAGAGCCAGGCGCCGTACAAAGCTGAAGAGCGTCCTTCGACGTCCCCTTTGTCGGCATGTATGCGAGGAAGCGCGCGCACGATGGCACCGATCCCTTCCTCCGCCATCAGAGAGACGACGGGATTTGCCTCCTTGGCGTAGAGCGCCTCGACCGCATGGGCGACGGCATTGATCCCGCTCGTCACCGACAACGGCACGGGCAAGGTCAGGGTAAGATCGACATCATAGACGATGACCTCTGGGAGTATCCGCGGATCTGACCTGGTGACCTTGCGCCCACCATCGGTCTCGCCGAGGATGGGCGTCGCCTCAGAGCCAGCATACGTAGTCGGGACGACGATCTGTGGGAGGTCGGTTCGCAAGGCAATGGCCTTGCCCAGTCCAGTCGTCGACCCGCCACCAACTGAAAGGAGCGCGTCGATATCGTGGCGTTCCACAGTCTTCATCGCGTCGGCCGTTACCTCGACAGGCGTATGCATCTGCGCTTTGGAAAAGGTCGCAACGACGCGCGCTCCCAGGCTCTTGGCAATGTCTGCCGCTTGCGACGCCTGCTCTGGCGTCGAGAGCACTAGGATGCGGCGGGCCTTCAGCCTGTCTGCTTCCTCAGGAAGGCTAGCGATCGTGCCCTGGCCAAAAACCACCCTGGCGGGATTTCCCGTATAAAGGAACCGTTCCACCTCATCTCCTATCGGTCTGCCGTGCGAGCACGAAGTCGAAGTCGGACCGCCAGAGCGTCTCGCCATCCTCCACCTTCGTGAAGGGCGCGACGAGCGTCTGCTTCACGCCGAAAACCGTGTCGGATTCCAAATACGGATCGCCGCCAACGAACGTGTGGGTGACCAGCTTCTGAAAGCCATCCGCTCGCACCATGTAATGCATGTGCGCGGGACGAAACGGGTGGCGGCCGAGGCTTGAGAGCATCTGTCCGACAGGACCATCGTCCGGGATAGGATATGAAACCGGCTTGATCCCAACGAAGCTGTACTCGCCGTCGGCAGCGGTGATGAATACACCCCGGTTATTCCACTTCGGCTGGATGTCGGGCTGCTGGACGTCGTAATAGCCGTCCGCGTTGTCCGACCATACGTCGATCCGGGCACCCGAAACCGGATTGCCTTCCAGATCGACCACCCGTCCAATGAAGAGGCAGCTTTCGCCCTTGCCGTCGAGGCAAATCTGTTCACCCATCTTGCGGATCGGGCACCCCTCCACATGGAAGGGTCCGAAGACCGTGTTTTCCGTCGCACCAACTGGGCGTCTATTGTTGATCGCATCGACCAGCATGGACATTCCAAGCGTATCGGAAAGAAGGATGAACTCCTGTCGTTCCTGCGTGCACATCTGCCCGGTGCGGGTCAGGAAATCGATCCCGAACTCCCATTCCGCTTGCGTCAGCTCGATTTCACGGGCGAAGCTGTGAAGGTGCTTCACAAGGCAGGACATGACCTCCTTAAGCCGGGGACTTATATCTTCGCCCATTCGGGCGTTCACTGCCTCGACGGAATTATCTTCGGAAAAAAAACCAGCCGTCGAGGTGATCGCGGTTTTGCTTTTGGCCATGTCCAGTCCTCGAGACATCTAGGGAATGATGCGGTCCAGCCGCAAACGATCGAAGGCATCCGTGAAAGATCGGGTTGTGTCTTGATATTCAAGGAAGCCCAGTTCTCGGCTGCGGCCCATATCGTTGAACGTCTCGATCTGGCGCCCGAGATCTGCGTCCGAGTGCCAGAACGATGCCACGCGGGTTAGAGCATTTGGTTCCAGCGCGTATTTCGCCACCATCCCGTCCCAGATCGGACCCGCCTCACGCATCTGCTCTTCGAGCGGGGTCGGGCTCCCCGGATAGGCGCCGGCTTCAAGACCAAAATAGGCAGCAAGACGTGGCCACAGCCACTTCCATCGAAACACCTCGCCATTGACGACGTTGAAGGCGAGATTAGCCGCCGCGCTGGTGGTTGCCGCCCATTTGAGGTGCTTTGCCAGGAGCCGGGCATCAGTAACGTCTGTCGCCGCTTCCCATTGCTCCGGTGATCCTGGGAACATGAAAGGTCTACCGGTTTCACGGCAGATGGAAGCGTAGACGGCCAGTGTCGCCGCCATGTTCATGGCATTGCCAACCGCATAGCCGATAAGAGTGTGAGGACGATGCACGGACCAGGTGAAGCCGTCCCTCGCGGACGCAGTGAAAATCTCGTCTTCCTGGACATAGTAGAAATTCTCTCCAGGAAGGCGCTCCTGCTCCTCTCTGAACGGGGTTTCCGGCTTTGTCTTCGCGTAGGATTCGAACGGTCCGAGATAATGTTTGGTGCCCGTGGTAAGCGCAACGTGTTCAACGCCTCGGCCGGAAACGGCATCGAGCACGTTGCGAACGATAGCGCCGTTCACTCTGCAGTTCTCCACTTCGGTATCCTGGCGTGACCAGGCCGTGATGAATACGTGGCTGGGGCGTTCTTCCGCGAGAGCAGCTTTTACCGATTGACCGTCAACGAGATCGCAACTCAGCGTCCGCACGCCGGGAAGCTTGCTTTGCGAACGTGACAGGCCTGCCACGGTCCAGTCACCGCTCGCCAGGAGGTTTTCCGCAAGATTGCTTCCGGTGATGCCGGTCGCGCCTACGATGAGTGCCTTCTTTGTCATCTCTTATCCGTTCACCAGTGTGATCTTGATGCTCTTCGTCGGATCCTGTCCGAATGAAAACGCCTCCACAGCGTCGGTGAGAGCGTAGTCGTGGGTTTGGATGGGCGACAAGTCGATCCCCGTGCGCTCAAGGAAGCGAATTGCAGCAGGCCACACACCGGGAGAGCCGATGCAGCCGCGCACCGTCAGGTTCTTCATCTGGATCTGGCCGATCGTCACCGGCACCTTGCGTCCGATGTTGATGCCAACCATGGACATCCTTCCTTCCTCGCGAGCGTAATCAAAGGCCGCAGCGAGAGATGCATCATGGCCTGACGCCTCGATCACGAGGTTGGCGCCGTGCCCCCCGGTCAGCTCACGAATCCTGTCTGCGGCGCCTCCGTCGGAAGGATCGATAGCTTCGTCGGCGCCGAGGCGCTTGGCGACTTCGCGGCGTGTTGCCAGAGGATCGACCACGATGACCCTCGCCCCCATACCGATCGCTGCTGCGGCCGAAACCAAGCCAATTGTGCCGCCGCCCGACACGACGACCGTCTCGCTTGCGTTCGTGCCACCAGACCTCATCACCGCATAGTAGCCACATGTGAAGGGCTCGATCAGCGCCGCCTTCTTGTTGTCGACGGCATCAGGAAGCTTGTGGAGCCATTCAGGATTGACGGCGAAGTACTCACGGTCGGCTCCGCTCATGGAGAAACCGAAATGATGGAGACGTTCGGGCGTGCGGACGACGCATTCGCCCACGACGCGCTCGCCTTTCTTGAATCCCTTCACGTTTCGGCCGACTTCCACGACCTCCCCGCTCCATTCATGTCCGGGCGTCACCGGGTAGGAGATCGGGATGATGTAGCGGCCAGCGAGGAGCTCGTAATCCGAATGGCAGATCCCAACCGCCTTGGTGTGGACGAGTACCTCGTTGGGCGACAGATCCGGCATCCCGACATCTGCGATAACCGGCCGTTCCGGAGCTTCGAAAACTAGAGCTTTCATTATCCTTCTCCTTAAATCTGTTCCAACAAGCCAGTGTTGGCGGCGCGTACGATTGCTTCCAGCAGGGCAATGTTGTTGATCAGGTCTTCCCCGGTGATCGGATATGAGCCCTCACCTCTCACAGCGGTGGCGAAGGCCCGCAGATTGTCACGAACTGGTTCAGCGGGCGGCAGCTCCTGAACCGTGATCGGCTTGTTCTTCCACCCCTCGGTGACGACCCACCCATCCGGCGCCTCGACGTGAGCCTTGTCGCGGACTTCGATCCATCCCTCGGTGCCGAATACCGCGAAGCGGGAAATGAACGGCGTCGCGAGCGTTGCCGATATGTAGGCGGTACCACCGCCGGAGAAACGAATATGAGCACTCATCGTGTCGCCTTGCGGGATCGAGGAGGCAAGGTTCTCGCACACGACGCGCACGTCCTTGGCAGGCCCCATCAGCTTCACGGCCAGGTCTGTAAGATGAATGCCCGTCGCCGTCATGCCTCCGGCGGGAGCCTGGTCTGCCTTCAAGCGCCAGTTCGAAGGGTCGAGACCGAGAAACTTGTCATGGCTGAAATTGGCTTCGATCTGCAGAAGGCGCCCCAGCTTACCGGAACTTGCTGCGTCGAGGATTCTGGCAATGGGCGTTTCGAAACGGCGCTCGTGCCCCATCCCAAGCACCAGGCCAGCCTCTTTGCAAAGCGCCACCGACGCTTCCGCACCCGCCTTGGTAAGGTCGAGGGGCTTCTCGCAGAAGACATGCTTGCCTGCAGCAACGACGCGCGCGATCTGTTCACGATGCAGCGAGTGCGGCGTTGCCAGCACGACAGCCTCGACCGACGGATCTGCAAGCGCGTCCGCCATGTCCTGAGAATACTGCAACCCCATCTCAGCAGCGAAAGCGGATGCATCGGGATTCGGATCGACGCCATGGGTGAAGTGCATTCCGGCCCCGCCGGCGCTGACGAGGGCGGCCATCTTGCGCCCCCACCAGCCAAGACCA
The DNA here is from genome assembly GCF_014194915.1 of Rhizobium sp. BK512. NCBI lineage: Bacteria > Pseudomonadati > Pseudomonadota > Alphaproteobacteria > Hyphomicrobiales > Rhizobiaceae > Rhizobium > Rhizobium sp. BK512. The sequence goes on along the minus strand of NZ_JACIAS010000011.1, from coordinate 118,018 downwards.
ACGAGAGCTGCGATGACGGGTTTTTCCTCGCGAATGGTCATCGATTATCCACCCGCTTGTTGAAGGGATGGATATTGACCGTTTTCCATACGCCGGCCTTGGTGAACGGGTCGGCGCTGTTGAAATCGACGATCTCTTCCTTGGTGTCCGCCTCGAAAACGAACAGGGAGCCGATCATGGTTTCGTTGTCGTCGGCCAATAGCGGCCCGGAGATCACGGTCTTGGTTTTGCCCGTTGAAAGATACGCCTTGTGGGCATCATAGTTCGCCAGTCGTTTTTCGACGGCGCCCTCATGGTCGAGGCAATGAACAACGAAATGCATTCGATAATTCCTTTCAATTCAGCGGTAGCGTCGCGGCAGCGACAGCTCGCAAGCGATCAGGCCTTCATGTCGACAAGGATTTTGAGATGGGTCCCCGCGGGGTCGAGAAGTGCTTCGAAGCCCTTTTCGACGACTTGCTCGGGAGCAATCTGAGCGGTGACGATCTTTTCGACCGGGAAGATGCCAGCCCCGATCATCTGAGCGATCCTCGGCCAGATTTGAACAGGGTAGCACCAGGTGGCTTCGACGGTTATGTCCTTCAGCGCCCACAACATGGCGTCAATGGATGCTGGCCGGACATGAAGTCCAACCTGGACTACGGTTCCTTGGCGGCGGACCGCCTTGGCGCACAGATTGAGCGAAGCTTCGGCGCCGACACACTCCAAGGCAACGTCTAGGCCCACCCCCTCCTCCGTATGATCGCGAAATAGCTGGTCGGTATCGGTCTCGCGCGGATCGAAGACGATCGCCTCGGGAACAAGTGCCTTGGCAAGTTCCCTTCGATTGGGGTTCAGCTCGGATACGAAGATCTTGGTCGCGCCTGCAGCCCTGATCGCGAGCAACACGAGCGCGCCGATCGGTCCTACTCCGGAGACGAGGACCGAGCTTCCCGACGTAACGCCTCCACGATCGACGCCGTAAACGGCCACGGCTGCAGGTTCGATCATCGCCGCCTGAACGTCCGAGACCGTGTCAGGAACCGGAAAAACGTTGTAACCGTTCACGACGGCGCGCTCGCCCATTCCACCCCAGTCCCACGAGAGACCGACACAGGCCATCTTTTCACTGAGATGGAACAGCCCACGACGTCCATAGTAGTCGTCGCGAGGCGAAATCAGGGGCTGGATGGAGACGCGGGATCCGGGAACGACGTGTGTCACGTTCTTGCCGACCTCGATCACACGAGCAGAAAACTCATGCCCCAGGATCTGCGGCAACGTCGCCCCGGAATAGACGTGGGGTGTCGCCGGCGTGACGATCGGGCCCGCGATATATTCATGGATATCGGTGCCACAAATACCGCACACAAGGGGCTCGACGAGCACCATGTCGTCGCCAAGCGGTCCCTCGGGGGCTTTCACGTCCTCGACCCGAATATCCTTCTTGGAGTAGTATCTAACAGCCTTCATTGCTCTGTCCTTTGCGTGTTCTGCTCCGCCATCTCCTGACGGTCGAATAATTCTCGCCCCTAAGCGCGCCGTCAGATCAGGACCATCCCGCCATCGACCATGATCGTCTGCCCGGTGATGTAGTCGGACGCCGCTGAGGCGAGGAACGTGGTCACGCCGCTGATGTCTGCGGGGAGAGACACCCTTCCCAAGAGGATCGACTGCGAAAACTCATTGATCGCTTGTTCAGGCTTTGCGGTGAGGCCGTGATCCATGAACTCACGGTCAAGCTGCTCCCAGAGCTCGGTCTTCACGACACCGGGGCCAAAGCAATTGACGGTGATCTTGTGTTCTGCAAGCGAACGGGCGGCAGCCTGCGTGAGGGCCACGACTGCAAACTTCGAAGCGCAATAATGCGCGAACAAGGGATAGCCCTGCTTTCCGGCGATGGATGCCGTATTTACGATCTTCCCGCCGGTGCCTTGTGCGATCATCTGCTTGGCGGCTTCCTGGGTACCTATCAGCACGCCTCGGCCATTAATCCGCATGATCCGGTCGAAGTCGTCATCAGTGACCTCGAGGAAGGGGCAGGTCTGGCTGATTCCGGCATTGTTGAACATCACGTCGAGGCGGCCGAAATGCTCGACGGTCCTTGCGATCAGCTCCTGCACGCTCTGTCGATCGGAAACGTCGACCCCAACCGCGATGGCATCGCCGTCGCCGGTTGAAATCTTCGCCGCAGTCTGTCTCGCCGTTTCCTCATTCAGGTCTGCGATGACAACTTTAGCGCCGTTCTCGACCAAGTTGGCTGCGATGCCCGCACCGATGCCTCGCCCGGCACCAGTCACGATGACGACCTTGTTTTCAACTGATCCCGTCACGACACACCTCCCTGAATTCCATATTCCACCACCCGTTAGCCGGCGCATCGGGGAGCAGGTCGTTGGTCCGCCTAATTCGCCAATGCAAGGAAGCCATCAGCTACAGAACTCCTTCGCGCAAACCGGTGGCTTGCACGTGTTCTCATTCGACTGACGGCTTGGTTCCTCCCACAGGAAACGCCGTGCGATCCTAGACGAACGCTAGAGGATGGACCCGCGGCTCGACAAATCTTTAATTATCCGAAACGGATATTTTGAATGCAGCAATCCTTCTCGGGCTGAAGCTACTATTTCTGTGGGAGGAGATGGCGCTTGCGCCGAACAGACGCATGCAGCCGATTGTCAGGCTCTCCTTCGACATAGCGGCAAGAAGTATCTGGACGGCAGACGCCGCCAGGGAAGGAAGGTTTTGCAATGAGCGAGACATTGAGAGTGGGCTGGGCTGGCATTGGCAAGATGGGCGCCCCGATGAGCAGACGTGTGCTCGAGAACGGATACCCCGTTTCCGTTTATGAACCGCTCCCCGAAAATCGCGCCTCAGTGGTGGCTCTTGGTGCAAACGTAGCTCATAGCCTTGAAGATCTGGTGGAAACATCGGACGTGGTGATGCTCACCATTCCAAACGACGTCATTCTGCGCACTCTCATACTGGCACCAGCCACCCTCGCCGAGCTATTGAGGCCCGGTCAGATAGTAGTCGAGATGAGCACCGTATCTCCCGAGCTCTCAGCCGAGGTTGCGGACGCACTATCCCGAGCCGGTGTCGCATATCTTAGGGCTCCGGTATCAGGCAGCACGGTTACCGCGTCTTCCGGCATGCTTTCTGTCATGGTCTCCGGCCCAGAGGATGCCTATCGCAAGGTCGAGCCGATTCTCGCCAGTTTCTCCACAAAGCAGTTTTACCTGGGAGATGGCGAGGAGGCCCGATACCTGAAGCTCGTCCTGAACGCGCTCGTTGGTGCGACTGCCGCTCTCCTTGGCGAAGCTCTCACACTCGGACTGAAAGGCAATCTGTCGGTTGAAACAATGCTGAACGTCATTTGCGAGAGCGCTGTTGCCTCACCGCTGATCGCATACAAGCGCGACCTACTGGTAAATCGTAACTTTGACCCCGCCTTCTCGGTCTCTCAAATGATGAAGGATTTTGACCTGATCCTTGGCGCAGCGAAGTCTGATCATGTGCCCATGTACCTCGCCTCCGTGATCCGTCAGCAGTACGAAGCCGCATTCGCCGATGGCTTGGCGGAGAAGGACTTTTTCGTTCTCTTCGAGCAATCCGAGCGCCTAGCGGGTCTCAGCCGAGAGAAGAAAGCCTCCTGAGCAAGAGCGTCCGCGTCATGGCTGGTGCAAGCATGGGCGGCAGGCTAGTCTGACTGCCAATAGCGACGGTTGGGAGGCCGACGTGAACGAATACGAAATGCTGCGCATCATCGACTTCATTGAAAAGACGCGCCGACCGTTCAGGGAGGTAATCGATGCCGCCAACGAAGATGCGGTCTGGCTGATCGTCATGTTTTTGATCAAGTCGCATATCTTGAGCCAGCCTGTATCGATCTCCACTCTTGGCCAGGAGTCGGGTCTCCCCTATGCAACATCAATGAGATTGATCAATCGTCTCATTGACGCCGGCCACATAGTCAAGATTTCCAAGGGCCCCTCTGGCCAGCGCTTCGCTTTGCAGCCAAGCGACCAGCTCATTCGCTCGTTCGAGTCTTACGCTCGCAAGACGAAATCGCTACTTGCACAAACCTTGGGACTGCGAACCGGAGAAGAGGAAGACGAGTACTACTTCGGAGGGACACCGCTCGGCTCGCAGATCATCCCACCAATGCGCCTTGTCCAGCGTCGGGCCGAGTCCCAGATCGAGCTCCGTTTTCTCCTGAACAACGACAACTACTTCTCCGCCATGCGGAACATGTGGGCCGACTTCCGCAGCAATCTTGCCTCGCGAAAGAACTTCGACCTGTTACCGCTTCCCGAGCTTTATAAACGCGCAAGGGAAAACGCGGCCAAGAAGCTATCCGACTACGACGTAATTGCCATCAATATGCCGTGGCTCGGAGAGTTCGCCGAAAGCGGGATCGTTCGTCCGATTGACCAGTACATTCAAAAAACAGGCATTAACCCTCTCGACTTCCATCCAACCATTTGGTCATCGGCGACATGGGATGGCAGAGACTATGGCGTTCCCGGATACTGCACGGTAGAATTCCTGGCCGCCCGCAAGGACCTTCTCTCCGAAGCCGGCGTACCCTTCCCGAAAACCTTCGACGAAGTAATCAAGGCCGGCCGCAAATTCCACCAACCCGATGACGGCATGTACGGTACGGTTTGGGATGGCGCTCGCGGCATGCCGATAGCATCAAGTTTCCTCTTCTTCATGGGCGCGTGCGGACAACCAGCAATATCGCTCCGCAGGACGCGATCCGGTTTTACGCTCGATGGTCTCGATCCGGATGAGCTCACCTGCACTATCCTCTCAGACGCAGGATTTGCCGCCCTGGACTATATGCGCCGGCTCATGGAGATCTCACCGCCTAAGATCTTGGAGATGGCCTGGGACAAGACGCTCGACGTCTTCCTTCGCGGTAGAGCGAGTCTTGGCTATTTCTGGACGATGCGCGCCGCGCGGTTCGAGTACGATGTTCAATCGGTGGTGAAGCGCAGGGTCGAGTATCTCCCACAGCCCTCGGGACCCGGCGGCACACGCGCTTCGCCGATCGGCGGCTTTCTCTTCTGCATCCCCACAAACCTTCCTGAAGAACGTGTCGAAATGGCCGCTGATGCGATCGCGTGGATGGCCTCAAGGGAAGCTATGAAAGCACATGTGAAGAACGGCTTTCCCGTAGCACCGCGTTTCTCCGTGAGCGCGGATCCGGAAGCTGCCGCGAGCTCCCCGATCGTCAGGTTCGTTGATCAGCTTGCGAAGAAGAGCCTGCTACACACGTGGCAGCGTCCAAAAATTCCGCAGTACACAATGATCGAGAAAGTCCTGGGTGAGGAAATTCACGACGCATTGCTAGGCAACAAGACACCTCGCGCGGCACTCGAGACGGCTGCTTGTCAAATAGAGGCAAGCCTAAGAGTGGGAAGTCATCACCGTCGAGAAGTTCGGAGCGTTTGAGCACCTCCACCTGTCCCCGCTCAGAAGAACAGCCGCCTCAAGGCGGCTGCGATCGTGGGGGTCCAAACACTAGGCCGGAACGGCCTGGTCCGTTCTGATCAACAGACCGGAGTTATCCGGTTGGGCCAGGAGCACCCCCTTCTCGATATCCAAAGCGACCTGGACAACGCGTTCGTTCACGGGCGCCTTCCTTCCGTGGCGCGCGAGTATGTCCACAACCAGACCATTTACCTCCTGCACCTCTGCCCGACGGCCCTTTCGCCAATCCTGGAGAGAAGTGGTGAGCGTGTCGGCTTGGGAAAACGTCTTTAGGACTTCTTCGAAAATTTGGTCCACGTACCGTTCCGGATGGTTGGTTGTGACGGCAGACATGCCGATGATCGGGATGATCTGAGCTCCGTCGGCCAGCGCTGCCTGCATCGCTTCGTATCCCGCCTCCCGCATTACTTCCAGCATCCCCGGATGCCGCGCGGCGTCAGCCAGTGGAAGGTTGACGATCGCGGAGGGGATAAGCTCCGCTGCGTTCACGACCAGCTTCATCCACTTCGCCGAATGAATGTCGTCCAGCACTTCGACGCGCCCAGAGTTTCTTAGAAGCTCGGCAACATGTTCCACCCGGTCCTGGTTTGCCCGATCCAAGGCGCCAAGAGCAAACCACGAGGTGTCATGATCGTTCTGGCGATTTGTAATGCCGGGGACGAACATGTTGGACGCTATCTCGATGACGGCACCAACGGTCCGGTGTCGACCTACGACATCGGCGATGTCCTCGTGCGTCATGCCATTCTGGAGACCGATGACCAGACCATCGGAAGCGAGGCACGGCTTGATCAACTGACATGCCCATTTCGTGTCATAAGCTTTGACGACCAGGAAAACCAAATCGAACGGCTCCTTGATCTCTGCTACCTGGCACAGGTGCAACGCTGGGACTCGAACATTTATCGTACGAGACGGCAGATTGACCGTGATGCCGTCGCGACGAATTGCTTCGACGTGTTCCGGCCACTGCTCAATGAACGTGACGTCAAGTCCCGCAAGAGCGAAATCTGCACCAATGGAGGCCCCTTGCGCGCCCGTTCCCAAGAACGCGATCCTTGGTCTCTTATCAGCTCCGGTCATCCTATGTTCTCCCAACATTTTCGCGCCGCTCAACAGCTTCGCGCGATCAGATAGGACGATCGTAATGCCGATCGTAGAAACTTAAACGACGGTTTTATCCAATCTGGATGTAGCTGACTTCGGGCTGTCTACAGGAAAAGTGGAGCTCTCTAGATGGGAGGCTCCAAATCCCTTTATTACGATGACAGTCTATCACTGCGAAACGAGACGCAATTTGAAAGGCTGTCCAGACTGACCCTCTTGACGATATTCGGACCGCAGTGTCGTGAAATGAATCAAGATCTATTCGAACACCGAGATATTCGTTCAGGTGCGTGCCAGATCGCCTCGATTTGCGTTCACTATCGCGGTGGGTCAATCCCGACGGATTGATCGTAGGTCATCTGTTGATCGACGGTCGGCTGGAGTCCCCTCCCCTTCCCATATCGAATAGCCGCGGAGCCGTATGCGCTCGTTACGTCGAGACTAGGCAGGCGCTTGGAACGGGTTCGTTGTCGGCTTTCCGCGACGTGTTCCCTTGCGTGCCCGTGTGTCGTGGCCATTGCGATGTACTCCCTTCCGCTTTTCTGTCGAGGAGATGATCATATGCTCACCACTACCAGCCCGATTTCGGAAAAAGCCGATTCCGATCGCTGCCCCAAATCGTTGAACGAGGACACGCAAGACGACGAGCTTCCCGAAACCAACGTGGACGACCGTCAATGAGCAACAGCCGGAAACCGGCGACAGCGTCGCGGAGGCCGATCCGAACCGGCAGGGCCGACGCGAAGGATCACATCCCGGCCCCGCAACCTTGCGACACTTGACAGGAAGGCCGGCTGCACGTCGATCACGGCGGGATCGACCTCCCCGTTAAACGCGGCTCATTTCGAGATTGGTAGTCGCTCGCCCGCTCTCACCGCGCCCTTCAGCCGATTGCCCGACGGCGCTAATGGACAAACATAACGGGGCGAGTAGGCGCAAGAAGGAAAATAGGAAAAGTTGAAATCGAGTACTAGCACGCCGCCTGCTCGGACAACTCCGAGGTCCGCTCCTTTGATGGTGTCGAGGAGATATCGGCCGCCACCATACGTCTCCGTCCCCGAGGTCCCGTCTACAAACGGCAGGAACACGCCACCACCGTATCCTTCAATCCAGTAAAGGGTCAATTCGCCGCCTAATCTGTCTTCCAGCCCTGCGGTGCGGGCGAACGCATGCATCGACAGATCACCGTCCACGCCTGTTGCGATGGTTATCCGTTCCGATGTTTCCGGTACAAGCTGAACCGTCAGACGCAACAAAGGATCATAAGGAAATAGGGTCGGCCCTCCGAACCCCTTGCGATCCGCCTGTTCGATAGGTGACTGAGGATGGTCGCGAAACAGGGTCGAACGGGTGTCGCACCAAAGCCTCCAGGCAGCAACTGCGTCCGCACTGGAACGTATCTCGTAATAGAGATTTGAGATCCTTTCCCGCCATTCCCACAGTTGTAGATCCTCGTTCAAGCCACACCTTCCATGTCCGAAATTAAGCCGGCTTTTATCATCGTGATGACGCTCGCCCATTCATCGCGGCGCACCACTGCGTAACAATATGCAGCCCACGTTTGGGTGCATGTCAACAATAACCAGACAGAAGCATATCGGAGCTTTCAGCATAGCGGCCGCGCCAAAAGCGCGGGAAAGCGGGAATTCGCGTCACAGGCGGGCGTGAAGAAGGGCAGCCGCAGGAGCGCCAGCGTCGGAGATCCGAAGAAGAAGCGGGACCGACTACCACGACCGCGTGTTCCGTTTTCGGGCCGATCTCCCTCCCAGAGCTCGGCCTGCTCATTCGGACAGGCAGCATTTGCCGCGATAGTGCTCTGGGCCTTCGTTGCGCGTCGCCTTCAACAGACGCTCGGCCTCGAAGATCGCCTCGTCGATGCGGTCAACCATTCTGTCAGACCTCAGATTTTTCTCGGCGATCGGTCTGGCAGACTTCAAAACTTGAAGAGTGAGTTCCAATCGTTCCTGCATGACATCTCCATGCGAATGGAATCCTGATTGAAGCGTAGCATTCGGCTCACTGTGGTGACCCTATGCTTTCGACGGTGGTGACGGGTATGGCAGTGGCACAACGCACCGCCGCAAATCCTTCCACGAGGTCACCTGCCCGGCAGCACCAACGATCGGGCGATATCGATAATATCATCGCGCGAGGCGGTCGGATCCTCCCTGTTCCAAGCGGCACCGAGCCCGATCTTGAAATCGACGCCCCCACCTTCTTCAGCTCGAAACCCCGGTTCGGCAGATCCTGAGTCAATTCCGGCACGAAGCCGATGCCAAGGCCGGCCGAGACCAGTGACACCAGGGAGAAGGTATCGTCGCAGGTAGGTAACGATCGCCGCAATCACGACGTCGTCGTGCTGCTGGCGGCAGGCCCTGACCGGCTAAAGTTCTATGATGCCGCGCTTTATTCCGAGTGCCACGGCGTGCGCGCGGTCATTCGCGGAGAGCTTCGAGAGGATGCTCTTGACGTGACCTTTGACCGTCTGTTCGGTAATGGCCAGATGCTCTCCCACCGACCGGTTCGAATTACCGCGAGCAATCAGAGCGAGAACGGCGATTTCCCGGGGCGTGAGCGCGTCGTCGGTCGCATGTATAGCGAGATTGGTCGCCACCCCGGCGTCGACATGTTTCTTCCCCCTCACGACCGACCGGATGGTATCGATAAGCTCGCGCCTTACCGAGCTCTTCAGCAGGTAGGCCTGGGCACCCGACGCGATCGCCTTGGCCGCCAGTTGCTCGGTATCGTAGGTGGTCAAGACGATGATCCGGGCCCCTGGGTGCCGCTCCTTGATTGCCACCAGTGCCTCCAGTCCCGTCAGATTCGGCATCTGCAGATCGAGCAGCAGGACATCGGGCCGAAGTTCATCGAAGCGCGCGATTGCTTCATGTCCATCGGATGCTTCGCCGACGATGACAATGTCGGGCTGTGCAGCCATAAGCGCGGCGAGCCCCTCCCGGATGAGGGGGTGATCGTCGGCGGTAAGCACTCTGATCGGCTGCCCTGTCATTGATTCTGCCACCTCCACCAGCGTTTCCACGGGAATCCGGGCCGCGCCTTGAGGGTGAGCTCGACCGAAGTGCCCTTGCCCGGAGTACTCTCGATGGCCAGGTCGGCACCTATCTTCTCTGCCCGCTCCTTCATTCCGGCCATGCCCCAACGTTTGCCAGCCCGGTCATGAGCACCCCGGACGATGCCCAAGCCGTCGTCGCAAACTCGAATTTTCAACCCACTGGCGTCATAGTCGAACTGGCACCTTATGAGCGAAGCGCCCGCGTGCTTGAACGCGTTCCGAAGAGCTTCGGACGTAATGCGATAGACCTCCTCCTGAACATTTGGCCGAATATCCGTCGGGCGCCCGCTAAGGTCGAGCCGAAACGCCGGGGACGGTACAACAGACGCGGCTGAGGCGAGTTCCTGGCCGACAGTCCGCACAGCCTCGACCAGGTTTGTGTCGATCCCTTTGGTGTCACGCAGCGCCTGCACGGCGTTTCTGCCTTCGATGATCGCGTCGTCGCTCTTCTCCAGAACGAGATCGAGCATGCGCGCAGCTTCCTCGGGCTGCTTTGGCAAGAGATGCCGTGCGGCCTGAAGCCGGAAAGTCAGGCCCTGAAAGCTCTGAAGCAACGTGTCGTGAAGATCGCGTGCCACCCGGTTTCGCTCTCCCACACGCTCTTCGAGTCGTATGCGGTATTGCGCTGCGACCTTTGCCACCCGATACCGATACAGGGTCGCGAGAGCCGTGACGGAGAGCGCAAACGTCGTACCGTAGAACCACCACGTATCCCACCAGGGTGGCAGCACCATAATTTTCAAACCTGCTCCCGGCATATTCCAGTCGCCGCGTGTGGTGGCTGCCTGGACCGTCAAGGTGAAGTCGCCCGGCGGCAATACGGCGTAGCTGATCGTCCTCTGATTGCTGTCGGCGCTATGCCAGTTGGTGTCCAACCCTTCCAGCCTATAGCGATAGCGCGTGCTGTCGGGACTCCTGAAGCTCAACGCTGAAAAGGAAATCGTCATGTTGCGTGCGCTATATGGCAGCGTGAAAGACGCCTGCCCGGTGCCTGACAAGGTCGCCGGGCCCGCTTGCGCCGGTCGATTTCCGGCCTGAATTTCGGTAAATACGACAGGCGGAACAAACGGCTTTCGAGCATCGTCATGTATCTTGACAGTCGCCCCGGTGAAGCCGCCGAAATAGAGCCGGTCGCTCCCGCCGTTAGCACAGGCGTTCCATCCGGTCAGGTCCTCGCCAGGAAGACCGTCCGAGGCTGAATAGGTCTGGAACGTGGCAGCCGCTCTGTCCATCCGGGAGACACCACGATTGGTGCTCATCCATAAATCACCTCTATCATCGCTGAGCAGGCAGCTGACCGCATTGCCCGCCAGCCCGTCCCGGTCGAAGAACGCTTCGAACTTGCCCGTTTCGGTATCCAGCTTGTTCAATCCGTTCTGCGTCCCGATCCAAAGCTTCCCATCGGGCGCAAGGTAGAGGCTGTTGACGGTGTTGTTGCTCAGGCTGGAGTTGTCACCTGGAGTGTGCTTGTAGGTCGTGAAGGTTGCGCCTTTCGGATCAAAGCGAACCAGGCCGGCCGTGGTGCCGAGCCAGAAGGAGCCTTTTCCATCCGGGACAATGGAAAAATACGCTTCCGCGCTGCTCGCCGGATCGCGCTTATAGGTCGTGAACTTACCGGTCGCGGGATCGAACTTGTCCAGCCCATTCCACGTCGTTAGCCACAGGTCACCCGACTCCGCGACGTGGATCCTTGTCACGATATCGCTGCTGAGGCCATCGGCATCGTTTTGGCTATAGCGATACGACGTGAACCGGCCGGTGCTCGGATCGTAGGAATACAAGCCCGCTCCCAACGTGCCGATCCATAGCGTTCCCTTGGTATCCTCCGTGATCGCGAGCACTTCTACCGAGGTTCCGGTGCCCAGAGGCTCCAGAACCTGTAGCGTCTTGCCATCCGGATCGATCCGGTTCAGTGCACCTCCTGCCCCGATCCAGACAGCACCGTCTCGATCTTCGAAGATCGTGTTTACCAGGCTCTCTCCGAGTTTGTCGACGTGACCGGGAAATGGCCACACCTTCAGGAAGGGCGGCGCATCACTCGGGAAGACGTTTGGCGGCGTTGCATGCAGACCCGTCCAGATGTTTCCTTCCCGGTCCTCGAACAATGCGATCGCCCGATTTTCCGCCAGGCTTCGTGCGTCGCTCGGATCATTGCGATAGCGGATGAACCGCTCGTTCTCCCGATCGAATTTCAAAAGACCAGCGCCCATGGTGGCAAACCACATGTCGCCGTTCGTCGTTTCCAATGCCGCGAATACTCCCGACAAGCCGCTTTCTGTCGCTTCGTCCTCGAAGGCATACCTGATGAGGGTATTGGTCTTCCGGTCATAGATTCCCAACCCGTTCCCCGAACCGTAGATGATCCAGAAAACGCCGTGCGAATCCTCGTGAAATGAGAACTCGCGAACCTCCTGACGCAATGGAATCCTGACCTGCACCTGGCCCGTATCCCGATCGAACGCCTCGAGGCCGCCGCTAGACGCGACCCAAAATACTCCCTCCCGGTCCTCTCCCGTGGATTTGATGTCGCTGCTGGAGAGACTGTGGGGGTTATTCTGGTCGTGACCAAATCTCTTGGTCTCACCGCTTGTCCTGTCCAGCCGATACAAGCCTTGGCTGGTTGCCAGCCAAAGGAATCCTCGCCTGTCTTCGCTGATATGAATCACCGTCGGGTTCGACTCATCCACCGAATAGTGCCGAAAGGTGCCCGTTCTGTTGTCGAAGGCATCGAGAAACTGGTCGCTTCCCACCCAGATCGTTCCTGAACTGTCCTTGAACAGGGCATAGATGAAGACCCCGCTCAGGCTTCCCCGGTCACCGCGCACATGCTTGAAGACATGAAATCCATAGCCGTCATAGCGGCTGACGCCATGCTGCGTGCCAAACCACAGGTAACCGTCATCATCCTGGATAATCTGCGAGACCCGCGTTTGCGACAGCCCTTCGGAGAGCAACAATCTGCGGAATTGTATGTCGTTTCTGTCCTCGACCTGAACGTGCGTAAATGCAGGCGCAACCTTCGCGACCATCACATCAGCAAGTGCCTGTCCCGGCATCACCGTCGTAGTGGCGGGGAACAGGATGGCCACCAAGACCGCGAGCCCCGCCCACGTCATCTCAGCGAGCCTGCTTGCGCGCTGCCCCATCGACATCGTGTTCGGTTGCTGGACTTTCACTGCAAGCTCCCGACCACCCCCACCGATTGAAGCGCATTCTACTTATCCGCATGTTCCATCCGGGCAATCAAGGCCTGAAGCTCGACAACCTGCCTCGTCAGCCGTGTTGTCGTTCTCTTCGCGGCTTCGAAGTCGGGCAAACGACGGTTAATCCATCGGTAGTTTGCATGCATACCGATCAGCATTGCTCCTATAAGTAGATTGATCTCGTGGACCTCGTTCGTCAATCCGCTTGGAAGCGACAAATGGGTCTGGTCGGTGTCGCGGTGGTCTGGATCCGCATCTGGGTCGTGTACGACATCGAGGGAGTCCATCGGGGCGGAATGTCGCTCCAAGCGACTTGTGGCAGGTGTAAGCATTTTCATCCCACTCTTGCCTTTCGCACGCTGTCACAAGCCATCATCGGCCGCTTCGGAGGTACGAGGTGTGATGCCGGATTGCCTGGATCGATCAGCCCCCGGTGAGCTACACTCTATGTATATGCGACTTGCGTCCACCCTCCAAAGAGGGGGAGCAAGGCGATAGGTACGCACCCGCCCCCCTCTCGACCCGGTAGAATGATTTAGCTGGTGAACCTTTGGAGAAGATCGGGCCGCCGGCGGCAATATCCAAAACATCACTTGACGTGCCCCCGTTAAATTAGGCCATTTGGAACTGGGATTTTCCACTTATGATCCCTGTTGGGAAGAAGAGGAGAATTCGATGAAGGCCTCGAAGTTTTCAGAAGCGCAGATCGCTTTCGTTCTGAAGCAGGCGGAGGGCCTACATGCTGCCTCCCATCCTGGCGGATTTTTCCAACGCCTACCCCCAATATCGACGTCGAGATCCTGACGGGCACGCGCCTGTTCAATCTCGCCCAGCGAGAGGCCGACGTCGCCTTTCGCATCGTTCCGTTCAACACTGCCGATGTCGTCCAGCGGCGGCTCTTCAGGCTCCAATACCGCGTCTACATCGCCGAGGATTAGCCTATACGGACACACTCGCGCGCTTCTATGGTGCGATCATCCAGGGCATGTCCGCACAAGCCTGCGACGGAGCCTGCAATGCCCTTTTGAAACGGATGATCGACCTTTCCCTCGCCGCGTGGCCGGGGAAGCGCGGCATCTAACGGGCGGCCCTTAAGATACGTTGACTGCTCTTGCTGAGGGATCGAACCGGCGTCGCGCTACTTTTCAAACGGCGTATGTTGTAAAACGCGGCCCGGCGGCCCGCTTCGCAGACCTCTTCGGCCAGCGGCTCAGCCAACATCCTCCACCAGAGAATATCCAAAGACCGTGCGCCGCGCAAATCGGCGATAGAAAATATTCCGACGAGGTTGTGATTTTGGCGACGGTCATTGAAGATGGTTCGGGCAATTTCGCCGCCCGAGAAACGGTGGTTGAATTCTGCAACGCGTCAACGCTGATCAGCCGGCTGTATTGCTCTTGAGGAGAGGCAGCAGGGCGGGCGCCGATGTACGCTATTCCGGAGTCATACGCGAGCATGGAACGGGCCAGCAAACTAGACGGCAATACATACTGTTTCGGCGATTATCGATTCATCCCAGCGCAGCAGCGGCTGATGCTTGCCGACAATCCCTTGCGGGTGGGAGCGCGGGCTCTCGATCTGCTACACATACTCGTCGTTCGCGCGGGTGAAGTCGTCAGCAAAGAAGAGTTGATAACGCGCGCTTGGCCGGACACCTTCGTTCACGAAAGCAACCTGAAGGTCAATATTGCCGCCCTGCGGCGTATCTTTGCGCGGACGGCGCCAGGAATATCATTCATCGCAACCGTGAACGGACGCGGTTACCGCTTCATCTCGCCGTTGCGCGTTTATGGCGGAAACGGGCCACGATTGCCATCTCTGTCTGCCGAAGCTGCCTTCCGCAAGCTGCCAGATCTCGCAGGCGTCGTTGGCAGAGATGACATCATTGCCGATCTCGCCGCGAAGTTTCTGGAGCGTCGGTTCGTGAGCGTTGTTGGGTCGGCCGGGGTCGGCAAGACGACCGTGGCCATAGCTTTGGCAAAAGAGCTTACAGCGCGCTATCGGGACGGCGTCTGCTTTGTCGATCTCACGGTTATCGGCGACCCCCAGCTCACTGAAGCGACGATAGCGGCGTCGCTTGGCGTCAGCAGCAAATGGACAAATATCCTCGCCGGTATCGTCGAGGCGCTGCACGGTCGCGAACTATTGCTCGTGCTTGACAACTGCGAGCACGTCCTCAGCAACACTTCCGCCATTGCAGAACATCTAACGATGGCAATTCCCGGGTTGCGCATTCTCGCGACAAGCCGCGAACCACTCCGATCGCGATCGGAAACAATCTTTCGCTTGTCCCCGCTCGCTTATCCGGACGATCAACACGGAAAAAGCTGGACAGACGCCATGGCTTTTCCAGCCATGGATCTTTTCGCCAGGCGAGCAAGTGAGGTCTGCGGCTATCGTCTTGATGATGCAGACGCGCCTTTCGTGACGGCCATCTGCCGACGTGTCGACGGAATAGCGCTTGCGATCGAACTGGCGGCATCGCGGCTCCAGGCCTTGAAGCCGGCAGCCTTGCTCGAACTGCTTGAACACAGTTTCGAACCTCTCAATGCCGGATCTGGTCGAAATGCGACCCGACATGAGACCCTCTTCGCGACTCTTGGTTGGAGCTACCAGCTTCTTTCCATCGACGAGGCCAGGATCCTGCGGATTCTATCGGTTTTCTCTGGCAGTTTCTCCGTCTCCGATGCCTACGGCGTCACCAGTCATTTTGGCAGAACCGCGGAGGAGATAACGGAGTGGGTGACAAGCCTTGCATCGAAATCGCTTTTATCAGTCACCCACGAAGATGGTGCACCCATCTATCGCCTTCTCGACAGTACGCGCAGCTTCGCGTTCGCGCTGCTGGAAAAAAACGGAGAGCATTCCGACGCGCAATCCTGCCATGCGCGTTACCTCCTCCGTCTGATGGAGAAAGCCGAGGCCGAGTGGCAATGGCGACCGAGGAGCGAATGGACTGCTTCCTACGAACCGCGAATGAATGACTTGCGGAAGGCCATCGATTGGGCGTTTGGCGATGGCGCGATTGCCGAGGTGGGTATTCGTCTCACCAGCGCCGCAGTTCCGCTCTGGGACGAATTATCGACGGTTGCTGAAAGCCGGCGACGTGTCGAACGGGCATTGCAGTCGGTTCAAGCCCTGTCTCGCTGTGATCCTGCCGTCAAAATGAAGCTGATCGCATCCTTCGCGTCCGGCCTCAATTTTTCCAACCACTTCGGGCCCGATGCAGATGCCGCATGGACGGACGCCAACCGGCTCGCCCGCGAAATTGGCAATGTGGACTTCCAGTTTCGCACCTTGTGGGGCCTTGGGATCCTGCAAAGTTTCACCGGGAGGCACAAAAAGGCCATCGCGACGTTAGAGCAGTTCGCACAACTCGCTGATCACGAGAATGAACGGCCTGTCGTTGCGGAAGGAGAGCGGGTGAGACTTACAGCCGTCTTTTACTGTGGCAATGTCCGACGTGCGCATGATGGCCTGAACAGGCTCATGCACGAACATGCGCTCTCCGCAAAGCACTCCGGCGTTGCCCGATTCCAAATGGACCGTTTCGTATCGATCCGGGTCGCGTTGGCAACGGCGGCCTGGGTCGCCGGCGCGCGCGGAGAGGCGGCGGCTGCGCTCCGAGAGGCGCTAGACCACAGTGTGGCACTCGATCATTTGGTTTCACATTCCAATGCCCTTGCCCAGGCGGCTCTGCCAATCGCGCTTTGGTCCGGGGACACTGAAACGTCCCGCAACCATGTTGCAACATTAGCCCGTAACCTTAGCTTGCGAGACATTCCCATCTGGCGCCCCGTCTGTCATTTCTATGAGGGCGCCGTCATGAGCATAGACGGCGATGTCAACGGCATCGGCATGATGAGCTCTGCGATAGAGCAACTCATCACCAACAACTTTGTCGTCCGGGTGCCATTCTATCTCGCGATGCTGGCTGAAGCATCAATACATCACAAGCAGGTTGCGCTCGCTCGTGACAGCCTAAGCGCCGCCTTCGAGCGCGCCGACCGGCAAGGAGAGTACTGGTCTCAGCCAGAACTGCTGCGCGTCCGCGGGCTGCTGCGTTGGCTGGACGGTGATCTGCCCGGCGCCTCAGAAACGCTATCGCTGGCCACGGAAACCGCGACGGAAAGTGGCGCGCTCTTTTTCCGGCTTCGGGCAACGACGGCGCTAGCAGAACTCTGGGGCCAGACCGACCGGCGCGGGCCAGCTGCGGAATTGCTGTCGCCCATCTGCGATGCATTCGATGATGTATCTCCCTGCGCCAATATCGCCAAAGCCCGTCACCTGCTCGAGAGCCTTCGTCAGCGGGCTTCCGACGCAATTTGAATGCCTTAGCCGTTCTTGTTTGCGACCAGCGCGGGCTCAAGGACAAAAGCAGTTCGCTCCGCGAGATCGTTGATCTTCGACAGGTAGTTCCTGTAATGGGGCGTCTCTCGGTGCGCTGCCACTGCCGCGTTGTCCACATAGAGTTCGTCCAACGCAAAGCGGTCCGCTTTCGCCTGGTCTCGCCATACATCCCATCTTAGGTTTCCCGGCTCCCCCCTGCAGGCGGGGGCCATGCTGAAGAGCAATGCTTCAAGCTCCTCCGTCTTGCCGGGCCGGGCCAACAAAGTCGCCATGACCTTGATGTGACTCATGATCGTTCCTTTCAGTTTGCTATTTGGCGCCAGCGACGGTTCCTATGAAAGCGGCGACCTCATTTGGATGGGAGAGCATCACCGTATGACCGCGATTTCTGTGATTGTGGTTTTGGCCCGCTTTGCGAATGCCCGCTGGAAGGTCGGTGGGATCAGCTTGTCTTTCGTGGTGACCATGAAATGGGATGGCTTGGCTTTCACGCCACCTTGGTGATCGGAGTCTGTACGGCTTCCAGGCCCGATGCGCGTGGCATTGGAGCCCATCACCAGCACTTTTCCCTTGCTCATAGAAGACCCTCCCGGTGTTTTGCGACAAATGGCGGATCGATGAACGATCCCGCAACTTCGAGGAGGATATCGCGGAGACGCTGCGAGGGTTGGTTAAAAGAGGTTAAGACAGCCCTACGCCCCGACAGTCAAAGTCGGTCACTCGACTTCACATAGCTGTCCGATTTTCGATGGGTTGGATAGGGTCCGAGGAAAAGAACCGCTGCTGCGCCACCCACTAGCAGGAGTGCGCACGCTTCGAGGATCCCTGAATAGGTGCCCGTCCTGTCAAAAACATAACCGAACAGGCTGGGTCCTACAAAAGCGCCCACCACGAAGATGCCATACAGCGTGGCATAGGTCACGGCATAGCTGCGCATCCCAAGGTAGCGGGCAACGAGATAGGACATCAGGTCGAATTCCATTCCTGAGGTCAGTCCGAGCAGCACGATTGCAACGCCGGCCACGGAAAAACTCACCTGACCACCTGAAAGGATGAGGCAGGAGAGCGCGCCCATCATCAATATTACCGCACAGATGGCGGGCGCCCAGAAGCGATCGGCCAGAACGCCGCCAAGCAGGCGGCCGGCCACGGCGGCGATACCGACGAGCGAGGCGAGTTGGACGACTTCGCGGGGTGACAGGTCCAGCGAGCGAAGTATATTCTCGATATTGGGGAGCGGCGCGGCGATGGCGAGCGACATCGGGATAAAGACGATTGCCAGGAGCCAAAATTGGCGGGAGCGGAAAGCCTCTCTGGCGGACATGCCCTCTTGCCTCTCGGTCATCGTCCGAGAAATGCCTGGGGTCCCAGTCTGCAACCCCGCAAAGCCCCAGAGGACCAAGGGGCACGCGATGACCATGGGCATTGCACCGATCACAAGGATCGCGACGCGCCATCCAGCGGTTTCGATCAGGAGCTGAGCGAGCGGTTTCACCGCGAAGGCAAACAGGCCTGCGCCGGAAAGCGCGATTCCAAGCGCCAGTCCTCGGTGCCTTTCGAACGCGCCGTTGATCACTCTGGTAAAGACGACGGGCGTCGCGCCCAGCCCGGAGATCGCGATAGCCAGCCATGAGATATAGTATTGCTGGATTGAGCCGTTCGATGCGGCGAGCGACATATAGCTCAAGCCCAAACACGACAGAGAGATCGACGCCACAATGCGCGGTCCGAACTTATCGATAAGCGCTGCGAAAAATGGACCGACGATCAGAACGGCACCCGCCAGCAGCGATAGGCCGCCAAAAATGGTGGCGAAAGACCACCCGAATTGTGCCACGAAAATCGGCGCGAAGATGCCAATGGTGTAAAATGGGATGGCCGGCATTCCGAGAGTGGTACCTAGCAAGCCGGCTAGCACGACCCGCCATCCGGCCCTGAACTCGCCAATGTCCGTCCCGTCCAATTGGATCCCCTATTTATGGAGGCGATATTCGCCAAAGCCATGGATGTAGAGAGGCACGATCCGCAATCGTGTCGCGGTGTTTCGCCGATGCAACAGTCGCGAGCATCTTAGACACTTGTGAATACACTGTTGCGAGCGCGACCCACTGCAAGGCAACGTTGTTCCCCGCCTGTCTGGTGTCAGAATCTTGCCACGACCGAACACATGAAGCAATTGAGGGCGCGTAGCCGCCATTCATTGATGCGCTTGTGTATCGCAATGGACGCGGTCTGGGCGTCAGATGACATTGCTCTTGCGCGGATCGAGGTCAAAGACCCACTTGTTGAAATTCAACCGCATCAACATGCTCTAAGCCGGAGCGGTTACGGGGTTGACGGCGCTGCGCGGGTCCGTGCCTTAACGAGGACAGCCATTGAATGGAACTAAAACCGGGTTCTGTTCATATCGCCTTACCGTGACAGATTAACCTTTTTTAACCGGCCATGTCGGTACTGCGGTGATATCAAAGTAGCGGGCTGATCGCGTGATCGAGTTCATTCAGTGCTCGCGTAGGATTGCCCTTATTCAACAGGTTCAAGCTTCCAGTGGTCGTTGTTGGCCATGGCTGGTTGTGCCTGAGCCCGAGGTGATCGAGGAACCCACTATGCCCCGCGCGCTGAGCACACTCACATTGTCGGACGCCAAGCAAATGCTTGAGGCGGGCGAGGCAAAGGCGGCAGAGCTCGGCATCCCTTACAATATCGCCATAGTCGACGTGGGCGGCGCACTGATTAGTTTCGTGCGCCAGGACGGCGCGCTCGAAGGGAGTATCGATCTTGCCATCGGTAAGGCGAAGACCGCGCGGCTGTTCAACAAGACGACCGAATATCTCGCTGAACTGGCGCAGCCTGGAGCTCCTCTGTTCGGGATAGAGCAGAGCAATGCCGGCAATGTCGTGATTTTCGGTGGAGGCCTGCCCGTGACTGTCGAGGACCAGATCGTCGGCGCCGTCGGCACCAGCGCCGGTTCGGTCGAACAGGACATCGCGGTCGCCGAGGCGGCCGTCGCTGCGATCACAAGAAATCCAAAAGCCTGAAGGAGGCCAGTGATGAAAGCTGCGCGCATTCTCGAATACAAAAAGCCCCTCACCCTTGAGGACGTTAAGGTTCCGGACATTCAGCCTGACGAGGTTCTCGTGAAGGTCGCCGCTTGCGGCATGTGCCGCTCGGACGTGCTGCTGATTGATGGCTTCTTCCAGGGCTATGGCGATATTCCGCCCCCCGTCATTCCTGGTCACGAGATTACAGGGACAGTCGAAAAGATCGGAGGCGTCGTAGCCAAGGCTGCGGGACTGGAGGAAGGTGACCATGTTGTTGTGTCACCTGGGTGGGGTGATGGCGTCTGCAAGCATTGCCAAGTCGGCAACACCCATATCTGCCCCAATGTCCGCTGGCCCGGCTTTGGTGCTTATGGCGGCTTTGCCGAATATATTCCGGTGCCGGCCCGTTACGCGATCAAGGTCGCCAAACACCTCAAGTTTGAACAGCTTGCCCCCCTCACCGACGCCGGGCTGACCCCTTATCGTGGGCTCAAGAAGATCCGTGATGCAGGCGGGCTCGGTCCGGATAAGGTGATCGGCGTGTTCGGTATCGGCGGCCTTGGTGCCTATGCCGTTCAGTATGCCAAGCTGCTGGGAGCGGGCGGGCCTGTTGTTGCCGTCGCGCGCAACGAAGAAAAGCTCCAGGTCGCGAAGAAATACGGCGCCGACCACATCATCGCAATCGAAGGCAAGTCCTCCGAAGAGGTCGGAAAGGAGCTAAAGAAGGCGACCGGTCAAGATAAGTTCGATGCGATAATCGACTGCGCGGGCGCAACCGAGATGATGCAGCTCGCCTTCTCACGCCTCGCGATCAGCGGCCATTACGCCGATGTCGGTTTCATCGGTGACCGGATCAACGTTCCGTTGTTTCCACGGGTCTCGGGCGAGCAGACCTTTCACGGCTCGTTCTGGGGAAACAACGCCGATCTGATCGAGGTCATGGCACTCGCCGCAGAAGGCAAAATTCAGCACACGATCAAGACGATCTCGTTCGACGATATCAACGAATACATCGATCTCATGCGAGACAATAAGGTCGTTGGGCGCGCCGTTGTCACATTCTGACGGCGTGGATCGCTTGAACAAGTTTCAAAGTGTTTAGGAGACAATCATGACCCAGCATGTCCTGTTTATCGTCACGAACGCAGCCGTGATCGGTCCGAAAAGCCGCAAGACAGGTTTCTTCTTCGCAGAGATCGCGCATCCGTTCGAGGTACTCGATGCCGCCGGCATTGCGGTGGAATTCGCTTCACCCGCCGGCGGATGGACGCCGTATGATGCCTACGATGACAACGACCCGGCGCAGAAGGCGTTCTTCGAGAGCAAGGCCTTTCGCCGTCTAAACCGCAGCCGTAAACTCTGCGAGGTGGATGCGGCTGACTACGATGCCATCCTCATTCCAGGCGGCCTCGGCCCTATGGTCGACATCCAGCGCAATGCGGAGGTCCAGCATTCGATCGTGCGCGCCTGGACGACCGGTAAACTCGTCAGCGCCGTCTGCCACGGGCCCTGTTCTCTGCTTGGCGTGGACCTTGGCGACGGCGCGCCGTTCGTGCAAGGCAAACGGATCACATCCTTTTCCAAGAAGGAAGAATACGATTATGCGCGCGAGGACGTGCCTTACGAGCTCGAGGATGCGCTGAGAGCTGAGGGCGCGCAATTTTCATCGGTCGAAAATTGGCAGCCACATGTTGTCGTCGACGGGCGGCTTATTACCGGCCAGAATCCCGCCTCGGCAGGCGAACTCGGCAGGAAGCTGCTCGCGGCCCTGCGGGAGGTCGCAGATCCTGTCTGAAGGGCCCATCCGAACGGGAGAACCAACATGTCATAGTCACCCGTGAAAATCACAGCCAGCCATCAGGGCAAGGCGGACGAATTGCGCGCGCTTCTGCTTTCCATGGCGCCACATCGCCGAGCAGAACAAGGCAGTCTGCGCTGGGATGTCTGAACGATACGTACTTGGCGAGCTTTATCGCGACGCGAGGCTGCCGAAGTGCATCGCAGAACTCCGCACTACCAGTCCTATCTCGCCAGCGTTCCCGCCTTGGCGGACCGCTCAGCGCTCATTCTCGAAGCCGTCGCGCTTGAAGAATAGCAACTGTTTGGAGGGTCTCATGCTTGAGGTCGTGCAAGCCTATGATCGCGAACATATCGCCGAATTGCCCACGGACGATGCCGCGGCAGTTGAACGGAAGCTGATCGCTGCGCGCGAGCGCTTTGAGGATCGAAATGGCTGGCTGCAGCCGCATCAGCGCATGGCCGTGCTGCATCGGCTTGCAGATCTCGTCATCCAACGGCGCGAAGCCTTCGCGATGCGTATCGCCTGTGAAGGGGGAAAACCCTACAGCGACGCATTGGTCGAAGCCGACCGCGCCATCGACGGGATACGCACCGCCGCCGACCTGCTTCGCACCCGCGGCGGTGCCGAGATTCCGATGGGACTGACGCCAGCCAGCGAAGGGCGACGCGCCTGGACGATCCTGGAACCCATCGGCGTGGTCGCTGCGATTTCGGCGTTCAATCACCCATTGAACCTCATCGTGCATCAGATTGCACCGGCGATCGCCACGGGCTGCCCGATCATAGTCAAGCCTGCGGCGGCGACGCCGCTTTCCTGCCTGGAACTCGTAAAGCTCGTCCAAGAAGCAGGAATGCCGGAAGGCTGGGTTCAAACCGTGCTCCCCGAGAGCCGCGGCCTGTCGAGCGCTTTTGCGAGCGATCCGCGCGTGGCCTTCCTGAGCTTCATCGGCTCTGCCACGGTGGGCTGGCATCTGCGCGCCAATCTGGCGCCGGGAACACGCTGCGCTCTCGAGCATGGCGGCGTGGCGCCAGTGATCATCGACCGGACGGCCGATATCGACGCGATCATCGAGCCGCTTGCCAAGGGCGGCTACTATCATGCGGGTCAGGTCTGTGTCTCGGTTCAGCGGATCTACGTCCATAAATCCTTGAAGGATAGTTTCGTCGAGCGGTTCGCCGAACGTGTCGGCCGCCTGCACGTCGGTGACCCCCGGCTTGCCGAAACCGAAGTCGGTCCGCTAATTGAACCGGCTGAAGCCGAGCGGGTCGCGACCTGGATAGCAGAAGCTGCATCGAGAGGCGCGCGGCTGATCGGCGGTGGACGTCTCAGCGAGACGACGCTGGCACCGGCTATTCTCGTCGATCCGCCAAAGACATCGAAGGTCGCACGCGAGGAGGTGTTCGGCCCGGCAACCTGTATATTTGGTTTTGCCGATCTCGCTGAAGCTATCCACGAGGCGAATTCGCTGCCGGTTGCATTTCAGAGCAGCATCTTCACCCGTGATCTTGCCACCGGTCTCGATGCAGCCGAACGTCTCGACGCCTCAGCGGTCATGGTGAATGACCACAGCGCCTTCCGCACCGATTGGATGCCATTCGGCGGTCGAAAGACATCCGGCTATGGGGTCGGCGGCATTCCCTTCACCGCCCGTGAGATGACGGCGGAGAAAATGATCGTTTTCAAGCAGTGAATGGGGGTTGAGGTCACGTCGTTCCGCTCTGCTGGATATCTCAAGCAAGGAGAAAGAGATTGAAAGCCGCGGGACGAACTATCCCACGACAGCGTGCCCGCTCCCGGGCCGATCTCGACACCAGTCGCAAGATTCTCGACCAATAGCCGGCCTCCTCCACCCTCACCGGCTTTATCCCACAAGCGACCGACCGATATCAATGATGCCGCCGCGACATCAATCAGAGATGGCCTAGCCGAAGTCCGCGCAGGCTCGACACGATTTTCTGCAAAGCCATTTCCAGTTCGTCATCCGCGATCGTCAATGGAGGCGAAAAGCCTATCGCGTTGGCCCCCTTCATGGTCGTCGAAACCCCGTGCTCGAGTAGCATGTCGACAAGCCCACCATCATCCGTGTCGAACTGCGATCGATCAATTTCCAGGGCCAGCAGAAGTCCCCTGCCCCTTACGCCCAAAAGCGATGGTTCAATGAGCGCCAGGTCCGCAACACGAGCGCGCACCACATGTTCGAGATGGGCAGCGCGATCGGCCAGACCATCACGAAGGATGATGTCGACGGTGGTCAAGGCAGCCCTTGTCGTCATCGGATTCTTCTCATGTGTGTAGTGTCCGAGAGAAAGCTCAGGCGCGATATCGAGGCTTGCATCCGCAATAACCGCTGCGATCGGCAGGATGCCGCCACCCAACGCCTTGCCGAGCACGACGATGTCCGGGATCGCTTCGAACTGCTCAAAGGCAAAGAAGGTGCCGGTCTTGCCAAGGCCGGAGGGGATTTCGTCAAAGATCAGCCTGGCGCCGGCCGCATCGCAAAGTCTGCGTACCTCGGGCCAGAGACCATCTGGCGGCACCTGGAAATTGGAACGCATGGGTTCGGCGATCACCGCCGCTATGCCACCGTCCGTCTCGTCTAGAGCGGCTCTCAAATCCGAAATCATTGCGTCGGCACCGCCCTTGCTCCAGTAGGGGCGAATGTGCACCCGGTCGGGCAGGAAACTGCCAAGGCGAGGATCGGGGTTGGCGCGCGACAGTCCAAAGGAGCCGAACCCGTGGCCATGATAGCAGCCTTCCAGCGAAACGGTGGCGCTGCGTCCGGTGGCGACACGGGCGAGCTTGACGGCGATTTCGATCGCATCCGAGCCGCCGGTTGCGAACAGAACCTTGGCCTTGCCGCCAGGCCATTGCCCGACAAGACGTTCGGCCAGCAACGTCGCCGGTTCGTTCGTGTAGCGGCGCGGTGAAAACGGCAATGTGTCAAGCTGCGCCTTGAGTGCAGCGACAAGCTCCGGATTGGCGTGACCGATATGGTGCGTCGTATTGCCATGCAGGTCGATAAAGCGCCTGCCATCAAAGTCCTCGATCCAGATGCCGCAAACCCGCTTCAGCGCCGCAAGACACGGGCTCGATCCCTCTTGGTGGAAAAAACCATCGGCATCGCGCGCAACGAGTTCCGCATTGGCAGAAGGACCGTTGTGATCACGTTGATCGTCCATCAAAAGGTTCCTCCCATGCCGGTCACTGTCAATTGCGTTCCATATCGTTTGTCTGCGGCAGGATCGGCTGCCAGCCCCTGTGCGCGCCGCGTGCTTTTCTCGATCCACCAGACCGTGCCCATGGCCAGAACCGAGACGACGAGCAGCCCGACGCTCTTTGCGGCCGCATAGCCGTAGCTGGAGTCCTGCGCCGCATTGAAGATCGCAACCGATGCAAGCTGGACGTTGCCGCTGACGAGGAAGATGATCGACGACAGCGTCGTCAGGCCATCGACGAAGACGTACAGCACGCCGAGGAGGGCTGCGATGCGCAGCATCGGCAGCGTCACCTCGTAGAAGCGTCTGATCATGCCAGCGCCCAAGCTCTCCGCCGCCTCGTCGACCGCCTGATCAATGCGCTGCAAAGCGGCACGCGCAGCCAGCACGCCGACATAGAGATTGCCGAACATGATGTTGATGATGAGGATCGCCTGCGTGCCGGACAGCGACAGTGCCTTGATGCCGAAAGGTGCGTTGAAGGCGATAATATAGCCGACGCCGAAGATGATGCCCGGAAGGATCGCCGGGATCATCGCCTGGAAGGCGATCATGTCTCCGAAGGGCGCACGCATCCTTTCAGCAACATAACCGATCACAAGCGCAAGCAGGCCGCCGATCGGCGCGGCAACAGCCGCGATCCGGACACTGTTCCAGACCTGTTCAAGACCGCCGCTTGCCGATCCGTAATTGGTGCCGGCAAGACCGGATCCGATGCCGTCCGGCGTAAAATAGGCAAGCGTGAAGCTCCAGTCGACGCCCCAGATACGTGTCACCGAGCCCAGAATGACGACGCCATAGATGGAAAGAATGAGCAGGCAGAAAATACCCGCAAGCCCCGTAAGACCCGCCCTGACGAGGAGTGGCTGAAATACTTCGGCTGGCGTGCCCGCATCGGCGCTGACATAGCGCTTGCGTCGGCCGATCTGCTCGAGCGCCAGATAGAAGATGAGCGACGGGACGATCAGCCAGAGGCAGATCGCCGACGCAAGCGGCGTATTCTGGAAACCGGTGATCTGGTCGTAGATGACGCCGGCAAGAACTGGCGTATCGCGTCCGAGGATCATCGGATTGCCGAAATCCGTCAGGCTCTGGATGAAGACGAGCACGATCGCCCGCTTCAGGCCCGGCCAGCTCAGCGGGAAGGTGACATTGAAAAACAGCGCCAGCCGTCCGGCGCCAAGCATCATGGCCGCCTCATCCAGCCGTCCGTCCTGGCGCCGCATGACATTGTCGAGAACGATCAGCGTCGTTGGCAGGAAGGATAGCGTCTGGGCTATGATGATGCCGAAGGGTCCATAGAGATTGAAGGCGTCGGCGTCGGTCAGGCCGAGCGTCTGGTCGAGCAGGGTAAAGGTGATGAGCCCGCGCCGACCGAAGAGCATGGTGGTCGCAGTCGCCACCAGCACCGGCGGGGCGACCAGCGGCAGTAGGAGTATTGTTCGTGTGAGGGCAGGCCGCGCGATGCCGCCGCGATTGAGCCCGTAGGCGATCGCATAGGCAATCGAGACCGTGAAGAAGACGGAAACCGCGGCCAGCCAGAGGCTGTTGAGGGCGGCCTTGCGCAGATAGGGATCGGCGAGGACGGCGACATAGTTGTCGAGCCCGTAGCGCGCGGCTTTGGCGGTGCGCAAAAGATCGAATTCGGAAGGCGCCAGCGTGTCGCGCACGGCAAAGGCAAGCGCTATGCGCTTGTGCAGCATGATCTGGGCGACCGGAAAGGCGGCATCAACAGCCGCCCGGTCGGACGGTGAGAGGCTCGAGAAAGCCTTCTCGATCGCTGCCTGCTGCTGGTCGAAGGGCTGATCCGTGCGCCAGGTAACTTTGGCGCCGGCAAGCTCGTAAGCGGTCGCGGTCGCTTTGACACGTTCGGCTTGCGTCGCGTCGGTCACCCATTTGTCGATTGCCGCCTGCCGTTTGTCAGCGGGCAAGAGGGCGATGGCGTGCTGTGTCATCTCGGCGAGACGCCAGGCCGGCAAGGGGCCGGAATTGTCGAAGCTCTTGATGAGCACCAGCGTCACAGGCACTACGATGAAGGTCAGCAGCAACAGCATGACGGTCACGGCTGCCGCAATTGCCGGAAGACGGCGCAATAGATGTCTGTTCATGAGATCGGCCGATCGAGGAGAACGAGCTGCGCAAGATCGGGCTTGACGGCAATTGCAGCGTGGCGGTGAAGACCAGCCCAAGCCGATGTCGAGGGCTGCTCGGCGATGAGCTTCAGATTGCCGGGGCACTTAATGACGACGCGCAACGTGGAGCCGAGAAAGGTGACGGCTTCGACCGTGCCACAAACCGCACCGGGATCATCAAACCCACATGGCAGCATATGCTCGGGGCGGATCATGATGGTGACGGACTGGCCTTCAACGACGCTTCCCGGAAGGGCAAAATCCCACAGAGCATCATTGACGACAACACCGCGCCTGGCAGCCATACCATTGAGAATATTCGACACGCCGATGAAGTCGGCAACAAAGCGCGAGACAGGCTGATGGTAGATCTCGTTCGGAGTGCCGATCTGTTCGATGCGCCCGGCACGCATGACGGCGACCCGATCGGACATGGCAAGCGCCTCCTCCTGATCGTGGGTCACGTAGAGCGTCGTGATCCCCAGTCGATCGACGAGACCGCGAAGCTCGGCTCGGAGCTTAGCGCGAATACGGGCATCGAGTGCTGACATCGGTTCATCGAGGAGCAGGATTTCCGGCTCGGCGGCAAGCGCTCTGGCAAGCGCCACGCGCTGCTGCTGGCCGCCGGACATCTCGTGCGGGTAGCGGTCGAGCAATCGGTCGATTTCGACTATTTCGGCGAGCTCCCTCACCCGTCTACGGATTTCGCCGCGCGGCCGACCGGCCATGCGGGGGGCAAAGGCAATGTTCTGCTCGGCGGTCTTGGTCGGGAAGAGCGCATAGGACTGGAAGACGAAGCCCATGCGACGCGCAGCGGGCGCGAGATAGGTGACATCCTCACCGTGGCGCAGGATCCTGCCACCGTCCGGTGCGGCAAAGCCCGCGATCATGCGCAAGAGTGTGGTCTTGCCGCAGCCGGAATCTCCAAGCAGCGTGACGAATTCGCCAAGCCCGATTTCAAGATCGACGCGGTCGACAGCTCTAAAGCCGCCGAAGCGCTTGGCAAGACCTTCCACGACCAGATGCGGCCCGCCTCTATCGACGGGTCGCTGGCTGGCAATATGATCGGCGCGCTGAAGCATCAGCCGCCATTCAGGAAGCGAGCGGAAAATTCCTTGCGGAAGTCGTCCATGTTGACCGGACGGCGCATCGTCCAGGTGCTGACCTGATCGAGATCGACGAGACCATATCCCGGCACGGCGGTAGCGCCGACCAGTTTGCCGAGGACTTCGGCCGCATCCTTGCTAGCCATGAAATCGAGGAAGAGCTTGGCCTCTTCCGGATGCGGAGCACCGGCGAGAAGTCCGCCGCCCTCGCTGGTATTCGGCGTGATCCGGCCGAAGACGATATCGACAGGCCGCCCGGCGGACTTCGTCGCATAGCAGGTCGTGTCGTAGGAAAGGCCGATCGTCACCTCGCCCGTCCCGGCAAGCTGGGCGCCGCCAGAACCGCCGTCGGAATACTGGTAGACGTTCTCGTTGAGGTTTTCGACGAAAGGCCAGCCGAATGCATCGACAAAGGTCGTCAGGATTGCGCCGCCCGTGCCGGACTTCATCGGCGACGGAAGCGAGATTTCCTTCTTGTAGACCGGCTTGATCAGATCTTCCCAGGTCGTCGGCATTGGCAGATGCTTTTCGGCGAGACGGTCGCGATTGACCACCATGCACATCGTCGTCGCGAAATAGCGGGTATAGAAATTGTCGGGATCACGGAAACTGTCTCTGATGTCGGTGCCCGCAGCCTTGTAGGGTTCGAAGGCGCCGGCATTTTTCAGCTGCTCGAGCGCGTCGCTGTTGACGAGATAGACGAGGTCGGCCTGGGGATTGCCCATTTCGGCGATGGCGCGCTCGGCGATCGGCCCGGTCGATCCGGAAACGACCTGAAGCTTGATGTCTGGATATTTGGCGCTGAAGGCGGCCGTCAGCGCGTTGCTGACATTTTCAGAGGCGTTGTAGATGACAAGGTCGCGGGCTTCGGCCTGTGCCGAAAACAGAAGAGCGACGGCGCCCGCCGCTGCAAATTTGAGTGTGTTCATGTCGGTTCTCCAATATTTTTGGCGAGACGGTGGAAAATTCAAAATGCCCGGGAGTTGCCGAGCCGCTA
Source organism: Rhizobium sp. BK512 (assembly GCF_014194915.1). Lineage (NCBI taxonomy): Bacteria > Pseudomonadati > Pseudomonadota > Alphaproteobacteria > Hyphomicrobiales > Rhizobiaceae > Rhizobium > Rhizobium sp. BK512. The sequence continues at coordinate 88,518 of NZ_JACIAS010000011.1, read as the reverse complement.
TAAGTTTGATCTATAGTTAAGATGCATGAATTAAGTGACACTTATTTGACGATGGATATCGGATATGAATTTTGCGCAGTTGCGAGCCTTCTACGCCGTCGCTCAGCACGGCACTTTTTCTGCCGCCGCCCAGGCGCTCAGCGTCAGCCAGCCGGCGGTCACCCAGCATGTGCGGGCGCTTGAAGAGGCGATCGGCAACAGGCTGTTTCACCGGCGCGGCTCTGGCGTGGAACTGACGCCCGATGGTGTCGACCTGCTCCCGCATATCCATCAGATCATCAAGGGGTTGGAAGATGTCGCCGCCAGGATCGAAGGTGGCAAGGAACTGCGCACGGGGCATCTGACTGTCGGGCTCTGCAGCCCGCATGTCGCAATGCCGCTGATCCGCAGGTTCCGCATGACGAGGCCGGGCATCCATATCGATACGCGCATGTCGAATACCGGCACCCTGCTCGATCTCGTGTCCCAGCAGCGCGTCGATGTCGCCGTCGTGACCCTGACCGAGCCTCGCGACGATCTCTACTGCCATCGCCTGGTGGGACAGGAGGTGCTGGTCGTCGTGCCGGTCGATCATCGATGGAGTGGGCGGGAGGCGATCGGCATCGATGAACTCCAGGACCAGCCCTTCATCCTGCGCGAGGCAGGCTCGATGACGCGACAGATTTTCGAGCGTGCCCTTGCCGACAAGAACATCCGCATCCGTCCGGAATTGGTGCTGGCAAGCCGGGAGGCGGTCAAGGAAGCCGTCGCCAATGACCTCGGCCTCGGGATCGTTCTCGATAAGGAACTCGGCAATGACGAGCGTCTGGTCGGATTGAGGATTGCCGGTGCATCGGTCGCGGCAAACGAATATCTCATCGCGCATCCCGAGGTCAGCGACCTCGGCGCCGTCAGGGAATTCATCTCGTCAGCACAGCACGGCCCCACAGACGAATTGGTGGAGTGATCCGATTGCGGAGTTCGGCTCTCCTATCAGACAGGCCCGGCACTCCCGGTCACTCTCGTCCCGCGACTGGCTGGCCTACCCATCGCGTAGGCCATCTGTGCCAGACTAGTGATTTCGTTGGTCGCCGCAACGCGCCGCCCTCAGCAGGTTCTCGGCCTGACGGATTGCCTCGTCGATGCGTTCGACCACTCTGCCATGCACCGGGTTCTTCTCGGCAATCGGTCGGGCAGACCTCAAAACCTGAAGAATGAGCTCCAATCGTTCCCGCATGTCACCCCCATGCGAATGGAAACCGGATTGGAGCGTAGCATTTCGGTTCATTGCAGTGACCCTGTGCTTTCGAGGGTGCCGGCAGGATTATGCGCATCGAATTCGCCATGGGAGTGACATAACGCATCGCTTGGGGCCCTCACCTGCCCGGCCGCACCAGCGACCGGGCAATATCGATGATATCGTCGCGGCCGGCTGTCGGATCTTCCCGGTTCCAGGCGACACCGAGCCCGATCTTGAAATCGACGCCCCTCACCTTCTTCAGCTCAGACCCGCGGTTCGGCAGATCCTGCGTCGCCTTTGGTTAGACGGCTTAAGCGATATCTCGCTCCCAGTACCAGGCGACATACATCGACTTTCGATCATGCTTGCGGCTCTTGAGGAGGCTGCGCACTGACCGGGCGCCTTCCTTTTCGCAGGCAACCCAAACGAAGGTATTGTGAGCCGAGGCGACAATCGCGGCTTTCGCCTGATCCGCCAAAATATCCTTTGCACCCGGGGGATAATGTCTACGATGCAACCAACGCACCTTGAGAGTGCCCTTGGTCGGCAAGGGCTGCTCCTCGAGGCTATCTTCTACTTCAATGATTGCCTCAATGTCTGCCCCTGGAGCGACTTCGGCGATGATGCGTGCAATCGCCGGCAAAGCGCTTTCGTCGCCGACGAGCAGCATGCGAGACGACATCGGCAAGCTGCCGCTGCCCGGTCCGAGCAGCGCAAGGCGATCGCCGGGCCGGCAATTGCGGGCAAAATCCGCACCGGGTGTCGTTACGTTTGGCATCGGATGTTGGAAGAAGTCGATCCACAGTTCCCTACGTTCAACATCAACGGCGCGGATCGTGTAAGCGCGCACAAGAAGCTCATCCTCACCATCAGGCCATGCAATGCGGCCATCCGTGCGATAGCGGGGCCAAACTGGCTGCCGTCCCTTCGGCGGCACGATGACGCGGACATGCATGTCGCCACCGACGAAGGGAGTAATGTCAGCACAGCTCACCTTAACCCGCCGCATATGGGGCGTGACATCCTCTACCGCGGTCACCATGACCTCGTGCATATCCGGCAGCCGCGCAGCCGACACGGGCTCCGACCATGCGAGGTCAAACGCCGTCTCGCCGGCGAAGAAGAACAGGTGCTCGGCGATACTGGTGCGAACCATCTGCAAACTGTGTTCCGACGGGCAATTCAGATCAATCAGCAGTCTTTTGTCCTGAAGGTGAATGCTGGCCGTGCCGAATGAGCTTTTCAACACAGCACGGTCGGCGTTTCGCAGTACCTCGGCATGTTCGACGAAGTGTTCACATATCTCATCGAGCATATGGGCCGGGTCGCGCGGATATGCGATGCCCGAAAGCTGGAACTCATGAACCGTGCTCATGCGCGTTGCGCCTCTCTTCTGTGTTTAGCCAGCCGATGCCGCCCGATCGGCAGCATCATCGGCCGGTCGGAGACGGGGTCGGTGATGATCTCGCTTTCGAGCCCGAAAACGTGGCGGACGGTCGCCTGCGTCAAGACCTCTTCCGGCGCGCCGCTGACCTCCACTCGCCCGTCGCGCATGGCGACCAGGTAATCCGCATAGCGCGAGGCGAGATTAAGGTCATGTAGCACCATGATCACGGTTGTGCCGCGTTCCCGATTGAGATCGGTCAGAAGGTCCAGCACTTCGACCTGATGGCTGATGTCGAGGAAGGTCGTAGGCTCGTCCAGCAACAGGATGTCGGTTTGCTGGGCAAGCGCCATGGCGATCCACACACGTTGGCGCTGTCCGCCTGAAAGTTCGTCCACCGACCGTTCAGCGAGGTCGCCTGTCCGGGTCGCGGTCAGCGCGCTTTCCACCGCTTCATCATCGCTCTTCGTCCAGCGCGAGAACAGGCCTTGATGCGGATGCCGGCCGCGGCCGACCAGGTCGGAAACGGTAATGCCTTCGGGGGCGATCGGCGACTGGGGCAGCAGGCCGAGCGTACGCGCCAGTTGACGTGGCGCGGTCCGATGGATCGATTTGCCGTCGAGCAGCACTTGGCCCTCTCGGGGAAACAATAGCCTCGACATAGCACGCAGCAAAGTGGACTTTCCGCAGGCATTCGCGCCGACGATCGCAGTGATGCGACCCGGCGGCACGGCGAGATCGAGGCCATGAAGCACTTCTGTATCGCCATAGCCGGCCGAAATACGGCTGGCGTTGAGGGTATGCGCAGTCATAGCGAGCCTCCAGAGCGGTTGACGCGTATGATCAGGTAAATCAGGTAGGGCGCGCCGAGGGCACCGGTCACGACACCGACGGGATAGCGGTTCGGCAACAGGAATTGGCCGACATAGTCTCCGCCAAGCACAAGGATCGCGCCAATTAGCGCCGATGGGATCAGCAGCGATCCACTGGCGCCAATGATGCGGGCGGCAATCGGACCGGACAGGAAGGCAACAAAGGCTATTGGGCCGGTAACGGCTGTCGCTGAGGCGATCATGCCCACAGCAGCGATGATCACCAGTATTCGGGTTGCCGAAATCCGGACGCCGAGGGCCGCAGCCATGTCATCGCCCATACGCAATGCATCGAGCTCACGCGCCCGGCTGAGCAACAGCGCCGCGAAAACGGATAGCGCCAGCAACAATGGCAAGGCCTGGCCGAACTGGGAACCATTCAGACTGCCGGTCAACCAGCGCATGGCCTCCTGCAGCGTCCAGGAAGGCGCGATTGAAAGAATATAGGCGATGATGCTTTCCAGCATGGCCGAGACGCCAATGCCGACAAGGATCAGGCGCGTTCCCGACACGCCGTTTCGAAACGACAGCGCGTAAACCAAAACCGCGACGCCGAGACCGGTGGTAACCGCCAACACCGACACCGTCGGGCCCTTCATCGCTAGGACGACAATGGCGAAGACGGCGGCGGCACTCGCTCCTGATGTGATGCCGATAATATCGGGGCTCGCCAGTGGATTGCGCAACATTGTCTGGAAGGCGACGCCCCCGAGCCCGAAGCTGAGGCCGGCCAATATGGCAATTATCGCTCTCGGCAACCGCAACTGGCCAACGGTAAAACTGGCACCGGCAACATTGTCACCCATCATGACCCTGATGACATCGGCAATCGGTGTGTAGGATTGCCCAAGCGACAGTGTCAGGACGAAAAGGGCAACGACAATCATGAGAAGCGCTGCGACAACCATGGCATAGCGACGCGAACGACGTCGCCGGGCAGATACGATCAAATCGAGAGTGGAGGCCATGATGGTCATATATCGCGCACCCGTTGGCGCCTGAGGATCCAGATGAAGAACGGTGCTCCGATGAGTGCGGTGACGATGCCCACATCGATTTCGGAGGGCCTCGCGACGATGCGCCCGGCGATATCGGCAAGGGTCAGCAGGCAAGCGCCCCCAACCGCCGAGAACGGCAGAAGCCAACGGTGATCGACACCAATCAGCAGCCGGCACAGATGCGGGACGACCAGTCCGAGAAAGCCGATTGGGCCGCAGACCGCGGTGACGGCACCGCATAACAGGATGGCACCCAGCGAGGCGATGGCTCGCGCCACGGCAACCCTTTCTCCAAGCCCGGCGGCGAGTTCATCGCCAAGCGCCAGCGAATTCAGCTTGCGTGCGGACAGAAGGCTGACCGCAAAACCCACGGCGAGGAACGGCAACACGGGAAGAACGCGTTCAAAGGTTGCGCCGCCGACACCGCCGATCTGCCAGGAGCGGATGCCGCCGGCAATATCGCCGCGCGGCAGTACGACCGCGATCACCATGGCCGAAAAAGCCACCGAAGTCGCAGCCCCCGCAAGTGCGAGCTTCAGTGGTGTTGCCCCGCCACGTCCGAGCGATCCGATGGTGTAGACGAACAGAGCCGCAGATCCCGCGCCCAGGATCGCGGTCCATATGTAGGCATCGGCCGAGTCCATACCGAACCAGGCCACGCCAATCACCACAGCAAGCGAGGCGCCCATGTTGACGCCGAGTATGCCGGGATCGGCAAGCGGATTGCGCGTGACGCCCTGCATGAGCGCGCCGGCGAGACCGAGTGCCGCGCCGGCCAGCGCCGCAAGCAGCGTCCGTGGAATACGCAGCGCCACAGCCGCCTGCCCGATCGTTTGTGTTTCACCGCGCAGGGCCGCGACGATATCCGTCCATGCGACGTCGCGGGCGCCTGTCGTGACCGACAGGACGCAAAGCAGGACAAGCAGCAGGAGGAGGCAAGACAGCCAGAGACCGCGTCCTCGATTGGATCGCGCGATCGCGCCGCTACCATGGCTGTCCGACTTTACAACTGCAATGCTCATTTTGACTTGCTGGCCGACTTCTTGGCGGCCTCGGACAGCAGGGCGACGTAATCCTTCAACACCCAGGATACTGAAAGCGGCGTCGGATTTGCGCCATTGCCGATCGGGTTGTTGCCCAGCATCACGAGCGAGCGATTGGCGACGGCCGGCATCTTTGACAGGAGTGGGCTGGCATCCAGCGCATCGAGGAGTTTCTGTCCACCATAGGTCACGAGAATATCGACATCGTCGAAACTATCGACATGTTCAGCGCTTACCGAGCCAAAGAACTTGCCGGGTTGCGAGGCATTGACGACGCTCGTTGGCGACGTCAGCCCGAGATCGGCAAAATACTTCACCCGCGTATCGTTGGTCGTATAAAAGTTGACGATGCTCAGATCCGTTGCGTTTAGATGGGTGATGAACATCGCCGATTTCCCCTTGAGTTCGGGATGTCCGGCAATCGTTTGCGCGATCTCACCTTCGATCTTTTCGATCAGAGCTTCGCCTTCCGCGGCCATACCCATTCCAGCGCTGTCCAGCCGTATCGTTTCGCGCCAGTCGGTCGAATATGGCGCCTCCGGGTAAGCGACAACAGGTGCGATCTGGCTCAGCGTCTCGTAGTCGGCCTGGCTGATGCCGGAATAGGCGGCAAGGATGACATCTGGCTTCGTGGCCGCAACCGCCTCGAAGTCGATGCCGTCGCCTTCGTCGAACAATACAGGCGTATCGGCATGCAGTTCCTTCAGCCTTGCCGTATTCCAGGGCAGCACGCCATCGCCGTCGTCGTCACCAAAATTGGCCCGAGCCATGCCGACGGGAACGATTCCGAGTGCAAGCGGCACCTCATGGTTTGCCCACTCCACCGTTGCCACACGCTCAGGCTTCTTGGTGATGACGGTTGTTCCGAACGCATGTTTGATCGTGATCGGATAGGTCGCGGCCTCCGCCGCCCACGTCATTGCAGGCGCGAGGCCTGAAAAAACAGTGAACACCGCCCATACTGCAGACCATAACAATCGCGTCATCACACTCGCCCATCCAGTCAATAACTTGACTTTCAGTTTCAGGTTAGTCCTGTCCCGTCAACACAGAGAGTGTCGTTCCAGCCACAGAGGCGCGATTTTTCCGTGGGTTCGTACAAGGCGATAGAAAGTTACAATACTGGATAGCGACACTCAAGTTAAGAGCAGCGCTAGGGCATATCACGCAAGACCGAGGACGCACCACGAGCAGTCTTGCTCACACGGTGTCGTCGGCAGCTTGGGCGATCCTTTCGACGTCAACTTTTGGAACTTTCATCATGGATATCGACACAACGGGCCGCCGCTCGAGCCAAATTTCCCTACGCTGCCGGACTGCTTTTCTTCTCGGCTGCACAGCGGTCGCCGCCTTGGCGCCGACTTTGCTCTGGGGCCAGGAGGCAAATGGTGACGGTTCCGTCACCTCATTGGAACCGATCATTGTCCACGGCGGCATGCAGGGCGTTCTCGATACCGAAAATGATTCAAAGTCGGTTGTCGCGACGGAGACAACCGGCGTCGGCAAAATGCCGACCGACATTTTGACGGCACCCGCCTCCGTCTCGGTCATCACGTCCAAGGAAATCAAGGAACGCGCCGCTGAGACCGTCGAACAGGTCGTGCAGTACAGCGCCGGTGTATCGAGCGATTTCTATGGCTCGGACGATCGTTATGACTATTTCGATATCCGCGGCTTTGTACCCTATACCTACCGCGACGGGCTGGCGATCGGCCGCACCTTCGCCGGCGTTCGCGAAGAACCCTATGCTTTCGAACGCATCGAGGTGCTGAGGGGCACCAGCTCCGCAGGCTTCGGCGTGGCCGAGCCCGGCGGCTCGGTGAACTACGTCACGAAGTTGCCGAAAAGCGAGCGGTTCGGCGAAGTGTACGGCACAGCCGGGTCTTATGCGCACAAAGAAGCTGGTTTCGATTTCGGCGACAACATTACCGAAGACGATACGCTGTCCTACCGCCTGACCGGCAAGTTCCAGAATGCGGACGCGGAATACGACTACTCCAAGGATAACGAGAAATTTCTCATGGGCGGCGTCACCTGGCGCCCGACCGACGCAACCAGCCTTTCCTTCGTCTTCGATCACCTTGACAAGGCAGGCGTTCCCGGCAGCGGCGGCCAACCTTACGGGACCGACTTTGACAGAAGCGAATTCTTTGGCGAGCCGGACTATTATTTCAGCAATACGAACCGCAACTCCTACAGCCTGCTGTTCGATCACGATTTCGGCGACGGCCTGAGCTTCAGCTCGAATGCCCGCTACAGCAAGTCCGACCTCGACTTCGGCAGCGCCTACCTCTCCAACACCCGAACCGACGGGTCGTTTCTGGCGGATCGTTACTATTTCGGCAGCGACACGGCCAACGAGCAATTCGTGATCGATGCGCATCTGATGTACGAGGCTAGTATCGACAGCGTCGAAAGCCGCACGCTGGCGGGTCTCGACTACAATCATTTCAAGTCGAAGAACTACGGCCTCTATCTGCCCGGCGCCCCGCCAATCAACTGGTTGGACCCGGTCTATTCCGGTGGCCCCAGCTCGACCGAGCCCACTTACGGCACGAGCAACAATCAGAAGACGACAGGGCTCTATCTCCAGCAGGACCTTACCTTCCTCGACAGGGTGACGTTGAGCCTCGGCCTGCGCAACGACTGGCTTGATCTCAGTGAAACAGACCTTTTCACCGATGCGAAAACAGCCGACACGCATAGCGAATTTTCCAAGCGTATCGGTGTGAGCTACAAGATTACCGATGAACTGGCGGCCTTTGCGAGCTACGGTGAATCGGTCGCGCCCCCGGCAATAGGGGCAGACCCTACCACCGGCAAGCAATATGAGGTCGGCGTCAAATACCGGCCGGATGCTTTCCCCGCCCTGTTCACGGCATCGATCTTCGATCTGACCAAAGGCAACATCACAACCTACGATTCCGTCACCTACATCCCACAGACGGTCGACAAGGTCAGGCATCGCGGCCTTGAACTCGAGGCCAAGGCCGAAGTCACCGACAATATCGATCTGATTGCGGCTTACACCTATATCAATTCGCGCATCGACGAGCCGGGCGGCGCGAATGATGGCAATCGCCTCATGCATGTTCCCGAACACATGGGATCGGTCTGGGGAACCTACACGCTGGTAGGCAACGGAGCGCGCGGCGACATGACATTCGGCCTCGGCGCGCGATATGTCGGCTCGTATTTCACGGATCTCGCCAATACCGAGTCGGCGAAATCCGAAAGCGCGGTGCTCGTCGATGCCTCGTTTTCCTATAAGATCCAGGAAAATACGACCCTCCAGCTCAACGCCAGCAATCTCTTCGACGAGAAGCACCGCGTTCATCAGGACAGCGGCGGCATTTTCTACAATCCTGGCAGAACGGTCATGGCGACACTGCGCCAGAGCTGGTGACATCTGGAGCCTGCCGGCAGCCTCTGTCGGCGGGCCTACCTCTTTGAAGGCACGACGGCAACGTCAGGAAAAGTACGAAGCGGGCTGCCCCCGGTACTCCAGACGCAAAAAGTGGGAGCGTTCTTTTTATCGCAGAAAACTCTATTGCGCGTCGTGGAAGCGGCGCCATGCGGCCGGCGTGTCGCCTGCAACCTGCCTGAAAACCCGCGTGAAATGCGCCTGATCGGAAAAGCCGATCTGTGCGGCAATCGCGGAAATCGTCATGTTGGTCTCGGCAAGCAACCCCTTTGCGCGATCGATCCGCTTGGCGAGCTGCCACTGCAGCGGCGTTTTTCCTGTCGTTTGCTTGAAGACATTCGAAAACCAGCTCTCCGACAATCCGACCGCCTGTGCCATTTCGGCGACCGTCAGCCTGTCGTCACGGAGTTCATCAACGCGCGACAAGAGCTTGTTCATCTGAGCCTGGGTGAGGCGACCCGCCGCCTGCCCGTCGTTCTGTTCATGAACATGAAGCAAGCTCGCCACAATGCTGCTCACCAGGCTTTCGATGTAGAGGGCATGCTTCGAGGGCTCGGAAAGTTCGTTCACGATCAGGCCGGCCAGCACCTCTATGGCCTCAACGTCGTAAATCTCGACAGGCCGACGAATGGCGGCAAGAGCGGCCGACGAGCCGATCGAGGGCGAGAGAAATCGCAGGAGACGATTTTTGTGAAGGTGCAGGTTCAAATGTGAAAAGCGGTGCGTTGTGGTGCTGCCGGTCCACACAGGAACGCCCGGCGGGACATAGATGGCGCGCGGCATTGGCCGGAACTGCCGGGCAAACTGGCCGTCATGGTTTGAAATTCGGAACTGGTCCGACATGTCGGTGAAGAAGACCATGATATGCGGGTGCCCGGCCAGATAATAACCGCGAGCGCCTGCTTGGCTTTCTGCCTCCCAGAACGCACTGACCAAACCATCACCCCCCCGCCACCGCACCGGAGCAATCGGCCGAATACCTTCGGTGCGCCAGATCATCGACTGCAAGAAATCCAATATTCCGACCCACTCTCGTCATCATTCTACCAGGTGCGATGCAGTGTGGAAGATAACGTTGCCAGCTGACCTTCCGTTTATCGCCGCAGCAGATAAAGATGAGTGCTTTTATCATATTTATAAGGATAAGCAATGTCGGGCTGCAAGCGACACCTCTGAACTCACCTGCCCGGCCGCGCCAGCGACCGGGCAATATCGACAATATCGTCGCGGCCGGCCGTCGGATCTTCCCGGTTCCAAACAACACCAAGCCGATCTTGAAATCGACGCCCCTCACCTGCTTCAGCTCGAAGCCGCGGTTCGGCAGATCCTGCGTCCATTCCGGCACGAAGCCGATGCCCAGTCGGGCCGAGACGGCTCGCTGGAGGGAGAGTTCACGAAGGGATGCGAGAAGACCAGAATCGACCGGCAGCCTTCTCTCGCGAGGTAGCGCAAGGGACGATATCTGGTTCTTCCGCGGCTAAGCGAGTGGAGTTCCCGCAAGAGGCCGGAACGATGTCTCTATTGGAGATCTAGAAATAGGAAGTAGACAAAGTGCGCCTCACACGCGGCTCATCTCAGTCTCCACCCAGTGCGCGTAATCCTGCAACTGCTCGAGCAGCGCAACGGCGTCGGTGATCAATATGAAGCGACCACCGTATTGTGCGAGGTCCTTGTTGCCAAGTATTCGCGAGAGCCTTGTCTCCTGGGATTTCGGCAGTCGGTTCCCCAATGCCTCACGCAACGTCTTTACCAGCGCGGAATGGTCCTGTTGGTTCACCTTTTTGGCGAAGGTTGCCGTCAAGGCATCCGTATAGGCTATGGCAGCGTTGACGATCGCTGATGCTATTGGATTCCCGAGCGTCCCGGTTTGGCGGCTGCAACCTGGTCTTCGGCGGACTTCAGGAAACTCCGCGCGATAATGAGGCGATTTTTGCCGTGTGCAGGATCGACGGACTTGGAGGGGCCGCTTCTGGTCACGCTATGGTTCCGCGTCAGATGATAGTTTCAGGCCGGCGACCCATTATCATAAGTCCCTCGTTTACAAAGGCTTGCCACAACGGATCATCGCTGTCTCGAAGGCGCCGCAGATCAGACGGCGAAAGAGTGTTGAGCGACGGGGCATAGTTCAGCTTCTCGCCTTGCACAACGAGCAAGTCAACACCCTCATTATGAACGCCGCCGACGTGCTCCTCGCTTGCAATGAAAGCAATGTCCAGATCACTTGTCGCGTGATCCTCGCCTCTGGCAACGCTGCCGTAAATCCAGGCTGAAATCACCCGACCTCCGAGCATCAGTGCACAGGCCCTAATCGAATCGAGAACGGCTTCAAATCGCTTTTCCTCCGCCTCGTATAGGGTCCGAATTATTTCCGAGAAAGGAGATTTATCACTGAGAGAAAACAGTCGGGCGTGTCCGTCGCCAGCTTCGGATACGATTCCGAGCTGTGTCAATTCTTGCAATGCAGCTGCCACAGGTGGAAGCGTCACATTCGTCCGGCGAATGAGGCCCGCCAGGCTCAGTTGGCCGCCATGGCGTGAAAGCTCCCTGAGAACGCGGATGTTCACCTCTCTTCCCAAGATGGTTGAGAGCGGGAAGCGCAAAGTGCTTTGGTGACGTGGACGGCCCATCACAGATTTTCCCAGTAGTATTATATATGTTTCTATATATTTCATATAGCAATACATAGCAACCATATAGATATCACCTCGCCCCGCGTGGGAGTAGCGTCCATACTGTGATTGATATCGCTCATTCTTTGACGACCGGCCCGCCCCACGAATTTTCGGAGTTTCTGAGACAACAACCAACGAAAAATCCGGGAATCATAGACCTCTTCAAGGCATAGATGTCATGAATCCTTCATTTGACATGTGATCTATATCACTCATACTTTGAGCGAAACAGATCACGAAGGACAGGCAACCGTGCTCACCGCAGCTCAAGACCGTCAGGCAAGAATCGTTGAACTCCTGAAAGAAGAGCAGTTTCTGGGCACCGGGATGCTCACGGAGCGGTTCGAGGTGTCTGTGGCAACCGTCCGTCGCGACCTCGGGGAGTTGGAGGAGGCGGGCCTCCTGCGCCGCACGCATGGTGGCGCAGTCAGCATCAACCAGGTTGCCCTCGACAAGAGCAACGCAGCCCGCTTGATCTGGAAACAGGCCGAGAAGGCGGCGATCGCTGGGGTTGTTGCGGACATGATCGCTGATGGCGACACAGTTCTCCTCGATGCAGGCACGACGGCGCTCGAAGTTGCCAGAAGGCTCGCCGGACGAAGCAGCCTGACGTTCATTTCGAACGGCCTCGATATCATTGCCGAGCTGACACGCTTCGACGGCCAGAACATTTATTCGGTCGGCGGCGAATACACCGAAACGAACCGATCCTTCCGCGGGCCTTTGGCAGAGCAATTCATTCGCCAGTTCAATGTCGACAAGCTCATTCTCAATGCCGCATCGATCGACGTCGATCGCGGCCTTGTCTGCACCGTGGAACCGGTGAATGCGAGCGTGGCGCGCGCCATGATCGAGGTATCGCGCCGCGTGATCGTCGTTGCGGACCACTCCAAGTTCACGAAATCCAGCATGTCGGTCGTTGCCAAGATCGAAGACCTCGGCGTCGTCGTGACCGATGCGGGCACGACATCCATCATCGACGCGGCTCCCGAGAGGCTGCGCAAGAAGTTCGTCATCGCGAACTGAGCAAAATCCAACATTCCATCAACAGCATCTCGCCAGGAGAAACAGATGCTCAAGACAAGCCGCAGAAAGTTCATGATCGGCGCAAGCGTTGCAGCGCTTGCCTCGACGACAAGTGCCAGGTTTGCCTTCTCAGCGGAGCGCCGCGCGCTGAAGATCGGTGTCAACGGCATTCCCGTGACGCTGGAGCCGATCAATGCCATCAGCAATGTCGGCCCCCGCATTGTCAACCAGCTTTTTGACACCCTGCTCGCGCGTGACTTCTTCGGAAAGGGCGCATCGGGCAACGGCATCGATCTGATACCGTCGCTGGCCGAGAGCTGGGAACGGATCGACGACAAGTCCGTGCGCTTCAAGCTGCGCCAGAAGGTCATGTTCCACAATGGCGTCGAAATGACTGCAGACGACGTCGCCTATACGTTCTCCTCCGAACGGCTGTGGGGACCCGAAGCAATCAAGACGATTCCGCTTGGTGGCGCCTATTCGCTCGATTTCGACGAGGCTCTCGTCGAGGATAAATATACGGTCGTCCTGCGCACGAAGACGCCGACCCCATTGACTGAATCCTACGTCGCATCGTGGATGGGGCGCATCGTTCCCAAGGACTACTACAAGTCGCTCGGCACCGTCGCCTTCGGAAACAAGCCGATCGGCACCGGTCCCTATAGGTTCGTCGAGTTCGTCGCCAACGATCGTGTCGTCATCGAAGCCAATGACGCCTACTGGGGCGCAAAACCGACAGCGTCGAAAATCACTTACCAGCTCGTCGCCGAACCGGCGACGCGCGTTGCCGGCCTCATCAGCGGCGAATATGACATCGTCACGACGCTGACGCCGGACGACATGGCGATGATCAACGGTTACTCGGACCTCGAGACCCGTGGAAGCGTCGTCGAAAACTTCCACATGTTCACCTTCAACATGAACCAGCCGGTCTTCCAGTCGAAGACGCTGCGCCGCGCGCTGGCTCTCGCGGTCAACCGCCCGCTGCTGGTCGAGTCCCTCTGGCAGAACAAGGCGATTATCCCGCACGGCTTCAACTTCCCGAACTACGGCAAGACGTTCGACCCCGATCGTCGCGCGCTCGCATATGACCTCGAGGAGGCAAAGCGCCTCGTGAAGGAAAGCGGCTACGACGGCTCACCGATCACGTACCACACGATGGGCAACTATTATGCAAACGCCACGCCTGCATTGATGATGATGATCGAGATGTGGAAGCAGATCGGCGTCACGGTGGTACCGAAAGTCTACGCTCCGGGTGCAGCTCCGAAGGACCAGGACAGCTACATGCGCAATTGGTCGAACGGTCAGTGGCTGACCGACGCCTGGGCGACGATGGTCTGCGAGTTCGGCCCCAAGGGCCAGGTTCAAAAGCGTTGGGGCTGGAAGGCTCCGGCGGAATTCAACGAATTGTGCACCAAGGTCTCACAGATGCCCGATGGCAAAGAGCGTTTCGACGCCTTCAATCGCCTGCGCGACATCTTCGAGGAGGAGGCGCCCGCCGTCATCCTCTACCAGCCGTTCGACGTCTACGCTGCCCGCAAGGACGTGCACTGGAACCCGATCAGCTTCGAGATGATGGAGTTCCGTAACAACCTCAGCTTCGGCTGACGCCAACGGAGCGGACTTGCGGTGCGCATTCGTGCGCGCCGCACTCTGGAGACAGCCATGTCCAATTTTCTGACCGTTCGCGACCTCGTCATCGAGGTGCCGGCACGGAATATCAAGATCCTCGACGGTATCAGCTTTTCGCTTCAAAGCGGACAGACGCTCGGTCTCGTCGGCGAATCCGGCTGCGGCAAGTCAATGACCTGCTACGCCGTCGCCGGCATGCTGCCGCGCGGCATCGTCCGCACAAGCGGCAGCGTGAGCTTCGAACACAGCGGTCAAACCGGGGCGAAGTCTAAGGCCCCGAAGATCGCGATGATCTTCCAGGATCCGACCAGCAGCCTCAATCCGGTTCACACGATCGGATACTATCTGGAATCGTCACTTTACCGCCATCAGGGCCTGAAAGGGAGCGACGCGCGGTTCGAAGCGTTGCGGCTTCTGGAGCGCGTCGGGATCGATCGTGCCAGGAGCCGGCTTCGCGCCTATCCTCATCAATTCTCCGGCGGCATGAACCAGCGTGTCATGATCGCGCATGCGCTTGCCGCCAGGCCCCAGTTGCTGATTGCCGACGAGCCGACGACGGCGCTTGACGTCACGATGCAGGCCCAGATCCTGCATCTGCTCGAAGAACTGAAGGCTGAGACCGGCATGGCCCTGATGATCGTGTCCCATGATCTCGGCGTCATCGCGCGCCTCGCCGATAGGGCTGCCGTCATGTATTGCGGCAGGATCATCGAGACGGCGCCAGTGGCCGACCTGCTTCAGCGACCCGCGCACCCTTACGCGCGCGCCCTGATCGACTGCATGCCGGGCATCGATCCTAACGACCTCGAACCGCCGGCTCCTATCCCTGGATCCGTGCCCCTGCTCGACGACCTTCCCGCGGGATGCCATTTTCATCCGCGTTGTCCGCGGACAAGCGCCGAATGCTTCGTTCGTTTCCCCGCCCCCGCCACTATCGGCCCCGTCCACGAAGCCTCCTGTTACCATCCGGTGGCTGCATGAGCGTGCCTTTCCTTCAAGCCAGCGGGTTGAGCAAGGTATTCCGCCACAAGACCGGTTTGTTCGCAAAGCCAACGAACCAGCTTGCGGTCAACGCGATCAACCTCGAGCTCGCGGCGCGCGAACGCATCGGCGTGGTCGGAGAATCGGGAAGCGGCAAGTCCACGCTTGGCCGACTTCTGCTCGGGCTGACGGAACCGACAGAAGGCGGGGTCTGGTTCGAGGGCGTCAATCACAAAGAGCGTCAGACCCAGGATTGGACAGCGTTCCGAATACGCACCGCGTTGGTACAGCAGAATCCGCTTTCAGCTCTGAACCCGCAGATGACCATCGGACAGCAGATCGGCGAGGGTTTGCTTGTCCATCACATCACCGGTCGGGCCGGTGCCCGAGACCGCGCCGCATCCATGCTCGAGCGTGTCGGGCTGTCGAGCGCGATGATGAACCGCTATCCTCACCAGATGTCGGGAGGCCAGCGACAGCGCGTGGTGATCGCCAGAGCGTTGATCCTCGAGCCGAAGCTGGTCATCTTTGACGAGGCCGTCTCCGCGCTCGACGTGTCCGTTCAGGCTCAGGTCGTCGCACTCCTGCGGTCACTCCGGCAGGAGCTCGAGCTCGCCTATGTCTTCATCACCCACGACCTGCGTATCGTCCGCCATCTCGTCGACCGCGTCGCTGTCATGTATCTCGGCCGGATCGTGGAGACCGGCGATATCCGATCCGTCTACGAATGGCCGCGCCACCCCTATACACGTGCGCTGCTCGCCTCCGTCCCCAGCATGGACCCGACGGTTCGCAATATAGAGCCGCCCATCAAGGGGGAACTCGACGGATCGATCTTATCGACGGGCTGCACTTTTCGCACACGCTGCCCATTCGCACTCGATCGATGCGTGACGGAAACGCCCGGGCTCCGGTTCGTGGCCGGCCGACAGACCGCCTGTCACCGTGCCGAGGAATTTCCCCAAGCGATCGCAAAGCAAGGTTCGCTGACCCGGAAGGAGATCGCGCGATGACCGCCTTCATCCTTGCTCGTCTGATCCGGGCGCTCGCGGTGCTCCTGTTCACGGTTACGCTCGTCTTCGTCGTTCTGCGTTTGAGTGGCGACCCCGCGCAGCAGATGCTCTCAGATAATGCAGGTCCCGAAGCGCTCGCCGCCTTCAATGCCAAATGGGGCCTGGACCGGTCGATCCCGGAGCAATACCTCTATTACGTCGCCAACGTCCTGCATGGCGACTTCGGCGTTTCCTTTGCTGACGGGCGTGACGTCTTCACCGTCGTCAGCGAACGTATTCCCAAAACTTTGGTCGTAACGATTTCGGCTTTCATCCTCAGCATCGTGATCGGTGTGCCGGCCGGGATCATTGCTGCGGTGCGGCGCGAGTTCGCTCTCGACAAAGGCGTCATGGCCGCTGCCGTTCTGGGCTACAGCGTTCCGAACTTCCTGCTCGGCCTCGTCTTCATCTTCGTGTTCGCGGTCTGGCTTCGCGTGTTGCCGAGTTCGGGCAGCTCGACCTGGAACCATGCGATCCTGCCGGTCGCAACCTTTGCCCTGTTCAACGCAGCTGCAGTCGCGCGCTTCATGCGCTCCACCCTGATCGACGTGCTTGCTCAGCCCTATATCGCGGCCGCCCGCGCCGACGGAATTCCGCACCTCGAGATCGTTCTCCGCCACGCCCTTCCCAACGCCGCAATACCGATGGTCACGACGCTCGGCTTCGTCGCCGGCGGCCTGCTCGGCGGCTCGGCGCTGATAGAGCCGGTCTTCTCCTGGCCCGGTCTTGGCAGCGGCTTCGTCAATGCGACAAACACCGGCGACCTTCCCGTCGTACAGGCGATGATCGTGCTCTTTACGGCCTTCATGGTGGCGATCAACCTGATCGTCGATGTCCTCTATGCGGTCCTTAATCCGAAAATCAGGAAGCATTGACATGACGGCAACGACATCATCCCGTCCGGCGCGCGGCACGCTTTCGGTTCAGTCTGTCCGCATGCCGGGCAGCATCGCCCTTTGCTGCGCATGGATAGCCATCGTGGTCACCATCGGCATCACCGCCCGATGGTGCGCACCTTACGATTACACCCACCAGGACCCGCTCGCGCGGTTCGCCCGGCCGCTTGCCTCCCTCGCCCACCTTCTGGGGACCGATTATCTGGGACGGGACGTCGTCAGCAATCTCATGATCGCAACCCAGACGACATTGATGATTGCGCTCATTGGATCGATTGTCTGCGCCTTCATCGGAACGAGCCTCGGACTGCTTTCTGCCCATTTCGGCGGCTGGATCGACAATGCCGTCATGGGTTTTGCCGATGCGATGGCAGCGGTGCCCTTCATCATCGTGGCGCTCAGCGTCCTGGCATTCTTCGGCTCCAGCCCGCTTCTCTTTGTCTTCCTCGTCGGTTTTGCGAGCTGGGAACGCTATGCGCGATTGACGCGCGGCCTCGTCATCAGCGCCAAGGAAGAGGGCTATGCGGAGGCCGCCCGTATCGTTGGCGTTCCACCCATGCGCATCTACCTGCGCCACATGCTGCCGAACATTGCAGGCCCGCTTATCGTGCAATTCACCGTCAACTTCCCGGAAATCATCCTCTTGGAAAGCGGCTTGAGTTTTCTCGGGCTCGGCATCCAACCGCCGGAAACCAGTCTCGGGCTGATGGTGGCCGACGGCCGCAGCTATCTGGCGATCGCATGGTGGCTCGCAGCCTTCCCCGGCGCCGTCATCGTGCTCACGACCCTGTCGATCAGCCTGCTCGGCGATTACCTGCGCGACCGGCTCGACGCGCGCCTGCTTTAGTTGAAAGGACAAAGACATGAACCCGCTTAGAATGACCGTTGAAAACATGCGCCTCGGCGGCCACCGCGGCCATAGCGCAGGTGCGCCGGAAAATACGCTCGCCGCGTTCCGAAAGGCCTTCGAGTATGCCGGTCCTCTTACGACCTGCGAGACCGATCTCGCCGTGACAAGCGATGGCGAACTCATCCTGATGCACGACCAGACCGTCGACCGGACCACCAACGGCCACGGCATTGTCGACAAGATGACCTATTCGGAGATTTCCAGGCTCGATGCCGGTAGCTGGTTTGATAACGCGTTCGCGGGAGAACGTGTCCCGCTTCTGCGGGATGCCCTCGAGCTCGCCCGTGACCTCGGCATCATCTATCAGCTCGAGCTCAAGATCTATGATCGCAACGAGATCCTTTTTTCGAAACTGCGGGCATTGATCGACGAATTGGCCTGCGCCGATCTCCTGCAGTTTTCCTCGTTCGACTATGTCCAGCTGAAGGCGGTGAAGGAGGCAATCCCCGAAGTGCCGACCGTCGGTCTGATGCACTCCCGCCTGATCGACCCCGCTGCCATCGCAAGGCAGGCCAATCTCGATGCCATGAACATCGAAGTCTACCACTTCCCGAGCGGCGAGGCCCGCCAGCTCCATGACGAGGGTTTCGCCGTGTTCACCTATCTGCCGGCCGGATATCATGAAAAACTGATGCAATATGGCGTCGATGTTGAAGCCCAGATCGTCCAATGGATTCGCGACGGCCAGCTCGACCAGCTTCTCGGCGACAACGTTGCGCAGGTTACCAGGCTTAGGGATGTAGCCCGTGGTTGATATTGATGCCTCTGCCACGTCTGCTCGCGCAGACGCGGTCCTCGTCGAAGACATTGCAAGGCAGGCAGGCGAACTCGCCCTGGCCCATTTCCAGTCTCTCACTAACCTTCCGGTTGAAAGGAAGGGTCACCTCGATCTGGTGACCGCGGCCGACAGGCAGGTCGAGGAATTCCTGGTCGCCAAGCTCCGGCAAGCCTTTCCCGATGACGGGATATTCGGCGAGGAAGGTGGCGAGATCTCCGGCACCTCTGGTCGGATCTGGGTGATCGATCCGATTGATGGCACATTCAACTTCGTCCGGGGCGGTCAGAACTGGGCGATCTCCATTGGCCTGTTCGAGAACCGGCATCCCACATTCGGGGTGATCTATGCCCCGGTCCGCGGGCTGATGCTAGTGGGGGGACAATCCGTCGAGGCAAGGTTGAATGGCACACGCATCAAACCGTTGCCGGCGCTTGACATGTCGGCTGCATCGATCGGTTTCAGTTTCCATCCTTCGATCCCGACATCGGAGCGCCTCGAAGTCGTCCGCTTCCTTTCGGACGAGTTGCAGATCAGCTTTCGTCTCTGCGGTTCGGCTACGCTGTCGCTCGTCGAAGTCGCCATGGGAGAGACCGATGGCTATATCTCGCTTGGGGATTCGACCTGGGATGTGATGGCGGCCCTCCCCATCCTGGAAAGCCTTGGCGTTTCCCATACGATCGACTGGGATCGCACCGAACTTTCGGAAAAATTGCGGTTCGCATGCGGAAACACCGAGCTCGTGACGATGCTTCGACCGCTTTTGTTGAGCGTCACGCGAACCGCATGAGATACGCCGTGGATCCGCAAGCGTCGAGACTATCGAAATTGCGTGCAGACCCCTGGGTTCTTTTCAACAAAGCGCTGGACACTTTCGAGCATGGAATCGCATTGTTGAGATACCTCCGCTTGCTGTTTCCGAATGGGATTGAATTCCCCCTTTGAACCCCCGCTCTTGCGCAGTACGATTGCTGCATATTCCGTTGCAAATGCGGGGCAGACCTTGGTCAGCCGTTGCCAATCCGCTCCCACGCCGGTTCCGGCGACGTCGCTGGTTGAATCCGGACATTTTTTATTGTGGCTTTTCACGATTTTGCAGGTTAGGTTCCCCTGGAAAACGGGGAGCATGCAGTCGCGCTTCTTGCTGGTATAAAGCTCAAAGAGCTTTTTCAATTCGGGGCTGGCTGTATTAACGCCCCAGGACGTCTGAAAGAGCCCAGCCTCCGCGCTGCCGGCCTCAGCGAAGCACTGGCTCACGTCCCGGCCTTCACAATATTTGCCCGAACTTTCCATCATCCCGAGGCCGATGAGCAACGCATAGGCATGCCGGAGAGTATCGTTACCTGGCTTGCCATTATCCATGCCGTTGTCGGCGAAAATCTTGCTGTAGTGCGTCAGTCCGTCGGTCTTGCCGTTGGCGGATTGGGGCGCAGCCGACACGACCGAGGCACCGGCGGCGTCCGGTTGGCAGACCGCCCGTGCGAACACCATTGCCATGCCTTTAATGTAAGATTTAGGCGCGAGCCCGCGCGCTTTCCAATCCTTCGTCGCACAATCCGAACCACCCGCTATCTGTTCGATATCCTTCAGCGATTGCGCGACGGCGGCATGCTCAGTGCTGAGCACAGCAACAGCGATCCCAAACACCAGAATTGCGATATTTCTGAAGCTGTTCGTCAAGTGATCCTCCCTCTTTCGACAAAATACAGACATGAACAACTGTGGCGAAATCCGATCTCGATTGTTCGATACAATCGATCGTCAGCACTCGCTTCTGGGGACCGCACGAACCCGCCGCCTTGAGAAGCAAGAAATCGCTCGCAGCCCACTTAACCTTCCACCACAGACGACGTGTCCGTGACTGCCCCAACGACATTCGTAGCCATTGTTTTGGGGGTCCTGATCCCATGACAAGAGAGTGGCTGTGCGTACCGGCGAGTGCCGGCCCCTCGTCATAACAACCACCCCGACGACGCCGAGACCGGAGCTATCTTACAATGCGCTATACAATTAAAGCGTTTAACCCTAACATATGCAATTTTTCACTTCGCGGGAAGAGGGATGCTTTACGCAACTCCTTCACGAATACTGTCGGTCACCCACAGACCAAATAGCGCTCTAAAAACGATATTAGATAAAATCAAATATGCTCCTTAAAGTACCACCTCTCATTGCACGCCTTAAAGTTTATGACTTGTCAAAAAACAATCATTATAGTATATCTTCGCTCCATATCTGATTTCAGTATTTGCAGATTCTTGCGGGGGCGGAAGATGCTACACAAGCTGAAGACGCGCGAATACAAGTTGTTGTTGAGGCCGGATCGTTTCTCGGATTCGACGTTCGAGAAAGTCGATCAGTTCTGGAGCCACAGGATGAAGCGGCTCATCGACGATGAACTTGGAGACGATCAAGGGGGCCCGCGGCACCAAGGACGATTCTCGCTCGAAGAAGACCGTATCGTAAGATATTGGGACACGAATGACTGTCTCCTAACCCGTGCCGATCTGACGTTGCGAGAACGTCGGCAAATCGACAAGCCAACAGCTTCCGACGTGTGTGAGATCACGTTGAAGTTGCGTATGCCAGACATGTTCATCGTCGCCGATACTGATCTCGATGGAAACGGGGCCGGCCCGGACGTCAAATTCGAGGAAGACATCGCGCCGCTAGAGGTTGAAAATTCGGCAGGTGGCGGGGAGCCGGTCACCATTTCCCCTGCTCGCTCGATCCGCAGCCGATTTTCGCTGTCGACGACGAAAAACAGTCGTTGGAGCGAGGCAATTGCCAGCCTTGGGACCGCCAAGACCCTGTTCCCAAATCTTTCCCATCGCTCTCTGCTTGGAACGGAATTCGTACCACAAGCACCATTGACGGCCGGTCCGTCAATCCGCGAACTGGTCTTCGAGAACGCACAGGTGCGGTTTGGCGACGACGTGACCGGAAAGTTTGCGCTGACGCTCTGGTTTTTCGACCAGACCGCTCCGAAGGTCGCGGAAATATCCTTCAAATGCAGGACGCCAGGCGGCGAGATGCCGGGGAAGGCAGCGCGCCACGCGTTCAGGCTTTTCATCGGCATGCAGAGCCAGCTTGGCGACTGGATCAATGCGGACTATTCGAGCAAGACCGCGCTCGCCCTGCCGGGAAACTGTGGCCGATCAAGCGGATAAATGCATCGCATTCAGACCTTTTCGGTGAGACACCAAAAATGGTCGGCATCAGCATTCGAGCACCCTCATCAAACTGCGCTGCCGATTGTTGTCACAGGGAGGATGACGGTCATGAGAGTCTACGAACGGATATGGGGCGCGACCAGAGGGGTAACGGCATCAAGCCGATCCTGTCCGAGATGGATCGAGCTCCGGCACCAGTTATGTCTGCCGTGCGACAAATCACGCTCCCGGCCAGGACGGCATCAAGCTTCGATCAGACGTCGTGATACCGGAGCGCAGTCTCGCGCGTCTTCCGGTCCAAGGGAGGTGCTATGAAATGAGAATTCCGGCGGAAAACACGATCATGCGCGCTCGTGCCATCGCAGGCACCTACGTCGTCACACTTGCCTGGGACTTCCAGGTTGGCCAGGAAAGCAAACTCAACGGTCTCATGGGATTTGCGATCGAACGCGCCCAACTACACGGGGAGACCGTTGTCGAACGTTACTGGATGCGAGGCATCAAGCGGTTTCGTGACAAGGATCGCGGAATTGCTCCCGGCACTCCAGTCAGCACTGCCGATCACCCGGTTCAGTCTTTTCAGTGGGCTGACTACACCGCTGAAAAAGAAAGCCATTATCGCTACCGCATCGTACCAGTCTATGGCGCGGTGAAAAATCTCACACTCGACGACGCCTCGGCCGTTACCCTCGATGTCACGACCGAAATCGAGTTTCTGCTGAATCCTGATTTGAACAATGATGCGGCGCGCCACGATGTCTATTTCAATCGAGGTGTCATCGGCTCGCAAGCTTTTGCGCGCCGCTTCGGCAATGCCAATCCCAAGGACAAAAGTCCGACGTCGGAAGAGCTGAAATGGTTGTCGCGCGGCCTCTACGAAGCCCTTGTAAAATTCATCGGACTTGCGACGGATCATCGTTTCGCCCTTCGGGCAGCCCTCTACGAATTCCACTATCAGCCGGTCGCCAACACATTCGCCAAGGCGGTCCAAGCGGGTGCAGACGTCAAGATCGCCTATGACGGTGAGAGTTCCTACAAGGTGGAAAGCGAACGAACCATCGCCAATGCCGGGCTCGACCAGATGGGCGCGGTCAAGGCACGCACTGTCAGCGAAGGCATTCGCCACAACAAGTTCATCGTGCTGATCGAAGACGGACAGCCGATTGCGGTTTGGACCGGCTCCACGAATGTGTCTGAAGGCGGCATATTCGGGCACTCCAATGTCGGTCATATCGTCTGGGACAGGACGGTCGCCGAAGCCTACCTTCATTACTGGGAACGGCTGGCGGAAAATCTCACGCCGAGCAAGATCCGCCAGCCGAACCGGGCCGCCTCCCCGCTGCCGGCCGGACGACCGGCGCCAGACAGCGTCACACCGGTCTTCAGTGCGCGCGACGAAAAGGACAGCAGCGGCACGCTCCAATGGTATGCCGACCGGATGGCCGAGGCCGAAAAAATCGTCTGCTTCACCGTGGCATTCAACATCGACAAGGTGTTTCAGCAGGTCCTGAACCAGGAAAACGACGTGCTTCGCTATGTTGTCAAGGACGACGACCTCGGCGACGGCGAAATCATCAAGGCCGACAATGATGTGCTGTTTGCCGCCGGCGGTTATCTCGGCGACGGGGCTCTGGCAAACTTCCTCAAGGAACGCGACAATCCGCTCAACAGCAACGACTATATCCATGACAAGTTCATGCTGGTCGACCCGCTGGGCAACGACCCGATCGTCATCACCGGCTCGGCGAACTTCTCGCAGCCGTCGCAGCGCGTCAATGACGAGAACATGCTCGTCATCCGCGGCGACACCCGCGTGGCTGATATCTATTTCGGCGAGTTCATGCGCATTTTCGACCATCATTACGCGCGCTACCTCGTCAAGAAGCTGACGGAGACGGGCAAGCACGATCCCGACGCAGGTTACCTAAGGACCGAGCCGAATGAGTGGATCGCCTCGCACTTCAACCCGCAAAGCTACAAGTCCAAGCGCAGGCGTTACTTCCTCGGGATTTAGATGCAGAAGCGCCTGTGAACGACGAGCCGATCCTCGATTCGATGCCGATACACAAAGCGAAGCACGCATTTACATCACGAGTAGGCGATGAATTGACACAAATGTCCGGGCTACGTTGCACCGTTGCCCCCGCCTGCCAAGGCAGCGTCTACGCTTAGCGAGATGAATTCAGAGTAACTGGCAAAATCCCGGACAATACAACTCTTATCTGAGGGTAGAATGGGAAATAAAGATCAGATTAGCAAGCGAGGAACAACACATGTCGCAAAACGAGAACAATACTCCTGATATTGATGAAATCCAACGTCTAACAGACCTCTGGAATAGCGTAGCTCAGCAGATACCGCCGACGCACACTGCGGCCAAAGCACCAATACTAGGGTTTAACCTCCGACTGGATGTGATGAAAGCTCTTCAGGCCACATTCCAGACGGCAAAAATTGCAGCAAAGGTTGTCGCAGCCACGCACACTCCATTTGATCCCATCACCTGGATCGGCATCAGCATTGAAGTATGGGCGGCCACGCAAACGATAATCGCAGCACTCGTGCAGAAGATGCAGCCGATAGACTACATTAGCTACGTGATCTTATCGCAATCACCGGAGGGTATCGAAGCGGGGGCATTTAAGGAAGCCGTCGCGGCGTTTGTGGAAGAGCCGGACCTCACTGTCTTTGCCCCGTATCTCGGTATGACCGAGGAAAAAGCGATGCAGGCGGCCGAGGTTATCAAGCAGACATCGTGGTTTGAAACCGCAACGAATAGGCTCCAGCAAAACAATATGGCCAGGGTCGAAAATGGACGCTGGTACTTTCAGGCGCGGAATTTCACGTTGCGCGGCGAGGGATGACATACTCATTTTGATAGGTCGAGGAGCCTAGGGCGATGTTTAGTCCGAGCCTGATAACGATCATGCTTCACACGATTGACCGGGAAGCGCTGGGGGCCTCCAGGCTGACAACATTCGCGTCGACAAAAGAGATTGCCAACGAACTCGATGCAATATCGAGGCAATGGAACACGGCATACAAGACGGTGCCGGTAGTGGGACGGAATCGTCAGCCATTCGAGATCGTGCAGGAGCATTTCGCGGCTGCAGAGCCCATTCCATCCGACATCGCCTTCGACCGGATAGGTGAATTTGCGATGTTCTGGGGTCGCATCCCATTGGATCGCCTCATCGCCTATTTCGTTCGCTATTGTGATCAGGATCCGTCCATCGAGTACCTCGATCTCGGTACTCCGATGTTCAAGCTTGGCTCTGGATCTACGTATGATCAGATCTGCAAGGTCCAAATGTCTCAGACCGCGCAACTTGCCGCAGCAACCGTCGGAGCTGCAATCGTCGACATGGGTGAAAACGACATCGGTTGTCATCCCGATGATTATGGCGGCATGCTCCGACATGTCGTCACCAAGGACATAAAAATGTCTGACCACGCCGAGAAGGTTCTTTCAGTTCTTCTGGAGCGACTGAAGAAAAATTCCGGTCTCAATCACACAGCAATCAGCTGTTCGCTGGTTCGTCCTCCTACTGCCTTTGTCGGAACCGGCCTGTCCGCTTTCGACCAGGCGTGTTCACCCGAAATATTGACTGCAGTCCAAGCTTTAGGTGTGACCCTTTCAACCGATAACCTTCCCGCATGCGTGAACTTCTCGCTGGGTACACATGTCGGTCCGCATAATGGCGATTCTCCTCTAGAAGAATACATTAGGACAATATCGTCGAAACAAGATCTATACGTCGTGGCGGCTGCCGGCAACGAAGGAGGCGCCGGGCACGCCGCGAGATGCACATTGGAGGGCAGCGAACCAGAGTTTTTAACGATTAGAACCGGGCCGCTTTGCGAGCAGTTGCTGGTCGAATTCTGGTGGGATGACCTCGTTACACTTGATCTAGCGATTGATGTCGATGTCTGGGAGACTACCGTTTCTCCAAGTGGGACCCGCCGTACCAATCATGGCTCTTTGCGCATCGATAGGAACACAATAGGTACATTATCGGTGGCGCCAGCGGGCCTACCTCGGTCAATGATCATGCATTCGCTGTTCGGATCCCGATGCAAGGGCAACTTCAGTTGTGTAGCTTTCGCGATCAGTGGAAAGAATGGTTCCCAACTACCCTCACTTGAAGTCGATCTGAAACTGCAAGCGACAGCACTTCCGGCAAACCAGAAGGCATTCGTAAATGGCTGGATAGTAGTGGCGGAATCGGATCCGCTGACGGCTTCTACGGCTTTCATTGAGGGCGGTGCGGAAGGAAGTATGATGGTACCCGCCAGCGACCCGACGGTACTCAGCGTCGCCGGCCTTGATAATAGTGGCAACATATGGAAAGGCTCTTCACGGGGTCCCGCGGCCGTTTACGACACCACATCGATGATGAAACCGAGCCCTTTGATGGCGCATGTGTCGTACCTGGGCAGCGACGTAGGCACCAGTTTTGCAAGCCCCCGTGCTTGCGCTGATGCCATCGCAACTTTAGCAGATCCGAACAAGCGGACACAGTGTAGAGACGCTCTATCTCTGTTGATCGAGACGTACGGCCTGCATAACCTCCCCAGTTGGAACGCGCGCTTTGGCTATCACAAGGCACAGTAACCTAGATCTTGAAAAACCAGTTCGATTAATGAAACGATAGGCAGGTGACATTGTCGATCAGATCGAAGCGTGCTCCTCGAACTTTTCTGCGAAATATCGCTCGCTCCCCCAGAGGCCGCCGCTAGCTTAGACCTGAAACGCCAGTCTCTGACGATTAGATGCCGAAGTCGTTTTAAGTCAGTCAAAATCCTTCGCAACCGGGGAACTCGTCCCCGTATTCAGCGCACGCTCCGATGCCGGGAAAGTTCTCGTATTCAACCGATTTCGAAATCTCGGCTTGAGCCTCCGCCATCTTGCCGGAGAGTTCTTTCTCGATCATCCATTTCACACAGGACGCGTCAGCATAAGGATCGGACATGCTTGTTCGGTAGGACAACTCGTTGTTGCTGTCGGCGAAGATCATATTGCGGGACGGGCTGCATCCATCAAACGCCGAGTTTTCGATCTGATCCTTCGTTCCCCTTGAGAGCCTCCATCCGAGTGGAAGGGCCTCCCGCTTTATTCTAAAATTCTTGTACAACAGCGTGAGGTCATCACCACGTGCACTGAAAATGTAGGCGCCACGAACCCTCTTGAAGGCGATTGGATCGGCTGAGCCGTAGTCGCGGTCGAGCCTCTCCGTTGCCGCATTAACGGTGTCGACAAGGCGTGCCTGTCGAATACCCGCAAGGGTGTCTATGGGCGACAGGATTTCGGCGAAACCGGAAAGAGCTGATCGGCTCGAAGCATCCAGTTTGAGATCCTTTGCAGTCGGCCGCCTCACGTCCAGCATGAGCAGGTTGATCTGCACCTGCTCCAGGACTTTGGGATCAGTCGCCCGCTCTATTGAATCAATGATATCTAACGCAGTGGCCACTCCCGAATTGTCATTATAGCCGCCATCGACGAGCCGCAATCGTACCTTCTCCAGCACGTTTTCGCCGTCCTCGCCCGTCAAAGGCAGCTCGGCCGTCACTGTTGCAGGCGGAGTGACGAAAGGAAACCGCGCGCTTATGCTAGCTGCTGTAGCCAAAGATAAATTCTGCGGAGCGTTGAGGTCGACTAAATAATCGATCGCGAAATGACGGTTCGAGTAGGCTTGGATTTCGCCCTGGTACTGCTCGTTCACCCCCAGCCGCTGTGCAGGCGAGAGGTCTTCGGGATGCCATTTTGAGAAGGAGATGGTGAGAGGCGAAATCACCACGCGGCTCCCAGTCTCCACGTCGGTGGCGTTTAGAAACAGAGCCGGCCGCGCGGTGTCGGGGGACCAGTGGCCCATTGGCGACAAGTAGGGGTTGGTCTTGTTCGGAAATATAGACGACCACGAAATTTCCAAAGACCGTTCGAGCGATCTCGCGCGGTCAAGGCTCTCGATGGGTAGCGGAATGAAACGCTGAACAAAATCTGGAAAGAGAGTGGCGGCGAGCAAAGGCGATAGGAAGTCTTCAGAAAAAAATTCTCTGGTATACTCCGTCAATTCGCTGCGTTCTGGCTGGCTGCTTGTGCAGCCAAACCTGTTATCAGTGCGAAGGGTGGGCTCAAGGATGCTGTAAAACAGCGAGGAACCTACACTTCCGCCCGAGACAGCACTGATCGCAAAGATGTGGCTTGCGAAACCGGGGCATTCGTCCTGCATTTTTGCAAGGAAGATTGCGGAGTAGTAGCCCGCGTATGCGCCGCCGCCGGCTGCCGCGACAATATAGACTGGATATTTGGTTTCGGCGAATTTCGACCTGTCCGGGCGTTTGTCTAGCCATTCTGAGAAGTCATTGGTAGATGGCCGCTCGGACTGCGATGCGACGTTGTCCTGGAGAACATCGGGACCGACAGACCGGACCTGATGGTTGTCGTTTAAATTTAGAGCTGACGATACAAGCGCTATCACCACGAGGCCCGAAATTCCGGGTATACCTGTTTGCGCTGTGAACATCACCAAGAAATTCAGGGCCACGACCAGGCAGAGGCCGAAGCAAAATAACAAGCCGACCGGAGCGATCACGCTCGGCACGAAAACAGGGGAGATCAGAAACAGCAAACAAAATGCGGAGAAGGGCGCGACGGCAGCCAGCAGGACTATGTGTACGCCAGACGCCACAAGTCGCAGCTTCGGGAAGCTGCGAGAGCGACGAAACACCCACCATACTAGAACAATCGCTTGTACGGCAAAAAACGCGGGAGGGCATGTCGCGACGTTCACCAAGAACTTGGCAAACTGCACCAAACTCGAATCACCCGCTACGGTCAGATAGACAAGACCAAGGCCAGCTGGGATTGCCATCCAGAACAACCGGGAATGACAGACCATACATTGCTGAGGACCGTAGTGCTTTCCGATGATGCTGGGCAAGAGCCCCAGTGCAGCACTCAATAGCACGACAATGATTGGCGTATGATGCTGGACGAGCGCGTCGAACGCTCCCTGTAGTTCATCTTGACAGGTGACGCTCGTAGCCTGGACGAGACTCAGTAAGGGTAGGAGTCCGAGAGCGACGCTCAAGCGCCACGGATCGATTGGCCAACGCAGCTCCCCGTTCCCCAAACGCCTATCTCGATGCACGCAAGCAGCGTAAGTCGTGGCGGCGAATCCGACGAAGTAGAGTGTAACCGTCACGGCCACAGAAACCATGAACGCAAATTTCGTCTGCAATTCTGCGGACCTGTCGAGGTATGAAACCAGAACCTCTTTGGTCTGGTCCGGCACGATGATTGCACTCGTGATGATGATTGAGACCGCGATGGCCCCGCGCAATCGGCCCAAGCAAGCGAATATGTTTGCAACCCTCATCTATAGCCCCAGTGTTCTTGCATTCAATCAAAGCGTGCGCGTCGAAGGAGCTCCGCCCCGAAACACCGCTATTGGGTGTGCAGCCAGACGCAACCTCTGCGTCTAGGGATAGCGAGGATTGGCGCTACGCGGGTGTCTGCGTGCGGGCAACCGGAGGATCGCAAGCGGATCGGTCCTATCGAAAGGCGGGACCGACTGCCCACGAACTCGTTTTCGGCTTTTTGGCGCCGCGGTCAGCACGATAGTGACCGCTCAACTTACAAATGGCGCACAGTTTCAGAATCACGCCGTATGACACCAGTTAGAAACGGAGGCATTAACTCACGACAAGACCCTGTGTTGTCGCCTGCTCGCCTAACTTCGAGTCAGTCACTGTCATGGACCAAACACCGTTCTCCTGGTCGGTGGCGATCTCCAGCTTGAACTGAACGTTGTTCGCGCTCGCCTTGATGGCAGTGGCCGCAACCTGCTTGCCGTTCCGCGTAAGCTTCACACCGGTGATGCGCTCGAGGCCGCTTCCTTCTATTGTGAAGTTCTGAGGACCATCGCCGCGTTTATATGTGGAGGGCGTTATAGTCTCGACGAGAGGGACGGTGATGTTCGGCATACGATCCGCCGATTGAAGCACAGCCTTCGATCCAAAATAGAAGCTGCAGATGGAAGTCACAAGCGTGCCGACGAGTACGAGCAGCTGCTTGGCGAAATCGACACCGTCGGATGACGCGGCTCTCTGCAACCACACTTCGAAGCGCTGACCGTCAACTGCGACACTCAGGACATTGCTCTCGCCATACGTGTTCACAAGCGTGTCACGCACTGCTTTGTCAACGACGCCCAAATGGCTCGTCTGACCGCTTGCAATGCTGCCGTAAAGGTAGATGGAAAGGATGGCGAAAAGGACGATGAGCATGAGAGCGATGACCGCGCGGATCGATCCTTCCGGTAAGGCCAAAGCTTGCGCCTTGTCCTGCAGGTCGAATGAGGCGAACACCACCGCAGTCAACGTTAGAATAATCATTAACAAAACCACCGCCCCGATCGACAGCATCGGTAGGCCGACAACTGCGGAAATGTGGCTGGCTTGCAGGAAATACACGGCGGCTCCGATCAGAACGATCACAACCACGCCACTCAGTATCAGTATAGTATTCCTCATGTACTCGCTCATGGACAGATGCCCTCCCACGTCGACAACGAACTTGTATTCAGACGGCGCCGCTAGCAGGTGACTATCCCCCGTGGCGACGACTTTTTTGTCAGTATAAATAAAATGGTTCTCGATACAATCTAGACGAAGAAACGCCGATGATATACAATCATCATACAGCTGTGAAGAAATCGTAATACCCGTCACTGTTGAGATTTAGCATGATCTCTGCAGCAATTTTTATTTCCTGCGTTTACAACTTGCCGGCGGGAGAAATACACATCGATACAAAATCCGTTGTCGTTTATTCGGTCAAGACGACACCGTCTTGCCTAGATGTGAAAGTGAAAGTATCGTTTTCTGCACGTAGTTGCGAATATGGATCCTTAGAATGGCACGCACATACTTTTATATATTTTATGGCAGATGCAAATATATGAGACTTTCCTCAAAAAATCCCAGAAACGCAAAATTATACTATTTTTTAATGGCGCGGCTGCAGTCGAATTCAATCAGAAACCAAAACAAGGTTTCACATCAAGTTCAACATTCCCGAAACTCATGGCCGCTACGCGCTTCGCCATGTGCACCAAATGACGTTTCGCCGTGTCGAGCTTCCAGACGAACCGATAACCTCGCGTAAAGGATACCTTGGTGAAGGAGCGAGGTCGTCCCGTGAAATGATCATTGAAGATTTACCCGGCGGCGGTCTCTCGGTAGTGCGCGGTGCGCTGGCATTCGTGTTCTACCGCAACAGAAGCGCGATAGCGCGCCGCGATGTTTCTGACACCGGCAAGGTCGGAACATATCAGCGTCCGATGACGGGTCTGCTCTCCTTGCTGATCAAAAGCCCGTCGTTGGCTCCGTACGCCTTCGGGGTCATCTGCTTCTCAGGTTGGAAGGTTTGCCGCCCGAGACATGTTCATTGTGACTATCGATGTTGCCGGCCGTGAGTGGGATGGAGACAATCACCGATGCGCAAGCCGCTGACTATTTTCGCAATTGTTGCTGCAACAATTGCCACGGTTATCTATCTGCTCTTGATGTTTGCGACTGGCCCGCTCTCAAATGGAATTCTCGCCAACGCGGTCGGGCCGGAGGATTTCGAGCTTCCGCCGACCTACTATCCGATGAGTTTCGCCGCTGAAGATGTTCAGGTCGTCGGCGGCCAAGCGGCGGGCTTGGATTGCAGCCTGCCTTGGGGGATCAGTCCCGTAGCGTTTCCACGTCGTGGAGGCGCGGCAAATATCGCGCTCCAAATGCGTCAGGCATGCGTCAATCATGACTATTGTTACCGTCACGGCAACGCCACCTATGCGCTGTCGCAGGCCGAATGCGACTTCATGCTCCAGGAGCAGGCGTTCCGACTGTGTTCACAAATCAACGCGATGAAGGGGATTCCGACATGCGAAACCGAGGCCCGCAAAGTCACGCTAGGCGTTAGGGTGGGCGGTGCGGGAAGTTTCCGGCGCGCTGATAGTCTCCAGGATCCATCGACATATTTCGAATATGATCCAAACCCGACCGCGGCGAAGGAGTTTACGATCTTGCGTGTCGCCGACACGCCATTGATAGATGCTGCCGCAGACTTCGAGCCAAAGGCTCTCTATCGGTTTCGCGTTAGACAAAGCGGTGCTCTGCTTCGGATCGTCGCGTTTCGTAAAAAAGGTGGCACCGCGTGTATCGAATTCGCGTTTCCGGGTCGTTTCGGCTCCATTACCTCACTTCCTTCTGTCAGTCGGGAGGGCGTCGGGACCGAGTGGTTGATATGGTGGCAACGCGACAGAGAGGACACAACCGGCGGCGGCGTTGACGGCATCGCTCCGGGCAGGGCTACGCTCAGCGAATGGATAATGCTCGGCGCGGTGACCGGGCCGGGGTACGGTGACCCGTCATGCAGTCTGCGGATACTAGAGGCGAACCCCGTGATTCCGGCAGGTAGCGCGGCCTTTGCTAACGTCCGATTCGAAAATCGCTTTGGCCAAAGTGGCGACGGCCTTGTGCCCGAATTTCATCCGATCCAGTCGAAGGAGCCGTCAACCGCTGCCGGAGAATTAGTGCTTCTGGGTCTCACGTCTCATGGATGTAGCAAGGATGCCAAGGACCAGTCTACTTGCGTTGGCCGACTTTCGGTCGATACGTTGGCGGGAAATGCGTCCTTTGAGCCATTCCGTACGCTCGACCCTAACTGCAGGGGCGACAATCGGCAGTCGGGGTGCGATCGCTACCGCAACTATGCCGCGCATCCCCTCGTCTTGAAACGAGATGGGACTGTCGGCTTGGCGTGGCTCCGCCGCGGATTCTCAACGGCGTTCTCGTATAGTGACGGCGCGACCTTGAGGTGGGCTCCTATACGCAGTCCCGTGAACGACCAACCGAACTACGTCGAATGGGACATCGATCTTGCGGAGCGCGATGAGCCGGTCGCCCTAGCGTCTAAAGGTAACGTCAACCAGTTGGTCTCGCTGCACAAGAATTCGAGCTGCAAACATGGTTTGGCTGTCACGCGTTTTCGCCTCGAAGCAACGGACAGACACCCCCAAGCCGACGAGAAATGCCTCGCCGATCTCACCGATGAATGGGTCGCCCGTCCCTACTTTGTGGTGGATCGACGAAAAATCGTGTTCGTACAGGGGGGCTTCCAGGAAGGCGCGGACGCCACTGAACGATCGTTCACAGTCCAGTCCCTGACTGTTGATCTTGAGAGCCTCGTTGTGTCACAGCCTGAAGAGCCCCGGGAGGCTTTCCGCGTCCGTATCTGTCGAACCAAGAGAGGCGACGCGACGGCTTTTCTGGCCCTCTCGAATTGTGAAAGCCCAAGTTCGCGATTTGGCCGTATCCGTCAAGACGGAGATATTGCAAAAACTCTCGCCCGCCTTGCGAACAGGACCGCAATAGTCCCAGCGACGATCGGGGCCGATGGTAAGATCAGTCTGGTGATAGTTGCGCCCGCGGAGTTCGGCGCGGTTGCCAAGCTCGACGGAGAAGGGCAGTGACTTGCCGCTGGTCGATGCTTCGCTCCAAGTTTGGCAAAGGGATCGACAATGCATTGTCATAGGCGTGCGCCACGCTCTTAGTTCCGCTTTCCGGACGAGCTCGCCATAAGTAGCTGTTTTCGCAATCGACGACCGACCTCTAATCTCCTCACCTTCCCGGCCGCACCAGTGACCGGACGATATCGATGATGTCGTCGCGGCCAGCGGTCGGATCTTCCCGGTTCCACGCAACGCCGAGGCCAATCTTGAAATCGATCCCCCTTACCTTCTTTTCATCGAGGACTTCATGAGCAGCCAGCTCGACGCGGTCCAGCACGACCACCCCAGGCAGCGGCATTCGTGCTCAGACGTTTAGGCGTCAGTTATAGTCCGGATAGGCTGACTAAGAGCTCCTCCACCTTCGCC
The DNA here is from genome assembly GCF_014194915.1 of Rhizobium sp. BK512. Lineage (NCBI taxonomy): Bacteria > Pseudomonadati > Pseudomonadota > Alphaproteobacteria > Hyphomicrobiales > Rhizobiaceae > Rhizobium > Rhizobium sp. BK512. The sequence continues at coordinate 54,531 of NZ_JACIAS010000011.1, read as the reverse complement.
GCGTCAGGAGCGCCTTGTTACGTTTATCGCCGGCATAGTAAGTCTCGCCCCTCTCGACAAGCCGATGCTGCCCTTGGCAATTCTCGAGAACAGGAAACGCCGCCCATTCCCGTGCAAGCGCTTTTCCGAAATCGGCCATGAAGGCTTTGCCGGTCATGAACTTTTCATAGCCCCGTTTTTCGAGCAGCGCATATCCAAGACGGTCCTGCAGGCTCTCCGAGAAGAGCTCGGAACCATCGAGCTTTTCTGCCATTCTGAGTTCCTTGAGCGTCGAACTCATAAATTGATAGCGGCCGCAGGCGGAAGATCCATACTGGGCGCTCCACGTCGGGCCTGCCGCCATAACCTCGTCGAGGGTCATGGCCGTAAGCGCCTTGTCGAGCTTGTTCTGATTGTTGCCATATTTTGTCCCATAGCCGGCGGGGGCCTCGACGCTGGCGATGAGATCCAATATTTTACGCCCCGGCTCGGGAATCAGAGCCGCCGCAACTGGCTTTGGTTCATTGTCTTGAAGCAGCGTGCTCCAAGTACGTGGTCCAACCACGCCGTCGCTGCGAAGACCGTGGTTCAATTGATATTGCCTGACGGCCGCTTCGGTCGCGGCACCGAATTTTCCATCAGTGCTCACACCGACCGCTCTTTGTACAATCAGGACATCATTTCCTTGAGCACCCCGCTCAAGTGTCATCTTCCCCGACGCTGCATCGGACGCAGGAACAATGGGCCTTGTCGCAAGTCCTCGCCACCCACATCCTGAAGCAGACAGGTTCGTATGAACAGGCGAGCTATGCGATTCAGGATGCTCTAGACATCATCCAGCAGCACTGCGGCCGTTTCCTGCCGCAAGACAAGGCAGCGCTCGCGGCCCGTATTTTGAACCAAGTCTGGGAGGCGGCCGCTTAGGTACTCGCGCTTCAGGCTGACGAAAAAACTGACGTCAGCCTGGCGGTTTGAATAGGTCCGAACCCTTGTCCTTCCCATCTCCGATTTGTTCAGCGCGTTGATACCTACGACAATTTTCTCACTCGTTAGCAGAGCGGCGAGCATGACCGCGTCACCTTCGACGAATTGATCCAGACGGAACTCACGGCGATGGGCGCAGACCCTGAAGGCGTGACGGCCGACGGGCCGTCGGGCATACGCTTGCGCTCCTCGACGGTACAGACACTGGCGATGGGCATCCACGAGCTCGCAACGAATGCTTCGAAATACGGGGCGCTCATGCAACCTTTAGGCCGCTTGGACATTCGATGGTCATTCGAGCCAGTCGGTGCCGATGGGAAGCCATGGCTTCGTATCGATTGGCGTGAGATGGGATTGACGATGCCGCCGATCGATGCGCCACCGCGCGGAACGGGTCAAGGACGGGAATTAATCGAGAAAGCCTTACCATATCAGCTCGGTGGCGTGACGTCCTACGCTTTCGAGCCGGACGGCGTCCACTGCACGATCTCGGTACCGGTGTCGACAAAGAAAGCGGATCGCGAAGATGTCTGAACAAACTTTCAGGGGGCGTCGCGTCCTCGTCGTTGAGGACGAGTATTTGCTTGCAGAAGAACTACGCGTCGAACTTGAAGAGGAGGGAGCAGTGGTGATCGGCCCGCCGGCAGGCTCGACGCAGTCTTCGGACTCCTCGAAAGCGTCGATCGAATTGATAGCGCAATCCTCGACGTTAATCTCGGCGGCGACGATGTCTTTCCGATAGCCGAGGCCCTGGCTGCTCGACAGGTGCCCTTTGTATTTGCGACCGGGTATGAGGCGTCGACCATTCCGGCAAAGTTCCGCTCTGTGCCGATCTGTGACAAGCCGGTCGATATGCGCAAGCTCCGAATGCTCCTGCCAAGCGGCTGAAGACCCACCACCAACAGTTTAGTCAGCTGCTGGTCGATGACAGGTACCCTCTTGTCAATGGTAGACGATTTGGAGTCGCAAATCCTCGAAACCCGTGTCTGCAGCCGACTGCGGCGGCGTTTCACGTAGCGCATGGCGCCAGTTCTGACGCCGGCTGATCAGAATGCCCGTCAGGCGACGGACTGGGCAGACCTTGTTGTGATTGCACAGCGATGAGTGGTCAATCAATCAGCCGGACGGCATGAGCGATAGGCGCGCCTTCTATAACTCACAAAACATGCCTATTATGAGCTATATAAAGGGATTCTATAACTCATGGATTGGAATTGGGCTCAAGTCGACTGGCCGAACTTCACGTATGACCGGGATGCCCTCGAGCCCCTAGGTTCACCATGAATATTTGTGAACCAACACGGTTCGTAAAGGTTCAAAAGTCGAAGTGCTCTCGCCTCAGGGAAATCGATTTCCGAGCCGACACCTCAGGCACAGCCTAGCGGGTTCGGAGGCTGCAACCAAAAATGTCAGCGTGCCAAGGCATCCCTCGGAAACCCGGCAGCCAGGCTGTCGATGAACTTGCGCACCGCCGGCGGAAGACCCCGGCGTGTCGTGAACACGAGGTGGACGAGTCCCTTCATGCCACGCCAGGCCGGCAGCACATGAACGAGCTTTCCCTCGTCGATGGCCTGGCGGCAGGTATGGTCGGGCAGGAGTGCGACCCCAAGCCCGGCAATCGCTGCGGCCCTGACGGCAGTGAAGTCCGCGCAGCCCATGCGCGGTTCGTGGCGTAGCGTATGGGTATGCCCGTCATCGGTTTCGAGAAACCAGTTGACCTCTCCCTGGTCATCAGTCGTTGAGAGCGTCGATTGATCGGCGAGCCCGGCGATGTCGCCGATCCGGCTTGCTATCTGTGGGCTTGCGACAAGAATGCGAACCGAATTTCCCAGCGAGCGCATCGTCAGTGATGCGTCGCCATCGAGCGACGTTCGCACACGCAGCGCAACATCTATGCGTTCTTCGATCAGATCCACCGGACGGTCGATCGCGACAAGCTGAAGGCGTACCCTCGGATGTTGCGCCAGAAACTGCGTGACGAGACCAGAGATCGGTTCGACGAGGCCGGTCGGACAACTCATCCGGATCAGGCCATGCGGCTCCGACTGCGCCTCTGCAACCAGGGCTTCGGCGCGCTCTGCCTCTGCCAGCATCGCCTTGCAGCGCTCGTAGAAGGACTGCCCGACATCGGTTACGCGAAAGCGCCGGCTCGAGCGCTCGATCAATCGGACACCAAGGCGTGCCTCAAGGCCCGCGATCCGCCGGCTGAGCTTCGATTTCGGCTCGCGCAGCGCCCGGCCCGCCGCGGCAAAACCGCCATGCGCCACGACTTCGGCAAAATAAACCAGATCGTTCAGGTCGGTCCGCATCATCGTTCTCCATTCAGAACGCTGGGTAACAGATTTGCTGGCTACTGGCACCAGCGTTCTACTGGCATATTCCTTCTCAACGGCAACCGGCCGCAAACAAGGAGCAAGGCAATGACCAAGAAGTTCGAGAACAAAGTCGTAATCGTAACCGGCGGCACAAGCGGCATCGGGCTGGCGACAGCAAAGGCCTTCTCTCAGGAAGGTGCATCGGTCTTCATCACGGGCCGCCGGAAGGAAGCGCTTGACGCTGCCGTCAAAGACATCGGGGGCAGGGTGACTGGCGTGCAGGCCGACATGAGCAAGCTCGTCGATATCGACCGTCTTTATGACGCAGTCCAGCAGAAACACGCTCAGATCGATATCCTCTTCGCCAATGCCGGTGGTGGCGAGATGGCGCTGCTCGGGGCGATCACTGAAGAACACTACGAGAAGACATTTGCGACGAACGTGAAGGGTACGCTCTTCACCGTCCAGAAGGCGCTGCCGCTGCTACGCGATGGTGCGTCGATCATTCTCACTTCCTCGACAACGAGCATTTCCGGCACGCCTGCCTTCAGCGTCTACTCGGCAACGAAGGCGGCCATCCGCAACTTTGCGCGCAACTGGATCCTCGACCTCAAGGACCGCCATATCCGCGTCAACGCGGTCAGCCCTGGCGTTACTGATACGGCAGGCCTCAATGAGCTGTTCGGCAATGGCGACCAAGCGGAGAACACGAAGAACTACCTTGCGAGCCTCATCCCTGCCGGTCGCATCGGCAAGCCGGAAGAGATCGCCAAGGCTGTCCTCTTCCTCGCATCCGACGATGCCTCCTTCATCAACGGCGTCGAACTGTTCGTCGATGGCGGCCAGGCTCAGATCTGACACGGTGACATGAAGGAGAGCCGTCATGGTAGATATCGCAACGTTGCTTGAACGCAATCTGCAGGGCATCTTCGGGGAGGGCGACGAGGCCCTCCGCCGGACGGTGGCCGAGGAGATTTTTCATGAAGACGCCGTATTCGTCGAGCCGCACGGAACCTACCGCGGCCGCGAAGAGATCGTCCGCATTGCCGGCGTCATCCGTGCCATGCATCCGGAGTTCAAATATACGCCGATCGCGCCGGCCGAAGTGCTTCACGAGGAGGCAGGACGGATGAGGTGGGTGTCCGGCAGCCCAGGCAAGGCGCCGTCCTACGCGGGAACGGATTTCATCGTGGCAAGGGATGGAAGAATTGCTGCCATCTATCTGTTCTTCGACGGTCAACCTGATCCCACCAGTCCGCCGATACCGGCATGATTCTGAACAAGTGGCGTGGCGCCTAGCACCCTGCCCTATTCGCGGCCTGCCCAGGAAAGCAGGTCGCGCCACCGCTTCACATATCCCACGACGATGAGGTGATGCATGCCGGACATGACAAGTCGCTCCGACAGTATTTCGGGATCGAAAGTGGCTATGGGCGTATCTTTGGCATAATGGCGAAGCGTATAGGTGAACATCTCTTCCCAGCTGCGGCGTACACCCACGGTCTCGTCAGCCAGACATGGCCGGTATCGATCGATCAGCTCTCCCAGCGTCACGTGGCCTCCTTCCTTCCATCCACGGCATCAAAGCACCTGGCCGATAGCAAACCTTTCGCACAGCGCTGTTTCGCCGGCAATTTTACTCCCCTCTCCTATTCCCAGCCTGAACAGATCACTCGACGGAAGATTGCGTGACGGGCTCAGCGCCTTTCACGGAAGGCCGGAACGCTCATCCTCAGTTATACCTTCCCCCAAAAACGGTATAATAAGGCTGGCGCATAGGTGAAACCGATCGATCTCATATATCAGACGATGCTCGCCGAACTCGGCCAGCGCTCGCTTGATGCCGCATGGATGGCCGACTTTCCCCCGAAGGACGGTTCACGTCCGTCACCGTCAAAGCTCGCAAATACAGGTATTTCGATATCGCGGACGGCAAGGGCGGTCGGACACGCCACTGTGTCGGTCCTGCCGACGACCCGGATATTGCAGAGCGTGTTGCAGCCCATAAGAGCGACAAGGACGATCTCAGAGCCCGCCGGCGCATCGTGTCGTCGCTGACACGCGAAGGCGGAATGATCGCAGCAGACACTATGACGGGAGACGTTTTCGAAGCCCTGGCCGCAGGCGGCTTCTTCCGGTTGCGCGGCGTGTTGATCGGCACGGTGGCATTCCAGACTTACAGCGGCCTGCTTGGCGTTCGCCTGCCTATGGCCGCCATCCTGACGGGCGATGCGAATATCGCCCAGGATCATGCCGTCTCTTGCGAGGTCGAGGACAGCCTTCCACCAATCCTTGATCTTCTGCAGGGCATTGACCCCTCATTCAGGGCGGTCCCACACCGTTCAGACGCCGCCGCCTCGTCTGCATTTCAGACCAGAGCGGCTACAGGGTAGAATTCCTGACATGGAACCGCGGAACAGACGACTATCTTGATCAGCCCGCAAAGATGCCGGCGCTCGGAGGCGCCAGCGCCGCTCCGCTTCGCCTCCTCGATTTCCTGATCCGTGATCCTGTCCGGACGATGCTCCTGCACAAGAGCGGTGTCCCGGTGACCGTCCCCGACCCATCGCGCTTTGCTGTCCACAAGCTGATTGTTGCAAGCCGCAGGCACACCGACGGCCAATCGGCAGTCAAACGGGCTAAGGATATCCGCCAAGCGGCACTGCTGTTCGAAGCCCTCCTGCAAACAAGGCGAGCCTCTGACCTTGCTCTTGTTTACAACGAGGCCTGGGAACGTGGTTCGTCATGGCAAAGCGCAATTCGCGCAGCCGCTGCCATGCTGGATGCGGGCGGTAGAGGCAATATCGCGACCTTTCTCACGACGGGTTCGAAGGAGATCGCCGAGAACGTTGTCCTGCCCTTCGAAGCGAGCCCTTGAGACAAGATCCCTTTGTCGAAGAAAGGCGGGCCCGGTCGGCGTCGAACGATTGCTTCGATCCCTGGTTGCCGTGGCAAATGTCGGTCGCTAGATTGCACGCGCGATCAACTGCAAACATACGAGGGTTTCATGCCGACCGGTAAAGTAAAGTTTTTCAACGCGGACAAGGGTTTTGGCTTCATCACGCCGGAAACGGGCGGTGCCGACGTGTTCGTCCACGTATCTGCCCTGGAATACGGCAATGTGTTGAAGGAAGGCCAAGACGTATCCTTCGACATCGGTCAGGATCGAAAGACCGGCAAGTCGAAGGCCGAAAACGTCAGGCCGCTCTGAGCCAAACTCTTTCGAGAGCCTGTTCCAGCGGGGCGCGGTCGATCGCGCCCCGTTTCTTCCGATACCCAAACCGCTCGCCAGTGTTTTCCGCAGTGTTTGGTGACGCCGGTGGTGATCTTCGCAGCCGACGGCGATGGCGTGGTCGTCGGAGCGATCTGAGCGCCGCCTTTGGCTTTGCCGGCAGGCTCGGACTTCGCGAGCAGTTTCGGCCCTGCGGGCCACGCTTCTTTACCCGGCTGTTCTTGACCGCGCCGCCATCCGCCTCGGCGCTTGCGGCAATTTCCTGGACGCCTGCGGCCAGTATTGCATGTCTTCCCCGAGCGGCCGGCGCTCCTGCTCCCAGATCTCGTAGACGCGCTTTCCAATACGGTCTTCGTTTGCTGCCATCGGGGGCTGGCCTTGACGCTTTCAGTTTATGTCGTTCGGAAGCTCAGCCCGATTTTCCAGGTAAAGCCTGTTTGCGGTGACGGAATGAGATCGAGAGATCATGGATATTCCAAACAATAGATTCCGCGATAGCAGGTACGTTCCGGTGAACAACGGGTTTGTCATCTGCCAAGAACAATCTTGCCGCGGCCAGCAGTACGGCCATATAAGGCGCGATGACTGATTCAAAGATTTTTGTCGGCCTGAGACCGATCCGAAACAAGCCGGCTGAACGTCGCGATCCAGGCGGTCCGACATGCCAATGGGATGGATGTGACAAACAAGGCATGCACCGCGCTCCCGTTGGAGCGGATGCTGAGGGCCTGTATCTTCTCTTCTGTCGTGGCCACGCAAAAGAGTATAGCGAAGGCTACAATTACGTGACGAAGCTCTCGAACCCTGTCACTGCCCGTTATCAGAGGGAAGCGGCAAGCGGCAGCCGGCCGACCTGGGGCGTCAGGGTCAATCACGCTTCCGCCGCACCCCTCCCTTCCTCAGTTCGCTCCGGGACCGCTAAGGCGATCAATGCAAGGAAAAACGCTGCGCGCAGCCACGCGGCTTTGCAGTCCCGAAAGCTTAAAGTTCTTGAAGCGAAAGCATTCGAAACGCTCGATCTTTCCGCGGATGCCACGCCGGAAGAAATCAGAAGTCGCTACAAGCAGAGGCTCAAGATGCACCATCCCGACGCAAACGATGGAGACCGCGCGTCAGAGGAGGCACTTCGGGCGACGATCGAGGCCTATAAAATCCTGAAGCTCAACGATTTCTGTTAGATCGGTGGGCATTGGGCGTATCGGCCGGATTCGAGCCGACCTCCAGCTATTATGAAGGCTTTTGGTCTGAACGCGCCAACAGGCTCGTCGTAGACCTGCCCGCTCAGGATCTTGGCGTCGCTCGTACACCTATGCGATTCTGATTTCTCTGAAGGCGACGCCTTCATCACGAGCATGTGGGTGGCCTCTTCCCTTCCGAGAACTCGGCGACTGCTTTCCGCGCGCGTGACGACGACGTCCGCACGCGACAAGTCGAGGCCGACATCTCGATTTTCAGCTTCGATAAGGCTGCTGGCGCAGGGCGCCCTTGTAAGATTGTTGGTTGCGGTCGGTCGAGTTTTGCGCTGGCGAGATGTCCGCAGATTGCTAGGATCGTGACGCATCCGCCGCCGACTCGGTCTCATTTCAAGTTTTGATTTCAAGGCGAGGACGAAATGAGGCTTGTTTTATTCAATTCGGCGGGTGCATTCGGAACGTGCTGGAGGAGCGCTTGATGAATTCGATTGACTTGAAAGACAGAGTGACCGTCATCACCGGCGGCGCACAGGGGATCGGTTATGCCATCGCCGAACGGGTGATCCAGTCCGGCGGGAAAGTTGCTCTCTGGGATTCAAATGGCAATCGCTCGGCCGATAGTGCCAGCACACTCGGACCGAATGCCCACGCATTCCAGGTCGACGTGACGGATTTCGATCTCGTCGGCAGGGCGGCTTCGGCGACAGAGGAGGTTTTCGGACGGATCGATTGCCTGGTGAATTCGGCAGGGATTACGGGGAAGGTCAAACCGACGATCGAATACGATGTCTTGGAGTGGCGAAGTGTCGTAGACGTCTGCCTGACGGGCACATTCAACTGCTGCCGCCATGTCGTGCCGGTCATGTTGAAACGAGATTACGGTCGGATCGTCAACATCTCATCGGTGGCCGGAAAAGAAGGCAACCCGAATATCGCGGCCTATAGTGCTGCCAAAGCAGGCGTGCTTGGCTTCACCAAGTCTTTGGGCAAAGAACTTGCGAAAACCGGAATCGCCGTCAACGCCATTACGCCCGCCACAGCGAAGACGCCGATCCTCGATGGCCTCACGCCCGAATTCATTGAATACATGCTGGTCAGGATTCCGCGAGATCGCTTCGCCGAGCTTACGGAGATCGCGGCGATGACGGTATGGCTCCTGTCGGAGGAAAACTCGTTCACGACGGCGTCCACATTCGATCTCAGTGGCGGAAGAACGACTTACTAAGTGCATCAATTGCCCCTTGCGGCACCGCATTGGCTGAAGGCGCCTTCTCCCGCTCACGTGCACGGACGGCGTGAAGCCCTTGGCCAAGCCGGTGGCCGATAACAACAACAGCGTTGAGAGAACTATCCGGCCAGTCGCTCTTAATCGTAAGAATGCTCTCTTTGCCGGACACGATGCCGGAGCAGAGAGTTGGGCGACGACCGCTTCCCGAAGCCGCCTTGCGAGGTGACTTTGCCTTCAAGATGTGGACAGCCCTGCAGGATCCTAGACGGCCCCACTGACCGCGTCGTGATTGATACCCCTTATTACCTGAAAGACACTTCGACGTTTTGACGGTCCTGCGCGATAACGCGGCAACGGGTTTCGAAGCCTTCGCCGCGGATTACCAGATCAAACTCCGGCGGTATGCCTGAGGTGTTTGAAAGGACCAGCCCTGCGCCGTCGCTTCCAAGCGACTTAACCGTGCAGTCGATTACTGAACGCCGCTCGTTGAACAGGATGGAGGCGCTTTTCAGTACCCTGCGGCGCTCTCCTCCGTTTGCACCCTTGAGATCATGCCATGAGACGCAGCGATTTCGTCCTCCGCTTTTGGCGGCATACATCGCCGCGTCCGCCTGGGCTATGAGCGTATCGGTGTCACGGCTGACAATTGAAAGGTTGGTCGATCCGATACTGGCGGTCACACTCACGCTGCCGAAGTCGCCGTTCACAAGGGACCCCGCGATAGCGTTCCGCAACTTCTCCGCAACAGCTGCGGCTGCGGCCTTGTCGACATGGGGAAGTAAAAAGGCGAATTCCTCGCCCCCTAGACGTCCAATTAGGTCTCCTGCCCGCAGGCTGCCCCTACATGCACCACTAACAGCTTTGAGAACCTCATCGCCGGCAGAATGGCCGTAAGTGTCATTTACCTTCTTAAAGTGATCCACATCCAATACAAGGCATGCGAGATCATGCTGATGCCTCAGTGCCTGCGCGATTAATTTCTCGCTTTCGGACTTGAAGGCTTTTCGTGTGAGAACGCCCGTCAGACCATCTGTCGCAGCAGATTGAAGCAGCTCAATGCGTTCCATTGCAAGTCCAGCGAGCTCCTGAAGAATAGCAAGGTCCCTCGCCCCAAATGACTTGGGCCGACGGTCAATGGCGCACACCGTTCCCAAGACAAACCCCTCGCGCGTTTGGAGCGGCATGCCAGCATAGAAACGGACATGAGCTTCGCCAGTCACCGAAGGATTGTTTGCGAACCTCGCGTCCTTTGACGCGTCCTGAATGATCATCGGCACTCCCGAGTCGACGATCAACGTGCAGAAGCTTTCTTCTCGTGGGACCTCCGAATTCGGCAAGCCGACACAGGCTTGATAACTTTGACGATGTGCGTCGATGACAGACACAATCCCGATATCGACTGAAAATATCTCTTTGATAAGCCGAACGATTCGTTCGAAGCTCGAATCCCTTGGCGCGTCCAACAAGTCAAACTGGTCCAGTGCTTCGAGCCGCGCGCGTTCGCGCTGAGCTCGCTCCGCCGTCAATTTTCCGAATGTCCGTAAAGTGTTCATGTAGCCCACCATATCAAGCAGGTGGATCATGGGAGCGATAAATTAAATTTCGATTAGACGGCTAGCTACGCATACTCTGGATAGCGCTTGCTTGAAACTTCGCCACTGGCTCGCAAGCTTTCCTCTAAGGAATACCAGCGCATCGCCCAGGAGCGCGAACAGAACGGAGATAGTCCTATGCGCATCAAAGCAATGCACACGGCTTAGAACCACTTCACCAGATAATGTTCGCTGGTGGGACGCATATCGCCTCGCCGTCGATATCGAACCGCAGGAGTTCACCCAATCCTCTAATTCGGCCTGGAGTAGCATGACGCGAGATACCTTCAGGGCGCGGCAGTCAGTTCGTCCAAGACCCCCATTTTCTTCAACGAACTCACGACGCCGGTGAGCGCAACGACTGCTACGAAGAGCGCGACAAGTACCATCGCGTAAGAAAGCTCCTCAGGCGATATTGAATCTGCCGCCAGTCGATAGAATTCAGTTGCCAACAGGGCGATCAATGTGGACGACATCGTTGAGTAATCCTTGGCAATGACGCGCTTCGCATTGAAAGCCATACCTTCCGTTGACGACGAAAACGCGCTCAGCTTAAGCCCCCATCTGGATACGTCCCGGCAATAAGCGCCATATGCCTCGCCGAACTTGTTCGCGAGGAATTCCTCTTCGGCATAAATGATGCACTGGTAGATAAGGCCGAACAGTAGGCATCCGGCAACGACGACCACCGGATTGCCGTGGAACAGAAAGAGCCCGGAGTAAATCAACATGTTCCCGACATACAGGGGGTTGCGGCAAACGCCAAACATGCCTTCCGTCACCAAATCGCTGGCATAAACCCGCTTATTGAGGCCACCGCGCTTGATATAGGCATATCCGATCACGGTTGCGCGCAGTACCAAACCAGCGATGACGACGAGCAACGCGATGATGTTTTTCCATCCTTCGAGCGCAGCACTACCGAAAAACGTTGTGGCCGGCGGGCTAGAAACAAACAGTGCGACGATTATGAGCGGGAAAGCCTGGTTTCGGTATTTGAAAAAGAAGCTGCCGATCGCGAGGGAGACTCTGTTCATGGCTTTTCGACTCACTTGACCGCGACGATGCCGCAGAAATTGTACCAGCGGAAGAAGACCTCGGTGCTCTTGAAGCCTACCTCCTTGAGCAACTGGATGTTCTCCTCGAGGCGGTAGGGAATGAGGACATTTTCCAGTGCCTCTCGCTTCTTCGAGATTTCGATCGAGGAATATCCGTTGCGCCGCTTGAAGTCATAATAGTGGTCGATGAACAGTCTGTTGAACGTCGTGTCCTCGCTGGTCAACTTCTCGATCAGCAGCAGGCATCCGTGCGCCTTGAGCCCGTTGAAGATCGTCTTCATCACTCTTTCGCGAAACAGTGGACGCACGAACTGAAGCGTCAGAAGCATTGTCACGACGCTAGCATTTTCGATCGTAAAGCCGCGGTGGAGGTCGCTTGTGACCAGATCGATTGATCGGTTTGTTCCCGATTCCTCAATCTTTTCCGCCGCCTTCTTGAGCATGTCCGGCGCGTTGTCGATTCCGACGAAATCAAGTTGATTGTCGACGACGTGGTCCAATGCCAACAGGGTGGTGGCCGTCGAGCAGCCAATATCATAGAGGGTCGAATGAGGTTGGGCGAAGTCACGGGCCAATTCGCAAACCATCCGCTGCATCTCCCCATAGAATGGGACTGAACGGCTGACCATGTCATCGAAAACGTTTGCGACGGTGGAATTGAAAGAAAAGTCCGCAACCGAATTGCGTTCGTCGGCAAAGACCTCGTCGCGCGAATTCATATGCAAGACAAGACGGCTAGACTGGTCGGTCATACCCGCTCCTAATTTATAGCAATTTCAGGTGGGAGTACTTTCCCCGAGCACACCCGGCGCTGTGCGATGTGAGCACAGGAGTCTGACAATAACCTGAAAGACGATCTGCACTCACAACAATGGCGGGGGAAACGGCTAGAAGTGATCCTGCCTACGTGAGGCCGGCTCGCAACCAGTCGCTATCATTACAATCCACGCCGCCCCTTCCCTCACCTCCCTGCCCGGCCGCACCAGCGACCGTGCGATATCGATGATGTCGTCACGCGAGGCGGTCGGACGCACCGCCTCAGGCAGAAGCAGCCGCACCATTCGGGGCATGGCCATAACGCTTGCGGTATGCGTTGGAGAAATACTGGCTGGAGTTGAAGCCGCAGGAAAAGGCAATCTCCGTGATGCTGCTACGCCCCGGCGTCTTCAAAAGGCGCGAGGCCTCTTCCAGCCGCAGATGCTGCAGATATTGCCGCGGCGTCATGTTGGTCAGCCGCTTGCAATATTCCGAAAAACGGGTGCGCGACAGACCGCATTCTTCGGCCATGGAATCGAGCGTCCAGTCTTCGGCAAGCGCGAAAGCCAGCCGGCGCAGGAAGATCGCCACCGTATGCTGCGACGTCGAAAGATCGGGATCGAGCTTCGGCGCCTGCTCCGTCATCCGGTCGATCAGGCTCAGCATGATCGTATTGATCGCCACCTTCAGCCGAGTTTCGCCATCTTCGGGCGTTCGTCCGAGCAGGATCGAGGGCACGGCCTCGAAGGCGCGGCACAGATCAGCGCCACCATCCCAGACCGGCTGGTTGTTCTGCGTCAGCAATTCGCCGAGCGTGCGGGCTTCCTCGCTTGAAAACACCATCCAGCTCGGCCATCCCCAGGCTTCGCTCGGACGCCTTAGCCCCGCATCGAGAATGATCCACAGCAGGCGGCTCGCATCGACGCCGGGATTGCCGATCGAATGCAGCTGCCAGGGACGGATGACGATGAACTGGCCCTGCTCGAAATTGTAGGTCTCGTCATCCACGACGAGATTGAGGTTCCCGCGCGCCAGATAGGCGATTTTGAACCCTTCATTGCAGTGGCGGCCGAGTCCCCAGCTTTGCGCATAACGCGCATCCCAGAAGCCGACCGTACGGATCCCCGGCAGCCGGTCTCCGAGCGACTGGCCGGGATAACTGCCGCGGGTCCACGCGTGCAACTCGACTTCGCCACGCGCGGCGGCAGCCTGCAACTCGCGGCAATTGTCGGCATACATCATCGAATCCGGCTGACGAAAGACCGAAGGACGACGAATGTCGGCTGGCTTGATGATTGTGTGCTTATTCATTTCGCGCGCCTCCCAACGCAGAAAATGACTTAAGAAATTTACCACTGTTGTGGGGCGCAAGTTTTACCGAGTCAAGTCTGCCAAGTATCCACCCCGAGGATGGGCAACCATGCCGCGGGACGACGACGTGACTGCCGCACGGGAAGGAGAACACGTGAAGATCGCATTCAACTTACTTGTGCTCGGAGCGGAGATCACCACGGCGCATGGCCGTCAGCTCGAGCGACTGAAGGCGCTGGGATATGACGCGGTCGAGATCCCTGTCTTTTTTGGAAAGCCGGATCACTACGCTGCCCTCGGCAAGATGCTGCGCGATATCGGTCTCTCCGCCGGCGCCGCTGCAGTCGCGACCCAGGAGGCCAATCCCGTGAGTGCAGATCCTGCGATCCGTCGACGCGCCCGCGACCATCACAAGTGGATCGTCGACTGCACGCAGGCAATGGGCGGCGAAGTGATCGCCGGTCCGCTCCATTCCCCCGTCGGTGTCTTCACCGGCTTCGGTCCAACGTCGAATGAGCGCGGCCGCTGCGTCGAGGCGATGCGGGCGCTGGCCGAATATGCCGCATCTGCAGGCATTCGCATCTCCGCCGAAGCCGTAAACCGTTTCGAATGCTACCTGATGTCGACGATCGCTGCCGCCTCGGAGATCTACGGCGAGGTTGGTCACCCGAACTATGGCTACATGTTCGATACCTTCCACGCCAATATCGAAGAAAAGGATCCGCCGGCAACTTACGAACGTTACCACAGGGAAATCAATCACTACCATGTTTCGGAGAACGATCGCGGCATTCCGGGGACCGGTCACGTGCCCTTCGCAGCGCATTTTGAAGCGCTGCGCCGTTGCGGATATGACGGCTGGCTCACGGTCGAATCCTTCAGCCGTGCCCTACCCGAGCTTGCGGGAGCCACGCGCGTCTGGCGGGATCTTTTCGACGACCTGGACACGCTCTTTGCCGAGAGCATCGCCTTCATCCGCAGGGAATGGGACATTGCCGGAGAACGCGCCCCATCGGGCTCGAAGGGGCCGGCGCAATGACGCTACCCGCACTTGAAATGGCCGGCATCACCAAGACTTTCCCCGGCGTGCTCGCACTTGACGAGGTGGATTTCGACTGCCGTCCCGGAGAGGTGCACGCAATCTGTGGCGAGAACGGCGCCGGAAAGTCGACGCTCATGAAGATCCTCGGTGGCAGCTATCGACCGGATGGTGGAGAGATTCGCATTCGCGGCCAATCCGCAGATTTCGCCCACCCGCAACAGGCCAAGGCGGCTGGTATATCCATCGTCCATCAGGAACTTAGCCTGTTGCCCTATCGCAGCGTTGCGGAAAATATCTTCGTGGGCCGCGAGCCCTCGCGGCGCGGCGTTCTCGACCGGCGCGAGATGCGTCGCCGCAGCATGGAGTTATTGCAGCGTCTCGGCGCCGGTATCGATCCGGACCGGCAGGTTTCGACGCTTTCGATTGCGGGCCAGCAATTGGTGGAAATTGCCAAGGCGTTGCTGCTCGATGCGCAGATTCTCGTCATGGACGAGCCGACGGCGGCCCTTGACGAACGTGACGCCCAGGCCCTGCTGCAACTCGTGCGCGGCCTGCGGAGTGAAGGCGTCTCGATCATCTACATCTCGCACAGAATGCCGGAAATCATGGCTCTTGCCGATCGCATCACGGTGCTGAAGGACGGCCGTAGGATCTGGACGAAATCGCGGGAAGACGCCGATATTGGCGCGATCATCAGGGCGATGGTCGGTCGTGATCTCAAGGACTTCTATCCATCGCCGCCGGCCGGCAAGCCCGGTCATTCGTTGCTCTCGGTAGAACAGGGCGGAAATACCTACCTGCGCGGCATCGATCTCGATCTCCGGGCCGGCGAAATCATCGGCGTCGCCGGGCTGGAAGATTCCGGAAAGGCATCGCTCGCACAGGCAATTATCGGCGATGAGCCGCTGACAGCAGGTACGATACGACTTGGCGGCGGTCCGCAGGCAATCACCTCGCCGCGCCGCGCGACGAGCCGCGGCATCGGCTATCTGCCGGGCGATCGCAAGCGCGAGGGACTGTTGCTGCGGCAGTCCGTTCGCGACAACGCACTGTTGACGCTCCGATCCATGTCGAATTTCTTCACCCGCCCCGAAAGCGGAGCCTTCTCAAGAGACCGCATCGACGAGGTGCTGCGGGTGACGGACGTGCGAGCTGCCGATTTCGGCCAGGCGGTCGATTCGCTTTCCGGCGGCAATCAGCAGAAGGTCATCATTGCCCGCTGGCTTGCGCGGCAATCGAATATCCTCGTTTTCGTCGAGCCGACCCGAGGCATCGACATCGCCGCCAAGGCAGCGATCTACGAGGCGATGCGAAGCTTCGCCAATACCGGCCGCGGCATCATCGTCGTTTCTTCTGACATGCCAGAACTCATCGGCATTTCCGACCGGATTCTCGTGATGCATCAGGGCCGGATCGCCGGCGAGTTGCCGCGCGGCGCAAGCGAGGAAGCAGTGATGGCGCTGTCGCTCGGCATCGATATACGCCAGAAGCAGGAGGCCCTCACATGAGTGGCGAGACCCTTCCGGCGACAAGCCGTACCCGTCACCCGATACGCCTTTCCGTGGCCGCCGTGCTCGTGCTGGTTTCGGCCTGCATCTTTGTCATTGCGGCGATAGCGACGGGGGAGACAAGCCAGCTGAATCTTGAAGGGCTGGCCGGCCTGTTTCAACGGATGGTCGCTCTCGGCCTTGTCGGGCTCGGCCAGACCTTCGTCATTCTCGTCGCCTCGATCGATCTTTCGGTGGCGGCGCTAATCAGCGCGGTCGCGGTCCTTGCCTCGTTCATCATGCAGGCAAATCCGGCAATGATCCTGCCGGCGATCCTTGCGTGCCTCGTCCTCTGCCTGATCGTCGGCGCCATCAACGGACTGCTCGTCGCCTATTGCGGCATAAACCCGCTGATCGCAACGCTTGGCACAGGCCTGACAATCCAGGGATTATTGTCGGCATCCTTCACTTACCTCCAAGGTTCGGTCGCGCCGTCCTTCCAGGCCTTCGCCTATACCAGTCTTCTCGGCATTCCCTACCCGGTCCTGCTGTTCGTCGCACTTGCCGCCGCGGCAAGCCTGTTGCTGACGCGCACCGTATTCGGCGCGCGCATCTACGCCGTCGGCGGAAATCCGCAAGGCGCCCGTCTGGCCGGCATCCGCACGGAGCGCGTGGTGCTCGCTGCCCATGTCATCGCAAGCTTCTTTGCCGGCGTTGCGGGGCTCTATCTGGCGGCCCGGCTGCAGTCAGGTACGCCCTGGATCGGCCGCGACGGCATCTATGACCTGGAATCGATCGCGGTAACCGTCATCGGCGGGACCATACTGGCCGGTGGCAAGGGGGGAGTGGCGGGCACGGTCGCTGGCGTCCTGCTCTTTGCCACGCTTGACGCCAGTTTCAATATGCTCGGTGTCGATGCATTTCTCAAGCAGGTGATGCGCGGTGCGATCGTGATCGCCGCTGTTGCCATCCACGCCATACGTCACAAGGGGCATGTCGCATGACCCCGCTTTCAGAAACGACACCGATGCGTCGCCCGGTCATTTCGCTTGCAAAGATCAACTTCGGCCTGATCGTCTTTATTATCCTCTATGCCGCTATCGCGAGCCTTCAGCCGAACTACCTCGAAGCCGGCCTTTTCATGAACTTCCTGCGCCGCGCAGCGCCGCTGATCATCCTCGCCGTCGGGCAGCTCTATGTCGTTCTGACCGGTGGTTTCGATCTCTCCGTGGGGGCCATCGTCACCCTCGTCGTTCTGGCAGCTTCCATCCTGATCAATGGCGACCCCGAGATGACCTGGCCGATGATCGGCGTCCTCTACCTCATGGGTCTCGCTGTTGGCCTGGTGAATGGTCTCGTCGTCACTTTTCTGAAGGTGCCTTCGATTATTGCCACGCTTGGCACCATGCTGCTCGTCAACGGCCTAGCGCTGGCCTGGTCGGGTGGTGCGGCGCGCGGCGATCTGCCGGACAATTTCCGCGATCTCGGCCGTCTCCTGATGCGCGATGTCTGGCTGATCGGTAGCCTGCCGCTCGCAGTCATCATCCTCTTGCTTTTTCTCGTGGTTGCCTGGTGGGGACTGCACGGCACTGTCTACGGCAAACGAGCGTTGGCGATCGGCGACAATCCGAGGGCTGCGGAACTCGCAGGCTTGCCGGTCGCCGCCACCCGCATCGCCGCTTTCGTTGTGTCGGCACTGGCGGCGGTCACCGCCGGCATCCTCGTCGGTGGCTTTTCCGGTGTGTCCGTCAACGCCGGCCGCGGCATGGAACTGCAGGCGATTGCCGCCTGCGTCATCGGCGGTGCCCAGCTGCTCGGCGGCCGCGGCTCGCTATGGAGTGCGTTATTTGGCGCTCTTAGCCTTTTCGCGCTCTTCACCCTACTCAATCTCGCCGGCCTGCCCCAGGCGCTGCGCGACAGCATCCAGGGGGTGATTCTGATTGCCGCCGTCGGCGCCAGCGCCTGGCGAGATCGGAGAAAGACCTGATTGCTTGCAGGGAGAGACAAGCGATGAACCGCCGGTACGCCGGCACAATGGAGGAGGAAGAAGATGCAATACAAAGCAGTTGTTGCAGCACTGATAGCGATGGCATTTGCCGGCGTTAGCTATGCGCAGGAATTCAACGATCCCGCTGAATTCAAGAAGCAGCGCGAGCAGCTTTCGATGACGCCGCAAGGCCCTCAGGGCAAGCCGTGGGAGCAGCATCTTGGGGACGGAATGGTCGATGCCGCCAAATACAAGAAGGACGGCCCGGTCACGATCTGCTTTTCCAATGCCGGGATATTCAACCCCTGGCGCGTCGTTGGCATGCACAATCTGCAGGCCGAGGCCGAACTGCACAAGGATCGCATCAAGGAACTGGTGGTCGTCGATGCCGAAGGCAAGGACGATAAGCAAATCTCCGATATCGAAGCCCTGGTCAGCGGCGGTAAGTGCGATGCGCTGATCGTATCGCCGAACACGACGGCGGCGCTAACGCCGGCTGTGGAGGCAGCCTGCGCGAAATTGCCGGTCATCGTCTTTGACCGCGGCGTCGCTACCAAGTGCCCGGTCACCTACATCCACCCGGTCGGTGGGTACGGCTTCGGCATCACCTCGGGCGAGTTCATCGCCAGCAAGCTGCCGAAGGGCGCCAATGTTCTGGCACTGCGCATCATGCCGGGTGTCGACGTACTTGAGACCCGCTATTCGGCAGCGAAGAACATCTTCGACGAAGCCGGCCTGAAGGTCATCGGCTCCGAATTCACCGGAAGCGATCGAGCCAAGACCAAGGCGGTCGTCGAGGACTACATCAATCGCGGCGAAAAGATCGATGCCGTCTGGATGGATGCCGGCGATACGTCCACCGCAGCACTCGAAGCATTCGAAGATGCCGGACTGCCCTACCCTGTCATCAGCGGCGAAGACCAGCAGGACTTCCTGCGCAAATGGCAGAAGGACAAGCTGACGGCAATCGGCCCATCCTATCCGACCTACCAGTGGCGGACAGCGATCCTCGGCGCTCTTGATGTGCTCGACGGCAAACAGGTGCCGGGTCCGGAATGGATCCTGCCGCAGCCGGCGATCACGCAGGATACGCTGGCAAGCTATATCGACGAGCGCATGCCGCCGTTACACTACAGCCTTTGCGGCTGCCAGGATCTGCCCGGCTATCCGGAGCTTTGGGGTGGCAAGAAATAGGCTTTGAACGACAGGAGCCCCCGGCGGAAACGCCGGGGCATCCATAGTGATCAGAAATAGATCGACATCACCAGATCCTGGTCGAAATCGCCAAAACCCTTTCCGAAAAGGTTCATGCCTCCAGGGTTGTCGGCCTTTTCGTCGATTCCGATACGGAAGCGGATCGAGTGACGATCGGCTATGCCGAGGGAGGCGATGGTCTGGGTCGAGACCATCGCGCCGTCGATCCAGGTGCCTGTCTCATCGATCGTCCAGGTCTTGAGCTTGCCGTATTGGGAGCCCGAGAGCTTCCACCAGGACGGCGAATACATGCCGCGGCGATCGCCGAAATCGCCAGGCGAAGTCCAGTGTCCGGCCTTGATGCCGTTGACCCAGATGGAAATGTCGGATGGCCAGTTCGCGTTCGTGGCCGGGGTCTCGGAGCTCAGCTCGGCTGAGAATTCCACCTTGCGGATCTTCTTGCCCGAGACCTTGGCATTGTTCGGGAATTTATATTCGACATAACCGCGGGTGAACCACAGCAGCGCCGCCTGCATGCGTTGCGGATCGAGGAAGACTTCCTGCACATCGAGCATGCCGATGACGTTGTTGACCGAACAGAGGCCGCAGGGGGCGCCGACGTCGAATTCCGTGAAGAGGCCGATCGGCATGCTGACGGTCACCACATCCTGGCTTGCCTTCGTGCCGTTGGTATCGAAGCGGATCAGGATTTCGTCATAGATGCTGGAGCAGATCTTCTGATTTCCCTTCGTCGCCTTCATCGTCTGGGTCTGGATGAGACCCGCCTGCTCCAACGACTTCAGATTGGTTGCCGTCGTCGATTGCGGCAGGCGCATCTGTGCCGCGATGTCGTTGACATTCAGCGGCCCTTTCTGGCGCAAGAGGTTGAGGATTTCGATGCGCGTCGGAGAACCGAGTGCCTGCACGACGTCAACGTCACGCATCGGATCGACGGTTAGAAGTTTCGTCTCCATGCCCTGATACTGGTTCTCCAGTCTTTCTGGTTGGTTTGAGCTAATATCACGGCGTCATATCCGATGTCGCCGCTCTTTTTTGATCGCCGGCCCGCGCCTCGGGAGAGCTCTCGCGGACCGGCTGGGGCCTTCTCACCTCGGCCCGGAAACAACCCCTGATGCATTATCCCTTGATGCCGGATGACAGCATCAGGGCCTGTGTCACGCGTTTCTGGAACAGCAGATAGGCAAGAGCGACCGGCATCGCTGCAAGGATGGCGACAGCCATATCGCGCGCATACTTGACGCCGAACGCATCCCGCGTCTGGGTGATGCCGACGGTGATCGTCATCATGTCGTCGGAACTGGTGACGAGGAACGGCCAGAGGAAGGCGTTCCAGGCCATGATGTAGGTGATGATCGCGAGCGCGGTTGTGATACCCCAGTTCAGCGGCAAATAGAGCTTGAACAGGATCTGGAACTCGCCGCAGCCATCAAGCTTTGCGGCCTCGCGCAGCTCCTTCGGCACGGAATCGAAGAACTGCTTGTAGACGATGACGACAACGGGAACGATCAGCTGCGGCAGGATGATGCCGCCCCAGGTATTGATCAGGTTCAGCTTGTGCATCAGCACGAATTGGGAGATCACGAGCGCCTGCGAGGGCACCATGAAGCTCGCCAGGATGATGCCGTAGAGAAGCCGGCGGCCGGGAAAGACGATCTGCGACAGCGCGTAGGCGCACATCACGCTGATCAGGATGACGACGACGGTTACCGTCACCGAGGTGACGATGGAATTCAGGTACCAGGTCGACAGCTTCGTCTCGAAGAGCGCGTAATAATAGCCTGAGAAATTCAGGACGTCGGGAATGAGGGTGGTCTTGTTGACGACGTCCTGTTCCGGCTTGATGGATGTGACGATCGCCCAATAGATCGGGAAGGCCCAGGTGCAGGCGATCACCACCGTGAGGAGCAGCAGCAGCGCGTTGCCGATTGTCTTGCCGGGCATCTCAGCGCTCCCTCACTCGCAACAGCTGGTATTGCAGCACCGAGACGACGACGATGATCAGAAACAGGATCACTGCGACTGCGGAGCCGAGACCACCATGGTTCGATCGGAAGGCTTCACGATAGACGAGCTGCAGGAGCACATAGGTGGAATTGAACGGCCCGCCCTCGGTCAGAAGATAGACCTGGTCGAAGATTTTGAGCTGCAGGATCAGCTGCAATGTCAGCACCAGCGCGGTCACCGGCCAGATCAGCGGCCAGGTAATGCGCTTGAAGCATTGCCAGCGCGTCGCGCCATCAAGCATGGCCGCCTCGTAATAGTCATTGGGAATGTTGCGCAGGCCTGCGATGAAGAGCAGCAGGTTGAAACCGTTGGTCCACCAGACGGTCACAAGCGCCACCATCGGCATGGCCCAGACCGGATCGCGGAAGACGCTGACGCGCGAGCCGGTGACGGCCTCGATGACGAATTGGGCGATGCCGAACTGCTGATCGAGCACCCATTTCCAGATCTGGGTCACGACGGAAACCGGAAGAATATAGGGAATGAAGAAAAGCACGAGCACCAGGCTCTGCATCCAGCCCTTCAGACGCACGACCATCAGCGCCAGTCCGAGGCCGATCAGCGTATTCGGGATGACGGTCAGAACGACGAAATAGCCGGTGTTCCACACCGAGGTATAGAAGAGCTTCTGATGGAAGAGCTTCACGTAATTGTCGAAGCCCACCCATTGGCCTTCGCCGACGAGCGGCGCGTCGGTAAAGCTCAAGGCGAACATCTTGTAGACCGGATAGGCAAAGACGGTCGCATAGGCGATCAGGAACGGCGCGATCATGACGATCGCCGTCAGCGTCTTGCGTCGCTTTTCAGTGTTGACCACAGATCATCTCCCTGGACGAAGGACTGGCCGGAGGCTGGCTCCGGCCAGTGTCTTCCTACTTCTGGCTTTCCAGCTCTTCGCGCATCTGGTCGATAGCATCTTCCGGATCGAGCTGACCGTTGAGTGCGGGAACCACGAAGTTCTGGGTTGCCTCGTAAATCGGACCGGCAACACCTGCGAGCTTGGAAACCGGGTCGAAGGCGGCGGTATCGGCCAGCTTTGCATAAGTGGCGTTCGGCTGCATTTCCTTGAATTCCTTGCTGTCCGTGACCGGCTTGAAAGCAGGAATGTGGCCGGCACTTGCCCAGGAGATCGAGTGCTCATTCATCCAGGCAATGATCTGCAGCACGGCCTTCAGTTTTTCAGGGGTGATCGGCTTGCTCTCGCTGTTCGGGACAGCGAAGGAATGCGAGTCCGCCCAGGTGGCCTGCGTGCCCATCAGGTTCGGAATTTCGATGGCACCCCATTCGAAACCGAGTTCGCCCTTCTTGGCAAGATCGGCCATCGTCGGCACTTCCCAGACGCCGTTGACGTGGAGAGCTGCCTTGCCGGAGGTGAAGAGCGCGATCGAGGCTTCATAGGAGATCAGCTTCGGCGAATAGCCACCGGAAACCCAGTTCGCCATGGTCTTCAGGGCTTTCACGCCGGCATCGCCCGGCAGGATCTGGTCCCCGTCGATGAACTTTGCCCCCTGCTGGGAGAGCAGCGTATAGAAGACGCGCCACATGGAGCCGCCTTCATCCGTGTGCAGCGACAGCGGATATTCGACCTTGCCCGTCGCCTTGATCTTGTCGAGGGCGGCGTTGAAATTGTCGAGCCCGTCGAAACCTTTCGGCAGGCCGTCGTCGCCGAGCAGGCCGGCTTCCTTCAGGATGTTCTTGTTGTAGTAGAGAACGATCGAATGCACGTCGAAGGGAATGCCGTAGACCTTGTTGTCGAAGGTCGCCTGCTTCCAGGCCGCGTCCACGTAATTTTCCTTCTTGATGCCGGCCGATGCCAGCTCTTCGTCGGTAAAGGGACGCAGGATGCCGGTCGGCACCGCCAGCGGATAGCGCGACATGTGATAGGTCATGATATCCGGCTGCTGGCCGACGGCGGCCGACGTCTGCACCTTGGTATAGAAGGGCACGCCCCATTCGAGCGTCGTGGCATTGATCTTGATGTCAGGATGGGTGTCGTTGAATTCCTTGATCAGCGCCTTCATGCGAACGCCGTCGCCGCCGCTCAAGAAATCCCACCAGGTAATGTCCGTCTGCGCAAATGCCGCCGCCGAGGGCAGCAATGCGATGGCTGCCGAGACGGCGAGTTTTAAGATCTTTCTCACGTTTGTTCCTCCTCTAAAGCATGGGTTAAGGTCACCCCGCGGCACGGGGCGTCTCTCGCCGCGAACCTCCTCCAAAGGCGCGCGATCAGATGTCCTGCATTTCTTTCGGTCGCCGGATCTGATCCGGATTCCGTTTCAATCAACTGAGCCTTCTGCCTTCGGCGTCGAAAGCCAGCATTTCAGGCACTCTCAGGGAGAGGCTGATCTTCTCCTTCGGCTGAGGCCTGCTTTCGCGGCACTCGACCGTCATTTCCGCATTGGTTGCGGTCAACACGTGAAGATATCCTGTGCCACCGAGCTCCTCAGTGAACTCGGCGGTGGCAGGCAGCGTCAGGCCGCCATTTGAGGCGCCAAGGCCGATATGCTCGGGCCGCACGCCGACATTGATGGCTGCACCCTCGGCGACCGGACTGCGTGTCGGCAGGTCGAAGGCCTGGCCCGGCGCATCATCGAGCTCGACACGGGCAGAGCCCTGGCCAGCGGACACGACCCTGCCCTTCAGAAAATTCATGCCCGGCGAACCGATAAAGCCGGCGACAAACATGTTCTGCGGATTGCGGTAAAGTTCCAAGGGTGCGCCGATCTGCTGGACGACACCCTCCTTCAGCACGACGATCTTGTCGGCGAGCGTCATCGCCTCGACCTGATCATGGGTCACATAGACCATCGTGGCCCCAATCTGGCGGTGCAGACGGGCGATTTCCATGCGCATCTTCACGCGCAATTCGGCATCGAGGTTGGAGAGCGGTTCGTCGAACAGGAAAACCCTCGGTTCGCGCACGATGGCGCGGCCGATTGCCACGCGCTGGCGCTGACCACCGGAAAGCTGGCTGGGTTTGTGCTGAAGATAGTCAGTCAGGCGAAGAATATCGGCGGCCGCCTTCACCTTCGCTTGAATCTCTGCCTTCGGCCGTTTGGCGATCGACAGGCTGAAGGCCATGTTTTCGAAAACCGATAGATGCGGATAAAGCGCATAGGACTGGAAGACCATGGCAACGCCGCGCTTCGACGCTTCCCTGTGGGTGACGTCCTCATCCTCAATCTTGATCTCGCCGCCGCTCGTTTCTTCAAGCCCGGCAATCATTCGCAGCAGCGTCGACTTTCCGCAGCCGGAGGGGCCGACGAAAACCGCGAACTCGCCCTGCTCGATCTCGATGTCGACGCCGTGAATGACGGCGAAGGAGCCGAACGACTTCCTGACATCAGTCAGTTTTATCCCAGACATACATCCTCCCGATTGGCAGTCCGAACGGGGCAGCCTCCTCCGCTGCCCCGATAGCGATCAGCTCATGCCGAAGCGACTGACAGCAGGATGAAATGATAGGATTTCGCCGGCAGCGACCCGGTGAGCCTGCCTTCATCGGTGACCTGCAGGCCGGATCCTGCCTTCGGCACGATGCGGTTTTGATCCTCGACGGAGTTGCGGGCCTTCAGGTCATCGCCGACCATCGCATGATGCTGGACCACCTTGACGCCCTTGAAGCCCTGCAGGTCGATATCGAGGTCGATAGCCTCATCGAGGCTGCGGTTGATCGCAAAGAGCGCGATGCTCTTGCCATCCTCATGCAGCACCGCCGAAAGATCGAGATAGGGAACGTCCTGTGCGACTTCGCAATCGTAAGTCGGGCCGGATGAAGACACCGCCAGTGCAGTGCCGCGGCCGTACTTCGAAGCAAACTGCAGCGGATAGTAGATCGACTGGCGCCAGGCCGGGCCGCCCGCCTTGGTCAGGATCGGCGCGATGACGTTGACGAGCTGTGCCATGCAGGCGATCTTGACGCGGTCGGAACGACGGATGAAGACGTTGATCAGCGAGGCGACGAAGATCGCATCCTCGAGATTGTAGAGCTCTTCCAGGAGCGGCGGCGCCTCCGGCCAGTCCCAGTTCTTGTAGCGCTGATCGTCTTCCTTGCGGTCGTGATACCAGACGTTCCATTCGTCGAAGCAGATCTTCACGTCGCGCTTGGAACGCTTCTTCGCCTTGATGTAGTCGATGACGCCGCCGATCGTGACGATATAGCGGTCGAGTTCGATCGCCTTGGCGTAGTAATTCAGCGTGTCGTTTTCCTCGTTGCCGAAATACTTGTGCAGCGAGATGTAGTCGACGCTGTCATAGCTTGCGTCCAGAACCTGCGCCTCCCACTCGGGATAGGTCTTCATCT
Organism: Rhizobium sp. BK512; assembly: GCF_014194915.1. Taxonomy (NCBI): domain Bacteria; kingdom Pseudomonadati; phylum Pseudomonadota; class Alphaproteobacteria; order Hyphomicrobiales; family Rhizobiaceae; genus Rhizobium; species Rhizobium sp. BK512. The sequence goes on along the minus strand of NZ_JACIAS010000011.1, from coordinate 28,845 downwards.
TGTCATTCGACGAGCCGCAGACGACGGTTTCGAGCGTCTTGTCGAAATATTTGAACGCCTTGCTGACGTCGTTGGCGAGCAGGCCATATTCGGTCGCGGTCTTATGGCCGACCTGCCAGGGGCCGTCCATCTCGTTGCCGAGGCACCAGATCCGCACATTGTGCGGGTCCTTGTAGCCGTGCTTGGCGCGCAGGTCGCTCCAATATGTACCGCCAGGATGGTTGCAATATTCGAGGAAATTGCGGGCATCGTTCAGGCCGCGCGAACCGAGGTTCATGGCCAGCATCATCTCGGTCTTCGCGAGCTTCGACCAGTCAGCGAATTCATTGATGCCCATCTGGTTGGTCTCGCGGGTCCGCCAGGCAAGGTCGAGACGCGTGGGGCGCTGGTCGCGCGGACCGATGCCGTCTTCCCAATGATAGGCCGAGACGAAGTTGCCGCCCGGATAGCGCACGATCGGCATATCCAGGTCGCGCACCATATCAAGAACATCGGTACGGAATCCGTCCTTATCAGCTTTTTCGTGACCCGGCTCATAAATCCCGGTGTAAACGGCGCGGCCCATGTGCTCCAGGAAGGAGCCGTAGACACGCTTATCGACGTTCGAAATGGTGAATTCCCTGTTCAGGGTCGCCTTAGCTCGCATGAATGTTCCTCGTTTATTGAATTTGATTTTTGAAGAAGCTATTCTGACAAGTTTTTTTTATCAAGTATTTTGTTTTGTATCCATAAATCGGTTTTGATATCGCACGCGAGATGCGAAGCCCATGAAAAATCTGGGAAAACCATTCATGTGGTGGGCGGTGGGAGCAAAGGCGCCCCTTAAAAAAAGATGGGAAACGGAATTCTGGTGGCCACCGCGCCGCAGCGGCATATCCAAGCGCGAAATTGGGGCGTTCGCGACGCAAAATGAGAGCTCTCTCACAATACCGATCTCACGCGCCGCTCGCGGGCTGCGGTTTTGACATGAACCTAAGCTGAAGAGCGTCTTCAGAAGGAGTTCATGGCGCAGGGGCCAGCCTTGGTCACAACTACCAAGGAGAGAAACTATGAAAATCACTCATTTTGCCGTGGCAGCCGTTCTCTCGCTCGGCTCGGCCTTGGTCGCGGCAGAGCCTGCAGCGGCGATGCCTCGATCGGCGGCGCCGTCCGCATCGGTGGAAAAGAGCGCGGTCGTTCAGGTCCGGCACCGCCACTACCGCCATCATCGTGATTACGACCGGTATGGCTGGCATCACCGCCGCTACTATCGAGATCGCGACTATCGGGATTGGCGCGCAGAGCGGCGCTGGCGGGACGATCGCGGCTGGCGATACCGTGACCGTTACTACGGTGATCGCTACTATCGCCCACATCGCAACGGCGTGTATTTCCGCCTGGATCTCTAGAGCAGGACCGCCCCAGGATTGCCAACGGATCGCGGCCGGTCGCCGCGTCCCTGCAGTAAGTCGCTAATAGAGATATCCTCGTTCAGGTCAGTCCAGGGCCCATTGGGCTGACCTGAACTTTGCGCAGCTGATCCGATGTCGCGTTCAAGAACTGTGGAATGCAAGCCAAAGGCACACTGAGAGTGCGCCCATCATCTATTGAAATCCACATTGAACCGCTCCTTCCAAGATGACGCGACAGGGACGCCGGCCCGCAGGACGCGTGGACCCTCCATTGGGCGTCAGCGGAACCGTTTGCCGAGAGCATCCGTTTTCCGTCGCCTGCTTCCCGTTGAAGCCCTAAACCTCGCCTCTCTCGGAGCCTTCGATGCCCGCATCGCTCGCCAAGGATCGCTCACTTCTGGCGCTTGCCGTCCTGAACTTCTTCCTGGCTGACGCCCGCGACGGTCTCGGACCTTTTCTCGACGGCTTCCTCGCCACCCGAGGGTGGTCACCTATGGCGCTTGGCCTCGTCGCCACGATCGGTGGCGTGCTTGGCATAGTCGCCACGCCATTCTTCGGTGCCTGGGTCGACGCGACGCACCGCAAACGCACGCTGATCATCCTGCCGGTTCTGTTGGTGACGGCTGCCGCTCTCTGGACGCTTGCAAGCCCCGGCAACGCCGCCGTCTTCGGCGGCCAATCGGCAACCGCAATCGTCGGGGCGGTCGTCGGCCCCGCTCTCATAGGGCTGACGCTCGGGCTTGTCGGCGAACGCCGCTTTTCCGGGCAGGTCTCGCGCAACGAATTCTGGAACCACGCCGGCAACGTCGCATCGCTTGCTGGGGTCTATCTCGCGTCGCTCGCTTTCGGGCTGAAGGGCGTCATTGCCATGATGGTAATGACGGCCACAGCGACCATTCTGGCTGTTCTTGCGGTCGATCCGCGCGGCATCGACCATGAGGCCGCCCGCGGTCTTGCGCACGACGACGGAGCGCCTGGTCCCTCCGGCTTCTCCGTTCTATTTGCCAAGAAGGGTCTCGTCCTGCTCGCCGTCGTGCTGATGGTCTTCCATTTCGGCAACGCCCCGATCAGCCGCCTGATCGCCCAGGATTTCTCAATCCAGCTCGGGACACCCTTCCGAACCACCGCGGTCACGACAGGGGTGTCACAACTGTCCATGATTGCGATGGCGCTCGCCGCCCCCTTGATGATCCGTCGCTTCGGCCTTGGCACCGTCTTTATCATCGCGCTTTCCGCCTTGCCTGTTCGAGGCCTGATCGCCGGCGCCTTCACAAACTTTGCCGCCATCTTCCCAGTCCAGATCCTCGACGGCGTCGGTGCAGGCCTCATCGGCATCGCGACACCGATCGCCGCAGAGCGTATCCTGTCAGGCACCGGGCGCTTCAATGTCGGTCTGGCCGCCGTCATGACGGTTCAGGGCATCGGCGCATCTCTCAGCAACATTGTCGCCGGCTGGCTGACGGATCTTGGCGGCTACAGCCTTGCCTATTTCGTTCATGGGGGAGTGGCACTCTTCGCCGTTGCGATCTTCTGCACCGCTTTCGGCTCCATCGCGCCATCGCCGGCAGATGAGGATGACACGTCGGTCAATGGTTCAAACCGGGTTGATCTCGCGGAAGGCGAGGGCTAGGTTGCCGCCCCGCAACACGTACAAACACATGAGGACGTCATGCCGACTGGCAAGGTTAAGTTTTTCAACATGGACAAGGGCTTTGGCTTCATCACGCCGGAGACGGGCGGACCCGATATCTTCGTCCACGTCACCGCGCTTCAATATGGCGATGGGTTGAAGGAAGGGCAGAGCGTTTCCTACGATGTAGGCCAGGACCGCAAGACCGGCAAGGCAAAGGCGGAAAACGTCAGGCCGCTCTGAGCTGCGACACTCGCTTAAAAATCACAAGCACTAGCTGGGCGCCCATGAGGCGCCCTTCTCATTTAGAAGTTTATCTCTGTCGGCTGCCTGGAAGCGCCATAAGGATGGGACCGAGCACAAACTCCCCGTGTTCGGCTCGTCTCGTCAGGTCGCGCAGACAACCGCCGACCGAATTGACTTGGCCTGTCCGCTCCAGGATGCAGGCGATCACGGTCGCCCGCATTTTCCGCGGGCGATGAGAACTTGCTGCCCGCCGCATAGGAAGGGATTTCAGGACGCTGCCCGTCCCCCTTTCTGCCGTCATACCCTTGCTGCAGCGGGTGCTGCCATGCTTCGGCAACACCCGCCGCACCGGCAATTAACGAGAATAGAACGTCATGCCGCCGTCCGCAGCCTGTTCTGCGTCGACGATATTGGAGACCTTCACGCCATCTCTTTCGAGCCTTGCGACAAGCGGGCCATTTGCTTCAATGGCAGCCTGAATTCCCTGAATGGCGTTCTCCGAGCGATCCGAAACGGAAGACCCACGTGTGGTATGCTCGGGCGACTGGTCCCAGTTACCAAGTACGTGGACGTCGAAATCGGACGAGAAGGTGCGAAGGGTGTTTTCGAGGGGGCCCGGGGCATTCATGTCAAGGCTCTCTGCGTGGCTGACAGTTGCGAAGCCGAACGAGGAAACGAGGACGACGGCGGCGAGGTTAAGAACGCGGTTCATCGGAAAATCTCCGTAGGGGGTTACGATAGGTCTTCTCGTCGGTCGCTTCGAAAGTGCTTGGCGCTCCGGTGTGAAGACATATTTGAGGTAGGGCCTCGCACCAGGGATCGACACTAGACGGCAATTCACTTGTCACTAGACTTTGGTCTAGGTTGTCGCAACGGGTTGATTGTTGGTGGCCCGATACTTTGCTGCCGCAAGAATTCTGCGGCGTACTTCATTACAGACGAAACATATTTCCGGAGAACTGAAACGATGCTGCGGTTTTGCAGCAGCACTTCTCCCTGCGACTTGGCCCCTGCTTCTATGTCTGAAGATGGACAAGTCTTTCATCCGTTTGCCAGCAAGCGCATTGAAGAGAAACCGATGACCGGGCGATTTCGTTCTTCTGTGACCACAATTTCCACCGACGCCGCATGGCGCGTACCGCCAAGAACCTTGCGCGGGCGGCTGCTGTTCATCCTGTCCGTCGGTCTCGTTTTTGCTCATGGCGGTCTGGCGGTCGGCCTCTACAATGAGGTGCGGCACCCAGCCCAGCCGAACGGGGCCGAACAACAAGTGTTTGCCGTACCGACCGAACTTGCAGCGCTCGACGATCGGCAGACGCCGCTGCAGGTCATACGGGAAGAGGCAAGCGCTGATGGGGCGGGGATGCTGGAGAGCAGCGGCTCAGATGCTGTTTCGCCTCCCCCGCCCGAGATTTTGCCCCCTCGGAAGATTCTCGTAGCCGGTAACACAGAACGCCAGACCATGGGACCGGCGATGACTATGATTGCAAGTCATGTTGTCTTCCTGCTGGTGTCTGCAGGCATGTTTGCCTACGCCGTCAGAAAGTCGATTTTGCCGCTGACCCAAATCACTGCGGCAGTGGAGGCGCTCGATCCAAATCGCCCGGGCGAACCGTTGAAAGAGGGTGGCCCTCTTGAGGTTGCCGCGGTGGCGAAGGCCTTCAACGCCATGCGACACCGAATCTCGCAACAGTTGGACGAGCGCATACAGGTTCTGTCGGCATTCTCCCACGACATGCAGACCCCGATTACCCGCATGCGACTGCGCGCTGAATTGGCAAGCGATTTTCCGGAAAAGGAAAAGCTCCTCAGAGATCTCGATGAGACTGAGCGGCTGGTCCGCGAAGGCATTGCCTATGCCAGGAATGCGCATGCGAATGAAGAGGGCTTCGCACTTGTCGATTTCCGCTCATTCATCGAATGCCTCGTGCTTGATTATCAAGACACTGGCCGGACTGTTTCCATCGCCAATTCCGTTACCGGTCCGATCGTGACCAAGCCGCGGGCCTTGAGACGAAGCCTTTCGAACTTCATTGATAACGCGCTAAAATTCGCGGGAGCCGCCGAGGTCAGCGCCATCCGCTCACATCGCGATGAGATCATAATTACCGTATTGGACCGGGGGCCGGGGATCGCCGACGAACTGCTGGAGGCTGTCAAGAAGCCTTTCGTGCGGGGTGGCCAGATCGCCAGCGAGGGAATTCCCGGCAGCGGTCTCGGTCTGGCGATCGCCCAACAGTTAGCCGCGACGTTCGGAGCAAGCCTCAATTTGCGAAACAGGCCGGACGGCGGCCTGATCGCAGAATTGGTGATAGCGCCGGCTGTCGACGGTTAGGAGCCCCAAACGGCTGGCAATGCGAAGGGCTGTCTTGAGAGCGCGACGCGTCTTTTCGTCGGTTTGATTGTTCGGGTCGAGCCGTGAAATCTCATTTCATCATGCTTTGCCGGCGATGGGCGCAAGCAATGTTCTTCCAAGCGTGAGGGAGCATCGGCCAGAGAGGCAACGCTACCCAGCGCGGCACAGCCGACAACAAACAGCGCCCTCAATGCTCTCGCAGAACCGCTGGGCGATCGATCTAAAGGCTCTGTGCCAGGCGCCGGTAGGACCGCGCGTAGAGCGCGTTTCCGAAGTTGCGAAGCACCAGATTTCGGACAATATCTGCCGCGCCTCTCAGCTTGTCGCGCGCATGACATTGCTGCTGGACCCATTCTACACGCCCCTTTCGCCGCTTGTAGAATTCCTCCAGGGCTTGCGCGACTTGACCATTCTGAGCCAGGCAGGCGGCAAGCACGATGGCATCCTCCAGCGCCATCGCCGCGCCTTGAGCCATGCTCGGCGACGAGGCATGCGCAGCGTCGCCGACCAGCACAAGCCCCTGGTCAATGAAACGACCGGCTGGAATCTCTTCAAGTCTTGCAGTGTGGGCTGTGACCTTATCGTCGAGAGCAGCGATGATCGAGCCCAGCGGATCGCCAAAGTCGGCAAAGCGTGCCCGGAGAACGCCAATCGATCCATCGCCGAACTGTTCCACCGGACAGTCGGCATAGATATAGAGCTCGGAGCGGCTCAAAGGTATGGCAAGGAGCGTCCGTCCTTTTCCCAGCATAGCCGTCCAGGCGTCCACCTGATTGTGGTTTTCGACCACCAAGCGCCAGCAAGACATGCTGAGGGGGCGCGGTGTCCTCCCGCCAAAACCGAATTCTCGCACGGCCGAGCGAATTCCGTCAGCGCCAATGACGAGGTCGTATTTGTCGATGCTGCCATCGCTGAAGTGCACTTCTCTGATGCCATCCCGCAATCGGGCCGCGGTGACGGAGATACCGTAGGACACTTTCGTCGTGCTGATCGACGCCTGGAGCGCATCAATTAGCTTGTGCCGCGGCAGTGCGAGGCAGGGACCGCAGTCGCCCCAGACCGTCTGGGTGGCGACATCATTGATGACGACACCGCGTGACGTCAAAATTCTCTGTGCCTCGATTGGAAAGGCGACATCAAAGACGTCCCCCAGTACCCCAAGCATTGCCAGGGCGCGTGATGCATTGCCCAAGAGGAAGATGCCCTGACCGGTCGTGGGGGAGATACTGCGCCGCTCGACGATGTCGACCTCAAATCCTTTCAGCTCGAGCGCTCTTGCCGTAGCAAGTCCGGCAATGCCGGCCCCGACGATCAGAATCTTCATGACTGGGTTCCCATTGTCGCGCGGCCAGAATGACCACTTTGCAATACGCCTAGGTTAGGATGAAATGTTGCGCCGTCGCTTCAAAAACCTGCCTTGGTATTTCATCTGTAGCAAATTGCCGCGTTCGGCACAGATTCGAGGGGATTTGGCTGTCGGACGAAGGGAATTGGCCTTCGGATAGTACGGTTCTTTCATCTGTAACCGAATTTCACTTTTCCCGCAGGTACCATCGACGTTAGGAGCCTATACGCTCCATCAAGGCCCAATTGGCGTCGCATCGAAATTGACCCGCTCAGAACAAACCGAAGCCGACACGCAATGGAATCGGCATTCGACCCGTCCCTCGAGGCGCCGAGACGTGTTTCGGATGCTTTGTCTTGCGTCCGCTGGCGGGGCTCTGGAATTCTATGACTTTGTAATTTTTGTCTTCCTTGCCGAGTCGATCAGCGTGCTGTTCTTCCCGCCTGATATGCCGACATGGCTGGCGATGATACAAACTTACGGCATATTCGCCTCCGGCTACATTTTCCGGCCTCTCGGAGGAATAGTGCTTGCCCATTTCGGCGACATGTTTGGCCGCAAGCGCGTCTTTGCATTCTCAATTCTGTTGATGGCCGGCGCAACGCTCGCGGTCGGGCTTTTGCCGACCTATCAGAGCGCCGGGATTGCCGCGCCCTTATTGCTCGTCGTCCTCCGCATATTTCAGGGTATTGCGATCGGCGGGGAAGTGCCCGGCGCCTGGACATTTGCGGCCGAACACGTTTCCTCGCGTCGTGTGGGCTTTGCATGCGGCCTAGTGTGCGCCGGGCTCGGGGTTGGGATTTTCCTGGGCGCATCCCTTACGGCACTGACGACGATGATTCTGCCGCCTGCCGACATGTTGAGTTACGGGTGGCGGTTGCCTTTCATTCTCGGTGGTGTCTTCGGCCTCATCGGGATGCGGCTTCGCCGCATGTTGCATGAAACGCCGGTGTTTGTGGCTCTAAGAGCAAAAAAACAACTCGTTCCCGAATTGCCTCTCGCCGTGGTCGTGAAGACCTATCGGCGGAGCATCGTTATTTCTGGCCTTTGCACCTGGATCCTGTCGGCTAGTGTCGTGATGCTGACGCTGATGGTCCCAACGATCCTGGAGGGATCTCACCATGTCGACCATCAAGTTGCGCTGATCGCGACAACGATAAGCGCGATGTCCCTCGTGGTCGGGGTGGTTTCAGGCGGACTGCTTTTCGATCGGATCGGCGCGGCGCGGTTCTTCATGGTCGGAGGCCTTTTTTTGGCCATCGGCGGCTTTGCTTTTTACAATATTTCTACGCCAGCCCAGGTCTTTCTTTCGAGCGCCATAATCGGCTTTTCCGGCCTTAGTGCCGTTGGAGCAGCCGTTGTCATGGTCTCATGCTTTCCGCCCCCAGTCCGTTTTTCGGGCGTATCTTTCTCCTACAATGTTTCCTACGCATTTTTTGGTGGCCTGACACCGGTAACGCTCGCCACGTTCTTGACGATCTCGTCGCTTTCGCATGTGTTTTACCTGCTCTTCGTCAGTGCGCTCACGATGGGCCTGGGTGTTTACTTCTTGGTTCGGCCCGAGGCCTTGACCGACCGGCAGCAAGTCTCGAGCGCTCAAAGGTAAAATACTTTATCGGAAACCTGACCGGCTATCGGGGGACCTCGGGGCGCGGTTGCTTGTTCCCAATCAATTCGAACAGCGTAGCAGCAAGGCGGTTGGAACTGATGGGTTTTCGCAACATTGATATGTCGGCAAAGACGCGATGATCGGCACCGGCATGCTCCGGCTCAACGATAAACACCGTGGTGGTCTGCCCGAATTCGCCGGCGATATGTCGCAGGTCCGGCATGACTTGCCATAAATCGAGATCGAGAAGGATCAGGTCGGGCGCGCGCGCGCTTTCCGACACCCAGTCCTTGAGCGCTGAGAGGCTCTCAAAGCCGACAGGTTCATATCCGAGCGCGGCAATCTTTTCCTCGTACATCAGACGCAGATTGTGATCGCGCTGGCCAAGCAGAACCATTTCGCCATTGCCAAGCGGAACCGTCCTCTCATTGAAAAATTGTTCCAAAGGAACGGGTGCTGCAGCGCTCACCGGGAAATAAAGATTGAAGGTCGTGCCTTCGCCCTGCCGACTTTCCACGTCGATCCTGCCGTCCATCGCAGTGACAAGGCCGTGAACAGCGGCCAGACCGAGGCCGGTTCCGCCTCGATTCACTCGGGTCGTGAAGAAAGGCTCGAAGATGTACGGGAAAAGGCCGGGTGCGATACCGGTTCCATTGTCTGTCAAGCCGACAAGGACATAGCGCCCGGCGGTAATATTGCCGTGCGAAAGGGCAATGTCGGCAGAAAACTCTACCATCTGCGCCGAAATTTGAATTCTTCCATTTTCGCCCGTCGCCTGCGCGGCGTTCGTGCAGAGGTTCATGATGACCTGCTGAAGCTCGATCGGATTGCCGGCGACCGCCGGCATGTTCGGCGCGATAGTGCTCGCTAGCTGGATAGTGTCCGGAATCGACATTTTCACGAGCGGTACGATGTCGTCGATAGCCTCCTTGACGTCGAAGGGCCTGCTTACCCTCTCGCGCTTTCGGCTGAAAGTGAGAATTTGATCGACAACATGTTTGGCACGCAGGCCGCTCGAGACAATCTCCTGAATATATTGGCGCGTACGTGATGGTGCCTGGTTGAGCTCCAGCGCCATTTCCCCGTAACCCATTATCGCGCTAAGCGCGTTGTTGAATTCGTGCGCAATGCCGCCCGCGAGCGTTCCGACTGCTTCCAACCTTTGCGCATGCTCAAGGCGCCCCTCCAGCTCCTGCCTTTCCTTGCGCTCGCGCTTTCCCCTCAAACTATGTGAGAGTGCGACGATTGCTTGCCCGAGCAATCTTATTTCGTCGCTACCCGGTTTCTTGCGAATTTCGGCATGTTCGAGGAAGAGCAATCCGACTTTTCCGGCGTCTATGCTCGTCGCAACGACTGAACCGGCACTCAGCGAACCTTCGGGAAGTGCCTGCATCTCCGAGCGCTGCAGATTTTGGTAAAAGAAGCGATCCCAGTGAAGCTTCTCCGCCATGGTCGAAGCCGATATCTGGTCCGAAAATCGGGCTGTAAGACCGGCCAAAGTTGGCGCCTCCACATTTCCGAAGCTCTCAACAACCGATCGAGAACTCGTGTCGACGACGACGAAAGCATATCGGCTTGCATCAAAAAACTCCGCCACGATGACAAGCGAGTCCATGACAGCATTCGCGACCGAGTCGAAATCATCGCTGAAACGCTGCTTGATATCCGCTATCAGATTTTCGAGATCGAGTTGCTGGGTCAAACGATTGGTCTGACTGCGCAATCGGTACACGAGGATCGCGACGTAGATGCACAGCAGAACGGAGATCGAGCCCAGCAAGATCCTGCTCCAGGCCGAGCGAACGCTGATGACGCCGAAGGCATCGAGATAATGCTTCTGCAGGAGTTGCGCCTCGACGGGCGTTTGCGATGCCTGGATCGAGGCGATCGTGCCATCGACCGCCGGCAGCGTCGCGAGGATCATGCGGGCATGCGCGACATAGGTTCTGACTTCGGCGACGTTTGCGGCATCGGAGCGAAGTATGGCGCCAAGTTGGTCCTGGATCGAACGAGCCAGCCGCTCGCCGGGATCGGCTTCAAAGCGCATCATCATATTGCCGAGATCGTTTGACCGCCCCAGCGCCTGTTGGATTGCAGGATCAGTGCTGGCATGCAATTCGCTGAGCAACTGGTTTGCTATCGTAAGAGAGTTCTGCAGGATCGCGTTGTCCGTTTTGAAACGCTCGACCAATGCCTCGTCCCGGTCGATCGACTGGGCGAGCGCAGTCAGTTCCCGATCGAGGTCGGAGACGTTCTCGACACCGCTTTCCGGGAACGTCGCCCTCAGCCTGCTGAGCGCAGCATGAAGGTTGACGATCGATTCGACCAACGGATCATAATTCCTGAGCAGCCCTGCTCTTGCCCGCAGCACGTCGCGCTGCAACGAAGCATGATTGACATCGATAGCCCTCAATGCCGTCAGTATCGCTTCGTGCGTGTCTCGTGACGGAACGCGTCCGATTGCCAGCAGAGCGAAGCAGAATGCACCGATGACGAGTACGGCGATACGCCATAATTCAATCGTTGCTCGACGCTGGGGCCGGCTGGAGCTTGTGTCCATTGTACTCGCCCGTAAGAGTGTTCAGGAACGCCACTAGGGACTCCACATCGCGCTGACTGAGCGTGCGCCCAAGCTGGCTGCGAGCCATGATTTCGACTGCATCCGACAGTGAAGAGACGCTGCCATTATGGAAATAGGGTGCCGTAACGGCAACGTTGCGCAGGCTGGGGACGCGGAACACGCCTTTATCTGCATCAACTCCAGTCAGTGTGTAGCGCCCGAGATCTCCATCGTTGTCGGGATCAATTGAAGGCGGAGGAGCAAAGATCCCAAACTTCTGAAACATGTTTCCACCGACGTTCGACCCCTGGTGGCAGGATGCGCAACCAAGGTCCTTGAAGAGACGGTATCCTTCCAGCTCCTTCTCCGACAGAGCGTTGAGATCACCGGCAAGGTATCTGTCAAACGGCGCGTTGGGCGTTGTCAAGGACCGCTGAAAGGTCGCGATGGCATCAAGCAGGTCCTCGCGCTGCACCGGACGGCCATAAAGGCTCTGAAACCTGGCCGAATATGCCGGATTCTGGCGTAGCCGCGCGAGCAGATCCGGCCACGTCGCGGCCATGAGGTTGTCGTCGAGCAATATTCGTTCGTTCTGATCCTCGAGCGACGTGAAATCTCCTCTCCAGCCGAGCCGATAGTTATTGCCGACGTTGAAAATCGTCGGCGCGTTAAACCGGTGAACGCGACCCTTGTAGCCGACCGTTCGCCTGACGTTGACGGTTCCGCCGGCGGTCAGGTCGTGGCAACTCACGCAGGCAAGCTTGTTCATGCCCGACAAGATAGGGTCAGAAAACAACAACCCGCCAAGTGCAACCTTCTCGGCATCAAGCCCTTCAGGCACAGTCAGTGGGGCAAGCGGCTCACGGGGATTGGGATTGCGATCGATCGCGTGAACCGCTTCAACGCCAAAGGAAAGACCCAGCGCAATCACCGCAAGAACAGCCTGACGGTTTCGCCAGGTCGCCCACATGCGGAACCTGGCGCCCCGTCGAGAACCGATCACTTGGCTCGCCTGCGCGCTTCAACAACAACGTCGGCATCGAATATGTAGCCGGCGCCGCGCTCGGTACGTATCAACTTCGGCGCCGAGGCGTCGGTTTCCAGCTTGCGTCTGAGCCGCAGGATGAGCACGTCGATACTGCGATCGAAAATCTCCTCGTCATGCACCCTGCTTGCCGACAGAAGCTGCTCGCGCGACAGCACCTGGCGGGGCATATCGAGGAACGCCGTGAGCAGATTGAATTCACCGGCGGTCAGCTTGACCTCGCTTTCTTCGTTCGAGATCAATTGCCGTCTTTTGACGTTCAGGATCCACTTGTCGAAGTAATAGATCTTGCGATCCTTGCGATCGCTCGCCACCGGGTGAACGCGCAATGCTGCTCTTACACGGGCCAGAAATTCCCGAAGGCCGAAAGGTTTGGTGATATAATCGCAGGCGCCGAGCTCCAGCCCGACCACCTTGTCGGTTTCGTCGAGCCGGTCTCCGCTGATAATGATGATCGGCGCGTCCGATTTGCCCGATAATGTCCGCACGATTTCCAGCCCATCCTCGTGGCCGAGGTTGAGATCGACAATAACGAGATCCACCGGTTCGGCTTGCAGCACCTGGCCGAGCTGATGACTGTCCTTCACGCCGGTGACACGAAAGGCGTGTTGCGAGAAATAGTCTATCAGAAGGCCACGAAGCTTACTGTCATCATCGACGACCAGAATGTGTTTCACGTTGTAACCCCCAGACACCACTCGAATGAATTCGGCCTAGCTTCGCGTATTGCTGCACGAGATTTCAAATGCATTACAGCCGGCGCGGCTTTGTTACAATTGAAACGCTGGCTGTCGACAAGCGCCAGTGAGACTCAATTTGCACCGCCTTGACGCCAAACCTGGAGCATCCGACGGAATCGCGGTCAACAGTGGCTCTCCATTTCCTCACAGGCGCAAGCAAAATCCGGCCGGAATTGGCGCCAAAGCGAACTCTTCCTGGCGTGGCCGGCTGAACGTCCAAGAATCGTGGCCCGTGCTATCGGCCCCCGGCAATTCCGATCGGCAGCATCGCCGACGGAATTGCCGGTCTCATGACCCTTCAGAGCCGGGTTTCGAAGGCGGTCGGGGTCGCGACGCTGCCTGATATTTCCTTCAGCAATATCTGCGCGGCCCGCTCACCGACGACGACACAGGGTGCCATCGTGTTTCCTGTCGGAATGCGAGGGAATACCGATCCGTCGGCGATCATAAGATTGTCGATGCCGTAGACTTTGAGCTTTGCATCCACGACGGACCATTCGTCCCGCCCCATCTTGGCCGTGCAGGTCTGGTGCCAAAAGGGAACGGCGCTCTGCCTTATGAATAGGTCGAGGTCGTTCTTGTAGGCGCTCCCGGGAAAGGCCTCACGTTTTGTCAGCTCCTTCAAGTGCGCCTGGGCACCGATTTCCCGGCTGAGTTCGACCGCTGCCCGTGCAGTCGCCAGGTCTCGCGGATCCGACAAAGCGTTGAGTTGCAGCACGACGTCATCGCGTGGATCGGCGCTGCTTAGTCTGACCCTGCCTCGGCTGCGAGGCTGCGCCAATCCTGCGACCAGTGACCAGGCATTTTGGGGAACGGAATGCTGTTTTGCAAGTTCGGGGCTGCAGACCGGGAATTCGCCCTGGCACATCAGCACATCCGGTGAAGCGCTGTCGGAATGAACCGATGTGTAGATTGTCGCTTCGCTGCCATTGCCCCGTGCTGGCTGCGGCTCGTGATACTCAAAAATGCTCGGGAAACAAAGGTGATCCTGCAGGTTCTCGCCGACTCCGGGAAGATGCTGAACGATCGGAATTCCGAGCCGCTTCAGTTCAATCTCGTTGCCGATGCCGGATTGCATCAAAATGCGCGGCGTGTTGATGGATCCGGTGGACAGCACGATCTGCTGTGAGGCAGCGAAGCGTTGCGGTAGGCCGTCGAGCAGAACATCGACGCCGACTGCTCGTCCGGATTCTGTGACGACGCGCTGCACGACTGCGCCGGTGACCAAGGTCAGATTGTCGCGACCGAACACCGGACGCAGATAGGAATCGAAGATGGTTACCCGCTCCAGCCCATCGGCTCGCACGTCCGAGATGGCACAACCGCTCTTCGCCTCCATCATGTAGCCGTTGGGATTTCGGAATTCGGGGATCCCGACAGACTTTGCGGCAGCTACCAAGGCTGGCGCAATCGGATGAGGTCGCGCCGGCTGAAAAACCGCGACGGGACCGCCTTTCCCACGCGCCATGTCCGGGCTGCCGCGGTAATCCTCGATCGTGCCGTAAAGCTTCAAAATCGCTTCATAACCCCATCCGGCATCCCCCGTTTCGCTAGCGAAGAAATCCCAATCGTGGCGATGACCTCGCGCCCAGATCATCGCATTGATGCTGGAGCTGCCACCCACAACCTTGCCCATCGACATCAGCAGCGATCTGCCGCCCAGACCCGCCTGCGGTTCGGAATGGAACGCCCAATCGTGAGGGCCGCCGATATTTTCGGGCCATCGCGTGGCGGTCTCGATGGTGTCTGAATAAGTTATCCATCCGCATTCAAGCAGTAGGACGTTGAGATCTGGATTGTCGGACAGACGACGAGCAACGATCGAACCAGATGTCCCGGAACCACAAACGATGACATCGAAGGAATTGGCCAGCGTTTTCGGGATAGATGCGTCAGGCATTGTGTGTTGTCTCCGTGGAAATGGCATTTGCACCCGGCACCATGGAGGCTCCCCGCGCGAATTTTGCGCTGGTTACCTCTCGGCGCCGGTGACGGATATTGCGAAACCAGGTGTCTGCCCGGTTATCGATCAGGGGATTGCGGTTACATCTGCAAGGATATGAGTGCCGGCTAAAGCCTGCGCAGCTTGCCCAACGTCACGTAGTCATCGACGAGCCGCCGTTCGGCGGCGAATGGGTGATATTCCCATCCTTCATGTCCAAATCCGACAATGGTAACCGTTGCGTTGGGATATCTGTCCAGCACGCTGGCGATCACGATGATGCCGCTGCTAGGGACGACATAGGGCGCCGGGTGGTAGGACTGCAGCACGTCATCGACCCAATCGTGCGTGCGTTCATCGATGACGAAGCAGCGCTTGCCGCTTTCCAGGCAGAACGCATTGAATGCCTGCGTGCCGTCGTCGCAGAAATCGTCTAGTTCCGGGTGAAGCACCGCAATGAGGGGTTTCATCGCGGCAAATTTCCTGGGATCACGTACACACCAGATCTCCTCCGCTTGAGCGACAGCTGGATGTGATCGCCAGACGTCTGAGCCCAGCATCGATTTGGCTGGTCGACCGGTGTTGCAAACCGCAACGACGTCGGTGCGTAGGCCACTGGCGCCACTGGAACGGCAATCATTGAACCGGACAACCAGGTCCGCGGACTCGATAATCGGCGCGTAGCGGCAATCTACGGCGCCATTTCCTACGATCATAATGCGGGTCATGTAAATTCCTCGATTGGATGGCTCCGTCCGCGAAGAGGCCGTAGCCCAATGAGGCAGCAGATCGTCGGGGCGAAGCGGGCAATGGACGGCTAACCGGTCCGTGCCGGCCTCCTGGAGAGGTCGCAAAGCTTGGTTCGGGTCATGAACGCTTCATTGCAAAATCAGAGGAAATCATTGTGTTCGTAACATCGCCGTGAGCAGACCCGGAGCACGGAAATCAATTATTACGATCGTAAGACGATTGGCCTGAGAAGAAGCGTCCCTGCCCTATTCAGTTCGCTTGTCCGGAGATAGTCTGCGAGTCGGCTCCAACGCGGATCCACCCTGGAGCCGCCCCATCGCAACGAGACTGTTCGCTAGATGCCCGCCTCTCTTCGAAGCCCAGTTGGTTTTTCACGGCGACGGAAAAGACGTGGTGACATCCGCACAGACCGCTCGGCCTTGGAGATCACGTCCCTGCCTCCACTCTGGATTGCCACAGTCGTTGCCCTGGTAATCGACCGGAAGGAGTGCTCGTTGTGAACAGTGCCTTGTGGCTGATTTGCGCAGTCGTAGCGGCGATTTTGATCCTGGCTGCTTGGGGCCGCAATCATCGCCGCGTCAGTCTCGAGCAGTGGGCGCTGGGCGGGCGGCGATTTGGGCCCGTCCTGGTCTTCCTGCTGATGGCGGGGGAAATCTACACCACCTTTACATTCCTTGGTGCAAGTGGATTTGCCTATGGCAAGGGCGGCACAGTATTTTACATCCTGACTTACACCTGCCTGGCTTTTGTCACATCCTACTGGCTGCTTCCGCCCATTTGGCGTTTTGCCAACGAGATGCGACTGGTCACGCAACCGGATTTCTTCGAGCAGAAATACGACAGCCCCGGTCTCGGTTTTCTGGTCACTGTCGTCGGCCTCGTGGCCCTCATTCCCTATCTCATCCTGCAACTCAAGGGCCTTGGTATCATCGCCGAAACCTTGTCCGGGGGCGAGATTTCGAAGTCCAGGGCAGTGATTTTAGGCGCGGCGGTGATGGCCCTGTATGTCATCGCTTCAGGGATGCGCGGTTCTGCGTGGGCAGCGGCGGTCAAAGACGTAACGATCTGGATCATCTGTGCGTTTCTCGGGCTCTATCTTCCCTATCACTATTATGGGGGGATTGGAGCGATGTTCGATCAGATCGAGATGGCAAGGCCCGGCTTCTTGGCGCTTCCGAATACCGGCGAAACGATCGTTTGGTATTGCAGCACCGTCGCGCTTTCGGCCCTCGGCCTTTATATGTGGCCGCACACCTTCTCCTCCGTCTACACGTCCAGATCGGAGGGTGCATTTCGGCGGAACGCTGTGCTGATGCCGCTCTATTCGCTGGTTATGCTGTTTGCAATGCTCGTCGGTTTTGCGGCCGTCCTCAAGATCCCCGGATTGCAGGGCGACGAAATCGACCTGGCGCTCTTGAAGCTGTCCATTGCCACATTTGATCCCTGGTTCGTCGGCGTGATCGGGGCCGCAGGCGTGCTTACGGCACTTGTGCCGGGTTCGACCATCGTCATCGTCGGATCCACTCTGATCTCGACGAATATTCTGAGAAAGCTGGCACCTTCGATTTCTGACAGGCTGGTCACCGGTTTTACGAAGTGCTCGGTTCTGCTCATGACAGCCATTGCCGTACTTTTCACCTTGATGGGTGGAGAAAGCATCGTTGCCATCCTGATTATGGGTTACAGCATCGTGACCCAGCTCTTTCCGGCTCTTCTTGCGAGTCTGCTGCCGAAAAACCCCTTCACGAAGGAGGGGGCAGCCGCGGGGATAATCGTCGGCGTCGGCACAGTCGGCATCGTCGTCACGACTGGCTTGACGATCGCCAGCTTCTTTCCAAATGCTCCGGCGACGGTAAAGCAGATCAACACCGGTTTCATCGCACTGACTCTGAACGTGCTCGTCGCACTGCTGGTCAGCGTTGCGACTGCCCAACGACAAACGTCTTCGGCGCGCTTCAATCCATAGCTGCGAACATAGGAGTCTCGCGGTGCGCTTCGGTGCAGTTTCCCCGAGGCTTCGCGTGTCTTCAATCCCCTTGCGATTGCCTCCGCATTACCGGACAGAATTGGGCGATAGCACCATGCTCGCCGCAATCGCGGCCGGTCTCACCTCGTGCTGTCAGGCTGATTAGACGTCGATTCAAGGTCCTTTGAGCCCGTACACATTTTGATACATATCGGCGCCTCCCTGAAATTATGCGGATACAATCGCCAGCAATCGTGGCTTCAGATCATCGGTCCGAAAGGAGTCCAAATTGAAGCCCGCACTCCCTGGCATATTTGTCATTTCCGCACTTGCATTTGGCGCCGTCGCTTCCTTTTGCGCGGCGACGCAGTCAGCTCCTGAAAATGCTTCTCCGATCTACGGGGTTACCATTCCGGAAGGCTACAGAGACTGGAAGTTCATAGCGCCGGCTCAGGAAGCGCCGCCGCTTGATGAACTGCGCTCGGTGCTTGGCAACGACATCGCGGTCGACGCCTACAAGAAGGGTACGCTGCCCTTTCCGGATGGTTCGATTCTGGTCAAGCTCGCCTACAAGCGCAAGCAGTCGACGGAGTTCGCGCCTGCGACCGTTCCGGGCGCCGCGACGACTGTGCAGGTCATGGTGAAGGACTCGAAGAAATACCCTGACAGTCATGGCTGGGGTTTCGGAAGGTTCGTAGACGGCAAGCCGGTCGATATTGCCCAGCACGAAACCTGTCTTTCCTGTCATGTCAGCAACGTCGTGGACCACGATTACGTGTTCACACGATATGCGCCTTGAGCTTCCGGCCAGACAGGCGAGGCGACGCGGCGATCGCCCGCGTGATCATTGACACGGCCCGATACGACAGGATTGCGTCAGGCGAGGCGATCATCCCGTGACGGGACCGGTTCTTCAAAAGCGACGATTTGATGTCATCACTCAGGTTGATTGACTAAGTCTGTAACGGTTTGGACGATTGCTGTAATAGCGCGGAAACGAGGTTCACCGATCCTGCCGATAGATATCAGCAGGAGGGCATATGCCCGGATTTTTCGACAAAGCCGGTTTAGGCTTACCGATATGTATAGCCGGTGCTGGCGCGATAGGGATTACGGTTGCAGCGCGCCTATCGATCGCCGGCTTTCATGTCCGGCTGGTCGCTCGGGGCGACAGCCTCGCTGCCATCAACAAGCAGGGTATTCGCTTACTGGACAGCGAAGGCGACCATCGTGCGCGCGTCGAGGTCGGCCAGGCGACGGACTTCGGCCCGCAGCGGATTTTATTTCTCTGCTCCAAGTCTCATGATCTGGCCGACCTGGCGGCCGTTCTACAGCCGCTCATTTCCGCCGAGACCATCATTGTTCCAGTCGTCAACGGCATACCCTGGTGGTATTTCGACGGCGATGAGGGTGATTGGACCGGTCAAGTCGTGAAATCGGTCGATCCCGATGGGAGACTGAAGAGACTGATACCCTCACGACAGATAATCGGCACGACCACGCTGATCACTGCCGAGCGCACGTGCCCGGGAACAGCGCGAACCGCCAACCCGCTGCAGATGACGATCGGGGAACTTGATGACCGATCCTCTGAGCGCACAAATGCCCTGGCAAGCATGCTGAACGCCGCCGGGATTAGCGCCAGGATCGCGCCTCGTATTCGAGATGCAGTTTGGACCAAGGTCGTTCGCAATCTCATTTCCAACCCGGTAACCGCCATCACGGGAGCCACATTGCGCGAAAACTTCGGCAATCACTACCTTGCAGACATCAGCCGACAGATGTTGCGGGAAGTCATTCCTGTGATCGATGCCTATGGCGCCAGGCTTGAAGTCGACCCGGATATCATCCTCGAATCCGGACGAAAGCTTGGAGATGTGAAGACCTCGATGCTGCAGGACTTTGAGAAAGGGAACCAGCTGGAACTTGCATCGATTTGCGATGCCGTCATCGAACTCGCCAACCAGCGCGGGATCCGAATGCCGGTTACAGAGGCAATCACCGGCCTCGCACATTTCAGAGACACCGCTGAACGGTCACATGCCGCCTAGTCGCCGACTACCTTTGCCCGCTTGAACGCCCGACATGCGTGGCCGACAGATCGATCCGCCTTCCGCTAGTGCTTTCCCATCCCGCCGGCCATTTCTCACATCTGAAACAAACGGGGCCCGCTGTGAAACATTCCTGCATTCGCACGGCGCGATAGCTCACGCTCTTCTTTTGTCTCAGACATCGAGGTGACTTTGATGCGTATCGTGTTTTCCGGACATACATTCCCGGACATGCCCGACTATTTAAAACGATCGCTTGCTGGCGAGCACGAGATACTCCTGTGGGATGGTGAACTCGCAACTATGCCTTCCAAGATCGATGTCCTGATCCCGCGCGCTCAACGGATCGGAGCGGTCGAAATGGACCGCGGTAGTGTGAAGTTCATACAACAATTCGGTGTTGGCCTTGATGGCGTTGACCTCGCCGCCGCGCGTTGCAGAGGAATCCCCGTCGCAAACGTTCCGGGAACCGGGGGGAACGCGGATTCCGTTGCTGAGCACGCAATTCTTCTGCTGCTAATGCTCTTGCGCCAATGCAATAAAGTTCGAGAAAATATCCGAGACGGAATTCTTGGAGCTCCCATCGGGACCGCGCTGGCAGGTCGTAGCGTCTGCTTGTACGGTCTTGGCGCTGTTGCGAAATCGCTTGCGAAACGTCTCAAGGCGTTTGACGTTCGATTGCTCGGCTTGACGAGAGCGCCCAGCGCGGGAAAAGCATCCGAATATCACCTCGATCGGTGCTACTCTGCTGAAAATGCAGAAGCTTGCCTTTCACAGTCGGATATCCTGATCGTTTGCGTAAAACATACATCCGAAACGACAGGGCTTGTTCAAGAGCAGCATTTGCGATGGCTGCGTCCCGGTGCCGTCCTCATCAATATTGCACGCGCCGGGCTAATCGACAGGAAGGGGCTTGAGGCCTGTATCGCAGACGGCCAACTGGGAGGAGTGGGCCTGGATGTATTCTGGACGGAACCCGCCGACGCGCTCGACCCTCTTCTTGCGCATCCAAATGTCATTATGACCCCCCATGTTGCCGGCATTACCGACAGATCCCTGGCCGACATCGCACGAGCGGTTGCGGAAAACATCGAGCGTTTTGCCGTGATGCGGCCCTTGCTGAACACAGTGGACTAACCCGGATCCCCGGCTTTCACCCGTCGGTTTCAGTTGAAACCAACGAGCCTCGCTTAGAAACCGGCCAGAAGTCCCGATAAGACAACGCTGCAAAGCTCGGACCCGGCCCATGCCCATCGGACGAATATATTCGAGAATTGCGCCATCAGGCAAAGGACGAAGGCAAATGTCCAAACTTTCAAAAACCGAAGTAGTCACCTCCCACGGCGTCATTGCTGTAGAGGAGAACTCCGCACACGGCCCGAAAGTACTTTTTCTTCACGGCAACTCGACCTGTCGCGCGGTCTTTCGGAAGCAATTCATGGACGACATCCTCGGATCATACCATCTCATCGCGCTTGACTTGCCGGGCCACGGAGAATCCGGCGATGCGGTGGATCCGAAACGGACCTATTCGCGGCCAGGATTGGCGGATGCGTGTCTGGAGGTGATGGCTGCGATGGGCATCAGAAGCGCCGTTATCGTCGGTTGGTCACTCGGCGGTCATATAGCAATCGAGATGCTATCCCGCTCGGCAGGAATCGACGGCATCATGGTGACCGGTACCCCACCCGTCGGGGACAACATCGCCGAAGGATTTCGCCGCAGGCCGCTCGGCGGACTGGCCGGCGAGGCAGAGCTTACGTCGGAAGAGGCGGTCGAATTTGCACACGCCATCATGGGCCCACATCTGGAGCCTTTCATCCCAAACACAATCAGGCGAACGGACAAACATTTTCGGCCCTTGCTCGTGAGCGGAGCCATGAAAGGCCAGGGCGCAAACCAGCGGGACGTGCTTTCTGCAACCAGCGTACCGACAGCAATCGTGAACGGCGCGTTGGATGACATTGTCAACCTGGACTACGTCAAATCCGTCCCCTACGGAAATCTGTGGAACGACACATGCGTCCGGATCCCACGCGCCTCGCATGCTCCCTTTTGGGAAGTTCCCGCCAGTTTCAACGCCCTGCTCAGGAACTTTCTCGATGACGTTCATCAATGACCGATGATGACAGAGGCCTTCATCCTGATGCTCGCGTACGGGCCGAAAGTGCCGCATTCTGGCCAACACGGTCAGGAAACGGTCTCGAAGCTCCGCCGATGAGATGAAGCAATTTTGGCCGGACTGCTTCTGCTTTCGACGCAGTTCCTTGGAAAGGCTTCCACTTCGGCGTGGCCATGTTAAAGTAGCGCTCTCCGACGAATTGCGGATATGGGGGAGCGATGCGATTTCTGATTGCGGTCATTGTCGTTGCCTCTGTTTTCGCGGGAAATGTGGCCTTCAACGACAGCACCACTTTTCTCGGCTATCCTTTGTTCTTCGTTTGGAACATTTTTAGCGTGGTGCTCATCACCTGCGGAATGGGGCTCATTTTCGTTTTGGACCCAAAAAATAGGCGGAGCGCAAATCCGGACGCCTGAAGTTTCGCTCCCTGACAGGCCCGACGCGGTTCATAGCATGCATCTCGCAACGGTTGGCTTGCCGTAATTGGCTTCGAATGCATCGGGCTTGCATGCGGCACCGGCAAAAGCGTGGAACCAATCTTCACGCTGCATGTTCGAAGACCTGATGGGTTGCGGAATGAGCAATAGGGAGGTCACATGCCGGCAAGCGAACTGGATGAAGTCCTGACGAAGCTACCGCTGCGTATCGGCGTATACGTTCCCGACGACCTGCTGGAGGATTGGTTTGCGCCTGGCACCGGAATGAACCCCGTGGGAAGCAAGGCGCTCGATGCAGCGGCCGCCTATGGCAGAGCATTCGAATGCGAGTTCAAGCACTATCCCGACCGCAAGGAAGGCGTCTTCTGGAAATGGGTGCCTGCGATCTGACGGTGATCGGTGGGAGTGAGCAAATCATGACCCGTCGGGCTGCTTGAGGCGCCGTTCGCGCGACCGAGCGCTTTTCCTTGCCTCACGCAGTTCGTCGAGCGTCGGCTGCCACCAGCCGCGCGATCTTTCATCGTCTCCGGTCCGGGTTCTTGACGGCCAGGTATGTACAAGTTCGTCCAGGGTCGGGCTTCTCCATAATGCCCAGACCGCCTCCTTCGAGTAAGGATAGAACTCCTGCGCAATTTCGGGATCGACAATTTCGCCCGTGACCTCGACGATCAGGACAATTCCGTATGCATTTGTGGCGACAGGTCTCCCGAGCGGCGGCGGATCGTTGCCTGCAACCGGCAACCTGTGTCGACGTCGCTCGGCCGCACGCCGTCGTCTATCTGCTTCCTCCTGCGTCCCTTTTCGCGCAGCCGCGCGTTTTCGTCTTTCGTCCGGTTCATTGCGCAGCGCGGCCTCTTCGATGGTCTTCCAACGTCGCAGAAGTTCGTCATAGGACGAAAAGGGGACAAGCCAGGCGCGCTTCGCACTCTCCCATCTTGCAAACGGGACCTGCCGGAGTTCCTCCACCGCCGTCCGAGAATAAGGCGTGCGTATCCAAAAACCAATGTCGCCCACGTTCAGGTAGGGACTGAGAATAGGCTCGAAATTATATGCGTCGCGCCCCCTCTCATCCGCGAAGGGCTCGGTTCGGGATGCTTCGCGCGCAAGCCATCGGTCGATACGGCGCCGCGCCGTACTTCCGGGTACGAACCAGGCCTTTTTCTCCTCGCTCCAGCGCGCACGCGGGAACGTCTCCCGGAACCGTTGCGCTGCCATCCTGTCGAAGGGAAAGGACACTGCCTCGCCCGTCGTCGCATCGTCCATTCTTCGATCTTCATCGTTGCTCATTGGAGGTCTTCCCGCTCTCAGCAAAACGCAGAAGCGACCCGTGAGGTTCGCGATGACCGCTATCGTTTCAATCTGGGGGTTCGGAGACCTCGCCGCGATTGCAGCGATCCGTTTTTCAAGTTGCCGCTGGATCGAGAAAAAAGCGCTGGCGAAAAGGACTTACCGTCGTTTCTACCTTCCCGCCCTTCCCGTCGAGAGATGGGGCAACGGAGAGATGGAACGCCTGTTGGGCGATTATTCCCAAAACTGTTGCATCGAGCGGAGGCCGAACTGAGTCGTCAAGAAAATGAGAACTCCGACGGCCCCGATATAGTAAAGGCCGGAGAGCTGGAACATCTCCACGACCTCTACGGACACGAGCCCTGAAACGGCTCCGATCACAACCGTCGCCAGCAGGGGCATTTCTCGCGATTGATCCACAGCGAGCACCTCCGTCATTTGATGGGAACGACTGGGCGGAGAATTGGTTCGCGCACCAACCAGATTATGGCTACCAAATGGTTTCCAGAAGGATTGGGTAGGTCTTGACCAGATAACTCGCCGTCGTCTCGGCTGCTCAGCGAGGCCAACTTCCTGTCTGGCTGCCACGACGTGAAATAACAACTGCCCAAAAGCGTTGTCACGATGTCGGCAAACTGCTCCTGGAATGGATCTGCTACGCCGCACCAATTGAACTTTTCGTTGATGAGATCGGTTCTCTGGAGGTGGACTGAAAACGGTGATGGAGGAAGCATGGCTCGTCACGGCGGATGCTTGTGTGGCGCGGTTCGATATCAGGTGGAGGGCGAGCCCTATCGCATCGGCCTTTGCCACTGCGCTGATTGTCGAAAGGAAAGCGGATCCTCCTTCACAACCTTCGCCCACTGGCCGCGCGACGCATTCTCATTTTCTGGCGTCACCGGGATCTATAAGGGCCGCAGCTTCTGCCCTCTGTGCGGAGGCAGGCTGTTCTGCCTGAATGAACAGGATGTCGAGATCCGCCTGGGCTCACTCGACGATGCGCCTGCCCGGCTCTTCCCTGACATCGAGGTTTGGACGAAGAGGCGCGAACCCTGGCTGCACGCGATAGAGGGAGCGACCCAGCATGTGGAAGACACGCCTAGCGGGGAGAGCGACCGAACGGGTTCCTAGTTCGACGCGTCTGGTCCGGGCGCAGTGTTCGGTATGCTTGCGTTGGGCAGGCCCGCCGCGACACCTGGAAATTGCCTGACAAGAGGAACCAAACACACCTTGGTGTGATAGCCTGTATAATACGCGAATGGTATATTTCCGCGGATAAATTCTTCCAGCTTGATACCGAGTAAGATCATGACGCGCGATCTGACCGATAAAGCCTTGGTTCACATTGTCGATGACGACGAATCTGTAAGATACACGCTCTGTCAACTTCTGCGGTCGGTTGGTTTACACGCCCGCACCTACGGATCCGTCACCGAATTCACGAGTGAACCTTTGCCCGACAAACCCGGTTGCCTGGTGCTGGATGTTCGCCTACCCGGAGTGAGTGGCTTGGAATTCCAAGGTCAGCTCAATGATCTTGGCATCTTCCTCCCTGTCATCTTCATGACCGGCCATGGCGATATTCCGATGTCGGTACGTGCCATGAAAGCGGGAGCCGTCGACTTCCTGCCCAAGCCTTTTCGAGATCAAGACATGCTGGACGCCATAAGCTCGGCAATTGACCGTGACCATGACCGACGCGCCAACACGGATCAGGCTGCGGATATCTATGATCGGTTCACGCGCCTTACGCCGCGCGAGCAGGAAGTGATGATGTTCGCAACGTCTGGAAAGATGAACAAGCAAACAGCTGGTTACCTGGGTATCAGCATAGTCACGGTCAAAATCCATCGCCGCGCTGCGATGACGAAGATGGAGGCTCGAACACTCCCGGATCTCGTGCGGATGGCCGACATGGTCAGGCCAATGCTCGGCGTAGGCTACAGGCAATAAACGCGCAGGACGGGCGCCCATAAATCGAAACAGAAAAAGGATTTCACGAGTGGTAGCGGTAACGTTGGTCGGAATTGTTGACGACGATCGATCACTGTGCTCGTCACTCGTCCGTCTTGTTCGCTCGATGGGATACGAGGCTCGTGGCTTCGAATCGGCCGAGGAATTCATGAGATCCAGCACGCTCGACGAGTGCTCCTGTCTCATCACAGATGTCCAGATGCCTGGCATCAGCGGCATCGAGTTGACGAAATTCATGACTGTTCAACGCTCGACCGTGCCCGTCATCGTCGTTACCGCTCATGCGGCGCCTGGCCTGGAAGACAGCGCGCTTGCAAACGGGGCGTGCTATTTCCTGAGAAAACCCATCGATGACGACCTTTTGGCCGCCAACCTCTCGAAGGTGATAACCTCTCAGGTGGCCTGCGGTTGATCGGACGCGAACGCTGCTCTCAAGCTGGTACGATAGGCAAATTGACCGAGAAGCAGGCGCCGCCGATACTGCTGACGGTATCTGCGGTTATTTCCCCTCCGTGAGCTTCCACGATGGACTTGCATATTCGCAGGCCCATTCCCATTCCGGTTTCCTTCGTGGTGAAAAAGCTCTCAAAAAGCCGATTGGCCTGACCGGGATTGATCCCTGCTCCATTGTCCTCGACGGTGAATACCGCCCTATTGCGAGCGGAGGTCCCTGACCGCACGACGATGTGTGGGTTGCTCCGTTGGGGACGTGGGGCTTGAAGTGCGTTTATCGCCAGGTTCACGATGACCTGGTGCACCTGTGTGCGGTCCCCAGCTATGACGAGCGGCTGCCGCGATTTCTCATGGGTCACTATTGCGGAACGTGCCTGGATCTCGTGGCGTAAGAACTGCAGCGCTTCCTGTATGACTTCGTCCAAGTCGAGTTGCGTCCGCTCCGGAGGCTTCCCGTTCGCCATTGCTCGAATTCGGCCGATAAGTTCGGCTGCCCGCTTGGCATCATCCAACATCGAGCTCAGAGAATCTCGCACTTCGTCAAGGTCGGGGTTCGGACGGTTTATCCATCGCAATCCGGCTGCCCCGGCGTTGGCGATTGCGGCCAGCGGCTGATTGATTTCGTGAGCTATCGACGCCGTCAACTCGCCAAGGACAGACAAACGGGCAGCATGCGCGAATTCCGCCTGAACCTGCTGCAGGCGCCGTTCAGCCTCGACCCGGGCAGAGATATCAAGGACACCGACGAGGCTGGTATCAGGGTCTTTGGAGAGACCAACGCGCGCTGTTGTGAAAAGCACGTCTACGATACGTCCGTCGAGCGTCACCATCTTGGTTTCTTCTTCGAAGTTGGTATTCCCTCGATAACGGGACACCATTGCGCGTCGGAAGGTCGCCGAGCTCTCTTCAAAGGTGCCGACAACGGACTTGCCTTTGAACTCGTCCGCCCCACGGCCACCGAACATCTGGACGCCACGTTCATTTGCTTCCTCGAAAATCATAGCTTCCATGCATGACCTCAGGAATGCGGGGTTCTCGTCGAAATAGGCGTCCAGATCCGTCACGCCGTCGGATCTGAGCTGCTTGAACTGGGCAACCAGATTGCTGGCGTTAAGCTGCCATAGCGCGATGGGCATCCGGTCGAACAAATAGCGGTACCGCTGCTCGCTCTTTTCCAGCTTCGCATAGGCCTCTTTCTGAGCGGTGATATCCATGACTGCGCCGACGAATTGGGGACTGTTCTTGCTGCCGAAGTCACATCGGGCAACCACGCGAACATGTTTCACATCCCCATTTGGCATCAGAAGACGATGCTCATGTCGAAAGTCGCGCCGATCGGCATGGGCTTTGACAAGAAGATCTCGAACAACAGGCAGATCGTCCGGATGCGTCCGCTCCAGGACAAGAGCCATTGATGGCCTTGCTCCTTCTTCCACGCCAAATATTCGAAAGGTCTCGGCCGACCAAAAAAGCTCGCCAGTCGAGAGGTTCCACCCGAAGCTTCCTGTGTTGCTGAGCTTCTGCGCCTCAGCAAGATAGGCCGCCTGGCTCCTGTTCAGCTCGCCTTCAGTACGTTTGCGCTCACTGATATCGGTATTGCATTCCAGCGTCCCGACACTGTTCCTGCGATCTTCGAGCCGGTGTGACCACCGACTGGAAACTGAGATCCGCCTGCCGGTGCGGGTCGTGCGGATCAACTCGCCTTCCCAACGCCCTGAACGACGTAATGCATCGTTTATCTCGAGAAGCGATACCTGAAACCTTGTTTTCAGAAGTTCGTGGGCGACCTTTCCTATGGCCTCGTGACGGGACCATCCATACAGCTCTTCCGCGCCACGGTTCCAATACGTGATGATGTCGTCGGCATCGCGGACAAACACGGCGTCACTTGTCAGATCGAGTAAGCTTGCCTGTTCACGCTCCGACACGCCCAAGCTGCGAACCAGTCTGATAAGGCATGCGGCAAAAAGCGAAGACAGGAGAAAGACAATCAATGTCGCGAGGTCGTGCCTGCTGCCGATGATGAACGTGTGCAGCGGGCCAACAAACCAGAAGTTCAAGCATCCGACAGCAAGAACCGAAAAGAAGACCGATGAAATGCAGCTGTCGAATAGCGCGAGGAATATAACGACCAATAGGAGTACAAGCGCAGCAGGCGTCAAGTTGAAGCCAAGAGCTGCGCAAGCCAGGCTGAACAGGCCTATAGCCGCACCTCCTAATAGCCAGAACGCAAGAAGCCAGCGATGGCGCTCAATCCGTCCGGCTGCCAGCAGCGGCACTGCGCGGCGTCGAAACAGTTCAAGAGTGCTCACGACACCACCATCGTTGCGCACCAACGCATTGCCGCTACCGGTACGAAAGCCATCCACTGCCCTGTGAACATGTCGCTCTCCCTCGATAAACTGCTCCCGTCGCATGACGGTATCGAACGAAGTCAATGACATCAGGGGATGTCGTATACGAGTTTAGTATTGTGAATCGTTGTGAACGCCCTTCGCTGTGTTAACCCCGGGCTCGATTACTCGACAGATGCAGGAGCGAGCTAAAGGCTTGTGATGGTTGCTCCGTCAACGATCGCTAGCGCCTTTTCGTTAGTCGCACCGCGCAAAAGGTAACCCCGATGAGATATTTTGAGTGCGGCGGAGGTGTGCTGTTCCACCATGAGCACGGCGACCCCTGATCGGTTAATCGCCTGGATCTGATCAAGAATGCGCTCGACAAACCGGGGGGCCAGGCCCGCCGTGGGTTCGTCCAGCAGCAAAATCCTCGGCCTTGGCATCAAGGCCCGCGCCAGTGCGAGTATTTGACGTTCACCCCCGGAGAGACTTCCCGCCTTTTGGCGGCGCCTGTTGATTTGCACTGAGAGCTGACCCGGGATTGCGGGAAAATATCACTGAGAATTGACCCATGTTTCAATCATCCCCTGTGGTTTCAGCGGGGG
>NZ_JACIAS010000010.1:0-324259 GCF_014194915.1 Rhizobium sp. BK512 | reverse complement strand
GACGCGGGGTGGAGCAGCCCGGTAGCTCGTCAGGCTCATAACCTGAAGGCCGCAGGTTCAAATCCTGCCCCCGCAACCAAACATATAGCCCGCATGCAAGCGGGTTTTTTTTGTTTGATAACACGACGAGCATGCAACGTCTCGAAAGTCGCCCAAGCTCCCAAAGCCGACGCGGCGAAACCAAAATCTCCCCTCACTCCATCTCATCTAAATATCTCGGCGCGGATATTTCCGATGCTTCGATACATCTTAAGCACAGTCAGCCAATCGCATCCGGATATTCGGGTCTACTATCAAAATTTCGAATGTGCTAAAGTAAATTCGCGTGGCGCTTTAGATTTTTGCGCACGGATTTCAATTGGTTTTTCGAAGTCTGCTGTCTCGCTCAGCCGGAGTACTTCTTTTCATGCCCTAAATCGATGAACTTTTCAGGGAGGGGAACAATGCGGATATATGCATCTTCTCGATCGGCAATACGACGCAGGGGGCGTTGGGTCCAGTTCGGGTTATCGATATCAAGCGTCATCTGCGCGGCCAGTCTTCTGACCGGGGTTGCCGTTGCACAGGCACCGACCGAAGAGCAGCGCAATGAGATCCGGGCAGCATGCCGTTCGGATTTCATCGCACAGTGTTCAGGGGTGCAGCCTGGAGGTATCGAGGCGCTGACCTGCTTGCAGCAACATGATTCCACGCTTTCCGCAGCCTGCCGCAAGGCAGTCTCCGCCGTCAGCGCCAAGCCGAAATCGACATCTGCGGAGCCATCTCAGACGGCGCCTGCGACGGCAGGGGCGGCCACGGCGGCACCAGGAGCCGGCGCCCAGGCGGCGGCTCAGCCGACCGACGCACAGCGCAACGCCGTCAAGTCAGCTTGCCGCTCCGATTTTATGGCGCAATGCTCCGGCGTGACTCCGGGAGGTGCCGCGGCACTCGCCTGCCTGCAGCAGCATAATGCCCGCCTGTCGGCGCCTTGCCAGCAGGCTGTTGCGGCCATCGGTGCGGCGGGCGCGCCCGCGGCCGGTGCGGGTGCAGGTGCCGCAACGGCAGCCACACCGCCGGCGACCCGGCCGGCTGCGATGCCTGTCTTCTCTCCCCGCGAGGAAGTGATGATCGTGCGCGAGACTTGCGGGCCGGACTTCCGAGCTTTCTGCCGCATGGTGCCGATCGGCGGCGGGCGGGTGATCGAGTGCCTGCGGGACAATCTGCAGCGCGTGTCGCCAGCCTGTCACAGGGTGCTGACCTCGGGCCTGTAGCGGCCTTCCAATTCCTATCCGGTTTCGCCCGGAATGCCTGAGCCGTCAGGCATTCTCCTGACGGTTCCGCTCAGCCGTTTCGAGATCGTCGCAGTACGATCCGAAATCTCCGCATCCGATGAATTCAATGACGACACAAATGAAAGGCAGTGCCATGTCATCGACTTCTCTATCGCGATTGAAACGAATACTGAGCTATTCCGCTGTTGCCGTCGGCCTTGTGCTGCCGACCCATGCATGGGCGGATGATGCAAAAGATCTTCTGAAGGCCATGTCCGATTTTCTGGTGGCGCAGAAGAGCATATCCTTCAACTACCAATCATCACTCGAGGCTGTGACCCCGGACTTCGAGAAACTGCAATTCGTCAGTTCGGGTACAGCCAATATCACCCGCCCCGACAAGCTGCGTGTTACGCGGACCGGAGGCTTTGCCGATATCGATGTCAGTTTCGACGGTTCGACGCTGACCGTGCATGGCAAGAACCTCGATGCCTATGCGAAGGTCGATGGCAAGGGCTCGCTTGATGATCTGATCGACAGGCTCGCCGATGCTGGCGTGGAAGCACCAGGCGCCGATCTGCTCTCGTCTCACGTCTATGACATCTTGATGTCCGACGTGACCGAGGCCAAGCACATCTCCAGCGCCTTCGTCGACGGTGTGGAATGCGAATATCTGGCTTTCCGCACACCAGAACTCGACTGGCAGATCTGGATACAGACGGGTTCGCAGCCGATACCGCGGCGCTATGTAATCACCAGCAAACACGTCGTCCAGGCGCCGCAATATACGCTCGAGATCAGCAACTTCAAAAGCGGGGCGGATGTCGCCGCCACCTCCTACAATATCGACATCCCAGCCAATGCGAAAACCGTGGATCTGAGTGAACTTCAATCGATCGATGAGCTTCCGGCGCCCGCCGTTACAGGAGATATGCAATGATCTGCAGCAAGCTCTTTTTCGCTCTGTGCCTCGCCGGCGTGATGGTCTTCACCGATTTTCGCCTGGAAGGAGAAGGCCCGCTACCGCTGTCGATAGGCTTCGCCACGCCGGCGGAGGCGGTCATCGGCCGTCCCTTGACGCCGCTCTCCTATGCCGGAGTGGCGCGTCGCACCACCCGCCGGGTAGTCCGACGCACGGCGACGACGATCGCCGTGCTGCCTCCAGGCTGCATCTATGGCCCTTATTATGGCGGCTATTATTATCGCTGCGGTGGCCTCTACTATGCCAAGAGCGGCGGCGTCTATGTTCAGGTGATCGTGCAATAGGCTGCTTGCCAGCCTATTGTGCCGTCATTTCAGTATCGGTTACAGCAGGCGCTTTACCGCGGCGCCTTCTGAACTCTTCAAGGCGCTGCAGCACGACGTAGAAAGAAGGAACGAACAAAACGGCAAGGCAGGTCGATGCGATCATGCCGCTGAAGACCGATATGCCGATTGACTTGCGGGCAGATGCGCCAGCTCCCGTCGCGAGGACAAGCGGCAGGACGCCGAGAATGAAGGCGAAGGATGTCATGAGGATCGGTCGGAAGCGCAGGCGGGCAGCCTCAACGGCTGCTTCGAGGATTTCCATGCCTTCCTCTCGCTTTTCTCGGGCGTATTCGACGATGAGAATGGCATTCTTCGATGCCAAAGCGATCAAAAGGATCAGGCCGATCTGGGTGTAGAGGTTGTTGGCGACGCCCGCCGCCATCAACGCGCCGACGGTGCCGAGCAGGGCAAGCGGGACAGCCAGCAATACGGCGAGCGGCAGGATCCAGCTTTCATATTGACCCGCGAGCACGAAGTAGACGAGCAGCATGCCGAGCGCGAAGATATAGTAGATCTGTCCGCCGACCGCCTTTTCCTGATAGGAGAGCGCCGTCCACTCATAGCCGGTTCCTGTTGGCAAGGTCTGGTCGGCAATCTGCTCCATGACATCGAGTGCCTGGCCGGAGCTGAAGCCGGTCGCAGGTCCGCCGACGATCGTTGCTGACGGGTAGAGGTTGTAGAGGCTGATCAGGGAGGGGCCTTCCATCGGCTTGATATCGACGACGGTACCGAGCGGCACCATCGTGCCATCCCCGGCCTTGACCTCCAGATTGCGGATATCGTCGGGGCTGACGCGGAATTCCGGAGATGCCTGAGCGTAGACCTGGAACGTGCGGCCAAACTTGTTGAACTGTGTCACGTAGCTCGATCCAACGTAGCCCGAGAGCGCAGAGAAAACCTGTCCGACCGTGACGCCCAATGTCTCGGCCTTGATACGGTCGACCACGATCTCGAGCTGCGGCACATTCGAGCGGAACGACGTACTCAGCCTTTGCAGCGATGACTGGGCTTCGCCATTTTTCACAATCGTATCGGTAAGCGACTGCAACAGTGCATAGTCGGAAACACCATTCTTGAGTTCCACTTGCATCGTGAAGCCGCTGGCATTGCCGACGCCCTGAATCGGCGGCGGTACGATCACCAGGGTTTTCGCGACCAATACGCTTTGCAGCGCGCCATTCAGATGCTGGTAGATGGACAGAAGATCCTGCCCTTTTTCCTTGAGGCGTTCGTCCCAGTCCTTCAGCACGACATAGGCCACGCCGGCGTTTTGAAGGCTGGCATTGTTGTCGAGAACGGATATGCCGCTGATCGTCAGGACCTGATCGACGCCCGGCGTCTCCTGGGCGATCTTGCCGACCTCCGCCATGACGGCGTCGGTGCGCTCCTTGGAGGCACCATCGGGCAGTTGCGCGCCGATCAGCACGTAGCCTTGATCCTCGATCGGCAGGAACGCGCTCGGCACGCGTGTCAGCCCCCAGACAGCTAGTCCCATCAGCGCCAACGCCAGAATAGCCATGACCGCGGCGTGGCGCGTCATCGAGCCTATCAGCCGGACGTATCCGCGTTCACCCCAGTCGTAGATCCTGTTGAAACCGCGATAGACGAAGTTGCGCTTCTCGGGAGGCACCGGCGTGCGCAGCCAGAGGGCGCACTGCGTCGGCTTCAGCGTCACAGCGTTGATGGCGCTGATTAGCGCGGTGGCTGCGATCACGAGAGCGAACTGCCGATAAAGCTGGCCCGTCAGCCCCGGCAAGAAGGCGGCTGGAATGAAAACCGCCATCAGCACCAGCGTGATACCGATGACGGGACCGAGCAGTTCGTCCATTGCCTTTTCAGCGGCCTTACGGCCGGTCATGCCCGCCTCGATATGTCTCGCCACACCCTCGACAATGACGATGGCGTCATCGACGACAATGCCGATGGCGAGAACGATTGCAAACAGAGTGGAGAGGTTGACCGTGAAGCCCATGGCCGCCATCGCGGCAAAAGCGCCGATGATAGTGACAGGAACAGTTGTCGCCGGAACGAGCATAGCTCGCCAGTCCTGCAGGAACAGCAGAATGACGATGAGAACGAGAACGCCTGCCTCGATCAGCGTGACATAGACTTCGTCGATCGAGGCCTTGACGAATTTCGTGGTGTCGAAGGGGAGATGATATTCGAGGCCCGGCGGGAAGGCCTTCGCCAGTTCCGCCATCTTCACATCGACTGCCTGGGCCACAGCAATGGCGTTTGCTTCCGGCAATTGGGAGATCCCGATGCCCGCAGCCGGTCGGCCATTCTGCATGAAGGTCTGGCTATAGGTCTGCGCACCCAGTTCGACCCGGCCGATATCGCGGATGCGCGTTACCCGGCCGCCGTCCGAACCATCGACCTTGACGATGATGTTTTCGTAGTCAGCAGCATCGTTCAGCCGTCCATTGATGTTCAGCGTGTATTGGAATGTCTGCCCCTGGGGTACCGGCGGAATGCCGATCTGGCCAGCCGTGACCTCCTGGCTCTGCTGCTGCACGACATTGACGATATCCTGTGGTGTCAGCCCGCGAGCCTGCAGCAGGTTCGGATCCATCCAGATGCGCATGGCATACTGGCCGGCGCCGAAGACCGTGACATTGCCGACGCCGGGCAGGCGGGCAAGTTCGTTCTGGAGGTTGATGACCGCATAATTGGAGAGGAACAGGTTATCATAGCGGCTGTCCGGGGAGGTCAGGGTGACAAAGCCGAGGATGGCGGTCGATTTCTTCTGGGTGCTGACGCCCTGGACCTGCACCGCCTGTGGAAGCGACGACATGGCAATCGCGACGCGGTTCTGCACGAGGACCTGTGCCTGGTCGGGATCCGTTCCAATCGCGAAGGTCACGGTGAGCGAATAGGTGCCGTCACTTGCGCTCGTGGACTGCATATAGAGCATGTCCTGCACGCCGTTGACCTGCTGCTCGATCGGCAGCGCGACCGTATCGACAAGCGTCTTGGCGCTTGCGCCCGGAAAACGCGTCGTCACCTGCACGGTGGGTGGAACGACATTCGGATATTGCGCGACCGGCAATTGGAAGAGAGCTACCGCGCCGATGAGAACAAAGACCAGGGCCAGAACATTGGCGAGCACCGGCCGTTCGATGAAGAAGCGCGAGATCATGCTGTTGCCCTTGGACGTTCGGATGAGGCGTTGCTGCGAAATTACTGCGTCGTCGTCGTAGCCTTTGCATCGGTGCCGGCCGCCGCCGGTTGCGGTTTCATGTCGATTTTCTCAGGCGCGGCCTTGCTCCCGGGGATCGCCTGCTGGATGCCCTGGACGACGACCCAGTCGGCGGGTTCGAGGCCGGATTCGATGACGCGGAGACCGCCTTCGCGCTGGCCCGTCTTCACCTGCTTCTGCTCGACCGTATCGTCCTTGCCGAGAACGAGCAGGTAGCTGCCGAGCTGGTTGGTGGCGATCGCATCGTCGCGCACGAGCAGCGCTTTCTCGCTCCGGCCGATCGGTACGCGAACGCGCACGAAGAAGCCAGGCAGCATCGCCTTGTCCTTGTTGTCGAACAGGGCCCGGACTTGAAGCGTGCCTGTTGATGCATCGAGTTGCGGCGAGACGTAGTCGAGATGTCCCTTATGCGGGTAGCCTTCTTCGGATTGCAGGCCGAGTTCGGCTGGGATGCTTGGCAGATCCGTCTGCTTGAAGGTGCGTCCCTGCTTTCTCAACATATCCTTGATCAGCAGAACCTGGGTTTCGCTGACGTTGAAATAGGCATAGATCGGGTCCGTCTGGACGATGCTTGCGAGCTTGGTGGGGCCTGAGACGCCGACGAGCGTGCCGATATCGACAAGGTGGTCGGTCACCGTGCCATCGAAGGGTGCAATCACTTCGGTATAGCCAAGATTGATCGTTGCGAGTTCGACATTGGCCTGGGCATTGAGGATTTGCGCATTGGCTTCGTCGAGCGTCGCCTTGGCGCTGTCGACGGCTGTCTGCGTCGTGACCTGCTGCTTCATCAGATTGACCTGACGATCGTACTCCTGCTTGGCCCCAACCTGGGATGCCTGTTGCGATGCGAGGGATGCCTTGGCCTGATCAAGCTGGGCCTGATAGGTGTCGCGCTCGATTCCGAAGAGTTTGGTTCCCTTCGTTACGGTCGTGCCATCCTGATAATCGATCGACTGAAGGTAACCCTGGACGCGTGCTTCGATATCGACCGAGTTCAGCGGCGCAGTATTGCCTGTGAGTTCGAAATAGAGGGTGACGGGCTCCTGGACTGGTTGTGCAACACGGACGGCCGGCGGCGGAGGCGGGACGTAGGTATTGCTGCTTCCATCGCAGGCAGCGAGCGCTGCCATGCCGATGAGTGTCACAGAAATCTGCAGGCCCCGATGCAATCCCTCACGCATTCTTGCTGCCCCGATGATCTATGTGCCCCGGTCGTCATGCGTGCCCTGGTGGCGGCCCCATCAGTCGCCAAGTGTTTCAGGCATGCGGTACTATGTCGTGGAATCGTCCGAAATTGCAATAGGTTATGGCATGCAATTTAGCTGTGTCTAAACGATTGATGACTCCGCAACCCTACCGTGGTTCAGTCTGGATAATTTCCATTCATTGCTGAGTAATGAGCAGTACGTAGGCGAGGAACAGCACCAGGTGAACTGCGCCTTGCATGAGATTGGTGCGGCCGCTCGAAAAGGTAATGATGCTGACGGTAATTGTCAGAACGAACATGACGAGATCCGGACCCTCAAGCCCTAACGTGACCGGGTGCCCGTAGAAGTGGCTGATTGCGAGCATCGCCGGTACCGTCAGGCCGATCGTCGACAGGACTGAGCCGAGGAAGATGTTGATGGC
Source organism: Rhizobium sp. BK512 (assembly GCF_014194915.1). Classification (NCBI taxonomy): domain Bacteria; kingdom Pseudomonadati; phylum Pseudomonadota; class Alphaproteobacteria; order Hyphomicrobiales; family Rhizobiaceae; genus Rhizobium; species Rhizobium sp. BK512. Next base: position 316,873 of record NZ_JACIAS010000010.1, on the reverse strand, counting down.
GCGCTGCAGGTGGTTGGCGACGGAAGCGCGCACGGCGCTGATCGCCTCAGGTGTCGCGACAAGCACCGCCATGATCACGCCCCCGAATGCCGCCGGTGCATGCAGGGTTTCGATCACATAGTCGATCGGCTTGGCAAGCTGTTCAACCAGGAAGACCACCGGCCCCATGTAGGCGAGCAGCAGAACGGCATGATGCCATACCCCCCGGGGGGGCCGAATGCCGACTGCGCGCCGCTCAAGATTGTTGCCGTCTTCGGCGAAGTAGCGCTGGTGACGGCCGGACTGCAGCAGGAGAAATATGCTGTAGAGACCGATCGAGACGATACCGAGAAACATCTGCCGCGCGGCCGTGGGGTGCGGACCATCCGGGCCGGCGAGGAAAGTCGGCATGACGAGGCCAAGGGTTGCGAGCGGCACGATCACCCCAAGATAGGCATTGGCGCCATGCAGATTGTGCTGCTGATCTTCCCGCCGCCAGGCGCCAAAGAGCAGCGATAGGCCCACCATGCCGTTCAGGATGATCATGACCACCGCAAACAGCGTGTCGCGTGCGAGTGTTGGATTATTTTCCCCATGCAGCATGACAGCCGAGATCGCCATCACTTCGATCGAGGTAATCGCAAGTGTTAGGATGAGGGTCCCGTAGGGCTCGCGAAGCTGCTCTGCCAGATGATCCGCATGGCGAACGACCGACAGGGCGGAGCCCAGAACGACAGCGAAAAGCCAGAAAAAAATGACGACGAACCAGAATGGCTCGGCAATCCGGGCGAAGATCGGATCGGGGAAAGCGAGGAAAATCAGGCTGGTCGCGGCGCTGACGCCAATGAACCATTCCTCGCGTGCCAGGCTCGTTATGTTTAAGGGATGCAGGGCGGGGCTGTCAGTCATCGGCACCACCGCCAGCCACGGAATGCCGTCGCTTCACAACCGCGATCACTGTCATTTTCCCCTCCGCCTCCCAACTGGCCGGCTGATTGTCTCACGCAGAGGGGCAACGCGCCTATCTAAAAATCATCGCTGCGGGCTCAGGGCGAATTTAATGATACTTCCGCTTCTCCCGCCCCAGAATTTCCGGGGCGTTGAGGCCGGCAATCGGCCTTGAGAGATCGGCGGGGATGTCGCCCGCGAGTTGGAGATCCAGATAGCGGGCGCAGCAGACGCGGAGGAAGGAGGTGAAGTTGCCGAGATCATGGCCGGCGTCGATCGACTCGTGGTGCAGTCTGGTTATCAGCTGGACCACGTTCATGCCGTCGCGGGCGGCAATTTCCTCGAGTTTCGACCAGAAGAAATTCTCCAGTCGCACACTGGTCACCATGCCGTCGATACGCAGCGACCGAGTGGTGCTTTCCCAGAGCCGGGCATCCGCCTTGATAAACAGTTCACACATCACGTCCTCCCGCCGGTCCATTTAAAGCGTGCCGCGATGCCACGCTTTAAGGCTTTGATTTTGCACGTCATTATCGCAAAGCCGCTGTTTGCGCGACATGCTTTAGGCGGCGTTGGTCTCTAGGACCGTTGCAGCATCAAGCACCGTCATGAACTGGCGCAGCCACGAGGGATGGGCCGGCCAGGCCGGTGCGGTGACGAGATTACCATCGGAAACAGCATCAGTGATGGCAATATCGGCATAGGTGCCGCCGGCAAACTCGACTTCCGGGCGGCAGGCGGGATAGGCCGAGCAGGTGCGGCCCTTGAGCACACCGGCGGCCGCCAGAAGCTGGGCGCCGTGGCAGATGGCAGCGACCGGCTTGTTGGCATCGAAGAAATGCCTGACAGCCTTGATGACTTCGGGGTTGAGGCGGAGATATTCCGGCGCGCGGCCGCCGGGGATGACGAGCGCATCGTAATCTTCGGCTCGCACGCTTTCGAAGGTGGCGTTCAGCGCAAAATTATGACCGCGCTTTTCGGAATAGGTCTGGTCGCCTTCGAAATCATGGATAGCGGTGGCGACCGTCTGGCCGGCTGTCTTGCCGGGGCAGACGGCGTGGACCGTGTAGCCGCAGGCAAGCAGTGTCTGGAACGGAACCATCGTTTCGTAATCTTCAGTGAAATCGCCTGTGATCATCAGGATTTTGGACGCTGGCATTTCTTCCTCCTCTAAAAACCAACAGATGGACTTTAACAAAGGATCGCGGGCCGCGGGTACTAAGGGAATACTACACGGGGCTCCGGCTCAGGTCGTCTCGCGGGTCATGGCATCGGGAATGGCGCAGGCCTCGCCGCCGCCGAACATGCGCGAACGGGTAAGGAAGCGCTTCTCGCGGCCATTATCGAGCGAAAACATGCCGCCGCGCCCGGGTACGACATCGATGATGAGTTGGGTATGCTTCCAGGCCTCGAATTGACTGGCGCTGATATAGACGGGAACGCCGCCGATTTCGCCGAGTTTCACATCCTGGTCGCCAACGATGAAATCATCCGTCGGGTAACACATGGGCGATGAGCCGTCGCAGCAGCCGCCGGACTGATGGAAGAGGACATCAGGGTAGTCCCTTTGAATTTCCTTGATGAGGTCGAGCGCCGCATCGGTTGCGAGTACACGCGGTTCGCCATTGACCATCTGTTCCATGATTGCCTCCTCCAAGACAATGCCTCCTCCCCGTCAAGGGAGGAGGCTCGATGATAGCACAATCGACTGCTTCTCAGAAGAAACCAAGTTTCTTGGGGCTGTAGCTGACCAGCATATTCTTGGTCTGCTGGTAGTGGTCGAGCATCATCTTGTGCGTTTCACGGCCGATGCCGGATTGCTTGTAGCCACCAAAGGCCGCGTGGGCCGGATAGGCGTGATAGCAATTGGTCCAGACGCGGCCGGCCTGGATTTCCCGGCCGAAGCGATAGGCCCGGTTGGCGTCGCGGGTCCAGACACCAGCGCCGAGACCGTAAAGCGTGTCATTGGCGATCTCGAGCGCTTCCTTCTCATCCTTGAAGGTGGTGACCGAGACGACCGGGCCGAAGATCTCTTCCTGGAACACACGCATCTTGTTGTGGCCCTTGAAGATGGTCGGCTTGATGTAATAGCCGTCAGACAGTTCGCCGCCGAGATCGTTGCGCGAGCCGCCGGCCAGCACCTGTGCGCCTTCCTGCTTGCCGATATCGAGATAGGCGAGGATCTTTTCCATCTGTTCGGTGGAGGCCTGAGCGCCGATCATCGTTGCCGGATCGAGCGGGTTGCCCTGCTTGATGGCCTCGACGCGCTTGACGGCCCGTTCCATGAAGCGATCATAGATCGATTCCTGGACGAGAGCGCGGCTCGGGCAGGTGCAGACTTCGCCCTGGTTCAGCGCAAACATGGCGAAACCTTCGAGCGCCTTGTCGAAGAAATCGTCGTCTTCGGCCGCCACGTCTGCAAAGAAGATATTGGGCGACTTGCCGCCGAGTTCCAGCGTGACCGGAATGAGGTTCTGGCTGGCATATTGCATGATGAGGCGGCCTGTCGTCGTCTCGCCGGTGAAGGCGATCTTGGCGATGCGTGGGCTGGAGGCGAGCGGCTTGCCGGCTTCGAGACCAAAGCCATTGACGATGTTGAGGACGCCGGGCGGCAGCAGATCGCCGACGAGTTCTGCCCAGAGAAGCAGGGAAGCGGGTGTCTGTTCGGCCGGTTTGATAACGACGCAGTTGCCGGCGGCAAGGGCCGGCGCCAGCTTCCAGGTCGCCATCAGGATCGGGAAGTTCCAGGGAATGATCTGGCCGACGACGCCGAGCGGTTCATGGAAATGATAGGCAACCGTATCATGGTCGATTTCGCCGATCGTGCCTTCCTGGGCCCGTATGCAGGAGGCGAAATACCGGAAATGATCGATGGCGAGCGGAATGTCGGCCGCCATGGTCTCGCGGATCGGCTTGCCGTTGTCCCAGGTTTCAGCCTGAGCCAGAAGCTCCAGCTTGTCTTCCATGCGTTGGGCGATCTTCATGAGAATGTTGGAGCGCTCGGTGGCGGAGGTGCGGCCCCATTTTTCCTTCGCGGCATGGGCGGCATCGAGTGCTGCATTGATGTCCTTTTCATCGGAGCGCGGGATTTCGCAGAGTTTGCCGCCGGTGACGGGCGTGACGTTGTCGAAATATTTGCCGCCGATCGGCTCACGCCACTCGCCGCCGATGTAGTTGCCGTATTTCAGCTTGAACGGCGACTCGACGATTTTCTGATGAAGCATGTCATCCTCCCTTGATGAACAGGTTCCGGATCGAACCAGTGGGAGGAAATCTGTGTCGCTTTGGCTCGGTAGAACAGGGCGGCTTGCCAATACCGCACCGCACAGTGTCGCAGAGTTGCGACAGGTTTCGGTGTCACCACGAGATTGTGACCGAACCCTTGCTCGATATTAGTGGAGGTCGAGTTTCTTCATCTTCCGGTGCAGTGTTGCACGGCTGATGCCTAGAGCCGCAGCGGCTTGGGAGACATTGCCGTGGGTGCGGGAAAGTGCCCGCAGCAGCGCCGCTTTCTCGGCCTCGGCCATTTCTTTTTCCTGGGAAACATGGCCTTCATGCAGGGCGTCGGAGGCGGGAAGGCCGGCAGCGATGCGCACGTCATCCAACTTGAGGACGAGGCGGGCGGCGCGTGTGGCGCCGAGAACGAGATCATGCCGATCGACGGCCAGCAAGGCGTTCGCGGAATTGGCGCCGGCCGGCACCATGACGAAGCGTGCACCGGCAAAGGCGGAGCGGAAGAGATTGAGCTCGATGCGCATCGCCGCATCCCGCACGGCTTGCGAGAGGATGCTCAGCGTCATTTCGTTGACGTCATCGCGGCAGGTGGAGATGTCGAGGGCAGCGGCCAGCAGGCCGCGGTGATCGCGGATCGGGGCCGTGGTGCAGCTGAGCTTGATGTTGGAGCAGTAAAAATGCTGATCGCGAAAGACAGCGACTGCACGATCATCGGCCAGCGCAGTACCGATGCCATTGGTGCCGATGCTGGCTTCCGTCCATACCGAACCGGTCCATAGACCAAGATCATGAAATTCCTTGTCATTGCCGACGGCGCCGCGGCGTTCCAGCGCAATGCCGTTGCGATCGGTCAGGAGCAGGCAGCAGCCGGCCTTGCCGACTGTTGCAAAAAGCCGGTCGAGTTCGTCGCGCGCATCGGCGATCAACTGATCCGATTGCTCCCGGGCAACGCTGAATTCCTGTTCGGTAAGACGTAGCGGCGTGCGCCTATCTTCGGGAGCAAGCTGATACATGGTCATGCAGCGGCGCCAGGAGGCGACGATTGGAGAGCTGGCCGCAGCGGAATTTTGCTGGGCGCACGTATAGACATGTTCCGCATGTGCGGATTGTTCGTGCATTGAGGCTCCTCCCACGGAACTTGCGCATACTCTGATGTAAATGTGGCGGCTTTGCAATCAGCCGGGCATGACGGCAGATTGCATGGATCGAATTTGCGTTGCCGCGAGTGTCGCACTTCTGAAACAGTTGTGCCGGGCCGGGTGACCATCATGCTCGCGACAATATGACCGCTCATCCGCTTGCTCGGCCTCGCTTTACGGCATAGCGTCGTATTTACTTGGATATAACGATCCGGGATGGCGCCTTCTCACTTTTGCGTGTCCCCATGGGCGACTGCGTAACAAAACACTGCTTGGCTCCGTAGTTCTCGGCGTGGACAAAAGATCGGCATGGCGGGAATAAAGCCGGCCGATCGTTGTCTACTGAATGAAAGTGCCTGTCGCAGATGCTGTAGACATAGGAGAGCGACGCGATGCTGAACAGACGATTGCTGCTGATCACTGCGGGACTTGGCGCCTTCGCCCTGCGCTTGGGTTTCGGCAGCCAAGCCATGGCGAAGGAAACCTTTGCCGTTAGCCATACAGACGAAGAGTGGAAGAAGCTGCTGACTGCGGACCAATATTCGGTACTGCGGCAGGAGGGAACGGAATATCCCTTCACAAGCCCGCTGCTGCACGAGGAGCGCAAGGGCAATTTCGCCTGTGCGGGCTGTGATCAGGAAGCCTTTTCATCGACTACGAAATTCGACAGTGGCACAGGCTGGCCGAGTTTCTGGGCGCCGCTCAATGACAAGGTCGTCGGCACGACGCGCGATACATCCTTCGGCATGGTGCGCGATGCCGTCCATTGCGGGCGCTGCGGCGGGCATCTTGGCCACGTCTTTAACGACGGGCCGAAGCCGACCGGCTTGCGCTACTGCTTGAACGGCGTGGCCATGACATTCCACCCGGCTTCTGCCTGATCGACGGGACACTCTGATGCTTCTCTTCGTCCTTGCCTATCTCGGTGGGGTGCTGACGATCGTCAGCCCCTGCATCCTGCCAGTGCTGCCGTTCGTTTTCGCCCGTGCCGGCCAACCTTTCCTGCGCAGCACATTGCCGATGATGCTCGGCATGGCGGCGACATTCGCTGGAGTCGCGACCCTCGCTGCTGTCGGCGGCGGATGGGCCGTGCAAGCCAATGAATATGGCCGCTATGTCGCGATCGTGCTGCTTGCCGTTTTTGGCGTCATTCTGCTTTTCCCGGCGCTGTCGGATTACCTGACGCGACCGCTCGTTTCGCTCGGTGCGCGTCTGTCGCAGTCTGCCGATCAAAACACACGCAGTGGCGGCTCGGCCGTTGCCGCTTCGCTGTTGCTCGGCGTCGCGACCGGGCTGCTTTGGGCACCCTGCGCCGGGCCGGTTCTAGGCCTCATACTAACGGGTGCGGCGCTGCAGGGCGCGAATGTCGGAACGACGCTTTTGCTGCTTGCCTATGCGCTGGGGGCTGCGACCTCGCTTGCACTGGCACTCCTCATTGGCGGCAAGGTCTATCAGGCGATGAAGCGTTCGCTTGGCGTCGGCGAATGGCTGCGGCGTGGCGTGGGTGTTGCGGTTCTCACGGCTGTCGTGGCGATTGCACTCGGCCTTGATACCGGCTTCCTGACGCAGGCTTCGCTTGCCAGCACCAATGCCCTGGAGCAGGGTCTGGTCGACAAGTTCCATCAGCAACAGACGGCTGACAATGCCGGTGGCTCGATGAAGTCGGTGTTAATGCCGGCTGGTGGCGGGGGCTCGATGTCGATGACCGCCAACAACCAGATGATGATGACCGGCAATCCCGCCACGATGAGCGGTAACACCATGATGATGGCGATGAAGCCAAAGGGTGCTGCCGAACAGCTGCCGGTCGAAGGTCAGATGCCGCCGCTCGATGGCGCGGTGCAATGGCTGAATTCCACGCCGCTGACGGTGGAGCAGCTGAAGGGCAAGGTCGTCCTCGTCGATTTCTGGACCTATTCCTGCATCAACTGCCTGCGTGCCATCCCCTATGTCAAAGCCTGGGCCGAGAAGTACAAAGACCAGGGTCTCGTCGTCATCGGCGTGCATTCGCCTGAATTCGCCTTCGAGAAGAATGTCGACAATGTGAAGAAGGCGATCTCCGATCTCGGCATCACCTATCCTGTTGCTGTCGATAACAACTATGCGATCTGGCGCGCCTTCGACAACGAATATTGGCCGGCGCATTATTTCATCGATGCGAAAGGGCAGGTCCGCCACCATCATTTCGGCGAGGGCGATTACGACCAGTCCGAACGGATAATCCAGCAATTGCTGGCCGAAGCCGGCAAGACCGGTGTTTCCAGTGATATCGTGGATGTGAAGGCGACCGGTGCCGAAGCCGCTTCCGATGCTGCCAATGTGCAATCGCCGGAAACCTATGTCGGCTATCAGCGCTCGGAGAACTTTGTTGACGACAAGGGCACGATCAACGATGCCGCGCATGATTATGTTGCCGTGACGCCGAAACTCAATGAATGGGGCCTGACCGGCAATTGGACAGTCGGGTCCGAACAGGCAACGTTGAATGCTGCCGACGGTACTATCTATTACCGCTTCCATGCCCGCGATCTGCATCTGGTTCTCGGTCCAGGCGCAGATGGCAAGCCGGTGCGCTTCAAGGTGATGGTCGATGGCAAGGCGCCCGACGATGGTCACGGCGCGGACACGGATGCCGACGGCAATGGCACGGTGACGGGGCAGCGCCTCTATCAACTAGTGCGCGAAGCCGGACCGGTCGGCGACCACACGTTCGAGATCCATTTCCTCGATCCCGGCGTGCAGGCTTTCGCCTTCACCTTCGGCTGAGCCAGGCCTCGATGCCTTTTGCTGCGGCCCGGCCCGTTGCGAAACAGGCAGTCAACAGATAGCCGCCTGTCGGTGCCTCCCAATCCAGCATCTCTCCGGCCGCGAACATGCCGGGGAGATGTTTCAACATGTAGGTTTCGTCGACCTCGCTGAAGGCGATGCCGCCGGCAGAGGATATGGCCTCGGCGATGGGGCGTGGGCGCAGCAATGGGATAGCCAGCGACTTGATGGCGGCAGCGAGTTTGTGCGGATCGTTGCGATCGGTCTCCGGCACCAATTCACGCAGAAGTGCCGCCTTCACGCCATCGAGCCCGGCGCCTTTGCGCAGGCGGTTGGAAAAGCTCATCTTGGCATCCTGCCGGGTCAGATCGCGCGACAGGCGATCTGCGGTGCGGCCCGGGGCAAGGTCGACTGTCAGTCTTGCCTCACCATGCGACAGCAGGTCGTCACGCAAAGCGGCTGAATGCGCGTAGATGAGGCTGCCTTCGATACCGTGCTTGCTGATGACGAATTCGCCCGGAAATGTCCCGGCGCGTGATGTTGCCGTCACGGATTTCAGCGGCTCTCCGGCGAAGCGTTCGCGAAGGATCTCGCTCCAGGCGACATCGAAGCCGCAATTGGCCGGTTGAAACGGTGCGATCGCCACCCCGCGCTCGGAGAGCAATGACACCCAGCCGGCATCGGAGCCGAGGCGCGGATAGCTGGCGCCGCCGAGCGCGAGCAGGGTTGAATCGCAGGATATGGTCTTGTGGCCGTCAGGCGTTTCGAAAATATGGCCGTCTTCTGTGAACCCGATCCAGCGATGGCGGGTGAAGAAGCTGACGCCGCGGGCTTCCAGCCGGGCGAGCCAGGCGCGCAGCAGCGGCGAGGCCTTCATCACATCGGGGAAGACGCGGCCGGACGAGCCTACGAAGGTCTCGCTGCCGAGGTCTGACGCCCAGGCGCGGATATCGGCCGGCGTGAAGGCATCGAGGGCTGCGCGCAGGCGGGGATTGGCGTTGCCGAAGCGGGTGGAGAAGCGTTCGTAGTCTTCGGAATGGGTGATGTTGAGACCGGATTTGCCAGCGAGCAGGAATTTGCGGGCAAAGGTCGGCATCGCATCATAGACGGAAACGGCATGGCCGCTTGCCGACAGCACTTCGGCTGCCGAAAGGCCGGCGGGGCCGCCGCCGATGATCGCGATTTTCTTCTGTTTCATTGCGCCTTCTTGGCGTGGGCAGTCGGCGAGCGCAAGTCTCAGTGATGTGGATGCACGCACTTGCCGTGATCGGCCAGCACCTCGATGACCCGGCACTGGTCGACGCGACCATGGCCGCAGCCTTCGACCATCTGTTCCAGCTCTGCCTTCAGGGCATTGAGGCTGCGGATGCGCTGCTCGACCTCGATCAGGCGGGCCTTGGCGATGGCATCGGCGGAAGCGCAGGGCTGATGCGGGTCGTCCTGAAGCTGCAAGAGAGTGCGGATCGCCTCGATCTCGAAGCCGAGCTCGCGGGCATGGCGGATGAAGGCGAGGCGGTTGAGGTCCGATGGTTCGTAGGAGCGCTGATTGCCCTCGCTGCGGCTCGGCGCAGATAGCAGACCGATGCCCTCATAATAGCGGATCGTCGGCACTTTGACGCCGCTTTGGCGGGCAGCTTCACCGATGGTGATCTTTTTCATGATTTTCCTCTTGCACCTCTAGTCGCTAGAGGATGTAGGAACGATACTGCCTACAAGCAAGGATCGAAATCATGAGCGAAGCAGCACAGGCACGGTACCGGGTTGGCGGCATGGATTGTGCCGCCTGCGCAACAAAGATCGATACGGCCGTCAGGCGTGTGCCCGGCGTCGAAGACGTCTCCGTATCGGTGACGGCGGGCACGATGACTGTGCGCCACGATGGCAGCAGCGATCTCAAGGCGATCGAAAAAAAGGTGACCGGCCTCGGCTATTCGGTTGCTCCGCTCACGGGCAAGGCCCCTGTCCGGGAAAGCAAGACCGATCATGATCATGCGGATCACGACCACGATCATGACCACGGGCATGATCATGATCACCATGGTCATGAGCATGATGATCACGACCACGAAGGTCACGACCACGATCATGCTGGTCATCATCACGCCGATCACGGGCATTCGCATGGCGCCGAGGAAGTCGAGGGGTTGCACGGCCATGATCATGGGCCGATGACCGGTCCCTGGTGGCAGAGCAAGAAGGGCCGATTGACGATCCTTTCGGGACTTGCACTCGTCGTTGCCTACGTGGTCGGCCATCTGGTGCCTTCGATTGCTCCGTATGCTTTCATCATCGCCATGCTGGTGGGGCTGGTGCCGATCGCGCGTCGCGCGGTCATGGCCGCACTTTCCGGCACGCCCTTTTCCATTGAAATGCTGATGACGATTGCCGCTGTTGGCGCGGTCATCATCAATGCCGGTGAAGAGGCAGCGACGGTCGTGTTCCTGTTCCTCGTTGGTGAATTGCTGGAAGGGGTTGCCGCCGGCAAGGCGCGCGCCAGCATCCAGTCGCTGACGACGCTGGTGCCGAAGAACGCACTGCTCGAGGCGGCTGGCGAAGTGAAGGAAGTGCCAGCCGAGAAACTTGCGGTCGGTTCCATCATTCTCGTGCGGCCGGGAGACCGGATTTCCGCCGACGGCACCATTCTTTCCGGTGAAAGCGCGATCGACGAGGCTCCGGTGACGGGCGAAAGCACGCCGGTGCGCAAGGGCACAGGCGAAACGGTGTTCGCCGGCACGGTGAATGGCGACGCTGCATTGCGCGTCCGTGTCACGGCCGCTGCCGAGGACAATACGATCGCCCGTGTCGTCAAGCTTGTAGAGGAGGCCCAGGAATCGAAGGCACCTACGGAACGCTTCATCGACCGTTTCTCCCGCTACTATACGCCTGGTGTCGTCGTCGTGGCGGCCCTGGTCGCCGTTCTGCCGCCGCTGCTGGGGGGCGGAGCATGGGGCGAATGGATCTACAAGGGACTCGCGATCCTTTTGATCGGCTGCCCCTGCGCGCTGGTCATTTCGACGCCGGCAGCAATAGCTGCCTCGCTTTCAGCGGGTGCGCGCCGCGGTCTGCTGATGAAGGGTGGGGCAGTCCTTGAATCACTCGGCAAGGTGACGGCCGTTGCCTTCGACAAGACAGGCACGCTGACCGAAGGCAAGCCGCAGGTCACGGATATCATCGCCTATGGGCGCTCGGAGGCTGAGGTGCTTTCGCGTGCTGCCGTTCTAGAGCAGGGCTCCAGCCATCCGCTGGCGCTGGCGATCCTCAACCGTGCCAAGGCCGATGCCGTGCCCGTGCCGCCCGCTTTCGAAGTGGAAGCATTGCCCGGCAAGGGCATGACCGGGAAGGTGGATGGGGAGACGCTCGATCTGCTGTCGCCGCCGGCCGCGCGCGAGCGCGGGGCGCTGAATGCCGAACAGGATGAGCGGGTCGCGGCGCTGAATGGCGCGGGCAAGAGCGTCTCGGTCCTGCTCATCAATGGTGTCGCCGCCGGTCTCATCGCCATGCGCGACGAGCCACGCGACGACGCCAAGAGCGGGCTTGCGACGCTGAAGGCGGCAGGCGTGCGCGCCATCATGTTGACCGGCGACAACAAGCGCACGGCAGCAGCCGTTGCCGGTGACCTCGGCATCGACTGGCGCGGCGAGCTGCTGCCGCAGGACAAGCAGCGCATTGTTGGCGAATTGAAGAAGGAAGGATTGTTCGTTGCCAAGGTCGGTGACGGCATCAATGATGCGCCTGCACTTGCCGCAGCCGATGTTGGCATCGCCATGGGCGGGGGCACCGACGTTGCGCTGGAAACGGCGGATGCGGCGGTACTGCATGGGCGTGTCGGCGACGTTGCCCGCATGATCGACCTTTCGAAGCGGACGATGCGGAATATCTTCCAGAACATCACCATCGCGCTCGGGCTGAAGGCCGTGTTCCTGGTCACCACCATCGTCGGTATTACCGGCCTGTGGCCAGCGATCCTCGCGGATACAGGCGCGACCGTATTGGTGACGATGAATGCACTTCGCCTTCTTCGCATAAAGATATAAAGATTTCTTTATGTCATCTTGACGATCCGATGCGACAGGTGCATGCTTGTCGCATCGTGGTTCTCTGGATTTGACGATCCTGAGCTAAGAGGGAATTCGGTGAGGCTAACGCCAAGACCGAAGCTGCCCCCGCAACTGTAAGCGGATAGACACCGTCCTTCGACGTCACTGGGAAGACGCCTGGGAAGACTGGATGGTGTTGAAGACCCGCAAGCCAGGAGACCTGCCGCGATAGATAACGTCCACGGGCGGGGTGTCCCGGTGTGCCGCTTTGCGCGAGACGGCACGTCTGTAGCCACACCTCGTCGATGCGTTGCGCCTGAGCCTTGCCCATAACCTTCGGGGTAAGGAAATGACCATCAAGACTGCAAATCTCGGCTTTCCCAGGATCGGAAAGCATCGCGAACTCAAATTCGCACTTGAAAGCTATTGGGCCGACAGGTCCGATGCCGGCGTGCTTCTCGATGTCGGCAAGCGGCTGCGGGCGCAAAACTGGGCTCTGCAGAAAGAGAAGGGGATCGATATCATCCCCTCCAACGATTTCTCGTTCTATGACCATGTGCTCGACACGACTGTCATGGTCGGCGCCATACCTTCGGCCTATGGCTGGAAGGGCGGGCCTGTTGCGCTCGATACCTATTTCGCCATGGCGCGCGGTTCGACCGGCGATGCGGCGCACGCCGATTGCGGCCATAAGCACCATCACGGACATGGCGTGCCGGCGCTGGAAATGACCAAGTGGTTCGACACGAACTATCACTACATGGTGCCGGAAATCGGTCCCGATCAATTCTTCGCGCTGACCGCAAACAGGCCACTCGATGCCTTCATCGAGGCGAAGACGCTCGGAATCCACACACGGCCAGTCATCCTCGGCCCTGTCACCTTCCTGAAACTCGCCAAGGGAACCGAGGAAGGTTTTGCACCGATCAGCCTGCTTGAACGCCTGTTGCCTGTTTACGCGAGGGTGCTTGCGGAACTGAGCGCTGCCGGTGCCGACTGGGTGCAGATCGACGAACCGTGCCTGGTGCTGGATCTCTCAGGAGAAGAGCAGGCAGCGCTGAAGCATGCCTATCGTGCGCTGCACGAGCTGGTGCCGAACCTCAAGATCATGCTCGCCACCTATTTCGGCAATATAGGCGATAACCTGCCGACGGCGCTCGCATTGCCGGTTTCCGGCCTGCATGTCGATCTCGTTCGTGCTCCGCAGCAGATCGATGCCCTTCTCAAGACGTCCCCCGATTTGACGCTGTCGCTCGGCATCATCGACGGACGCAATATCTGGAGGGCGGACCTTGCCGCGATCCTGAAAAAGATCGAGCCACTGGTTCAGCGCTTCGGCGCGGATCGGCTGCAGATCGCGCCATCCTGCTCGCTGCTGCATGTGCCGATCGACCTGGATCTGGAAACCGGACTGGATGAGGAACTGACGTCGTGGCTCGCTTTCGCCACCCAGAAACTCGATGAACTCTCTGCCCTCGGCAGTCCCGGCGGGGCTTATCAAGTAATTGCTGCAGCCTCTCAGGCCGTTGCCTCTCGAGCGGCTTCTCCACGTGTGCATGATCTCAAAGTTAGGCAGCGGGTCGCGGCAATCGATGAGACGATGATGACGCGGAGCAGCGGTTTTGCCGAGCGGACCAGCCTGCAGGAGCGCAAGCTTTGCCTGCCGCTCTTCCCGACAACGACGATCGGCTCCTTCCCGCAGACATCCAATGTGCGCAAGTCCCGCTCGGCCTTCGCAAAGGGTACGATCAGCGAGGCGGACTACGATGCGTTCCTGAAAAAGGAGACCGAAGCGGCGATCCGTTGGCAGGAGGAAATCGGTCTCGACGTGCTCGTCCACGGGGAATTCGAGCGCAACGACATGGTGCAGTATTTCGGTGAGCAGCTTTCCGGTTTCGCCTTTACGCAACATGCCTGGGTGCAGAGCTACGGTTCACGCTATGTCCGCCCGCCTATCATCTTCGGCGATGTCTCTCGGCCGAAGCCGATGACAGTCGAGTGGTGGCGCTACGCGCAGTCGCTGACGGACAAGCCGGTCAAGGGAATGCTGACCGGGCCGGTGACGATCCTCAACTGGTCCTTCGTGCGTGATGATCTTTCTCGCGCGGATGTCAGCCGGCAGATCGCTCTGGCGATCCGCGACGAAGTGATCGATCTCGAAAAGGCGGGTGCTGCGATGATCCAGATCGACGAGGCCGCTCTCCGTGAGGGTCTGCCATTGCGCAAGGCCGACTGGAAGACCTATCTCGACTGGGCGGTCGAGAGTTTTCGCCTTTGCGCATCCGGTGTTTCCGACGAGACGCAGATCCATACGCATATGTGCTATTCGGAGTTCAACCAGATCATCGATGCCATCGCCGCGATGGATGCCGATGTGATCTCGATCGAGACTTCACGATCGAAGATGGAACTGCTGGAGGCTTTCCGCAGCTACAAATATCCGAACGAGATCGGCCCCGGCGTCTACGACATCCATTCGCCCCGCGTTCCCGAGGTCGCCGAGATGACGGAGCTCCTGACGCTGGCGCGGAAGCGTCTGACGGACGGACAGCTATGGATCAATCCGGATTGCGGATTGAAGACACGCAAGTGGGAAGAGGTTCGCCCGGCACTCGTCAACATGGTTGCCGCCGCTCGGCAGTTGCGTAATGCCGCACCGCCGACACGCGCCTGAGCGCCTAATCGATTCCTGGAGAGCCGGCTATGGGCCGGCTCTTTCCGACGCGGCCTTCTCTACAGGCTGCTTTCGTTAACCATTCATTAACCACGTTTTTCACAGGAATGCAGCGATTTCAAACATGCCGTAACGCGATGCGCAAACCATCCGTTGACGCAAACCGGGATTCGAGTACTATATCTAGTGTTCAAGGTTCCTTCGATTCGTGAGGGTCGGGGGCTAAGATGGGAATACGGTGCGTCTCGCCATGACGGCGCGACAAAGCCGGAGCTGCCCCCGCAACTGTAAGCGGCGAGCAACTGTCCGATTTCAGGTCACTGAGGCATGAAGCTTTGGGAAGGCTGGGGGCAGGGTGCTTCGACCCGCGAGCCAGGAGACCTGCCTTGAACGAGGTATCCACGGGCGGGGTGTCCGGAAGGTCGCGTATACGCAGGCGGATCAAATCCGCGCCTGTTGCGCTGCCCCCGAATGTCCGCTGAACACTTCGGGATTGAAGTCATGTTGAAAGCATTAAAACCGCCGCCCGCGCAGATCGTGCGGGGGAGAGTGTTCGGCGTGTAAAGCGCCAACTTTGTCAGATCAATACCAAGCATTCCCTCGGACGCCGCAAGGCGCCCGATCCTAGTTCTGCGTCTGGAATCCATTGACATCACGAGGAACATGATGAGCGTTACCGTTTACAGCAAGCCTGCCTGCGTACAGTGCACCGCTACCTACCGCGCCCTCGACCGTTTGGGCGTCGACTACCAGATCATCGATATCTCCGAGGATGCCGACGCGCTCGATCGCGTGCGCGGCATGGGCTACATGCAGGTTCCGGTCGTCGTTGCCGGCGAGAACCACTGGGCGGGCTTCCGTCCCGACATGATCAGCGCGCTCTCCTGACCGGAGAAAAGCGGTGGGCCTGATCGTCTATTATTCCAGCCGGTCCGAAAATACCCATCGTTTCGTCGAGAGGCTGGGACTGCGCGCGGCGCGCATTCCCGCTGGCGCTGAAGACATCCACATTCGCGAACCCTATGTGCTGATCTCGCCCACCTATTGCGGGGACGGCGGCAAAGGGGCCGTGCCCAAGCAGGTAATCCGTTTCCTCAATGATGCGGAAAACCGCTCCAACATCCGCGGCGTGATTGCTGCGGGCAACAGCAATTTCGGCGAGACCTACGGGCTTGCCGGCGACGTAATCTCGCAAAAATGCCAGGTACCTTACCTCTACCGGTTCGAGCTCCTGGGGACTGCCGAGGATGTCGCCAATGTCAAAGACGGGATGGGACGATTTTGGACACGGGGACAAATCTGACGCGGGATGCGGGCGTCAAGCCGCTCAAGGCCGTGGAAGCGCTGGATTATCACGCGCTGAACGCGATGCTGAACCTCTATGATGATGAGGGCAAGATCCAGCTCGACAAGGACCGCATGGCGGCCAAGCAGTATTTCCTGCAGCATGTGAACCAGAACACGGTGTTCTTCCATAATCTCCGGGAGAAGCTCGATTATCTGGTAACTGAAGGCTATTACGAGCAGGAAGTGCTCGACCAGTATTCCTTCAATTTCGTCCGCGACCTGTTCGACGAAGCCTATGCCAAGAAGTTCCGGTTCCCGACCTTCCTCGGCGCCTTCAAATATTACACCAGCTACACGCTGAAGACTTTCGACGGAAAGCGCTACCTGGAGCGCTATGAAGATCGTATCTGCATGGTGGCGCTCGCGCTCGCCAGAGGCAATGAACAGCTTGCCCGCGATCTGATGGAAGAGATCATCTCCGGCCGTTTCCAGCCGGCAACGCCAACCTTCCTCAATGCCGGCAAGAAGCAGCGTGGCGAACTCGTCTCCTGCTTCCTGCTGCGTGTCGAAGACAATATGGAATCGATCGGTCGCTCCATCAATTCGGCGCTGCAGCTGTCCAAGCGTGGCGGAGGCGTTGCGCTGTCCTTGACGAACATCCGCGAGGCCGGTGCGCCGATCAAGCAGATCGAAAACCAGTCTTCCGGCATCATCCCCGTCATGAAGCTGCTCGAAGACTCGTTCTCCTACGCCAACCAGCTTGGTGCGCGGCAGGGGGCAGGTGCCGTCTATCTCAATGCGCACCACCCCGATATCATGCGCTTCCTCGATACCAAGCGCGAAAATGCCGATGAGAAGATCCGCATCAAGACGCTATCGCTCGGCGTCGTCGTGCCTGACATCACCTTCGACCTCGCCAAGAACAATGAGGATATGTACCTCTTCTCGCCCTATGACGTGGAGCGGGTCTATGGCGTCCCCTTCACCGAGATATCGGTGACTGAAAAGTATCGCGAGATGGTGGCGGATGCCCGTATCACCAAGAAGAAGATCAAGGCCCGCGAATTCTTCCAGGTGATCGCCGAAATACAGTTCGAGAGCGGCTATCCCTACATCATGTTCGAAGACACGGTGAACCGCGCAAACCCGATCGCCGGCCGCATCAGCATGAGCAACCTCTGCTCGGAAATCCTACAGGTGAGCGAGGCCAGCGAATTCAACGACGACCTTTCCTACAAGACGATGGGCAAGGATATTTCCTGCAATCTCGGCTCGCTGAATATCGCCATGGCGATGGATTCATCCGATTTCGGCAAGACGATCGAAACCTCGATCCGCGCGCTGACGGCCGTTTCCGACATGAGCCATATCTCTTCGGTGCCTTCGATCGAGAAGGGCAATGACGACAGCCATGCGATCGGCTTGGGACAGATGAACCTGCATGGCTATCTTGCCCGCGAGCGCATCCATTACGGTTCGGAAGAAGGCGTCGATTTCACCAATATCTACTTCTACACGGTGACCTATCACGCTCTGCGTGCATCCAACCGCCTGGCGGTCGAGCATGGCGCAAGTTTCAAGGGCTTCGAGAATTCGAAATATGCCTCAGGTGACTATTTCGACAAATATACCGGGCAGGAGTGGAAGCCGGCGACCGAGAAGGTGCAGGCGCTGTTCGATGACGCCGGCATTCATATCCCGACGCAGGAAGACTGGCTGGAATTGAAGAAGGTCGTCATGGCCTCCGGGCTCTATAACCAGAACCTGCAGGCGGTGCCGCCGACGGGCTCGATCTCCTACATCAATCACTCCACCTCCTCGATCCACCCGATCGTCTCGAAGATCGAGATCCGCAAGGAAGGCAAGATCGGCCGCGTCTATTATCCGGCGCCGTTCATGACCAACGACAATCTCGATTATTACGAGGATGCGTACGAGATCGGCGCGGAAAAGATCATTGATACTTATGCGGCTGCCACCCAGCATGTCGACCAGGGCCTGTCGCTGACGCTGTTCTTCCGCGACACTGCAACGACGCGCGACATCAACCGCGCCCAGATCCATGCCTGGAAGAAGGGCATCAAGACAATCTATTACATCCGCCTTCGCCAGATGGCGCTGTCCGGCACCGAGGTGCAGGGCTGCGTCTCCTGCACGCTATAACCGACCGGAGAAAACCATGAACATGCAAGTCAAGCCGGTCAGCCGCGTGCGCGCCATCAACTGGAACCGCATCGAGGACGACAAGGATCTCGAGGTCTGGAACCGTCTGACCGGCAATTTCTGGCTGCCGGAAAAGGTGCCGCTGTCGAACGACATTCCGTCGTGGGGAACGCTGACGCCGGTCGAGCAGCAGCTGACGATCCGCGTCTTCACCGGGCTGACGTTGCTCGACACGATCCAGAATGGTGTCGGCTCCGTGAAGCTGATGGCGGATGCGGTCACCCCGCATGAGGAAGCAGTGCTTTCCAACATCTCCTTCATGGAAGCGGTGCATGCACGCTCCTATTCCTCGATCTTCTCCACGCTCTGCCTCACGCCCGACGTCGACGATGCCTATCGGTGGTCGGAAGAGAATGAGTTCCTGCAGAAGAAGTCGGCGCTGATCATGGAGCACTATGCGTCCGGCGATCCCTTGAAGAAGAAGGTCGCAAGTGTCTTCCTCGAGAGCTTCCTCTTCTATTCCGGTTTCTATCTGCCGATGTACTGGTCAAGCCGCGCCAAGCTCACCAACACCGCCGACATGATCCGCCTCATTATCAGAGACGAGGCCGTGCATGGCTATTATATCGGCTACAAGTTTCAGCGCGGACTGGAAAAACTCTCAGAAGAGCGCCGGCAGGAGATCAAGGACTTCGCCTTCGATCTGCTCCTCGAACTCTACGACAACGAGGCTAGATATACGGAAGCGCTCTATGATGGCGTTGGGCTGACGGAGGACGTCAAGAAGTTCCTGCATTACAACGCCAACAAGGCGTTGATGAACCTCGGGTACGAAGCGCTGTTTCCGGCCGAAGCCTGCAAGGTCAATCCGGCAATCCTGTCTGCGCTTTCGCCGAATGCCGACGAGAACCACGACTTCTTCTCGGGTTCCGGCTCCTCCTATGTCATCGGCAAGGCGGTGGCGACCGAGGACGAAGACTGGGATTTCTGAGGTTTATCTTTACGAAGCCTCTTATCATTCGGCCCGCTATCGCCCACATTCAGCCCGATGTGTTCGTTGAATGTGGCGTAGCGGGAGTTTTTCATGAGGCCCTCTTTCGAAGCGACTGATCCGGCAAGCGAAGCTGCCGAAGGTGTCTGGCCAATCCGCAGGCGTCGAATTCTCGATTGGCTGATCAACGAGACCCGCGGTGAACGTTTCATCGACAATATCCTGGTGGAGATGTGCAAGCGGCTGTTGGCGGCTGGCGTACCGGTGAACCGCTCCAGCCTGCATTTCCGCACCAACCATCCGCAATGGATCGGCGCCCGCATCCTGTGGGTGGAAGGCATGGAAGAGGCGAAGATCAACACCTTTGCCTACGGGGTGGAAACCACGCCGCAATTCCTCAACAGCCCGGTCAACGAGATTCATAACGGCGCCAACGAGGTGCGGAAGAACCTGGAGGATTTGTGGGAGGGCGACGATTATCCCTTCTACCAGGAACTACGCGACGACGGCTATTCCGAATATATCGCCTGGCCGATCGATCATACGTTCGACAAGCGTCACGTCGTTACGTTCTCCACCAATAGGCCCGGCGGTTTTACCGGCGAACACGTGGATTTCCTGCGCGACCTGCTGCCGGCTCTCACTCTCGTCAGCGAGATCAGGCTCAAGAACATCATGGCGCGCACGCTGCTGCAGACCTATGTCGGGCCGCATGCGAGCGAACAGATTCTCTCCGGCGTCATCACCCGCGGCAGCGGAACGACCGTAGGTGCGGCGATCATGATCTGCGACCTGCGCGATTTCACTGCGATCTCCGATCTCTGGCCGCGCGACGACGTCATCCAGTTGCTCAATGACTATTTCGATGCCATGTCCGATCCGATCGAGCGGCACGGCGGCGAAATCCTGAAGTTCATGGGCGATGGACTGCTCGCCATCTTCCCGCTGTCGAAGCCTTCTGCCTGCGAAGACCTGCTGACGGCGATCCGTGAAGGGCAGGAGGCGATGGCGAAAGTGAATGAGCAACATCAGCGCCTGGGACGTGATCCACTGCGCTATGGTGTCGGCGTCCACGTCGGCGACGTTATGTATGGTAATATCGGTTCGCGCCGGCGGCTGGATTTCACGGTCATCGGCCCGGCAGTCAACGTCGCTTCGCGGCTTGAAACCTTGACCAAGGAAGTCAGGCGGCCGGTCCTGTTGTCTCGCGCTTTTGTTGAGATGGCGACCTGCACGGAAGAGATGGACAATCTCGGCACTTTTCCTCTGCGCGGGCTTGGGGAGCCGGTCGAAGTCTTCGGTTTCCGCGAAAAGCCGACAGCGGGTCGTGACGCAGCTTAGGCTACCGGAAAATTGATCTGCGGCGGCAGGAGCAGGCTCTGGCTCTCTGCTGCCGGATTGCCAATGCGCTGAAGAAGCATCTGGCCGAGATGTTCGCCTGCCTCGACCAGATCCTCGTATATGGTCTCGATCTTCGGCTGCAGATGCGTGAGGAGATGCGACGTCTCCTTGGCGACGATGTCATAGTCCTCGGCCAGAATACTGCCCGCATCACCCATGGCGCTGACGAGCGCCAGCGCAGAAACTTCACCCGGACAGACAAAACCATCGGGAACATCGGGTGCGGTGGCGCGCGCGCGGAAGAAATCTCTAATTTCATTGGCCGGCGAATCGAGCGTAACGGCTTCCGGTATCTCGTAGGCCACGCCAGCCTCGCGCACAGCGGTCATGAAGCCATGAAGGATATGCTGGCTGAAAGTCAGCCGCTTCGGCGGCATGACGACTGTAACCTTCTTCCTGCCCTTGGCGATCAGGCGCCGGGTGGCTTCGTAGGCGAAAGCATAATTGTCGTAATCGACATAGGCATGCGGTGTCGAAAACTCCGTGCGCCCGTGAGACACGAATGGGAAGCCAACCTCCTGCAGCATGCGCACCCTCGCATCGAAGGGTTCCGTCCGTGTGAAGATCAGGCCATCGGCGAAATTGTTGCGGACGATATATTCCGCCGCTTCGAGATCCGTCGTCGACAGGAAATTCGGGGCGACGACGAGGTGATAGGATGTCTCTTTCAACACCTTGGCGATGCCGTACATGATGGCGGTGCCGAAGCCGACGACCTCCTGATGCGGATCGAGAAGGATGCTGATGACGTTTGTGCGGCCCGTCTTCAGGCGTTGGGCAGCCCGGTCCGGCAGGTAACCGATCTCGCGGGCAATGCGATGAACGCGTTCGCGGGTCTCGACCGATATTTGCGGAGCGTCGCTTAGTGCGCGCGAAACTGTCGTTACCGCGAGACCGGTCAATGTAGCGATGGTACGCAAGGTCGGCTTGCCGCGCTTTTGCGCGCCATCTGGATTTTCACCGCGTTGCAGTTGGGACGATTCGGTCACTGAGGACATTCCGTGCTGGATCGCGGCTACCATAACACGATGAAACCGGCATGCAATCGATCAATGCAAACGATTTAAATTTTTACAATTTGTTAGGCATTGGAAAAAAATATAATAAAAACAATGGCGCTGCGAGTTAATCATATTTTTCTCGGGAGTCGAGGAAGGGCTTGACGTCGCTGCGTTTATAACGTTTTAAATTGTCAATCGCGCTGGGAGGCGCGGTGCGGTGTTTGATCGTCATTACGGGCGGAAGACATCGGGGTGGCTGAGGAGGGTCTCGCCGCCCACTTACGAACGGGAGGATATTCATGCGCAAGTTTTTGAGCTCGGCAGCTCTTGCTGTCGTGATGATGGCTGGTTTCGGCAGCGCCCATGCGGCCGATGTCAAGGAAGTTCAGATGTTGCACTGGTGGACGTCCGGCGGTGAAGCCGCGGCGCTCAACGTGCTTAAGGGCGACCTTTCCAAGGAAGGTTACGCCTGGAAGGACGTCCCGGTTGCCGGCGGTGGCGGTGACGCAGCCATGACCGCGCTGAAGGCGATGGTCGCGGCCGGCACCTATCCGACGGCATCGCAGATGCTCGGCTATACGGTGCTTGACTACGCCCAGGCTGGCGTCATGGGCGACCTGACCGAGACGGCGAAGAAGGAAGGCTGGGACAAGTCCGTTCCGGCGGCACTGCAGAAGTTCTCTGTCTATGACGGCAAGTGGGTCGCAGCACCTGTCAACGTTCACTCCGTCAACTGGCTGTGGATCAACAAGTCCGTCATGGACAAGATCGGCGGCACGCAGCCGAAGACCTTCGACGACCTGATCGCCCTGCTCGACAAGGCGAAGGCAGCCGGTGTCATTCCGCTCGCACTTGGCGGTCAGAACTGGCAGGAAGCCACGATGTTCGACTCCATCGTGCTGTCGACCGGCGGTCCGGAATTCTACAAGAAGGCTTTCAACGACCTCGACGAGGCTTCGCTGAAGTCCGACACGATGAAGAAGTCGTTCGATAACCTTGCCAAGATCATCCAGTATGTCGACCCGAACTTCTCGGGCCGCGACTGGAACCTGGCAACCGCGATGGTCATCAAGGGCGACGCTCTGGTGCAGGTCATGGGTGACTGGGCGAAGGGTGAATTCGTTGCCGCCAAGAAGACCCCTGATGCCGACTTCCTGTGCTACCGCTTCCCGGGCACCGACGGCAGCGTGATCTACAACTCCGACATGTTCGGCATGTTCAACGTTCCTGACGACCGCAAGGCCGCTCAGGTAGCGCTCGCCACGGCAACGCTGTCGAAGAGCTTCCAGTCCGCTTTCAACGTCGTCAAGGGTTCGGTTCCGGCCCGTACCGACGTTCCGGATACGGATTTCGACGCTTGCGGCAAGAAGGGTATTGCCGACCTGAAAGCTGCCAACGAGGGCGGCACGCTGTTCGGCTCGCTGGCACAGGGTTATGGCGCGCCTCCGGCTATCGCCAACGCCTATAAGGACGTTGTCTCGAAGTTCGTTCATGGTCAGATCAAGACCTCCGACGACGCTGTTACCCAGCTCGTCCAGGCCATCGACGACGCCCGCTAATATTCCCATCGACAACGGCTTTCCCGCGCGATGCGCGGGAAAGCCTCAGCCCCTGCGGGTGCTGGAGGAGATGATTTCATGAGCACAGTTGCGACCACAGACCCGATACTGACGTCGAAGTCCTCAAGCCGGACGTCCATTCGTGGCCGGCTGCAAGATGCGCTGCCGAAGATCGTGCTGGCGCCAAGTTTTCTCATCACGGTGATTTTCGTCTACGGCTTCATCGTCTGGACAGCCTATCTCTCCTTCACCAATTCCAAGACCTTTCCGTCCTATGCGCTAACGGGCACGCGTGCCTACGAGCGGCTCTGGCGCTGGACTTTCGAGAGCGACCCGCCGTCCTCGTGGTACACGTCGATTACCAATATGGGGATCTTCGGCTTCCTCTATATTTTCATCTGCCTTGGGCTCGGGCTGATGCTGGCTATACTTCTCGATCAGAAGATCCGCGGTGAAGGCATCTTGCGGCCGATCTTCCTCTATCCGATGGCGCTGTCCTTCATCGTGACAGGCGTTGCCTGGAAATGGTTCCTCGATCCGGGCCTCGGGCTCGAGCAGACGCTGCACCATTTCGGCTGGACGAGCTTCCATTTCGACTGGATCAAGAACAAGGACTTCGTCATCTACACCGTCGTCATCGCCGGTGTCTGGCAAGCCTCCGGCTTCGTCATGGCGATGTTTCTTGCCGGCTTGCGCGGTATCGACGGCGAGATCATGAAGGCTGCCCAGATCGATGGCGCCTCGCCTTTCCAGATGTACCGCCGGATCATCATTCCGCTGCTGCGACCGATCTTCCTGTCGGCTTTCATCGTGCTCGCCCATATGGCGATCAAGTCCTACGACCTTGTGGTGGCGCTGACCTCCGGCGGCCCCGGTGGCTCGGCCTGGCTGCCGTCCAATTTCATGTACGAATACACGTTCAAGCGGAATGAAATGGCTGTCGGTTCTGCAAGCGCCATCATCATGCTGATGACCATCTCGGCCATCATCGTTCCCTATCTCTATTCCGAATTGAGGGAGAAGGGACGATGAGCAGCATTGCCTCTTCCGAAATCGCAACTTCGCATGGCGGCACTAGCGGTCGCTGGATCGGCCGTGTCGTCATCTACGGCCTGCTGTTGATCTTTGCCGTTCTTTACCTGATGCCGCTTTTCGTCATGCTGACGACCTCGTTCAAGACCATGGACGAAATCCAGAACGGCAATATGCTGGCGCTGCCGCAGTCGCCGACACTCGATCCGTGGTTCAAGGCCTGGGGCGAGACCTGTGTCGGCCTCACCTGCGCCGGCATCAAGGGCTACTTCTGGAATTCGATCAAGATGGTCGTGCCGGCCGTCGCGATCTCCACCATTCTCGGCGCGCTCAACGGCTACGTACTGACCAAGTGGCGCTTTCCTGGCGATACGCTGGTTTTCGGCCTGATGCTGTTTGCCTGCTTCATACCGTTCCAGTCCGTGCTGCTGCCGATGGCCACCATTCTCGGTTTTCTCGGCCGTTTTGGCACGACCCTTCAGAACGCGACCGGATTCAGCTTCGGCTTCGGCAATCCGACGGTGAACCTGGTTTTCGTGCATGTCGTCTACGGTCTCGGCTTCACGACGCTCTTCTTCCGCAATTTCTACGAAGCCTTCCCGACGGAGTTGGTGAAGGCAGCGCAGGTCGATGGCGCGAGCTTCTTCCAGATCTTCCGTCGCATCATGCTGCCGAATTCGCTGCCGATCATCGTGGTCACGGTCATCTACCAGTTCACCAATATCTGGAACGACTTCCTGTTTGCCTCGGCCTATGCCGGTACGGGCGAATCCATGCCGATGACGGTGGCGCTGAACAACGTCGTCAATACCTCGACCGGCGTGGTCGAATACAATGTCAACATGGCTGCGGCGATGATCGCGGCCGTTCCTACGCTCATCGTCTATATCCTCGCCGGCCGCTATTTCGTGCGCGGTCTGATGGCGGGCGCCGTCAAAGGGTGATCCATGGCTTTCCTTGAAATTTCCGGTCTCAAGAAGCGTTTCGGCGCCGTCGATATTCTCAAGGGGATCGATCTGGAGCTTGAAAAGGGCGGCTTCCTGGTGCTGGTCGGTCCGTCCGGTTGCGGCAAGTCGACACTGCTCAACACGATTGCCGGGCTCGAGGCGATCACCTCTGGCGAAATCCGTATCGACGGCCGTGCGATCAATGATCTGCATCCGTCCAAGCGTGATATCGCCATGGTCTTCCAGAGCTACGCGCTCTATCCGAATATGACCGTTGCCGGCAACATTGCCTTCGGCATGGAAATCCGCGGCGTGCCGAAGGAAGAGCGCGAAAAGGCGATCAAGCAGGTCTCCGACATGCTGCAGATCGGCCATCTGCTCGATCGCAAGCCCTCGCAACTGTCAGGTGGCCAGCGTCAGCGCGTCGCGATGGGGCGCGCGCTGGTGCGCAATCCGCAGGTCTTCCTCTTCGACGAACCGCTCTCCAACCTCGATGCGAAACTGCGCGTCGACATGCGTACGGAAATCAAGCGCCTCCACCAGCGCATGGGAACGACGATCGTCTACGTCACCCACGACCAGATCGAGGCGATGACACTGGCGACCAAGATTGCGGTGCTGAAGGATGGCGTGCTGCAGCAGTTCGGCACGCCCGCCGAGATCTACAACAGCCCAGCCAATGTGTTCGTGGCGGATTTCATGGGATCGCCGGCGATGAACCTGGTGAACGCCACCGTCGAGAATGGCGCCGGCGGGCTGCAGGTTTCGCTGGAGCGGCCGAATGGCGAGCCGCTGAAGCTGCCCGTCAATGCCGGCAATAACAGCCTGACAGGTTATACCGGCAAGCAGGTCATCTTCGGGATCCGTCCGGAAGCACTGACGGATATTGACGGAGCTGACCGCAAGGCAAAGTCGGTCGTCCATGGCGATTGCGCCATCGAGGTCGTGGAGCCGGCCGGTTCAGATACATTTGCCGTCACCAAGCTCGGCGGCAAGTCGGTAGTGGCGCGCCTTGGAGCGGATACCGGCATCCTGCCGGGCCAGAATACCCGCCTTGCCTTCAATCTCGACAAGGCGGTCTTCTTCGATCCAGCCAGCCAGTTGCGGATCGCTTAGCCAGCAAAATATTCTCTGGCGGCCGTCAGACGGCCGCCACGGAAATCGTGACTGGTGCGAAGTGGCTCGAGGTCGCTTCGACCGTGATTTCGCCCGTCAGGCCTGTTGCCTCCAGCCAGAAGCCCGTCGTTCCGCCCTGGAGCGGTACGGCCGTTGGCCCGACGATCTTGCCGGGCCCCTTCACGGTCAAGGTTGCAACCTCATTGAGGAACGGCAGCCGCTGGCCGCGCTGGTCGAGCGCGCGGATGATGACGCGGGTCGTGTCGCGTTCGCGCGCCTTCAGCGTGGTGCTGTCGGGCACGACTTCCAGTGCGGTCGGCAGCGGATCGGCCGCGAGCGTCAGGCTGGCTACAGGCTCGCCGTTGACGAAGCCGGTGAATTCGCCGTCGATCCATTCCAGGCCCCAGCGGCCGAGTTCGTCCTGTGTGAAATGGCGGTGGTCGAGCACGACGGGCGGATGCGGCAGGTGCGGGTAGTTTTCGCGGTCCGGACCGATGCGCTTCGTCAGCGAACCGTATTTCAGCTCCACCTCATCGCAATTGGTCAGGATGATCAGTGGCAGCACGCCGCCGATACTGCGTTCGCCGCGCGCCCAGAAGGTGACCGGCTTCATGATGACGTCTTCCGAAGGGTCGCACTGGCTGGCATAGACGTAGGCCGCGAATTTCGGTTCGCGGAACATATCCATGACGCCGTGATAGCAGATGCGGTCGCCGGAGCCGAAATCCTTGTGCGTGTTATAGTCGAACATGCACCAGCCGATCGCGCCAGAAATATCCGGATCGCCATAGGCCGCGTTCAGCACTTCCAGATGGCGGCGCACATGCTCTGCCTGGCGCTGCTCTGCATCATACATCTTGGTCGGATGCATGTGGCCGTTGAATTCGGTGATGATGTACGGGACCTTATAGGAGAGGCCGGTATTTTCCTGCTGGCTGCGAAGGGCCGTGCGCGGGCGGTTTGCACCCGGCAGTTCCTCATTGCCGAGGATGAAGTCGTTCATCGTGTAGACGTCTTCGAGCAGCTCGCTTTCCGTCAGGTAACGAACGCCGCCGGTCTGGCGGGTGGAATCGAGTTCGTGGGCCAGGCGGTTGGTGGCGGTATAGAAGTCGTGGCTATCGAGCGATTCATTGATACGCACGCCCCAGATGATGATCGAGGGGTGGTTCCAGTCGCGCTCGATCATGCGGCGCACGTTCTCGATGGACTCATTCTGCCAGTCGAGATCGCCGATATGCTGCCAACCGGGGATTTCCTCGAAGACGAGCAGGCCGATGCGGTCGCACTGGTCGAGGAACCATTTCGACTGCGGATAGTGCGAGGTGCGCACGATATTGCACTTCAGCACCGTCTTCATGATATCGGCGTCGCGCTCCTGCGCGGAGCGGCCGGCGGCGTAGCCCACATAGGGATAGGCCTGATGGCGGTTGAGGCCCTGGAGCTTTACGGGGCGACCGTTCAGCAGGAAGCCTTCCGGGGTGAATTTGGCGGTGCGGAAACCGAAATGGCCGGTGGTCCGGTCGGCGCCATGTTCCGTCTTCAGTTCGACGGAAACTTCATAGAGCGCCGGGTTCGACAGATCCCAGAGTTCGATGTCGGTCAGGCCGCCGAAGGAAAGAGTGGTGCTGGTCCCGATCGTCTCGCCGGCAGCACTCGCCAGAATGTTGCCATGCGCGTCCCGCAGCGATCCGGTCACCGTTGCCGCATAGGTGAGGCCCTGCGGGTTGGCGATATCGACACGTACTGTCGCCGATTTCCTGTCCGAGAGGACATCGTGCGTCTCGATCTTGATATTGCGGATCGAAACCTTGTCGGTGACTTTAAGCCAGACGTCGCGATAGATGCCGGCATAAGTCAGATAGTCGATACGGCCGCCGAAGGGCGGGATCGCCGGGTTCTCGCTGCCGTCGATCTTAACGGTGATCAGGTTGTCGCCCTTGATCAATTTGCCGGTAAGACGAGCTTCAAACGGCGTGTAGCCGTCCTTGTGGGCGATGATCTCTTCGCCGTTCAGATAGACGACGCTGTCAGCCATGGCGCCGTCGAAGAGGATGGAAACTTCGCGGCCTTCGAATTCCGGCAGCCAGCGCAGCACCTTCTGATAGGTGAAGGCGCGCTGATAACGCTTCTCGTCGAAATAGTTGAAGGGCAGCTCGACGGCGGTGTGCGGCAGATGGACCATCGCGGCGCCATCGAAGGCTTCCGTCAGGTTCTGGCCGAAGCCCTCGTGGAAGCTCCAGGATTCATTCAAGGAAACGACTGAGCGCATCTCATTCTCCCCGGCAGGCGGCAGAAGAGAGGTGGCGCCTGCTAGCGGCGCGGCAAAGGGTGATCATCGGTAGTCCTCCTCGAAGCGAATGAATGAACCGCCCCTCAGGCGGTCGAGCCCCAGCGGGGCGTGCAGGCAAGCGTGATGCTGTGCGGGCCTTCGTCGCCGGCCTCGTGGCGTTCGATCACTTCGACGACAGCATCCATGAAGGCTGCGTGGTCGAGGCTCAGCGTCGTCAGGTCGTTGCAATCCCAGGCGGCCATGGCGATACCGTCCTGACCGACAATGGCGATATCCTCGGGCGTATTCTTGCCGAGGACGCGGCGGGCGGCATCGCGCGCGCCGATCGCCATGACGTCATTGCCGCAGATGATGGCATCGACTTTCGAGCGGTGCAGCAGCAGGACGGCTTCCTTGAAGCCGGAATCATAGGAATAGTCGCCGAAGGCTTCCGCTTCGAAGGCAAGGCCATGACGCGCCAGAGCGTCGGCAAACCACCTGCGGCGCAGCTTGTCGATCCAGCTCGACTTGGTGCCGGAGAGATAGGCGAAGCGCTTCTTTCCGTCGCCGACAATCTTGTCGATGATCTCGCCGGCGCCGACCGCGCCGTCGATGCGGATGTTGGAAACATCCTCGTTTTCCAGCGGCTCGAAGGAAACGATGATCGGCTTGGTCGTGTGGAAAATATCGACCGCATCTTGCATCGAGACCATGTCGGAGAAGATGACGACATGATCGACCTGGTAGGTGGAGGCGAGCCGCATCAGCTGCAGGCGGTCCGAATGATCAGCGCAGCAGAGCAGGATCGGCAGGAGCTGGCGGGCCTGCAGGCGGTGGACGAGGAGCTGCTGCTCCTCGGCCTCGCAAGGGTTGCCGATGGCATTGACCACGAGTGCGACCAAGCGCGAGCGCTGGTTGTTCAGCGAGCGGGCGATCGCATTCGGCTGGTAGCCATATTCGCGGGCAACGGCGAGGATGCGGTCGCGCGTGGCGCTTCCGATCCTGGAATCCGGCGAGAAAGCCCTCGAAATCGTCGCCGAGGACACACCAGCGAGTTTCGCCAGTTCCTTCGAGGTGATCCGCCGTCTGTTCGTTCCGCTCATTATTTTGCGCCTATCCGGCGATCCTGACGGGGGTGCCGTCGGCTGCTGCCGATTCCTTGATTGCATCCCAGAGCCTAGCGAATCTGAGACCCATTTCAACGGAGCCGGAGTTTTCCATCGTTCCGGCGCGGATAGCGAGGAAATTCTTCATCGGATTGCCGAGAATCTCGGCTTCTTCGCGCGGTTCGCTGGTGCGTCCGATGCTGATCTCGCGCCAGCCGCCCCAGGCATCGATGCGTACGATCGCCTTGGAATAGAAGAAGGTGATGTAGGAAGCGCAGCCGGGAGGGCCCTCGCCGGCGGCCGTCAGCGTCGCCAGCGCGCCGTTCTTCAGGCGGGCGGAGACGGCGGTGGCGATATCCACCTTCTTTCCGTGGTTGTTCATATAGGCGGACACGCTGTCGAAATCGGAATTGGCGAGCAGGCAGACGGTGTTCATCATGTGCGCGCCGGTATCGAACATGAAGCCGCCGCCGGAAATTTCCGGCTGCTGTTTCCAGTGGCCGTCATAGTTGGAAGACCAACTTTCCCAGATCATGCCGGAAATGGCGATGAGATCGCCAAATTCACCGGAGAGGGCCCGTTTGCGGGTATCGAGCACCAGCGGCGAAAGGCCGCCCTGGAAGGCGGTGACGATGGTGACACCGCTCTTCTTCTGTGCGGCGATCAGCGTTTCTGCCTCGGCGACGGTCGTGACCATCGGCTTTTCGAGGAAAAGATCGAGGCCGGCTTCGGCAACGGCTGTCGCCTGTTCGGCATGGAAAGCGTGCGGGGTGGAGACGTAGATGATGTCGAGTTCACTACGGCATTTTGCGAGCATGTCGCGGTAGTCCTCGAAGCTTTTCGGCTCCGGTGCTCCGGCTGCGGTGCAGACGTCGATGAGGCGCTTTCTGGAGGTTTCCGTCGTGTCGGCGAGCGCTACGAATTCGATTTCCGGCATCTTCGCCCAGCTCTGAGCATATTCAGCCGCCTTCAAGCCGGCGCCGATGACGCCGAGGCGCAATTTCTGAGACATCGAAATCCTCCCTGATATCGTTGTGCAAACGATTACACAAACGTCACCATTGGTGCAAGTTATAAATAACTCAATAAAATCAATATTGTATGTTTGAGTTGGTTGCGGCTTTAAAAATCATCTTGTCAGCATTCAGAATGCGTGTACATTTTCTTCGCCGGTGCTGGAGGGCGCCGTGGCTCTAAAAAAGGGAGGACTTCCGTTGAAGAAGACGGTTATCGGTGGCCTGTGCGCCATCCTGCTCAGCGCGGTTTCGACGCTGGCCCATGCTGAAACAATTCGTATCGCCAATCACGGCCAGGCCGGCATCGACGCGATGAAGTCGACCGTCGAGCGGATCGAGAAAAAATACGGCGTGACCGTCGAGGTCGTCGAATATCCAGCGCCGGACAAGGATTATCTCACCAAGCTCCTGACCGAACTGGGGGCTGGTAATGCGCCAGACCTCTTCTCCATCCCCACGACGGCTGCCGTTGCCGATATGGTTGAAGCCGGTTACCTCGCTCCTGTTAGCGCCGAGTTCAAGGCCTGGGACGGCTATGCCAACCTCTATGACGTCGCCAAGCAGCTCGCCGTCAGCCCGGATGGTGAAACCTATGTGATGCCGTTCATGCTCGGCATTCAGGAAATCTATTACCGCAAGGACGTTCTCGAAAAGGCCGGCATCTCCACCGAACAGCCGAAGACCTGGCAGGAACTGCTCGACCGCGCAGCCGAGGTGAAGCAGAAGACCGGTTCTTACGGCCTGCTCTTCCCTGCCGGCGTTTCCTGGGGCAGCGGCGCCTTCGACGAAGGCTTCCAGCACCTGATCGTTGGTTCCAAGACGCCGCAGCTCGTCGATGCCGACGGCAAGCTCGATCTGAACGGCGAAGGCGTGAAGGATGTCTTCAACGTCTACAAGACGCTGATCGACAAGGATCTGATGCCGGTGCAGCCGCTGCTCGGACCGGAACCCTGGGTCGTGCCGAAGTATGAAATGTTCCCGGCCGGCAAGCTTGCCGCCACCACCTGCGGTTCCTGGTGCTACATTTTCGACTGGGGTCGCGAGAGCAAGAACCCGATCCCTGACGTGACCAAGATCGTCGGCACCTGGACCGTTCCGGGTCAGAGCGGCGGCCAGTACGTGCTTGCTAACCTCGCTGCTCCGTGGGCCGTCAACTCCAAGTCGGCCAATGTGGAACTTGCCAAGAAGGCGCTGATGGAAATCGGCTCGGTCGAAACACAGGTTTCCTATGCTGCCCGCATCGGCAACATCCCGGCCAGCAAGGATGCCGCCAAGGATCCGGAATTCCAGAAGCTGACGGAACTCGTTCCGATCCATGCTGCTGCTGGAAACGGCGTCTTCCTGAAGCAGGCTTCCGGCTTCGGCACAGTTGCCGAAGGTGTGGCGCGCGCCACCGAAGCCCTGCTGCGCAAGGAAACCGATGCAGCCGGCGCCCAGAAGATCCTTGTCGACTACGTCAAGGAAACGCTCGGCGACGACATGGTCAAGTAAGCCACTGATATCTTCCTCCCGCCAAGACGGGGACGCGGCATTCTCGCCGCGTCTTCCCGATTTCATTCGATAAGGTTGTGAGCTTCAATGGCCCGAAACTCTCATGAAAAGCGAACCGAGCGCCAACTCCTGCTGGTTCTGCTGCCGTCGCTGGTCCTGCTTCTGGCCTTTGTGATCTATCCCGCCCTCTATTCCGTCTATCTGAGCTTCACCAATGAGGCGCTGACGGGAGCTGCGGCCCTGCGGCCGCGCTTCGTCGGCATCCGCAACTATGTGCGTCTTTTCAACGATGCGAAGTTCTGGAATTCGCTGTTCGTCACCTTCGTCTTCGTCATGGGCTCTGCCGTCATCGGGCAGTTCGTGCTCGGGCTGATTTCGGCAATGGCGTTGCGCCGGCCGATCCGTTTCCGCCAGTTCTTCTCTTCGATTATTCTTCTGCCGAATGCCGCCCCGGAAGTCGTTGCCGGCTTCATGTGGATCTCGATGCTGGCCGGCGGCGAACATGCGACGCTCTCGCGCATCGTTGCCTTCTTCGGCATTGATCCCGCTGACTGGCTGAACGCCTTTCCACTGTCGATGATTATCATCGTCAATACCTGGCGCGGTATCGCGACCGCGATGATCCTGCTGACGGCTGGCCTCAGCACCATTCCCTCCGAGATCTACGAGGCGGCGCGCATGGATGGCGCGACACCGTCGCAGATGTTCCGCCGCATCACCCTGCCGCTGATGATGCCGACAATCCTGCTCTACATGCTGATTTCGGCCGTCTCCACCATTGCCGTCTTCGGTCTCGTCTACGCGCTGACGCGCGGCGGCCCGGGCGGGGCGACGGAGGTCGTCAGCATCTACATCTACAACCAGTCCTTCACGGCCTTCCAGCTCGGTTACGGTGCTGCGGTCGCGGTCGTCGCGCTCATCATCTCGCTGATCCTCGGTATCGGCTATGTCCGGGCCATGAAAGTGGAGGTCTGACATGACCGCTATTTCCCCAAGCGAAGGGGCCAACAAGACCCGCTCCGACGTGCTTGCCTACGCAACGCTGTCGATCATCTCGATCTTCTGCGCCGTGCCCTTCTTCTGGGTGCTGCTCGCCTCCTTCGACGGCAATGCGCAGCTCTTCCTGCGCTGGCCGGAGCAGTGGACGTTCGCAAACTATGTGCGCGTCTTCACCAAAGAGGATGGGGCGAAGTGGCTGTTCAACTCGCTTTTCGTGGTCGGCGGAGCGACGCTTATCGTCATGGTTCTGGCGGGGCTCGGCGGCTATGCGCTGTCGCGCACGCGGGCCTGGTGGAAGCTGCCCTTCCTCTACGCGATCCTGCTGATCCGCGTGTTGCCGCCGACGGCACTCGTCGTGCCGCTCTACAAGTTCCTGCTGACGCTGAACAATGGGGAGGCTGCAATCCTGCGGCCGATCTTCGGAAGCTATGCCCGCGATATCATGCGCTGGACCGGGTTCATCGACGGTTATCTCGGTATCATGCTGGTGCTCGCCACCATGCAGTTGCCGCTGGCTCTCTGGATCATGAAGACCTTCTTCGACGGCCTGCCGCGCGACTATGAGGAAGCGGCCGTCATGGACGGGGCGACGATGATGCAGCGCATCCGCCGCGTGCTGATTCCGCTTGCCATGCCTGGGCTCGCGGCCGCCGGTCTCTTCGCCTTCATGTCTGCCTGGGGCGATTTCCTGCTGCCGCTGATCTTCCTGTCGTCGCCAGAGCTGCAGACGCTGCCGCTCGGCCTCTTCCGCGCCTTCCTGCGCATCAACGAGATCGATTACGGCCTGCTGACGGCGCTCGCCTTCATTTACCTGCTGCCTGCCGTCGTCGCCTTCGGCTTTGCGCGGCGCTTCCTCGTCCAGACTTTCTCGGGCGGTGTGAAGGGCTGAGATCAAGAAAGAGAAACGAATGATCAATCTCAGAAACGTTCGCAAATTCTACGGCGCGCTCGAAGTCATCAAGGGCGTCGATATCACGGTGGAGGATGGCGAATTCGCCGTGTTCGTCGGCCCGTCGGGCTGCGGCAAGTCCACGCTGTTGCGCATGATCGCCGGCCTCGAAGGCATCGATGAGGGCGATCTGGTGCTGAACGGCCAGCGCATCAACGACGTGCCCCCGGACAAGCGCGGCATCGCCATGGTATTCCAGTCCTACGCGCTCTATCCGCATATGACGGTCGCAGAAAATATCGGCTTTTCGCTGAGCCTCAAGAAGGTGCCGGAAGCCGAAATCAAGAAGCAGGTGGAAGGTGTCGCCGAGATCCTGCAGCTGACTGACTATCTCAGCCGCAAGCCGGGAGCACTATCCGGCGGCCAGCGCCAGCGCGTGGCGATCGGCCGCGCGATCATCAAGAAGCCGTCGCTGATCCTGTTCGACGAGCCGCTGTCGAACCTCGATTCTGCGCTGCGCGTGCAGATGCGCGCCGAGCTGCAGCGCCTGCATCGCGAGCTGAAGGCGACTGTGGTCTATGTCACGCATGACCAGGTCGAGGCGATGACGATGGCCGATCGTATCGTCGTGCTGAACAAGGGTGTCGTTGCCCAGCAGGGCGCACCGATGGAACTCTATCACCAGCCGGAAAACGAGTTCGTCGCGACTTTCATCGGCTCGCCGAAAATGAACGTGCTGCCGATGACGGCAACACGCCGGGATGTCGGCAAGGTGCATCTGGAAAGCCCGCTCGGCCTTGCGATCGATCTGACGGATGCAAACGGCTCCGTGCCGCAGGGTGAGGCGAAACTCGGCATCCGGCCTGAGCATCTGAGGCTCGCGCCGCAGGGGCAGGGCGATTTTTCGGCCGAGGTCGTCATCGTCGAGCGGCTTGGTGTCGAGACCTATCTGACAGTTGGGTCGCAGGAGCAGCCGATCGTTGTGCGCACAGAAGGCGACATGACCATTCGTCCCGGCGATCGCGTTTCGCTCACAGCCGAGCGCGCCGCTTGCCATCTGTTCGATTCCGCCGGCCGGGTTCTCCGTTCGGCTCAAATTTGAAACATCGAGGAATAGCATGACAATCAAGGTCACGATCTGGAATGAAGGACGCCACGAGCAGGTCCACAAGGAAGTCCAGGATATCTATCCCGATCGTATCGACGGCGCGATCGCTGCTGGCATTGCCCATCCCGATTTCGAGATCCGTCGCGGCACGCTCGACGATCCGGATGAAGGCCTGCCGGATTCCGTGCTCAACGATACCGACGTGCTGCTCTGGTGGGGGCATATGGCGCATGAGGAAGTCAGCGACGGGCTGATCGACCGTGTGCAGCAGCGGGTTCTGAAGGGCATGGGCCTTCTGGTCCTGCATTCCGGCCATCACTCCAAGCTCTTCCGCCGGCTGATGGGCACCAACGCCAATCTCTCCTGGCGCGAAACGCCAGAGGGCGATCTGGAGCGCGTCTGGGTGGTCAATCCCTCGCATCCGATCGCCGAGGGCCTGCCGCCCTATTTCGAAGTCAATGCTTCGGAAATGTATGGCGAGCCCTTCGACATTCCGCAGCCGGACGAACTGGTCTTCATCTCCTGGTATTCGGGCGGCGAAGTGTTCCGCAGCGGCTGCACCTTCCAACGCGGTCGCGGGCGTATCTTCTTCTTCAGCCCCGGCCATGAGACCTATCCGATCTATCACGACAAGACCGTTCACAAGGTCATCTCGAACGGCATCCGCTGGGCGCAACAGAAGCACACCGACGGCCGCATCCTCGAAAACTGGCACCGCAAGGAGCCGCTGCACGGGCGGCCGGACAAGGTGAAGGCTTAAAGAGTTCCTCCCGTGGGGGCTGGGGCCATGATGATCCTGGCCTCCGCGGGCGGTAAACGATGGAGGCTGGAATGCAGACTGTTTCGATGAAGGCCGACGGAGATGCCTTTCTCAGCAAGGCATTCTGGGTTTCCATTCATCGCGATCTGCCGCAGCGGCTCGATGCACTGGCGAGGCTTGCCGCCGAGCGGCCTGATGTCTTCGCTTTCGAATGCAGCCAGAAGATCGCCGAGCGCTGCAATGTCTCGCAGACCAGCGTCATCCGTTTTGCGCATCATCTCGGCTTTGACGGTTTTGCCGAGATGAAGCAGGTTTTCCAGCAGGGGCTGAGGGCGGCAGCCCGCAAGGGATAGGCTTACGGGTACTGCGCTCCGTTCGTCGTCGTATAAATCGAATAGAGCGACTGCGTTGCGGTGATGAAGAGGCGGTTCTTCTTCGGGCCGCCGAAGGTGATGTTGGAGACGGTCTGCGGCACCTTGATCTTGCCGAGCAGCGTCCCGTCTGGGGCAAAGCAGTGCACACCGTCGGCGGCACTGGTCCAGAGATTCCCCGAGACATCGAAACGGAAACCATCCGGTATGCCGTTATCGATCGAGCAGAAGTAGCGGCTGTTTGTGAGCTTGCGGCCATCCACGACGTCGAAGACGCGGATGTGGCGCGGGACGTCATGATTGGCGGAACCGGAATCGGCGATGAAGAGCTGGCGCTCGTCCGGCGAAAAGGCCAGCCCGTTCGGCTGGATGAAGTCGGTAACGACAGCTTCGATATCGCCGGTTGCGGCATCGATGCGATAGACGTTGCGGCTTTCCTGCTCTTCCGGAGATTTGTGGCCTTCGTAATCCGACATGATGCCGTAGCTCGGATCGGTGAACCAGATCGAGCCGTCGGACTTCACAACGACATCGTTCGGGGAGTTCAGCCGTTTGCCATTGAAGCTGTCGGCCAGCACGGTAATGCGTCCATCAGGCTCGGTGCGGGTCACACGGCGACCGCCATGTTCGCAGGAGACCAAGCGGCCCTGCCGGTCGCGGGTATTGCCGTTGACATAGTTGGACGGTGAGCGGAAGACGGAGACCGAGCCATCCGGTACCCAGCGCATCAGGCGTTCGTTCGGAATGTCGCTCCAGATCAGGCAGTTCAGATCGGAAAACCAGACAGGTCCCTCAGCCCAGCGGCAGCCCCTGTACAATTCCTCCAGCACGGCGCTGCCGGCGATCAGCGCTCCAAAGCGCTCGTCCCTGATGTCATAAAGCTCGCTTCCGGCCATGCCCGATTCCTCCCAGATCGATATTGTTTCTTCGTAGCGGGAAACGAAGCAATCTGCCAGAGCCCGGAGGCGGAAAGGCGCCGGGCTCTGATGCGTTACAATGGTACGTTAGAGCGCCGCGACCGGATGCGGCGAGCCGTCATAAGCGCCCCAGATCGACTGATCGAAGCAGATGACGGAGCCGGTCATCAAGCCAGATTCGCCGGACGAGAGATAGGCACAGGCGCGGGCCACTTCTTCCGGATCGACAAGCCGGCCGAAGGGCTGGCTTGCGGCAGCCTTGGCGAGCCAGTCGTCGTCGGCCTTGTGAAATTCCCTCTGGATGCGATCTTCACCTTCGGAGGCCATCCAGCCGATATTCAGGCCATTGACCCGGATACGATTGCGCAGCAGCGCGTAGGCGGTGTTCTTCGTCAGCGTTTCCAAGGCGCCCTTGGAGGCGCAATAGGCAGCGATGAAGGGCTGGCCGGCCTTGGCGGACATGGAGCCGATATTGACGA
The DNA here is from genome assembly GCF_014194915.1 of Rhizobium sp. BK512. Classification (NCBI taxonomy): domain Bacteria; kingdom Pseudomonadati; phylum Pseudomonadota; class Alphaproteobacteria; order Hyphomicrobiales; family Rhizobiaceae; genus Rhizobium; species Rhizobium sp. BK512. The sequence continues at coordinate 279,194 of NZ_JACIAS010000010.1, read as the reverse complement.
TCGTGCCTTCGATCTTCTCGCGGCGCATGACCTTCACCGCCTCCTGCATGAGGAAGAATGGGGCACGGACATTGACGGCGAACATGGCGTCGAAGAGCTCAGGGCTGGTATCGAGGATCGTGCCGCGGTCGGTGATGGCGGCGGCATTGACCAGCGCATCGACGCGGCCGAAGGTCTGGTCGCAGACATGGACGACATTCCTGGTATCCTCGACCTTGGCGAGATCGGCCTTGACGTAGACGACCTTCGCGCCGGTCTTTGCCGATATCTCCTCCGCCTTCGCCTTGCCCTTGGCCTCGTTGCGGCCGCAGATGATGATGCCCTTAGCGCCGCGTTCGGCAAAGAGGCGGGTAATGGTGGCGCCGAGGCCCTGTGTGCCGCCGGTGACGATGGCGATCTTGCCGTCGAGGCGAGCGTAATCCGTGCTCATGTGTTTTTTCCTCCTGATGACATGCGAATGGCCCCTTACCAGCGGCAAGGGGCTCTTGGATGATGGTATTGTGATGGCCGCGTCAGCTCAGCTTCCTGGCTGCCTGTTCGGCAAGGGCTTTGCTGAAGGCGTCGTCGCTCCAGTTTTCGGCGAGTGCCTCGTGCATGAGCTGGGCCTGGGTCTTCGGCGCGAGGCCGCCGAGCGGCGGGTCGCGGTCGAGATTGGTAGGGAAGGAATAGCCTTCCGCGCAGGAGGCGACGGCATTGGCGATCTCGCCGGCTGAAAGCTTGGCTTTCAGTGCCTTGAGGGCGGGGAAGAGCCTTGCGCTCATGCGTTCGCGGTTGACGGTTTCCATCGCCCGGCCGAAAGCCGAGGAGACCTGCAGCAGGTTTGCGACGCGCTTGATGTCTTTCGAGCGGTTGGTGCCGGCGGCATGGAAGAGGGCGGGGTTGAAGAAGACGACATCGCCCTTTTTCAGCGACAGCTGGATATGGTTCTGGTCGAAATAATCCTTGAATTCCTGGCGCTTGAGCGCGAGGTAGCCGGGCTCATAGGTCTGGCTGTGCGGCAGGAAAAGCGTCGGGCCGCTTTCGAGCGGCATGTCGCAATGGGCGACCGCACCCTGCAAGGTCAGCACCGGCGAAAGGCGGTGAACATGGGCCGGGAACTGTTCGATCACCTTGGAGGACTGGAAGCCGAGGTGATAGTCGCGGTGGGCCGATTGCGCGGCACCGCCCGGGTTCACCCGGTTGACCTGCGCCGTCATCTGGTAGTGCGGGCCGAGCCATGCCTCGCTTGCCAGCGCCACGATGGCATTGCCGTAGTAGCGGGCGAAATTCTCGGGGTCGGCAAGGCAGTGCTTTTCGAGCGAGTTCCAGATGCGGTCGTTTGCGCCAGGCTTGGCGAAATGGTCGCCGCCGCCGGTCGAGCTGCGGTGCTGCTCCTCGATGATCTCGTCGAAGATCGTGCTCGCCCGGTCGATGATGCCGGTGTCTTCGTAGGCATGTTTGAAAACGACGACGCCGGGGCCGATGCCGAAGGCTTCGCAGATTTCGGCGAGAATGGCGCGGCGGCCTTCCGGCGTCGAGGCTGCCTCGATCACCTTGCGGCTGTCATAGATCAGCACGTTCTTCTCGACGGCTGAGGCCGAGGGATAGTCGGCAAGGGCCGTGGTCTTTTCGGCGAGTGCGCGGAAATCGTTGAGATCGCAGGCGTCTTCGGTGAGCCAGACGCGGTCGGCGCGCAGTTTTTGCTGGTTGTCTGATTTCATCGGGTGCTCCTCCATGTCCGATGAAGGGACTATACGCCGCCGGCGATCCTGATATAGATCAGGAATCCATCAAAAATCCATCAGAACTGCAAGCATGGCTCATCCCTTTCTCGTCAAGGATATCGCTTTTCAGGCAGGTCTCAGCACTGCCACAGTCGATCGCGTGCTGAACGGCAGGCCCGGCGTGCGGCGGCAGACCGAGATGCGGGTCAAGGCGGCAATCGTCGAGCTCGAGAAACAGGTGGGTGCCGATGTGGTTGGCCGCAAGCTCACGATCGATATCGTCATGGAAACGCCTGACAGGTTCAGCACGGCGGTGCGGGCCGCGTTCGAAGCGGAGGTTGCGACCTTCCTGCCGACCGTCTTCCGCTGCCGCTTTCATTTTGCCGAGGTGATGCGGGCGGCGGAGCTGGTACAGCTTCTCGACCGGATCCGGTTGCGTGGCACACATGGCGTTGTGCTGAAGGCGCCTGATGTGCCTGATATCGTCGCTGCCGTCGCAAGGCTCGATACCGCCAATATCCCAGTCGTCACCCTCGTAACCGACCTGCCGAATTCCGCCCGGTCGGCCTATGCCGGCGCCGATAACCGGGCAGCAGGGGAGACGGCGGCCTATCTCATCGGTCGGTTGCTCGGTGCCGCCGGCGGCAAGGCGCTGGTGACGCTGTCAAGCGGCCGGTTTCGTGGCGAGGAGGAGCGGGAGATCGGCTTTCGCCGGGTGATCCGTGCGCATTATCCTCTAATTGGCATTATCGAAGTGAGCGAAGGGCATGGCACGGATGCCGCGACGGGCACGCTCGTTGCCAAGGCCCTTGCCGATGATCCCTCGATCAATGCGGTCTATTCGGTCGGCGGCGGCAATCGCGCGGTGCTTGCGGCTTTCAAGGCTGCCGGCAGGCCGGTCTCGGTCTTCGTGGCGCATGATCTCGATGCCGACAACCGCGCTTTACTCGCCGAACGGCGGATCGATTTCGTGTTGCATCACGATCTCAGAACCGATGCGCGCGCCGCTTTCCGTGCAATCATGGCCCATACTATCCCCGTCAGCCGGACGGCGCCGGTGTCCTTTTCGGCCGTCGAAATCGTTACGCCCTATAATATGCCGACAAGCCAATAGTCTGTTCGAGTTGATTGTCTTTTCATCTGCGGCAGATTCACGTTACAGCTTGCGGATCGTGAGGAGAGCGCATGGATCACAGCGACGTCGGCACAATCGCAGCATGGGTGACGGAACAGGGCTTGAACGGTGCGACCGAGGCGGAGCTGCTTGCCGGCTTCTGCGAAGCCTGCCGCAATGCCGGCATGCGGCTCGATCGCGCCATGGCGCTGATGGACACGCTTCATCCCGTGCATGAAGGCCGCGCATTTCGCTGGGATAGCGTTGAGGATTTCGAGGGCGAGTTCGAATATGGCCCTTCGGGTGAGGGCCAGGGACTGGATACCTGGCGTCGTTCGGCCTTCTACCATCTCTGGACCAGCGGCGATCGAGAGGTGCGGCGCCGGATCGGCTTCGGCGATCCGACCGATTTCATCATGCTGGACCAGATCTACAAGCTCGGTCATACCGATTACGTCGCCATGGCGCATCGCTTTGCCGAGGCCGGCACGATCGGCGAGATGGATTGCTTCTTCTCGCATTTCTCGACGAAACATCCGGAGGGCTTTTCCGACCAGGATCTTGCGATCCTGCGCAAACTGGTGCCGGTGCTGGGACTGGCGATCAAATGCGTGGCTCTTGCCCGTATCGCCCGCACGATCGCCGAGGTCTATCTCGGTGAGGATGCGGCCCGCCAGGTGATGGACGGCAAGATCTCGCGCGGCAAGACCGAGCGAATTTCGGCAGCACTATGGTTCTCCGATCTGTTGAACTACACGAAGATCTCGGACAATTCGCCGCCGGAAGAGATCATTCCGCTGCTCAATGAATATAGCGAGGCGGTGATAACAGCGATCCATGAAGCCGGTGGGAATGTTCTGAAGCTGATCGGCGACGGGGTGCTTGCTATCTTCAAGGGCGAGGAGCCGGCGGAAAGCTGTTCTGCCGCGTTGACGGCAGAGCGCCTGCTCCGCCAGAAGCTTGCAGTGCTCAACGCTGCACGCGAGGTGGACAGGCGGCCAACAACTGATGTCTATATCGGCCTGCATATCGGCGATGTCTTCTACGGCAATATCGGCAGCCAGGACCGTCTGGACTTCACGGTCATCGGGCCGGCGGTCAACGAGGTGAGCCGCATCGCCTCGATCTGCCGTTCAGTCGATCTCAATGTGCTGATGTCGTCGGATTTCGAAGCGGCGATCCCCGAGGCGGAGCGCAACGTCCTCGCCTGCATCGGCCGCTATGCGCTCCGCGGCGTCAAGCGCCCGCAATTGCTTTACACGCTGGAAAGCGCGCGGTTAAACGGGTGACCGGCAGGGGCGTTGCTGCAACTGCATATATGCGCTGATGATCTGGTCGAGCAAAGGCAATCGTCTCACGACGCAGAAGCGGCCTAACGCAGCAATCCCTGTCCGCCGTCGATCCAGACAGGCGTGCCGGTAATATGCCGGGCGCGCTCGGAGGCAAGGAAGAGGATCGTTTCGGCGACATCGTCACTAGACCCTGCCTTGCCGCCAGTGATCGGGATTTCGCCCTTCGGCCAGATGACGGGCACTTCGGTTTCCTCGCGATGGCGCGATGTTGTGTTGGCGGAAATGCTGGTGTCGATCGCGCCGGGGCAGACGGCATTGACGCGAATGCCATGTTTGCCGAGCTCGAGTGCGAGCTGCTGAACCATGGCGACCTGGCCGGCTTTGGTCGCGGTATAGGCGGTGGCGCCCGGGGTGGTGAAGGTACGCGTGCCATTGATTGACGAGACCACGACGATCGAGCCGCCGTTCATCTTCAGATAGGGCACGGTGAGATGCAGTGTCATGTATGTGCCGCGCAGGTTGACGGCCATGGTCCGATCCCATTCTTCGGGCTTGAGGTCATCGATCGGCGCCCAGACGCCATTGATGCCTGCATTGGCCACCACGATGTCGATGCCGCCGAAATTCTCTGTCATCTTATCGACGGCCGCGCGCATTTGGGCCTCGTCGCTCGTATCGGCGGTCAGTTCGATCGACCGACCGCCAGCGGCGATGATCTCCTGGCAGGTTTGTAGCACCTCGCTCTCGGTGCGGCTCAGCACCGCGACCCTGGCGCCTTCAGCGGCGAGCTTCAGCGCAGTCGCCTTGCCAATCCCGGAGCCTGCGCCGGTCACTAGTGCAATTTTTCCCTGCAACTCCATGAGCCGCTCCTCTTTGCGGTTGCCGGTAAAGGCAATGATCGGGGCGGCTCTTGGTTCCGGAGCGTGTGGCGTTGAGGATTATTTCAGGAGGCTGTGGCGAAGCGCCCACCGTTCCGGTCCGTGAACGGCGGCAAAGAGCAGACCGGCCAAGAAGGTGAAGTGATCGACGAAGAAGCCGAATTCAGCCTGGTTCTGCTGCCATTGCGAGGGGCCATGGAAGGCAAAGGCCAGGAAGATCACGTAGATGGCGGCAAGCAGGCTCGCTTCTGTGAAAAAGGCGCCGGATATGAAGGCAAGCGCCAGTGCGATTTCGAAAAAGGCGGCGATCCAGGCAAGGAATGTGGCCGCTGGAAAGCCTGCCGCGGTGATGTAGGCGGCCGTCGCGCCGATATCGGCGAACTTGAAGCCGGCGGCCATGAAAAAGATGAAGCTGAAGATGATGCGGGCAACAATGATTGCGATTGCTCTGGCCATGTGAAATTTCCTCCTTGAGCTTTCACAATGACGAATGAAGTGTCCGATATCCTACACGGAGAATGAAAAAAAGGGCCGCTTTCGCGGCCCTTTCGCTTACCATTCGGCAAAGCTGCCATCCTCGTGGCGCCAGATGGGATTGCGCCAGCGGTGACCTTCCTTGGCACGCTCAATGACATAGGCCTCGTCCACTTCGACGCCGAGGCCAGGCCCCTGCGGAATGGAGACGAAGCCGTCGGCATATTGGAAGACTTCCTTGTTGGAGATGTAGTCGAGGATGTCGTTGCCCTTGTTGTAGTGGATGCCGAGGCTCTGTTCCTGAATGAAGGCATTGTAGGAGATGGCGTCGACCTGCAGGCAAGCGGCAAGCGCGATGGGGCCGAGCGGGCAATGGGGTGCCAGCGCCACGTCATAGGCTTCAGCCATGGCGGCGATCTTGCGGCATTCGGTGATGCCGCCTGCGTGGGACAGATCCGGCTGGATAATATCGACATAGCCATCCGACAGGACCGACTTGAAGTCCCAGCGGGAATAGAGGCGTTCGCCGAGCGCGATTGGCGTCGAGCAATGGTTGGCGATTTCCTTCAGGGTTTCGCGGTGTTCGGAGAGAACCGGCTCCTCGATGAACATCAGCTTGTAGGGTTCGAGTTCCTTGGCAAGAACCTTTGCCATGGGTTTGTGGACACGGCCGTGGAAATCGACACCGATACCGACATGCGGGCCGATCGCCTCGCGGATCGTCGCGATGGTCTCGACCGCCTTGTCGATCTTCTCGTTGGTATCGACGATCTGCATTTCCTCGCAGCCGTTGAGCTTGATCGCCTTGAAGCCACGGGCGACGACGTCCTTGGCGTTGCGGGCGACGTCGGAGGGGCGGTCGCCGCCGATCCAGGAATAGACCTTGATGCGGTCACGCACCTGGCCGCCGAGCAGCGAATGGATCGGCTGGCCGAGCGCCTTGCCCTTGATGTCCCAGAGTGCCTGATCGATGCCGGATATCGCCGACATATGGATGGCGCCGCCGCGATAGAAGCCACCGCGATACATCACGGTCCAATGGTCTTCGATGAGGAAGGGATCCTTGCCGATGAGGTAGTCTGCGAGTTCGTGGACGGCCGCCTCGACGGTCAGCGCGCGGCCCTCGACAACGGGTTCGCCCCAGCCGACGACGCCTTCATCGGTTTCGATCTTCAGAAACAGCCAGCGCGGCGGGACGATATAGGTGGTCAGTTTGGTGATCTTCATGACAGTCGCACTTTCGTTTCGCTTCGTGTTCCCATCGACGGCCGTGGCCGCTGATATCTTATCATTTCGTCCGGCCGGCGGCGGTCAGGTCGCGTTTGGCGAGGTCGAGAATCCGGTTGACGCAATCGCGCGCGCCAGCGGCATCGCGCAGGCGCAGGGCTTCGACCACCTTGCCATGCAGGGCCAGGGCCTCGCGGTGATCGGGCATGGCGACGTTGGAGGCGTGCAGCGCGTATTTGAGCGCAGCGTGGATGGCGCTGGAGAGACGGCGAAAGACCTGGTTGTGGCTGGCCTTGAGCAGCACGGTATGGAAGAGCAGATCGGCCTCGGTGAAGGCCTCGGCATCATCGCTCGCCGCTTGCATGCGCTGCCAGGCCCCTTCGAGATCGGCGATTTCCTGCGTGCTGGCGCGACTTGCGGCATATTCGGCCGCTGCCGGCTCGATGGTGCGGCGGGCTTCGAGGATGCTGGCAAGCAGGTCGAAATCGCCGAGATGCGGCCCCATCCATTCCAGTAGGTCCTGATCGAGAATGTTCCACTCGTCCTTGTCGCAAACTGTGGTGCCGATGCGTGGTTTGCCGCGTACGAGCCCCTTGGATTCCAGAACCTTCAGGGATTCGCGGATCACGGTACGGCTGACGCCATAGAGCTCGCAGAGGTCGTTTTCGCGTGGCAATAGCGTGCCTGCAGGGTAGCGGCTGGCGCAGATATCCTCGGCAATCGCCGCCGTAACGCTACGGCGGACGCGCGGCCGGCGCTCGGCCGCTGCGGTTTTCTCATCGCGTCTTGTTGCGGGCTGCATCGGAAAGTTCCTCTTGGTCAAGTCTCTTACCTTAATCATCATACACAGGCAATCTTCTTGTATGATGATTTGCCTTCAATCTGGTGTCGTCTTCCGCGGATAGAGGACTATATTGCCGGTCGGAAGGGCAGAACGCTCTTCGCGGCGGAGCGGCGCAACGCTTCAAAATTCAATCGAGCAGGAGGACGGCATGCAGATCAATCGTACAGCTTCGGCCCATTGGTCAGGTGGTCTCAAGGACGGAAAAGGTCAGATCACGACCCAGAGCGGCGCGCTGAGCAATTATCCCTACGGCTTTGCAAGCCGCTTCGAAGGCGTTGCCGGTACCAACCCGGAAGAGCTTATCGGCGCTGCCCATGCGGGCTGCTTCACCATGGCGCTGTCGCTGATCCTCGGCGAAGCCGGACTGAAGGCTGACCATATGGAAACCTCCGCCAAGGTGACGCTGGAAAGCGTGGAAGGCGGCTTTGCCATCACCGCCATCCACCTGTCGCTGTCGGGCAGCATTCCCGGCGCCGACCAGGCAAAATTCGAAGAACTGGCCGGGATGGCAAAAGCCGGCTGCCCGGTTTCCAAGGCTCTTTCTGCGGTTCCGATCACGCTCGACGTCAAGCTCGTCTGATCCTTCAAGCCTATTTTCTTCCTGATGCCGCAGCCTGCCCGGGCTGCGGCATTATTGTTTGCATCGCAAAATCATTGACAAGTGAAGTATTATATTTTACGACTGACGAAATTCAAAATTCGTCAGTCGTAAAACATCAGGCCTGAAACCATGAATGACCTCGCGGAAACCACGCTGGACGTCACACGGCAGGAAAATATCACCCGCATCCTGGATGCGGCCGAGCGGCTTTTCCGCCACTACGGCTATTCCAAGACGACCGTCGCGGATGTGGCCCGCGACCTTGGCATGTCGCCTGCCAATATCTACCGTTTCTTCGCCTCCAAGGTTGAGATCCATCAGGCGATCTGCGGACGCATGCTGGCGATGAGCTATGAGCTTGCAGCCAATGTCTGCCGTCAGAAGATCAGCGCTTCCGACCGGTTGCGCCAGTACGTGCGCAGCCAGTACCAGCTGACGCTCGACACGATGCTCGATCAGCAGAAAGTGCATGAGATGGTGATCGTCGCGATCGAACGCGACTGGCATGTCATCGAGAAGCACATCGACTCCATTCACGCATTGATTGCCGACGTTATCCGCGAAGGCATCGCTTCCGGTGAATTCGCCGACCAAGACCCCGAGGTCGCCTCCCGCTGTTTCGGAGCGGCGACCATCAATCTCTGCCACCCGCAAATGGTTGCCCAATGTCTTGCCAAGACAAACCGTGCGGCCGTGGACGAACTGATCGAATTTGCGATCAGGGCACTTAGAAAATAAGCGCGGCCAACGTCGCCCAAGAAAACCCTAGATAATCAGGAGTGCGAAAGATGTTTTCGCTCAAGACCTTCAGCAATCGCGTGCCGTCCGTCATGAGCCTCGCGCTCCTTGGTGCGGTCGGGCTCGGCGTTGCCGGCTGCACGGAAGAAAAGGCAGAGGTCAAGGAAGTCATCCGTCCGGTCAAGGTGGTCGAGATCGCCAAGGCCGGTGATACCCGTACGCTCGATTATTCCGGCTCGGTGAGGGCGCGTACGGAAATGAACCTCGGGTTTCGGGTCAACGGCAAGATTACCGAACGTCTCGTCGATATCGGCGAACGGGTAAAGCCCGGCGATATCCTCGCCCGCATGGACTCGACCGATTACGAACTCGCCGTGAAGACCGCCGAAGCCAATCTCGCTGCTGCCGAAAAGGCGGTTGAAACCGCCGATCTCGTCAATCGTCGCGCCGAACAGCTCTTCGACAAGAATGTCGCGCCGAAATCGCAGGTCGAGCAGGCGTCTCTCAGCCATGATCAGGCAATTTCGACTCGCGATGCCGCCATCTCCGCGCTCGATCAGGCGAAGAATCAGGTGAGCTATACCGAGCTCAAGGCCGACCACAATGGCATCGTGACCACCATCAATGCCGATGTGGGTCAGGTCGTCGGCTCGGGAGCGCCTGTCGTCACCGTCGCTGTCGACGGCGAGAAGGAAGTGCAGATCGCGGTGCCTGAAAACGATATCGCCCAGTTCAAGCCGGGCAAGACCGTGAAGGCGGGTTTCTGGGCCGACAGCAAGCTGGTGCTCGACGGCACCGTTCGCGAAGTCTCCGGCAGCGCCGACCAGCAGTCCCGCACCTTTGCAGTGCGTGTCAGCCTGCCGAATGATCCTCGTGTACTACTCGGCATGACGGCGTCCATCGAGGCCAATGTCAGCAATAGCGACAGCTATGTTTCCATTCCGCTGAGCGCATTGGCGCAGAAGGACGGCAAGCAGGTCGTCTGGACTGTCGACCGCGGTACGGAAACTGTTCACGTCAGGGACATCGAGGTCGCGGATTTCACCGGCGATGGCGTGCGTGTGGCCAAGGGGCTCGATAGCGGCGATCTCGTCGTCGCCGCCGGCACGCAATTCATGAGCGAAAACCTGCAGGTCAAGCTTCCCGACCAGCAATCGGCTTCGGCTGAAACGGACGCAGCCGTCCGCTGAACGGCCAGGGAGAGGGAACAGGATCATGGACAACGCCACTTCGGAAAAGCGCCCGTTCAACCTTTCGCGCTGGGCAATCGGTCATCCGAGCATTGCGCGCTTCCTTTTCGGGCTAATCCTCATCACGGGTGTGCTCGGCCTGACCCGCATGGGCCAGAAGGAAGACCCGGATTTCACCTTCCGCGTCATGGTGGTGCAGGCGCTCTGGCCTGGAGCATCGCTGCAGGACATGGAAGATCAGGTCACCAACAAGATCGAGCGCAAGCTGCAGGAAACCCCGCATCTCGACTGGGTAAAGTCCTATACGCGGGCAGGCAGCACGATCATCACCGTGCAGGTGAAGGGTGATACGAATTCGGCTGATGTTGCCGACGCCTTCTATCAGGTGCGCAAGAAGGTCGGCGACATCAACAGCGATTTGCCGCAAGGTCTGCTCGGCCCTTATTTCAACGATGAATTCGGCGACACGTTCATCACGCTGCATTCGATCAGCGGCGATGGCTATTCCTATCCGGAACTGAAGAAGTTCGCGATTCAAGCGCGCGATATGCTGCTGACGACGCCCGGCGTAGAGAAGGCCGTCATCATCGGCGACCAGCCGGAAAAGATCTATATAGACGTCTCCTCCAAGGCTCTGGCCGAGCGCGGGTTGACGATCCCCGACCTGCAAAACGCAATCAAGGGCCAGAATGCCGTCGATCCGGCAGGCAATGTCGATACCGGCCTGCGCTCGGTGCGCATCTCGGTCGAAGGCAATGTCCACAAGGTCGAAGACATCAGGGAATTGCGCCTGCGCTCCGGCAACCAGGTGACGCGCCTCGGCGATATCGCCACTGTCACTTCCGGTCTCGAAGACCCCTATCAGCGCAAATACCGCTTTAACGGTCACGATAGTGTGCAGGTCGGCGTCGTCATGGCCAAGGGCTTCAAGGTCACCGATGTCGGCAAGGATGTTGAAGCGACCTACAAGCGCTTCGAGGACTCGCTGCCCTACGGTGTCGCCGTCGATCAGATCTCCAACCAGCCTGATGTCGTGACCGATGCGGTCAGCGAGTTCATGCATGCGCTGGGCGAAGCCCTTGCCATCGTGCTCGTCGTCTCGTTCCTGTCGATCGGCTGGCGCTCGGGTCTTGTGATCGCCATCGCCATTCCGCTGGTCCTGGCTGCGACGTTTGCCATCATGTACGAGCTCGGCATCGACCTGCAGCGCATTTCGCTCGGCGCGCTCATCATCGCGCTCGGCCTGCTTGTCGACGATGCGATGATCGTCGTGGAAATGATGGAGCGAAAGCTCGAGGAGGGCCTCGTCAAGATCGATGCCGCGAGCTTCGCCTATTCCTCGACCGCGTTCCCGATGCTGACGGGTACGCTGATCACGACCGCCGGCTTCATTCCGGTCGGCTTTGCGGCATCGACGGCCGGCGAATATGTGCGTTCGCTCTTCTATGTCGTCGGCATCGCGCTGGTGACCTCATGGTTCGTGGCGGTCTATTTCACGCCGTGGCTCGGCTACATGATCCTGAAGCAGCGTCACCATGCGGGCGAGCATCACGACGTGTTCGACACGCGCTTTTATCGCGGCCTGCGCCACACGGTCGGCTGGGCGGTGCGTCATCGCGTCATCGTGCTTGCGCTGACGCTCGGCACGTTCGTCGCGAGCCTCTGGAGTTTTCAGTTCATTCCCCAGAACTTCTTCCCGCAGTCCTCGCGTCCGGAAATCCTCGTCGATCTCTGGCTGCCCGAGGGGACCAGCATCAAGGAAGTGGAAGTCCAGGCCAAGGCGCTGGAAGCCAAAATGATGGACGATCCGGACAAGAAGTTCATCGCCACCTATATCGGCGAAGGCGCACCGCGCTTCTTCCTGCCGCTCGACCAGCAGCTGCGCAACCCGAACTATGCGCAGCTCCTCATCATGGCTAATGACGAGCCAGCGCGTGAGCGTCTTATTACCAAGCTCCGGACGATCCTGGCGGAAGACTTCCCGTCCGTCCGCGGCAAGGTCGACCGTCTCTTCCTCGGTCCGCCGACGGGCTGGCCGGTGCAGATGCGCGTCATGGGTCCGGATCGTGCGGAAGTGCGCAAGATTGCCGATCAGGTGAAGGACCGCTTCACCAGGGATCCGATGCTCGGTGCCATTCATGACGACTGGCTCGAGCCGGTGCCTGCCATGAAACTGGTCATCGATCAGGATCGTGCCCGTGCTCTCGGGGTCACTTCGCAGCGTGTCCGCCAGATGCTGCAGACCGCCATGTCCGGCGCACCGCTCGACGATTTCCGCGATGGCGAGGAAACGGTTTCGATCGTCGCTCGCGAGCCGGATGCGAACCGATCACTGCTCTCTGCTGTCAATTCGGTCTATGTGCCGACGGATTTCGGCGGCTTCGTCCCGGTCTCGCAGATCGCCAAGGTCGTGCCGTCAATGGAGCAGGGTGTCGAATGGCGGCGCGACCGCCTGCCGACGATCTCGGTGCGGGCAACGCTGCCTGACGGCGTCCAGTCGAACGATGTTGTGACCAAGCTCTACAACGACATGAAGGACCTGCGCGACAGCCTGCCCGCCGGCTACAAGATCGAGATCCAGGGCGGGGCCGAGGATTCGGCTGAAAGCCAGGCCTCGATCGCCGCGAAGGCACCGATCATGCTCGTCGTCATCATGATCCTGCTGATGGCCCAGCTGCAGCATTTCGGCAAGGCGATGCTGGTCTTCGCCACAGGTCCGCTCGGCATCATCGGCGCGGCTTCGGCCCTGTTGATCAGCGGTGCGCCCTTCGGCTTCGTGGCGATCCTCGGCGTCATCGCGCTGCTCGGCATCATCATCCGCAACTCGATCATCCTCGTCGACCAGATCGACCAGGATATCAAGGCGGGCATGCACCGGCAGGAAGCGATCGTCGGTGCTGCGGTACGCCGCTTCCGGCCGATCATGCTGACGGCGCTGACGGCCGTGCTGGCGCTGATCCCGATCTCGCGTGGCGTCTTCTGGGGTCCGCTCGCCTACGCCATGATGGGCGGCATCCTCGTCGCCACGGTACTGACCATCCTTGTACTGCCGGCCGGCTATGCCCTGTTCTTCGGCCGCGAACCGAAGGCCAGGAATGACGAACATGCCAATGCCAACCAGGAAGAGGCGGATGGGACCATTCATCATCCGCCGGCATTGGCAGCCGAATGAGACAATGGCGCGGTCGAGGCCGCGCCATTTTTGTTTCAGCTTCAGACCACTAGCTTCGCCAGATTGCCGGTTGTCTCCGGCGGCCTTGACGTCTGCGGCAGTAGCGCGAAGGCGCGCGAGAAGACTATGGCCTGAACGGGAGTAAAGATCGCCCTATATTCATCGGAGGGAGGATCTGACTGTGGTCGATTACCGTTTGGAAGCGAGCTGGAGCCCGGTCGAAGGAGGCTTTGGACGCTTTACCTTCACGCTCTTCAATCTTTCCGCCGAACCGCTCTCCGGTTTTACGCTCGCCTGTACTTCGCTCACCCACGTGGCGGACGAGCACGTGGCTGAAGGCGCCACGCTCAAGCGGCGCGTTGCAAATTTTCACGAATATTCTCCGCCCGAGGGTCTCATCGTCAAGCCGGGCGGCAGCTGGCGGTTCACAATGGAAGGGCTGACGAATGGCCCGAAGCATGTCACGGCCGGTATCAAGTCCGCCTACCTCACACTTGGCGACGGCCGGCATGCACCCGTCAGTTTTGGCGATCTGATGCTTGATGGCGTGGAACAGGGGGCGTTGCCGGAGCTTCTGCCGAAGGGTGAAGTGAGCGAGCCGTATTCGCTGCTGCCCTGGCCGTTGCATGCGGCGTTACGGCCGGGCGAGATGCCTCCCATCGCACTCTATCCGGCAGCCGGCACCAGTGCCAAGAATACCAGGGCCGTGGCGAAAGTGCTCGCGCTTTACCAACGGCTCTTTCCTGACGACAACGTGCCTTTCGCGCTTCAGCCGGTTGAGGGAGGACGGCAGATCCGGTTCAAAGGGGAATCCTCGATCATGGAGGCGGCCTACGAACTGCGTTTCACGGCGAAGGAGATTATTCTTGGCACCGACGATGCGAGTGGCCTGCTTTATGGGTTGATCAGTCTTGCGCAACTGCTGCACGGAGCACGTCACGAGCCGGAAACCTTCCAGTTTCCGGTCTTCGGCACCATCGCCGATCAGCCGCGCTACGAATGGCGCGGCTGTCATCTCGACGTCAGCAGGCATTTCTACCCGGTTGCAGATGTCAAACGGCTGATCGATGTCCTCGCCTGGAACAAGCTCAATATTTTCCACTGGCATCTGACCGACGACGAAGCCTGGCGGCTGGAGATCAAGGCCTATCCTGAGCTTACAAAGATCGGTGCCAAGCACGGACCTGACGAAGTGCTTCTACCGCAATTCGGCGACGGCGCGGAGCCTCATTCGGGATTTTACAGCCAGGATGATGTCCGGGAAATCGTTGCTCATGCGGGCATGTTGCGTGTCGACGTCGTGCCGGAGATCGATATACCCGGTCACAGCACCGCAGCACTGCTCTCCCTGCCACAACTCGTCGAGCGACAGGAAGCGCCGGGCGGCTATCGCCCCGAGCCGAACAATCCCAACAATGCGCTCAATCCGGCGGTCGGATTCACCTACGAGTTCCTCGGCAAGGTGTTCGACGAGATGCTCCAGCTCTTTCCGTCCCAATATATCCATATCGGCGGGGATGAGGTGCCGCACGGTTCCTGGCTTGCCTCGCCGCTCTGCAAAATGCTGATGGAGCGTGAGAAGCTCGCAGATACCGCCGAACTGCAATCTTATTTCCTGCGGCGGATCAAGGCGATGCTTGCCGAGCGCGGCAAGAAACTTGTCGGCTGGAACGAGGTCTCGCATGGCGGCGGTGTCGATCGCGACGGCACGCTGCTGATGGCCTGGGAGAAGCCGGAGGTCGGTATCGAGCTTGCGGGTGAGGGCTATGATGTCGTCATGACGCCTGGGCAGGCCTACTATCTCGACATGGCGCAGGCCGAGGACTGGGGAGAGCCCGGCGCGGGCTGGGCCGGCTTCACGCCACCGGAAAAGACCTATTGCTACGAAGCCGAAGGCGAATTGCCGGAGGAGCTCAGGGGGCGGATGCGCGGAATCCAGGCCTGCATCTGGGGCGAGAATTTCGCCTCGCGGAGCTATTTCAACCGGCTGGTCTTTCCGCGGCTGTCAGCCGTCGCGGAAGCAGCCTGGACGCCCTTTCTGCGAAAGGACTGGCTGCGCTTTGCCGCGATCGTCCGGATGTGGCCGACGCTTTAGAAATCTGTTCTGCCGCAATCCAAAGTCGCGGCACGATTTTATTGGAATTGCGCTATGCGGCTTCGGCCTTGAGGCCCAAAAGCGCAGCACCGATCAGGCCCGGTTCGATACGGCATTCGCTGCGTACGATCAGCGGGCGGTCGAATTTACGCAATATGCGAGCGCGCACCGCATGATCCAGTTCCGCCAGAAGCGCCTCGACATTCGAGAGGCCGCCGCCCACGGGCACGATGGTTGCGCCTGTGATGTTGATGGCGAGCGCCAGCGGTGAGGCGACGAGATCAACATAGACGTCGATCGTGCGATTGGCCTTTTCCTCGCCGTTGCGCCAGTCGGTGATGATTTCCTCGCTGGAGAAATCGAGGTCGTGCAGCGTTTTATGCAGGCGTTCCAGACCCCGAGCACCGCCAACGGTATCGACACATCCTTTCTGGCCGCAGCCGCAGGCATAGGCGGGGATGGCGACAGGCGGAGTGCCGGCATGTGATGCGATGATCGGGCCATGGCCCCATTCGCCGGCAAAGCCGCCTGAGGCATTGATGAGACGACCATCCGAGACGACGCCGCCCCCGACGCCCGTGCCGAGAATGGCGCCGAAGACGATGCGGTGGCCACGACCGGCGCCAAGTTCGGCTTCCGCCATGGCGAAACAATCGGCGTCATTGGCGATCAGCACGGGCAGGCCGAGCTCACGCTCGAGGTCAGCGGCAAGGTTGCGGTCGTGGATACAGGGGATATTGGCGACGATGAGGCGCTGCGTATCCGGGTCGACAACACCGGCAATCGAGAGGGCAATACGCGAGGGGCGCTCGCCAGCCTCGGCGATGAAGCTCCTCAGCGTCTCGACGAAGGCCGGGAAATCATCCTTGGGGGTCGGACGGCGGCCGAGCGGTACGATGTCGGATTCCGAACGTGCAATCCCGCCCTTGATGGCGGAACCTCCGATATCGAATGAAATAATCATCTGATGCCTGCCCATTGTCTATGCTCGGCGTCTGCTCGCACTGTTGGCGGGGAATTACAAGGATTATTCGATAAATGAACTAAGGCTGATCGCCATCAGGCGACAATTTCGTCCGACAAGGTCATGCTATTGGCATATTGCATGGGCAAGCTTTGCACCATTCACCCTTCCGACGCCGGATTCATGACAATCGAAAATACCGAAACTCGCAGAACCACCGCCCGCAGGCCGCGTCCGAAAGGCCGGCGCCTGTCCTCTATCCTGCGACAGATGGCGGCGGATCGAAGCCGCGAACGCGTGTCGATCGGCGACCTGTTCCAGACGATGGGCGACCGGGCGATCGGCGCGCTGATGCTGATTTTTGCGCTGCCGAACGCTTTTCCGACGCCGCCGGGCACCTCGTCGCTGCTCGGAGCACCGCTGATCTTTCTTGCCGCCCAGCTTACCTTTGGCCTGAAGCCGTGGCTGCCGAAGGCGATTGCGGCGCGCTCCATGCGGCGGGAGGATTTCGAGACGATCGTCGGGCGCATTCACCCCTGGCTCGCCTGGGCAGAGCGCATGCTGCAGCCACGATTGAGCATTTTCGTCGAGCCGCCGGCGGAATATCTGGCGGGCTTCTGCTGTCTGGTGCTGGCGATTGTTCTCGTGCTGCCGGTGCCGCTTGGCAATATCCTGCCGGCGATTGCGATTTCGCTCTTTGCCTTTGCGATTCTCGGTCGAGACGGACTGTTTTCACTTCTCGGTTTTGCGGTGACAGCCATCTCGCTCGTCGTTGCTGGCGGGGTGATCTACGGTCTCGTCAAGGCGGCCATCTACATCGTCATGCGGTGGTTTGGATAAGGAAGCGACTGCTTGCTTTTTCAACGCCCTCGACATTTGCCCGATTTTTGTTTTGATCTGCGCCAGATAGACTCAAAAAAATTAATTGGCGGCGATAGATGGTAAAAAGATCGGAGACATCAGGGCGGCTGGACGATGCGGCGCGCGCCGGCTGGCTTTATTATGTCGCCGGTCGCACACAGGATGAAATTGCATCCGCCATGGGTATTTCCCGCCAGTCGGCGCAGCGGCTCGTTTCGCTTGCCGTGGCAGAACGGCTGATCAAAGTGCGGCTCGACCACCCGATCGCCGCCTGCCTCGAACTTGGAAATCAGCTGCGCAAGAAATTCGGTCTGAGGCATGTCGAGATCGTTCCCAGTGATCCGGGTTCATCGTCGACGACGGTCGGAATTGCCGAGGCGGCTGCTTCCGAAATCGAGCGCTGGCTGAAACGTCCAGATCCGATCGTACTTGCCGTCGGCACGGGGCGAACGCTGAAAGCGGCTGTGGACCAGCTGCCGGCGATCGAATGTCCCAATCATCGGATCGTGTCGCTGACAGGCAATATCGCCCCTGACGGTTCAGCCGCTTACTACAACGTCATCTTCAGCATGGCCGACGCCGTCAAGGCGCGGCACTTTCCGATGCCGCTGCCTGTTCTCGTCACCTCGGCGGAGGAGCGGGAGCTTCTGCACGGCCAGCAACTCGTGCGCTCGACGCTCGCAATCAGCGCGCAGGCGGATGTAACCTTCGTCGGTATCGGCGAACTCGGCATAGATGGACCGCTCTGCGTCGATGGTTTCCTGGAAAAAGACGAGATGATGGAGCTGATGCGTGGGGGCGCGGCGGGCGAGATCTGCGGCTGGATTTTCGACGCCGACGGAAAGCTGCTCGACAACCCGATCAATGAACGTGTCGCGTCCGCTCCGATCCCGCCACGCGATTCCTCGACAGTGATCGGGATCGCCAAGGGAAAACGCAAGTTCAAGGCGATCCGAGCTGCCATCACCGGCCATCAGGTGAACGGTTTGATTACTGACGAAGAGACGGCTGAGTTTTTGCTCACTAGCTGAGCAAAAATATTTCCTTTTTAGTTCAATAACATAACTCAATTGTTCGGCATCGCAGCAACGATTGCCAATTGACAAAATTTTCCCTTTGATGAGTAATTGCCCATGAGCAAAGCGAATGCTCACACTCATCTTCTGGGAGGAAGATATGACATTGAGAACTCTCCTGCTGGGCGCATGCTCAGCAATGGCGTTTGCCGGCATGGCTTCGGCCGAGACGCTGACGATCGCGACCGTGAACAACGGCGACATGATCCGGATGCAGAAGCTGACGGATGATTTCAAGGCGAAGAATCCCGGCATCGACCTTGAATGGGTAACCCTCGAAGAAAACGTACTGCGCCAGAAGGTCACGACCGACATCGCGACCAAGGGCGGCCAGTACGACGTGCTCACGATCGGCACCTATGAAGTTCCGATCTGGGCGAAGAAAGGCTGGCTCCTGCCGCTCGACAATCTCGGCGCCAACTATGACGTGGACGATCTGCTGCCGGCCATCCGCAGCGGCATCAGCCAGGACGGCAAGCTCTATGCAGCTCCGTTCTACGGCGAAAGCTCCATGGTCATGTACCGCAAGGACCTGTTCGACGCCGCCGGCCTGAAGATGCCCGACGCGCCGACCTGGGATTTCATCGCAGATGCTGCGAAGAAGGTGACCAACAAGGACAAGGAAATCTACGGCATCTGCCTGCGCGGCAAGGCCGGCTGGGGCGAAAACATGGCCTTCCTGACGGCTATGTCGAACTCTTTCGGCGCCCGCTGGTTCGATGAACAGTGGAAGCCGCAGTTCGATCAGCCCGAGTGGAAGGACACGCTGACCTTCTACGTCAACCTGATGAAGGAGGCCGGCCCTCCCGGCGCTTCTTCCAACGGCTTCAACGAAAATCTGGCGCTCTTCCAGACCGGCAAGTGCGGCATGTGGATCGACGCAACGGTTGCTGCTTCGTTCGTAGCCGATCCGAAGCAGTCGCAGGTTGCCGACAAGGTCGGCTTTGCGCTGGCTCCGGACAAGGGCCTCGGCAAGCGCGGCAACTGGCTCTGGGCCTGGAACCTCGCCATCCCGGCAGGCTCGCAGAAGACTGAAGCAGCAGAGAAGTTCATCGCCTGGGCAACGAGCAAGGACTACACCAACCTCGTCGCCGAAAAGGAAGGCTGGCTGAACGCACCTCCCGGCACCCGCACCTCGCTGTATGCGAATGCCGACTACCAGAAGGCCGCTTCCTTCGCGAAGATGACGCTCGATAGCATCAACTCCGCTGACCCGACCAAGCCGACTGTCAAGCCGGTTCCCTATGTCGGTGTCCAGTTCGTGGCGATCCCGGAATTCCAGGGCATCGGCACGGCCGTCGGCCAGCAGTTCTCCGCGGCTCTTGCCGGCCAGATCTCGGTCGACCAGGCTCTGCAGAGCGCGCAGCAGCTGACTACCCGCGAAATGACCAAGGCGGGCTACATCAAGTAAAACCTCCTGAGAACGTACGGAATGTCTGACATTCCGCACCTCTGGGTCGCCGATTGCCCGAACTGCATCGGCGGCCGCTTTTTTCAAAGCTGTTTCTCAGCCGTTTCCGCTTCAGATCAGACCGGTGGTTTGCCATGGCAACGTTTCACACTCGCTCCGCAGCACGTTTTATGATTGCACCGTCCGTGGTGCTGCTCTTCGCGTGGATGATCGTCCCGCTCGCGATGACGATTTACTTCTCCCTGCTGAACTACAATCTGCTCAACCCGGGCATGGAGAGTTTCGTCGGTCTCTTAAACTACCAATACTTCCTCACCGACCCGGCCTTTTTCGCCGCGCTCATCAATACGCTGGTGCTGGTTGCCGGCGTACTTGTCATCACCGTGGTCGGCGGTATTCTCTTTGCACTCCTGCTCGATCAGCCGATTTATGGCCAGGGCATCGTACGCATCCTGGTCATTGCGCCCTTCTTCGTCATGCCGACAGTGGCGGCCCTTGTCTGGAAGAACATGTTCATGAACCCGGTCAACGGTCTCTTCGCCTATATGGCAAAGGCTGTCGGCCTGCAGCCGATCGACTGGCTGGCCACCGTGCCGCTATTCTCGGTCATCCTGATCGTCGCCTGGCAGTGGCTTCCCTTCGCCACGCTCATCATGCTTACCGCGCTGCAGTCGCTCGATGAAGAGCAGAAAGAAGCCGCCGAAATGGACGGCGCCGGGGCGATCTCGAAATTCATCTACATCATCCTGCCGCATATGGCCCGCGCCATCACGGTGGTGATCCTGATCCAGACGATCTTCCTGCTTTCGGTCTTCGCCGAAATCCTGGTCACCACCAATGGCGGTCCAGGCACGCAGAGCACCAACCTCACCTATCTCGTCTATGCGCAGGCGTTGCTGCAGTTCGATATCGGCGGGGCTTCTGCGGGCGGTATCGTCGCAGTCGTGCTTGCCAATATCGTTGCGATCTTCCTGGTGCGCCTCGTCGGCAAGAATCTGGAGGCTTGAGATGGCTAGAAAGGTTACCACCCAACGCAAGGTCATCATGACCGCGATCGCCTGGGCGCTCGGCATCCTGATCTTCTTCCCGATCCTCTGGACATTCCTGACGAGCTTCAAGTCGGAGGCGGATGCCATCGCCTCGCCGCCGCAGTTCCTGTTCTTCCACTGGACCACGGAGAATTATTCGGAAGTGCAGAGCCGTTCCAACTATCTCAGCCACTTCATGAATTCGGTGGTCATCTCCTTCGGCTCCACGCTGATCGGCCTCATCATCGCCATTCCGGCCGCCTGGGCCATGGCCTTTGCGCCGACCAAGCGGACGAAGGACGTGCTGATGTGGATGCTGTCGACGAAGATGATGCCGCCGGTCGGCGCGCTCATCCCGATCTACCTGATGTTCCGCAACTCGGGCCTGCTCGACACACGGACCGGCCTGGTGATCGTGCTGACGCTCATCAACCTGCCGATCATCGTCTGGATGCTCTATACCTATTTCAAGGAAATTCCCGGCGAAATCCTGGAAGCCGCCCGCATGGACGGTGCCTCGCTCGTCAAGGAAATCGTCTACGTGCTGACGCCGATGGCCGTGCCCGGCATTGCCTCGACTCTGCTCTTGAACATCATCCTTGCCTGGAACGAAGCCTTCTGGACGCTGAACCTGACGGCCTCCAAGGCCGCACCGCTGACGGCGTTCATCGCTTCCTATTCAAGCCCGGAAGGCCTGTTCTACGCTAAGCTCTCGGCGGCCTCGACCATGGCGATCGCGCCGATCCTCATCCTCGGCTGGTTCAGCCAGAAACAACTTGTCCGCGGCCTGACCTTCGGCGCGGTGAAATAAGATCATAGGGAGAGAAACATGGGCAGCATTACCCTTCAAAAGGTTTCGAAGGTCTTCGGCGAAGCCAAGGTCATCCCTTCGATCGATCTCGATATCCGGGATGGCGAGTTCGTCGTCTTCGTCGGCCCGTCCGGTTGCGGCAAGTCCACTCTGTTGCGGCTGATCGCCGGCCTCGAGGATGTCTCGGGCGGCAAGATCGTCATCGACGGCAAGGACGCGACCGAGAAGGCTCCGTCCGAACGGGGTCTGGCGATGGTCTTCCAGTCCTACGCGCTCTATCCGCATATGAGCGTGCGCAATAACATCGCCTTCCCGCTGAAGATGGCGGGCATGGACAAGGCAGAGATTGACCGCAAGGTGGATGATGCCGCCCGCGTGTTGAATCTCGGCGACTATCTGGATCGCAAGCCGCGCCAGCTTTCGGGCGGCCAGCGTCAGCGTGTCGC
Source organism: Rhizobium sp. BK512 (assembly GCF_014194915.1). Taxonomy (NCBI): domain Bacteria; kingdom Pseudomonadati; phylum Pseudomonadota; class Alphaproteobacteria; order Hyphomicrobiales; family Rhizobiaceae; genus Rhizobium; species Rhizobium sp. BK512. The sequence goes on along the minus strand of NZ_JACIAS010000010.1, from coordinate 257,269 downwards.
CATCGGCCGCGCTATCGTGCGCCAGCCTTCAGCCTTCCTCTTCGACGAGCCACTGTCGAACCTCGATGCTGCGCTGCGCGTCAACATGCGCATTGAAATCAGCGAGCTGCACCAGCAACTCAAGACGACCATGGTCTACGTCACCCATGATCAGGTGGAAGCGATGACCATGGCCGACAAGATCGTGGTGCTGAACAGGGGTAATATCGAACAGGTCGGTTCGCCGCTGGAGTTATACCGCAGCCCGCGAAACCTCTTCGTTGCGGGCTTCATCGGCTCGCCCAAGATGAATTTCATCAAGGGGCAGAATGCTGCGCAGATGAATGCGCACACGATCGGCATCCGTCCGGAACATGTGCTGCTGTCGACCGAAAGCGGCGACTGGAAGGGCAGGGTGATGGTGGCCGAACATCTCGGCTCCGACACGTTCCTGCATGTCGATGTCGAAGGTATCGGGATGGTGACGGCGCGCAGCAACGGCGATTTTGCGTCCAAGGCCGGCGACACGGTCTACCTGACGCCGGACAAGACGCGTATCCATAAATTCAATGAGAGCGGCCTTGCTATCTGAAGCGACCGCCGGCTGGGGGCAGACATGCGGAGCGGACAATCTCGTCCGGCCCGTGCTAACGGGAGGGCTTAGGGCTCTTTCGAAGACCTTCAAGAGGACTGAAACATGACGTGCAAACTATCGCTGGCAACGCTCCACGAGGCGGCAAAGACCGCGGCCATTCCGGCTTACGATCGGGCGTCGCTGAAAGCCGGCATCGTGCACTTCGGCGTCGGCAATTTCCATCGCGCCCATCAGGCGATCTATCTCGACGATCTCTTCAATGCCGGCAGCGACCATGATTGGGCAATCATCGGCGCCGGCGTTCTGCCCTCAGACGCGGCCATGCGCGACAAGCTTGCCGCGCAGGATTTCTTGACGACCGTCGTCGAGCAGGACAACAACAGGACGGCGGCGCGTGTGACCGCGCCGATGATCGATATCCTGCCCGTCGGCGAACCTGACGTTGTCATCGCCAAGCTCGCCGATCCCGAGATCCGCATCGTCTCGATGACGATCACCGAGGGCGGCTATTTCATCGACGCGTCCGGCAAGTTCAATCCGGCGCATCCGGCGATTGCCGCCGACGGGCAGAACCCGTCTGCGCCGAAAACGGTCTTCGGTCTGATCGTTGCCGGTCTGAAGGCACGCAAGGACAAGGGCATCGCGCCCTTCACCGTCATGTCCTGCGACAACATTCCCCATAATGGCGTTGTGACCACGAATGCGGTTGTCGGCACGGCGAAGCTCTCCGATCCGGCTTTTGCGGACTGGATCAAGGCAAATGTCTCCTTCCCGAATGGCATGGTCGACCGCATCACGCCGGCCACCAGCCAGCGCGAGATCGATTTCTTGAAGGAGAATTTCGATATCGAGGACAACTGGCCGGTCTATTGTGAAGAATTCAAGCAGTGGGTGCTGGAAGACAAGTTCCCGATGGGGCGTCCGGCACTCGAAAAGGTCGGCGTCACTTTCGTACCTGACGTCACGCCCTATGAGCACATGAAAATCCGCATCCTCAACGGCGGCCACGCGGCGATCGCCTATCCGGCGGCGCTGATGGATATTCATTTCGTGCATGAATCGATGGAAAACGATCTGATACGTGCCTTCCTCGCCAAGCTCGAAAATGAGGAAATCATCCCCATCGTGCCGCCGGTGCCGGATACGTCGCTTGCCGATTATTTCAAGCTGATCGAGCGCCGCTTCCTCAATCCCAAGATTGCCGACACGATCCCGCGTCTGGCGCAGGACGGCTCCAACCGTCAGCCGAAATTCATCCTGCCGTCGACGCTCGACAATCTCAGCCAGGGCCGGGATGTCGTCGGCCTTGCGCTCGTCTCTGCACTTTGGTGCCGCTACTTCTTCGGCAAGAGCGACAGCGGCAAGGAGATCGTCTTCAACGATGCCAGCGCCGATCGCCTGCATGAGGCGGCCGTCAAGGCAAAGGACGATCCGGCCGCCTTCCTCGTCTTCGACGATATTTTCGGCGAAGTGGCCAAATCCGATGTTTTCCGCAAACGTTTCGCCCATGCGCTGAAAACCCTGTGGGAAAAGGGCACGAAGGAAACGTTGCAGCTCTATCTCGACGGCAAGCTCGCGGTGTAAGAAATCCTGATGGCGGCGTTTCTGCCGCCATCCCGGCCTTGCGTACAAAGCAGGACGGTCTCTTCCGAACTGAACTCAGGTTGGGTCTTTCATGGCTGATGCTGAACCACGGCTGGTCATTTTCGATTGCGACGGCGTACTCGTCGACAGCGAGCCGATTTCGATCTCCGTTCTCGTCAAGGCGATGGCCGATCTCGGCGTGACGATTACCGAGGACGAGGCCTATGAGCGATTCCTCGGCAAGAGCCTGGCAACTCTGATCGACATATTGGAGACGGAGTTCAACGTGCATGCCCACGAGGAATTCCTGGAAGGCATCCGCACCAGTCTCTATGCCCGTTTCCGCACCGAGCTGAAAGCCATGCCAGGCATTGGCGAGACGATCGATGCACTTGGCATTCCCTGCTGTGTCGCCTCGTCCAGCCAGGTCGAGCGGATAAGGCTATCGCTCTCGGTCACCGGGCTCTTACCAAAGTTGCCGAACATCTTCAGTGCCAGCATGGTCAAGCGCGGCAAGCCGGCGCCGGATCTCTTCCTTTATGCTGCCGACCAGATGCGTGTGGAGCCGCGTGACTGTGTCGTTATCGAGGACAGTCCGGCAGGTATTGCTGCAGCCAAAGCGGCGGGCATGACGGTCTTCGCCTTCACTGGCGGCTCGCACGCAAATTTCGCTGGATATCGCGAGGAACTCGATCGTCTTTCGCCGGAAGTCGTGTTTGACGCCATGCCGGAATTGATACAACTTGTCCGCAAACAAAAGCTGGACGGGACTCAGCATTGATGCGTGATCATGTGGTTGCGGTGGATATCGGCACGAGCAGCGCACGCGCCGGTGTTTTTGACACGCATGGCCGCCTGCTTGCCAAGTCTGAACATCCAATCCTCATGAACCGGCCGCGCGAGAACCATGCCGAGCATGATTCCGAGGACATATGGTCGGCCGTTTGCATTGCCGTGCGTGCGGCCATGGGCCAGTCCGGCATTGAGGCCGCCGCAATCGGCGCGATCGGTTTCGACGCCACCTGTTCGCTTGTGGTGCGCGATACCGAAGGCAGGCAGATCAGTGTTTCCACCAGTGGCGAGAGGCGCTTCGATACGGTCGTCTGGCTCGATCACCGGGCGCTGAAGGAGGCAGATTTCTGTACGGCGACGAAGCATGAAGTGCTGGAACATTCCGGCGGCGTCATGTCGCCGGAAATGGAAATGCCGAAGCTGATGTGGCTGAAGAAGGAGCTGCCGGCGACCTGGGCGAACACCGGATACCTTTTCGACCTTGCCGATTTCCTGACGTGGAAGGCAACCGGCTCGCTTGCCAGATCCCGCTGCACGCTGACGGCCAAATGGAATTATCTAGCCCATAAGGAAAGGGGCTGGCAGGGAGACTTCCTGAAGCAGATCGGTCTTGAGGATTTGCTGCTTCGTGGCAGGCTGCCGGAAGACACGGTGGCGGTTGGAGAAAGCGTCGGCAAACTGACGCCGGATGCTGCCGAAGCGTTGGGCCTGACCTCCAGTTGCCATGTTTCGGCCGGGATGATCGATGCCTATGCCGGCGCGCTCGGTACACTCAGCGGTTATGCCGGCGATCCGGAGAAGCTCGAGCAGCAGCTTGCGCTCATTGCCGGGACATCGAGCTGCGTCGTTGCCTTTTCCCCCGAGCGAAAGCCAAGCCAGGGAATGTGGGGCCCCTATTACGAGGCGGTTTTTCCGCAATCGTGGCTCGTCGAGGCCGGTCAATCCGCGGCCGGTGCACTCCTTGATCATATCGTGCGCATGCACGCGGCCGGCGGTGAGCCAACCGCGGTGCTGCATCAGAAGATCGTCGCCCGCATCGCGGAACTGAGAGCAGAGGCGGGTGACGCGCTCGGCGCACGGATCTTCGTCCTTCCGGATTTTCACGGCAATCGGTCGCCATTGGCTGATCCGCATGCTGTCGGCGTCGTCAGCGGGCTGACGCTCGATACGTCCTTCGACGGTCTCTGCGCGCTCTATTGGCGGACCGCCATCGGTATTGCGCTCGGTATCCGTCACATTCTCGAAAAGATGAGAGATCACGGTTATATGCCGGATACGCTGCATGTGGCTGGTGGGCACGTGAAGAACCCCATTCTGATGGAGCTCTATTCGGATGTGACGGGTTGCAAGGTCATCGTGCCTGACATGAACGAGGCGGTACTGCTTGGCACCGCGATCGCTGCATCAGTTGCCTGCGGCTCGCACAAGGATTTGGCGGCGGCGGGGAGGGCGATGTATCCCGGTGGCTCCGAGCGTCTTCCCAACAGGAGCAAGCAGGCGCTTTACGACCGCGACTATCGCCGCTTTCTTGCGATGTACCGTCATCGGGCTGAGCTGGAAGCGATCGAATAATTCAGCGGTTAGCCGTCTCCCCAAGGATGGTCGCAAATTCCACCATACGTCGTCGTCGTTGGCTTGCCTCTTCGCCGGCGTTCAAAATGACCGCCTCGGACAGGCAGTCGAGCAAGGCGATCAGCGGCGGCAGGTTATCCATATCAGGCGCGCGGGCAGGCGGTAACGGCAGGACGACATTCGACTGTTCCGGCAGCCAGTCCGCATGCTGAGCGGAAATCAGGATCACTTTGTAACCGTAACGCCTGGCAGTGCGCGCAAGCAGCCGTGACCTGGCGAAGCGCCGACAATCAATGATGACGAGCACGGCATCTTCGACGAAAGCACGGGCGAAAAGCTCCGCGAAGCGATTACCTGCGCCGTCGATCGCACGGACACTGTCGCGAGCCTGGGTCAGTCGCTGGCAGAAATGGCTGGAGAAGCCTGACAGTCTTGCATGGGTGGCGACGAAGACCTCTTTGGATGCGCCGATCATCGCGACGGCTTCGCCCCAATGCGGCTGGGCGGTCAGATGATAGATGTGATGCAGTGCCTGTATCTGCTCCGCCACGAGAACGGCGAGCGGCTTACCATCCGATGCGTCGGTTTGCAGTTCCGTCATCGAACTCTGGAACTGGACCGGAGAGGTCGTTGCCGTTTCGCGGATCTCCACCTTCACGCTGTCCAGTCCCTGGTAGCCGAGCGCTCGCAAAAAACGGCCGACCGTCATCGGCGAGAGATCAAGCCGGTCGGCAACCGATGCAGCGGTTTCAAACGGCAGGTCGTTCAAATGTTCAGTAAAATATTTCGCGATGCGTCGTTCGGCGGGCGTGCCGGACTTCGCGTATTGCCTAAGCTTGTCTACAAAATCTTCCACGTCGCAGCCTCCCCCATATCCTCAGAGGCTTCCCGTGGATTCGTGGAGCCGAATCCCTGTTTTTTAATATTGTCCGGAAGCTCTTCTTAGGCCCACACGTATATCGAACGTTACGAACTATATATTAGCATGTAATTTTCGACAAGTTTTCTATTCAAGCATGTAATTTTCAACCGACTTGCCGCAGGACCGCGGGCTTCCTACATCACGCTGCGTAACGGAGACGCCAGAGAATGATCCTTGACGCCGCTCGCCTTTCTCTCCTCAACCTTTTTGCGCCGGAGACCCGGTCGGCTTTCTGGAAGGTTCTGGGGCTGACCGTGCTGGTGCTGATCGGCTTGTGGTTCGCCTTGCGCGGCCTGTTCATCAGTCTCGTATTTCCCTGGGTGAGCGGGTTCTTTCCCGAGATGCCCGATTGGGCCGGCTGGCTCAGCTTCGTTTTCCTTGTCGCCGCCGGGATCGGACTTGCGCTCGCGCTGGCGCTGCTGCTTTCGCCGGTGACTGCACTGATTGCCGGCCTCTTTCTCGACGATGTCGCCGAGGTGATCGAGAAGCGGGACTATCCGCAGGATGTGGCCGGCAAGGCCATGCCGCTCGGACCTGCGATGGCAAGCTCAATCAAGTTCCTGGGGGTGGTGATCGCCGGCAATATTATCGCCCTCTTGCTACTCTTCATTCCCGGCGTCAATCTCGTGGCCTTCTTTCTTGTGAACGGCTACCTGCTCGGGCGGGAATTCTTTGAATTTGCGGCCATGCGCTTCCGTTCTCCTCCGGAGGCGCGACTGTTTCGCGCCAAACATGGTCCGACGGTCTTTCTCGGTGGCCTGGTGATTGCACTCTTTCTGGCGATCCCGATCGTCAACCTGCTCACGCCTCTCTTTGCCGCCGGCATGATGGTGCACCTGCACAAGTTGATCTCCGCGCGCGATCCCGATTTCCGAGCCTAGCTTTCACGCAAATCCGAACGAAAACCGCGCTAGACCGTTGGTGAATTGCTTTAGCCGGGCAGCACTGCCGCCTCATACATCGCCGCATATTCGGCGCTTGGCGGGATCGGCTTGATGACGTCGATCAAGACGCCGTTGGGATCGGCGGTAATGAAGTGGCGCTGGCCGAAATCCTCGTCCCGGATCGTGCGCAGGATCGGCAACCCTGCCTCCGTGCAGATAGCGTAAATCGCGTCCACATCCTCGACCTCGAAATTCAGGAGAAGGCCGGAGATCTTGCCGCGGCCGGCGGCCGGGATGGTTTCGTGGCTACCGTCGAGCACGGCAAGCGTCACATGCTCATCCTCGATCGATTGCAGATGGACATACCAGTCGCTTTCGAAGAGAGGCTGGAAACGGAAATGACGGCAATAGAAGGCAGCCGTCCCGGCAACGTCATCCGTCATGATCACGGGATAATAGCTCGTCGATTTCATCGCGTTCCTCTTTCTGTATTTTACGTACATTCTGTATGTTTTCTGTTATTAACATACATGCTGATTGTATGTAAATAGAGGTCATGAGTCGCAGTAACCGCGAGAGAACCGAGCAAACGAGACAGGCGCTGATGGATGCCGCGCGCCGGCTTTTCGTCGAGAAGGGATATGCCGAGACAGCTACGCCCGATATCGTGACAGAGGCTGGTGTAACGCGCGGTGCGCTCTATCATCACTTCGAAGACAAGAAAGCGCTTTTCCGGGCGGTGATCGAAAGGGAGGCGGCCGGTGTCGCCAACGAAATCGAGCAGCGCGGGACGCGGCAAACCGCACCGCGTGAAGCGCTGCTTGAAGGTGCTGCGGCCTATTTCGATGCAATGGAAGTGGAAGGGCGAACACGGCTGCTTCTGCTCGAGGCACCGGCCGTGATCGGCCTGTCCGCGACAGCAAAGATCGACGCGGAGAATGCCGAGGCGACATTGCGGGCAGGGCTCGAAGCCTTGTTGCCACAGGCCGGTGCCAGCGCTTTGCTCGGGCCATTGACGGCCATGCTCTCGGCAGCTTTCGATCGCGCTGCGATCGCCATCGAAGCAGGCGGCAGTCGTGAAGACTATGAGCGGGCAATAGCTGCCCTAGTCGACGGCCTCGCCGATCAGTTGCGGCGGTAGCTCGACCAGCGGCGCCGGGATATCGCTGCTCTTTTCCGGCGATTTGCAGATATCGGCAATCACGCAGCGCTCGCATTCGGGGCGACGGGCCTTGCAGGTATAACGGCCGTGCAGGATCAGCCAGTGATGAGCGTGGTAGAGATATTGTTTCGGCACCACCTTCATCAGCCGGTCTTCAACCTCGTCAGGCGTCTTTCCGGGTGCGAGCCTGATGCGATTGGCGATCCGGAAGATATGGGTGTCAACCGCCATCGTTGCCTGACCGAAGGCCATTGACAGGACGACATTGGCGGTCTTGCGGCCGACGCCCGGCAGGCGCACCAGTTCCTCGCGCGTCTCCGGCACCTTGCCGCCGAACTCGTCGACCAGCATTTGCGAGAGCGCAATGACGTTCTTCGCTTTGTTACGATAGAGGCCGATCGTCTTGATGTAGTCGCGGACCTTTTCTTCGCCGAGATCGAGCATCTTCCGTGGCGTATCGGCGATCCTGAACAGCGCGCGAGTTGCCTTGTTGACACCGGCATCCGTCGCCTGGGCGGAGAGGGCGACCGCCACGACGAGCGTGAAGGGATTGCTATGTTCCAGCTCGCCGCGCGGTTCCGGCCGCTGGACGGAAAAGCGGCGAAAGATCTCTTCGCGCTCGGCCAGCGAGTAGGCTGTCTTGACCGGCACCGCCGGCTTGCGGCGGGTGATCACATTCGAGTTTAGCGACGGTTTGGTATTGGATTTGAGTTTCGGATTGGCCATGGAAAATCTATACTCAGTCGCCATGATGGAAAGCAACGCCGACAGCCGGAACGAGCAGCCTGTTTTTGCGGCCGAACTCTTTCCCTACCGCTCGCTTGGGCGGAAGGGTTTCAAGCTGTTGCTCGCCATATCGGGCGCGATCTGCTTCATGTACGGCATGTTCTTCATCGTCACCGGCGCCTGGCCGATCGGCTTTTTCTTCGGCCTGGACTTCGTACTTCTCTACGGGGCTTTCTGGCTGAATTATCGCTCCGGCAGGGTGCGGGAAGAGGTAACTGTTTCGCGTACGGATGTCTCGGTGCGCAAGTTTTCTCCGTCCGGCCGCATGATCGAGCATCATTTCAATCCGTTCTGGACGCGTTTCCTCGTTCGCCGGCATCAGGAGATCGGCATTCTCTCCATGCATATTTTCGGCGAGGGCAAGCGCACGGATGTCGGCTCCTTTCTCAATCCTGACGATCGCGAAAGTTTCGCCAAGGCCTTCAAGGGCGCGCTGGCAACGGTAAAACAGCGTCTCTGAGAGATCACGCAAGAAACGGGTGGTTTGGTTCGCCGGCCTTGATTATCTCCTTTGTAAAGGAGAAAAACGATGAACATGATCGCGAAGCTCGAAACAGACATCACCCCTGATGGACCCGATTACGACACCGTCCGTCGGGTCATTGAACTGATCAGCGAGGAATATCGCGACCAGCCGTCGCTGGAAGCGATCGCCGCGCGGCTGAACCAATCGCCGACGCAACTCCAGAAGACCTTTACCCGCTGGGCCGGCCTTTCGCCCAAGGCCTTTCTGCAGGCCGTCACGCTGGACCATGCCAAGCGGCTCTTGCGCCAGGAAGAAATGCCGCTGCTTGAAACGTCGATCGAGGTCGGTCTGTCCGGCCCGAGCCGCCTGCACGACCTGTTCGTGACGCATGAGGCAATGTCGCCGGGCGAATGGAAGGCGAAGGGTGGCGGACTGACGATCCGCTACGGGTTCCACACATGTCCCTTCGGCACGGCGCTCGTCATGGTCACGGACCGCGGCCTTGCGGGTCTCGCCTTCAGCGATTCCGGTGATGAGAAGGCTTGCCTGGAGGATATGACCTGCCGTTGGCCAAATGCGGAATATGTGGAAGACCGCCAGGCGACAGCGCCTTATGCCGAACGCATCTTCCAACCGGGCCGCTGGACATCCGACCAGCCGTTGCGGGTCGTGCTGATCGGAACGGATTTCCAGGTCAACGTCTGGCAGAGCCTTCTGAAAATTCCCTTCGGTAAGGCCGTGACCTATAGCGACATTGCCAAGGACATCGGCCGGCCGACTGCCATGCGCGCCGTCGGTGCGGCAGTCGGGGCCAATCCGATTTCCTTCGTCGTGCCCTGCCATCGCGCACTCGGGAAAAATGGCGCGTTGACCGGTTACCATTGGGGTCTGACCCGCAAGCGGGCCATGCTCGGTTGGGAATCGGCACACGCCTGAACGAGAATACCGAAGCCGCTCAGGCGGCTTCGGCGAGCTCCAGCAATGCCTTTGCGGCACTTTCATCCGTTATGAGCGTATTGCAGCCGATGCGCTTGATCGTTGCACGGATCGCGACGGCACGATGGGCGCCGCCGGAGGACAGTACGATGTGTTTTGCTTCCTTCAGCGTATCGAGATCAACCGACATCACCCGCTGATTGATCGAGTGATCGACGGAATTGCCGTCCTTGTCCAGAAAGTTGAACATGGTGTCGCAGACGCAGCCGGCATCGATCAGTTGCTGCAGCTCGGCCTTTGAAATCCACCCCTCGGAGAGCGAGGTCGAATGCGGACCGATATCGCCGCAGCTGACGATTGCGAGATCAAGGTTTTCCGCCAGCCGGTAGATCGTATCGAGCCCGCATTTTTCGATGAGATTGCGTTTGGTTTCGATAGAATCGACGAGCAACGGGGCGAGAAACATATAACACTCCGCGCCGAGCTGATTGGCGAGGCGCCAAGTGTAGTCGATTGGATTCGTCTGGTGAACGGCGACGATACCGCCGAGCAGGGAAACGATCTTGCAGTTGTCGCGGCGCGGCGGGCGGAAGCTTGCAAGAGAAGCCGTCATCGTGCGGCCCCAACCGACGCCTATCGTATAATCGTCCGGAATGGCCTCCGACAGGAACTGGCCCAGCGCCAGCCCGACATTCTTTGCCAGTGAATTCACATCACATTTGGCGGGCTCCGGCACGACGATCGCCTCGTCCAGGCCATAGGCCCGTTCCAGCTTGACCGAAAGCTCCACACAGTCGCCGATCGAGTCGTTGATCCAGATCTGTACTTCGCTGCGCTTCATCGCCTCGTCGAGCAGCCGGATGACGGTCGTGCGGCTGATCCCGAGCTGTTCGGCAACATCCTTCTGGGTCAGGCCCTCGTTGTAATAGAGCCATGCCGCCCGCAGCCGGAGTGAGGAGGCTTCGGAATAAGCAGTGTGCGTGCCGCGTTTCAGCTTGACCACATCTCCTCCCGCGCCGATTTCGCCCTAGATCTTTGCCATCGATGGCATAAGATTGGGGCATCGGCTTTGTTCCCGCGATAATGCCGGGTGTGACACTTATGTCAATTGAAATGCACAAATGTCCTTGACTTTTCGTTGCCGGAGCGGCGATAGTCATGGTCGACAATGTCGTTCTTGTCCGTCCGAGGAGGGCAATGTGCGGGCATGCGGAAAGTCACGATCGGCCCATCAGCCGCACGCGACAGCGCTTGCAAGGCGCTTGTCGTTTTTCGGCGGTTGGACCAACGCGCCTGGGAACACCGCCAATGTCTCTCACGTTTATGACTCATCCGTGACGGTGGCGCGTCTTTTCGCCTGCAGCATGCAAACCATCGGTCCTCAGATCACCTCTTTGCCGGGCGGAACTCGCGCCGGTCCGCAGTCCAAGTTCAAAAAGGATTTTGACCATGACATCCAAGCTTGACCAACTCCGCGAGATCACAACCGTCGTTGCCGATACCGGTGACATTCAGGCTGTTGCTCGCCTGAAGCCGGTTGATTGCACGACCAACCCGTCCATCGTTCTCAAGGCACTCGGTACCGAGATGTTTGCCGATGACATGAAGGAAGCGATCGCCTGGGGCAAGAAGATCGGCGGTGACGCCGATGCAGCGGCCGCAGCCGTTGCTGATCGCCTCGCTATCTCCGTCGGTTCTGCCCTCGTAAAGCTCGTTCCCGGCCGCGTTTCGACTGAAGTCGATGCCGACCTCTCCTTCGATACCGAAGCTTCGCTCAAGAAGGCGCGCAGCATCATCGCCGCCTACAAGGAGCGCGGCATCGAGAAGGACCGCATCCTCATCAAGCTCGCTTCCACCTGGGAAGGCATTCGCGCCGCCGAAATCCTTCAGAAGGAAGGCATCGACTGCAATCTGACCCTGCTTTTCTCCAAGGCCCAGGCCATTGCCTGCGCTGACGCCGGCGTGTTCCTGATCTCGCCCTTCGTCGGCCGCATTCTCGACTGGTACAAGAAGTCGACCGGCAAGGATTTCACTGCCGAGGAAGATCCGGGCGTTCTGTCCGTTCGCGACATTTACAATTACTACAAGGCCAATGGCATCAAGACCGTCGTCATGGGCGCCTCGTTCCGCAACACCGGCGAAATCGAGGCGCTAGCCGGTTGCGACCGTCTGACCATCGCTCCGAACCTGCTCGATGAACTGTCCAACGACCAGGGTAAGCTCGAGCGCAAGCTGTCGCCGGAAACGATCAAGCCGGCCCCGAAGGTCACGGTCGACGAAAAGACCTTCCGCTGGATGATGAACGAAGATGCGATGGCGACGGAAAAGCTCGCAGAAGGCATCCGCGCATTCGCAAAGGATCTCGGCACACTGCGCAGCCAGGTCCGCAAGGAACTGCAGCTCGCTGCTGCATAAGGCTGCCAGGCCGCACTTTGATGAAAGGCGCGGGTGCCGATGGCATCCGCGCCTTTTTCATGTTGATATCAAGGACATAGAGGCTCGGAGGATTGACGTGGCTGACGAGGATGACGGAAATTCGCTGGTGTCGCTTGCCTACAAGCACGCAAGCTTCATCCTTTCGGTGCTCGGTGGTCTGATCGTCTTTCTGCTGCTGACCTCGCGGGAGGTCAGCGCCAGCAATGTCCTGTTTGGCTGGAATGCCTCGGCGATCATCTTCATCGGGCTGAGTTGGCGCAAGATGCTTCGGGCGACGGTTGAAAGCATCAGGAAACGGTCCGAAGATCTCGACTTTTCCGATACTTTCCTGCTTTTCCTATCGATTGCAGCGGCTCTCGCCAGCATTGCCGGAATCGGCATCGAGCTTCATTCGATCAAGGATGCACCGGCGGATGTCGCGCTGTGGCGCGCCGCTGCTGCGATCCTGACTATCCTGATCTCCTGGTTTTTCCTGCACACGCTTTTCACGATCCATTACGCCCACTATTTCTATGGCGGTTCGGAAAAGTGCGAAGGGCTTAAATTCCCTGATGGAATCGAGGAGCCTGCCTATTGGGACTTCCTCTATTTCTCTTTCACGATCGGTGTCGCGGCACAGACGGCCGATGTGGCCGTAACCTCGACGACGATGCGCAAGTTCACCCTGCTGCATGCGCTGCTGTCGTTCCTGTTCAACACCACCATTCTCGCACTTGCGATCAATGTCGGCGCAAGCCTGCTCTAGAGTCTCTCCGCGGATCGGAAAAATCTCTCGAATTCTGCAAGGTCACCCGAAGCGACATCTGAAATCGCCCAGAACGTTAGTCCGCCGTCCGACCATTGTACCATGTTGTAGCCGTCGCGCTCTGTCGTCGTCTGGGTGCCCGAAGCCGTGGGCCAGATGAACAGGTTGATGACGTGGCCGTGGCGCCTGTAAACAAGGGCGGCAACGGCACGGCCGCCGATATAGTCCACGCGGCCCCCGACCAGCGGAAATCCGTCCTTCGTGAGATCGCTGACTGGCGGCGAGAAATCGATCTTGCCATTGAACCAGGGCTTCACCGTATGCTGGTCCGAGGTCAGGACGTCGGTCAGATGGTCGGCCATCATCGACCTGACATGGCTTGCCATGATCTCGTCCTGCAGGATGAGGGTCTGTGATGGAGTGTTGATGAACAGGAAAGCGCTTGCCGCCAAGACCGCCAGCGAGGGAATGAAACTCCACTGCCGCGAGAGGTCAAAGGCGCGGCGCCAGAAGGGCGGCCGGTGTGCTCGAGGCAAGCTGGAGGCGACCGCTGTCTGTTCGAAGGACAGCATGGACAGGACTTGTGAACGCAGGGCTTCGGGCGGCCTCCATCGGACGCCGTCCTGGTCGATGATCTTTTTCACCGCCCCAACCCTTTCCATCTCCGCCCGGCAGCTCTCGCAAGTCGCCAGATGACCCTCGAATTGCGCTGCATGGACGCCATCAAGTTCGCCGTCGACGAAGCCGTGGAGCATGATGCGCCATTCGGCGCAGGCATTTTGATGGGCTTCGCTCATCCTGCCGCCTCGCTCTTGTTGCATGCATCCCAGATGTCGGCGAACTCGCGCCGCGCCCTGGCAAGGCGCGACATGACGGTGCCGATCGGCGCATCGATGATTTCTGCGATCTGTCGGTAGGAGAGGTCTTCGAGTTCACGCAGCACGATGATTTCCCGCATCGTTTCGGGAAGCTTGCTGATGACGTCGCGAACACGCTGCTGCTCCGTCTGCCGGATCATCGCCGTTTCCGGCGAATCCTCTTCCGATGCCACTTGATAGCCTTCGTCTTCATCGGGATCGGCACCGCCGGTCTCGTCCAGATACCGTTCGAAACGGGCCTTGCGGCGATCCTGCTGGCGCCAGGCGTGGCAGCAATTCCTGACGATCGCAAACAGCCAGGAGCGCGGATCGCCGCCGCGATATGTCTCGAAATTGCGGTAGGCGCGCAGAAAGGCTTCCTGGACGATATCCTGCGCGGCCTCGGCGTCGCGGCTAAGGAAGCGGGCAAAATTGTAGGCCGCGTCGAGATGCGGGATAATCACGTCCTGAAAGCGATGCATGAATTCATGCTGGGTCGCCGCGTCGATCTTTGCGGCAATCCGTTCGCTGCCGGATTTCTCTGCAGCCATGAGATGGAACAGTCGCGTCACGCCGGCGAACAGCACCTGTAACGGTGATGGTCGAACATGGGCGCGCGGCGCCTGGCCGCCGAGCAGGAAACTCCAGTCGATCGATCCGACGGGATAGGTGATCTGAGCGTTTGTCATCATCCTCCCTGCCTCAACAGCAGCCGATTGGGACGTGAGAGCCGCAGGTATTGGATGCGGTCTCCTGCAGTCTAGACCGATCGACGCGCAGTTTTATTCCAGAAAATCTCGATTTATTTGCGCTGGGATCGACGTCAGCTCTGGGTAGTAAAAATAGTGTCGTTTTTCCAATGGGTTGAAAGAAATTTCGGGGAAATCGGGAATAAGCATCCGGTGCCTTCGATCTAGTTCGTCAGCGGGGACGTCAGAGCAATCGCAGTCTCCGCCAGTCGAAATGCCATCAACAAGAGGAGGCATAATCATGTTGTCAATGTCACGTCGCGCCGTCCTGGGATCGGCTGCCGCTGCGGCCGCATTCGGTCTGTCTTCGAAGATCGAATTCGTCATGCCGGCATTTGCCGAGACGCCGTTGGAACCGACAGTCGGCTTCTACAAATACAAGGTCGGCGATATCGAGGTCACGGCGATCTATGACGGTATCTGGAAAAAGCCGCACGACCCAGCCTTCATCAAGAACGCCTCGATCGAAGACACCAAGGAGGCGCTTTCCAAGGCCGGTCTTACGACCGAATTCATGCCGATCCCGCTGACGGTGGTCGTGCTGAAGGTCGGTGGTCGCACGATCATGATGGATGCCGGCTCCGGCGTCGGTCAGTGGCAGGAGAATGCCACGCATCTGCCGGCGAACATGGCGGCGGCCGGTATCGACTACAAGAAGATCGATACGATCATGATCTCGCATTTCCACCCCGATCATGTCTGGGGCCTGATGGAAAAGGGAACGAACAATCCCGTGTTCCCGAATGCAGAGCTCATCGTCAACGCGATGGAATACAACTGGTGGACGGAGCCCGGCCGCGTCGAAAAGCTTGCCGAAGGCAGAAAGCCGGCCGGCAAGCGCATCGCCGCCGTCTTCCCGAAATGGAAGAACTGGAAGCTGGTGGATGACGGGGCCGAAGTCGCGCCCGGCGTCCGGCTGCTGTCGGCACCCGGCCATACGCCTGGTCATTCGACCTATCTGGTGAGCTCCGGAAACAAGCAGCTGCTCGTCTCCGCAGACATCATGTACGTGCCTGCGCTGCTCGCGCCGCATCCCGACTGGCAGGGCAGCTACGACCAGGACGGACCGACGGCGATAGACACGCGTCGCCGTCTCATCGATCGCGTCATCGCAGACAATATCGCGATCTGCGGTTCGCACTTTCCGTTCCCCGGCTCAGGCACCTTCGTCAAGGACGGAAGCGCCTATGGCTTTACCCCGACAATCCAGGCCTGAAAGGCTCCAAGGAGACGATCATGATCAAGACCAGCAAATACGTGGTTCTAACCTTCATCGGCCTTTGCGCCGCTTCCGCCGGCTTTACGGCGATCAGTGCGCTGCCGGCTTTTGCCGTCGACAACATGGAATCGACGGACGCACCGGACCTTACTTCGGTGCGTGCCAAGATCGACGCCAAGGACTATGCCGGCGCGCTCCAGGAGCTCCGCGACCTCGCTGAAGATAACCAGCAGGCAGACGTGTATAATCTGATGGGCTTCACGCTGCGCAAGACCGGCGACTTCAAGACGTCGCTGACCTATTACACCAAGGCGCTGGAACTGCAGCCGGATCACAAAGCGGCACGCGAATATCTCGGCGAACTCTATATCGAGACCGGCGACATGGCGAAGGCCGAGGAGCAGGTGTCCGTGCTCAAGCAGCTCTGCCCTACGGGCTGCGAAGAGCTTGAGGACCTGCAAGATGCCATCGCAGCGAAAGGAGGCAACTAACCGGCATGTAGACTGCAAGGCAGGCGGGTCTACCGCCTGCTTTCTTCGAAGAGGAGGTTACAATGGAAAACGCTTTAGCGGAAAACGCTTCGGGCCGGGTTCGGCTGGCCGATCTCATTCTTCTACTTGGCAGGCTCCTGCTGGCCCTGATTTTCCTGCATGAAGGCGCGACGCTTGCGGCCGATATGACTGCTACGCTCGCTGCCTTTCAGAAGCTCGGATTGCCGGCGATCGTGACATTTGGTGTCGTCGCCCTGCAGCTCGGCGCCGGTCTCTCCGTTGCCGCTGGCCTGTTGAGCCGGCTCGGCTCAGTGGCGCTAGGGCTGTTCTGCCTCGCTACGGCCTTTCTGTTTCATACCAACTTTGCGAGCCAGAACGAGTTGCTGCATTTCGAGAAGGATCTTGCAATAGCCGGCGGCATGTTCGTCCTGGCGGTGAGGGGCGCTGGATCGATATCAATCGACAATCTCGTGAAGCGACAGGTGAAGGAGGTGCATCCCTGGCTCAAGGCGGTGCTCTAGCCAACGGAGGTCGCAAGCACCGCCGTCACACCCGCCGTCAGAAGATCGCCTGTCCTGCCATCAGGGCCAGGATAAGGAAGATCAGGAAGACAACGAGGAATATGCCGAAGAGCACGCGGGCGATCGTTGCGGTCGCCGCAGAGATGCCGGAGAAGCCGAAAAAGCCGGCGACGATCGAAATTACCAGAAATATCAGAGCCCATTTTAACATGGATATCCTCCTTCCGTGATTGCCGGGAGAAGACGCGCCAAAGCCGATTTTGTTCCAAATTGCTAGAATGGAACGCCCGTCCCTGAAGGCGCATTACTTTGCCCCGCAAAGGCTTTTCAAAGAGGTCCCGATCTGCTTGAAGGGATCGTCATCGATTTGCCCCATCGACGAAAGCCATCGTCCATGAATGCCTTTCTGGACCCCCAGGTCATATCCGCCTATCTCGAAGTGATCATGATCAACATCATCCTGTCGGGGGATAATGTGATTGTCATCGGCATGGCCGCCGCCGGCCTCTCCGCCGATTTGCGCGGGAAAGCGATCGTCGCCGGCATTGCCGCAGCCGCCGTCGTCCGCATCGTTTTTGCCGTTATCGCCGCCCAGTTGCTCTTCATCAAGGGCATCACGCTCGTCGGCGGCCTGCTGCTTCTGTGGATCTGCTGGACGATGTTCGGCGAGTTGCGGGAGAGGGGCGAAGAGGGGGCTCAGGAGGAAGCCGGCCACCACGCTCACAGGCCTAAACTTTTCCGGAAGGCGATCGGCCAGATCATCTTTGCGGACCTTTCCATGTCGCTCGACAATGTCCTGGCCGTCGCCGGTGCCGCGAAGTCGAACATGCACGCCTTGATCTTCGGCCTTATCCTTTCCGTCATCCTGATGGGCGTCGCATCCAGCCTCGTGGCAAGACTGCTTAACCGCTTCCGCTGGATCGGCTGGATCGGCCTTGCCATCATCGTTTATGTGGCGCTCGACATGATATGGGAAGGCGGCATTGAGCTGTTCGCACTTTATGGTCAGGCCCAATAACCGGGTCTAGATTTTCAGGCTTGAGAGCAGCGATATAAGCTGGGACTGGCGCTGTGTGCCCGTCTTGGCGAGAACCTTCTTCACATAGCCGCGCGTCGTCTCATAGGTCAGGCCGGATATTTCGGCGATCTGGCGTGGCGATGAACCATCCATCAGCAGGCGCGCTACCGTCGTTTCCTGAGGCGTGAGCGAAAAGAGCCGGCGCAGCAGGTCGCGGCTTGGGGCCACTCGCTCCGAGAGGTCCGTGATGATCGCGACTGCGGCGGAATGCGAGAAGAGTTCGGCAGGTACACCGTTCAGCCGCTGGGCACGGATTATCAGCGGCGCCTTTCCGGGACGGGAAAACAGGACCGGCGTGGAAGCGGCCGGATTGGTGAGGGGCTCCTTCGAAAGCGTTGCCTGCAGGTGGCGGCGCAGGAGCCCCGTCTCTTCCTGGCGGAGAGTGACGAGTTCGCGATCGGCAATCCGGATGTTGTCGTCGAGCAGCATCTCCGCCCGCTGGTTCAGCCTGGTGATGCGGCCAAAACGATCGAAGAAGACCACGGCGGTGCCGGCGAGCTCGAATGCCTCGCTCATGCTGTCGATCTTGGCAACATGCAGCGTGCGGATGATTTCGGCGGCGGCAGTCAGCCTCGACTGCATCTTCACAAGCACGCGCTCATCATCGCGATCGAAGGGCTGGTCTTGAATCCGGCGCTGCAGGTTGAGGCTCAGCATCGTATCACCGGAGGTGAAGCCCACCATGGCGGAATAGCGGAAGCGGAAGCGGGCCAGGAACTCGGTGTAGAAGCTCTCGTGCTTGAATTCTTCCTCGCCGGCGATGTCGTGTTCGATGACGACGCTCTTGGCCATCGCAACCGCCAGGCCGCGTTCGCGAAAGTCACGCTGATACCATTCCTCGTCGAAATAAACCTTGAAGGCCTCCAGCAAATTCGGGGTGGTCAGGAAGCCGGCGGGGAATTTCCCGCGCACCGGCATGATATGCGTGCCGATGGAACCGGTGGCACGGCTGATCTGCTCCAGCGTGCGCTCCCAGCTTGCCGGCATAAGAGCGGATTCCAGCAACCCGTCTAAAGCCGTTTCAAGCTCGGAGATATCAATGCGCGTCGCCATGAGTAGGTAATGCCTGACCGATCTCTTTCATCCGACAAGGAAGCACACTTATCGCGAGCCGACAAATAGTGTGAAACGGCAATTCCACGTTTAGAAATAGTATTTGCAGTTGTATTACGACAAAGTGACAAAAGTCACTGATGGCGACAGTGACTTTTGAATCAGATCAAGATTTTGCCGTTCAACTATCCGTGATTGATCATAACGTGACGGACGGCGGTATAGTCTTCCAGAGCGTAGACAGACATGTCCTTGCCGTAGCCTGATTGCTTGAGGCCGCCGTGCGGCATCTCGTTGACCAGCATGAAATGCGTGTTGATCCAGGTGCAGCCATATTGCAGGCGAGCAGCAGTCTTCATGCCGCGGCCGATATCCCTGGTCCAGACGGATGAGGCGAGGCCGTAATCGCTGTCGTTTGCCCAGTTCACCGCATCCTCTACCTCGGTGAAGCGGGTGACAGAGACGACGGGTCCGAAAACTTCACGGCGGACGATCTCGTCTTCCTGCGTTGCACCCGCGACGACCGTCGGCGCGAAGAAGAAGCCCTTATCGCCAGAGATCCTGCCGCCGGTGGTGATTTCCATATGCCTATGTTCGGAGGCGCGGGTGACGAAGCTTTCGACACGGTCGCGCTGGCGCTTGGAAATCAACGGGCCAATTTCGTTCTCGGTGTCGTCAGCCTGGTTGAAGCGGATGCTGGAGACGGCCGATGTCAGGTCGGCGACGAAATTGTCGTAGACCTTCGCATCAGCGTAGATCCGGCAAGCGGCTGTACAGTCCTGGCCGGCATTATAGTAACCGAAGGTGCGGATGCCGGCGACGACTGCATCGATATCGGCGTCATCGAAGACGATGACCGGCGCCTTGCCGCCAAGTTCCAGATGGGTGCGCTTGACGGTCTTGGCAGCGGCCTGCAGCACTTTCTTACCGGTCGCAATGTCGCCGGTGATCGATACCATGTTGATCTTCGGATGGTTGATCAGGGCGTTGCCGACACTCTCGCCGCGGCCGAGAACGATGTTGACAACGCCTTCGGGGAGGATATCGGCAAGGAGCTTTGCCATCTTCAGCGCCGTCAGCGGCGTCTGTTCAGACGGCTTGAAGACCACGGTATTACCACCGGCGATGGCGGGTGCGAGCTTCCAGGCCATCATCATCAGCGGGTAGTTCCAGGGCGCAATCGATCCGACGATGCCGATCGGGTCACGTCGGATCATCGAAGTGTGGCCGGGAAGATATTCGCCGGAGACCGGTCCGTGCAGATTGCGCACGGCACCGGCGAAGAAGCGGTAGCAATCGACGATGGCGGGGATTTCATCATTCAGCACGGCATTGATCGGTTTGCCGCAGTTCAGCGCCTCGAGCGTGGCGAAGCCCTGCGCATCCTTTTCAATGGCGTCGGCAATTTTCAGGAGGTAGGCAGAACGTTCGGATGGTGTCGTCTGCGACCAGGCGACAAAGGCTTTCTCGGCCGCATCCACGGCGGCGTCGATCTGGCCGAGCGAGGCTTCCGCAAGGTTCAGCACCGTTTCGCCCGTCTTCGGGTTCAGAATGTGCTCTTCCGTTTCCGTGCCGCTTTCGAAGCGGGAACCGATCAGCATTTGCGTGTCCATGGGCGTTCTCCCTTGTGGTTGATCGTGTGGGGCGGAGGGGGTTCCGCATCCCGCTCCGGTTATTTGCCGGCGCCGGCGATCTGGTCGCCGTCGCGAGTGAGGTAATAGGCTGCCAGGATCGGCAGGAAGGTGACGAGCACGACGACCATGGCGACCACATTGGTGACCGGGCGCTGACGGGGGCGGATCAACTCTTCGAGCATCCAGATCGGCAGCGTGGATTGCTGGCCGCCGGTGAAGGTGGTGACGATCACCTCATCGAAGGAGAGGGCAAAGGCGAGCATGCCGCCGGCGAGAAGCGCGGTGCCGATATTCGGCAGGATGACATGGCGGAAGGTCTGGAAGCCGTCGGCACCCAGATCCATCGAGGCTTCGATCAGCGAGGCCGATGTCCGTCGGAAGCGGGCAACGGCGTTGTTGTAGACGACGACGACGCAGAAGGTGGCGTGACCGAGCACGATCGTCCAGACCGAGAAGGGGATGTCGAAGAGGCTGAAGGCGGAGCGAAGCGCAATGCCGGTGATGATGCCGGGAAGCGCGATCGGCAGAATGACGAGCAGCGAGATCGCTTCACGGCCAAAGAATTTCGTCTGGCTCACGGCGGCCGCACAGAGCGTGCCGAGGATCAGCGCAATCACGGTCGCGATGCAGGCAACCTGCAGCGAGAGGCCAAGAGCCGACCAGACATCCGGGCGGTTCCAGGCGATGCCGAACCATTGCAGCGTCAGGCCTGGCGGTGGCCACTGGTAGCTCTTCTCTTCCGTCGTGAAGGCATAGACGAAGATCAGCAGGATCGGCAGATGCAGGAAGAGCAGGCCGCCGGCGGCTGCGATCTTCAGGACGAGGGGTGATTTCTGTCCGCGGTCAGAGCGCATCGAAGGCTCCCATGCGTTTGGCGAGCCACAGATAGATCGCCATGATGGCAATCGGCACTACGGAGAAGGCAGCGGCGAGCGGTACGTTGCCGGCCGTTCCCTGTTGCGTATAGACCGCCTGGCCGATGAAGAGACGGGATGAGCCGATGATCTGCGGGATGATGTAATCGCCCAAAGTCAGCGAGAAGGTGAAAATCGAGCCTGCGACGATGCCGGGCAGCGCCAGCGGGAAAAGCACGGTTCGGAACGTTTGGCGTGGCGTAGCGCCAAGATCGGCTGAGGCCTCGATCAGGTTGCCCGGCACGCGCTCGAGGGCTGCTTGCGTCGGCAGGATCATATAGGGCAGCCAGATATAGACGAAGACGATGAAGGTGCCGAGGTAGCTGACGGAGAGCGAATTGCCGCCTACGATGGGCAAAGCGAGTACGCCGTCGAGAAGCCAGGACAGATGGAACCTCTCGAAAAACCAGGTGAGGATACCTTCCTTCGCGAGGATCAATTTCCAGGCGTAGATCTTGACGAGATAGCTCGACCAGAGCGGCATCATGACGCCAAGATAGAAGAGGGCCTTCCATTTTCCTTGCGCATAGCGGGCCGCATAATAGGCGGTTGGAAAGGCAACGAGGGCCGAGGCGACCGTCACCAGCGCCGCCATCAGGATTGTTCTGATGATGATGTCGAAATTGCTGGGGTTTAGAAGCTGGGCATAGGTGTCGAGGGTGAACTCGTAATTCACCATCCCCGAGAAATCGTCGATCGAGAAGAAGCTCTGCAGCAGCAGCGCTATCAGCGAGCCGATATAGATGATGCCGAGCCAGAGAAGCGGTGGGGTCAGCATCAGGAAGAGCAGCAGTTTCGGGTGGCGCCACAAGCTGTCCGAAAGGCGGCCGAAGAAACCGCCACGTTGCGGCAGGATCGAAGTCTCGGGCTTGGTGATTGCTAGCGCCGTCATGCCGCATCATCCATATAGTGCACGTCGCCCTGCTGCCAGGAAAGGCGGATGGCGGTGCCGATATCGGGCACGTCGCTGCCGGCCGGCAGCATGACGTGAAGACGCGATCCCCTGGTCTCGACGGCAAGCCGGGTCGCCGCACCCAGGAAGCTGGCATTTTCGACCCTGGCTTCAATGCCGTCAGCTGCGATGTGGATTGCTTCCGGCCGCAGGCTCGCCCAGCGTTTCTCGCCGCCAAGGGCTGTCATGACATCGGGGGCGATGACATTCGACGAGCCGACGAAATCGGCAACGAAGCGTGTTTTCGGACGCCGATAAATGTCCTGGGGGGTGCCGTGCTGGACGATGCCGCCGTTGTTGAAGACCGCGACGCGGTCGGCCATGGAGAGCGCTTCGCCCTGGTCGTGGGTGACGAAGATGAAAGTGATGCCAAGCGCGCGCTGCAGGCTCTTCAACTCCTCCTGCATCTGCTCGCGTAGTTTCAGGTCCAGGGCGCCAAGCGGTTCGTCGAGCAGGAGTACCCGTGGCTTGTTGACGAGTGCACGGGCGAGCGCCACACGCTGGCGCTGGCCGCCGGAGAGTTGGCCGGGACGGCGGCTGCCATAGCCGGGCAGCTTCACCAGTTCCAGTGCCTTCTCGGCTTCCTTGATCCGCTCCGTCTTGCCGACGCCCTTGACCATCAGCCCGTAGGCGACGTTGTCGAGTATATCGAGATGCGGGAAGAGCGCGTAGTCCTGAAAGACGGTGTTGACGTTGCGGCGATAGGGCGGAACGCCTTCGGCGGTTTCGCCGAAGATTTCGATATGTCCCGATGTCGGCTGTTCGAAGCCTGCGATCAGCCGCAGGCAGGTTGTCTTGCCGGAACCGGACGGGCCGAGCATGGCGAAGAACTCGCCGGGGACGATTTCAAGGTCAACGCCATCGACGGCGCGCACCGCGCCGAAATGGCGAGACACCTTCTGGAAACGGACGGCTGACGTCATGGAAGCTCCGGACCTGTATCATTCGAGGGAGGCATTGGCCTTCGTTCTAAACGCGCTGCCCCAAACCCCTCCCCACAAGGGGGAGGGGCTTAACCTGCGGCGCCCACTCTCAAACCTTTCGGCGTTTCAGCAGGAATGCGGCGGTGCCACTCCGGCCCCTCGACTTTGCGAGGAGTTGGGAAAGGCACTTACGTTGATCGGCCTGGCGTCAACGCCCGCCGATCACGCCGATATAATCCGACACCCAGCGATGATAGGGCACGCATTCGCTCTCGGTCGTGCATTTGGCGACCGGAGTCTTCCAGAACTTGATCTTTTCGAAGTGATCGTAACCGTTGCCGTTGCAGCCGGTGTCGGTCAGCAGCTCGTTGCCCTTGCAGGCTGCCGGAACCGAGGGAACGGCGCCGAACCAGGCGGCGGCATCGCCCTGTACTTTCGCCTTCAGGGAGTGTTCCATCCACATATAGGCGCAGTTCGGATGCTCGCTGTCGGCGTGCAGCATGGTCGTGTCAGCCCAGCCAGTTACCCCTTCTTCGGGGAAGGTCGAAGCGATCTTCTGCTTGTCTGCCTGCATCAGATTGACCTGGAACGGCCAGGAGCCGGAGGCAACGACACCTTCGTTCTTGAAGTCGTCGACCTGGATCATCGCATCATGCCAGTAGCGCGAAACAAGCTTGCGCTGGCCACGCAGCAGGTCGAGGGCGGCCTTGTACTGATCCTCGTTGAGCTCGTAAGGATCCTTGATGCCGAGATCGGGCTTGTGCGCCATCAGATACATGGCCGCATCGGCGATATAGATCGGGCCGTCATAGGCCTGGACGCGGCCCTTGTTGGACTTACCATCAGGCAGGTTCTGCTCTTCGAAGACGACGTTCCAGCTCGTCGGCGCCTTATCCTTGAAAGTGTCCGTGTTGTACATCAGTACGTTCGGGCCCCAGAGATAAGGCACGCCGTAGTGGACGCCGTTCACCGTATGCCAGGGCGCATTCTGCAAGCGCTCGTCGATGGTCTTGAAGCTCGGAATCAGGTCGGTGTTGATCGGCTGGACGCGCTTGCCGGCCACAAGGCGCAGCGATGCGTCGCCCGAGGCTGTGACGAGGTCGAAGCCGCCTTCGTTCATCAGCGCCACCATTTCATCCGAGGTGGCGGCGGTCTTTACGGAAACCTTGCAGCCCGTTTCCTTCTCGAAGTCGGTGACCCAATCGTAATTCTTGTCGGTTTCACCGCGCTCGATATAGCCGGCCCAGGCGACGATGCTGACGGCGCCTTCTCCCTTGCCCAATTCCTTCAGCGGTTCGGCAGCGACAACCTGCGTCGCGAAGCTCAGGCTCGCGAGGGCAGCAGTGCACGATTTCAGAAGATGCTTCATCGTCTGTCTCCCGGTTCGGTGCCGCTTTTGCGGCGTTTTGTTCCCGGAAGAAAAGGTGACGCGGAAAGGCCGGTTTCGCAAATTCATTTATCAGAAAGCCGATATCGGAAATTCCGATACCTAGCGGGATCTTCCCGATCGCATGTTCTCGGCGATAGCCACGAAATCGCGCGCCGCCTGCGGCAGGCTGGAGCCCTTGCGCCAGACCATGCCGACCTGCACGACGGGCAGAGAACCGGAAACGTCGCGGCTCTCGATACGGTCGCCTTCCAGCGACCAGGGGCGATAGACAAGATCGGGCAGTAGCGCCACGCCCGCGCCCGTGGCAACCAGGCTGCGCACGGCTTCCACCGAGCGAGTGCGGAAGGCGACGTGTGGACGGGCGCCGAGTGCGGTCAATAGTTTGCCGGTATTCTCCTCGATTTCATCCACCGTCAGCATGATCAGCGGTTCGCGGGCGATATCGGCAACCGAGATAATATCGGCCGAGACCAGCGCATGCCCCATCGGTAGCCAGAGGCGATAGGGGGAGGTTTCCAGAATTTCTGCCTGGAGAGCCATGCGATCACGCAGATTTGAAATCACCATGACAGCGACATCCAGCTCGCCGCCGACCAGCAGATGTTCGAGATAACTGCCATTGTCCTCGATGGCGCTGACTTCGACGCCGGGGCAGGCCCGGCGATAGCGGGCCAGCAGGTCCGAAAGCACATAGCCGGCAACAAGCGAAGTAACGCCGATATTGAGCGTGCCGGAAGGTATGTTCTGCTGGGCGGAAAAGCTGGTGCGGGCATCGGAGACCGTTGCCAGGATTTTCGTGGCGTGCCGCAGGAACTGGTGACCATTGTGGGTGATCGAGAGCCCCCGCGGGTGGCGTTCGAACAACACGACCCCGAGGTCGCTTTCGAGTTCTTTCAGCGCCTCCGTTATCGATGATTGGGAGATCGACAGGTTCTGCGCGGCGCGTGTGACCGAGCCCTGTTCTGCAACGGCGACGAAATATTGTATCTGGCGAAGCGTGAAAGCCATGGCATTTTAGAGCATGCGCGTGAGCGCTCTGGCAAGCGCAGGAGCAGCCGGACCTTTTTTGGTATTTTGTCACTTCGAGACAAAGTCGGAAGGCCCACTTAAACATTCGGAAACGTCATTTCCCTAGCTTAACAGTCACTTGTATTGCGTTGGAGTTTTCAGATGGCGGAGCAGTTGGCGTGAAGGCCTTACTGCGCATATTCCGGCCTTCCCGGAAATTGGCTTTGATCATCGGTGGTAGCGCCCTGTTAGCGGGCGTTTCCGGCGGTGCTGCGGTCTATGTTGGCAAAGACAGGCTGCTGGGTGACGAGGAAGCCGCTGATGGCGTGGCCTGCACCGACGTCAATCTCGTGACGATCAAGAAGCAGGATCATGTCTGGGTCCGCAAATACATCAAGACCGAACCTGTCGACGGCATGACGCGCGTCAAGACGGCGTTGCGCGTCGCCCAGGCCGTCTATGAAGCGCAAAAGCCCGATCTGGTGCAGGTCGTCGTCCTCGACGAGAACGGTCCGACCCTGCGCTCGGACATTCGCGGTCGGGCGATCGGCGCCGACGTGGTCTATATTGCGCATCCCGACAAGATGGTCGAAGGTCTCGACGACAAACCCTATACGGCCCGTTATTACGACGGCAAGGCGAGTGAACAGGGCCTCTTCTACGGCGAACGCATCGAGTTGCCGGACGATCGGATCGCAACGCTGAATGCGAGCCTCAAGGACCCGGCCGATTGCATCGATCCAGTGGCCGTCGCCTCCACCAAGAAAGAGAGCAAGCCGGAAAAGGGCGCTGCGCCCAAGGAGGCTGAGGAACCGTCTGCCCAAGAGCAGGCTGCCAAGGATGCAGCCACTCCGGCGGGAGACGCTCCCGCAGAGGAGCCGCCCGTCAAGAGCGGCCACTAGTTCCGAAAACGATCAGGCAGCAGGCTTGATATTTTCCCTTATCAGTGAGGCATCGCGCGCCGGCGGCTGGCCGAAGAAGCGTGCGTATTCCCTGCTGAATTGCGAGGCGCTTTCATAGCCCACGGTGTAGGCGACCGAGGATGCATTTCCGGATTGGCCAATCAGAAGCTGGCGAGCCTGCAGCAATCGGATGCGTTTCTGGAACTGGATTGGGCTCATCGCCGTCACTGCCTTGAAATGGCGATGAAAGGCGGACACGCTCATCGAGGCGAGGCCGGCAAGCTTTTCGACCTCGACCGCCTCTGCGTAGTGATCGCGTACCCAGCGGATGGCGAGTCTTATCCGCGAGAGTGCGCTGTCGGGTGCCGCAATATCACGTAATATCCAGCCTTGTGGCCCCTGCAGCACGCGATAGAGGATTTCGCGTTCATAGGCAGGCGCAAGAGCCGGGATATCCTGGGGCCGCTCCATGAGCTGCAGCATTCTCAGCCAGGCACTGAGAAGTTCCGGTGTCATGCGGCAGACGGAATAACCGCCGCCTTGCCCCTCCTGATAGGTCTGTGGCGGGAGGTCGATGAGAAGGGCTGCCACCCTTGCCGGATCAAGCGACAGACTGACACCGATATAGGGCCTGTCGAGACCGGCTTGCTGCACTTTGCCAGTTGCGGGCATATCCACCGAGATGACGAAATAGGTGGTGGGGTCGTAGTAATAGTCCTGGCCGGCGATGGTGAGCGTCTTGCTGCCATCCACGATCAGGTTGACCATTGGCTCATAGATCGCCCCGAGCCTGTGCTCAGGGATCTCTCCCTTGACCATCAATATGCCGGGTATGCCGGTTTCCGTCGGGCGGTTTTCGGCGCGGGCCGTCAGGCGGCGCATCTCTTCGAACATTGTCTGCATGGGGGAATCCTGACCCAGCTCGTCATTGCGCGCAAGACAAAAGCAGGAATAGGCAAGAACGAGGCAGTTTCCGGCGGAGTAGCGGCCTCCCGTTTCCCCTAGCTTCCGGCCATCGAAAGCAAGGAGACACAGATGAAAATCGCAATCATTACCGGTGGCAGCCGGGGCATCGGTCAATCGGCAGCTCAGGAATGCGCGCGGCGCGGAATGGGGGTCATCCTGACCTACAACAGCCACAAGCCCGGCGCCGATGAAGCTGTGGCCGAGATCAAGGCGGCGGGCGGCCAGGCAGTCGCGCTGGCTTTGGATGTCGGCGATGCCGCAAGCTTTCCGTCCTTCGTTGAGGAGGTCAAGCGACTGCTTTCCACCTATTGGGGCCGCAGTGATTTCGATTGCCTCGTCAACAATGCCGGGTTCGGCATGTTCAATCTGATAGAGACGGTGACGACCGACCAGTTCGACGCGCTGATGAACGTGCACCTGAAGGGCCCGTTTTTCCTGACGCAGGCGCTGTTGCCGCTGATGGTGGATGGTGGCGTGATCCTCAATGTGACGAGCGCCTCGGTGCGTGTCGCAACGGCCGGTGTGGCGCCGTATGCCGCTCTCAAATCTGGGCTTGAGACCTTGACGCGGTATCAGGCGAAGGAGTTCGGCAACCGCAGGATCCGCGCCAATGCGGTCTCGCCTGGCGCTATTCGCACCAATCTGGCTGATGCCGCGCTGGACAAAAACCCGGAATTTGCGGCGCTGCTTGCCTCGCAGACGGCACTCGGCCGGATCGGAGAATCCGACGATGTCGGCCGGGTGATTGCCATGCTGGCGTCCGAGGACGGTGCCTGGATCAACGCGCAAACGATCGAGGTCGCCGGCGGCTACATGATCTGAGGCGGAATGTTTCAGGAAAAGCAAAACGGAGCGTCCTTTCGGGCGCTCCGTTTTGACGTTCAGGCAACTCGTTTCTCAGTCAGCCTTGGCGCGGCGGGCCGGGAACAGGATGACGTCGCGGATCGACGGCGCGTTGGTGAGGAGCATGATCAAGCGGTCGACGCCGATGCCGAGACCGCCGGCGGGCGGCATGCCCTGGTCGATCGCATCGAGGAATTCCTCGTCGAGCTGTTTTTCCTTCTCGCCGCGGGCATGCGCCTGCTCGAGCTGCTCCACCATGCGGCGGCGCTGTTCTTCCGGATCGTTGAGTTCGGAGAAAGCGTTGCCGAGTTCCCAGGCATTGCAATAGGTCTCAAAACGTTCAACGAGGCGGGGCTCGCCCGGCACTTCCTTGGCGAAGGGCGAAATGTCCTTCGGGAAATGCGTGACGTGCGACGGCTGGATCAGCGTCTGCTCCACCTTCTCTTCAAAGATGAAGGCGAGGCATTCGCCCCAGGTCCAGTCCTTCTCGACCGCGAAGCCGGCAGCCTTGGCGGCGGCGCGGGCTTCCTCGTCGGTCTTCATCGCCAGGAAGTCGATGCCGGTCACTTCCTTGACGGCGTCCGGCATCGGCACGCGCTTGAACGGACCCTTGAAGGACAGCGTCTTGTCGCCGAAGGGGAATTCCGTCGTGCCGTGGATGGAGAGCGCTAAGCTCTCGAACAGCCGCTCGACGAGGTCCATGATGTCCTCGTAGTCGGCATAGGCCCAGTAGCACTCCATCATGGTGAATTCCGGATTGTGCCGGGTGGAGACGCCTTCGTTGCGGAAGTTGCGGTTGATCTCGAAGACCTTGTCGGTGAGGCCCGAAACCAATGTGCGCTTCAGGAACAGTTCCGGCGCGATGCGCAGGTACATGTCGAGCTTCAGCGTGTTGTGATGCGTCTTGAACGGCTCGGCGGTGGCACCACCGTAGACCGAATGCAGCATCGGTGTCTCGACTTCCATGAAGCCGTCGTCTTCCATGAAACGGCGGATGCCGGAGAGGATCTTCGAGCGCTGCTGGAAGCGCAGCTTGGATTCCTCATTCGTCATGATGTCGAGATGGCGCTTGCGGTAGCGCAGTTCTATGTCGGAGAGGCCGTGCCACTTTTCGGGCATCGGCAGCAGCGACTTGGTCAGCATCTCGATCTTCTGGGCGTTGATGGTCAGTTCGCCGCGCTTGGTGCGACGTACAACGCCGGTGACGCCGATAATATCGCCGATGTCGATCATCGGCAGCAGCGCACGGGCTTCTTCCGGGGTCGTGTCCTTGTGACTGAAAATCTGGATCTTGCCGCCGGCATCGTGGATGTCCATGAACATGCCGGAGTTGCGCGACGAGTAGACGCGGCCGGCGACCGTCACGACATCCTGTGTCTCGACGTCGGGTTCCAGGTTCTCGTATTTCGCGGCCAGCTCGGCATTGGTCAGCGTGCGGTGGAAATGCGCCGGATACACGTCGCCGATCTGCTCGCGCAGCAGCTTCAGCTTCTGGGCGCGCACTTCCGTTGCATCGGAGGAAAGGGTGTTTTCGGTCTTGTTGTCAGCCATTGTCTGGATCCTCTGACTGTTCTTACTTCGAGCCGACGAGGGCGGCGACTGCCTGCGAGGCAAGCTTCAGGCGCTGACGCACGACGGAGCGACCGAGGATCGCCATGGAATCGAAAAGCGGCAGCGAGCGTGACGAGCCGGAAACGGCAACGAAGAGCGGAGCGACGACGACTTTCAGCTTCTTGCCCATGCGGTCGGCGATGGCGCGCAGTTCAGCTTCGATCGTCTCGACGTTCCATTCCAGGATCTTTTCGAGATCCGGCTGGACGGTATTGAGGATCTCCAGGATCTCTTCCGGCGGCGATTTGATCTTGGCGAAGTCGGACGGCTGCAGACCCAGATCGGACTTCAGCAGGAAGCCTGCGAGATCGGGCAGTTCGCCGAGCTTGGAAATGCGCGTCTGAGACAGGCGCAGGCCAGCCATCAGACGATCGTTTTCCATCGCCCAGGTGAGCACGCGGGCGCGGAAGTCTTCTTCCGACAGCTTTTCGCGGATCCAGCGGCCATTCAGCCAGTCGAGCTTCTGGATGTCGAAGATCGCACCGGCCTTGGAGAGGTTTTCCGGGTCGAACTTTTCGGAGAGCTCGTCCATGGTCAGCAGTTCTTCGCCTTCGGAAATCTGGATGAAGAACAGGCCGAGGAAATTCATCAGCGCTTCCGGGATATAGCCGAGCGCGGAATAGTAGGAGATCGAGGTCGGGTTCTTGCGCTTCGACAGCTTCGACTTATCGGCATTGCGCATCAGCGACAGATGCATGAATACCGGCTGGTCCCAGCCGAAATAGCGATAGAGCAGGATGTGCTTCGGCACGGAGGCCAGCCATTCCTCGCCGCGTGCCACATGGGTGATCTTCATCAGATGGTCGTCGATGACGTTTGCCATGTGATAGGTCGGCATGCCGTCGGCCTTGATGAGGACCTGCATGTCGACGGAATCCCACGGGATCGACACGTCGCCATAGACGCCGTCGGTGAAGTCGCATGAGCCTTCGGTCGGGATCTTCATGCGGATGACGGTGGTTTCGCCGGCGGCCATGCGCGAAGTGACTTCCTCGGCCTTCAGCGTCAGGCAGAGACCATCATACTTCGGCGGCTTGCCGGCGGCACGCTGGCCTTCGCGCATCTGCTCCAGCCGCTCGGGCGTGCAGAAACAGCGGAAGGCATGGCCCTTGTCCAGCAATTCCTGGGCGTAGGGCTGGTACATGTCCTTGCGGTCGGACTGGCGATAAGGGCCGTATGGGCCGCCGATATCGGGACCTTCCTTCCATTCCAGCCCGCACCACTTCAGCGCATCCAGCACTTTCGTCTCGAATTCAGGTGTCGAGCGCGTCGCATCTGTATCCTCGATGCGCAGGATGAACTCGCCGCCATGCTTCTTGGCAAAGAGGTAGTTGAAGAGAGCGATGTAAGCGGTGCCGACATGCGGCTCGCCGGTCGGCGAGGGAGCGATGCGGACGCGGACGCCGGAAGCTGTCATTTTTTATGTGCCCGTCAATGAATGCCGAGCGGCTTTTCAAGGAAAGCGACGTCGGCCTGGAGAACGCAGATATCTTTCGGAAGCCGGCTGGAGAAGGGCATCTGCCCGCATATTCCGCCGATTATCCGTATGGCTGCGCTTAGGCCATATTCAAAGGGGAACGTCAAGAAAAACCGCTTTTGGCGGGCTTCTGCGGACCCGCCCGCGCGAGGCCGTTGGGCAATATATTAAGCTCTCCCGTGCATTACTTCAGGCATTGAACAATCCATTGTTTTTATGAGTCATATTATGCGTGTTTCCTTGATGCGTCTCCTCGCGGATCGCTATGGTAATTTCGGTGTCCTGACGGCCCTGGCGATCGTCCCGCTGCTTGGTGCTGCCGGCATTGCAGTCGATTATGGCAGTGCTCTCGAAATTCACTCGGATCTGATGGGTGCTGCGGATGCGGCAGCGCTCGGCGCGATAGCGGCAAAATCGCCGGCCCTGCTTGCGGCCCAGCAGATGAAGCAGGACGGCGAAGTCACTGTCGGCGATGCTGACGGCAAGACGCTCTTCCTGTCGCAGCGCGACGTGCATCTTGGCGCGGCTTCGCTCGACGTTGACGTCAAGGTTATCAAGTCGGGTGGCGATATCAGCTCCAAGGTGACCTTCACGGCACAGGTCCCGACGACCTTCATGCGGGTTCTCGGTCAGGACACGATGACGGTTACCGGTGTGGCAACGGCGATCTATGGCACAGAGAGCCGCGTTTATACCGACTTTTACATGCTGCTCGACAATACGCCGTCGATGGGAATCGGTGCGACGCAAGGGGATATCGACAAGCTTGTCGCCGTCTCGGCCAATGCCCAGGATGCGGCCGGCCGCAACTGCGCTTTTGCCTGTCACATGTCCTGGACTGGCAGCGATGGTGTCGTGCATGATGACAAGGGAAGCAATTTCTATATTGCCCGCCAGAATGACGTGACGCTGCGCATCGACGTCGTGGCGCAGGCTGCCAAGGCGCTCATGGATGACGTCACCAGTCTGCGCACCTCACCGGACCAGTTTCGCGTTGCCGCCTACAGCTTCGGCAAGGCGGCAAAGGAACCGGGTTATGGCATCATGAAGGTTTCGGCACCGACCATCGACATGGCAAGTATCGCCAATGCGGTTGGGCAGGTGACGCTGATGACGACCGACCATCATGGTTATAACGAGGATGCGCTGACGAGCTTCGATACGGCGCTGACCAATATGGGCAACGAGATCAAGGGAAATGGTGGCGCCGGCACCAGTACCAGCGATCGCCAGACTGTCATTCTCTTCGTGACCGACGGCCTGGGCGACAGCCGCAAACCATCAGGCTGCACTGGTTACCTCGGATGGGCCGATGCCGACCGCTGTCTCGAACCGATCGACCTGAAGTATTGTTCGCAGCTGAAAAGCCGGAACATCAAGCTCGCGATCCTTTACACGACCTATCTTCCGATCCCGACGGACCCGATCTGGAACCGGGCGATCAATCCGACTTTCGGCACGCAGATCGGCCTGAAGCTCAAGCAATGTGCTTCCGACGATCTGTTCTTCGAGGTGAAGCCCGGCGACAACATGAAGCAGGCGATGTTGGTCCTGTTCAGCAAGGCCGCCGGTGCTGAGAAAAATCTCCGCCTCACTCAGTGAGGCGGAGCCGCTCAGCGAAGATTGAACCGAGGGGCGACCTTAGTGGCCGCCTTCGCGCTTTCGTTTGCGGGCGTTTCTCGCGAACATGTTCAGCACCTCGACGAGGGCCGAGAAGGCCATGGCGGCGTAGACGTAGCCCTTCGGCACGTGGAAACCCATACCGTCTGCAATCAAGGTCGTACCGATCATCAAGAGGAAGGCGAGCGCCAGCATCACGATCGTCGGGTTGCGCTCGATGAAATTGGCGAGTGGCGTTGCGGCGACGAGCATGACCGTGACGGCGGCGATGACAGCGACGATCATGATCGGTAGGTGCGGGGTCATGCCGACGGCGGTGATGATGCTGTCCACCGAGAAGACGAGATCGAGCAGCAGGATCTGGCCGATCGCCGAGGCGAAACTCGTGCCTGTCGCGCCGGCGATGAAATTTTCCTGATGATCCTCCGGATCGACATTGTGGTGGATTTCCTTGGTGGCCTTCCAGACGAGGAAGAGACCGCCGGCGATCAGGATGAGATCCTTCCAGGAGAAACCATGGCCGAAGAGCTCGAAAAGCGGTTCGGTGAGCTGGACGATCCAGGCGACGGTGCCAAGCAGGGCAAGACGCATGATGAGGGCTAGGGCGATACCGGTCTTGCGAGCCCTTTCCCGATGCTCAGGCGGTAGCTTGTTGGTGAGGATGGAGATGAAGATCAGGTTGTCGATCCCGAGAACAACTTCCATCACAACCAGCGTGACGAGCGCCACCCAGGCAGCCGGGTCCTGAATGAGCGTCATGATATCCTGCATCGGCATATTTCCCCTTGCGTCGCATATGGACGCGGACAATGTATCGTTGCGGACCTGTCGCGCAAGCACCGCAAGGGGATATACGAAAACGGTCGGGCTTTTATTCCTTGATCGGTAACCAGATTTCCGTCAGCCCCATTCCCGTATAGGGATCGAAACGCTCATCGTAGCGTTCGAACATGTCGGGCATGCTGCCATGTTCGAGGCCTGATGTCGGCCACCAGTTACCGAAGATCAGGTCCATCGTGGCCGGTATGCCGGATACATGACCGCGGTGGGAGAAGACGGCGTAGCGCTGGGCCGGCAGCTTCAGTGTGGCAAAGCCTTCAGGCAGATCGTCGGCATCGGAGACCTCGGTCGCCGCCATATAGCGGAATTTCTCGGCCTCGCCGTCGATATGGATACAGATCCCGTAGGCAACATTGCCCTTCTGGTTGGGGATATGGCCGAAATGCTGGTTGAATTTCTGCCAGAGCGAGGGGATCGCGGCATTGCCGCCATAGGCATAGGTTTCCTGGAGGCCGGCGAAAAGCATCGGCTGAAGGGTTTCGAAACGCGGCGGTTCAAGATCGTTGAGAGTTGCGGTTTTCATCCTGATGGGCTCCATCAATGCGAGATTGCGAATGTGCCCCTGTCGGCGCACCGCCTCGGGCGTCATGCCGAACTGGTCGCGGAAGGCACGGGTGAAAGCCTCGTGCGAGCCGTAGCCCGCGCCGAGGGCAACCTCGAGAATGCTCGATGAGCCCGAGATGAGCGATAGCGCGGCAACGCTGAGACGCCGTGCGCGGATATAGGTGCTGATCGAATGGCCTGTCACCAATCCGAAGACGCGGGACAGATGGTAGCGCGATAATCCGGCTGCCTCTGCGATCTCGTCGAGGTTTATTTCGGTTTCGAAATGGCTCTCGATGAACCATATCGCTCGTCCGATAGCGCTCATCTCTTCTCCCCTGATTGCCGCTTCATTCCTAAAGGAAATGGTGCGGCCGGATTTGATCGCTATTGCGCAAATCCGGCAGAAAACCAATCAGGGTCAGGATGGGATCAGATGTTCTCGTGCTTGCGAACGCCGTAGGCGGCCATGAAGACATGGATTGCGCCGCGAATGACGCGTTCGATCTCGTTGCGCGGCGGCGGGCCTTCCATGTTGCCGAAGAGGCGCAACTTGAAGAAACTGCCGCTTGCGAGGTCGAGGAACTGACCGGCGGCGAGATCGATATCGTCGATCTTCAGGGTGCCGGCTTGCACATGCCGCTCCAGGAAGTCGTGCATGATGGTGCGCAGGTTCTGCGGCCCCTTGAAGAAGCGCTGACAGAGAAGGGGCATTCGCTCACGCACACCGAGCACGGTACGCATGGCGTCGATGACCTTGTCTTCGGTCATGTGGGTAACGAAAGTTATCCCGAATTCGTACAGCCCTGCCTCGACGTCGTCGTGCTCAGCAAGGACCGTGCGCACGGCCGCGACGAAGGCGGCGCGCTCGGTCTCGACCATGGCGTGGAAGAGCTCTTCCTTGTTGGCAAAGTAGACATAGAGCGTTCCCTTGGAAACGCCGGCCTCGCGGGTCACATCATTCATGCTGGCCGCATCGAAGCCCAGTTTCAGGAACACGCGCCTGGCACCATCGAGGATCTGCTGGCGCTTGGCCGGATCCTCGCCCGCAGCAAAGCGGCCCCCCTGATTGGGTGGGCTCAATACGGCGATATCCTCGGGCTTCAGTGTCATGTCTCCTTAACCGTCTTAGCGAATTCGTGTTTTCTTTTAAAGAAATCGAACCGATTGGTTCTATGCATCTTGATATGAAGTCAAAAACCCTTTATGTCAACTGAACCGAACCGTTCAGTTCGATTATTTTACTCCAGATCGGTAGCCTGTATATGTCGACAAACCAGAAAAGCAATGTCGCGCGCATCGTCAGCGAAAATGCCGGCGCCGAAGAGGTGAAAGCGGAAGCTGCAGCTCCTGCCGAAGCCCCGAAGGCCGAGGCACCGCAGACGGCTCCCGCGCAGTCTGCGCCTGCTGTCGCACCGGCTGCTCCAAAGAAGCGCCGCAGTTTCGTGCTGCCCGTCGTCGTGCTCGCTCTTCTGGGCGGCGCCGGCTGGTACGGCTACGACTGGTGGACCAACGGCCGCTTCCTCGTGTCGACCGACGACGCTTATATCGAGGGTGACATTGCGACGATCTCGCCGAAGGTCACCGGCTATGTCGCGAAGGTGAATGTTGTCGCCAACCAGGAAGTCAAGGCAGGCGAGGTCCTCGCTACTCTTGATAACGGTGACTACCAGAACGCCCTCGATCAGGCCAACGCCCAGATCGAAACCGAGCAATTGTCACTCAGCCGCATCGATGCGCAGATCGAAGGCGCCAAGGCGAGCCTTGTGCAGGCCCAGGCCCAGAAGACTGCCCTCGAAGCCACAGTGCGCGGCGCGGAGATCAAGCAGAAGCGCCAGAGCGACCTGCAGGCGAAGTCGGTCGGCACCACCGCAGATCTCGATGATGCCAATACGGCTCTCGATCAGGCGAAGGCAAATCTTGCCGGTGGCGATGCCAACATCGTTTTCGCGCAGGCCAACATCACGATCCTCGAGGCTCAGCGCAAGGAAGCCGAAGGCTCTGTCCGCACGATGGAAATCCAGCGCGACAAGGCCGCACGCGATCTCTCCTTCACCATTCTGAAGGCACCTTATGACGGCGTGGTCGGCAACCGTTCGGTTCAGGAAGGCGATCTCGTTTCGCCCGGTCAGCGGCTGATGGCGCTGGTGCCGACGCACCAGCTCTATATAGACGCCAACTTCAAGGAAACGCAGATCCAGCATCTGGTGCCGGGTTCGAAGGTCAACGTCCATGTCGATGCCTACAGCGACTATCCTGTCGTCGGCACTGTCGAATCCATCGCGCCGGCCTCTGGATCGGTCTTCTCGATGCTGCCGCCGGAAAATGCGACAGGTAACTTCACCAAGATCATCCAGCGGGTGCCGGTTCGCATCGCCCTGCCGCAGGATGCGCTTGACAGCGGTCGCCTGCGCGCCGGTCTCAGCGTTGTCGTCGACGTCGACACCCGCACGGCACCGGTGAAGTAAGCCCTAGGGCGGAGGTAGTCCCATGGCAGGGAGCGCGACAGCAACGGCGGGTTCGATCCCGGCAGCGCCTGCGCATGCCGCCGATCGCATGGATCCCAAAAGGCTCATCGCTTTCTTCGCGATGGTGCTCGGCATGTTCATGTCGATCCTCGACATTCAGATCGTGTCGGCTTCGCTCGCCGAAATCCAGGCAGGCCTATCTGCCGGTTCGGATGAAATCGGCTGGGTGCAAACGGCCTATCTGATCGCCGAAGTCATCATGATCCCGCTGTCGGGCACGCTGGCGCGTATCATCTCGACACGGTATCTCTTCGCAATCTCGGCTGCCGGTTTCACCATGGCGAGCGCCCTGGCCGCAACGGCGACGAACATCGACCAGATGATCGTCTACCGTGTCATTCAGGGCTTCATCGGCGGCGGCATGATCCCCTCGGTCTTCGCGGCCGCCTTTACGATCTTCCCGCCGTCGAAGCGTGCGATCGTTTCGCCGATCATTGGCCTCATCGCCACGCTGGCGCCGACCATAGGCCCGACTGTCGGCGGTTACCTCAGCCATGCCTTCTCCTGGCACTGGCTTTTCCTGGTCAATATCGTGCCCGGTATCATCGTCACGATCGTCACCTGGAATTTCATCGATTTCGACAAACCGGAACTGTCGCTATTCAAGAAGTTCGACTGGTACGGCCTGCTGTCTATGGGTGTTTTCCTTGGCGCACTGGAATATGTGCTAGAAGAAGGCAATTCGAACGACTGGTTCAACGATAGCTATATCGTCATGGGAGCCGTCGCATCGGTTGTCGCCGGCATCGTCTTCTTCTATCGGGCCTTTACGGTGGAGTTCCCGGTGGTCGATTTGACGGCCTTCTCGAACCGAAACTTCTCCTTTGGCTCGGTTTTCTCCTTCGTCATGGGCATCGGCCTATACGGTCTTACCTATATCTATCCTGTGTATCTCGGCCGCATCCGTGGTTACGATTCGCAGATGATCGGCGAGACGATGTTCGTGTCGGGCCTCGCAATGTTCTTCACCGCGCCGATCGCCGGCCGGTTGTCGACCAAGCTCGACCTGCGTTTCATGATGGCGATCGGTTTCGTCAGCTTTGCGGCAGGTACCTATATCATGACGCATCTGACGCAGGACTGGGACTTCTACGAGCTGTTCATCCCGCAGATCCTACGCGGCTTCGGCCTGATGATGTGCATGGTGCCGATCAACAATATCGCGCTCGGCACCCTGTCGCCGCAGCGTATCCGAGGCGCCTCGGGTCTCTTCAACCTAACGCGTAACCTTGGCGGCGCCGTTGGCCTTGCTGTCATCAACACCGTGCTCACCACCCGGCAGGATGTGCATTACGAGCGGCTGCGCGAGAACGTTCATTGGGGCAATACGGCTGCAATCGACCAGATGAACAATATGACCGCCAATTTCAACAATTGGGGCCTGGATGGCGCTAACGTCGCGGTCAAGCAGATGGTCGGCCTTGCGACCAAGCAGGCAATGATCCTTTCCTTCAGCGACATCTTCCTGATGCTGACAGTGCTTTTCCTGGCGATGATCCTTGGCGTCGTCATGATCAAGAAACCCGCGCCGCAAGGCGGCGGGGGAGGCGGTGGCGGCCACTGACCTCCGGCCGTCATTGCAAGAAAGGCCCTCTTCGGAGGGCCTTTTTGTTTTTTCTGCGTCCGGGTTTTCCCGATCCATGAGCAGGTGTTTCGCTACGCAAACATTTTTTTGATTTACGTACATCAAAATTGGCGCTAATGGTCTGCTCCAGGAGGAGTGATGAGGCCAACCGTTCATGATATCGCCGCTGCGGCGGGCGTTAGTCTTGCGACTGTGGACCGGGTTCTGAACCAGAGGCCGGGTGTGCGCCATGTGACGCGGGAGAAGGTGGAAACCGCGATCCGCGATCTCGGCTATGTGCGCGACGTGGCAGCTGCAAATCTCGCCAAGGGCCGCGTTTACCCGCTGACCTTCATTTTGCCCGCCAGTGACAATTCTTTCATGCATGGCCTGAATGCCGAAATCCGCGCAGCGATTGCGCGCTCGGTCGCCGAGCGTACGGATATTCGGATCGTCGAGGTGCCTGCCTTCGACCCGCAGGCGCTCGTGCGCGAGCTTGAAACAGTCGCGGCCGAAAAGCCCTCGGGGATCGCGCTGGTGGCCACCGACGCGCCTGAGGTGAAGGCGATTGTGGATCGGCTGGTCCATGACGGTATTCCCGTCGTCACCCTCGTTTCCGATCTGACGGGATCGCTGCGTCATCATTATGCCGGCGTCGACAATATCGCAGCAGGGCGCACCGCCGCCCGCCTGCTCGGCCGTTTCCTTGGCGGCGCTAAAGGCGATATCGCCGTATTGGCGGGTTCCATGTTGGTGCGCGACCATCGTGAGCGCCTGGAGGGCTTTGCGTCTGTCATGGCGCAGGAGTTTCCGGCGCTGCATCTGTTGCCGGTGCTCGAAGGTCGGGATGACCCTGAAGTTGCCCATATGCTGATTGCGGATGCACTTGGGAAGAACGACGGCATCATCGGCATTTACAGCCTCGGTGCCGGTAATCGCGGCCTGATCCGCGCACTGAAGGAAAAGGCTGCCGACAGGGCATTGACGGTCATTGCCCATGAATTGACGGCCCATACTCGCGCTGCCGTTCTCGATGGCACTATCGACGCAATCCTCAACCAGGATGCCGGCCATGAAGTGCGCAGCGCGATCCGTGTTCTCAAGGCAAAGGCGGACGGGCTTGCCGTCATCGATGCGCAGGAGCGTATTCGCCTCGACATATTCCTGAAAGACAATCTGCCGTAACGGCAAAGGGAGAAACACCACATGTATCTGGGTCTCGATCTCGGAACTTCGGGCGTCAAGGCGATGCTGATCGACGGCGATCAGAAGATCATCGGCTCGGCCAATGGATCGCTCGACGTCTCGCGCCCGCATTCCGGCTGGTCCGAACAGGAACCTGCCCATTGGGTACGCGCCACGGAAGAGGCCGTCGCCGGCCTCAAGGCCAAGCATCCGAAGGAGCTTGCCGCGGTCAAGGGCATCGGCCTCTCCGGCCAGATGCACGGTGCAACGCTGCTCGACGCTTCCGACAAGGTGCTGCGCCCCTGTATTCTGTGGAACGATACGCGCTCCTATGTCGAGGCTGCCGCGCTCGACGCCGATCCACGCTTCCGCAAGCTGACCGGCAATATTGTATTTCCCGGATTTACCGCGCCGAAGCTTGCCTGGGTTGCCAAGAACGAGCCCGAGATCTTCGCAAGGGTCGCAACAGTCCTTCTGCCGAAGGATTATCTGCGCCTCTGGCTGACAGGCGAGCATATTTCGGAAATGTCTGACTCGGCCGGTACGTCCTGGCTCGATACCGGCAAGCGCGCCTGGTCGTCCGAGCTTCTGGCTGCCACCAATCTGGATGAAAAACAGATGCCGACACTTGTCGAAGGCACGGAGCAGGGCGGCAAGCTGCGCGCCGCGCTCGCTTCGGCCTGGGGCATATCAGGCGATGTCGTCGTTGCCGGCGGTGCCGGCGACAATGCGGCTTCGGCCTGCGGCATGGGCACGGTCAGCGATGGCGCTGCCTTCGTTTCGCTCGGCACATCGGGTGTTCTGTTTGCCGCCAATGCCGCCTACCTGCCGAAGCCGGAAAGCGCCGTCCATGCCTTCTGCCATGCTCTGCCGAACACCTGGCACCAGATGGGCGTCATCCTGTCGGCCACCGATGCGCTGAACTGGCATTCGTCGGTTACCGGAAAATCGGCCGCCGATCTCACCGGCGAACTCGGCGAAAGCCTGAAGGCGCCGACCGGCGTAACTTTCCTGCCCTATCTCTCGGGCGAGCGCACGCCGCACAATGATGCGGTCATCCGCGGCGCCTTTATCGGCCTCGGACATG
This sequence comes from Rhizobium sp. BK512, assembly GCF_014194915.1. Classification (NCBI taxonomy): domain Bacteria; kingdom Pseudomonadati; phylum Pseudomonadota; class Alphaproteobacteria; order Hyphomicrobiales; family Rhizobiaceae; genus Rhizobium; species Rhizobium sp. BK512. The sequence continues at coordinate 216,455 of NZ_JACIAS010000010.1, read as the reverse complement.
AAAGCAGCCGTGTGGTGCTGACGCAGGCAGTGCTGGAAGGCGTGTCCTTCGCGATCCGCGACAATCTCGAAGCGCTGCGGTCTGCGGGCACGGATATTTCCCGCGTCACGGCGATAGGCGGCGGTTCGCGTTCGCGCTACTGGCTTGCCTCTATCGCGACTGCCCTCGGCGTCCCCGTCGATCTGCCGGCGGACGGCGATTTCGGTGCCGCCTTTGGTGGTGCCCGCCTTGGCCTCATTGCTGCAACAGGCGCCGATCCGGTTGCCGTCTGCACCCCGCCGGTTACGGCCGGTACAATCGAGCCGGTCGCCGCACTCAGCGGCGCCTATGAGGATGCCTACAAGCGCTATCGCGCGACTTACCCGGCGATCAAATCGCTGGTCCATTGATCCGTCCATAAGAACTGAACCCAAGGAGAACCCAAATGAGCACCGGATTTTTCGGCGACATCCAGAAAGTGAAGTACGAAGGCCCAGACAGCACCAATCCGCTGGCCTTCCGCTACTACCAGCCGGACGAAATCGTTCTCGGCAAGCGCATGGAAGACCATCTGCGCTTCGCGGTTGCCTATTGGCACACCTTCACCTGGCCGGGCGGCGACCCCTTCGGCGGTCAGACCTTCCTGCGTCCGTGGTTCGAAGACACGATGAAGGCTGCCAAGCTCAAGGCTGACGTCGCTTTCGAATTCTTCTCGCTGCTCGGCGCGCCCTACTACTGCTTCCACGACGCCGACGTGCGCCCGGAAGGTAAGAACTTTGCCGAAAACACCAAGAACCTGAACGAGATCGTCGACTACTTCGCCGAAAAGCAGGCCGCCACTGGCACCAAGCTGCTCTGGGGCACGGCGAACCTCTTCTCGAACCGTCGCTACATGTCGGGTGCAGCGACCAATCCGGATCCGGATGTCTTTGCTTTCGCCGCTGCGACGGTCAAGACCTGCATCGACGCCACGCAGAAGCTCGGCGGCGAAAACTACGTTCTGTGGGGCGGCCGCGAAGGCTATGAAACCCTCCTCAACACCGATATCGGCCGCGAGCTCGACCAACTCGGTCGCTTCCTCAACCTCGTCGTCGAGTACAAGCACAAGATCGGCTACAAGGGCACGATCCTGATCGAGCCGAAGCCGCAAGAGCCGACCAAGCACCAGTACGACTATGACGTCGCGACGGTCTACGGCTTCCTCAAGAAGCACGGCCTCGAAAACGAAGTGAAGCTCAACATCGAGCAGGGCCATGCGATCCTCGCCGGCCATTCCTTCGAGCATGAGCTGGCGCTCGCAAATGCGCTCGGCATCTTCGGCTCGATCGACATGAACCGCAACGACTATCAGTCCGGCTGGGATACCGACCAGTTCCCGAACAACGTTCCGGAAATGGCTCTGGCCTATTACTACGTTCTGGCGGGCGGCGGCTTCAAGACGGGCGGTACCAACTTCGATTCGAAGCTGCGCCGTCAGTCGCTTGATCCGGCAGACCTGCTGATCGGCCATATCGGCGGCATGGATTGCTGCGCCCGCGGCCTGAAGGCTGCTGCCAAGATGCTCGAAGACAAGGCTCTGTCGCAGCCGCTCGCAGACCGCTATGCCGGCTGGAATTCGGCTGAAGGCCAGAAGCTCTTCCGTGGCGAATATTCGCTGGAAGAGATCACACAGTGGGTCGAAGGCAAGGACGTCAACCCGCAGCCGAAGTCCGGCAAGCAGGAATTGCTCGAAAACATCGTCAACCGCTACGTTTGATTAGTGGTTGGACTTTTTGAGGAGCCGGGGAGCGAAAGCTTCCCGGCTCTTTCGTTTGCGAAGGTGAATACGGCTCATTGTGCTGGTCGGTCCCATAGAAATCTGGCATGCATCAGCGGCGATGACGAAAATGGTTGGAGCGCTTCATGTCTGACGATCGTAGGCTGCATTGGGAAAACGTCTATTCGACCAAGGGCGAGGCCGATGTCAGCTGGTTTCAGGAAAGCCCAGCACCCTCTCTAGACCTGATCCATCTCGTTCAGGCAAAGCAATCAGATGCCATCGTTGATGTGGGCGGCGGAGCTTCAAGGCTCGTCGATAGCCTTCTTGCCGAAGGGTTGGACCATGTGACCGTACTCGATCTCTCGGCGGCTGCGCTCGACAAGGCGCGAAAGCGGCTTGGCGCCAAAGGCGATCGGGTGACCTGGATTGCAGGTGACGCTACCCATTGGGAGCCACCGGAGGCCTATGACATCTGGCACGACCGTGCGGCCTTTCATTTCCTAACCGACGCGGTCGAGCAAGCGGCCTATATCGAGCGGTTGAAACGCGCGCTGAAGATCGGCGGGCATCTGATCATGGGAACTTTCGCCCTTGATGGACCGGAAAAGTGCAGCGGTCTGCCGGTTGCGCGACACAGCGCCGAGAGCCTCGCAAGTTTGCTGGGTGCTGGATTTAAACTGATCGATAGCCGCCGCCATGATCATTCGACACCCTGGGACAGTGTGCAGAGATTCCAGTTCAGCACGTTCCAGCGGGTCGCATAACCCGCGAAACCCGATAGCTTCAAAGCTGCGCTTCGATGGCGGCCTTGTCTATGACGGACCAGACGTTTTGGATTTTTCCATCCAGAAACTCGTAGAAGACATTTTCGGCGAACTGCACCTTCCTGCCGTTGACCGGGAAGCCAAAAAGCTCTCCCTTCGGTGTACAGTCGAATTGCAAGCGGCTCGCCACGCGCGGCGGCTCGCAGATCAGCAGCTGGATATCGAAAAATAGATCGGGGATGGCGCGAAAGTCGCCTTCGAGCATCTCACGATAGCCGGACAAGCCGATGCGCGTGCTATTGTAACGAACGTCCTCGTGGACGAAATTTCCGAGATTGGCCCAATCCTGGCCATTCAGGCAGGCAATATAGCCTTGGTATCTGTCGGCCAGTTGATCTTGCGTCATCTCGTTTGCCTCGCCTAACGAAAGGGTCCGTTGTCAACTTAGAACGGCGTGGCGTTCGGGCAATGGCAGATCGAGGGCTTCAAGCTTCGAGGCTAGCGCTTCTGCCAGTTGCGTGGCGGTGCGGAGACGGAATTGCGCACCACGAGATCCGGCCGCAGCAAGATCTCTTTCTCGGCGGGACGGCCGTCACCCAGCAGTTCCAGGAGCAGTGCCATGGCCTGTTTGCCGATTGCCGTGCGCGGCTGGCGGATGGTGGTCAGCGACGGGCTCATGAAGACGGCTTGCGGCACGTCGTCGAAGCCGGTGACTGAAAAATCCTGCGGGATATTGTAGCCGCGGGCGTTCAAGCCGATCATGACGCCGATCGCTGTCTGGTCGTTGACGCACATGAAGGCGGTCGGCAGCGTGTCGCGCATGAAAAGCTGCTCCACAGCATGGCGGCCGCTTTCGATCGTGCCATCGCCTTCCAGCACGATACGCGTGTCTTTCGGCACGCCGGCAGCGTCCAGGCCCGCGTCATAGCCCTGTCGGCGGCGGCTGTAGGCAAGGCGGGTGCGGGAGTCGCCGATGAAGGCGATCTTGCGGTGACCTTCCGCCAGAAGCAGGTCGACGGCTTTCCTTGCGCCCTCAATGTCGTCGACGCCGACATAGGGAATGCCACCATTGAAGACGGGTTCGAAGACGCCGACGCTCGGCGGTAGCTGCGCCGTTACCATCTGATGGCCGAACGGCAATATGCCGGTAAAGAGGATCAGGCCGGCCGCCTGGTTCGAATTGAAAAATTTCAGATATTCCAGGCCGCGCTGCGCATCATTCTGCGTATGGCCGATCAGGACACCGTAGCCATGGGCCCGCGCCTCGTTTTCCAGGCCGATCAGGATGTTGGAAAAGTTGGGGTCGCCGATATCGGGCGCCACGACCAGGATCATGTTGGAACGACCGAGCCGCAGGCTGCGCGCCATGGCATTGGTCGTGTAGCCGGTGATGGCAATCGCCTGATTGACTTTCAGGCGCGTGGAATTGGCCACCTTTTCGGGCATGTGGATCGCCCGCGATACCGTCGCGATGGAAACCTCGGCGATCCGGGCGACGTCTTCGATTGTAGCGGGCGTGGAATTCGACACGTGGTCTGCCTTGGGCTGTCTTCGCCGCACACTACACAGACTTGTCGACAGGTCAAAGTCACCGCACAACAGATCTGTGTAAATCCACGATGTAAACCTTTACATGCCTGATGTAAAGGTTTACATATGCCAACATAAGCGGATGGGAGCCGCAGGAGGAAATCATGACCGTGGATACCGCAGAGGCTGCACCGGTGGTGTTGTCCGCCAGGCGCATTTGCAAGTCTTTCAGCGGCGTGCAGGTTCTCTTCAGTGTCAACTTCGATCTCCGCGCCGGTGAAATCCATGCGCTAATGGGCGAAAATGGCGCCGGAAAATCCACTCTCGTCAAGATTCTCTCCGGCTTCGAACAGCCAACCTCCGGCGAGATCCTGCTCGACGGCGAGCCAGTGGTGCTGCCTCCGAACGGCGCAGCCGAAGCGCTCGGCATTGTCATCATTCATCAGGAATTCAATCTGGCCGAACATCTGACGGTCACCGAGAGCCTGTTCCTCGGTCGCGAGGTCACGCATTTCGGGGTGCTCGACCGCAAATACATGCGCTCGGAGACGCGTCGCGTGCTGGATGTGCTCGGTTCGCATGTCGACGAGAACGCGATGATCAGTTCGCTGTCGATTGCTGACAAGCAGATGGTCGAGATTGCCAAGGCCATCAGCCGCGATGCCCGCGTTGTCTTCATGGACGAGCCGACCGCCGTTTTGTCGCGCGAGGAGATCAATATGCTCTTCAAGCAGGTGCGTAAGCTGCGCGATCAGGGCACCAGTTTCGTCTTCGTTTCCCACAAGCTTGACGAGGTCATGGAGCTGACCGACAGGGTCACGGTCCTTCGCGATGGCCAGTGGGTGAAGACGGCTCCGACCTCCATGCTGGATGGTGAATCCATTGCGCAGCTCATGGTCGGTCGTGAACTCTCCAGCCTCTATCCGGCCAAGGTCGAGCCCAATGTCGACGAGGAAGTCGTGCTTCGCGTCAGTTCGGTTTCGACCGGCTACGTGCAGGATGCGAGCTTCGAAGTGCGTAAGGGCGAGGTGATCGGATTTTCCGGACTTATCGGTTCGGGTCGTACCGAGCTGATGGAGGCGATCGCCGGCCTGCGTTCGCGCCTTTCCGGCGAGGTCGTCATCCACGGCGAAAGCGTGTCTTCGGGTGATGCGCGTGCCGCCAATCGCGCCGGCCTTGCTTATATGACCAAGGACCGCAAGTCCAAAGGGCTGCTGCTTGGTTCGGGCATGATCGCCAACCTGACGCTACAATCGCTCGAACGCCATGTCAGCCATGGTTATCTGAGCCCGAACAGCGAAGCGGCAGCGCTTGCCAAGGCCAAGCGGCGCTTCGACATCCGCGTACGCGACGGCAATATCATTGCCGGCCGCATGTCGGGTGGCAACCAGCAGAAGCTGCTTCTCGCCAAGGTCATGGAGACCGAGCCGCAGATCATCATCATCGACGAGCCGACTCGCGGCATCGATGTCGGCACCAAGCAGCAGATCTATCATTTCATTTCGGCGCTCGCCCGCGACGGGCGGTCGATCATCGTCGTGTCCTCGGAAATGCCAGAGGTCATCGGGCTTTGCACGCGGGTTGCCGTGATGCGCGAAGGCCGGATCGTCGGCATCCTCGAAGGCGATGAAATTTCCGAGCAGGAAATCATGCGTTACGCCGCGGGGCTGAAGCGCCAAGCGGCAGCCTGATGCCGGCGAGGCGCGACGCTAGCGGACCGCGCGCGAGACAAACAGGATGCCCAGCAATCATGGGACGGGAGGTTGGTTTTGGACATGAGTGTTAACGAGGAGACCAGGGAGATCCGGCGCAGATCCTGGCGTGACGTCGATCTGCGCGCGGTTGCCCCCTTCGCCGCACTGGCCTTGCTCCTCATCGTGGGCGCACTGGTCAATCCGAATTTCATCGGCATCACCAATCTTACGAACGTTGCAACGCGTTGTGCCTTCATCGCCATCATCGCTGTCGGTGCGACCTTCGTGATCTCGGCAGGCGACCTCGACCTTTCCGTGGGCTCCATGGTGGCCTTCGTCGCGAGCCTGATGATCCTGCTCATCAATTCCGGCGTCATTGCCGATCCGGTGCTGATGCTGACTGCTGCCGTCGTCTTCGCCATAGTCGCCGGTGCGCTTTGCGGTCTCGCAAACGGCCTCATCACGACGGTCGGCAAGATCGAGCCCTTCATCGCGACGCTCGGTACGATGGGCATTTATCGCGGTCTGACGACGTGGCTGTCGCAGGGCGGAGCAATCACATTGCGTTCGGCTGATATTCAGACGCTTTATCGGCCAGCCTATTTCGGCAGTATCTTCGGTGTCCCGGTGCCGATCGTCGTTATCCTGGTCGTTACCGCCATTGCGGCTTTCATACTCTACCGTACGCGCTATGGCCGTCACGTCGTGGCGGTCGGTTCGAACAGCGATGTTGCCCGCTACTCCGGCATCGCAGTCAACCGGGTGCGCACAATCGCCTTCGTCATTCAGGGACTCTGCGTGGCGATCGCCGTGTTGCTCTATGTGCCGCGTCTCGGCTCGACTTCGGCAACGACGGGCATTCTGTGGGAGCTGCAGGCAATCACGGCTGTCGTTGTCGGCGGCACGGCCCTGAAGGGCGGTGCGGGCCGCGTCTGGGGCACGATCTGCGGCGCCTTCATTCTTGAACTCGTCGGCAACATCATGCTGCTTTCGAACTTCATCAGCGAATATCTCATCGGTGCGATCCAGGGCGCGATCATCATCATCGCCATGCTGGTTCAGCGGTCGCTGGTGCGCAAATCGTAAGACAGGCCTGCTTCTCGGATTGGCCGGGCTATCCAGGGCACCCGGCCCGGATTGAATAAGTCCCTGATATTTTTGGGAGGAAATAGCATGCGCAAGCTCATGTTGGGTCTGGCTGTTGCGGGGGTGGCTTTTGCCGGCGCAGCCTACGCCCAGGACAAGAATTATACGATCGGCGTGTCCATTCCGGCCGCCGACCATGGCTGGACGTCGGGCGTCGTGTTTCACGCCGAGCGCATTGCCAAGAAGCTGATGGCAGAGCATCCGGGCCTCAACGTCATAGTCAAGACCTCGCCGGATGCCGCAACGCAGGCAAATGCCGTGCAGGACCTCGACACACAGGGCATCGATGCGCTCGTCATCCTGCCGTCGGATCCGGATCCGCTCGTCAACGCCATCAAGGAAGTCAAGGGCAAGGGCAAGTTCGTTGCACTCGTCGACCGTGCACCGTCGAGCAACGACAATTCCGTGCGTGACCTCTACGTTGCCGGCAACAACCCGGCGCTCGGCGAAGTCGCCGGCAAGTACATTGCCGAAAAGACCCCGGAAGCCGAGGTCGTCATCATCCGCGGCCTGCCGATCCCGATCGACCAGCAGCGCCAGGACGGCTTTGACAAGGGCATTGCAGGCTCCAAGGTCAAGGTTCTCGACCGCCAGTACGGCAACTGGAACCGCGACGATGCCTTCAAGGTCATGCAGGACTATCTGACCAAGTATCCGAAGATCGACGTTGTTTGGTGCCAGGATGACGACATGGCTGTCGGCGTTCTGCAGGCCATCGAGCAGGCCAAGCGCACCGACATTCAGTATGTCGTTGCCGGCGCTGGCTCCAAGGACATGATCAAGAAGGTCATGGACGGCGACAAGCTGATCCCGGTCGACGTTCTCTATCCGCCGGCAATGGTCGGTACGGCCATGGAACTGACGGCTGCTGCGCTCTACGATCAGGTTCCGGTTCACGGCAACTACATCCTCGACGCAACGCTCGTCACCAAGGACAATGCCAAGAACTTCTACTTCCCGGATTCTCCGTTCTGATATCGGCTTTCATGTATGCGCCCATTCGAGAGGATGGGCGCATTTTTCATGCCTTCGGACAAGTTGAAGCCAAAATGCGGCACGTACCTCTTGCCGATCCGCGGCGAGCGTGATTAGGTCCAGACCGCGTTGATTTCGGCCCACCCGCTTAAATCTCTCGCATTGGCGGGGAGGCGCCTTTTCTTTATCGAACGGCGCGCTAAGATTTCTCGAAAACGTTTACGATCGATATTCAGGGAGGAAACTGACATGAAGACGATCAAGGGACCGGGCCTGTTCCTCGGACAGTTCGCTGGCGATTCCGCGCCTTTCAATTCATGGGACGCGATCACCAAATGGGCGGCCGATATCGGCTACAAGGGCGTGCAGGTTCCGACCTGGGCAAGCCAGCTCATCGACCTCAAGAAGGCGGCGACATCAAAGGATTACTGCGACGAATTCGCAGGCAAGGCACTTGAAAACGGCGTCGAGGTTACCGAACTTTCCACCCACCTGCAGGGTCAGCTCGTTGCCGTTCACCCGGCTTATGACGAAGCTTTCGACGGCTTCGCGGCGCCGGAAGTGCGCGGCAATCCGAAGGCCCGTCAGGAATGGGCCGTGCAGCAGGTCAAATACGCACTGACAGCGTCCAAGCATCTCGGCCTCAAGGCGCATGCGACTTTCTCGGGCGCGCTTGCCTGGCCTTTCATCTATCCCTGGCCGCAGCGCCCGGCCGGTCTCGTCGAGACCGCTTTCGACGAGCTTGCCCGCCGCTGGAAGCCGATTCTCGATCATGCCGATGAAAACGGCATTGACGTCTGCTACGAAATCCATCCGGGCGAAGACCTGCACGACGGCATCACCTACGAGATGTTCCTGGAGCGCGTCGGCAACCATCCGCGCGCCAACATGCTCTATGATCCCTCGCACTACGTTCTGCAGTGCCTCGATTACCTCGACAACATCGACATTTACAAAGACCGGATCAAGATGTTCCACGTCAAGGATGCCGAGTTCAACCCGACCGGACGTCAGGGCGTTTACGGCGGCTATCAGGGCTGGGTCGAACGAGCCGGCCGCTTCCGTTCGCTGGGTGATGGCCAGGTCGATTTCGGCGCCGTCTTCTCGAAGATGACCGCCAATAATTTCGACGGCTGGGCCGTGGTCGAGTGGGAATGTGCGCTGAAGCATCCGGAAGATGGTGCCCGCGAAGGCGCTGAGTTTGTTGCGGCCCACATCATCCGCGTCACCGAAAAGGCCTTCGACGATTTCGCTGCCGGCGGCACCGATCAGGCAGCCAACCGGCGCATGCTGGGTCTGTCGTAAGCGGATCAGGATTTCGAGGAGAAAATCATGGCAATCGAAGCATCATCCGAACAGGCCCGCGAGCCGCGCATCCGGCTTGGCATGGTCGGGGGCGGGGCAGGGGCCTTCATCGGCGCCGTTCACCGTATCGCGGCGCGTATCGACGATCAGTATGACCTGATCGCCGGCGCGCTGTCGTCGACGCCGGAAAAGGCTGCCCAGTCCGGTCGCGATCTCGGTCTCGATCCGTCGCGCACCTATTCCAGCTACCGGGAAATGGCGATCCGCGAAGCGAAGCTGAAGAACGGCATCGAAGCCGTTTCGATCGTGACGCCGAACCACGTCCATTATGACGCCGCCAAGGAATTCCTGCGCCGCGGCATCCATGTCATCTGCGACAAGCCGCTGACATCAAACCTTGCCGATGCCAAGAAGCTGAAGAAGGTTGCCGACGAGAGCGGTGCGCTCTTCATCCTGACACATAACTATACCGGCTATCCGATGGTTCGTCAGGCGCGCGAAATGGTTGCCAATGGCGAGCTCGGCGATATCCGTATCGTTCAGGCCGAGTATCCGCAGGACTGGTTGACCGAAGCGATCGAACAGTCCGGCCAGAAGCAGGCCGCATGGCGCACCGACCCGGCGCAGTCCGGCGTCGGCGGTTCGACCGGCGATATCGGCACGCATGCCTATAACCTGGCGTCCTTCATCACCGGTCTCGAACTCGACAGCCTTGCTGCCGATCTCGACAGCTTCGTGCCGGGCCGCCGTCTCGATGACAACGCCCATGTGATGCTGCGCTTCAAGGCCAAAGGTTCGGAAAAGCCGGCCAAGGGCATGCTCTGGTGCAGCCAGGTGGCACCGGGCCATGAGAATGGTCTCAAGGTGCGCGTTTACGGCACCAAGGGTGGTATCGAATGGGTTCAGGCCGATCCGAACTATCTCTGGTACACGCCGTTCGGCGAATCCAAGCGGCTGATTACCCGCAACGGCGCTGGCTCCGGCGCGGCCGCTGCCCGCGTTTCCCGCGTTCCATCGGGCCATCCGGAAGGCTATCTCGAAGCTTTCGCGACGATCTACACGGAAGCCGCACATGCCATCAACGCGCACAAGAGGGGCAAGGCGGTCGATAAGGCCGTGATCTACCCGACCGTCGATGACGGTGTGAAGGGTGTCGCCTTCGTCGAAGCCTGTGTGGCTTCATCCAAGCGCAACGGCGCCTGGGTCAAGGTCTGAGTTTACGCGCCGACCAGGCCCGTATGATCAAAAACGCCGGGGCGGTTCGATATCGCCCCGGCGTTTACGTTTTGTGGCAATCAGGCCGCAACCTCGGTACGGCCGCGCTTCAGCAGGTTATCGACGCTGAACGGGCCTGCGCCGGCAGCGACGATATAAAGCAGAACGAAGCAGAACAGGATGGCGGCGACACCACCGTTCTGTGCCGGAAAGAAGCTCTTCGATGCGTGGCCGATGAAATAGGCAAAGGCCATCAGGCCCGAAAGCACGAAAGCTGCGATGCGGGTCTGGAAGCCGATGAGTACTAGAAAGCCGAGCGTAAGTTCGAGGAGGCCGGCAATCCAGGGCAGCGATCCGACGGGCGGCACGCTTGCGGCAACCGGGAAATGCAGGATCTTCTGTGTTCCATAGCTGAAAAGCACGAGGGACGAGACGATACGCAGCAGGCTCAGCAGGTGGGGCTGCAGCAGGTGAATCGAAGAGAGCATTCGGTTCCTTTCATATTGTGATGCCCTTTCCGGTGTAAGGATCAAGATCGTGACAGCAAATCACGACTGCTGACATTGGCGTTATGACGGTGAGATGCCGGGTTCCGTGGCAGGCTTATTGCTGTTTTGTCACTCTTCCTGCAACGTTGCAGTTTTTCCTTCTGCCGGCCTGTACTTTGCCGTCAAGCTTGGCTAAACCCCGCGTAAACGGTCAGTCCACAACCTGAGAGATGGGATTTACAGATGATCGATCCGAAAACGCTTGCCGACCGCTTTCCCGGCGATTTCACGTTTGGTGTTGCCACCGCTGCCTTCCAGATCGAAGGCGCCAGCAAGGCCGATGGCCGCAAGCCGTCCATCTGGGATGCCTTCTGCAACATGCCTGGCCGCGTCCATAACCGCGACAACGGCGATGTTGCCTGCGACCACTATAACCGGCTGGAACAGGACCTCGATCTTATCAAGGATATGGGCGTCGATGCCTATCGTTTCTCGATCGCCTGGCCGCGCATCATCCCCGACGGCACGGGTCCGGTGAACGAGAAAGGCCTCGATTTCTACGATCGGCTCGTCGATGGCTGCAAGGCGCGCGGTATCAAGACCTTTGCGACGCTCTACCACTGGGATCTGCCGCTGCTGCTTGCCGGCGACGGTGGCTGGACGGCGCGTTCGACGGCCTATGCCTATCAGCGCTATGCCAAGACTGTCATGAGCCGCCTTGGCGACCGTCTCGACAGCGTCGCCACTTTCAACGAGCCGTGGTGCATCGTGTGGCTCAGCCACCTCTATGGCATTCATGCACCGGGCGAGCGCAACATGCAGGCCGCGCTTCACGCCATGCACTACATGAACCTGGCGCACGGCCTTGGCGTCGAAGCGATCCGTTCGGAAGCGCCCAATGTGCCTGTTGGTCTGGTGCTCAATGCTTCCTCGATCATTCCGGGCTCCGATAGGGCCGCCGATCTTGCTGCCGGCGAGCGTGCGCACCAGTTCCACAACGGCGCCTTCTTTGATCCGGTCTTCAAGGGCGAGTATCCGAAGGAATTCGTCGAAGCGCTCGGCGATCGCATGCCCGTGATCGAGGACGGCGATCTCAAGATCATCAGCCAGAAGCTCGATTGGTGGGGCCTCAACTATTACAAGCCGGAGCGCGTTGCCGACGATGCCAGCCGCAAGGGCGATTTCCCCTGGACGGTGGAAGCACCTCCGGCCAGCGACGTGAAGACCGATATCGGCTGGGAGGTCTATTCGCCGGGGCTCAAGCTGCTCGTCGAGGATCTCTACCGCCGCTACGAGCTGCCGGAATGCTACATCACCGAGAATGGCGCCTGCAACAATACCGATGTCGTCAATGGCGAGGTCGATGACGTGATGCGCCTGGACTATGTCAGCGACCATCTCAATGTCGTCGCCGACCTGATCAAGGACGGATATCCGATGCGCGGCTACTTTGCCTGGAGCCTGATGGACAATTTCGAATGGGCGGAAGGCTATCGCATGCGTTTCGGCCTCGTTCATGTCGATTATGGAACGCAGGTCCGTACGGTCAAGAAGAGTGGCAAGTGGTATCGCGAACTCGCCAGCCAGTTCCCGAAGGGCAACCACAAGGCCGTTTGACGCCAAGCATTTCGGCAGGGCATCGATGCCCTGCCGTTTCAGATCGCGTTCAACCTCTTTGTCGCAGCGAGACGTTTTCCTCTGCTCATTTTCCGCCCGTCGCGGAAATTGAGGGCAAGTAGCGTCAACTGCGTGGATCCGGCCAGCAGTTCAAGGGTCTGCATGGCGTAGAAAACACCGTCAAGCAGACCTTCATCCGCGCGACGGTAGAGCAGGATTGCCAGGGGCAAGAGGACCAGCAGCCCGTTTGCGGCAATGATCTTCATCCGCCAGCTCTTCCTGTCGATAGCCGGCGAATGGCGGCCACGGGCGAGCGAAAAGCCGCTGCCGCCAGTGATTGCGAGCGCCGGGATCAACAGACAGAGACCGGCAAGAATTGCTTTCTTGACGGCAAGAATTGCGGTCGCATCCAGAAGAAGCTCTGAAATCAGTGTTGCGGTCAGAAAGCCCGCAATCAGGATCATGGCGATTGTGCCCGCGCCGGCATGAACGAAGGTTTTCATTTCCGTTCCTCGCTTTCCGTGGCGTCTAGCGCCAGCCTTTGGTCGAACCTGCTCAGAAGATCGAGTGCCGCCTGTAATTCCGGTGCGTCTAGTCCGCGGGCCAGCGCATTGGCCCAGCCGGTATGAAGCGCTGATATCCTCGCGTAGCTCGCAGCGCCCTGGGGCGTCAGCACATAGAAGGGCGAGCGCTGATGGCGCGGGTTGGGCCGCCTTTCGACGAAGCCGTCTTCCTCCAGCTTGTTTACCTGCTTTTGGGCTCCCTGACGGGTCATGCCCATCATCTCCGCGATGGCGGGAACCGCGACATGACCGGAAGACAGCGAGATCGCTCCGAGCACCTGCCAGCGGGCGCTCGTGAGGTTGAGCGGTGCGCCGAGCCGGTCGCCACCGTCCAATAGTCGTCCGTTGATGCGGAAGATCATCAGCATGATGTCCGTCAGCAGGTCTACTTCGATCGTCCGCTTCAATATGCCGTTCTCCATTTGCATTGTGGAAACCAGTTACCATTATTGGAAACCAGTTGTCAATCTGTAAAAACATGCGGCATTCGAGTAAATCCTGAGCCGGATTCTCGATTGTTCTCATGATTTTAAGCGTTTCTTGACCCTTGACTGCGAAGATTTCTGGAACTGGGAGTTGTGTGAGTTGCCGGCAGTCTTGATGTCAAAAAACAATGGATCGGGTTTAGGCCGCCATACCACGGTCACTGGCGTGCTTTTTTCCTTCGCGGTCATTGTTGCTGTTGTCACCATCATGGTTTTGACGGCGCTGGAACGCGTCTCCGAAAATGCCAATGTGCTCGACGACGAGCGTTCGCGCGAAACCACCGTCGGCGCACTCAAGACCTTCGAAGACCAGCTTGCCGCGACGCTTGACGATTATGCCGCCTGGGATGATGCGGCTGCCAATGTCTACGCGCCGGAGGGCATGGCGTGGACGGTCAGCAATTACGGCGAGATGTCCCTCAACAGCCCTCTCTTCGACATGGCTATCGTCATTGATGACCAGAAGAAAACCGTCATGGCCTATCAGGACGGTTTGCCAATGCAGATGCCGGTAGACGATTTCTTCTCCCCCTCGCTTTGGCGGCTTCTGGACAAGGTTCGCGCACCTGATGCCGGCGAGAAGCCGCAGGCCACCGGTTTCATCAAGACTGCCAGGGGTATTGCCGCTGTCGGTATCGCGCTTGTGCGGCAGAAGTCGGGTGAGCTTGATATGCCCGACGGTCAGCATCGCTATCTGGTTTTCGCCCGGCATCTCGACGAGGACAAGATCTCCGCTCTCGGCACGACTTACGTCCTGAACGGGTTACGACTGGTGCCCGCAGATTTTGCCGCGGCCTATTCGGTGGAAATTGCAGATCCTGCTCGGGCGGTTCTCGGCAAGCTAGTCTGGGTGTCGCGTTCGCCCGGCGATGTTGGTTACGCGCAGGTGAGGCCCATGGTCATCCAGGCGCTTGGTCTTGTCGGCCTGTTCTTCGTCGTCCTCCTCATAATCGGTTGGATGACCGGCCGGCGGCTGAAGGCCGAGGAAAACAGCGCGCGCGAAGAAGCACTTCGAGATCGCCTGAGCGGTCTTTCCAACCGCGACGGCCTGGGGCTTGCCGTCGACCGCTTCGTTGCGGAAGCCCGGCAGACGAAGCGGAACGTGCTGCTCCTCTATCTCGATCTCGACGGCTTCAAGGAAGTCAACGACAGCTACGGGCACGGCACCGGCGACCAGTTGATCCGCGCTGTCGCGGCAGGACTGGACGTGCTGATCCCCGAGGACGCGGTGCTCGCCCGCATCGGCGGTGATGAGTTTGCAATCGCTTTCCTTTCGGATGCGGAGAATGCGGCCGCATTGCAGCTTGCGGAGCAGATCCTCGATTTCCTTGCTGAACCGCTCGAAGTCGGCCGCCGTATCGTCGTGGTCGGCGCCAGCATCGGCATTGCCATGTCATCGCTCGGTTCGATCGCCCGGGAGGAGCTGGTACGCCGCGCCGACCTCGCCATGTACAAGGCGAAGGAGGCCGGCCGCGCCCGCATGACACTTTACGATCCGGCCATGGATACCGATCGCGCGCAGCGCAACGCGCTGGAGCTCGATCTGCGCATGGCGATCGAAAGCGGCGATCTCACGCTTGCCTATCAGCCGCTCGTCGATGCCGCGACGCATGAGATGAATGGCGTGGAAGCGCTGGTGCGCTGGAACCGGCCAGGCCACGGTCCGGTTTCGCCCGAGGTTTTCATTCCGATCGCCGAGACCAGCGGACTCATCGAATCCCTCGGCCTTTTCGTGTTGCGCAAGGCCTGCGAAACGGCAAAGCAGTGGCCGGAACTGAAGATCTCGGTCAATGTTTCACCGGGCCAGTTCCGCAATCCGGCCTTCACCGATTATGTTCGCTATGTGCTGAAGCAGACGGACATCGAGGCCAGCCGCGTGACGCTTGAGATCACCGAAGGCTACATGATCCAGAATCCGCAGCGCACGCGCCAATCGATCGAACGATTGAAGTCGCTCGGCGTCAAGGTGGCGCTCGACGACTTCGGCTCCGGCTTCTCTTCGATTGGCTACCTGCGGCAGTTCGGCTTCGATCGCATCAAGATCGACCGCTCACTCGTGACCGATATTACCGGCGACAGCCGGCAGCGGGAGATGCTGCAGGCGACAGTAGCACTTGCCCGCGCGCTGGATATTCCGGTCACGGCCGAAGGCATCGAGACGGAAGAGCAGGCGGTTGCGTTGCGCCTCTTTGGCTGCGACAGTCTGCAGGGCTATTTCTTCGGCAAACCGATGACTGCCGACCACATCAATGACCGATTGCAGGAGCACCGCGAAGCACGGGTCCTGCGTCGGATCGCCGGCTAAACGTCGCGTTATGAACCTATGTGCTTCTGTCCGCGCTTCTTGGCGAGTGCGATCTGGTGCTGGCGCTGACGATAGCGCAGGCGGTCTTCTTCGCTGCGGCTGTGATAGCAATTGCTGCAGGAAACGCCTTCCTCGTAATGGGGCGAGGTGACTTCTTCTGCCGTGATCGGGTTGCGGCAGGCATGGCAGAGTTTGTGTTCGCCTTGCTTCAGGCCATGCTCGACTGAAACCCGCTCGTCGAAAACGAAGCAGGCACCATCCCAGAGGCTTTCTTCCTGCGGTACTTCCTCCAGATATTTTAGGATGCCGCCCTTGAGGTGATAGACTTCTTCGAAGCCCTGTTCCTTCATGAAGGCCGTTGCCTTCTCGCAGCGGATGCCGCCGGTGCAATACATCGCGATCTTCGGCTTGTTATGAAGGCCGGGATTATTGCGCACCCAATCCGGAAACTCGCGGAAGGTCTTGGTCTTGGGGTCCACGGCGCCGCGGAAGACGCCGATTGCCGTCTCGTAGTCGTTGCGGGTGTCGATGACGATCGTATCGGGATCGGAGATCAGCGCGTTCCAATCAACGGGATTGATATAGGTTCCGACCACCTTATTGGGGTCGATATTCTCGACGCCCATGGTGACGATTTCCTTTTTCAGCTTCACCTTCATCCGCAGGAAAGGCATTTTCGAAGCATGGCTTTCCTTGTGCTCGAGCGCGGAAAATTCCGGCTGGGCCCGCAGGAAAGCGAGCACGGTCCGGATGCCGGCATCCGGCCCTGCAATCGTCCCGTTGATGCCTTCATGGGCGAGGAGCAGCGTGCCCTTGACGCCATTCTCTTCACAGAGCGCCTGTAGCGGCGGCTGCAGGCTTTCGTAACGCGGCAGCGAGACGAAATGGTAAAGTGCGGCCACGAGGAACGGGCTTGTCTGGATCGCATTGTCGGTCATGCGCGTGGAAATACAGAATATGCCGGGCCTGCGCAATGATATTACGCAAGTCCGCTGCCGTGTCGCCATAGTCTGTCAGCGCGCTTTCCATTCGGTATAGGAGCGCATGCCGAAAGCGGCATCCGGTTCGTCATCGAGCACGCTCAGGAATTCGATGGAGTGTCCGTCGGGATCGTTGAAATAGAGTGACAACGCCGGCACCCAACCGATGACGATCGGTTCGGTGACTGGCTCCCCGTGAAAGCCGTGTGGCGTCAGGCCCTTGCCGATCAGCAGCGCCGGCGCCTGCATCATTTCTTCCTGCGACAGGCGGAACGCCATGTGCAAGCGCATCTTCAAGGGGCCGGTGCCAGTTTCCCAGAGGCCGAGCATGGCGTTCCTCTTGCCGTTCACCCAGAAGAAGGCAATGCGGCGCTGGGGAAATTCGGCGGCGAACTCCAGGCCCAGAATATCGCGATAGAAAGTAGTGGAAGTCTTCAGATCGGCGACGGTGAGATGGGTTTCGTAGATGCCCTGGATTTGCGGTTTCATGGCTGTGTCAGCAGACATATCGTCCTCAGGAGGTTGATTGACCGACTGAGGCTAGGATCTCAACCAATGTTGAGGTCAACAGGTGAAATGCATCAATTGCGGATCGAGACCCAGAGGATCTCGAGACGCTGCGCTTCGTCATCGGGATCATCGCCGTAGAGCGTTTCGGCGCTGAGCAACGTTTCGCGCCGATCCTCCTGCTGACGGAAGATGATGGCATCCAGCAGATGGGCGAGATCGTCGTTGCGGGTGAAGAGCTGCGGCTCTGCCTCAACGAGACCCGAAAGTACGGAGAGATCGTTGATGTGTCCGAGCCGTTCGACGAGGTCCTTGGCGAAGTCGCGTTTGGCCTTCATCGCACTCGGCCAGAGATCGCGCAGGAGCGCATGGTAAAGGCGATAGTCGTAGGTGCGCTTGCGCAGTTCGTGAAAGTCATCGGCTGTCGCATCTTCATGGCAGGCATCCAGCGCTTTCCTGGCGCGCGACGCCGTCCGGCGCCAGCTCTTTGCCAGCGCGCGGGCATTCTTGCGATGGCTCTTGTCGAAGGTGATATCATCGAGTGCCGCGATCGCTTCCCGCAAGGCGTCGGCAGCGTCGTGCAGCCGTTGTTCGAGGCCGCTCTCAGCCTCCGCCATCCAGTCGCGCCGGGCCTCCAGGATAGAAACGATGCGACCGAGCGCCTCGGCTTCTTCCAGGTTGCGGGCATTGTCCTGCAGGTAACGCGCGGTATCGACGATCGCTGCGGCATCGCGGATGGTGGAGAGCGACCTGGCAGTGTCCCTCAATCGCGCGTTCTCTCGCTTCTGGAAATCCGGCACGTCAGAGGACACGAGGCGATAGAGCGAACGCAGCCGCTTGATGTTCTTGCGGAAAGCGTGAATCGCCTCATGGGCGCCTTCCGGCTGTTCCTGCAGAACGGTGATGGCACGCGTGAGTTGCTCCTCGGCCGCGCTTCGGAACTCGTCGGTAAAATCGGCCTCAGGCCGTATGCGATAGCCCATGCCTGTCGTGCTCGAATTCTGTAGCAAGCGCCTGATTGGAATAGCGGAAGTCGCCCGTCACTTCGCGGCCGAGCCAGGCGGGCAGGGGAGGATTGTCAGTTTCGGCCTGCATCTCGACTTCGGCGATGACGAGGCCGCGATGGGCGCCGCCAAAGACATCGACTTCCCAGACGAAACCTTCATGGGGGACGCGGTAACGCGTCTTTTCGATGACGATGCCGATAGCGTTTTCCAGCAGTTCCTCGGCGTCGGAGACGGGGATTTCATACTCGAATTCGTCGCGGGTGAGGGTGCTGCGGCCGATCTTCATCGTCAGACGCGCAGTCTTCTCGTCAAGGATGCGAATTCGTACAGAGCGGTCGTCCATCGAGGCGACGTAGCCCTGCTTCAGGACCGATTTGGACTCGACAGCGGAGCGCCATGCTTCGCCGCGTACGAGGAACTTCCGTTCGATCTCTTTCGCCATACGAATGAACCTTTTGTGACGGTCGGGGTACGCTACCCCAATTTATAGTGATTTAATACCCGTCTTGTCGCACGGGCTGGTTTTATCTCGACAAGCCCTTGTGAGGGCGCTATTCGAAAGCCGATTTCAATCGTTTAAGGGAACCGTGGCCATGGGCGAGAAGACAGAGAAACTCCTTTCTATTCTGAAACTCCAGCCCGTCGTTCCGGTTCTGATCGTCGATGACGCCAAGTCGGCCGTGTCGCTTGCCCGCGCACTCGTTGCAGGTGGTCTCAAGGCCATCGAGATCACCATGCGCACCCCGGCTGCTCTCGATGCCGTGCGCGCGGTCGCCGCTGAAGTGGAAGGTGCTGAAGTCGGCGCCGGCACGATCCTCAATGCTGCTCACTGGGAAGCCGCCGTGCAGGCTGGCTCCAAGTTCATCGTCAGCCCAGGCACGACCCAGGAGCTTCTGGATGCTGCAGCCGATTCACCGGTGCCGTTGCTGCCGGGCGCTGCGACAGCAAGCGAAGTCATGGCTTTGCGCGAAGAAGGCTATCAGGTGCTGAAGTTCTTCCCGGCCGAGCAGGCCGGCGGTGCTGCCTATCTGAAGGCGCTGTCGTCGCCGCTCGCCGGCACGTTCTTTTGCCCGACCGGCGGTATCTCGCTCAAGAATGCCAATGACTATCTGTCGCTACCGAACGTCATCTGCGTTGGCGGTTCATGGGTCGCGCCGAAGGAACTGGTTGCTGCTGGCGACTGGGCAGGCATTACCAAGCTTGCTTCCGAAGCTTTTGCGCTGAAGGGCTGAGTTCTCGAGGCCGTCCGGTTTTGAAAGCTTGCAGGTTTTGAACGAGGGTGGCCATGCCGCCCTCGTTTGTATTTCGGCAGTCGCAAACCTATGTTCTCCTCCAGCCTCTAAAACAGGGAGAAGCAGAGGACATGTTCGACGCGAAGAAACTACTCGACCAGTTTCTGGGATCGCAGATCCCGGGTGTGGGCGGCAGCGTACGCGACCGTGCCGGCGACGCGATCCAGGTGGCGAAGGATAATCCATTAAAGACCGGTGCGCTTGCCGCTGTGCTTCTCGGTACCAAGACCGGCCGCAGTATCGCAGGCAATGCCGTTACCATCGGCGGTCTCGCAGCCATTGCGGGCCTCGGCTATCAGGCCTGGAAGAACTATCAGGCAGGGCAGGCGCCTGCAGCACCCTCCGATGCGCCGACGGCAAACAATCCCGTTCTCCTGCCTCCGCCTGCAGAATCCGGCTTCGGTACGGCCTCACCAGCGACCAGCAATGAGTTCGTACTGGTTCTTATCCGCGCCATGATCGCTGCTGCCAAGGCCGACGGTCATATCGACGATGCGGAACGCGTCCTCATCATGGACAAGGTCAAGGCCGCGGACATCAGCGGCGAGGCAGCGAGCTTCATCGAACGTGAGCTTTCGGAGCCGACCGATATCGATGCGCTTGTCGCGGCGGCGGTGACGGAGGAGCAGAAAGTCGAGCTCTACACCGCCTCGCGCCTGACGATAGAGCCGGATTCACGGGCCGAACGCGGCTATCTCGATCTGCTTGCGGGCCGGCTCGGCCTGCCCGATCAGCTGGTCGATCACATCGAAGCGACGGTTTCCTCTGCCAAGGTCACTCTCTCACAGTGATCTTGAGAACTCGCAGCAATCTGCGGGTCCAGTGACATCAGGGCCGGTTGCCTTTGCGGGGCGGCTGGCCTATCCACTCCCGGACAAGAGGAGTGACCCATGGCCATGAGCCCGGAAAGCCGTTCGCAGGCGATTGCAGCCGCTATCATTCTGGTTTGTGCCGGGCTGGTGATCTATTTCCTGCCGACCATCGTGCTGTGGATCGGCAGTTTTTCGCCGATATTGGCAGTCATCGTCGGCGTCTGCCTGCTGATGTGTTTCTTCGGCATATTTTGGCTGCGAGCACGCTACCAGCGCAGCAGAAAGCCGTGAGGCTATCCCTGCAGGGAGGCTCCGAGCAACAATATACCCATCAGGATCACAAGAAGCGCGCCTGCTATCTCGATCGTATTGCCGATCCAGATTGAGGCGAACGAACCACGGCCGGCGAGGCGTACGGCCGTGCTCTTGGCCGTCACGGCGAGCGTGGCAAGAATCGCAACGGTAATGGCGGTGCCAAGCGACATAGCGACGACCGAGAGCACGCCGCCAAGATAAAGCCCGTTCAACAGCGAGAAGGTCATGACCAGCAATGCGCCGGAGCAGGGGCGTAAGCCCACAGCGATAACGGCAGACCACGCCTCACGGGCGCTGAACTTGTCGCCGCTGACCAGCGAGGGATCGGGCAAGTGCGAATTGCCGCAGGTCTCGCAGACCATGCCCGGCACGTAGGTATGGCCCGGGTCCACGGCCTGCGCCTTGCCGTTGAAGCTGAAACTGGCGCTCTGGCGCTCGCTCGCATTGTCCTTCCAGTCCAGCATCATGCTGACGGGCCCCGCCGGCGTTGCCATGAGCCGGCGACGCGGCAGTTGACCAGCCATCGAGCGTAGCTTGCGGAAAAGCAGCCAGCAGCCGAAAAGGATGACCATCACGAAGCTTGCGATTTCCATGGCCTGTGTTGCCATGGTCAGCGTGATGCCGGTGCCGCGCAGCACCAGCCACGCGGCGCCGACGAGCACGACGGCCATGACGCCCTGGACGAAGGCTGAGATGAAGGAGATGACGACGCCACGTCGAAGCTCGACTTCGTTGGCGATCATGTAGGATGAGATGACGGCTTTGCCGTGGCCCGGGCCGGCGGCATGAAACACGCCATAGGCGAAAGAAAGACCGATCAGCGAGGATAGTTGCCAGGGGTCTTCGCGCATGGCTTTCAGCGCGCCGGTCAGCGCGCGATAGAAGGCTTGCTGCTCGTAGTTCACGTACAGGAAAAGAGGTGCCAGCGGCCCGCCCGTCGGCTGGAAGCTTGGCTCCGCCGTGCCGATGCCAAGCGGCGATTGCGCATGGGCGGCGGTGGCCACGACGGTGAGCGCAAGCAGGGCAAGGGGCAGGCGTTTTATCAGCATGTGACCTCCAGCCGTGTGGCGAAGAGCTTCGACATATTGGTGCCGGTTGGATCGTTGAAGAAAGCGTCGGTCAGTGACTGCTTGTTTTCCGAAATTACCTCGTCCGCGTCCGGGCGCACGACCGCGTGCTTGCAGGTCTTGAAGCCGTCGCCGACCACGGCGAGTTCGTTGTCGGTCGGGAAGTCGATCGAGGTATAGAGCGTCGGATCATAGACGCCGAAAGTCAGCTTGCCTTTCAGCGGCATCTTCTCCACCGGCTTGACGGCGAAGAACATCAGGAGCTGCCCTTCCTTGTAGTCGACATGGATGATTTCGGGCTTTTCGACTTTTATGTTTTTCCCGTCGATCGTCAGGTTCATGTAGTAGTCGTAATCTGCAAGCGAATCCCGAACGGTCTTGCCCACTTCGGCAAGCTCGTTCGGCTCCAGCTTCAGATCGGTATTCTTGTCGAAGTCCATGACGACGGAGGAGGAGAAGACCTCGTCGAAGCGCCAGACGTTGCGCAACTCCTGAATGCTGCCGTCAGGGGCTGCGACAACCTCGAGCCTTGCTTCCACGAAAATATGCGGATGGGCGAAGGCGGTGGCGGGGGCCAGTGACAAAAGCCCAGCCGTCAATAGTGTCGATCGTTTCATGCTGCCCCGCTGCCCTGTTCGGTTGGGGTGATTTTCTCACCAGAAAATGGGACGGAATTGGGACCGGACCTGCGACGCTTGGGCACGTCCATCCACTGACGTCAGGGATGTTTCTTGAACCAGTTAGAGAGGTAGTCGACGAAGATCCTGACCTTCGCCGGCAGATAGCGCCGGTGGGGATAGACGGCATAGATGCCACGGTCAGTCGGAATATAGTCATTGAACAAGGTCACCAGCCTTCCGTCCTCGATCGGTTTGCGAGCGATGAAGTCTGGAATCAGCGCAATACCGATCCCCGACAGCGCGGCGCGCAATGTCGCGTGCGGGCTGTTGACTTCCATCGGGCCGGAAACTGCGACCGCAAAGGAGGTGCTGTCGGGATCGTAGAAGCGGATGCTTGCCTGGTTGCGGGAATTGGTATCGACGATGAAGGGCACGTTGGAGATATCGCTCGGGTGCTCGATGTTTGGGTAGCGTTCGAGGAATTCCGGGGTGGCGCAGATATGGACGCGGAAATCGGAGATCTTGCGGGCAATCATACCGGAATCTTCGAGTTTGGTGACGCGGACGGCGACGTCGAAGCCTTCCTCGATCAGGTCGACGAAACGGTCGTCGGCGGCGATCTCCAGTTGCAGGTTCGGATTCTCCTTGGCGAAATCGATCAGGGACTGTCCGACATCGGCATCGACGAAAGTGCGTGGCACGGAAACCTTGAGGCGCCCCTTCAGCTGCGCGTTGTTCTCGCGCACGAGATCAGCGAGGTTGTCGATCTCCTTCAGGATGTCGGAAGCGGTGCGATAATAGGTATGGCCGGCCTCGGTCATGGAGAATTGCCGGGTGGTGCGATTGAGCAGAAGCGCGCCGAGCTCATCCTCCAGTTCACGCACGTATTTCGAGAGCAGCGCCTTGGAGCGCCCGGTACGACGCGCCGCGGCGGAAAAGCCTTCTGCTTCAACAACATCGATGAAGGCACGTATGCGGGTCAGGGTGTCCATGGGCGGTCCTCCAAATCTGTTGAATGAGGTTGAACAAATTGTCCTTCATCGTTCAATTATCTTTTTTGGGCCGCAGGGCAAAATTTCTCTTGATTGTGAAGGCGAATATTCTTATTTCCCACTCAGCCCAAAGTCGCACGTGCCCATGGGTGTCCGCCGAACCCTCGAATTGGTGAGGAAATCGGTAAGGTACCTGGAATTAACCCCTCCAGTCGCTATTCCGGCCAACCGGAAAATGCGAGGACGCCTGAAGCAACGACGGTGCGGGCCTTTTTGTTCTCTCCCTGCTTTCCATCAGCGGGGGTTACTGAAGAGGCACACCTTCATTGCCGGAAGTGCGGCAGGGATATTCCCTCCAATCCATGGCAGACAAAGCCGAACCCATACCGCATTCGCGGCGTTGGTTCACTATCCGCGCATCAAGCGCCGTCAAGGATCCGGGGTCTCCACCGGCTGGTTCCTGAGCGGTTCTTGCATGCCCTTTGTCCTCCGGTTGACGCCGGAGCTCTGGAATTGGAAGAGGGAATCGATATGACCACCCAGCGCATCCGCGACTTTCTCGCAACCCGACGTCCCGACGGTCCCTGCCTCGTGGTTGACCTCGACGTCGTCAAAGACAATTTCCACGCCTTCCGTCACGCCATGCCGGACAGCGCGATCTATTACGCCGTCAAGGCAAACCCGGCTCCGGAAGTCCTGAAGCTGCTCGCAGGCCTCGGCTCCAACTTCGATTGCGCGTCCGTCGCAGAAATCGAAATGGCGCTCGAAGCCGGTGCGACCGCGGCCCGTATCTCCTACGGCAACACGATCAAGAAGGAACGCGACGTTGCCCGTGCGCATGCACTCGGCGTCAGCCTCTTCGCAGTCGACAGCCATGAAGAAGTCGAGAAGATTTCCCGCGCTGCTCCGGGCGCGCGCGTTTTCTGCCGCGTTCTGACCGATGGCGAAGGTGCTGAATGGCCGCTGTCGCGCAAGTTCGGCTGCGTTCCGCAGATGGCCGTCGACGTTCTCGTCTACGCTCATCAGCTCGGCCTGCAGTCTTACGGCGTGTCGTTCCATGTCGGCTCGCAGATGACCAAGGTCGATGCCTGGGATTCAGCTCTGGCCGATGCCAAGCGCGTCTTCGTCCAGCTTGCCAAGCAGGGTATCCACCTGCAGATGGTCAACATGGGCGGCGGCTTCCCGACCAAGTACCTGCGCGACGTTCCGTCGGCAGAAGCTTACGGCAAGTCGATCTACCAGGCGCTGCGCACGCATTTCGGCAACCAGATCCCGCAGACGATCATCGAGCCGGGCCGTGGCATGGTCGGCAATGCAGGCGTGATCAAGGCTGAAGTCGTTCTGATTTCGAAGAAGTCTGACAATGACGACGCTCGCTGGGTCTTCCTCGACATCGGCAAGTTCGGCGGTCTCGCCGAAACCATGGACGAGGCCATCCGCTACCCGATCCGCACCGAGCGTGACGGCGACGAGATGGAGCCCTGCGTGATCGCCGGCCCGACCTGCGACTCGGCCGACGTGCTGTACGAAAAGAACCTCTATCCGCTGCCAATGTCTCTGACGATCGGCGACGAGGTTCTGATCGAAGGCACCGGCGCTTACACGACGACCTACTCGGCGGTCGCTTTCAACGGCTTCGAGCCGCTGAAGGCCTACGTCATCTAAGGTCTTGTTTCCGCCAGCCCCGTGACCAGCCGGGGCGGCAAATTCACAATTCTCCGAAGTCACCGCTGATAACGGTATTGGGTACGGGAGGCCAAGATGGCCGCTGTTCTTGATTCTGTCCGCGCATTCTTTGCGCCTGTTACTTTTACCATCGACGCGGAAAATCCGTCCGACGTCGTCGCTCGCGAAACCCTGCTCGATCGTGTCATGGGTCCGGAACGCCGCAAGAAGTCGTCGGAAGCGATCCGTCGCAACCGCGTGCCGGCCGAAGGCCTGGCGCTCGTCGCCCGCGATCGCGACGGCCGTGTGATCGGCACGGTTCGTCTGTGGAATGTTGAGGCCGGTATCAACCAGGAAGGCTCGGCCCTCGACGCGCTGCTGCTCGGCCCACTCGCGGTCGACGGCAAGCATGGTGGAAAGGGCATCGGCTCGGCGCTGATGCGCGCAGCACTTCTCGAAGCAAAGAACCGTGGTCACGGCGCAGTCCTGCTCGTCGGCGACGCGGAATATTACGAGCGTTTCGGCTTTTGCGCCGAGAAGGCTCGTCACCTCGTCATGCCCGGCCCCTTCGAACGCTCTCGCTTTCTGGCGCTTGAGTTCGTCGGGGGCTGGCTTGGCGGCGCAGCCGGTATGATCGTCCCGTCGGGGCGCATGCTGGCCAGTGCACCGGTCCGGAAGGCGGCCTGACCGGCAAGCCCCCCCATCTCCGGGAGGGGCTTTTTTGTTTCAGGGGTTCTGATCGCTCAGGCAGCCTTTGCGTCGACCCTGCCATTGTCGATCAGCCAGCGGACAGCTTCCTGCACCGCTTGCAGCGAGCTGTGCCGCGGCGTGAATCCGAGTAGCCGGCGGGCTTTTTCCATCGAGCAGTTGGGGCTGCGGGCAACATGTTCCCAGGTGGCTTTCGCCTCTTCCGGGTGCTGTCTTTCCGCCCAGGCTTCGTAAGGGAGGAACTCCAGCCTGGCTTCCTTGCCGAACCAGGCGGCCATGGCTTCGGCATAACCGCGCAGCGTTACCGCTTTTTCCGAAACTGCATGGAATGCCTCGCCGAATGCGGCCTGCGGTTTTGCGATGGCCGCCATGAAGAGTTCGGCAATGTCGTCGGCATGGACGTGATGCACGGTTTCCATGCCGAAATTTGGCAGAGCCAGTATTTCGCCGCGCGCCAGCGTCGCGAATACGTCGGGATTGAAATGACCTGCCGGGTTCAGCGGATTCCAGCCAGGGCCGACAATATGGCCCGGATGGATAAGGGTTACAGGGAAATTCCTCTCCCGCGCCATCCCGAGCAGATAGGATTCGATCGCGGCTTTATTCACGCCATAGTCACCAAAAGGCTTCTTCGGCGCCTCCTCCGGGGTTGGCACCACAGCCGAGAAACCGTGCGTCCAGATCGTGCCGGTATGAAGAAAATGGCTGACATGGCCTTCGAGGGCAGTCACGAGTTGTTTGTTGCTGTCAGGCGTGAAGCAGATCATGTCGATGACGATCTCGCCTCCCAGCGCGCGAACCTCGTGGCCGAAGCGGCCCTCCGCCTCGAGCGCCGCACGATCCAGGCGCCTGATATCGACACGGTTCCACGCGTCGCTCGCCTTGTAGGGCGTGGCCGCGCCCCGGCTGATCGCCACTACCTCATGGCCGGCCTCGACAAGGCGGGGCACGAGATAGGTGCCGACATGTCCTGTTGCTCCAATGACGACGACGCGAGCCATGCTGTCTCCTCCAGATGCGCGTTTGGGCTTGTGCGGTACTATGTCGTGCCGCTTCGCGGGACTGCAAGTGGCCAGTGCGCGGATCATGAAGTTCCCCGTCCGCGTGAATCGCCGAGCCGGCCTTCGGCGTGCAATGGCAGTCGGGATTTGCTGCATTGCCTGATGGCGGAGATCACCGGTATGGTGTGCGCCGCCTGACGCAGAGAACTGGCGGTCGCTAAATTTTTAGCGAAGCGTCCAATCAAACTGCAAATCGCTTCCTGTAGGGTTCGCGGCGTGGGACTTCGGGACAGGCTCGATGCTGCTGGATCTGCGGACAATTTATTTCATCGTTGCTGTGAGCTGCGTTGTTCTGAGCGCGCTCCAGTTCGCCGCCTATGCGACCGGCCGTTTCGAACGCTGGCCGCTGTGGTGGGGCGCCAGCAACCTGCTCGTCGGCATCGGCTCCTTCCTCGTCGCGCTGCGCAATCTCGTTCCCTATTATGTCTCCATCGATGCGGGCAACGTGCTGACCATCGTTGGCTACATGCTGATGTTCTTTGCTGTCCGCGCCTTTGCGGGACATCCGATCGACCGGCGCTATTCCTGGATCGTGATCGTCTTCGGCAGCCTGCCGGTAGCACTCTTTATCAGCGATCCGGCGGCGATATCCGAACGCCTGCTCTATGTTTCGGTAATCTGCTGTCTTTGTGACCTGACCATCGTGAGGGAGGCGGCAGGTATCGCCCGCCGTGAGAAACTCTATTCGGCTGCTATTCTTTGCGGACTTTATGTTGCGACTGCAGCCATCTTCGCGGTTCGTAGTTTTCTGGCCGCCACCGGTGATATCGGTGGGCCGGACCCATTCGGGGGCAGTATCATCCATAGCTGGATGGCAGTATCGGCCGTGGCCTTCATCATGCTGCGCAGTATGGCCATGGTGCTGATGGCGGCCGAGCGGAGCCGTAATCAGATCATCGAGCTTGCTCATCACGATCCGCTGACCGGGACGCTCAACCGCAGCGGCCTTGCCCAGCATGTGCCGTCGCTTGCCAGTGAGCCGGTCTCATTGCTCATCATCGATGTCGACAATTTCAAGCAGTTGAACGACCGGCACGGTCACGCCGCCGGTGACGAGGTCTTGCGGCTTTTCGCGAACGTGTCGAAGGCCATCCTGCGGTCAGCCGATCTGCTTGCGCGACAGGGTGGGGATGAATTCCTGGCAGTGCTGCGGAATGTCGATCGGGACGAGGCAGTCGCAATTGCCAATCGCATCCGTCTTTCCTTCGCAGCAACGGTGATGCAACTGCCGGATCTTGCGATCTTTCCGACGCTCAGCATTGGTGTTGCGACGCGCTGCGAAAACACCGTGGATTTCGAGCGACTGACGCAAATGGCGGATGAGGCGCTCTATCGCTCGAAGCGCGAGGGTCGCAACCGGGTCGAAGTGTCAGGCGAAAGCCAGCAGGCTGCTTAAACTCGGTCGGCGTGTCAGATGTTCTGGTCCATGGTCTCAGCCGGGATCTCATCATTGCGATGGATGCGCACGACGACCGCCGGAACGCCTGCGACCGTACAATGGGCCGGCACCGGCTTCAGCACGACACTGCCGGCCGCGATCTTGCTGAAGGCACCGATCTCGATATTGCCGAGGATTTTTGCACCAGCGCCGATCATGACGCCATGCCGGATCTTCGGATGGCGGTCTCCCGTTTCCTTGCCCGTGCCGCCGAGCGTGACATTCTGAAGGATCGAGACCTCGTCCTCGATGACAGCTGTTTCGCCAATCACAATGCCCGAGCCGTGGTCGAGCATGATCGAGGAACCGATCCTTGCGGCCGGATGGATATCGGGGCCGAAGACCAATGAAGCAAGGTTGGAAAGCCAGCTGGCGATCTCGAGGCGGCCATTGATCCAAAGCGCATGGGCGATGCGGTGTGTCTGCAGGGCGTGGAAGCCCTTGAGGTTCAGCAGCGCATGCAGATAGGTGGTGCAGGCCGGGTCGCGTTCGCGCACAGCCAGAAGATCGGCTTCGATGGCGGCGCGGATATCGGCATGATCCAGCAAGATGCCGTGAAACAGGCTCAAGAGATCTTCGGCATCGACCTTCGCCACTGCAAGGCGCGCGGAGATCACGCGGGCGATGATGTCAGTGTCGCTTTCTGCACTGATGATCTGCGTTTCAAGTAAAGTCCGCAGCGTAGGTTCGCGCGCGGCGAGATCAACTGCTTCGGCACGGATTGCCGACCAGACCGACGCGAATGCGCCCAACTCTTTGGCGGCGGCGTTGTTCGAAGCTTGCATTCTCGGATCCTTGTTCCTGCAATCGGTGCGCAGCCAAGTGTCAGTTGCGGAGGCTATCAGCACTATACACTGGTTCCGGCAGGCGATGCCAATGGTAGAGCATGTCAGGCTCTCCTTCCTCGTTGCCGCTGCCATCGGTTTCCTCGACGGATGAAAAACCACGTGCTTCGTAGAAGGCGCGAGCGCGGTGATTTTGCTGGAAGGTCCAGAGGCGGACGTCGTCCATATCCCTTACTGCCAGGGAAAGAAGCCTTGTGCCAATTCCGATGCCCTGAACATCGGGCAGAACATAGAGCTGCTCGATCCAACCATTTCCGTAGGCGATAACGCCAGCAAGCCGATCATCGATAAAGGCGCCGAGGACTGTGCATTTCATCAGCAAATTCGTTCGCCAGAAAGCTTCGTCTTCCACAGGCGTATGCAAATCCGGAAGGTGCGGCAATGCGTGCCATAGTGCGATGCGCCGCACCATGGCCGCCTGATACGCATGTCCCGCATTCAGAGCCGCGACTTCGACCACCACGGCAATCAGTCCGCCGCGATATCCACCACGCCGCAATCACCGGCTTCGGAGGCGAAGGCAAGCAACTTGCCGTTCTTGCTCCAGCTCATGCCGGTGATGGCGCCCTTGCCGGGGCGACGCAGCAGTGCTTCCTTGCTGTCAGCGAGACGGACGGCGAGGATCATGCCGTCGATGAAACCGATGGCGAGGATATCCTCGGCCGGATGGAATTTTACCGAGGTCGCCATGATGTTGGCCCGGGTGCCGAGCTCCAGCGGCGCCTTGCCCATGGGGCCGTCTTTGCCCTGGAAAGGCCAGACGATGGCGGCCGGCGCTCCGGAGGAGGCTAGCCACTTGCCCTTGGCGGACCAGGACAGCGACTTCACCTTGGCCGGATAGCCTGTCATGCGCATATGACGGGCTTCGGTGCCGGACTTGACGTCGAGCTTCCAGCCGTGCAGCGCATTTTCCTGCATGGACGTGACGAGGAAGTTGCCGTCTGGCGAGAAGGTTACGCCGGTATGGGCGCCCTTCCATTCGAGATCGACAGGCTTGGCGTTTGTGCCCACCCAGTGCAGCGAGACGCCGTTATAGCGGGCGGCTGCAATGCGCATGCCCTTCGGCGCGAAGGCGATGCCTTCGACTGTGCGCTCTTCGGGGAATTCCTTGGTCACGCCATCGGCGAGACGTACGAGCGTACTCTTGCCGAGGGAATAGGCCACCGCACCCTGCGGGCCAGCCGCGAGCTGCGAAATCCATTTGCGCGGCGCCGACGCGATCTCGCTGACATTGCCGCCGGCATCGATGCGCAGCACCTTGCCGTCCTCGCCGCCCGAAATCAGGCTTTCGCTGTAGGGATCGCGGATCGCCGTCAGCATGCCCTGATGGGCTTCGATGACCTTGTCGCTGCCTTCGAGCCGGTGAAAGGTGCCGCTGGCATTCGCAAAGAAAGGGACATCACCTAAAAATTCGACGGCCAGAACGTGGCCGTCGAGATCAAGCGGTGCAACTGTTGGCATCAGGCGGCAGCCTCGCAGGCCTTGAAGGATTCTTCGAGCTTTGCGCGATCGAGATCGCGGCCAATGAAGACGAGACGGGTCTCGTGTTTTTCACCATCCTTCCAGGGACGCTGATGGTCGCCTTCGATGATCATGTGAACGCCCTGGACGACATAACGCTCGGCGTCGTCCTTGAAAGCGATGATGCCCTTGAGACGAAGGATGTTCGGACCCTGCGTCTGGGTGATCTTCTGGATCCAGGGGAAGAAACGCTCGGGGTTCATCTCGCCGCCACGCAGCGAAACGGACTGCACCGTCACGTCGTGGATGGCCGACATCTGGCCATGGTGATGGTGGTCATGGTCATGATCGTGATGATGATGGTCATGATCATGGTGATGGTGATCGCAATCCGGGCCGCAGACATGATCGTCATGACCGTGCTCGAGGAAGTGCGGATCGTTTTCCAGTGCGCGCTCGAGATTGAAGGCACCCTGGTCCAGGACGCGGGCGAGATCGACGCCGGAGCGGCTCGTCTTGTAGACGCGGGCGGCGGGGTTGATGGCGCGCACAATATCCTCGATCAGCGCCAGTTCCTCCGGCGTCACGAGATCGGTCTTGTTGATGATGACGACGTCGGCGAAGGCGATCTGGTCTTCGGCTTCACGGCTGTCCTTCAGGCGCAGCGGCAGATGCTTGGCATCGACGAGGGCAACAACGGCGTCGAGCTCGGTTTTGGCGCGGACATCGTCATCCATGAAGAAGGTCTGGGCAACCGGCACCGGGTCGGCAAGGCCAGTTGTTTCGACGATGATGCCGTCAAAGCGGCCGGGACGGCGCATCAGGCCTTCGACGACACGGATCAGGTCGCCGCGGACCGTGCAGCACACACAGCCATTGTTCATTTCGTAGATTTCTTCGTCGGATTCGACGATCAGGTCGTTGTCGATGCCGATCTCGCCGAACTCGTTGACGATGACCGCATATTTCTTCCCGTGATTTTCGGAAAGGATGCGGTTGAGCAGCGTCGTCTTGCCCGCGCCGAGATAGCCGGTGAGCACGGTAACGGGAATGGGCTTCTGCTGTGTCTGGATCGCGTCGGTCATGAGAACCTCTAGGAATAGGGCCTTGACCCCGAGGGCAACGTCGGGGCCGGAATTGGTCGGTTTCATATAGGCGCTTGGAAGCGGCAGTTCAAAGGGTTTTGTATGTTATAAGATCACATTGCCCGATGGGAAAGTAGGACGGTCAGCGCAGCGTCTGCGCGTCGAAGGCATCGACATCCCGCAGCAGTTCCACGAGCCCGCCGACGGCATGGGCAATCAGAGCCTCGCCCTTGGCTGCGGTCGCCTTTGCGGCATTGCCGGCCACGCCCTGCGGATTGAGATCGGACATTTTCCAGCCGAAGGCATGCGGGCCGTATGCACGCAGATGTTTGAAGCGTTCGGTAAACTCCGTCTGACGGGATGGGAAGACCGCCGCTTTGCCCATGTCCACTTGATCGGGGTAGAGAGCCAGCATGACCGATGTTTCAATATCGCCGCCGTGGATGTCGATTGCCTTTTCGCCGAGAGAAATCATATTCTCCGGGACGCCGAAGCGGGTCCAGCTGGTCGCGACCGCCAGCATGTTGAAGCGCACCCGCGCTTCCGTAGCCACGATGGTCATCAGTGGCGAGTTGCCGCCATGGGCGTTCAGCATCACGAACTTCTGGATTCCGATTGTTGAAAGCTCATCCGCGATCTTTAGCCAGCGTTTGACGGCTGTATCGAAAGCGAGCGTCTTCGTTCCTTCAACATCCATGTGCTCTAAGGAGTAGCCGACCGATTCGACAGGGAGTACGGTAACAGGCAGGCCGGCCGGCAGGGCGGTTTTCAGCCGGTTGACGATACCCTGCGCGATCAATGTGTCGGTTTCGAAGGGCAGATGCGGGCCGTGCTGTTCATGGGCGCCGAGCGGCAGGACCGCGATCCAGTGGTGGCGGGCCTCAGGAGCGAGCGCCGGATCATTGTCCTCGAAACGGAACGACGGAACCAACACGGGCGTTGCCTCTTGTTTATGACGAGATGATGGGCAATGTCATAGCGCAGCCTGGGCAGTGCTTAAAGATCAAAGGGATGGCAATGGGCAAGAAGCATAAGGACGGCAAGAAGCACAAGAAAAAGAAGGATCAGACCGAATACACGATCGTCGATCTTTCGCCGGCCTTGACGCAGGCTGCCCGCTCCATGCGCACGGTTCTGTCGCGCAACCTGCTCGAAAGCGGTCTCTATGCCGGCCAAGACGGCGTGATCCTTTCCCTTGCGGAAAGCGACGGGATGACCGCCGGCGGGCTTGCCCAGAAGCTTGGCGTGAAGGCACCGACCATGACGCGCACCATCGGCCGCATGGAGGCTCAAGGCTTCCTCGAGCGCAAGCCCGATGCCGAGGATGCCCGGCTCACGAAGGTCTATCTCACCGAACTCGGCCGCGGCAGCGTGCAGGCGATCGAGCTTGCCGCCTCCTCCTGCGACAAGCTGGCGACGCTCGATTTCTCCGAAAAGGAGATCCGCAATCTGGTGCGACTGCTGAAGGCGATCGATGCCAATCTGCAGGCGGAAGCCATACATGTCGACGAAGATGAGGAAGATTGAAAATTTCCTCAAAAGGCGAATTGCCTGCGCCGCTTAAATCTTTTAATTAAACTTTTTAAGGCTGTCGCTGCACTGCGGCAGTCTCTTATCGGCTTCACGCGTTGCCTGGAGGAGGAGACGTGGCGCAGAAGATCAAGCTTTCGACGATCGCCGAAACGCTCGGCATATCAACGGCGACCGTTTCCCTGGCCTTACGTGACAGTCCCCTTGTAGCCGGCAACACGCGGGAGAAGATCAAGGAACAGGCGCGTGCGCTCGGTTACATTTACAATCGCCGTGCCGCGAGCCTGCGTACGTCGCGCTCCGGCATTATCGGCGTTGTCGTCCACGACATCATGAACCCGTTCTATGGGGAAATCCTGAAGGCGATCGAAAGCGAACTCGACCGCAGCCGCCACACTTTCATTCTCTCCAATCACTACGATTCCGTCGAGAAGCAGCGCACCTTCATCGAAACCCTGCTGCAACTCGGTGGCGACGGGGTCATCATGTCGCCGGCTATCGGCACGCCCCCCGAGGACATCCAACTCGCAGAAGAGAACGGCATGCCGGCGATCCTGGTCGCGCGTTCGATGGACAGCCAGGATGTGCCGACTTACCGCGGCGACGACAGCTACGGTATCTCGCTTGCCACCAACCACCTGATCGGTCTTGGCCACAGAACGATCGCCATGATCGGCGGCACGGACCAGACCTCGACCGGGCGTGACCGCTACCAAGGTTACGTCAATGCGCTGCGCAAGGCCGGTATCGAGGTAGACCCGAACCTGCGCATTCCCGGCCCGCGCTCGAAGCAGGGCGGTTTCGAAGCCGCGGTGCATTTCCTGTCCCTGCCGCAAAAGCCGACAGCCGCGGTCTGCTGGAACGATCTGGTCGCGATCGGACTGATGAACGGTATCGCCCGTGCCGGTCTCGTGCCCGGCAGCGATATTTCGGTCACCGGGTATGACGATCTGGAGGAGGCCTCGATCGCGACACCTGCACTGACCACTGTCTGGAACGGCCAGACAGAGGTTGGACGTCTTGCGGCTCGCGCCCTACTTGATCGACTTGCCGGCAGCCATGAACCTGACGGCATCCATCTCATCAAGCCGGAAATGCGTATCCGCCAGTCCACCAGCCCTTATCGGCCGCGTTCCTGACCGCCGAAGCCAAGAGGAAAAGCCATGTCCCGTATTGCCGTTCTCGTTCCCGGGAAGATACATGATCGCGTTCTCGCCCAGCTGAAGGATCGCTTCGAGGTGATCAGCGTCGAGCGTGATGAGACGCTGAAACTTGATGCCGGGACGGCGCAACGCATCCGCGGCGTGGCACTCAGTGGCGCCTTCCCGGCGGTATGGTTCGAGCAACTGCCGAACATTGAGATCGTCGCCAGCTTCGGCGTGGGGTATGACGGTATCGATGCGAAGCTTGCAGGTTCGAAGGGCATCATCGTCACCAATACGCCTGACGTGCTCAATGATGAGGTGGCAGACACGGCAATTGCGCTTCTGCTTAACACCATACGCGAACTGCCGAAGGCTGAAGCCTGGTTGCGGGACGGCAACTGGAAGCCGGGCTCTGCCTATCCGCTGACGCGCTATTCGTTGAAAGGCCGGCATGTCGGGCTCTATGGCCTGGGCCGCATCGGCCTTGAGATCGCAAAGCGGCTGGAACCCTTCAAGGTAAAGATCAGCTACCACACGCGCTCGCGTCATGCCGATGCGCCTTATGATTATCACCCGACGCTGAAGGGGCTTGCGGAAGCTGTCGATACGCTGGTCGCGATCGTGCCGAAGACACCGCAGACGCATAAGACGGTCAATGCAGACATCCTTTCCGCGCTTGGACCTGACGGCATCGTCGTCAATGTCGGCCGCGGCTGGACGGTGAATGAGGATGATCTGATCGCGGCGCTTAATGGAGGGACGATCGGTGGCGCCGGTCTTGACGTCTTCTATGACGAGCCGAATGTGCCGGCCGGTCTGCTTTCTGCGCCGAACACGGTGCTGGTGCCACATATCGGCTCGGCATCCATCCCAACGCGAAATGCCATGGCGGATCTGGTGGCGGAAAACCTTATTTCCTGGTTCGAGCAGGGCAAGCCGGTGACGCCGGTCGCCGAAACGCCGGTCAAGCAATAGGCCTCTACGCACTCCTTTCGTGAAGGCGAAGGGAGTGTTTTCGCTTATTCCTATTTTGCCCTTGGTCTTTTTCCAGTTTCCCACTTGGTCAGCGGGGAAGGATTGGCTATGGTTAGCCCCGGCCGCGTCATTCCCAGCGACCGCGATTATCATCGGCGGCATCTCGCCGTCTCAAGCACACACATAGCGATTTGATCGGGGAGCGTCTGCTCCGCCCGGCGCATTTTGTCGCCGGCAGCCGGCACTTCTGAAGGAGGCAGAAATGGATTATCGCAAGCTCGGTCCCAGCGGGGCCATCGTCACCGCATATTGCCTGGGTACCATGACGTTCGGGAAGGAGTCCGATGAGGCAGCTTCCTTCAAGATCCTCGACGATTACTTCGCCTGGGGCGGCAATTTCATCGACACGGCAGACGTCTACAGCGCGGGTGCATCGGAGGAGATCATCGGCCGCTGGCTCAAGGCCCGCCCCACACAGGCACGGCAGGCTGTCATCGCCACCAAGGGCCGCTTCCCGATGGGCGACGGGCCGAACGATATCGGCCTTTCACGTCGCCACCTCAATCAGGCGCTGAACGACTCGCTGCGCCGTCTCGGTGTCGAGCACATCGATCTCTACCAGATGCATGCGTGGGATGCGCTGACACCGATCGAGGAAACCCTTCGCTTCCTCGACGATGCCGTCCGTGCCGGCAAGATCGGCTATTACGGTTTCTCCAACTACGTTGGCTGGCACATTGCCAAGGCCTCTGAAGTCGCCAAGGCACAGGGTTACACGCGCCCGGTGACCCTGCAGCCCCAATATAACCTGCTGATGCGCGACATCGAACTCGAGATCGTCGATGCTTGCCAGGATGCCGGCATGGGCCTTTTGCCCTGGTCGCCGCTTGGTGGCGGCTGGCTGACCGGCAAATACCGGCGCGACGAGATGCCAACGGGTGCGACGCGCCTCGGTGAAAATCCCAATCGCGGCGGCGAGGCCTATGCGGCCCGCAATGCCCAGGAACGGACCTGGGATATTATCGTGACGGTCGAGGAGATCGCCAAGACGCGGGGCGTCAGCATGGCACAGGTTGCGCTTTCGTGGGTCGCGGCGCGTCCGGCCGTGACCTCGGTCATTCTCGGCGCCCGCACATCAGAACAGCTCGCCGACAATCTCGGCGCTGCGGAATTGGTGCTTTCGGCCGAAGAGACGACCAGGCTCAACGAGGTCAGTGCGCCGACGCCGGGGCAATATCCTTATGGCGTCAATGGTACCAACCAGCGTCACCGCAAGATCGAAGGCGGTCGCTGAGCCTATAGACTGGAAGAAGAAAGGCCGTCGGAAAGATCCGGCGGCCTTTTCGTTTCAGGCGATTGCCTGCGCCGGCCGTGACGGCAGCTTGCCGGCCCCATAATCTCTGACAGCGTCGCCGAATGCCGTGAAGATCCTGTTGGACGGTTTGTCGGTTTCGGCCCAGTATTCCGGGTGCCATTGCACACCGACGGCGAAGGCCTTGGCGTCGATGACGGAGACTGCTTCTATGGTCCCGTCCTCTGCCGTGGCTTCGACCTGCAGACGAGGCGCGGTCTTGGCAATAGCCTGGCGATGCAATGAGTTCACGCGGATTTCGCCGGCGCCAATGATGCCAGCGATACAGGAACCCTCCTTGACGAAGACACTCTGGCGGATCGCATACATGCCGTCGCGGTCGGTCACATCGGGCTTGCGATGATCCCATATGCCGGGCTGTTCCTGAATTTCGCTGGCGAGCGAGCCACCCAGCGCAACATTAAGTTCCTGAATGCCGCGGCAGATCGCCAGAAGCGGGATGGCGCGGTCGATTGCGCGGCGGATCAGCGGCAGGCTCATTGCGTCCCGGGCCGGATCAAATGGGCCATCGGCATCGGTGGCTTCGATGCCGTAGAGCGAGGGATGCACATTGCTGGCCGAGCCGGAAACCAGTACGCCGTCGACACGATCCAGAATTGCGTCCGTATCATAACCTTCCTCGAAGGCCGGGATGATGAAGGCCATCACACCGGCAGCATTCAGCGCTGCGCGCAGATACTGATGCTGGGCGGCATGCCACGTCGCGCCATCTAGACTGCGGATATCGGCAGGAATCGCAACGATCGGTTTCGTCATTTTCGCCCCGGAGAAATTATAATGGACGTTTCTGCGGTCAGAATGGCCAGCAAGTCAACGTTTGGATGCAGGCGGTGGCCAAATTGCGGCGGCTGGAATGTCCAACGCTTGTTGGGATCTGGCTAAGTAATTGAATATAAAGTTTTCTGGTTTCTTCAAGTTTCAGGTGCGACGATTGTTGGAATGTCTGCGAACGCATCCGATATTCTGAGAGATCGTGTTGCCGAGTGTCATCCCTTGAATTACATTCCAGCCGATTTATGCAACCTGTGTTCGTAACTTTCGCGCGACCTCTTGGGTCGTATCGGCAAGGGGACTAAGAGGACTGACGCCATGTCGGAACCGAAGACGACGGCACTCGAGACGAAAACTGACCTGATGCCCTCGGTCGCGGCGGGTGGCCCGCCCGCTATCGTCACGGTCGTTCTTCCGCCGGAAAAGGCAGGCGATGTCAGTGATCTGGCAGAACGTTATCGGTTGGCAACTGCAGAGCCGCATACGCTGATCACTTTCGGCCAAGAGGCGATCGGCAGCTTCGGCGCCAAGCTTGATACGATCCTCTCGCAGATTACCAACGCCCAGTCGCCCGTGCTTTTCGAACTCTTCCGAACGATCAGGGAAGGTGTGAAAGATGCGGATCTGAAGGAGCTCGAAGCAAGCATCCGGGAGAAGTTGAAGGGCGGCTTCTTCGAACGCCTGCTGATGGCGATCGGCCTCGGTGATCCTGCCAAACGGCTGAAGACGGTGACGGACGAAGTGCGCGGCATGCTGCAGAGCAAGGCCAAGTCGCTCGGCGATCTCATCAAGCCGATGGAAGCACAGATCGACGAGGAGAGCGGCAAGCTTATCCTCGAAGTGTCGCGCATGAGCACGCTGGCAGAAGGCTATCGCGATACCATCGTGTCACTCGGCGTTTTTGTCGAGGCGGGCCGACATATCCTCGCAGACGCAATGCGGGAGCTCGAACGGCTGAAGCAGGAGGCCGTCTCCGGGGATCCGCTGAAGGTTCAGGAAGCCCGCGACTTCTCGCAGAAGCTCGACATCTTCCAGAACCGTGTGCTCGTTCTCGAAACGGCTTATGCCAAGGCGCCGACGGATCTCGACTCGATCGGCATTGCGCGGGGTGCGGCCCTGGCGACCCTTGCGGATACCGTCACTTCCGCCAATGCCGAGTTCAACGATATCAAGTCGATCCTCATCAGGCTGCACGCGCTTTTCCAGATGCAGTCGATTCAGCAGATCAATGCCATGCGGCGCGAATTGCGCGCTTCGTTGCAGCAATACGGCTCGCAAGTGCTCGAAGATGTTTCGGTCAATGCCGTCAAGGCGGCCGGTGAAACCCGGGTTGCCGATGCCGATCTCGTGCTCGGGACCGCGCAGCGACTCCGAGCAATCGCCGACAAGGTCGTCGCCGAAGGCGAACGCAACAAGGAGCGCTATGCCGCTGCCCGCACCAAGCTTGAACAAGCACGCCAGATCGTGACTGCCCGCCCGATCTGAGATCTCAGGAGAAAGACAAGCGCATGGCAACCTTCAATCTCAACAAGGGTCAGTCGTTCCAGATCCAGAAGGAGATCCAGCTCGTTCATTCCGGACTGGTCTGGGATCCGCCGGAAGGTTCCGGCCCGGCCTTCGATCTCGACGTGCATTGTTTCGCGCTGGTTCATCCCGGCGGCGATTCCAACCGGGCACGGCTCTACAATGATGGGTCGCATGCGCTGTGCTACGCCTTCGTGCGCAGCTCCAGCAATCCCGAAGGCTCGCTTTCCAAGAATGCCGATGGATCCTTCCAGACCGATGACGGCTCGATGTGGCACGAGCGCGACGACCGCACCGGACGCGGCGCTCTCACGAAGCCGGAGCCTGATGACGATGATGGTGACGAAGACCATCATGGCGGCAGCCATCACGACGAAGGTTTTCGCGAGGAGTTCAAGATCGTGCTGGCGAAGTTGCCGCGCGAAATCTCCGAACTCGCCGTCTGGGCAACGATCCATGACGCCGCGCGCAAGAAGCAGGATTTCGGCAAGGTCAAGAACGCCTATATCGAAGTCTGTGATGCGATGGACGACGAACTCTGCCGCTATCAGCTGACGGCGGAATTTGCCGGCAAGACGACGATCCAGGTCGCATCCTTCCTGAAGCAGGCGGATGGATCCTGGAAATTCTATGCCGTCGGCGCGGGATCGAACGCGGGTCTCGGCGACGTCATCCAGGCCTATCTCGGCTGAGCGGAGGCTCTGCTTGACCAGCGGCAAGGCAGATGAACCGCCGGAGAAAAAGCCGGGCGGATCACCCAGGGTGCTTTTTCCGGAAAGCGCTGCGCCCGAGCCTGTTGCCGATCAGAAGGGTGGGAGCCGGCAGCCGAAAGTGCTGTTCGGCGCGCCTCGAGCCCCGACACCCAAGGGCGACCGCCCTCGGGTTCTTGCCGCGGGAGAGATCAGGCGCCGCATCTCCTGCAGCGTGGCTGAGCTTCAGGACATGGATGCGAGCGTAACGGAGGCGGCTGCGAAAGCGGCGTTGCGGATCGTCGACAGCATCAATCTCGACGATCATTATTTCGATGACGTTGTTCGTTTCGGTGCTTTTCTGCAGGCCGAGCATGGGAGGCTGGCGGACGGTGAACTCAAGATCGTCAGCAGTGACGTCTTGGCGCGGGGACGGCAGCTCTCAGCCGAGCTGCTGCAGCGCCTAACCGAACTCGATCCCGACAGGGTATTTGCGATCCGTGGCGGTTTTCTCAGCACTGTCAAAGCTCTCGCCGCGCCCCGTGACCCGGCAGGCCTCTTTTCGCGCCTCTATCCGGAGGTGCGAAAATCGGTGGCGGAGCTCGATACGCTTGTGCCCGACATCGTTGCCGTTGCCAATCAGGTGCGCGCTGTCGGCAAGGCCTATAAGACGCTCGCGAACAATCTTGCTGCGCATATACTTGCCGGTCGATTCCTCGTCCATCACATCGGCAGCCTTCGACTGCCCGAGCGCGAGCGGCAGGCTCATTATGCCTCGCAGTCTGAAGCCCTGGAAACGCGGACATCAAGCCTTTCAGCGACGAAAGCGACCGTCGAGATGAGCATCTGGACCGTTGCAGCGGTCTCGCAGGAAATCGACGCGCTCGCCCGCGCAGCGGAGGGATTGCTGCAGGAAGACCTGCCGGCCTGGCATGCTGCCTACTCCGCGGCGCTGACGGCTCAATCGGCGGAGCTGGCAAGCACAGGCACGCCGCTTCGCAATCTTCACACCCGGATACTTGGCAAATTCAAACTGGAGAGGAACAGGCCGTGACGACATTCAAATTGCAGAAACCGGAGGAAGAGGTTCGCCGTGTCGGTTTCGTTTTGCAGAAGCAGGGCATTCACGAGCGCATACCGGCGCAGGTCGGCATCAACATCGACGTCTCTGGCTCCATGAGCGAACTTTTCAAATCCGGCGCTGTGCAGGCAGCGCTGGAGCGCATCCTTCCCGTTGCTCTGTATTTCGACGATGACGGGCGTATCGATACCTGGGTGTTTTCCAACCGACAGAACATGGCGTCTCTGACGCCGGCCACGGCCAAGAATTACGACGGTTACGTTCAGCGTGAAATCGTCGCCAACAAAGAACTGGAGTCGATCCTGTGGGGCGGCACGGACTACGGTCCAGTCATCCGGTCGAATCTGATGACCTATGGTCTGATGGAAGAAGAATGGGCAGGCGGCCTGCTGGGCATGATCTTCGGCATGCGGCGTGATGCCTTCGGTGAAGAAACGCGATCAGGCACGCCGGCAATCAACTATTTCCTGACGGACGGGGAAAATGCCGACCGGGACGCTGCCTGGGAACTGCTGCAGAAGGCCGAACGGGCTGAATCGCAGATCTACTACGTGATGGTCGGTATCGGCGATGAGAAGTTCGAATTCCTGCGCAATGCCGCCGAGCATTTCCCGAATGTCGGCTTCGTCAGCGTCCGGGACCTCGGAAAATTTGTCGGCAGCGACGATGCCTACGAAAAACTGCTTCCGGCCGAACTCTGCACATGGCTGAAACATGAGCATGACGATGAGGATGACGATCATCATTGACCGTTTGCCCTGAAGGCAAGCCCGGTCGCTTCATCGCGTAAGCGGCCGGCAGGATGCAGCTAAGCCGCTGATTTCGATGGATGTGTGGCTTGCGCCACAGAAGCGTCGTGATCCCAAAGACTAATAGACTAAAGCTTGAAACGCTTCTTCCGCCATGCTTAGCTTTGCCATTACTGCGGGTAGGGGTGAGGATTGACCACGCAGTGCCATCTATACGGGAGGTTTTTGATGGATCGTCGTTCATTTATGAAAAAGGCCGGAACAGCGAGCGCCGGTGCCGTTGCCGCAACAGCTTTGGCAGCCCCTGCAATTGCGCAGGAAAACCCGAAGATAGCCTGGCGCATGACCTCGTCGTTTCCGAAGAGCCTGGACACGATCTACGGTGGCGCCGACGATATCGCCAAGCATGTTGCCGCTGCCACCGACGGTAACTTTACGA
Organism: Rhizobium sp. BK512; assembly: GCF_014194915.1. NCBI lineage: Bacteria > Pseudomonadati > Pseudomonadota > Alphaproteobacteria > Hyphomicrobiales > Rhizobiaceae > Rhizobium > Rhizobium sp. BK512. The sequence goes on along the minus strand of NZ_JACIAS010000010.1, from coordinate 174,500 downwards.
TCCAGCCCTTCGCAGCCGGTGAAATCGTCCCCGGCCTTCAGGCCGTTGATGCGGTGGCGGCTGGTACCGTCGAGGCAGCTCACACCACCTCCTATTATTTTGTCGGCAAGGACCCGACCTACGCTATCGGAACGGCTATCCCGTTCGGGCTGAACAGCCGCCTGACCAATGCCTGGTTCTACGAGGGCAACGGCACCACCCTGATGAACGAGTTTTATGCCACGCAGGGAATGTATGCCCTGCCGGCCGGCAATACCGGCGCGCAGATGGGTGGCTGGTTCCGCAAGGAAATCAATACGCTCGACGACCTCAAGGGCGTAAAGATGCGTATTGCCGGTCTCGCCGGTCGCGTCATGGAGAAGGTTGGCGTCATCCCGCAGCAGATCGCCGGCGGCGACATCTATCCGGCGCTGGAAAAGGGAACGATCGATGCAGCGGAATTCGTCGGCCCCTATGACGACCTGAAGCTCGGCTTCCACAAGGTGGCGAAGTACTACTACTATCCGGGCTGGTGGGAAGGCGGCCCGACGGTGCATGCCTTCTTCAATCTCGATAAATGGAGCAACCTGCCAAAGCACTATCAGGCAGCGCTCACAGACGCTTGCGCCTTCGCCAACACCAATATGCTGGCAAAATACGACACGAAGAACCCGGGCGCGCTGAAGCAGCTTGTTGCCGAAGGCGCGACCTTGCGTCCGTTCAGCCAGGAGATCATGGAAGCCTGCTTCCAGGCCGCGACCGGCATCTACAGTGAAATCTCAGGCACGAACCAGTATTTCAAGAAGATCTACGATGATCAGACCGCCTTCAAGCGGGATGCCTATCTCTGGATGCAGCTCTCGGAATACACGTTCGATACGTTCATGATGATCCAGCAACGGGCCGGTAAAATCTAAGAGACTTTCTTTTTTCAGCGATATCAAAAAGATAGCCCCGGATGAAGATCCGGGGCTTTTGTTTTCCTTATTGTGCGGGGGGAGGCGGGGGCGCGCTCGGCAAGGCCGGCAAGGTCAGACCCGGAATCTGCGGGGAACCGCCGCCGCCTGGTGCTCCCAATGGCGGCAGGCCGAGCTGGCCGCCGAAGCCCGGGACTTCAATCTTGATCGAGTTCGGGTCGACCTTCGGGCCGTGGTCCAGCCAGTAGGTCACCGATTGCGGCCAGAAGATCACGATCGCCACCAGGATCAGCTGCATGCCGACCCAAGGGAGCGCGCCCATGTAGATATCCGAGGTCTTGACCTCGCGACCGGCGATCGAACGCAGATAGAAGAGCGCGAAGCCGAAAGGCGGGTGCATAAAGCTCGTCTGCATGTTGACGCAGATCAGCACGCCGAACCAGATCAGGTCGATGCCGAGATTGGAGGCGACGGGGGCGAGCATCGGGATGACGATGAAGGCGATCTCGAAGAAATCGAGGAAGAAGGCGAGCACGAAGATGAAGATGTTGACAAAGATCAGGAAGCCGACCGGGCCGCCTGGGATGCCCGATAGCATGTGCTCGATCCAGCGCGAACCATCCATGCCTTGGAAGACCAGGCTGAAACAGGTGGAGCCGATCAGGATCATCACCACCATGGAGGTGATGTGCGTGGTCGATGTCATCGCCTCGCGGATCAGCGGCCAGGTGAGGCGCCGGTTCATGGCCGCGAGCGCCATGGCGCCGACGACGCCGAGCGCGCCGGCCTCCGTTGGCGTCGCAAGGCCCATGAAGATCGTGCCGAGAACCAGGAAGATCAGCACGATCGAAGGCACCATGCCCATCAGGACCTTCATGAGCAGCGCCCAGTTGAAATCGCCACGCACCTCCTTTGGCAGCGGCGGCATCGATTTCGGTCGAACGATCGACAGCACGAGAATGAAGAGGACGAAGATCGCCACCTGCAGGATCGAGGGGCCGATCGCGCCGCGATACATGTCGCCAACCGATTTGCCGAGCTGGTCGGCGAGAACGACAAGGACCAGCGAGGGCGGGATCACCTGGGTGATCGTGCCGGAGGCGGCGATGACGCCGGTGGCAAGGCGCGGGTTGTAGCCGTAGCGCAGCATGATCGGCAGCGAAATCACGCCCATGGTGATGACCGAGGCGGCAACCGTGCCGGTGATAGCGCCAAGCACGGCGCCGACAAGGATGACAGCATAGGCCAGGCCACCGGGGACGCCACCGAAGAGCTTGCCGGTACCTTCAAGCAGATCTTCGGCCAGCCCACAACGCTCCAGCACCGCGCCCATGAAGGTGAAAAAGGGAATGGCAAGCAAGAGATCGTTGGAGACGATGCCGAAGAAGCGCAGCGGCAGGGCCTGCAGCAGGGCCTCGTCGAAATGGCCGGTGACGATGCCGATGATGCCGAAAAACAGGCCGACGGCGGCCAGCGAAAAGGCGACTGGAAAGCCGTAGAGCATGAAAATGACCATGCCCAGGAACATGGCCGGCGGAATGATGCCGAAATCAAACAAATCTGTTCCTCCAGGCGCGCGTTACTGCAGCGGCTTTTCGTATTTCGTATCGATGCTGATATGGCCGGTAACGGCTGCGATCCGCTTGATCAGCTCCGAAACGCCCTGAAGGGAGAGCAGCGCGAAACCGGCGACAAGGACGAGCTTGACGGGCCAGCGGATCAGTCCGCCAGCGTTGCCCGATATTTCCCCCTGCCGGTAGGAAAGCGCAAAGAAGGGCCACGAGACCCAGGTGAGGAAGATGCAGACGGGAATGAGGAAGAGGATGAGACCAACGATGTCGATCCAGATCTTCCCTTTTTCGGAAACCGACCCATAGATCAAATCGACGCGGACATGCTCGTTGTTGCGCAGCGCATGCGAGGCACCGAGTACCACGACGAAGGCGAAGAGATACCACTGGATCTCGAGCCAACCGTTCGAGCTATAGTTGAATGCATAGCGTACAATCGCATTGCCGGCGCTGATCAGGCAGCAGAGAAGCACCATGTATTCTGATAGTTTTCCAAAGAATTCACTGATCGAGTCGATCAGCCGGCTGACGGCCAGGAATACCGACATTCGCCTCCCCTTATTGTCTTGCCGTTTTCGGCAGTTCTCCCCTTCAATCGGTGTAAACCAGGGTTTTTGAAATTGGAAGGATAAATGGCCCGCCTTGGAGTATAGTCTTATGCGGCCAGCGCCGGTGATGCCGATGAAAATTCCGGCAACTCAGGCTTGGATATATTTTTCAAAATCCTCGCCGTAAAGCTGCAATATCGCGCCATGGATGAGTAGTTCATCCTATGGTTTTAGAAAAATTGACCAAATGTTTGAACCGTTTGAAATCAATTTTTAAAGGGTTCGGTTTACATTTCCCGCGCACAGGGAAAGTATGGATGAAGCCACATAACCCGAATAGGGTCCCTAAGGATGTGTATCTGTCGTTTGTGAATTCCCTGTCCGGGAATCGCATGACGCTTCTGGCTGGCGTCATCGTACACTCCGCCACTTTCCTGGCTGTCGCCGCCAAGACCGAGTCTCCCGTCTATATATTCCTGGCTGTTGCCGTCATCGTGGTATTCTGCGCCCGCATGGCGATTTTCCGCCTCTTCGACAAGGTGGACAAGGAGAAGCTCTCTTTTGCCGAGATCGAGCGCTGGGAGAAGATTCTCGTGGTCGGCGCAGCCGGCATCACCACGCTTCTCGGCATCGGCAGCGGGTATGCCATCTTTTTCACGCGTGATTCCTTTGCCGAGCTCGCCTGCATTGCAGTGACCATGGCGACGATGGTTTCGGTCGTCGGCCGCAACTATGGCTCACGCATGGCGGTCGACCTGCAGACCTTCTCCTGCTGCCTGCCGATGATCATCTGCAGCGTGATGACGCTCGATTTCTACCGCGGCATCCTTTCGGTCTTCCTCATTCCGTTCTGGCTGACGACGCGGGCCATGGCCACCGGCGTGCGCGAGTTCCTCTATGAGAACGTGATCGCACGCCGCGAGATCGCCTCGATCGCCGAGCGCTTTGATACGGCGCTGAATAATATGCCGCACGGCCTCGTCATGGTCGATGAAGAGAACCGGATCCAGGTCATCAATCGCAAGGCCTGCGAACTGTTGAAAATTGGCGCACCCGACCGACTGAAGGATCGCGATCTCGGCGCTGTGTTGCGTTATGGCGCGCGGTACAGCTTCATGGACGCTTCGCAGCCGGAGCTGATCCTGCGGCAACTGACACAGGTGGCCGAAGGCAGCCTTTCGCGTACGCTCATCCATTTCCCCGAGGGACTGTCGCTGGAATTCTCGGCAAGCCGGCGCGCAGATGGTGGCGCGGTATTGATCTTCGAAGACGTTTCGAGCCGCGTGAAGGCCGAGCAGAAGATCCTGCACATGGTGCGCTTCGACGCCCTGACCGGCCTGCCGAACCGCGAGCATTTCGGTCACCTTGTGCAGGACTATCTGGCGAGACATTCGAAGAAACGCGGTCCTGTCGGCTTCATGATCCTCGATATCGACGAGTTCAAGCATGTCAATGACATGCGGGGTCACGTAACCGGCGACCATCTGCTCTGCGCCATCGCCATGCGCGTCAAGGAGATGGCTGGCAGCGCCATCGTCGGCCGCCTGATGGGCGACCAGTTCATCCTCTTCTTCCCGCACGCGCGCGACCGACAGATACTGGACGCCGACATCCGCAAGCTGCATGCGACGATCCAGGGGCAATATGAAGTTGACGAAGTAACCTTCCTCGTCTCGCTCAGTGCCGGGTACGCCGTCCTCGAGAGCGACGCCTTCGCCATGGACGAATGGAGCGTCAAAGCCGACCTTGCGCTGTTCGAAAGCAAGTCACGCTTCAAGGGCGGCATTACCGGTTTCGAGCGCGAAATGGATGGCCGCTATATCGAGCAGCAGAAGCTCAAGGCGGATCTGCGCGACGCGGTGGCCGCAAATTCGCTACACCTCGTCTTCCAGCCGATGTTCAGGGCTGATGGCCTGCGCATCGAATGCGCTGAAGCACTCGCTCGCTGGGTACATCCGGAAAAGGGCTCCATTCCGCCCGACGTCTTCATCCGCCTCGCCGAAGAGATGGGCATCATCTCGCAGATTACGCGCTTCGTGCTCTTCAAGGCCTGCGAAGAATGCATGAGCTGGCCGGATCATATTTCCGTTTCGGTCAATCTTTCAGCACGCGACCTGCGCGACGCGGACATCCTGTCGGTTGTTTCGGACGCGTTGGCGCATGCCGGTCTGGAGGCATCACGCCTGCATCTGGAAATTACCGAAAGCAGCCTGATCGACGAGCCGGCGGTGGTGCGCGCGATCCTCGCTGAACTGCGCAGCCGCGACATCACCATCGCCATCGACGATTTCGGTACCGGCTTCTCCAGCCTCAGCTATCTCGACACGCTGCCGCTCGACATCGTCAAGATCGATCGCTCCTTCGTGCGTAACATCGTCGAAGACACGCGTCGCCTGAAACTGTTGCGCGGCACGGTCCACCTTGCCCGCGAGCTCGGTCTCAAGATCGTTGTCGAGGGTGTCGAAACGCCGGAGCAGCTGGCGCTTCTCAACAAGCACCGCAGCACGGATCTCATTCAGGGTTACGTCTTCTCCCCGCCGGTCCCCTCGAAGGAAATCGGCATCCTCTCCCAGGCTCTCAACCGCCGCACGGCACCACGTCGCCGCACCAAGGTCGCCTGATCCGCCGCTACCTGTCGGTGTGACCGCGGGCATAGTCGCGCCCGTTAACCTTAATAATTCAAATACGTCCAAAATTTTCTTCAAATCTTGCGCTTTATCGAGCGAGGTATGATTAATGACCCGTTAACAACGGGGTCCATCATGGCGTCTGTCCCTTTGAGTACGAGTGACTTTTCGAAGAAGGTTCTCGAAATTCTTGATAATGTCGAATATCGCCGCGTCGAAAGCACCGAGGACATGGAGGATGTCGAGAGGCTGCGTTACAAGGCCTACAAGGCGCACGACACGCTTGCCCTGGCACCGAAGGGACTGCTCGACGACACCGATTTCGACAGCCATGCCTATGTTTTCGGGCTCTACTATTACGGCGAGCTGGTCAGCACGATCCGCATCCACCATGTGACGCCTGAGCATCGCGTCAGTCAGTCGGCCGGCGCCTTTCCAGAAGCGATCGACGCGTTGCTGGATGCCGGTCTCAGCCTGATCGATCCGGCGCGTTTTGCTGCCGATCCGGAGCTGACGGCCGATCTGACCTGGATCCCATACCTGACGCTGCGACCGAGCATTGTCGCCGCGGCGCATTTCCGTGCGCACCGGGTGCTGCAGTTCGTTCGTCCCCCGCATGCGGCCTTCTACAAGCGTGTCTTTTACGCCGACACCGTCGTGCCGGGGCAGAGGGCCAAGAATTACGGGATCGATATGACGCTGATGGCGACCAATGTCATCGAGGTCGGCCGCAAGCTTCTCACGCGTTATCCGTTCTTCATTTCCAGCGCCAGCGAGCAGCGGATGATGTTCGCGCGCGGCCCGGAAAACACGCTACCTTCGCTCACTATCGTCCCGACCGCGCGCTTCGTACCAGAAGGCCAGCTTGGAACTGACTTGCCGCTTTGATTCCTCGAGGGAGCGCCTTTTCCGCCCCCGGCGAAGGCGTTCCTGCGGCATTCTCATGCATTGCGCTTTCGCCCGTCATTGTGTAATCCCTGCGGAGAGGGATTTGCCTCGCTGACGCGGGGGAATCAGGCAGCGCTAAGGCATTTCAGGGAGACGATATTCATGGCCGAACATCATACCGGACCGGTCGAGACCGGCGCGCCGATGGACTACAAGGAACATGAAAAGACGTACGACATGTTCATTGCCGGCACGAAATACGGCACGATGTTTCTGATCGCCCTGATGCTTGCCATGACTGCCGGTTTCTTCGGCGGTGCCGGTTTCCTCGGCGGCATCCTCGTCTTCCTCATCATCCTCGTCGCCGGCATCTTCCTGCTCCGCTAAACGCGGCCCGCGGGAAGGCCCGGTCTTCCGAATTTTGTGATGTAGATGCTTGGCCCGTGCAGGCAAGCAGCCTGCCACGGCCCAGCTGACCCGGAGGAGGGGGCAGTTGGCCAATATCGTTTTCGTAGCCAAGGAAATCACGGGCGATGAGACTCGCGTTGCGGCGTCCGTCGAAACCGTGAAAAAGATAAAGGCGCTCGGCTTCGATGTCATCGTCGAAGCGGGCGCCGGGGCGCTTTCGCGCATTCCGGACAGTGAATTCGAGGCCGTCGGTGCCGCAATCGGCACGTTTGCGGATGCAGCGTCCGCCGATGTAATCCTCAAGGTTCGCCGGCCGAGCGAAAGCGAGATCGCCGGCTATAAGACCGGCGCGGTCGTCATTGCCATCATGGATCCCTATGGCAATGACGAGGCGGTCGCCGCGATGGCGCGGGCAGGTCTTTCCACCTTCGCCATGGAGCTGATGCCGCGCATCACGCGTGCGCAGTCGATGGACGTGCTGTCATCGCAGGCAAATCTTGCAGGTTATCAAGCGGTTATCGAGGCAGCCGCCGTTTACGACCGGGCGATGCCGATGATGATGACGGCAGCGGGCACTATTCCTGCCGCCAAGGTTTTCGTCATGGGTGCAGGCGTTGCAGGCCTCCAGGCGATTGCGACGGCGCGCCGTCTCGGTGCCGCCGTTTCGGCAACCGACGTTCGCCCCGCGGCAAAGGAACAGGTTGCATCTCTTGGCGCGAAGTTCATCGCCGTCGAGGATGACGAGTTCAAGGCGGCGGAAACGGCTGGCGGCTATGCCAAGGAAATGTCGGCCGACTATCAGGCCAGGCAGGCGGCACTTGTGGCCGAACACATCGCCAAGCAGGACATTGTCATTACCACGGCTCTCATTCCCGGCCGTCCGGCGCCGCGGCTCGTTTCGCGCGCGATGCTCGCTTCGATGAAGCCCGGTGCAGTTGCCGTCGATCTCGCGGTCGAGCGTGGCGGCAATATTGAAGGGGTGGTTACAGGCCAGATCGCCGATGTCGAAGGTGTGAAAGTGATCGGCTTTCCGAACATGGCGGGCCGTGTGGCGGCCAGCGCCTCAGCGCTCTACGCCAAGAACCTCGTCACTTTCCTGGAGACGATGGTGAACAAGGAAACGAAATCGGTTGTGCTCAACCTCGAGGACGAGCTCATCAAGGCGACGATGCTGACCTATGCGGGGGATGTCGTTCATCCGGCATTCGGCGGCGCCAAGAAGGGGGATAACTGATGGCCAGTGAAGCAATGGACAAGGCTCTGGAGCAGCTCGACCAGGCCGTTACAGCGGTCATCACCGCTGCTGCCCAGGCGCCGGAAGCGGCGAGCGCTGCCACTGGCGGGGCGATCGATCCTTTCGTCTTCCAGTTCGCAATCTTCGTATTGTCGATCTTCGTCGGCTACTATGTCGTCTGGTCGGTCACACCCGCACTGCATACGCCGCTGATGGCCGTCACCAACGCGATCTCTTCGGTCATCGTCGTCGGGGCTCTGCTTGCGGTCGGCATCTCGAGCAGCGGGCTTGCCACCGGCTTCGGTTTCGTGGCGCTCGTTCTTGTCTCGGTGAATATCTTCGGCGGCTTCCTCGTCACGCAGCGCATGCTGGCGATGTACCGCAAGAAGGACAAGTGAGGCCGCACGAATGACCAATATTGCAGCCTTCCTCTACCTTGTCTCCGGCGTCCTGTTCATTCTGGCGCTACGCGGGCTCTCGCATCCTGCCACCAGCCGCAAGGGCAATCTCTACGGCATGATCGGCATGGGGATCGCCATCCTCACGACGCTGGCGCTGGCGACGCCGAATTTTGGCGGCTTCGTGCTCATCATTCTCGGCCTTGCCATCGGCGGCAGCGCTGGTGCCTATATCGCCCGCACCATTGCGATGACCTCGATGCCGCAGCTTGTTGCCGGTTTCCACTCGCTGGTAGGCCTCGCGGCGGTTCTTGTCGCCGCATCAGCCCTCTATACGCCGGGCTCTTTCGGCATTGGCGAGATTGGCCAGATCCACACTGAAGCCCGTATCGAAATGGCGATCGGCGTGGCGATTGGTGCGCTGACCTTCACCGGCTCGATCATTGCCTTCCTGAAACTCGACGGGCGCATGTCCGGCAAGCCGATCCTGCTGCCCTTCCGTCATGTGATCAACATCGCTCTGCTTGCCCTGATTGTGCTCTTCATCGTCGGGCTGGCGGCGACGGAAAGCCATTTCGATTTCTGGGCCGTCGTCGCCTTGTCACTGGCTCTCGGCGTGCTGCTCATCGTGCCGATCGGTGGCGCCGACATGCCGGTTGTCGTATCCATGCTCAACTCTTACTCGGGCTGGGCTGCTGCCGGCATCGGCTTCACGCTCGGCAATCTGGCGCTTATCATCACCGGCGCACTGGTCGGTTCTTCGGGCGCGATCCTGTCCTACATCATGTGCAAGGGCATGAATCGCTCTTTCATCTCCGTGATCCTGGGCGGTTTTGGTGGGGAGACGGGCGGCAATGCGGCGGATAATTCGGACAAGACCGTCAAGCTCGGCTCGGCGGAGGACGCTGCCTACCTGATGGCGAACGCTTCCAAGGTCATCATCGTGCCGGGATATGGCATGGCGGTGGCGCAGGCGCAGCATGCATTGCGCGAACTGGTCGACAATCTCAAGAAGAACGGCGTGGAAGTGAAATATGCGATCCATCCGGTCGCAGGCCGTATGCCTGGCCATATGAACGTGCTGCTCGCGGAAGCCAATGTGCCTTATGACGAGGTGTTCGAGCTTGAGGATATCAACTCGGAATTCGCCCAGGCTGACGTTGCCTATGTCATCGGTGCCAATGACGTCACCAATCCGGCCGCGCGTGACGACAAGACCTCGCCGATCTACGGGATGCCGATCCTTGACGTCGACAAGGCCAAGACCTGCCTCTTCGTCAAACGCTCGCTCGGCTCGGGTTACGCCGGCATCGACAACACGCTGTTCTACAAGGACGGCACGATGATGCTGCTTGGGGACGCCAAGAAGGTGACCGAAGAGATCAACAAGGCAATCGCGCACTGACTGAAAAGCCCGCTTTCGCGGGCTTTTCTCCTATCATTGCAAACCGTCAGATTTCGCCCGGTACAAGCGTCATCTTCTCGACGCCGACGGCGAGATTGAGACCTTCCTGGGCCTGCACATTGAGCGGCTGCAGCATGAAGGCCTTGTTCGTGCCGCCGGCAATGACCTTGGCACCGCCGCCGGCACCGAGGCTGGCGTCTGCGCCGATACCGTAATATTCGCCGGCGAGCGCGAAATCCGGGATATTGGTGCCGGTCTTTGCGAGCACCTGCCAGATCATTACGCTCTTGCCGGTCTGGCCAATATCGATGCCGAATTTCTCGATCTTGCCGGCATAGACTGCCTTAGGGCCGCCCGAAGCAGGCGTATAGGTGCAGATCAGATTCTTCTCGGATGTGACGATCAGTCCCTGGCCGCCATCCGATCCGCAGACGAGCCGACCAAGCGAAATATAGTCGGCTGCTGCGGCCGAACTGGCCCAGGCTGCGGCCGAAACGATTGCCGCAGCAATCACGGTTTGCTTGAACATGGTCCTTCTCCTTTTGAATGACCTGTTCGAAACGGGTGGTTGCAGTGATTGTTCCGGCTGCGCTAGTCGCGCTCCATCGTCCCACGCTGGGCTGTGAGGGTCCAGACGAGACCCTCGGGGCGGAAGTCGACATCGACCTTGCCCCGGAAAGCGGAAGCAGCATGTGCCTTGATGACGGTCGTGCCGAAACCGGTGCGCGCCGGCGGTTTGACCGGCGGCCCGCCACTTTCAGTCCAGGTGAAGCGCAGCATATTGTCCTCTGCCGGCTGCCATTCGAAGCGCACGCGACCCTGTGGCACGGAGAGCGCTCCGTATTTTACCGAATTGGTGGCGAGTTCATGCAGCGCGAGGCCGAGGTTCTGCACGGCATCGGGTTTGAGGATAAAATCTTTGCCCTCGATCTCCACCTGCTCGCGGGCCTGGGGAAAAGCCTGGAGATGAATATCGATGACGCGATGCAGCAAGACGCCGGACCACTGTTCGCCTGTCAGAAGCTCAATCGAGCGGACGAGCCCTTCGAGGCGATGGGCGACGGCCAGGCGAAATGTCTCGACGCTGTCTGCCTGCTTGGAGAGCTGTCGCATCATGGCGAGAACGAGCGTCAGCAGGTTCTTTGTGCGATGGACCAGCTCATGCATGACGAAGCGCAGCCGGTCCTCGCTCTGACTGCGGTCGAAAGAGGCATTGGACAGTGCAATGGCCACCTGGTTGGCCTCGATGACACTGGTTTCGACCGGCGAAACGATGTGACCTTCGCCAAGCCGGTTCGCCATGTCGGCAATTTCACGGATCGTGGAGCGGACCTGACGGGCAACGGCATAGGTGGCAAGCACCGCGACGAGCAGCAGCACAAGACCGCCGATCAGAAGGAAGCGCCAGGTGCTGAGAATCGGTGCCTGTGCCGTGGCAATCGGCCCCCATACCACCGTCTTCCAGGACCAGCCGGGAATTTGCGCATAGCCCAACAGGGCATGCGGAAGAATATCGCTGTCTTCAAATACGCCGCTGGATGCGACGAGCGAGGGCAGAATGCGCGGGTCGAAGGGTTCGCCAGGCTGCAGATTGGCAGGGCCTCGGCTCGCTACCACATGGCCTCCCTGATCGATGACGGCCGCCGACCAGCCGGAGGCAAGGCCCTCTGTCGTGACGAGTTTTGCAAGGTCGTTGGCATTCTGGGTGATGATCAATGCCGAGACGGGATCGTCATCGCGCGGCAGGGTGACGTTATAGACCCACATGCCGCTCGTTGCGCCCATGAAGACGTCGGAGGCTTCGATCCGCCCGGACTTCATCGCGGCCTCCAAAGCCGCGATGTTCGTCGTCTTGCCGAGCGGCGTGCCAAAGGCGCGACGGGTATTCAGAAATTGCTGCCCGGTCCTGTCGACGGCAATCACATAAAGCGTATCGCCGCGCAGCGCGGTTTCCGTGCGATTGTAGAAAGATTCATAGTCGCCGCTTTCCAGCTCCGGCGAGGAGGACAGCAGCCGCAATGTCGTTGCCATATCCTGAAGCTGGCGGTCGATGGTGCGTGAGAGGGCGAGCGCATCCTGTGCGGTTTCACGCTTGAGCGTAGATCGCTGGTTGTCCTCCAGCTGCATGAGAAGAAGGGCAACGAAAGCGAAGATCGGCAACGCGATCGCCACTGCCATGGCGATGAGATATGTCCCGATCGAAGCTTTCGGAAAAAGACGTGTGGCGAACCTCATCGATGTCGCCCCCGAACTGCCGGGGTGGGATGCTGGGGAAGCTCGGTTTCGCAGAGTCCAACGAAAGCAAGAATCCGCATCGCTCGCAAACGCCCCTTACATCCGTACCGCCCAATAGCCTGCCATCAAAGCACGGTCATGTTAGGGGGCGGGGCATTTGGTTGCAACCTACTAAAATAGTCAGGTGCAAAATCGTCAATATTTAATGAACTGCTACCGGTCGGCGAAGCGTTGCAATCGGAAGGGCAGAAGGCTTTCGTCATTCTTGCCTGACAGAAGCTCGTCGGCGGCAAGCAGGCCGACAAGCGGAGCAAGCGTGACGCCGGAATGCATCACCGTTACATAGAGACCCGGCAAGCCAGTATTGCCGATGATGGGAAAACCATCGGCAGGAGTCGGGCGAAAACCGACCGTGAAGAAATCGAGCTTCAGATCGGCATTGTCCAAGATCGTCGCTTTCACGCGTGCAAAGAGTTCCGCTGCACTTGCCCGATGATCTTCACCCGGATCGCCGCCACCGAAATCCGAGCCAGCGATGATGCGGCCTTCCGCCGTCTGGCGCATATGCAGACGGGGTGTCATGACGAGACCGTTCAAGCGTTTGGAGACAGGACGGGAGTGTACGATCAGACCGGCGGGTGCTGACAGCGGCAACGTTATTCCTGCCGAGGCGGCGATCGGAACTGCGCCTGTCCCTGCGGCCAGTACGACATGATCGGCTTCGAGCATGCCTTCCGAGGTGACAAGTCCGACGATTCGTCCAGCACTTTGGAGCAGGCCGTTGACCGTGGCATGGACGAACGTCGCGCCATGCGCTTTGGCATCCGCGAGCAGCAAACGTGCTGCGGCAACAGGCTCCACCGCGCCTTCTTCTGCAACATGGAGGGCGAAATCAGGATATTCGCCAAGGCCGGGTTCGATCAGCGTGCTTTCTTGCCGGTTCAGCCGGCTGATACCGTAGCCCCAACGGCCGTGTTCGTCGGCATAGGCTTCGAGATCGGCTGCGGGCATATCCCAGCAGAGACCGCCGCACCACGCAAGCGGCAGGCCGGGCAGTTCCCGCGCCAGCCACTTCCACTCGGCCATCGCGCGGCGGCGAAAGTGGAAATAGAATTCGGGATTACCCCAGCTTGCATTGATCCATGCAAAGGAACAGGGCGTTGCCACTCCGCCTAGCTCCTCGCCGACGACGGTGACCGTTGCACCCTTGCGTGTGAGATGCCAGGCAATGGAGGCGCCAATTATGCCTGCGCCGACGACGATCACATGCGGTTTCGCCGTCATCGTCGCCCTCCCTTTTCGAGTCCGTTAGCCGGTCGTGCCGCCGACGCGGGCAAGTCCGTCCCTTGCCGGCTGATATTTCGGATCGAGGCCGACAGCGTGGCGATAGGAGCGGATTGCCTTATCCTTTTCGCCACGGCGCTCATAGACGAGAGCCTGGTTTGCCCAGGATTCGGCAAGATTGCCGTTGAGTTCGATCGCGTGGTTGAAGTCGGCGAACGCGTTGTCGTTGTCGTTCAGCGCGATATAGGAAATGCCGCGGCCATTATAGGGCTCGGGTGAGTTCGGCGACAGCGAGATCGCCTTCGAGAAATCGTCGATCGCCTTATCCTGCTGATTGCGCTTCTGGTAGATCAGGCCGCGATTGTGATAGGCGCGACCATCGGTGGTGCCGAGCTGAATCGCTTTTGAGAAATCATTGAAGGCCTGATCGTCCTGGCCGGCCATGCGATAGACGTTGCCGCGACCGATATAGGCGACGTCATAGCTCGGATTGATCTGCAGGGCGGCATTGTAGTCGGCGATCGCCTGCGGCTGCTGCCCCATGTTGCGATACACCAGCGCGCGGTTGGCATAGGCCTGGAAGAAGCGCGGGTTGATCTGCAGCGCGGTGTTGAAGTCGTCGAGCGCCTTGCGGAATTCGCCGGCGCGACCATAGGCGGAACCGCGAACATTGTAGCCTTCCGGATCGCGCGGATTGGCGTTGATGACGGCCGTGAGCGACGCAATGTTTTCCTGTGAGCCCTGCGCCTTGTCGATGCGGATCACAGCATCCGACGTGTTGGTCGTTTCGCAACCGGCAAGGCCGAGCGCCGCGGCAAGTGCCAGCGAGGCGAATACGGCCGATTTCTGCGAACGCGACGAGCGGGACGGATAGAAGTTTATGACAGCCATTCGGGCTCGCTTTCCCCCATGCACCATATCCGGCAAAGCGGATATGCAATCTTCAGCAGCAAATTAAAAAAGGCGGCGGCGAAACCTATCGCCCCCGCCACACATGCATCTGAAAACGTCGAAAAAACGACGGCACCGCCTTAGCGTGCAACCAGACCTTCGCGCTGAGCGCGCTTGCGGGCCAGCTTGCGAACACGACGAACAGCCTCGGCCTTTTCGCGAGCACGCTTCTGCGACGGCTTTTCGTAGTAGTCGCGCATCTTCATTTCGCGAAAAATGCCTTCGCGCTGCATCTTCTTCTTGAGAGCGCGGAGAGCCTGGTCAACATTGTTATCGCGGACAAGTACCTGCACGAGAATCACGTTCCTTTGGTTTGGTTGATGCCGAAAGGCGGCGCAGCGCCTGGGGCAAAAAAATAACGTTCGCGCGGCCGCGGCCTTGCGATTGGTGTTGCGGGATATCAGATCGACGGAATGAAGTCCAGACGGGATATGCGCTCGCGCGGAAAAATCCCGCCCGTGCCTATAAGGAGCTAGGGGCGGGCCTTCTCGGGCTTCGTTTCGTCCAGAGCGGCGATCGCTTCCTTCAGCGTGGCGACAACACGGGCGCGGTCCGCCGGCTCAAGCCGAGCCGTGTCCAGATGCAGGTCCAGTCCTGCGAGATGTTCGCTGAGAACGCGGCTCTTGTGATCGGCGCCGAGCATCAACCCGTCCACGGCGTAGGGTACGATCTCCCGCTGAATGCCCTTCATGGTGATCGGCGGCAAAGGATGGGCATCGACGATATCCTTCACCAGCGCATAGGTTTCGTAGCTGACGACGATTTCTCCACCCTGGGCGATCGATTGCAGACGTGCGGCGAGGTTCGCTTCGGCACCGATGATCGTATAGTCCATGCGGTCGCTGCTGCCGAAATTGCCGACGTTGCAATAGCCGCTGTTAATTCCCATGCGAACGACGAAGGGCTCTTCCGTCCCGTTCCGACGCCATCTCTCCTTCAGTTCGCCGAGCCGGCGCTGCATGTCGACTGCCATGCGCAGGCAAGCCTTTGCGTCTTCCTCTGCCCCCTTGGTTTCCGGATCACCGAAGAAGACCAGCATGGCATCGCCAATGAACTTGTCCACCGTGCCGCCGTGCTTGAGTGCAATCGTAGACATTTCGGTCAGATATTCATTCAGCATTTCCGTCAGCGCCTCCGGCTGCAGGCGCTCGGTCGTGGCGGTGAAATCCTTGATGTCCGAGAAGAAGATCGTCAGGCGTTTTCGCTCGGTATGGACAACCACATCCTTCTGGCCGCTGAAGATGCTCTTGTAGATTTGCGGCGACAGATAGCGGGAAATCTTCAGGGAGACGCTGGCGAGGAATTCGTTCGCCGCTTCGAGGTCGCGATTGGCACTGTGGATGACACGCGTCTGCTGGCGCTGCAGAAAAATGAAGCTGATGCCGATGATGGCGACGAAGAAGAAATAGCAGAGCAGATATTTGAAGGCGAGAACATTGCTTGCATAGGGCTGGCGGATGATGACCTCCTGAATGCCGCGCACATCTCCTACCTTCCAATCCCTTTTCGGGCTTTCAGGATGCGTGTTGTGGCAGGCGACGCAAGCCTGGCCCATGATCACAGGCGTGATGAGCCGCAACGTATCGGTGAATCCGACGCGGGTAAGGTCAGTCAGTGTTTGGCTGGAATTGGCGCGCAGGGATGCGAGTGATGCCGTTTCGAAATTGTCGAGATCGTGAGGCGCGCGATTCTTGAAGGGCAGGTCAGAGAGGAAGCGATAGGTGATGTTGGCCTGCTGCTCCTTGATGACATCGCCCAGTTCCAGCGAAAGCGTGGCGGGAAGTGGAATGGCGCCTGGAATGTTGGCGTAGTTATGCGAGACGACCGTGCCGCTGACATCGCCAGCCTGATGGGCCGCGAGGACCCTGCCAACGACATTCGCCGAATAATAGGAGCGTATGCTGGTGACGAGAGAACTCATATCCCGCGCCTGCCGGCGCAGCGCGCTTTCAGAGAGGTCGCTAATATCCAGCCAGACAGCGAGCGGCAGCCCGGCCAGCATCGCCAGCACGACGGCGATCAGCCAATAGCCGCTTCTGCGGGCGGCAGAGGCCGAATTTTCCGCAGTTCTTGCCGTGGTCGCTCCTTGCGGATCTGCCATGGCTCATCCCCTCGACAATGATTGAATTATCAAATCCCTGAGACACAAAAACATTTCACCGCAGGCGCGGCAAGGCCGGCGCTCAAAGGTCGGGCAAAAAGCGATGACCAAATCTGGAAGTAATTTCGTGCTGGGTTGCCGTTCGGTTTGTTTTTCAGCTTGTGCGCATGAACGAATGGTCATTGGCGTCAAACAAGCGTAGCTTGCCTGCGGCGAGACGGCCCCGGGGCCGTCTCGAGGGGAGGTCGGAAACGCATGACGCGATTGCAGCAGATCGGTGTGCTGATCGGCCTCATCATCGTGGCTGCGCTTACGATGTTCCGGGCAAGCGATCCGCCCGTACTGAAGCAGATCCGCGACGTTACCTTCGATGAGTATCAGCGCATCGTCCCGCGCAGTTTCGAAGCAATGCCGGTCCGGGTGGTCGATATCGACGAGGCTTCCCTGCGGGAGTTCGGTCAGTGGCCGTGGCCGCGCGACAGGCTGGCCATGCTGGTCAACCGTCTCTCCGACATGGGAGCGGCGGCCATCGCCTTCGACGTCATCTTTGCCGAGCCTGACCGGATGTCCCCACGCAATGTCATCCGGGAGGTCGAAGGGATCGATCCGTCTCTGGCGGCACAGTTGCCCGACAATGACGAGATATTCGCGCAATCGATCGAAGGAAAACCCGTCGTTCTCGGCTTCGGGCTTTCAAACGAGGGCAATTACAGGCCGCCGGTGAAGGCCGGCTTTGCCTTTACCGGTGAAAGCCCGCTCGCCGCACCTCCGCATCTCGGTGCTTCGACGCCGCTCCGGCCGGGGCTGGAGGCGAAAGCCGCAGGGCTTGGTCATGTCAGTCTCAATCCCGGCAGTCCTTCATCCGTTGTTCGCGCGGTGCCGCTGTTCCTTAGCGATGGGGAGCAGTTTTATCCCAATCTTGCGATCGAAGCGCTGCGGGTCGCGCAGGGTGCCTCCACCTATGTGTTGGCCGGCGCGCCAGACCAAGCAGGGATCATTACATCGGCGAAGATCGGCGACTTCATCGTTCCGCTGACGGCTGCCGGTGAGATCTGGCTTTATGTGACGCCGAACCGGGCAGAGCGTTATGTCTCGGCCGGAAAGATCCTTGCTGCCGGTGGAGTGGCCCCTGACGTTGCTGCACAGATTGACGGCAGCATCATTTTCATCGGCACATCGGCGGTCGGGCTGCAGGACATCCGCACCACAGCACTCGGCGAGAACGTGCCGGGTGTCTCACTGCAGGCACAGACGGTTGAGCAGATCCTTTCAGGCCGTTACCTGTCGCGGCCGGACTGGGCCGACGGGCTGGAGATCCTGTCCATCGCCGTGCTCGGTTTCATGCTCGTCATCATCACGACCTTCGTCAGTCCGGCAGTGGCACTTGTCTGCGGCCTGGCAATCACCGCGATGGCACTTGTCGCATCGTGGTTCTCTTTTCTTTATGCGGGTCTGCTCTTCGATCCGCTGGCGCCCATTCTCAGCGGCTCCATCACGCATTTTGCGGCAACATCGTTCCGTATCCTCGTCATCGACAGGGAGCGACGGGAGGTGCGGCGCGCCTTCGGCCATTACCTGTCGCCTTCGCTGCTGCATCGCATCGAGCATACGCCCGATGCGTTGAAACTCGGCGGGGACGAGCGTGAGCTCACCATGATGTTCGTCGATGTCCGGAATTTCACCGAGATCAGTGAAAAGCTCACGCCGATTGCCGTCGTCCAGTTTTTGAACACGCTGCTTGATGCACTCAGCCGCCATGTCGTCGGGAATGAGGGGACGCTCGATAAATTCATCGGAGATTCCATCATGGCCTTCTGGAATGCGCCGGTCGATGTTTCCGATCATGCGGCAAAGGCGCTTCGGGCGGCACTTGCCATGCGCGAGACGCTTGATGAACTCAATGCTCAAGACGCTTTCGGTTTCGGCAGCGCCCGGCAGGTGAGGATAGGCATCGGTATCCATACCGGTCTCGCCTGTGTCGGCAATATGGGCGCGAAGACACGCTTCAACTATTCGGCGGTGGGCGATGCGGTGAATGTTGCGGCGCGTATCGAATCCTGCTGCAAGGACGTCGGCTTCGATATCCTGATCTCCGACACCACGGCGCGGGCGCAAAGCGGCGCGGCGCTCCTGGAGGCGGGCGCCCTTCCGCTCAAGGGAAAGAGCAACCGGACGCAGATCTTTGCTGTGGTCGGCGACGAGAAGGTTGCTGCCTCGCCGCAATTCGGTGCCCTTCATCTCGCCCATGAGGAGGTGATGGGTGCCTTGCGCGAGCGTTCGCGGAACAGTCGCAAGCTGATTGGCGCCGCGAAACTCGCCGGCCTACAGGTCATGGCCGGCCTTACCGAATTCTATGAGCGGATATCGGCCAGAAACGATCATTTTCGAGAGGATATCGGCCTGCCGGAAAAGCAGGCCGTCGAGTAGCCAGTCAGCGATTGTGGTTCCGACCACCGTTTCGGTCCCGGTTTCCTTTTCCGCCCCAGCCGTGATCCCGATCGTGGTTACGGTCGCGATCTCTTCGCCCGCTCTGGTCGCTGCCGGCAGTCTGGTTTTGACCGCTGCTTGTCTCCTGCCTGCTCGGTCTGTCCTGATGGTTGCGGTCCTGGCGGTTGTCAGCTCTTTCCGTGCGGCTCGGCCTATCAGGTCCATCATGTCTGTCCGATCGACCGAACCCTTCGTGCCGGTCCGGTCTTCCATGATCGTGATGGTGGTCGTGTCTGTCGTCCCTGTCCTTCCAGCCGTGCCTGTCGTGTTTGTCGTGCCAGTCACCCTTCGGCCTATCGTGGTGGGGCTTGTCATGGTGCGGCTTATCATGGTGCGGCTTATCATGATGCGGTTTTCCTGGCGGTTTTTCTGGCAGTTGCTTTGGTGGGTCATCCCGCCGCGGGGATTGTTGAGGCGGCTGCGGATCCGGATCACGCAGCCGGAGCTCCCGGCGAGGCCGGTCTTTGCGATCAGGATCAACCGAGGCCATCCGGCAGCCGCCGAGCAGACCGAGGCCGCCCGTCAAACTCTGATTGCCGGAGAGGAATGGGAGGGCGCGCTGGTTGCCCAGTCTCTGCAGAACGCTGGTATTGACGGGTTGCGCATCCGTCATATTGCCGTTCGGCCTCGCAATGACGCAATCGCAACGTTGCTGTAACTGCCGGCAGCCGCCCGGGCCGCAGAAGGTAGCCGCGCCGTTCAGCAGCACCACTGCGGTGGTGCCGTCCGGGCCGACATAAAAATCGAAAGCGGTGCCGCGTACGCCAATGGTGCCCGCAGGCGTCTGGATCTGGTAGGCGGAGGATTTCGAGTTGCCGCTGACCCAGCGGAACGTGCCCTTGGCCGCCTTGATGGAAAGGCGTTTGACGGAATCGGAATCGTCGAAGACATATTTGTCGATGACGACTGACGAGCCCCAGCCGACGGCAAGCTTGGTGCCGTCGCGGAAAATGAACTGGCCGAGTCCTGATGGAGATGTGCGGATACGCTCGTCACGATGGACCTCATCATTGACGATGATCGGGCCGCCCTGTCCCGTCACTTCGGTTCTGATGAGGGTCGCCTGGCCGACAGGTTCAGCGGCAGCCGCAGGCCATGCGCCTAACAGCGCGAAGCAGAAGCCCGCGATCCATATGCTACGCCAACCCAACATCTAACACCCCACATAAGGGGATACTAACATTTGCGGCAGGCTCGTTCTGCCTGCCCTGTTGGGTGAGAAAAGGATTATGCCGCAGCCGCGAACGGAGATCGCACCAATAGAAGCGATATGCTGCGCGTCGTGTCAAAACAAAAGCTCTTTCACGTCGCAAAAGAACCGTTGTGCCGCAATTCGATTTGCGATTTGTATGGCCACGACGAAAATGCCTTTGCCTGAAGGAGATGATGGCGGATGCGGAAATATTCGGTTTTTGCCGTAGCGCGGGAGGCTCTGCGCGGGCACAGGGGCTGGGAAAAGCAGTGGACTTCGCCGGAGCCGCGACCCGAATATGACGTCATCATCATTGGTGGCGGCGGCCACGGGCTCGGCGCTGCCTATTACCTCGCCAAGGAACACGGCATCACCAATGTTGCGGTCCTGGAAAAGGGTTGGCTCGGAGGCGGCAATACCGGCCGCAACACCACCATCATCCGCTCCAACTATCTCTATGAAGAGAGCATGCACATTTACGAGCACTCGATGAAGCTCTGGGAAGGGTTGTCACAGGAGCTCAATTACAATGTCATGTATTCGCCGCGCGGCGTGATGATGCTGTCGCACAATGTGCACGACCAGCAGAGCTTCAAGCGGCATATCCATGCCAACCGGCTCTATGGCATCGACAATGAATGGCTGACGCCGGAGCAGGCCAAGGCCTATTGTCCGCCGCTCGATATTTCGGCGACGGCACGATACCCGATCAACGGGGCTGCCTTGCAGCGCCGCGGTGGTACCGCGCGTCACGATGCGGTTGCCTGGGGCTATGCGCGTGCGGCGTCCGACCGTGGCGTTCACATCATCCAGAATTGCGAAGTCACCGGCATCCGCCGCGGTCCGGACGGTCGCGTGACCGGCGTCGAGACCAGCAGGGGTTTCATCGGCGCAAAGAAGGTCGCCGTCTCGGCTGCCGGCCACACGACGACAATCATGAAGATGGCGGATGTACGCGTGCCGCTGCAATCGAGCCCGCTGCAGGCTCTGGTTTCCGAGCCGCTGAAACCGATCTTCCCCTGCGTCGTCATGTCGAACACGGTGCATGCCTATATCTCGCAGTCCGACAAGGGCGAACTCGTCATCGGTGCGGGCACGGACCAGTATAATTCCTACTCCCAGACCGGCGGCCTGCAGATCATCACGCATACGCTCGACGCCATCTGCGAGCTCTTCCCGATGTTCCGCCGCGTGAAGATGATGCGCCAGTGGGGCGGTATCGTCGACAACACGCCGGACCGGTCAGCCATCCAGTCGAAGACGCCGGTTCCCGGGCTCTACGTCAATTGCGGCTGGGGTACCGGCGGCTTCAAGGCGACACCCGGTTCGGCCAATCTCTTTGCCCACCTGATTGCCCGCGACGAGCCGCATAAGTTCAATGCCGGACTGACGCTGGAGCGTTTCCGCAGCGGGCGGCTGATCGACGAGGCGGCAGCTGCCGCCGTTGCGCACTGACACGAGGACAATCATGCTGCTGATCTACTGCCCTTACTGTCAGGAAGAGCGCTCGGAGCTCGAATTCCGGGGTGCCGGCGACGCCCATATCGCCCGGCCGACCAATATCACTTCGATCTCGGATGAAGAGTTCGAGGAATATTTCTTCCTGCGCGATAACCCGAAAGGCCTGATTTTCGAACGTTGGCGCCACATGCATGGTTGCGGGCGCTTCTTCAATGCGGCACGCGATACCGTGAGCGACAAGTTCATCATGACCTACAAGGCCGGCGAACCGAAGCCTGAGATCGGCGCAGCGGCCGAGACCTATGAAGCTGTTGAAGGAGAGGCGCAATGAGCGGCGCGAACCGTATCGTCGGCAAGGGCCGGCTGACGCCCGCGAGGACTGCGCGTTTTACCTTCGATGGCAAGAGCTATACGGCGCTCGAAGGCGATACCGTCGCCTCGGCCTTGATTGCCCACGGTGTGCACCTTGTCGGACGTTCCTTCAAGTATCATCGCGCGCGCGGCATTCTTTCGGCGGGCGCCGAGGAGCCGAATGCGCTGATCGATGTCGCGCGCGACAGCGCCCGCAAGCAGCCGAATGTGCGGGCAACCGTGCAGGAAGTCTTCGACGGCATGATCGTGAAGTCGCAAAACCGTTGGCCGTCGCTTTCCTTCGATGTCGGTGCGGTCAATAACCTGTTTTCGCCCTTCTTCGCGGCGGGTTTCTACTACAAGACCTTCATGTGGCCGCGGGCCGCCTGGAAGCGCGTCTACGAGCCGATGATCCGCCGTGCTGCAGGTCTTGGTGTCGCGCCGACGGAGGATGATCCGGATCACTACGCCGGCCGCTACGCCCATTGCGACGTGCTGGTCGTCGGTGCCGGCATTGCCGGCCTTTCGGCGGCATTGGCCGCTGCGGAAGCCGGCGCGAAAGTCGTGCTTTGCGACGAGCAGGCGGAAGCCGGCGGCGCGTTGCGCTTCGATGCCGGCGTGAAGGTGGATGGGCTTGATGGTTACGCCTGGGTGCAGAAGACCCTTGCCCGGCTGAAGGCCATAGAGAATGTCGAGGTCCTGACGCGCACCACGGCCTTCGGTTACTACAACCACAACTTCGTCGGCCTTGTCGAACGTGTCACGGATCATATCGCCCGCCCCGGCCGCGATCTGCCGCGCGAACGGCTCTGGCAGGTCCGCGCCAAGCGCGTCATCCTGGCGACGGGTGCCATCGAGCGGCACATGGTGTTCCCGAACAATGATCGCCCCGGCATCATGCTCGCTTCGGCCGGGCGGATGTATCTCAATCACTATGGTGTTGCCGTCGGCCAGACGGTCGGCGTTTATACGGCCCATGACTCTGCCTACGAGGCTGCTTTCGACCTGAAACGAGCAGGCATTTCGATTGCCGCGATCGTCGATGTCAGGCAGGCGCCGGGTGCTGCAGTGCTCGCTGAAGCCCGTGCGCTCGGCATCGATGTTCTGACCGGCCAGTCGGTCGTCAATACGTCGGGTGCGCTTCGCATTTCTTCGATGACGGTCGCGCGCAACGGCGGCGGGTCACCGCGCAAAATCAGCGTTGACGCGCTGCTCGTCTGCGCCGGATGGACACCCTCCGTGCATCTTTTCTCACAGTCGCGCGGCAAGGTTGCCTTCGATGCCGAGACGCAGCGTTTCCTGCCCGGCACCTATGCGCAGGACTGCCTTTCCGTGGGCGCCTGCAACGGTACGGATGGACTGCAGCAGACCGTCGAGGAATCGCTCGCCGCCGGTGAACTGATGGCGCAGGCCGTCGGCAAAAAGACCGGCAGCAAGATCGGTGTTTCCGTCGAACAGGCATTCGACTGGACGGGCGGCATGATTGGTGCTGCCGAAGGGGCCGGACCGGAGACGAACGCCAAGGCGTTCATCGACTTCCAGCATGATGTCTGCGCCAAGGATATCCGCCTTGCGGTACGCGAAGGCATGCATTCGATCGAGCACATCAAGCGCTTTACGACGAATGGCATGGCCTCCGATCAAGGCAAGCTGTCCAACATGCATGGTCTGGCCATTGCCGCAGAAACGCTCGGCAAGGATATTCCGCAGGTCGGCCTCACCACCTTCCGCGCGCCCTATACGCCGGTGACTTATGGTGCACTGATCGCGCATTCGCGTGGGCCGCTGTTTGACCCTACGCGCAAGACTCCGCTGCATGGCTGGGAAGAAGCCAAGGGCGCAGTCTTCGAGGATGTCGGCAACTGGAAGCGCGCCTGGTTTTATCCGCGCGCCGGTGAAACGATGCATCAGGCGGTTGCCCGTGAGTGCCGCACGGCGCGTGAGGTCGCCGGTATCTTCGACGCTTCGACGCTCGGCAAGATCGAGGTCGTCGGGCCGGATGCCGCCGAATTCATGAACC
The DNA here is from genome assembly GCF_014194915.1 of Rhizobium sp. BK512. Classification (NCBI taxonomy): domain Bacteria; kingdom Pseudomonadati; phylum Pseudomonadota; class Alphaproteobacteria; order Hyphomicrobiales; family Rhizobiaceae; genus Rhizobium; species Rhizobium sp. BK512. Next base: position 150,443 of record NZ_JACIAS010000010.1, on the reverse strand, counting down.
TCATGTACACCAATGCCTGGGATACGCTGAAACCTGGCAAATGCCGCTACGGCATCATGCTGCGCGAGGATGGTTTCGTTTATGACGACGGCGTCGTCGGTCGTCTCGCCGATGACCGTTTCCATGTCACGACCACGACCGGTGGGGCGCCGCGTGTTCTCAACCACATGGAAGACTATCTGCAGACGGAGTTCCCGCATCTGAAGGTTTGGCTGACCTCTGTCACCGAGCAATGGGCTGTTATCGCGGTGCAAGGACCGAAAGCACGTGAGATCGTCGCGCCTCTGATCGAAGGGCTTGATATTTCCAACGAGGCCTTCCCGCACATGAGTGTGGCCGAGTGCAAGGTGGCGGGCGTTCCGGCGCGTCTCTTCCGCGTCTCCTTCACCGGTGAAACAGGCTTCGAAATCAATGTGCCAGCCGATTACGGGCAGTCGGTGCTGGAAGCGGTCTGGGCCAATGCGGAGCCGCTCGGCGCCTGCGTCTACGGCACGGAGACCATGCATGTGCTTCGCGCGGAAAAGGGCTATATCATCGTCGGCCAGGATACGGATGGCACGGTGACGCCCGATGACGCTGGCCTCTCCTGGGCGGTCTCCAAGAAGAAAGCGGATTTTGTCGGCATTCGCGGGCTGAAGCGACCTGATCTCGTCAAGGAAGGCCGCAAGCAGCTCGTCGGTCTCGCGACAAAGGATGCGAAGCTGGTGCTGGAGGAGGGGGCGCAGATCGTCGCCAACCCGAACCAGCCGAAGCCGATGAAGATGCTCGGCCACGTAACATCGGCCTACTGGTCTGAAAATTGCGGTCGTTCGATTGCTTTTGCGTTGGTCGAAGGTGGCCGCAATCTGGTGGGCGAAACGCTCTACGTGCCGATGCCGGATCGGACCATTCCGGTCGAGGTGACGGATCTGGTGTTCTTTGACAAGGAAGGAGGCCGTATCCATGGCTGAGGTCGCAATTCGCAAGCCGGCTCTCTCCGGTCTCCTTGCCGGTTCGGCGACGGTGCGCCTGACGGTAGCACCGGTCGCGACCCGTCTTGCGCTGCGTGGGCCGGCCGAATCCGTATCCGTGCTGTCTTCTGCGCTGGGGGTGACTTTGCCGACAGCGCCCAAGACCTCCGGCAGTGCCGGAGGACGCTCGGCGCTCTGGCTGGGACCGGACGAGTGGCTCGTTATCGACGAGGCCGGCTCGGATCTTCTGTCGCTTCTTTCCGGGGCGGATGCTCTTCATTCGGCGGTCGATGTTTCTCACCGCAATGTGGGTATCATAGTTTCCGGACCGGGTGCCGAGGTGACGCTGTCGGCCGGCTGCCCGCAGGATCTCTCGCTGGAGATTTTCCCGGTGGGCGCTTGCTCGCGGACAATCTTCGGCAAGGCCGAGATCGTGCTCTTCCGCACCGAGGACGATACGTTCCGGGTGGAATGCTGGCGGTCGTTTTCGGAGTTTGTTTTTGGACTGCTCGCCGAAGGCGCAGAGGATGCGAGCCACTAAGACCCGCAAAGAACCTAGGCGTCTTCCGGCCGGTCTTTCGGGTCGAACTGGATGATGGTGATCCAACGGGCGGTCAGTGCCGGCTTCTTTTCGTTTTCGATTTCGATCGAGACATCATAGGTCGTCATCAGCATGCCGGCGCCGCGAAAGCGGGCGTCCGCGAGCACGAAGTGGCCGCGAATGCGGGTGCCACTCCTGACCGGCGACATGAAGCGGATCTTATCGAAACCGTAGTTGATGCCCATCGTCTGCTCGCGCACTTTGGGCAAGCAATTGTAATTCATCGTCGACAACAGCGAGAGCGTCAGGAAGCCGTGGGCGATGGTTCCGCCGAAAGGACTTTCGGCTGCAGCGCGAACAGGATCGACGTGAATGAACTGATGGTCACTGGTTGCTCCGGCAAAGGCATCGATCATCTCCTGATCGACAAGGATCCAGTCAGACAATCCTGTTTCCGTGCCGACCAGCCCCCGGACCTCCGAGAGCGAAATATCCATGACCATGCATTCCTCGTAAAAAGCCGTAGCCGCAAAGCCTTATCGCGCATTCATGACGATTGCGATAATGATTCGCACTAGCGTGTTTCGTGGATCAATTTTCCACGAAAAAGGCGACAGAACGTGGTTCAACGGTAGCGCGGCCGCCGACTTTTCGCGCACCGTCCGGTACAAGCTGCCGCCAGTTTGCTTCGCCGGCTGAGGGAAGCGTAAAGACTTGGTGTTGTTCTGAGCGATTGAACAGGACGGCGAGGCGGGTCTGTTTGCGGCTGGAGCGATCCTCGGTCGCAAGGATCATGCCGAGGGTGGAGAAAGACGGCGTTTCCCATTCGCCTGTTGTCATCGGCTCGCCGGAGAGCGAAATCCATTCCACATCGCCGTTACCGGAGAAGAAGCCCAGGTCGGAGAAGACCGAGAAGCGGTGGCGAAGCGCTGCGACGAAGGCTGTGTGGGCGATCAGGCCCTCGTCCAGCTGCTTCCAGTCGACCCAGGTGATCTCGTTGTCCTGACAATAGGCATTGTTGTTGCCATGCTGCGTGCGACCACCTTCGTCTCCGGCCGTCAGCATGATGCTGCCGCGGCTGGCAAAGAGGGTGGAGATCAGCGCCCTGACATCAGCCTTGCGGCGTTCACGGATGACAGGATAGGCGGTTTCGCCTTCGACGCCGTTGTTCCAGGAATGGTTCTCGTTGTGGCCGTCGCGATTGTTCTCACCGTTCGCCTCGTTGTGCTTGCCGTTGTACGACACGAGGTCCATGAGCGTGAAACCGTCATGGGCGGCGAGGAAATTGACACTGCGGGTTTCTGTTCCGCCGTTGGCCGAGAAGATGTTCGACGAGCCGGCGAGCACCGTCGCGAGTGAACCAGTCTTCCAGTCATCACCGCGCCAATAGCACCTGACGTCATCGCGGGCACGGTCGTTCCATTCCTGGAACGGTGCCGGAAAGTTGCCGAGCTGATAGCCGCTTGGACCGATATCCCAGGGCTCGGCAATCATGATGCGATCGCCGAGCAGATCGTCGGCGAGAATTGCAGCCAGCGTTCCGTTTCGGTCGAAACCGTTTGCCGTGCGGCCGAGAACCGGAGCCAGATCGAAGCGGAAGCCGTCGATGCCTGCATTGCGGACGAAATGGCGCAGGCTGTCGATGATGAGCCGCTGGACATGGGGATGGTCGCAGGCAACCGTATTGCCGGTGCCGGTATCGTTGACGAGCACGGATGGCCGATCCGCCACGTGGCGATAGTAGCTAAGATTGTCGATGCCGCGGAGTGACAGCGTCGTGCCGTATCGGTCGCTTTCGCCCGTATGGTTGAAGACGAGGTCGAGGATGACGGCGATACCTTCCTCATGCAGCTTCGCCACGGTGTCGCTCAGTTCCGCGACACCTCCTGGCACGATACGCGGGTCCAGCGCCATGAAGGCGACAGGATTGTAGCCCCAGCCATTCGTCAGTCCAAGCGGCGGCAGATGGCGTTCGTCGATCCAGGCGGTGATGGGCATAAGCTCGATGGCATCGACGCCGATGCGTTTCAGATGAGCGACGACGGAGGGATGGGCAAGGGCGGCGACCGTGCCGCGCTGAGCTTCCGGCACGTCCGGATGCAGTATGGTGAAGGGCTTGACGGCCACCTCGTAAATAAAGCCGCCCTGTTTGAAGAGCGGCTTTTGAATCTTGACAGGCGCGTCCTTGGTGACGACCGACTTCGGTATCAGATGCTGCGTATCTTCACCGAAGATGCCAAGACGCGGATCGTAGTGGAATGGCCCGTCGACTGCCTTGGCATAGGGATCGATCAGCAGTTTTGAAGGGTCGAACCAGAGGCCGTTGTCCGGAGCATAGATACCATCCGCCCGGTAGCCGTAGCGGGCGCCTTCCTTCAATCCATCGACGAAAAGGCGGAAAACATGGTCGCTGTCGCGGGCCATGGGGAGCCTTGCATATTCCTTGTCGGCATCGTCGAAGAGGCAGAGATCAATCTGCGCTGCATGATGCGACCAGACAGAAAATTCAACGCCTGTTTCGAAAACGATGGCGCCGCCCTGCGCGGAACTGTTGCCCCCCATATGCCCCCCGGGATCAGGTGATCACGGTCGGCTCGTTGCGTCCCGTGCGCTCACGAATGTTTGCGATGCTTTCGGCGGCCGCGATCAGATCCGCGAGCGCTTCCTGCGTTTCGATATTATGGCGAGTCGAATCCGGCTCATAGCGCTCGATATAGACGCGAAGGGTTGCGCCAGACGTGCCGGTGCCGGAAAGGCGGAAGACCACGCGGGAGCCGCCCGCAAACAGGACGCGGATACCCTGATGTTCGCTGACCGATTTGTCGACCGGATCGTGATAGGCGAAATCATCTGCTTTTTCGACGGTCAGATCGCCGAAGGTCTTCCCGGGCAGCGTAGAAAGCTGGGCGCGCAGATTGTCCACCAGGCCGTTTGCGGCATCGCTGTCGACACCTTCATAGTCATGACGGGAATAATAATTGCGGCCGTAAGTCTGCCAATGCTGGGTCACGATGTCCTGCACGCTTTCACCGCGTACGGCCAGAACGTTCAGCCATAGCAGGACGGCCCAGAGACCGTCCTTCTCGCGGACATGGTTCGAACCGGTGCCGGCGCTTTCTTCGCCGCAGATCGTCGCCATGCCAGCGTCGAGCAGGTTGCCGAAGAATTTCCAGCCGGTCGGGGTCTCGTAAATGCCGATGCCGCGCTTTTCAGCCACGCGGTCGGCCGCGCCCGATGTCGGCATGGAGCGTGCGATACCGGCGAGGCCGCCGGAATAGCCGGGCGCCAGATTGGCATTCGCAGCAAGGATCGCAAGACTGTCGGACGGGGTTACGAAAATGCCGCGGCCGATAATGAGGTTGCGGTCGCCGTCGCCGTCGGATGCGGCGCCGAAATCGGGCGCATCCTCACCCATCATCTCGTCGTAGAGCTCCTTGGCATGAACGAGGTTCGGATCCGGATGATGGCCGCCAAAATCCGGCAGTGGCATGAAATTGCGAACGGAGCCCGAGGGAGAGCCGAGACGGTTCTCGAAGATCTCCTTGGCATAGGGGCCAGTCACGGCGCTCATGGCATCGAAGGCGATGCGGAAGCCAAGGCTGATGAGATTACGGATCGCGCCGAAATCGAAAAGTTCTTCCATCAGCGCGGCATAGTCTTCGACCGGGTCGATAACCGAGAGGATCGTTCCACCCGGCAGCTCTTCCTTGCCGATGCGATCGATGTTGACGTCGGCGAAATCGGCAATCTTGTAGCTGTCGATCACCTTGGAGCGGGCAAAGATCGCGTCGGTGATCTTTTCCGGCGCCGGGCCGCCATTGTTGACGTTGTATTTGATGCCGAAGTCTTCGGTCGGGCCACCAGGGTTATGGCTGGCCGAGAGAATGATGCCGCCAAAAGCCTTGTATTTGCGGATGATGTGAGAGGCTGCCGGTGTCGAAAGAATGCCGCCCTTGCCCACCATGACCTTGCCGAAGCCATTGGCGGCGGCCATCTTGATCGCCTTCTGGATGACTTCGCGATTGTAGTAGCGTCCGTCGCCGCCGATGACCAGGCACTTGCCCTGATAGCCTTCCAGTGAATCGAAGATCGACTGGATGAAGTTCTCCGCATAGTTCGGCTGCTGGAAGACGGGAACCTTCTTGCGCAGACCCGAGGTGCCGGGTTTCTGGTCCTGATAGGGCGTGGAGGGAACGGACTTGATCATTTTAGCTCACATGCCTTTCGAGACGAGGCTTGAATACAGGGCAACATAACGTTCGGCGCTCTTCTCCCAAGAGACATCCGACTTCATGCCTTGCTTTTGCAATTGGGTCCAGACTTTTTGATCCGCGTAAAGGTGCATGGCGCGGCGCAGTGCCTGTAGCATGCTTTCTTCGTTTACGGGTGCGAATTGTATGCCTGTCGCCACCTTTGCCGCAAGTGCGGCATGGTTGGCGTCGATGACGGTGTCGTTGAGACCGCCGGTGCGCGCCACGATCGGCACGCAGCCGTAACGCAGGCCATAGAGCTGGGTGAGACCGCAAGGCTCGAAGCGCGAGGGTATGATGATCGCGTCGCAGCCAGCCTGCATGAGGTGCGACATCGGCTCGTTGTAGCCGATGGAAACGCCGATACGGCCGGGATTACGGTGGGCGGCGGCCAGCAGCGCGCCTTCGAGGGCTGCCTCGCCGGATCCCAGCACCACGAGCTTGCCGCCGAGTGCGACGATCCTGTCGGCAGTGCTTGCGACAAGATCCATGCCCTTTTGCCAGGTCAGGCGGCTGATGACGCAGAAGATCGGCGCATCGTCATGGTCGAGATGGAAGAATTCCTCGATCGACCTGCGGTTTTCGAGCCGATTTTTCAGCGTCGTCGGGCCGTAATGCGTGTGGACGACCGGATCGGTCGCCGGATTCCAGATGTCGGCGTCGATGCCGTTGACAATGCCATGCAACACGTCGCGGCGGCTGGCGATGACACCTTCCAGTCCCATGCCGAATTCAGAGGTCAGGATTTCATCGGCATAGGAGGGGCTGACCGTGGTGAGGGCCGTGGCGGTCTGCAGGCCACCCTTCAGGAAGCCGACGGTGCCGTAGTATTCTATACTTTCGGTGGCAAAGGCATGAAGCGGCAGACGCAAGCCGGGGAAGATGTCGGCGCCAAATTGACCCTGGAAGGCAATGTTGTGGATCGTCAGGATGCTCGGCAGCTCGGGCGTCGGGTAATAGCGCATATAGACTGGCACCAGCGCAGCCTGCCAGTCATGGGCATGCACCAGATCAGGCCGCCAGCCCGGCAGTAGGCCTGCGGCGATCTCGGAGCCTGCCAGCGACAGGGCGGCAAAACGGCGCCAATTGTCCGGATGATCCTTGCCTGTCGTATCGAGATAGGGACCGCCGGGGCGGTCGTAATAGGCCGGAGCGTCAAGCACGAGGATGTCGAGACCCTGATGCTCCACCTCCAATATTCTTGCCGGCTGGCCGAGCAGATCTGGAAGCTCCAGGCGGACGACCGGGTTCTGCAGCATCTTCATGACGCTGGGATAGCCGGGCATGAGGGTCTTGGTTTCAACGCCGAAGGATTTGAGGGCTATGGGCAGGGCGCCTGCCACATCGGCAAGGCCCCCTGTCTTGATCAAAGGGAAGACTTCGGACGAGACCGAAAGAACTTTCATAAGTCAGATATCCAGCTTGTCGATCATCGGTTGCGTGATCAGGCAAATGCCGCTTTCCGTCAGTCTGAAGCGCCGCGCGTCGAGTTCTGGGTCCTCGCCAACGACAAGACCTTCCGGGATGACGACACCGTGGTCGATCACAACGTTCTTGAGCTGCGCGCGCCGCCCGATCTTCACATTGGGCAGAATGACCGCTCCGTCCAGCTTGGAGAAGGAATTGGCCCTGACACCTGTGAAGAGAAGGCTCCGGTTGAGACTTGCGCCTGAGATGATGCAGTCGCCGGCGACGACGGACGAGGTTGCCGAGCCGCGGCGGTCTTCGTCGTCATGGACGAATTTCGCCGGTGGAGTGATCTCGGCATAGGTCCAGATCGGCCAGGACTTGTCATAGATATCGAGAGCGGGGACGATGGCCGTCAGGTCGATATTGGCCTGCCAGTAGGCGTCGATCGTCCCTACGTCGCGCCAGTAGGGCTCGTGCTCGAAATCCGAACGCACACAGGACTTGGCGAAACGATGGGCAACGGCCTTACCGTTCTTGACGATGTAAGGGATAATGTCCTTGCCAAAGTCTCGGCTTGAGGTCGGGTCGGCCGCATCGCGGCGCAGCAGATCGAGCAGGAACTTCGTGCGGAAGACGTAGATGCCCATCGAGGCCAGCGCGAAATCCGGTTTGTCAGGAATGCCCGGCGGGTCGGCCGGCTTTTCGATGAAGGCGAAGATCTCGTCCTTCTCGTTGACATGCATGACGCCGAATCCGACCGCTTCCATGCGCGGTACTTCCAGGCAGCCGATCGTTACATCAGCGCCGGAATCGACATGCTGCTGGAGCATGTATTCGTAGTCCATCTTGTAGACATGGTCGCCGGCGAGGATGACCATGTATTCGACGCCGTAATCCTCGATGATATCGATGTTCTGATAGACGGCGTCGGCGGTGCCTTCATACCATTGCGTCTCGGAGACGCGCTGGGAGGCTGGCAGGATATCGAAGCTTTCATTTCGTTCCGGACGGAAGAAGTTCCAGCCGCGCTGCATATGGCGGATCAGCGAATGCGCCTTGTACTGCGTGGCGACGCCGATACGGCGGATGCCGGAATTCAAGGCATTGGACAATGCGAAGTCGATGATGCGCGCCTTGCCGCCGAAATAGACGGCTGGCTTGGCGCGCCGGTCCGTCAGTTCCTTGAGGCGACTTCCCCTACCGCCGGCCAGAACATAGGCCATTGCATCGCGGGCAAGTGGCTGAATGCGTTTTTCTACCATTTTCTCCTCCCACCAGTCACTAATTCTCAGGTTCAAGCATGATCGTCGCCAGCGGCGGCAGGGTTATCGAGCAGCTGATCTCGCCGCCGGCATCGACGGCCTGCACGCGCCCGCCATTGCCTTTTCCGCTGCCCCCATAGATGTCGGCATCGGTATTGAGGATTTCCCGCCAGCGCCCCGGCGAAGGCAGCCGGATCGAATAGTTCTCGCGATAGACAGGTGTAAGGTTGCTGATGACGACGATTGGCTTCTGGCCGGGCGCCTTGCGCAGCCAGGCAAAGACAGAGTTCTCGTAATCGTCCGCAATCAGCCATTCGAAGCCGTCGCCCTCACAGTCGCGGGCGTGGAGTGCAGCCTTGCTGCGGTAGGTGAAGTTGAGGTCGCGCACCAGGCGACGCATGCCTTCGTGCATGCGGTATTGCAGCAGGTTCCAGTCGAGCGATTTGTTTTCGCTCCATTCGGCCCATTGAGCGAATTCCTGCCCCATGAAGAGCAGCTTCTTGCCGGGATAACCCCACATGAAGGCATAGTAGGCGCGCAGATTTGCGAATTTCTGCCAGTCGTCGCCGGGCATCTTGGCGATCAGCGAACCCTTGCCGTGCACGACTTCGTCATGTGACAGCGGCAGGACGAAATTCTCCGAATAGGCATAGAGCAGGCCGAAGGTCAGCTCATTATGGTGATGCCTGCGATGGATGGGATCGCGGCTCATGTAGCTCAGCGTATCGTGCATGAAGCCCATGTTCCATTTGAAGCCGAAGCCGAGGCCGCCTTCGTGGACCGGCTGGGACACCTTCGGCCAGGACGTCGATTCCTCCGCGATGGTCATGACGCCGGGATGCTCGCCGTAGATGCGGGTATTGAGATTCTGCAGGAAACGGACCGCTTCCAGGTTTTCGTTGCCGCCATACTCGTTCGGGATCCATTCGCCGTGCTTGCGCGAATAGTCGAGGTAGAGCATCGATGCGACCGCATCGACGCGCAGGCCGTCGAGATGGAATTTCTCGGCCCAGTAGAGCGCGTTGTTGACGAGGTAGGAGACGACTTCGGTGCGGCCGAAATTGTAGATCGCCGTATTCCAATCCGGATGAAAGCCCTTTCGCGGGTCGGCGTGTTCGTAAAGGGCGGTACCATCGAACCAGCCCAGACCATGTTCGTCGGTCGGGAAATGTGCGGGCACCCAATCAAGAATGACGCCGATGCCAACCTTGTGACAGCCGTTGACGAAACGGGCAAAACCTTCCGGCTCACCGAAGCGGGCGGTCGGCGCGTATAGGCCGGTCGTCTGGTAGCCCCAGGAGGGGTCATAGGGGTGTTCGGTGATCGGCAGGAATTCGATATGGGTAAAGCCCATGTCGACACAATAGGGGATGAGGCTCGAGGCAAGTTCGTCCCAGGACAGCATGGAGCCGTCCTGCCAGCGCTGCCAGGAGCCTGCGTGCACCTCGTAGATACTGATTGGTTGCCGGCGCTTGTCGGTTTCGCGCCAGTGCTTCAGATGCTCCTCGTCCTGCCAATCCTGCACCAGTTCGGCAGCCGTCACCGAGGCCGTCTTCGGACGAAGTTCGCTGCGGCGGGCGAAGGGGTCCGCCTTCAACGGCAGAAGGACGCCATCCTGACCGCGGATTTCGAATTTGTAGGGAACGCCAAGCGGAACATCGGGAGCAAACATTTCCCAGATGCCGCTGTCGGAACGGAAGCGCATGACATGACGTCGTCCGTCCCAATTGTTGAAATCGCCGACGACGGAAACGCGCTGGGCGTTCGGTGCCCAGACGGCAAAATGGATGCCGGTCCCGCCTTCATGCTTGATGCGATGGGCGCCCATCTTGTCGAAGAGCCGGAGATGCGAACCCTGCCTGGCGTAGTAATCGTCCATCGGCCCGAGTACAGGGCCGAAGCTGTATGGGTCCGTCACTGCCCATTCGGCGTCGGCGCGCCGGGCGCGATAACGAACGGGCTGGAGTTTTGTCACGGAAATCTGCCCGCCGAAAACACCGTCGGGATGGAGCTGGTGGAGCTCGCCGATCGGTGTTCCATCCAGCGTCATTGCCGTGACAGCTTCAGCGCCTGGAAGGAAGCACCTGGTGATGAAGGTGTCGCCGGCCTGGTGCACGCCCAGGACGGCAAAGGGATTGGCATGCGATCCACTGAAGATTGCCGCGATTTCGTCTGCCGAAATTTCCCAGGGAAGCTTCACTTCAGGGGCAGCTTTCGGCGGCTTCATCAAGCTCTCCAGATCTCGTCTGCATATTGCCGGATCGTGCGGTCGGACGAGAACCAGCCCATCCGCGCCGTATTGTTGATCGTCTTCTGGTACCAGGAGGACTGGTTGGTCCAGATCTGGTCGACCTCGCGCTGGGCGGCAGCATAGGCATCGAAATCGCCGGCGACCATAAACCAGTCGTGGGAATAGATGCCGTCGATGAGGCCGGTGTAGCGGTTGCGGTCATCGGGAGAGAAAACGCCGGAGCTGATGGCGGCCAGCGCCTGCGACAGCTCACGCGAACCTTCGATGATCGCACGGGGATTGTGGCCCTCGCTGCGGATCTTGGCGACTTCATCGGCCTGCAGGCCGAAGATGACGATATTGTCCTCGCCGACATTGTCGCGCATTTCGACATTGGCGCCGTCGAGCGTGCCGATCGTCAGCGCGCCGTTCAGGCCGAACTTCATGTTGCCGGTGCCTGATGCTTCCATGCCGGCCGTCGAGATCTGCTCGGAAAGGTCGGCGGCCGGGACCATGACTTCCGCAAGCGAGACATTGTAGTTCGGCACGAAAACGACTTTCAGCAGGCCGCGGACCGACGGGTCGCTGTTGATGGTACGGGCGACGTCGTTGATGAGCTTGATGATGAGCTTGGCGTTGTAATAGCTCGGTGCCGCCTTGCCGGCAAAGAGTTTTACACGCGGCACCCAGTCCAGCTCCGGATGCGAGCGGATCTGATCGTAGAGCGCAACGGCTTCGACGATATTGAGGAGCTGGCGCTTGTATTCGTGGATGCGCTTGATCTGGATGTCGAACATGGCAGACGGATCGAGCTTCACGCCCATGCGGCTGGCGACGAGATTGGATAGCGCCACCTTGTTGGCGCGCTTCACGGCGGCGAATTTTTGTTGGAAGCTCGGGTCCGTGGCAAATTTGTCGAGTGCACGCAGCTTTTCGGCGTCATCGAGGAATTCATCGCCGATCGCTTCGCGCACCAGATTGGTGAGACCCGGATTGCACTGTTGCAGCCAGCGGCGAGGTGTAATGCCGTTGGTCTTGTTGTTGATGCGGTCAGGGTAGAGTTTGTGCAGGTCTGCAAAGACCGTGACCTTCATCAGGTCGGTGTGCAGCGCCGAGACGCCGTTGATCGAGTGTGAGCCGACGAAAGCGAGGTTGCCCATGCGTACGCGACGATCACCGTTCTCGTCGATCAGCGAGATCGAGCGGATTTCCGTATCGGAGAAATTGCGCGCCTTGCGCGCTTCGATCAGGATCTTGGCGTTGATCGCGTAGATGATCTGCATGTGGCGCGGCAGCAAGCGCTCGAAGAGCGGAACCGGCCAGCTTTCCAGCGCTTCAGGAAGAAGCGTGTGATTGGTGTAGGAGAAGGTACGGCGAGTGATATCCCAGGCCGTATCGAAGTCCATGCCGTGTACGTCACAAAGCAGGCGGGTCAGTTCAGCGACGGAGACTGCCGGATGGGTATCGTTGAGCTGGATCGCGACCTTGTCCGGCAGCGAGGTGAAGTCGTCATACTGTTGCAAGTGACGGCGAAGGATGTCCTGCAGCGAGGCCGACGAGAAGAAATATTCCTGGCGCAGGCGCAGTTCCTGACCGGCAGGCGTTGCGTCTGCAGGATAGAGCACACGGGTCAGGCTTTCGGCCTTGTTGCTCTCGCGCAGCGCGCCGATGTGGTCGCCGGCGTTGAAAGCGTCGAGCAGGATCGGGTCGATCGGCTGTGCCGACCAGAGGCGAAGCGTATTGACGCGCTTGCCGCGCCAGCCGACGACAGGCGTGTCGAAGGCGGCTGCGATGACACGCTCGGCCGGCTTCCAGACATAGCGCGGCTGTTCATCATGACCGGCAATGACTTCGATCGATCCGCCGAATCCGACTTCATAGGCGCTTTCGCGGCGCTCGAATTCCCAGGGATTGCCGTGCGCAAGCCAGTTTTCGGGGAGCTCTACCTGCCAGCCGTCCGCCATCTGCTGGCGGAAAAGGCCGTGAACGTAGCGGATGCCGTAGCCATAGGCCGGCACGTCAACAGTGGCCATCGATTCCATGAAACAGGCGGCGAGACGGCCGAGACCGCCATTGCCGAGGGCTGCATCGGGCTCGAGGCCCGCAATGACGGTGACATCGACGCCGAGCGACGCCAGCGCATCGCGAACCTCCTCCATAAGGTTGAGGTTGGACACGGCATCGCGCATCAGGCGGCCGATCAGGAATTCGAGAGACATGTAGTAGACGCGCTTGGCGCCCGTTTCGTAGACCTTGCGGGTGGATTCCATCCACTTGTCGATGATGCGGTCACGCACCACCAGAATGGTTGCGGTCAGCCAGTCATGTGGCTTTGCGACCTTGGCATCCTTGCCGATGCGGTAGGTCAGACGCTCGATAATTTCCTCAGCGAGGATTTCTGGCCGGGAACTGCGCGGAGCTGGGGAGAGGATGGTCGGCTTCGAAACAGTATTCATGTCAGGTCTCGCCAATTTTGATTTGGTTACAGTATCTTACGCCTGATTCAATCGATTTGTCGCTTGCACCGACAGGGCAGTTTATGCACCGTTATCACGCACTTGCAACAAGGGAATTGGGCAAACGAAAAATTTGCGGAACCTTCATATTCGACAGGCCCAAGGGACTTGATTTCAATCGGTTTTCCCGATCTGATGGGCCGAATAAAGTTTAAACGAAAAGCCGCCCCGGTTTGTTCCGGAGCGGCTTTTTTGCTGCGGTAGATTATGACTGCGGCGGTCAGTTTGTAAGCAGGGTAAGAGCTTTGGTTGCTTCCTTTGCAATGCTGGTAAAGGAAGCTACCAGATTTTCCATTGTTTCGGCTTCGTAATAGTTGCCGCCCGGCGAAGCACAATATTGGAGCAGTTGCTTACCTTTGTCCGGAGCCATGAAGGCGACGGTAAAAATCTTGATGCCCGCGAGCTTGGTAGCGTCGCACTGGTCACGAACATTTTGGTCATATGTCTTTTGCCATACGCCGGTGTTGCCGGTCATTTCGCCATCGGTCATCAGGATGATATAGCGGGATACGATTTTGTTGTCCTTGGTTGCGTGCGCTTGACTCTCGACATCCGAACCGTCCGAGGCTTTGGCAATTGAAAGAGTCGCTTGCCTCATCGGCTCTGCCGCATCTGTACCGCCGCTTGCGGTAATGCTGTTAACATAGGTCGAGGTCGTAGCGGTGCCCCAAACCATGCCACTCATGCTTTTAATCTGGGTCTTTTTCGCATCTTTGTAGATTAGGCCGTTGTTATAAGAATACGCACCGGTCCGCACGAGGTTGTGGTCGGGATCGGCGGTGTTCAATGCCGTGAAGAGAGCGCTGGCTGCTTTCTTCAATGCATCGATCTTAATGACGTAAGTCTTGCATTTCGTGCCATCATAGGTGGCGCAAGTTGAGGTTTTGTCGCCCATCGACCCAGATTGGTCGAGCACAAGTTCCATCGAGAGGGCAGTCTTGGTATCGCTGGTGCCGCTCGAAGTCGAGCTCGAGGCTCCGATATTCATTGTCTTGTAGCCGAGAACGCCGATTAACGGCGTGGTGGGGATCGCATAGGAGCTGTTGACCGTTACCTTATAGCTCTTGCTGGTTGCTGTCGTGCTGGTATCGACCTTGACGCTCGTTCCGGCCTTGATGCTGTCCATGGCCGAGGTATCCAGATAATTGGCCATCTGACCGCTGACGAAATCCTTTGCTATGGTCTCGGCTGCGGCGGCGTTGGTCGCCGTTCCGTTGGCAAGTGCGGTTGCGGCCGCCAGCGCGCCGGCATCCGTGGCTTCCTGCAGCGTACGTTTGGAGAGGATCGCATTCGAGTAGTCGATCGCCAGGCCCGCAGTGCCGATAAGCACAGGCAGCAGGATGGCCGTCATGATACCGAAATTGCCGCCACGGTCGCGCCGCAGGCGATCAAAAAGCGAATGCAGGGTGTTCATCATGTCCACCGGTTCAAAGGAGCCCTATCAGGCTCTTCATGGACCAGATGACTTTAATGGCCGCTAAAGCCAGTGTGTAAAATTGTCGGCAACTGGCTGTTTTTTCCAGTTTCGGGATTATTTGAGCGGAATTACGTCCACTGCCTGCACGGAACGCTGGCTGCCGTAACTCTTGAGCACCCCGATCACGGGAGCGACATCAGCATAGTCGCGGCCATATGCGACGACGATATGGTCGGTTCCAGCAGGGATATTGTTGGTGGGATCGAGCTCGATCCAGCCGGCCATCTCGCCGCACCAGACGCGGACCCAGGCATGCATGGCATCAGCGCCCTCCAACCGCTCCTTGCCCGGCGGCGGGATGGTGCGCAGGAAACCGGAGACATAACCGGCGGGAATGCCGAGGCTGCGCAGCGCAAGGATCATGACATGCGTGAAGTCCTGGCAGACGCCGCGTTTCAGCTTGAAGGACTCCAGCGGTGTCGTGTCGACAGTCGTCGCTTCCGGATCGTAGGTGAAATCCTTGTTGATGCGGGCGCAGAGCGCATAGGCGATCTGCATGACGGTCAGCGATGGCTGGACACAGCTCTTTGCGTATTCGCTGATCGCCTTGGTTTCCGTCAGGCGCGGACTGTCGCCAAGGAAATGGTGGGGCGATTCAGGATCGAGCGACCAGATCCCCGAGACCTCGTCCGGCAGATCGGCCAGCAACGGCGAGAAATCCGCCGATATGACCTGGCTTTCGACCTGGACGCGGGCCTGCATGCGGATATCGAGCGTTTCATGCGGCGAGCGCAGCAGGAAGGACGTTGCCGGATGCTGAAAGAAATCGACGAAATGCGACTGTTCGTCCGGCTGCGGCGAAATGCTGATCGAGCCTGCGACAAGCCGCTGCCGGTTCGTCAGCGAGAGTGGCATGAGACGCATGATATGGCGCGCGCCGGATGCCGGCGTGTCATAGCTGTAGCCCATGTGCAGGGTGAGATCGTAGAGCACGGCCGTCATCCGAGGTAGGTCTGCGCCAAGAGATCGGAGAGATGTTCCAACTCGCGTTCGAGCCTGTGGTAGACATCACCGTTCATTGTCTCCGGGGTCATGACAGCCAGACCGGAATGCAGCCGCATCGCCTCGCGGTAGAAGGGCGACATCTGGCCGTTGATAAAGGCGTTCGGAAGCTGTTCGACTTCGCGATGGATCTCGTTCATCTGGAAGAGGATCGAGCGCGGATTAAGAGGATCAAGCGCCAGGAGATCGGTGACTGTCAGCCGGGCAGTATTAACGTTGTAGCGCCGGCGATGAGTCATGACGCTGTCGCCGATTTCGAGCAGCATGTCGAGCGCGCCATCGGGTGCTTCCGGGCCGGACATGTGGCCAAGAAGCCGTGTCATATGCAGGCCGCGTTCAATATATCGGCCAAGCGAGAGAAAGCGCCAGCCGGTGAAGCGATACATGTTTTCATGCACGAGACCGGCAAAGCCCGCAAGCTTGCGCAGCAGGATGGTCATCGCATGGCTGGCATCGTCGCCGGCCAGGATGGTCGAGTGGAAGCGGCGGGCAGTCTTGGCGAGATCGTTCAGTGCCAGCCATCCGTCCGGCGAGAAGCGGTCACGGATATTGCTCGCCGAATAGACGGCGCTGTCGATATTGCGCAGCAGCGATTCCGGCACCGGTTCGGTCGTGTCTATATCGACGGCGGCAAGATATTGCGTGACGTCTGCAAGCAGCGGTTGGCTGGGGTCGGCAGCTTCGGCGTAGCGTCCGTGCCAGGCGCGCAGGATGCGTAGCGCTCCCTCGGCGCGCTCGATATAGCGGCCAAGCCAGAAGAGGTTGTCGGCGGCACGGCTCGGCAGGCTGCCCGGCATGTTGCGGGTGAAGCTGCCTTCGGCGGGCAGGAGCGTGTGGCGCTCGACCGGCTTGTCGCTGACGATCCAGACGTCGGCCGCAGCACCGCCGGATTGCATTGCGATCGCGGCGGCATCGTCTCCCGCGCCGATACGGGCAAAGCCACCGGGCATGATCTGCCAGCCGTTGGGGGTACGGGCGGCGAATACGCGCAACGACATCGGCCGGGGCGTCAGTTTGCCGTTGACCCAGGCTGGTGTCGTCGAGAGGGTGACGACCTCCTGACCGACGAGTTTTGCACCGTCGCTCGTCAGCCAATCCGCGATCGAAGTCTTCGCAGTGGCGCGCAGCGACGAGCCGAGAACGGATTCGCCACTATCATCGAAGAAGGGAGCACGGGAATAGGCTGGGCCGATCACCATCTTTTCGATGTTGGTCGCCACGTGATCGCGTTCGTCCTTCTGGCCGCACCACCATGTCGCGATGGAGGGCAGGCGAAGATCCTCGCCCAGCAACTGGCGACAGACGGCGGGCATGAAGGCGAGCAGGGCGCGCGTTTCCAGAACACCGGTGCCGAGCGCATTGACGATTGTAACGGTTTCGGCGCGCAACGCTTCGACAAGGCCAGGCGTGCCGATATGAGAGTTCTGGTTCAGCTCCAGCGGATCGGCATAGGCGGAATCAAGACGCCGCCAAAGCACGCCAATCGGCTTCAGGCCAGCAACGGTGCGAACCATGACACGGCCGTTGACGACAGTCAGGTCCTCCCCCTCCAGCAACATGAAGCCGAGGTAGCGGGCGATATAGGCGTGTTCGTAATAAGTCTCGTTGGCCGGGCCGGGCGTCAGGACCGCGATGCGGTCGTCGCCCGAATGTTTCATCGTCTGCAGAGCGTCGCGGAAGGCGCCGAAGAAGGAAGCGAGGCGGTGAACCGGTGTTTCGGCATAAACGTCGGAGAAGGATCGCGTGGTCGCCACGCGGTTTTCAAGCGCGAAGCCCGCGCCGGATGGCGCCTGCGTGCGATCAGCGAGCACCCACCAGTTGCCGTCGGGGCCGCGGCCGATTTCGAAGGCGCAGAAATGCAGATAGTGCCCGGTCGCCGGCTTTACGCCAACCAGAGACCGCTGAAATTCCGGATTGGCGGCGATGAGCGCGGGTGGGAGAATGCCTTCTTCGACGAGCTTGTTGTCGCCATAGATATCGGCAACCATCGCTTCGAGGAGATTGGCGCGCTGCACGAGGCCCGCCGAAAGAGCCTGCCATTCGCGCTCGTCGATCAAAACCGGAATGTGTGAGAGCGGCCAGGCGCGCTCGCCGCTGCCTTTGGCGCCGTAGGCGCGATAGAAGACGCCTGCATCACGCAGGTAGCGGTCGGCGCGGGCAAAACGCTCGGCCAGATCCTTTTCCGGCATAAGGTTCAGATGGGCGAGGAAACGCTGCCAGACCGGGCGGATTGCGCCGCTGTTGTCCACCATCTCGTCGGCGATGCCGGGCAAGGGAGCATAGTCGAAGGCCGCATCCGCGCCGGCGCGTTCCTCGATTTCGTCCCTCAATTCCAATGCAGGCTTCTTGCCCATCAGACCCAGTTTCTTCAAATTCCAGCGGGTCGCCTCAGATCCAGCGTGAGCGGGAATTCAGGCGAGACCGTCTCGGCGCGCGGAATATAACCGCCCGCCGTGTGTCCCCACGGTTCGAAGCGGGCGAGTCGGCGCGCTTCCGCCTCGTTGCCGTTGACCGGGAAGGTGTCATAGTTCCGCCCGCCCGGATGGGCAACGTGATAGATGCAGCCGCCAATCGAACGTTTCGACCATGTATCATAAATATCAAAAGTCAAAGGCGTATTCACGGGCAGCACGGGATGTAAACCGGAAGCCGGCTGCCAGGCCTTGAAACGCACGCCTGCGATCGACACCCCAGATGTGCCCGTCGGCGTCAGCGGTACGATGCGACCGTTGCAGGTGACGGCGTAGCGCGAGGCATTGCCGGATTCGAGGCGAACCTGCAGGCGTTCGACGGACGAATCGACGTAGCGCACCGTGCCGCCGACCGCTCCTTGTTCGCCCATGACGTGCCAGGGCTCCAGCGCCTGGCGCAACTCCAGCTTCGAGCCCTCGTATTCGACTTCGCCGCAGAAGGGGAAGCGGAATTCGAGTTGAGCCTTGAACCAGTCGGAGCTGAGATCGAACCCGTTTTCACGAAGGTCGGAGAGCACATCGAGGAAGTCCTGCCAGACATAGTGCGGCAGCATGAAACGGTCATGCAGTGACGTGCCCCAGCGCACGAACCTGCCTTCGGCCGGATTCGTCCAGAAGCGGGCGATGAGTGCCCGCACCAGCAATTGCTGGGCGAGCGACATGCGGGCATTCGGCGGCATTTCGAAGCCACGAAATTCGACGAGGCCGAGGCGGCCGGTCGGGCCGTCGGGTGAGAAGAGCTTGTCGATGCAGATTTCGGCGCGATGGGTATTTCCGGTCACGTCGATCAGCAGGTTGCGGAACAGGCGATCGACGAGCCAGGGCAGGGGCTGCAGGCCGCGTCCGGGAGCGGGGATCTGCGCCAGCGCGATTTCCAGTTCGTAGAGACTGTCGTGACGGGCTTCGTCGATGCGTGGCGCCTGGCTGGTCGGGCCGATGAAGAGGCCGGAGAAGAGATAGGAGAGCGACGGATGGCGCTGCCAGTGCAGCACCAGGCTTTTCAGCAGGTCCGGACGGCGCAGGAACGGACTGTTGTTCGGATTGCTGCCGCCGACGACGACGTGATTGCCGCCGCCGGTGCCGGTGTGGCGGCCGTCGATCATGAACTTGTCGGCGCCGAGGCGGCTCTCTCGCGCTTCCTCGTAAATGGCGGTGGTGATGTCCACCGTCTCCTTCCAGGTCGAGGAAGGGTGAATGTTGACCTCGATGACGCCAGGATCGGGCGCCACGCGGATGACGTTGATGCGCTCATCCTGTGGCGGCGCATAACCTTCGATATGGACGGCAAGGCCGAGAGCGGCGGCGGCGCGTTCGGTCGAGGCGATGAGATCGAGATAATCTTCGAGCGTCTCGGTTGGTGGCATGAATACGCAGAGGCGGCCATCGCGCGGCTCGACGGAAAGGGCGGTACGAATGTGTCCGCCAATTTCGCTGGCCGACTGCGGCATGGTCAGTTGCTGGCCGGTGAAAGGCTGGAAGTGTGCGGCCTGCAACGCTCTCCCGCTATCTCGTGCGAAATCCGGTAGTTCGGGCCGCTGCATGAAGGGGTCGAGCGGATTGATGTAGGGATATTGCGACGGCGGGATATAGGCGAGGGAGTTTAGCGGAAGGCGGTAGCCGACCGGACTGTCGCCCGGCATGAGGAAGATCCGGCCGCGCCGTGTCGACCATTTCTCGCTGGTCCAACTGCGACCGGTGGCGCGCGCGTTCCATGCCTGAACGGGCAGAACGTAGCCGGTCGGTCGGGTCAGCCCGCGATCGAAGACGCGGGCTATACGGCTGCGCTCCTCTGCATTCTCCAGCTTGGAGTTCGACGGATCAACGTTTTCGGGTAGGCTCGCTTCTTTGACCAGCCATTCGGCGGGGTCTTCGAAGGCCGGTGTGACATAGTCGGGCGAAAGATCGAGTTCGCCGGCAATCGCAGTCAGCAGGCGGCCGGCATCATCCTCGGTGACCTGATAGTTGCGGCCCTCGGTGGCAACGAGATTGTCATTCGACCAGATCGGCAAGCCATCCTTGCGCCAGTAGAGCGAGAAGGTCCAGCGCGGCAGGCTTTCGCCCGGATACCACTTGCCCTGGCCGTAGTGCAGGAAGCCATCTGGAGCAAAACGGGCGCGCAGCCGGCGGATCAAGGCATCCGCCTTTTCGCGCTTCGTCGGGCCGACGGCTTCGGTGTTCCATTCATCCGACTGGAAATCGTCGATGGAGACAAAGGTCGGTTCGCCGCCCATGGTGAGGCGCACATCTTCGGCTTCGAGGATGTGGTCGACCTTTTCGCCAAGCTCGTTTAGTTGGTCCCAGGCGTCGTCTGAAAAGGGCTTGGTGATGCGCGGATGCTCGGCGACGCGGGCAACCTTCATGTCGAAGGCGAATTCGGTCTCGGCTTCGCCGAAATAGCCACCCGAGATCGGCGCGGCATTGCGGAAATGCGGAGTGGCGGCAAGCGGGATATGGCTCTCGCCTGTCAAGAGGCCCGAGGTCGGGTCGAGCCCGATCCAGCCGGCGCCGGGAAGGTAGACTTCGGCCCAGGCATGAAGGTCGGTAAAATCATACTCCGTGCCGGATGGCCCATCGAGCGCCTTGAGGTCCGGGGTCAGCTGGATGAGATAACCGGAGACGAAGCGGGTGGCGAGGCCGAGGTGGCGCAATATCTGGACGAGCAGCCAGCTCGTGTCGCGGCAAGAGCCCTTGGCAGTCTCGAGCGTCTCTTCCGGTGTCTGGACGCCGGCTTCCATGCGGATCACATAGCCGATCTGCTGCTGCAGACGCATGTTCAGGCCGACGACCATGTCGACGGTCTTCTGCTCCGAGCGGTCGAGCGTTTCGAGGAAGGCCTTCAGGCGCGGGCCGGGCTCTTCCGGCTGCATGTATATCGTCAGGTCTTCACGGATCGTTTCCGGATAGTCGAAGGGCCACATCGTCGCTTCCTCTTCGACGAAGAAGTCGAAGGGATTGTAAACCGTCATGTCGGCGACGAGATCGACCTCGATCTTGAATTCGGTCACCGGGTCGGGGAAGACGAAGCGGGCGAGGTAGTTGCCGTATGGATCCTGCTGCAGGTTCACGAAATGGTTCGACGGCGTGACCTTCAGCGAATGGCTCAGGACCCGTGTCTTCGAATGCGAGGCGGGCTTCAGGCGGATGATCTGTGGGCCGAGGCGGACCGGTTTGTCATATTGATAATGGGTCAGATGATAGATGCTGGCTTTGATCGACATATTGCTCTTTTTGTCCGCGTGCCGTTGATCGGCTTAGCTGTTCCCAAAGCCAGTGTGTGCAATGCAGCGAAAGAATGCAAGGCAGAAAGGTTAACGCGAGGATGACGTTCAGGCGGCCCTGTTGAAGGTCACCGACGCCTTCAAGCCCCTGCCGCCGCGGCCGGGGATGAGTGTCAGTCTCGCGTTGAAAAGATTGGCGATTTCCTCAACGATCGGCAGGCCGAGACCAGCGCCTGGCGCACCGGATTCATTGCCGCGCGAGAAACGCTTTCTGACCGCTTCGAGCTTTTCGGGTGGAATGCCCGGGCCGTTATCCTCGACCTCCAGCCGCACCGTCTCGGCATCTTCAAGGATCCGCACGGTCACTTCTGCGCCCTGGCCGGCATAGGCAATGGCGTTGCCGGCAAGATTGCGCAGCATTTCGCCGATCAGCAGCGGTTCGGCGCGGATCATGGCAGGGCCTTCCCCCTCGAAGCCGAGATCGATGCCGGCTTCGGCAGCACGCGGGATCTGCTCGCCGGTGATCTCCTGGGCGATGGCGGTGAGATCGATGGCCGAGGCCGTCAGCGCTTCCTTGGCGGTGGCGGCATCGATCTTGGCCATGAGCAGAAGCTGCGCAAGGATGCGCTCGGCATGGGCGACCGCCTGATCGCCCTTGAGGGCAGCGTGCTGTGCCTCATCCAGCGAGGTGGAGCGAACGGAGAGGGCAAGCTGGGTGCGGATGATGGCAAGCGGCGTGCGCAGCTGATGGCTGGCATTGCCGGTGAAATTGCGCAGCGCATCGAGGGCCGATTGCAGGCGCACCATGAAGGAGTTGACGGTATCGACGAGCGGCTGCACCTCGCTCGGCACGGATTGTTCGATCGGATGCAGGTCGTCTGGGCTGCGTTCGCCGATAGCGTCGCCAAGCTTGTAGAGCGGTCGCAGTGCCACCGTGACGGAGATCCAGACGATGACGGCAGCACCGGCAATCATGACAGCGAGACGCAGGGCCGAGCGCACGAGGATCGCCTGGGCGAGCTGACGGCGGGCGATGGTCGTTTCTGCGACGGTGACAACGAACGGCACGGAGCGGATGCCGGTCGAGGCGGATCGTCCCAAAGTCGCGACGCGGATCGGCTCGCCACGGAAGATGTCGTCGGCGAAGGCGGCGGTATCGCCCTGCGTTTCCTTCAATACCGGAAGCGCCTGATATCCGGTGATGAACGTTCCGGGCGGGCCGTCGACACGGTAGAAGACACGGTCCTGCGCTGCCGAGGTGAGCATCTCCAGCGCGACATAGGGAATGTCGACCTCGAGCGTGCCGTCTTCGGCGACGACCACGCGTTCGGCTATCGCGAGTGCCGAGCCGGCGAGCACACGATCGGAAACGATGTTCGATGTCTGCACGGCCTCGCGCCAGGTATCGGCAAGCGCCAGCGTGCCGATAACGGCGGTCGAGACAAGCAGCCAGAAAAGCAATCGGCGCCGGAGCGAATAGGCAGCCGTCATGAGGCCTCGGGCAGTTTGTCGAGGTAATAGCCGATGCCGCGTGCGGTCTTGACCGTCAGGCCGTGCGGCGAGAGCCTTTTCCGCAGCCGGCTGACATATTGCTCGATAGCATTGGACGAAATGTCGTCATCGAAAGCGGTCAGCGACTGCATGATTGCTTCCTTGGCGACGACCTTGCCAGCACGCATGAAGAGGATTTCCAGAAGGCCGAGCTCGCGGGCTGGAATATCGAGCGGAGTGGCACCGGCCGAAAAAGCGCGGGAGTTGAGGTCGAGCGAGATCGCCCCGAAGCTGACGGTCGAGGAATGCAGCCCGGCCTGGCGACGCAGGAGCACGCGGACGCGCGCCTCGAATTCGGCAATGTCGAAGGGCTTTATAAGATAGTCGTCAGCGCCGAGATCCAACCCTTTGACGCGTTCTTCCGGGGAACCGCGGGCTGTCAGGATAAGCACTGCAGCCCTGCTGCCGCGAGCGCGCATGGCGCGCAGCACATCGAGCCCGTCCATCTCAGGCAGGTTCAGGTCAAGAATGACGAGATCGAAATTTTCGGCTGCAATCACGGCGTTAGCCGAGGCTCCGTCATGGACGACATCTACGGCATGGCCCGTACCACGCAAGATCGCCGACAGGCCGTCGGCCAGCGCGATATTGTCTTCGGTCAGCAGGATGCGCAACGGATGTTTCCCTCGAATTTTTGAGGGAGTTTATCAGGGACGGCAGCCCGATGTCACAGCGATTCTGGTAATTGGTGAATGGAGAGTGGTGCGTGGAAACTCACGCCCCGCGGCAGCAAACTGCCGAGGGAAGAAACGCGCCGCATGTCGTGAGCCGGATCCACTGCGACGCCGTTGACCAGTTTCGATGCGCCGACATGCCGATGGCGGGGCGCAGCCTGTCATGATAAATACAAGAGCGAAGCTCGGGGAGGCTTTGCGGATGGGGAATCTGTCGGTCGCACTGGTGGAAAGCCTTGAAGAGATCGATGCTGTTCGGCATCTCAGCCGGGCCTTCCGACAATGGCTCTACGACAATTATCCGGACGAGCGGGCTCAGATCGAACTTTACTACAGCCCGGAAAAATTCGAGGCGATGCTCGCCGATTTGCCGAAGATCCACGCAAGACCACAGGGCGCAATGTTCCTGGCGCGGCTGGATGGAGAGATTGTCGGCTGCGTGATGCAGCATGAGATCGCGCCGGGCATATCGGAGATGAAGCGGCTCTTCGTTTCCGATCTGGCACGCGGCAGCGGGGCAGCGCAGGCGCTCTGTGAGGCGTCCCTTGCCCAGGCCAAGAAGGATGGCTACCGGATGATGCGGCTCGATACCGGCCATCGGCAGGTCGCTGCCCAGAAACTCTATCGCCGCCTGGGTTTTCGCGAGCGAGACGCCTATTACGACATTCCCGATGATCTGAAGCCGATCCTGCTCTTCTTCGAGCGTGAGCTTTGAAGCCCGACGGTAGCGACCATTGGAAACCGACCCTTGTCTGGCCTGTGCAGCTCGGGCATTCTTGCTCGATGAGGAGCGTTTTTTTTCTGTTTTTGTGCCTGCTGCCCGGCTTTGCGGTCGCGGATCAGGTCTTCTATCCGGCGAGGTCGGGCAATGCTGGCGCGCCGGTGCTGACCGTCTATTCCTCGCTCGACGAGCCGCTGGCCCAGCCCATGATCGCCGGCTTTCAGGACGCCAATCCGGATGTGGCGGTCAAATATGAGGACATGCTGACAGGAGATATATACGACCGTATCGTCAAGGAGACAGATGCAGGTCACAAGACGGCGGACTTCGCCTTCTCCTCTGCAATGGACCTGCAGGTAAAGCTTTCGAATGACGGCTATGCGCAGGTGAGCGATCTGCCGATGAGCGCCCAATGGCCGAAATGGGCGAACTGGCGCAACACGGCCTATGCATTGACCTTCGAACCGGCCGTCTTCGTTTATCACAAGCCGAGCTTCGTTCATGAATCTGTCCCGAGTTCGCGAGCAGAATTCGTCGATTACCTCAAGCGCAAGGGCAATGAAGTCTATGGACGGATCGGGACTTATGACATCGAACGTTCCGGCGTGGGCTTTTTGTTCATGGCGCGCGATCAGGAGCAGTTCGGCGACATCTGGTCGGTGATCGGTGCGATGGGCGCGGCCGGCGTGAAACTCTACTCCACGAGTTCGGCGATCCTCGAGCGGGTCGCCGACGGGCGCTTCGTGCTCGGCTACAATATTCTCGGTTCCTATGCGGCCGATTGGGCTTCGCGTCATCCTGATGTCGGCATCGTGTTGCCGAAGGACTATACGGTCGTGATGTCACGTATCGGCCTGGTGCCGCAGGCGGCCGCCGAACCGGAACTCGGGCGGCGATACCTTGCCTTCTTCATGTCGAAGGAGGGCCAGACGATCATGGCGCGCGAGTTGCAGATACCGGCCGTCAGCCCGGAAGTTGCCGGCGAGAACACCGCCAATACCTTGCAGGAACTGCTCGGCGCACAGTTGCGTCCGGTGCCGGTCAGCCCCGGTCTCATGGTCTATCTCGACCAGGTGAAACGCGCCCGGCTGATTGCGCACTGGAATGAGGTGCTGCGGACGCAATAGGAACCCGCTCGCCGGTGCCGCCGCTTGGCAGCGCCGGTAATGGCAAGGGGCGAAGTTCGCTTGCCGCAAACCTCACCTTTTCGCATCGATGCTGCCATAACCGCAGCAATCAGCCTTTGTGAATCACCACTTCCAGATATTCCGCCGGCACGACCATAGTGCCATCCTTGGCGCGGTTGAAGCGTGCGATGAGCGCGAGGAAGTCCTCCTCGAGAGCCGTCTTTCCCGGCTGCGGCAGAGCCTCGAAAGCCTTGTAGACGGGACCATACCAGGTGCGGAAAACCTCCAGCCAATGTGCCGGCGAGCGATAGCGGAAATTATACATCCGCGACGTTGCCTCGATGCCGGCCTGGCCGCCGAACATTTCCTCCAGCCGGGCCTTCGTACCCCAGAGTGCAGGCGACCTGACGCCCGGCATGGGCGGAATATGCTTGCCTATCGTCTTGAAGACCTGGCCGATGAAGCTCTCCGGCGTCCAGTTGGCCATGCCGATGCGCCCGCCGCGCCGGGAGACTCGCAGCATTTCCTTTGCCGCCTTGTCCTGATCCGGTGTGAACATGACGCCGAACGTGGAGACGACGACATCGAAGCTTGCATCCTTGAAGGGCAATGCTTCCGCGTCGGCCTGCTGGAAGTTCACCGCCAGGCCGTTTGCTATCGCCCGCTCTCGGCCGCGCTCCAGAAGTTCCGGAATGTAGTCGGTCGAGGTCACCTCGGCCCAGCGACGCGCAGCAGCAAGCGTCGCATTGCCGTTGCCGGCAGCAATATCGAGAACCTTTTCGCCGGAACGCAGGTCGAGGGCCTCGCATAGATTTTCGCCGACGATCTGCAGCCGGGCGCCGATGACGGAATAGTCGCCGGATGCCCAGGCCGACTGCTGACGCGACTTCAGCGCGGCGAGATCCGGCGCGGGTTGAGCTGTGGCATCTCCTATGGTTTGCATGGCATGTTTCCCCTCGTATCGGCGAGGATGGGCCATTGCCGCGATCGCTCGCCGGTTTCGCCTAATTCAGGTTTTGAGCGCAGCCTTCTACCGGTTTCTTGAAGTGCTCCAGGTCGGCTCGCGGGCGGAGCGTGCCTCGGGATGGCAATCGGCCTTGGTACTCATCCGCCATTTGCCTTCCGATCGCCCCCCGCGAAGTATCCGCCATGTCTCCGCTGGCGTCCAGTACAGACAATGTACTAGTCATGTGCCTACCCCGGGTATGTGCTGCCGTCTTTCGCGCGAAGGTAGCCGAATTGCGGCAAAAAAGTGTCCTGCCGCACTGGATATCCGGAGGATGTCAGCTAAATGACAGCTTCATATGATGGCTTGGGCTACTTCATCTCCGTGGAGGCGGAGAGTTGAAGAATTCCGGGAGGACTTCCGCTCGCTATCAGGACAATTGCGTCCACCGATCGGTGATCTCTCCTCATTTTCAAAAAATAGCACTGGCGGTTCGCTCAGCCGCAGCACGGAGGACACATCGTGAAGCACACTTTCATCGCAACTCTTTTGGCAGCGGCTATTGCGCTGCCGGCCTACGCCGCCGATTACACCATCATCGCTCCGGCAGCGCCCGGCGGCGGCTGGGACCAGACGGCTCGCTCACTGCAGACGGTGCTGCAGCAGGAAGGTATTTCCAAGAGTGTTCAGGTTCAGAACGTGCCGGGCGCCGGCGGCTCCATCGGTCTTGCGCAATTCAGCAGCCAGAGTGCAGGCAATCCGAACGCTCTGATTGTCGGCGGCTACGTCATGGTTGGCGCGCTGCTGACCAACAAGTCGGTCGTCACGCTGAAGGATGTCACCCCGATCGCTCGCCTGACCGGCGAGTATGAAGCTGTCGTCGTTCCCGCCGCGTCCGACATCAAGACGCTCGCCGATCTCGTCACCAAGCTGAAGGCCGATCCCGGCGCCGTTTCCTGGGGCGGCGGTTCTGCCGGCGGCACGGACCACATCGCCGTTGGTCTGATCGCCAAAGCTTCCGGTGTCGATCCGACCAAGATCAACTATGTCGCCTTCTCGGGCGGCGGCGAAGCACTCGCCGCTATCCTCGGCGGCCAGGTCACAGCTGGCATTTCGAGCTACAGCGAATTCGAATCGCAGGTGAAAGCCGGCACGCTGCGTCTGCTCGGCGTTTCCAGTGATGCCCGCATCGACGGCGTCGATGCACCGACCTTCAAGGAAGCCGGTACCGACGTTTCCATCCAGAACTGGCGCATGGTTGCTGCCGCTCCGGGCCTGACCGATGAAGAAGTTGCCTCGATTGCGGCTGACTTCGACAAACTGCACAAGTCTGCCGCCTGGCAGGAAACCCTGAAGACCAAGGGCTGGGCCGACACCTACCTTGCAGGCGACGAGTTCAAGGCGCAGCTCGAAAAGGATGTCTCGGCTACCGCGGGCATTCTCAAAGATATCGGTCTCGTTCAATGAGTGAAGCCGATACCTCATCGGCAACGAAGCGCCGCCCCGATTGGGCGGCGCTGATCATTGCCCCTTTCCTCATCGTGGTCGCCGTCGTGGTCTTCTGGGATGCCTCGCATCTGAAGACGATCGCGCAGTATGACCGCATCGGACCGTCGACAGTGCCGAAAGTCGTAGCACTCGGCCTCTTCTGTCTTGGCATCTGGACGGCTTTCGAAGCCTGGCGCGGCGATTTTCCGGAACGCGAACATCAGGAAGTGGCGCCAGTCATCTGGGTTGTGGCGGGCCTTGCCGGACAGATGCTGCTCCTGCGCACCGCCGGTTTCTCGATTGCGACGGGCGTACTCTTTGCACTCACCGCGCGCGGTTTCGGCAAGCGCCAGATCTGGTTCTCGCTGCCTATCGGCATCATCATGAGTTTCATTGTCTGGACGATCTTCTCGCAGCTCCTGCAGCTCTCGCTGCCGGCCGGGCCGCTCGAACACCTGTTCTTCTGATAGCGCTCGCCTCGCACCGGGCGCTCTCAGTTTCGTTGCTTTTTGCGCGGATGGTCCTGTGCCCCCTCAGGAGCCGCCGCTTGGGAAAAAACCATGAGCACATTCGAATTCCTCTGGCAGGGCATTCTGGTTGCTGCGCAGCCGATAAACCTGCTTTACGCCCTCATCGGCGTAACCCTCGGCACCGCCGTCGGCGTGCTGCCGGGAATCGGCCCGGCGCTGACGGTCGCGCTGCTTCTTCCTGCCACCTACAAGCTCGACCCGGGCGGCTCGCTCATCATGTTCGCCGGCATCTATTACGGCGGCATGTATGGCGGCTCGACCACGTCGATCCTTTTGAATACGCCGGGTGAAAGCGCCTCGATCGTCACGGCGCTCGAGGGCAACAAGATGGCGCGGGCTGGGCGCGGCGGACCGGCGCTGGCGACAGCGGCCATCGGCTCGTTCGTCGCCGGCCTTATCGCCACACTCGGCCTTGCTTTCGTGGCACCCTACATCGTCAAACTGGCATTGGTTTTCGGTCCGCGCGAATATTTCGCGCTGATGGTGCTTGCCTTCGTCACCGTCTCCTCGGCCTTCGGGGATTCGGCGCTGCGCGGTCTCACCTCGCTCTTCATCGGCTTTGCGCTCGCCATGGTCGGCATTGACCAGCAGACCGGGCAGGCGCGCCTGTCCTTCGGCATTCCCGATCTGCTCGACGGTATTGAGGTGACGACGCTTGCCGTTGCGATGTTCGCGATTGGCGAGACACTCTATATCGCCGCCCAGGGGAAGCGCGGCGAAGACAAGGTGGAGGCGGTACGCGGCTCGCTCTGGATGAATGCGCAGGACTGGGCGCGTTCCTGGAAGCCCTGGCTGCGTGGCACGATCATCGGCTTCCCGATCGGCGCCATGCCGGCCGGCGGTGCCGAAATCGGCACGTTCCTTTCCTATGCCACCGAAAAGCGTCTTTCGAAGAACCCGGAGGAATTCGGTCATGGCGCGATTGAAGGCGTTGCCGGTCCGGAGGCTGCCAACAATGCTTCGGCTGCCGGCACTCTGGTGCCGCTCCTGACGCTCGGTCTGCCGACATCGGCGACGGCGGCGATCATGCTCGCTGGCTTCCAGCAATATGGTCTGCAGCCGGGACCGCTGCTGTTTGCCACCAACCCACAGCTCGTCTGGGGTCTCATCGCCAGCCTGCTCATCGCCAATGCGATGCTGCTGGTGTTGAACCTGCCGATGATCGGCCTCTGGGTCCGCCTGCTGACGGTCCCGAAACCGTGGCTTTACGCCGGCATCCTGCTGTTTGCCACGCTCGGCACGATCGGCGCCAACCCCTCGGTCTTCGAACTCGGCATGCTGCTCGGCTTTGGCGTTCTCGGTTATGTCATGCGGATCTTCGGCTATCCGATCGCGCCTGCCGTCGTCGGTCTCATTCTCGGACCGCTGGCCGAGCAGCAGCTTCGCCGTGCGCTCTCGATCAGTCAGGGTGACGTAACCACACTCGTCATGTCGCCGATCGCCTGCGGCCTGCTGATCGTGGCGGCTGCCGCCTTCCTCATCCCGCTGATCCTGAGATTGCGTGGCCGCGGCCAGGTTCTCTCTCAGCTCGCGGCAAATGAAGACTAAAACAAAAAGACGACCTGACCCCTAATTCAGGCCGGCCGTGGCAACATGGCCGGCCTTTCTTTTGGCGTTTAACAATTTTTTTCCGGCTGAAATCCGCTGTCCTCTCCAATCATATGATTGAAATCGAATGATAAAATTGGATTTGTAGTAGCGTTTCCCGGACTGTTTTTCATTTGCCGGCGAAAGAAATATGCGCTTTTTGCATGGCGGCGGTGATTTCTTGCGCGTTGTGAGTGCATGCGGATTTTCCCATCTAGGAAAGGTCAACGAAAGAGCGAGAGGAAAAGAAGATGTCCGCTTTCAGAAAGTCGATCCACAAGGGTTTCCTGGCCCGCGCCTTTGCAGCGCTTGGTGCCGCAAACGCAGTCAGCGCCGCTGTCGAAGGTGGCCGCAAGCCGCGCGCACGCGACCTGCAAGAACTCGGTATCGATCCGGTAAGTTTCGGCCGTGTCATCCGGTAAGACGTGCCGAATGCGCAGATTGAATGCCAAATTAGATATTGAATGAATGAGCCCGCAACCGATGGTCGCGGGCTTTGTTTTTTGGACTATCCGAGCCGCAGCGCCAGACCGCAGCGGCTTTTGCTTATCAGGCGTGAAGGCGCTCCCGTTCGGGCATATGCGCTTCCTTCTGTCGCTCCTGTCTGTTGTAGCGGATCGAGGACCAGAGCGAGATGCCGATGAGGGCAGCGCCGCCAAGGCCAGTGATGACCTCGGGTATGTGCGTCAAGGTCTGCACATACATGATCACCGAGAGGATCAGGATCGCGTAGAAGGCGCCGTGTTCCAGGTAGCGGTATTCGGCAAGCGTTCCCTTCTCCACCAGCATGATCGTCATCGAGCGCACATACATGGCGCCGATGCCGAGACCGATGGCGATGATGAAGAGATTCTGCGTCAGTGCGAAGGCGCCGATGACGCCATCGAAGGAGAAGCTGGCATCCAGAACTTCCAGATAGATGAAGGCGCCGAGGCCACCCTTTGCCGCTTCGCTCATCGCGCGCTGCGATGCGTCGAGGAGACCGCCGATGACTTCGACCACCAGGAAGGTCACGAGACCGTAGATGGCGCAGTAGACGAAGGTGGTCGCGTCTTCACCCTCCAGGAGAGAGGAGAAGAGCAGGATCAGCAGGAGCACGAAGGCGATCTCGATGCCCTTGATCGCGGACGAACGCGCCATGATCCGCTCCAGTGAGCCGATCCAGTGGACTTCCTTCTCATGGTTGAAGAAGTAGGTAAGGCCGACCATCATCAGGAAGGTACCGCCGAAGGCGGCGATCGGCAGATGCGCGTCATTCATGATGCGGGCATATTCTGCCGGCTCGCGGGCCGCCAACACGAGCGCTTCCCACGGACCGATCTGGGCTGCGATGGCGACGATCGCCAACGGGAAGACGATGCGCATGCCGAAGACGGCGATGATGATGCCCCAGGTCAAGAACCTGTGCTGCCAGACCGGAGTCATTTCCTTCAGCTTGTTGGCGTTGACGATGGCATTGTCGAAGGAGAGCGAGATCTCCAGAACGGCCAGCACGCTGCAGATGAAGAAGACGGTTGCCATGCCGCCCAGCGTGCCGGTCGATTGCCAGCCGAGAAATGCGCCGAGCGCAAGGCCGAGCGCCGTGACGATGAAGGCCCAGCGGAAATAGCCGAGCGAAGACTTGTGGGATTGAGGCTGGCTCATGACTGCACCTCGCAGCCGCAAACCGTTTTTGAAGATGAGGTGAAAACAGAAAAACGCATACCGCAACGGGCATGCGCGTTTGGCATGGTGAGCTTTTTCATCGATGAAAAATCCGCCGGCTAATTTGCAGGCGGTACCGACATCACGAGAGCGCCGTAAAAACTCTCGCCAGAGGGGCCCGGCACCAGGGTTCCCCCGCAACCGATGTCTGGATGAGGCGCGGGTGCCTCACTAGGTAGTGAAGTTGCTGCCCCAGTCAAGACGTGGGCTCGGTCACGGTTACCGATTTCTTTGGAACCATGCGAGCGCTCACCCGTTAGAACCTAGCTGAGCCGACGAACGCAGCTCAGAATTCTTGAAGGAGGGCGACGATGCATAATTCGACCCATGTTCCCGACAGGCGCACGGAAGCCTCGGACCGCATCAAGCGGGCGAAACCCAATCGTATGCAGAAGGCACAGGTTCTGCCGCCGCATCAAGTGGACCTGACGCTGACCCCGGGTGTTATCCACGACATTCACGTGCCGGCGCATGTGACCGGCAGCGATCTTTCAAAGGGCGGTCCCGACATCAAAAGCGACAATGCCCATGTCGCAAAACCCGTCCGCTGAAAACCAGTTCCGCAATCCATCAAACAGGTGAGACACGAATGACGATCAATCTTGTGCCGCGCGATATTTTCATCCAGCACGAATATGAATGGCAGGCCGTGCGCGATGCGGCCGAGCGCCGGATCGATATTGGCAAGCGCGAGATGCCATCTGTGCAGCCGAGCGGGCAAACAGCGAAGACGCCCGCTGCGGCGGCTTCGGCAGCGCAAGGCTGCTGAGTCCCAGGTAGAATTTACACGAGACGCCCGGCCATGAAGCCGGGCGTTTTCGTTTCCGGCGAATTTCGGCTTGGGAAAGCGATCCGCGGCGATGCCTTGCCAACCTTTCGGAAAGGATTGCGCGGCGATAATCCGGCCCGTTCAAGGGAATCGGATCGATGGCCAAGACAGCGACACGCGGCCGCCGCAAGGCGCCGGCAAAAAGGAAGAGCAGCGCATCCTCCGGAGGCGCGATGCCCTGGCTGGTGCTCGGCATCGCCGCGGTAGGCGCCATTGCCGCCTATGACAACTGGAAGACCATTCGCCCGATGCTCGGCAAGGCACCGGCTGCTGTTGTCCGGGAAGCGGCTGAAGCCAAGCCTCAGGCACCCAAGGAAGCACCGAAGCAAGTTGCCGTCGCAGCACCTGCCGCCAAGCCGCGGCAGACGAACGATCCGGTGCCGCCTGCGGCGATCCCCTCGGCTCCAGTGCCGACGGCAAAGATCGTGCCGGCCTCTATTTCCCCTGTTACTCCGTCTTCTTCGGAAACCGCCAAAGCCGCCTTTGGATATTGCGGGCAAGGCGAGCATATCAATTGCGTCGGCGATGCCGGCACCTTCTGGTACAAGGGTGAGAAGATCGTCATCGCTGATATGGTGAGCCCGGATGTCGACCGCGCTCGCTGTGAAGACGAACGGAAGATCGCCTTTGCCGCCAAATCCCGGCTGCTCGCGCTGCTGAACGCCGGTCCGTTCAACATGAATGCAGCCGGCAAGGTGGATGACCGTGGTGCACCGCGTGTCATTTCACGCGACGGGCGCTCCTTCGGTACGCGTCTTATCAATGAGGGCCTGGCGAGGAAGCCGGGATCTGCCTCGGGCTCCTGGTGCGCCTGAGGCCGTCAGCGATCGCTATTTTCCACCGTTTTTCCGTGTCGGCGCCTTGCCGCTGGTGCGGAAGCTGCCCGTGAAGGCCGAATCCTTGCTTTCCGCCGTGCACTCGATGGCCATCGGCTTGCCGGCATAGGGATTGCCGAAGGTGCAGAAGCCGGCAACCTTCACTTCACCCGTCATCTTGTTGCCGACGCCGGTGGTGACGAGGCTGAGTGGCAGGCGGGCATTGCCATTGGATGCGGGCTTGATGCCCTTGCCGTCGCCCTGGAAGCCCAACAGCTTGCCATCAGAGGTGAAGATGAAGGTGACCGTGCCGTTGACGAGCGTCACACTTGCCAGCTCTCCCTTGCAGCCCTTCGTGGCATCAAACTTGGCAACGACCAGCTTCTGGCACTTGCCGCCAAGCGCAATGACGCCGGGCGCACCCGGAAAATTGTCATCCGCCTGCGCTGCAGCGGCAAAAGTGAGGGTGGAGAAGGCGGCGATGGCAAGCGCAGATAATTTCATTTCGATTCGAACCCCGTGAACTGACGAGGCGAATCAACACCTCGGGCTCCATTATCGCGCATGGCATGGCTCTGTGTCCGAATTTGGTTTGGCGTCGAAGATGGATTTCTATCGTCTCAGCACGGATACATTTGCTGCAGTGATCTGAGCAGGACCAAGGGGTAAGCCTGGAACGTCTTCTCACCGATATCCGGGTGCCGCTCAAGATATCTCTTCACGATTTCGACGTACTCGGTTTGCGAAATCGTGACGTTCCGCGGTGAGCAATATAAGAGGGGCTTGCCCTCAGCTGCGAGGTGGGTGTTCACTATTCGAAGTGTCAATCCCGCCCCGCCAATCAGCATCGTGACGACGCTTGTCTCCTTGCTCTCCATGAGCGCGCGGAGCGTCATGTCTTCTTTTGCGGAAGCCGGGCTCCAGCTCAACACCAGCAGCAATATCAATCCGATGAAAATTTTCATGTGCACCCCCAATGAGGGAGAGCGAAGCAACATTGCAACCGTTTGGTCAAGCCACTTTTCAGGGAAGTTTCGGCAAATGCGGCACGAACAAGCAGACACTTCGCACCGGTCTTAGAAGAGACTGCGAAGGCCACAGCGCCAAAACTAAAAGGGCCTTTCGATTTCTCGAAAGGCCTTGCTTTTCAGCGAATTAGGATGGTGGGCGTGACAAGGATCGAACTTGTGACCCCTACGATGTCAACGTAGTGCTCTCCCGCTGAGCTACACGCCCATCCGATGTCGGCGCATAGACCACAAAACCTCCGGAGCCGTCAATAGGCTTTTTTGAAGTTTTGTGACGATCCGCCAAGACGCCTTATGCGGCAAGCATCTTGTTGACCTCTTCGACGAGGTCGCGCAGGTGGAAAGGCTTGGAAAGGACCTTCGCATCCTTGGGAGCCTTCGAATCAGGGTTCAGTGCAACGGCTGCAAAACCGGTGATGAACATCACCTTCAGGTCGGGATCGAGTTCGGTCGCGCGGCGCGCCAGTTCGATGCCATCCATTTCCGGCATGACGATATCGGTCAAGAGCAGGGAGAAGGGCTCCTCACGCAGGCGGTCATAAGCGCTAGCGCCGTTGTCGTAGGAAAGGACCTTGTAGCCGGCCTTTTCCAGCGCCTTCACCAGGAAGCGGCGCATATCATTGTCGTCTTCGGCGAGAAGTATCTTCTGAGTCATTAATCCGGACCGCTGATCACTACGTTTTTTATGGGATACCAGCCGTCTACACTATACTTCGCCCGGTAAACAACCGGTGAAATCGCCCTAGCTGCGGCCGCTATCCCTTCCATGTAGTATGGACTTAAGGGCAGGCAACTGGCAACATAGCCCTCACAGCCACTTGATGACATGGTAAAGAGGGCAGAAAGTGCCGGAAATACGCGAATACGAGCTTTTTGAAGTGCATGAGCCCGTGTCGCAGACCATCCCCTTCGTCTACAACTCCCCCCACAGCGGCCGTATTTATCCACCGGAATTCATCGCGCAGTCGCGGCTGGAAGGCATCTCGATACGCCGGTCCGAAGACCATTATGTCGATGAACTGTTCGGTGCGGCCGTGGACCTCGGCGCGCCACTCCTGCTTGCGAACTTCCCGCGCGCTTATCTGGACGTCAACCGAGAGCCGTATGAGCTCGATCCGCGCATGTTCGACGGCCTGTTGCCGCCTTATGCGAATATCAATTCGCTGAGGGTTGCCGGTGGACTTGGTACCATTCCGCGCATCGTGGCCGAGAATATGGAAATCTATGCGCGCCGGCTGCCCGTACAGGAAGGGCTGGAACGTGTCGAAAGCGTCTACAAGCCCTATCATTCGACGCTGCGGCGGCTGATTGCGCGCACGCACGTACAGTTTGGCTTTGGTGTCCTGATCGATTGCCATTCCATGCCTGGCAATGTGCGCGTTGCCGGCAGCAATGCGCGACCCGATTTCATCATAGGCGACCGCTACGGTACCAGCGCTTCGTCAGAGCTTTCGCGCACGGCGATCGGCATCCTTGAGGAAATGGGTTTTGCCGCGATCCGCAACAAACCTTATGCCGGCGGCTTCATCACCGAACATTACGGCCGCCCGTCACGCGGGCTGCATGCGCTGCAGATCGAGGTCAATCGTTCGATCTATGTCGATGAGGTCACGCTGGAGAAGCGGCCCGATTTCGACATCGTTGTGACCGCCATCACGTCGTTCATGCGGCAGATGGCCGACTACGTCGAGAAATTCTCCGGCGACCGGGCGCTTGCTGCCGAGTAACTTTCTCACTCAGGGCAAAAAAAACCGCGCCTTGTCAGCGCGGCTAAGTCTAGGGAGGAAACACCCAAGGAGGGTATTTACAGTCAGAAGACTGTAATCAGGAAACTACTGTTGCATTGCACAAATGTCAAGCATTATATTGCGCTGCAAAATCTTTAGGCAGCCAAGCCGAAATTGCCCGTTTCATTTGCATTCCACTGCTTTTTCGCTATGAAAAGCGCCATTTCCCGCCAGCTATACGGATTTCTCCATGCTTCCTGACCGTTCGTTCTTCAACCGTCTTGCCGAAGCTGCGAAGGCGGAAACCCTGCCGCGTTTTCGCTCGGGCACCAATGTCACCAACAAGCTGTCTTCCGGCTTCGACCCGGTCACCGAAGGCGACAGGGCGGCGGAAACCGCCATCCGCGCGCTGATTGAGGCGCATTTCCCCGACCACGGCATTCTGGGCGAAGAGCACGGCAATGTCGGCCTTGATCGAGAGCATGTGTGGGTGATCGACCCGATCGACGGCACGCGCGCATTCATCTCGGGCGTTCCTGTCTGGGGGACACTGATCGGCCTGCAGAAGAACGGCCGGGCTATTGCCGGCATGATCGAGCAGCCTTTCACCGGCGAGCGCTATTTCGGCGACGAGAATGGTTCGACCTACAGCGGACCTGAGGGCGAGCGCCGGCTGCAGGTGCGTGATTGCGGCGCTCTTTCCAATGCCATCTTGTTCACGACATCGCCACATCTCTTCGTCGGTGCGGAGATGGACAAGTACCGCGAAATCGAAAGCAAGGTACGGCTCTTCCGCTATGGCTGCGATTGTTATGCCTATGCGCTGCTGGCGGCGGGCCATGTCGATCTTGTTGTCGAAAACAGCCTCAAGCCTTACGACGTAGGCGGCATCATTCCTGTCATCGAGGGTGCCGGCGGCATCATGACCACCTGGGATGGCGGGCGGCCGGAAAATGGCGGTTCGATCATCGCTGCCGGCAGCAGGGCGGTTTATGAAGAAGCGATCGAGATTCTGCAGCGCTGAGGCTCATGCGCCGATCGCAGCCACATCCTCGGTCGCCTCAGCATCACTGCCTGGAACGAAGGCGTGGAGCGCTGCCAGCGCGGCGGCGCGGTACATATCTCTTTCCTGGAATACCTCGTGTCGGGCGCCATTGATCGGCACGAGTTGGCCGGCACGGAAATAGCGCGAAAGCCGTTCTTGCGCCGTATAGGGCACCAGGCCGTCGCGCGTCGGTGCGATGACGACGGAGGGGATTGTGATCGAGAAGAGATGATAGGGCTGGGTCACCCGGTCGATCGCTTTCATGCATTCGTGCATCCAGCGGGCAGTCGGCGCTCCCAGAGCAAGTTCCGGGTGAGCCCTTGCGATCGCCGCGTTTCGCTCGAAACGCGTTTCATCCGATGTCAGAGGGTTATCGGGGAACTGCAATTCTTTCATCTTGCCGAGCGGCAAGGCACCAAGGCCGATCGCGCTGAGCGTCGCCGACACCGCGCGGATCATTCCCTCGGAAGCGGCCTGGCCAATAAGGCCGAGGAAAGGGGCGGACAGCACCATGCGCTCGATACGCGTCGAAAGATAAGGTGCGGCAGAAAGCGCGATCAGTCCGCCGGTCGAATGGGCGAGCATGTAGAAGGGCAGCCTTGTATCCGGCAGCACGACCTTCTCGAGGAAGGTGTCGAGATCGCGCTCGTAGTCGGAAAAGCGGCGGAGGTGGCCGTGATTGCGCTTCTTGATCAGCCGTGGTGAGCCGCCCTGGCCGCGCAGGTCGTAGGTCGCGACCCAGAGACCCTTGGAAGTGAGGTCGCGGATTGTTTCGAAATATTTCTCGATGCATTCGCTACGGCCGTGCAGAAGCACCACCGTTCCATGGGCCGCCGGTGTTTGCGACCGGAAGACGGCATAGCGCAACCTATGGCCGTCGTGGGTCTCGAAAAAACCTTCGGTGCGGTTCTCCGGCGCCGGATTGTCTGGAGTTGAGTAAAGCACCTGTTCCATGGCCAGTGTTTCTTCGCGTGAGAGATTTACTAGGGGATACCGCAGGGATTGGGAAAATCAATGGCGAAATTACCGCTTAATGTAAGCGAAGTATAATGGAACGAGATTTCTCCATGCGACAAGCTCGGCGAAAGCTGAGACACGCTAAAGTTAGTGAGAACGAAAGATTTGTCCCGGCATGAAGCCGGTTATCCGCACGTTCATGACTGAAGATTGGGGCGCCGGGAGGCCGGTCACGAATTCGGGTCCTCCATCGGCCTGTCAATTTCGGCGCCCGCCAATCAATCGGCTCGACCATCTGCAGCTGGATTGTCTCGATATCGATCCGCGGATCGACTTGCAGAGCTCTATGCTTGAAGAAAAGTGGCCGGCGGAGCTGAGGGAGCTCTTGGCCGGCCGAATTGAGGCTGAAGAAGAAGGGACGATACACTTCAGCCGTCGGGCCAGTGTCACCCGATGCGCCTATCTGTAGTGAGAGGCGGCTGAACCTTCTCCGAACCTGCCGTTCATGCAGGGTTCACGCAGAAATCCCAGCGTTTTGAAGAGGGCTTGAAGTCCATGAAGGCCATCCCCATCTGAACTTTGCGGACGCCAGAAGGGTCCGCGCAATCGTCCCGGAGCCGCCAAGAATGGGGTTTCACGGACATGCTATCGCAACACGTCGCTTCCCTAGGAGGACATCATGCGTCACGTAGACTTCTCTCCCCTTTATCGTTCCACCGTTGGCTTCGACCGTCTGTTCACGATGCTCGACAGCCTTTCCCAGCCGGACCAGGTTCCGACCTATCCGCCTTATAATATCGAACGGACCGGTGAGAACACCTATCGCATCACCATGGCCGTTGCCGGCTTTGACGAAACCGAACTCGCCATTGAATCGCATGCCCACGCGCTCACCGTGAAGGGTGAAAAGCGCGAAGAAAATGCCGATGGCGGCGAGTATCTCTACCGCGGCATTGCAAAGCGCGCTTTCGAGCGCCGCTTCCAGCTTGCCGACCATGTCGAAGTCACTGCCGCTTCGCTGAAGAACGGCCTCTTGCATATCGACCTTCTGCGCAGCATCCCGGAGGCTCTGAAGCCCCGCAAGATCGCTATTGCCGCTGAGCCGGTCGAGGCTCCGAAGTCGATCGAAGCACAGGTCGTCAACAGCTAATCCGCTTTCAACCAATCAGACGGAAACGGCGCCCGAAGGGCGCCGTTTTTGTTTTGAAGCCGTCTCACCTGGTCAGGCCGGGCTTGTCGCTTCTTCCAGCTTTTTTTCCGATGTGCGGCGCGCTGCGGCAGCGGCATACTTCTGGGCGATAACGGCGCAGACCATCAGCT
Organism: Rhizobium sp. BK512; assembly: GCF_014194915.1. Taxonomy (NCBI): domain Bacteria; kingdom Pseudomonadati; phylum Pseudomonadota; class Alphaproteobacteria; order Hyphomicrobiales; family Rhizobiaceae; genus Rhizobium; species Rhizobium sp. BK512. Next base: position 111,067 of record NZ_JACIAS010000010.1, on the reverse strand, counting down.
GGATCTGGTGAAAGAGCATCAGCGGCAGGACGATCGCGCCGATCGATTGGCCAGCAAAGATGACGTTTGCCATTGGAACACCGCTTGCAAGGCTCTTCTTCGAGCCGCAGAAGGTGATGGTGATCTCGTCCGCCTTGTTGAAGCCCAACCAGCGGCTGCCATGCATGGTGATGACGAGGACGAGCGCCAGCAGCAGCATATCGGCGATGATGACGGCGACGATATCGGCGATCGAAAAGGTGTGCCATAGCCCTTCGACGACGGCCGTCGAGAAAGCCAGGTAGACAACCATCAGGATGGAGCCGCGGTCGACGGGCATCAGGATTTTCTTCTTGGAGCGGATCCACTCGCCGATCCAGGGCTGCAGGATCTGGCCGACAACGAAGGGAGCCAGCAATTGCAGCAGGATCTGTTCCAGTGCGTCGAACGAGAAGCCGCCATGGCCACCGACCGAGAAGAGCAGGCCGACAAGCAGCGGCGTCAGGAACATGCCGAAGATGTTCGAGGCCGACGCCGAGCAGATCGCCGCGGGGACGTTTCCGCCGGCCATCGATGTGAAGGCGATCGAGGATTGCACCGTCGACGGCAGCACGCAAAGGAAGAGGATGCCGAGATAAAGCGGCTGCGGCAGGATCGAATCCGGGATGAAGCCTATCGCCAGCCCGAAGATCGGGAAGAGGCCGAAAGTAGTCAGCAGGATCATGAGGTGCAGGCGCCAGTGCAGCAGACCGGCAACGACGACATCACGCGAGAGGCGTGCGCCGTGCAGGAAGAACAGCAGCGCAATGGCAAAATCGGTCGCTACCCCGAACCAGCCGGCAAAGGCGCCGCTCGCGGGGAAGATCGACGCGAGGATGACGGTGCAAACGAGCAGGATGGTGAACGTATCGGGTAGAAAGCGCCGCATGGCTGTCTCGCCTAACTTAAAGAGTCATTGTTCTGTCGCTCATTATGATCCAGGATGCAAGGAATAACAGTTATTACAAATCTGGATCTCCCCGATGCTGGATCTCTCACAGCTACGCAGTTTCGTCACCGTCGAGCAGATGGGCAGCTTTACTCTGGCCGCCGAAAGGCTGGGGCTTGGGCAGTCGACGGTCAGCCAGCATATCCAGAGGCTGGAAACCTCACTAGGGCGCCGGCTGCTGGAGCGTGATACGCACAAGGTCGTGCTGACCGGCGATGGCGAGGCCTTGCTGACGCATGCGCGGGCGATGCTGTCGATCGAGGGGCAGGTGCAGTCGCTGTTCAAGAGCGGCAGCCTGCGTGGGCGGCTGCGGCTTGGCGTTTCCGAGGATTTTGTGACGAGCCGCTTGCCGGCGGTGCTGGAAGATTTCGTACGCTCGCATCCTTCCGTCGATATGGAACTGACGGTGGCGCTTTCCGGCGTGCTCTATGAAATGCAGGATGCAGGGGCGATCGATCTCGTGCTTGCCAAGCGAAGGCTCGGCGATGAGCACGGAAAGCTCGTGTACCGGGAGCCGCTGGTGTGGCTGGCGCGTGATCCGGAGCATGTGCTCGCATCCGGTCCACTGCCCTTGATCGCTTTCCCGCCGCCGAGTGTGACGCGCGCCATTGCGCTGGAAGCGCTCGGTCGGCAGGGCGTGGACTGGCGGATCGTCTGCACCTGCGGCAGCCTCAGCGGACTGACGGCAGCAGCACGCGCGGGCATGGGAGTGCTCGTGCAGCCGCGCAGCATGGCGCCCTCGGGGTTGAAGGAAATCTCGCCGGCCCGGCTGCCGGTGCTGGAGGATGTCGAGTTCGTACTGGTGCCGCGAAAGGGAGCCGATCAGGCGCTCGTGGCGGCTCTTTCGGATGATATTCTGAAGAAGGTCAGAGGCTTGCGGTCGGCCTGAAGATCCTCAATCAGAAATCCCGCCGGCGACGGCGGGATTTTCCTTCGCGAATCCGGCATTTGCGAAATCAGGCGGCCAGGCATTTGAGGAAGCCATCGACATCGGCTTCGGTCGTTGCAAAGCTGGTGACGAGACGGACAAGAGTTTCGCCCTCCGAAACGAGATCCGGCATCCCGGCAGGGATCGGCCACTCGTAAAATTTTGCACCCTTGCTCTCAGCCGTTTTTGCCGCCGATTTCTGAATGACCGCGAAAACTTCATTCGAGGCGGTCGGCCAGGCGAGCCGGGCCGAATTGCTGGCGCCGATGCCGGCACGCAAGCCGTCGGCCATGCCATTGGAGTGTCGGGCGAGATCAAGCCAGAGGCCGTTTTCGAAATAGGCGTCGAACTGGGCGGAGATGAAACGCGACTTGGAGAAGTGCTGGGCAGCCCGCTTGCGGATGAAATGCATTTCCTTCGCCTGTTCCGGATTGAAGAAGACGATCGCTTCTGCACACCAGCAGCCATTCTTCGTGCCGCCGAAGGAGAGCATATCGACGCCGCGCTTCCAGGTCATTTCGGCAGGTGTTGCCTTCAATGCAACGAGCGCATTGGCAAAGCGCGCGCCGTCCATGTGCAGAGGTAGTCCTCGCTTCTTGGCGATCGTGGAAATCTCGCCGATTTCCGGCAGCGAATAGACGGTACCGATTTCGGTGGATTGGGTGATGGTCACAGCGGTGGCGCGGCCATGACGAAGGGCATCCTCCGGGAAGTGCGCGATCTTTGCCGAGAGCTTGGTCGGATCAATTTTGCCGGCTTCGCCGTCGACGGCCATGAGGCGGGCGGAGCCGGAGAAGAATTCGGGGGCGCCGCATTCATCCTCGATCACATGGGCTTCCGAATGGCAGAAGGTGATCCCGCCAGGGCGCTGGACGCTCGCCAGCGCCAGGGAGTTGGCAGCGGTGCCGGTCGCAACGAAGAAGACGGAAACCTCGCGCTCGAAGATTTCTGAAAAGCGGGCTTCCACTCGCTTGTCGAGATCGCTGTTGCCGTAAGCGGCGGCAAAACCGGTGGATTCAGCGAGCAGGCGTTCGGCAATGGATTTATGGGCGCCAGCCCAGTTGTCAGAAGCAAAAATCATAGAGAAAACCACTGAAAATGATGGGGAGGGAGTTTCGGGAGTGGACACTACGCCAAAGCTTCACAGGATCAAGGGCGGAAACCTAGATGCATCACAAAAATTGAACTGCGCAATCAATAAACAAAATGATAAGTTGGAAGGTAATTTTATGTCGCCGTTTTGGTTGATCTGGCAATCTTCCGTCGCAAATTGACGTTTTTTTAAGATGGCGCTCTTGCGAAGAGGAATTGTTTCTGGCATTGAACGGACGAACTAGGACAGGGTTGCTGTCCTATTTTGGTCTTCACGGCCGAAGAGGCGCCCGAAAGCCCTGGAACAGACCGGCTTTCACGCTATAGTTCTTTCGAGCGCTGAGCCTTCCATATGGCGGCGCACGGAAGCGAATGGCAGGCGCGGAACGCGACGGTTTGCTTTCCCTGAAAGCAGATGTCTGCGACCGGATCTTCATGATGCAACAGCGCTGTCACGCGCCGGACCTATCTTAAAGGTGCGGTGCGCGACGAAAAGCCGCCCGCAGCCCCGCGGGCTTCGACAGGAGGAAAGACGATGACGAAGATGACGCCATCCACGCATATTGACCAGTTCGCAGCAGCAGACGCGCGCGCAATGGCCAATACGCGTAAATCCGCCTCCGGTCTGCCGAAGAAACAGGGGCTTTACGATCCGCGCAATGAGCACGATGCCTGCGGCGTCGGCTTCGTTGCGCATATGAAAGGGCAGAAGTCGCATCAGATCGTCAAGGACGGTCTCTTCATTCTCGAGAACCTGACGCATCGCGGTGCCGTCGGCGCCGATCCGCTGATGGGCGATGGTGCCGGCATTCTGGTGCAGATTCCCGACCGCTTCTTCCGCGAGGAAATGGCCAAGCAGGGCATTACCCTGCCGAAGGCCGGCGAATATGGCGTCGGCCATATCTTCATGCCGCGCGACGAAAAGCAGATCGAACACTTCAAGAAGGTGATCAAGGACGTCACCGCCGAAGAAGGTCAGGTCCTCATCGGCTTCCGCGACGTGCCGGTCGATAATTCATCTCTGTCAAAGGCGCCGGCGATTGCAGCGACCGAGCCGCATCACGTGCAGGTCTTCATCGGCGCCGGCAAGGATGCCGCGACGAACGACGAATTCGAGCGCCGGCTCTTCACGCTTCGCAAGGTCATTTCCAACCGGATCTATGACGAGTTCGACGGTGAGGAGAGCCACTTCTATCCGGTGTCGCTGTCCAGCACGACCGTCGTCTACAAGGGCATGTTCCTGGCCTATCAGGTCGGCGCCTATTACAAGGACTTGGCGGACCCGCGTTTCGAAAGCGCGGTCGCCCTCGTGCATCAGCGCTTCTCGACCAACACCTTCCCGTCCTGGAAGCTCGCGCACCCCTATCGCATGGTCGCCCATAACGGCGAAATCAACACGCTGCGCGGCAACGTCAACTGGATGGCGGCGCGTCAGGCTTCGGTCTCTTCTCCGCTTTTCGGCGAGGACATTTCCAAGCTCTGGCCGATCTCCTATGAAGGCCAGTCGGATACGGCCTGTTTCGATAACGCGCTCGAATTCCTTCTGCGCGGCGGCTATTCGCTATCGCATGCCGTCATGATGCTGATCCCGGAAGCATGGGCGGGTAATCAGTCCATGTCGCCCGAACGCAAGGCATTCTACGAGTATCATGCCGCGCTGATGGAGCCCTGGGACGGGCCGGCTGCCGTTGCCTTCACCGATGGCAAGCAGATCGGTGCGACGCTCGACCGTAACGGCCTGCGTCCGGCACGCTATCTCGTCACCGATGACGACCGCGTCATCCTGGCATCGGAAGCCGGCACGCTGCCGGTTCCCGAAGAGAGCATCATCCAGAAGTGGCGTCTGCAGCCCGGCAAGATGCTGCTGATCGATATGGAAGAGGGCCGGATCATCTCCGATGACGAGGTGAAGGCGCAGCTTGCGAACGCGCATCCCTATCGCAGCTGGCTCAACCGCACGCAACTCATTCTGGAAGACCTGAAGCCGGTCGAGCCGCGCGCGCTTCGCCGCGACGTCTCACTGCTCGATCGCCAGCAGGCCTTCGGTTACACGACCGAGGACACCAAGATCCTGATGTCGCCGATGGCGACGACGGGTCAGGAAGCGATCGGCTCGATGGGCACGGATACGCCGATCTCGGCCATGTCCGAGAAGTCGAAGCTGCTTTACACCTATTTCAAGCAGAACTTCGCGCAGGTGACGAACCCGCCGATCGACCCGATCCGCGAAGAACTGGTCATGAGCCTCGTTTCCTTCATCGGTCCGCGTCCGAACATTCTCGACCATGAAGGCATGGCGAATGCCAAGCGACTGGAAGTACGCCAGCCGATCCTGACCAATGGCGATCTCGAAAAGATCCGCTCCATCGGTCACACGGAAGACCGTTTCGACACCAAGACGCTCGACTTCACCTATGATGTAGAGCGCGGCGCCGAAGGCATGCCGGAAATGCTCGACCGTCTGTGCGAGCGTGCGGAAGCGGCTGTCAAGGGCGGCTACAACATCATCGTGCTCTCCGACCGCCAGATCGGTCCGGATCGTATCGCGATCCCGGCGCTGCTGGCGACTGCTGCCGTGCACCATCACCTGATCCGCAAGGGGCTGCGCACCTCGGTTGGTCTCGTCGTCGAGACCGGCGAGCCGCGCGAAGTGCATCATTTCTGCCTGCTGGCCGGTTACGGTGCGGAAGCGATCAACCCCTATCTCGCTTTCGACACGCTGCTCGACATGCATGCCAAGGGTGAATTCCCGAAGGAAGTCGACGCCAACGAAGTCGTCTATCGCTATATCAAGGCTGTCGGTAAGGGCATCCTGAAGGTCATGTCCAAGATGGGCATCTCGACCTATCAGTCCTATTGCGGCGGGCAGATCTTCGATGCGATCGGCCTGCAGTCGGAATTCGTCGACAAGTATTTCTTCGGTACGGCAACGACGATCGAAGGCGTCGGTCTGGAAGAAATCGCCAACGAGACGGTCATCCGTCACAAGTCTGCCTTCGGCCGCGATCCGATCCTGGCGAGCAACCTCGATATCGGCGGCGAATATGCCTACCGTATGCGCGGCGAAAGCCATGCCTGGACGCCGGATGCCGTGGCTGCCCTGCAGCATGCGGTGCGCGGCAATGCCGAGGATCGTTACCGCGAATTCTCCGAGATGGTGAACACCTCGGCACTGCGCATGAACACGATCCGCGGCCTCTTCAAGATCAAGAGCGCCGAGGCACTCGGCCGCACGCCGGTCTCGCTCGACAGCGTTGAGCCCGCGGTCGATATCGTCAAGCGCTTCTCGACGGGTGCCATGTCCTTCGGCTCGATCAGCCGCGAGGCGCATACGACGCTGGCAATCGCCATGAACCGGATCGGCGGCAAGTCGAACACCGGCGAAGGCGGTGAAGAGAGCGACCGTTACATGCCGCTGCCGAATGGTTCGTCGAACCCCGAGCGCTCGGCGATCAAGCAGATCGCCTCCGGCCGTTTCGGCGTGACGACGGAATATCTGGTCAATGCCGATGTGCTGCAGATCAAGGTTGCGCAGGGTGCTAAGCCCGGTGAAGGCGGCCAGTTGCCCGGCCACAAGGTCGATGCGGTCGTTGCCAAGACCCGTCACTCGACGCCGGGCGTCGGCCTGATTTCGCCGCCACCGCACCATGACATCTACTCGATCGAAGATCTGGCGCAGCTGATCTACGACCTGAAGAACGTCAATCCGACCTCGGATGTATCGGTCAAGCTCGTCTCGGAAGTCGGCGTCGGCACGGTTGCCGCCGGTGTTGCCAAGGCCCGTGCCGACCACATCACGGTCGCCGGTTTCGACGGCGGTACAGGTGCATCACCGCTCACTTCGCTGAAGCATGCCGGTTCGCCTTGGGAAATCGGCCTTGCCGAAACACAGCAGACTCTGGTGCTGAACGGGCTGCGCTCGCGTGTTGCCCTGCAGGTCGATGGTGGTCTGAAGACCGGCCGTGACGTCGTCGTCGGCGCGCTGCTCGGCGCCGACGAATTCGGCTTTGCGACGGCTCCGCTGATTGCTGCCGGCTGCATCATGATGCGCAAGTGCCATCTCAACACCTGTCCGGTCGGCGTGGCGACGCAGGATCCCGTCCTGCGCAAGCGCTTCAAGGGCACTCCCGAGCATGTCATCAACTACTTCTTCTTCGTCGCCAACGAAGTGCGCGAAATTCTCGCCTCCCTCGGCTTCACCAAGCTCGATGACATCATCGGTGCTTCGGAACTGCTCGAGAAGGATGAGATGCTGGCGCACTGGAAGGCCAAGGGGCTCGACTTCGCCAAGATCTTCCACAAGGTCGATGCACCGAAGGAAGAGACCTACTGGACAACACGCCAGAAGCACCCGATCGACGACATTCTCGACCGCAAGATGATTGCGGCCGCCGAGCCGGCACTGGCATCGAAGACGCCCGTCGCCTTCGAAGTCGATATCAAGAACGTCGACCGCTCGGCGGGTGCAATGCTCTCGGGCGAGGTCGCCAAGCGTTATAACCATCGTGGGCTGAAGGAAGATACGATCAACGTCACCCTGAAAGGTACCGCCGGGCAGAGCTTCGGCGCGTTCCTGGCACGCGGCGTCACCTTCAACCTGATCGGCGACGGTAACGACTATGTCGGCAAGGGTCTCTCGGGCGGCAAGATCATTATCCGCCCGCCTGACAATTCGAGGATCGTCGCTGAAAACTCGATCATCGTCGGCAATACCGTTCTTTACGGGGCGACCGAAGGCGAGTGCTACTTCCGTGGTGTCGCGGGCGAGCGTTTCGCAGTTCGCAACTCCGGTGCGATCACCGTCGTTGAAGGCGTGGGCGACCACGGCTGCGAGTATATGACGGGTGGCGTGGTCGTCGTGCTCGGCGCAACGGGCCGCAACTTCGCGGCCGGCATGTCCGGCGGCGTGGCCTATGTTCTCGACGAGACAGGCGATTTCGCCAGCCGCTGCAACATGGCCATGGTCGAGCTCGAGCCGGTTCCGGAAGAGGATGACATGCTGGAGAAGCTGCACCATCACGGAGGCGACCTCATGCACAAGGGACGAGTCGACGTCTCTGGTGACATGACGCGCCACGACGAGGAGCGCCTCTACCAGTTGATCTCCAACCATCTGCACTATACGGGCTCCACCCGCGCCAAGGAAATCCTTGAGCACTGGGCCGACTATCGCCCGAAATTCCGCAAGGTCATGCCCGTCGAGTACCGGCGCGCCCTTGAGGAAATGGAACGCAGCCGGATGGGCATCGCTGCCGAATAATTGCACCGAACAATCCGCCACGCTCCAAAGCGCGCGTGGCGGATGACCGAAATATCTCAATGACTCAACGACGATCAGCCGCAAGCCCGAAGCTTGCGCAACCGCGTGGATGGCGACAAGGGATATGTTCTGATGACGGTCAAGACAAACAACCTGCCTCCGCGATCGAGGCTGAACAGACAACTGGCCGCGGGCGAGGCGGTCATGAGGGTAAGGGACGAAAATATGGGTAAGGTTACAGGTTTTCTGGAAATCGACCGGCAGGTGGCGAAGTATCAGCCGGCGTCGGATCGCATCCGTCATTTCCGCGAATTCACGATCCCGATGTCGGACCCGGAAGTGCAGAAACAGGCAGCGCGCTGCATGGACTGTGGCATCCCCTACTGCCACGGCCCGACCGGCTGCCCGGTTCACAACCAGATTCCGGACTGGAACGACCTCGTCTACAACAACAACTGGGAAGCGGCGATCCAGAACCTGCATTCGACCAACAACTTCCCGGAATTCACAGGTCGCGTCTGCCCCGCTCCCTGTGAAGAGGCCTGTACGCTGAACCTCGAGGACGCGCCTGTTGCCATCAAGACGGTCGAGCAGGCGATTGCCGACAAGGCTTACGAGCTCGGCTTCATCCGCCCGCAGCCGGCAACGATCCATACCGGCAAGAAGGTCGCGATCATCGGTTCCGGCCCCGCCGGCATGGCTGCTGCCCAGCAGCTCGGCCGCGCCGGTCATGACGTGCATCTCTACGAGCGTGAGACGAAGCCGGGCGGTCTGCTGCGCTACGGCATTCCGGACTTCAAGATGGAAAAGAACTTCATCGATCGCCGCGTCGAGCAGATGAAGGGAGAGGGCGTCACCTTCCATTGCGGCGTCAATGTCGGCGTCGACGTCAAGGTCGAACAGTTGCTCGCCGATTATGATGCCGTGCTTTACTGCGGCGGCTCCGAGACGCCGCGCGCAGCCGGTATTCCCGGCACCGATCTCGCCGGTGTTCACGATGCGATGCCGTATCTCGTTCAGCAGAACAAGCGTGTCGGTCGCGAGAATATCGACAGCACCGGCTGGCCGTCCGACCCGATCCTGGCCGGCGCCAAGCATATCGTGGTCGTCGGAGGTGGTGACACGGCGTCGGACTGCGTCGGCACGGCCTTCCGTCAGGGGGCTGTCAAGGTGACCCAGCTCGACATTCGTCCGCAGCCGCCGGAGAAGGAAGACAAGCTCGCCGTCTGGCCGTTCTGGGCCACGAAGATGCGCACCTCCTCTTCGCAGGCCGAAGGCGCGATCCGCGAATTCCAGGTCGCGACGCTCGAATTCGTCGGTGAAGACGGTGTGCTGACCGGTGTGAAGTGCTGCGAAGTCGATGAGCGCCGCCGCCCGGTTCCGGGTACGGATTTTGTCATCAAGGCGGATCTTGCCTTTATCGCCATCGGCTTCAGCGGTCCGTTCAATGACAGCGTTTTGAAGGAACTCGACGGCAAGCTGACGCTCAATGTCGACAAGCGCGGATCGACCAACGTCGTTGCCAACGATCGTGACTACAAGACCTCTGTCGACAAGCTATGGACGGCCGGTGACGTGCGCCGCGGCCAATCGCTGGTGGTCTGGGCGATCCGCGAAGGCCGCCAGGCGGCACGCGCGATCGACGAGGCACTGATGGGCTCCACCGTCCTGCCGAGCTGATCCTCTTCGAATAATTCGTCGAGCGATAAAACTCCGCCGTATTCCGGCGGAGTTTTTCGTGGTGCGACCGGTTGACGCGCCGCGGCCTCCGGCAAGCTCCATGCAATTCCCGAACCGCAGGATTCTTGCGTGCGCAGGCCCGAACCGGCCCGCGACGACTGGCCGGACATGCCCCCGTCCGCTCAGTCGTGAGGCGTTTACTGTTGGCCGTGGCGCAGGGACAAGGTTGCTGCGGACCATATCAAAGGAAAAACCATGGTTTCCGCAATCGATAGTACGCGGCTGGTCTCAGCCCAATATGCCCTGACGGTCTCGATCCCGACACGTCGTCGCTACTTTCCAACAATGCGCTGGCAAGCCTGCTCGATACGCTCTCGACGCAGAACGATCAGGCCGAGGAGACGACCGATACGTCGGGCGAAAGTACCGATGTGACGAGTTCTTCCTTCATGGCCATGCTTAAAAAGCAGCTTGAAGAGGCGGCCCAGCAGGAAGGGACTGGTGGTACGGCGCATGACATGCTCGCCGCTCTTGAAAATGGTACGCTGACGGTCTCCGATCCGACGCAGGGCGTTTCCATCACCGCCTGGGATGTCGAAAATCCGGATGAAGCGAATACAGACAGCAAGCCCGGCACCGATATCGACGCCAGCGGCTGGAACGATTTCCTCAACGCGCATCTGAAGCGCGGCGATGATGCGTCCTTCGTCAAGCAGGGTAATCACTACGTGGATCAGCTCGACAACAGCAACGCCTATTTTGGCCAGATCGGCTCGAACTTCTACTATCTGACCTGGCCGCAGGCGGCAGCCCAGTAAGTCCCGAATATCAATAAGGGCCGCGCAAACGGCCCTTTCCTATTTTACGGAGACTTCCGCCGTCGTCTTCAGCGTCGGCATGCGGTAATCGTCTATACGCCCCGCCGGCGCGGGGGCCATTTCCCCCTGTTCGACCAAGAGATCGCGCGGCGACTTCGTCAGCGTCACCGGCGGTGTCTTGCTGGCACCGAGCAGTTCCGCTCCGCCATCGAGGTTCGGGTCGGACAGGCTGATCGGCTGCGTGTGTTCAACCGGATTGTTGGGCAGCGTCAGCGCCGGCAGGTTGCCGGGATCGAGGCGCACGAGATCGGGGCTCGCCTGAGTGCCGAGAAGGCGGCGAGCGGGCTTTTCCACGTAGAAGGCCAGCTTGCGGCGACCTGCCTGCGTCAGGTTGATGCCATCGGTCGTGCGCAAGCGCACCTGCTGGCCGTTGACATCGGAGCCGGTGACGATGAACTTGCCATTCTCGTCCACGAAGCCGTCCCAGATATCGACGAATTCGCCACCGATACTTTCCAGTTGATTGCGGTAGAGCTGGTTCATCTGCACGGCGTCAGCGGTCATCGAATCGGATTCGAAGGCGGGAAGCCCGACCCAGAGCAGCGGAATCTTGCGGCTCGTTACCTCCTTGCCGAAGGCCAGCACGCGGCGCTGATATTCGCTGAACCAGCCATCGGTGCGGAACTTTTCCTTGCCGGCATCCGTCACCATCTGCTGGCGATCGTTGGCGCCGATCATGACGACGACCATAGCCGGTTTCAGCTCGTCGATCATTTTCGGCAATTCGCCGGGCCAATTGTAGTAGTCGTCACGAACGAGGCCAGACGAGACGTTGCTGCGGGCTTCGATCACGACACCGGGCGAGGTTTCGAAAGCGGCGGTGAGGCCGTCACCCAGCCCGCCGGCCAGAAAGTCGCCAACGACCAGAATTTTCTGGGCGTTGTCGAGCTTTTGGACCACGGGTTGGCTGGGCGCGACCGGCGCCGTGCGCATTGGTGTCACGGCCTTCTGCGCTGGCGGGCGCCTGCGTGGCTGCTGTTGCCGCCGCGGCTGGTCGCGCATTTCGGGCTGTGGATTCTCGTCGATGTAACGGCGGCCGAGAAAGAAATCGAGGATGGAGCGGCGCTGATAACGAAGCTCCTGCGCCTCGGCGTAATGGGCCGGCAGCATTGAACCCAGGCAAAGAGACAACGCGGCTGCGGCGAGCGCAAGCCCACGAATCCATCGGGTCCGGTTAATTTTTCTTGTCATCGGGCAGTTCCGCATCTGCCGGGCATTTTGCATAGGCAGCAGCTTTCCGTCCACTCTACCCGTATTATTTAGGTCAGGCTTTCCCCGCTTCTACAGCATCGGCTCGAAAATCATTATCGATTCCCGGAAGGCACGATGCGTAAATTCAAGGAGTTAAGGCGCCCTTCACGTGCCTGAACGTACGGCGCTTTAACGGCGCAGTGCATCGAGAAGCGAGAGCGACGGCTCACCATCCGGCTGCATGCCGATGCGCTCCTGAACGGCGGCGATGGCTGCCTTGGAGCCGGATCCGAAATTGCCGTCGACATCGCCGCTATAATAGCCAAGCGTCTTCAGGCGCGTTTGCAATTCGAACTTCTCAGTGATGTCCAGCGCACCTTGGGGACGCGGCCATCGCTGCTGCATGCCGCCAAAGCCGGCGATCTGGTCTGCGAGAAGGCCGACGGCAAGAGCGTAGCTATCGGAGGCATTGTAGTTCTTGATGGTGAAGAAGTTCGCCGTCATCAGGAAGCCCGGGCCATCCGCACCCGCCGGCATCTTCAGCATGGCGCGGGTATCGCCGTCCTTGAAAGGCTTGCCATTCGGACGCTTCAGGCCGAGGGCCGCCCATTGGGCCAGTGTACGCGTCTTGCCGGTCTGCTGGGCGGCGGATGCCGGCACCGCAACCTCGTAGCCCCAGGTCCTGCCGGTGTCCCAGCCGTTCTTCATGAGAAGGTTGGCCGAAGTCGCCAGCGCATCGGGCACCGAATTCCAGATGTCGCGATGGCCGTTGCCATCGGCATCGACGGCGTAGAGAAGATAGCTTGTCGGTATGAACTGGGTGTGGCCCATGGCGCCGGCCCACGACCCGGTCATTTGCTTGGCGGGCACGTCGCCGTTCTGCAGGATCTTCAGCGCAGCGATCAACTGCTTCTTGGCAAATTTGGCACGCTTGGGGTCGGCATAGGCAAGCGTTGCCAATGCGCGTGGCACATAGTGAAGGCGCTCATCCTTAGCGAGAACTGCGCCGTAATTTGATTCCATCGACCAGATGGCGAGCAGAATCGATTTGTCGACACCGAATTGGCGCTGGATCTGATCCAGCGTCTTGCCATACTTGGCGGCCATCTTGCGGCCGATTTCCACAGTGTAGGGATTGACGCGGGAATCGACGTAATCCCAGATTTTAGATGTGAATTCAGGCTGATAGGTCGCCTTTTCCAGTACTGTCGGGTCAGGCTCGCTTACCCCCGAAAAGGCTTTCTGATAGGTTGCCTTACTGATGCCACTCTGCGCGGCAGTTTGGTAGAAGTCCGCGATCCACTTCTGGAACCGGGCATCCGCTTTTGCGTTATTGGGGGCCAGTCCGGTCGCTGTGGCGACAACGAGGGCGAGAGCAAGACCACGAAGGGAGTTTATATATTTTTGGGTCATCGGCAGTCGTATCCGTCATCTTCAGTTTTAGCCTGGGCGGTACGTCATGCCCGTCCTACGCTGAAATTACAGGAACGGAGTCAACAAATTCTTTACCATGGGCGGCCGGTCCAGTCACCATTTGCAAAACGGTAGCAATTCTATACTAGTTCAAATCGATATAGCGTTGAATTAAAAGCGGTATAGTCAAAACAGGAGGTCGGTGTGGCTCTGAATAAGAAAGTTCGTAAGGCAGTATTTCCGGTTGCAGGCCTGGGAACGCGATTCCTTCCAGCCACAAAAGCGGTTCCGAAGGAAATGCTGACTGTCGTCGACAAGCCAATCATTCAGTATGTCGTCGACGAAGCACTTGAAGCGGGCATTGAACATCTGGTTTTTGTTACTGGTCGTAACAAACATGTCATCGAAGATTACTTCGATATTCATTTCGAACTTGAGCAGACGCTCAAGGAGCGCGCCAAGAAGGCGGAAATCACCCTCCTGCAGCAGCAGCTTCCCAAGGCAGGCACGGTGAGCTTTACCCGTCAGCAGGAGCCGCTCGGCCTCGGCCACGCCGTCTGGTGCGCCCGTGAGATCATCGGCGACGAGCCTTTCGCCCTGCTTCTGCCCGACATGATCATGAAGGATCAAAAAGGCTGCATGAAGGGCATGATCGATCTCTATGAGCATAGCGGCGGCAACATCATCGCCGTCGAGGAATGCGCTCCCGACCAGGCACACAAATACGGTATCGTCGGCGTTGGCGAATCCGTCGGCGAAGGTTTCCGCATCACCGGCATGGTCGAGAAGCCGGCCAAGGGTACGGCTCCGTCCAACTTCTTCATCAACGGCCGTTACATCCTGCAGCCGGAAATCTTCAAGATCCTGGAGACCCAGGAGCGCGGCGCCGGCAACGAAATCCAGCTCACCGACGGCATGCTGAAACTGCTGAAGGAACAGGATTTCGCCGGCTATCACTTCAAGGGCGAGACATACGATTGCGGAGCAAAGGACGGTTTCATCCTCGCCAACGTTGCTTTTGCTCTTGAGCGCGCGGATATCCGCCCGACCGTCGAAGACGGTTTCAAGAACCTGCTCGCCCGCCTGAAGTAAGGCTGTTCAGCGCTTCAATTTGAGACCGACGCCGGCTCGCCATTGCTGCGAGTCGTCGCCTTCCTTGCGGGTGGTCAGCTCGTAGCCAAGCGTGCTGGTGAAATCGAGGTATCGGTTGATATTCCAGATAAGACCAGTCGAGGCGGTGTAAACCGTCTCGTCGCTTATCGTGCTGCCGCTTGGATAGTCGCGTAGCGTCACCCCGCCGATAACCGTCGTTACCAGATTGTCGCGCAGCTGATGATCGACCGTTGTCGTCAGCTGATGCGAGACATAGCCGCTTTCGCCCGCCGCCGTCGACGGCTGGATGCTGGTCTGCAGATCCAGATTGACATTCGTTCCGCGGATCGGCGACCAGAGCAGGCTTGCATCGAGTGTTGCCGTGTCTATCGATTTCAGGCGGCTGTCGTCGAAATCCGCCGTCGCATAACCGACTGCGACCTCGCCCTTGAGTTTTTCGCCCATATCGACCTGCACGCCGCCCTTGCCGCCGTAGCTGTCTCCCGAACGCCGGTAACCCGATGAATCGGTGCGTTCATCGTAATTCGTCTTGCCGATAGACGCTTCGATAAACGGAATGAGGGCGGGTGACAGTTCATAGCCGATGCGGCCGCGCACGGTCCCCGTAGTCTCGTTGCGGTCGCTCATCGAAACTGTCGTACCGTTCGAAAGCTCGGCGTCCGAATAAATCGCGCGGGAGATTGCGAGCGCGGCGGTCCCGCGCAAGATGCCGAAGTCGTGCTCGATGGACGCGCCGCCGGTAAACTCCTGCACATCGGATTGCTGATCGGCGTTGGTGATCGCATCCGGATCATCCGTGTCTTCGCGGTAGAAATTATAGCCGCCGGTGATGTGGCCGACGGTGTCGCGCGTCAGGTCCAACCGCAGATCGCCATCGATCTTGAAGGATGGCTGTTCTTCACCCTCGCCGCTGATGTTCTGCTGCCAGGCTCCTTCGGAGGTTACGGTCAGCTGATGCCGGCTCCAGTCGGAGGTCAGCGTCGCGCCCATGTCGGTTTCGAGAAAACCGCGGCTTTTTTTCGTGCCGCCATCCTTCGTGGTTTCGGTGTTGATCGTTTGGGTGACGCTCGGGCGCAGTACAAAGCTGCCGAGCGGGATCCCCGGCGTCTGCTCGGTCGAGACGCTCTCAGATACCTTGCGTGCCTGTGTCTCGTCGAGGCGGGGCTCGCGGGTGTTCAGCCTGCGCATATCCTCGTCCAGGATCGAACCGGTGATGTCGTCGTCGGGCAGCGGTGGTCGAGCGGATGCTATTGCGCTGTCTGCGTCCTGTGCCTGTGTCGAGGTGTTGGCAGGGGTGGTCGTATCATCGCCCGCGCCACCGCCGTCCGGCGCCGCGTTGCCCGCGCCGCTGCGCTGCGTGGCTGACGTGGCCGTGGTGCGGGAATTTGCCGTGCCTGCCGATTGTTGCTGCGACGTGATCTGCTGCGCGAAAGCTGAGGGCACGAGCAGCAAGCCGATAGCCGTGATGGAGACGGCACGGCTCATGGCGCGGAGCGGCGTCACACTGCTCGTCTGTTTTCCCTGGCCCATTCAATCCGCGCCTGAAATGCTTCGAAGTCTTACCCAAGCGTAAAGCCTTGTGGTTAATCATTCGTTGCCGCGCAGGCCGCGTGTTCATACATGGGAAAGATTGTCGGGTGGACAGGTAAAGTGAAAAGGTCTAACGCATTGCCATGATCAGAAGAGCGGTAAAACTCGTCGAAAACAGCGTTCTGGAGTCGGGTAAGCGCACCGTCAGCATTGAAAGGCGCGCCCTGGAAGCACTCGAGCGTGCTTTCGATGATGGGCTGGCCGGACCCTTTACCCGAGCGGTCGAGGTGATTGGGGAGAATACCGGCCGCGTGATCGTGACCGGCGTCGGCAAGAGCGGCCATATCGGCACGAAGATTGCTGCCACCTTCGCTTCAACGGGTACGCCAGCCTTTTTCGTGCATGCGGCGGAAGCCAATCACGGCGACCTCGGCATGATTGCCGGCGACGACGTCGTGCTCGCAATCTCGAAGGGCGGCGAGAGCGCGGAGCTGAAAAGCATCATTTCCTACACGCGCCGTTTTTCCATTCCGCTGATCGCCATGACCTGCAGCCCGCGGTCCTCGCTGGCGACTGCTGCAGATATTGCTCTGTTAATTCCCAATGAGGAAGAGGCCTGCCCCAACGGGCTGGCGCCGACCACGTCGACAATGATGCAGCTCGCGCTCGGCGATGCCCTCGCGATCGCGCTTCTGGACGCGCGCGGCTTCACTGCTACGGACTTCCATGTCTTCCATCCCGGCGGCAAGCTGGGTGCCAGCCTGATGCATGTCGCCGACGTCATGCATACCGGTGACCGCCTGCCGCTCGTCTCCAAGGGCACGTCCGTGCCTGACGCAATCAGGGTGCTGTCGCACAAGCATTTCGGCTGTGTCGGCGTTCTGGATGCGGAGGGCCGGCTTTGCGGCATCGTCACGGATGGTGACATGTCCCGCAATCTCAACCGCAATCTCGCAGAGCTGATAGTCGACGACATCATGACGCAGACGCCGAAGACTGTGAGGCCGACGATCCTGGCGACTGCGGCCATGGCGCTGCTCGAACAATATAAGATCGGTGCGCTTATCGTCGTCGACGACGATCAACGGCCGATCGGGCTCGTTCATTTCCACGATCTCTTGCGGATCGGAGTCGCCTGATCAGGTCGGTTCCACCGTCAGGTCGCGGCCGCTGCTGGAAACGACCCTGACCTGTGTTCCGGCCGGAAGATTCGGCCCCATGACCTGCCACATCGTGTCGTCGAGACGAATGCGGCCGCGGCCTTCGCGGATCGGTTCGTGTAGTGTCGCGGTACGACCAACAAGGCTCGCGCCGCGCTGATTGAGGAACGGCTCGTCCGTCCTGTCGTTACGCAAAGTCAGCCGCCTTCCAATAAATGTTGCAGCGACCGCCAGGATGGCGAAGAGGATCGCCTGAAGTTCCCAGACCCAGAAGGCGGCATCCCAGAAGAGAAGCGACAGAACGCCGACGGCAAGTGCCGCAAGCCCGATCCAGACGAGGAAAAAGCCGGGCACGACCATTTCGGCGGCGAGCAGCACGAGACCTGCCACCCACCAGCTCCACGGTCCAAGTTCGCCGACGATCTTCGCCAACATCGCTCATCGCTCCGAACTGGGATTGAAGGGACTGGGCGGAGGTGGGGCGACCGGAGGCGTCGAACGCACCGGACCAGGACGCGGGCGTGGCGGCGGCGGATTGTTGCTGTCGCCAAAGACTTCGCGGGCGATCGAACCGATACCGGCAAGCGAACCGAGAATGGAGGAAGCCTCCATCGGCATCAGCACAACCTTGGCATTGTTCGCCTGGCCGATCGATGCCAGCGCTTCCGTATATTTCTGTGCAACGAAATAGTTGATCGCCTGTACGTCGCCAACGGCGATGGCTTCGGAGACCATGCGCGTCGCCTTGGCCTCGGCCTCGGCTAGGCGCTCACGGGCTTCAGCGTTGCGGAAGGCGGCTTCGCGCTGGCCTTCGGCCTCGAGGATGGCGGATTGCTTGGCGCCCTCGGCTCGCAGAATCTGCGCGTTGCGCGAACCTTCGGCTTCCAGCACCTGAGCACGCTTCTCGCGCTCGGCTTTCATCTGGCGGGCCATCGCGTCAACGAGATCGCGCGGCGGCTGGATGTCCTTGATCTCAACGCGGGTAACCTTGATGCCCCAGGGATGCACAGCTTCGTCAACAACACGCAGCAGCCGGTCGTTGATTGCATCGCGATTGGAGAGCAGTTCGTCGAGGTCCATCGAGCCCATGACGGAGCGGATGTTGGTCATGGTGAGGTTCAGGATTGCATTTTCCAGATTGGAGACCTGATAGGCGGCCTGAGCGGCATTCAGCACCTGGTAGAAGGACACGGCATCGGCTGAGACCGAAGCATTATCCTTGGTAATCACCTCCTGGGTCGGCACGCTCAGCACCTGTTCCATCACGTTCATCCTGGCGCCGACACGCTCAATGAAAGGGGTGATCAGGTTGAGGCCCGGTTCCAGCGTGCGTGTGTAGCGGCCGAAACGCTCGATCGTATAGCGATAGCCCTGAGGAACCGTCTTGATACCCGCAAAGAGCACCATGATGACAAAAATCACCAATACGATCACGACGATATCGAAGCCGCCCAGCAGCATGTATTCCTCCCTAAGCCCACCTAACTGACGTGGTGAGTTAGCACGATATTTGCAAGGAAGGAATGACGGCTGCGCCTGTCAAATCAGGGTGATAGGCCGACGTCGTCAAGGTCGCTCTTGGTGATGTAGCCGCCCATGAGGCAATTGGTGAGAAACGGTTGATCGTCCGGCCTCAGATTGCTGGTTTTGACATCGCGGAGGCGGAGTTGACACGCGACCTGCCCGACGATGCCTTTCGGAGTGGTGCTGGCAGAGATCCGCTGATAACGCTCCCAAACGAAATAACCGCCCCCTGCGATAACGAGCAAGCAGGCGAAGACAATCAATTTTCTCAAACCCGAAGTCATCAAATGCGTCCAGATCAATAAGGCACGAGGCTGTGAATGTGCGGGATGCAGTCGTGTCTGCGACGCGATTGCAATCGCCTGCCGGCCATTCTTTAGATCTGGGGCGCAGGGCGCTTTTATCTATTGCAGGCGCAGAAAATCTGGCGCCGCAGGGATCAAGCCCAGCCGAGCAGCTCGCGGCGTACGACTTTTTCCAGCACCTGCATGCCGTCTTCACCGTCGTTCAGGCAGGGAATATGTGTGAACTGCTCGCCGCCATTGTGCTTGAAAGAATGGGCGGCTTGTTCCGCGATCTCTTCCAGTGTTTCCAGACAGTCGGAAACGAAGCCGGGGTTCATGACGGCGATGCGTTTGACACCGTCCTGCGCCAGCTTCTCGACGGTCTTGTCGGTATAGGGCTGCAGCCATTCTTCCGGCCCGAAACGGGACTGGAAGGTGACCATGAAGTTCTCCCTGGTGAGCCCCAGACGCTCGCGCAGCAGGCGCCCCGTCTTCTGACACTGGCAGTAGTAGGGATCGCCTTGCTGGAAATAGGAGAGCGGGATGCCGTGGAAGGAGGCGAGAAGCATCTCCGGTTTCCAGTCGAGGGTAGCGAGATGCTGCTCGACGGATTTTGCCAGGGCTTCGATATAGGTCTCGTCGTCATGGTAGTCGGGAACGGTGCGCAATGCCGGCTGCCAGCGCATGGTGAGCAGCTTCTGGAAGGCCTTGTCATTGACGGTTGCGGTAGTGGCGGCCGCATATTGCGGATAAAGCGGGAAGAGCAGGATGCGGTCGCAGCCTTCATCCTTCAGCGCTTCGATGCGCGAGGGGATCGAAGGGGTGCCGTAGCGCATCGCCCAATCGACCTTGACGTTTGGCAGGTCCTTCAGGCGTTCAGCCATGAAATCCGACTGATTGCGGGTATAGGTGCGCAGCCAGCTTTCATTCAGCTCCTTGTTCCAGATCGTCTCATAGGCCTTGCCAACTTTCTGCGGGCGCGTGTTGAGTACGATGCCGAACAGGATCGGATACCACTTCCAGGGCGACCACTCGATGACGCGTTTGTCGGTCAGGAATTCGCGCAGGTAGCGGCGCATGGACGTGTAATCGGTGCCGTCAGGCGTGCCGAGATTGACCAGCAGGACGCCGACCTTGCCGAATTTGACGGCGGGATGATCCGCCGGGCGGAGTGAAGTATCTGTCATTCTGGCCCCAACGCGCTTTCGTGCCTCGCCGGCTCATACGCAGCCGGCCGCTCACGGTTCACCCTATAAGAAGAAAAGCCGGCCCGGGGAACCCCGGACCGGCTCTCATGATCGGGACAAATCGTCTTACTTGGCGGGAACCTGGATTTCCTCGCCAATCCGCAAATGGCGCGGGTTCGGGCTGCCATTGGCTTCCGACAATTTGCGCCATTCGGCTCCATCGCCGTAGAAGGTCTTGGCGAGATCCCAGAACGTGTCGCCGGAAGCGATGACGTGGGTCGAGGGCGCCGCGGTTGCGGAGGCTGCCGGAGCGGGAGTGGCAGGGGCCGGTGCGGGTTCTGCAGATGGAGCTGGCGCAGCAGGCGCCGGAGCCGCGGGTGCGGGAGCAGCGGGAGCCGAAGCTGCCGGAGCCTGCTCCGAAACAGCCTGCGCAATTTCAGTGATGCGGCCGTCCGTGTAGGGCTTATAGGGCGAGTGTGCGGCGATATATTCGGCCGTCACATCGGCCAGATCCGGACCGAAGTCATAGGCATTCTGGCCGTCCTTGAAGGCGACATAGCCATCGCCGCCGGCGCGCATGAAGTTGTTGGTGGCGACGCCATAGGTCTTGGCATTGTCGATCGGCACGAAATTGTCGCCGTCCTTGACCAGCACGTCGCTGACGCGGCTGCCGACCGGCTTCGACTGGTCGAAGGTGAATTTGAGGCCGGCAACCTGCGGGAACCTGCCGGCGCCCTGGTCAATCTGACTGACGCCGTTTTCGAGCGCCTTGACGATATCGGCACCGGTCAGCTGGAAGGTTGCGAGCGTATTCTGGAAGGGCAGCACAGTGATGACTTCGCCTTGGGTGACGTCGCCGCCGTCGATGGAGGCACGCAGGCCGCCGCCGTTCTGGATGGCAATGGTCACGCCCTGGTTCCTGCTGCGGTCAAGTATGGCATCGGCGACCAGGTTGCCCATCGAGCATTCCTTGACGCGGCAGACCTTGCGGTCGCCCTCGATCGGGCCTTCCGAGGATCCGATCACCTTCTTGCGCAGCTCTTCGATCGGCTTTGCCAGTTCGACAATGCGTGCCGCGACGGCCGGGTCGGGCGTGAAGGAGGAATCGATCAGGATGGGGTCGCCCTTGGCTTCCTTGACGACGCCGTTATCATCGAAATTGACGACGAGATCGCCGAGATATTTGCTGTAGGAGGCGGCCTGCACCACCGGCACCTTGTAGCCGCCGGGATTGTCGACCATCGTCGGATAGGGGCCTTCGGCTTTCGGATCCGTGTTCGACAGCAGGCTGTGCGAATGACCGCCGACGACCACGTCGACATCAGGGATCTTGGCGATCATGGCGAGATCGCGCGGGTAGCCGACATGGGTAAGCGCAATGATCTTGTTGACGCCTTCGCTCTTCAGCTTCTGAACTTCAGCCGTAATGCTCTGGACGTCGTCGGCAATGGTCACATTCGGGCCGGGGGAGGAAAGCTCGGGCGTGTCGTTGGTGACGGCGCCGACGATGCCGATCTTCTGGCCGCCGATATCAAGAACGAGCGAAGGCTTGACACGGTCGCCGATCTTGGAGGCAGCACTTGCCTTGACGTTTGCGGTGACGACGGGGAACTGCACCTTGTCGAGGAAGGTCGCGAGCCCATCTTCGCTGTCGTCGAATTCATGATTGCCGACGGTCATCGCGTCGAACTTCATCATGTTCAGCATCTCGGCTTCGGCTGCGCCCTTGTAGGTCGTGTAAAACAGCGAGCCCTGGAAATTGTCGCCGGCGTTGAGCAGCAGCGTGTTTTTGCCCGTCAAAGCCTGGCGGCGCTGGTCGATCGCGGTCTTCAGGCGCGCGGCACCACCGAAGCACTCATTCTTGCCCTCTTCCTCGGCAGAGCAGGTGGAATCGAACTTGTTGATCGATTCGATGCGCGAGTGGAAATCGTTGATATGAAGAATATTGAGTTCGTAATCCGCAAATGCGGCGCTCGTACTCAGCGCCAGAATAGACGCGGTCAAAAGACCGAAGCTGAAAGACTTCGTCATCCCTGTTCTCCTGATTAGGGGCGAAGATCCCCCTGATCCTCGCCAGCCCCTTCCATAATCCACCGGGGCGGTTTCCCGGCTGGCGGATGTTCCATCAGACGATGGAGAGCCGCAAGGGAAAGCTGGACCAGGGGAGCGGCTTTCCAAGGGGAGCCAGGCAAAAAAGCCGGCCGGTTACCCTGCGCAATCACCGGCTGCAGCGTTTCGGTAGAGTTCCTGTGTGGCCGCTGCAATATTCGAAAGCGTGGCGAGCGCAACGATCAAGCAAAGAAGGGAAAGAATGCGGTGAACGCGTCGGCGGGCCCGATAGGCGACGAACGCGCCTGCACCGTAGATCAGGACACCCGGCAGGGCAAAGATCAGAACCTGCAACGGACCGTCGCAATCTGGCGCGGCGATGCCTTGGGCACGATAGACATTAGCCGGCAAAATGACCGCAAGTGCGGCAAGCGGCGTTGCGAGCAACAGGACGAGGTAACCGGCGAAAGCTCGCATGGCGCCTGGCCTTCGCCCTATCTGCTCTTTTAGCTGCGGCGGCTCAGGACGAACTGCGCGCCGGCATCCGAGGTGCAGTTCAGCTGGCTCGTCGTGACGAGCGCGCAATTGACCTTCGACTGGGTGTTGCGAACTAGCGAGGTCATGTTGATTTCCACCAGCGTCGGCGACTTATTGGTATAGGTGCCCGAGGCCAGAAGCTGGTTGCTGTCTGTCGTGCGCGTCGTGAAGGTGCCGGACTGGAAGGTGGAGACGATCCCGTTCGGATCGGCCCAGGTGCCCTCGACACCTGCAGGAGCGGGTGCCGATGCGACGGGAAGGGGGCGTGGGCCGGAGGAAACACAGGCAGCAAGGGCTGCCGATGCAACCGCAAGAACGAGACCAGTTCTGACTTTCATAGGGCTTCTCCCGGCGAATCTAGGCGGAAACTATCCGCGACAGTCCGCCAAAAACATGGCGCGGGCCTTCCACGAAGGCAAGCCTTCGACGGAGGTCAGCCGGCATTTAGACAGCAGGCGTTACAAAAATGCCCGCCTGACAGCGGGCATCTTCGAAGACGTATGACAGGTTCAGCGAACCAGGATGTTCTTGAACTGCCACGGATCCTTGGTGTCGATGTCTTCCGGGAACAGGCCCGGGCGGCCGTCGAGCGGGGTCCAGTCGGTGTAGTGACCTTCGACCGGGCCGAGATAGGGCAACTGCACTTCGAGGCAGCGCTTGTAATCCATCTCGTCGGCTTCGACGATGCCCGCCTTCGGGTTTTCAAGAGCCCAGACCATGCCGGCAAGAACGGCAGAAGTCACCTGCAGACCAGTCGCGTTCTGGTAGGGGGCAATGCGGCGGGTCTCTTCCAGCGACAGGCGCGAACCGTACCAGTAGGCGTTCTTGTCATGGCCGTAGAGCAGGACGCCGAGCTCGTCGACGCCGTCGACCAGCTCGTTCTCGTCGAGAACGTGGAGAACCGGCTGTGCCTTGCCGCCATTGCCGAACATCTCATGCAGCGACAGAACCGCGTCGTTGGCCGGATGGTAGGCGTAGTGGCAGGTCGGACGATAGGTAACGTCGCCGTCCTTGTCCCTGACCGTGAAGAAGTCGGCGATCGAGATCGACTCGTTATGGGTGACGAGGAAGCCGTATTGCGGGCCGGGCGTCGGGCACCAGGTGCGAACGCGGGTGTTGGCGCCGGGCTGCTCGAGGTAGATGGCGGCCTTGTTGCCCTTCTTGTGCTTCTTGGCGTTCTTCGGCATCCAATTTTCATGGGTGCCCCAGCCGAGTTCTGCCGGCTGCAGACCTTCAGAGATGAAGCCTTCGACGGACCAGGTGTTCCAGAAGACGTTGAGCGGCTTCGGATGAATGGTGCGCTGGGTGTCGCGTTCGGCGATGTGGACGCCCTTGACGCCGACCTTCTTCATGAGCTTCGCCCATTCTTCGCGGTCGTCCTGGCCCGGCTCGTCGAACTTCAGGCCCATGTCACGCGCAAGGTTCAAAAGCCCCTGCTTGACGAACCAGGAGACCATGCCCGGGTTTGCGCCGCAGGTGGAAACGGCAGTCGTGCCGCCGGGGTTCTTGGCCTTTTCCTTGCGAACAGTTTCGCGAAGCGCATAGTTGGTGCGGTCTTCGTTCTTCATGTCCTTGTCGAAATAGAAGCCGAGCCAGGGCTCGACGACGGTATCGATATAGAGCACGTCGAGCTTGCGGCAGAGCTTGATGATATCGAGCGAGGAGGTATCTACCGAGAGGTTGACGCAGAAACCCTGGCCTTCGCCTTCAGTCAGGAGCGGCTTCAGCAGCTCCTTGTAGTTGTCCTTCGTCACATGCGCCTGGATGTGTTTGACGCCATGCTTTTCCAGAATGTGGGCATCGTCCGTGCGCGGGTCGATGACAACCATCCGGCTCTTGTCGAATTTGAAGTGGCGCTCGATCAGGGGCAGCGTGCCGCGGCCGATTGAGCCAAAGCCGATCATGACGATCGGACCGGTAATTTCGCCATATACCGGATAGTTCTGTTCCGTCATTCTTTTCTCCTGTTGGAAGGGAAGGAAGGCCTTCAGCCTAAAGAATTCATGTGAAGATGCCGCGAAGCTCGCGAGGTGACCGGCTCTAACCACAAAATGGCGTCACAATAAAGAGTGTTCCCCCCGCAAAGGTCAAATATCGGCGCTGCAAACCGCGCGCAATTTCCGCACGAGTTCCGTCCGTTGCAGGCTCAGCCCTTTGTAGGCCGTCTGCTGGTCGTCGAGCGCCTCCAGCTGATCGGCAAAGCTTGATGCGAGCTTTTGCGCCTGCGGATGGCGGGCGATGACGGCGATCGGATCGATATAGATGCGGATGGTGAAGAGAATGTCGCCCGACACAGGCAGCTTGCGAAGGGTCTGGCGTTCGACGCGGACGAAGCGCTCTTCAAGTGTGAAGGCCTCGGCATAGGGTGGCCGGCGATGTTTCGAGACGGGGAGGAAGAGATCGGCGGTGGCGTTGACCGACCAGTTCAGCCGCTCGACCGGCTGGGCGATCTGCAGGCTGTCGAAGATGCGAGTAATCAGTGTTGCATTGCGGGTGCCTTCGCCGAAGCCCGGCACATCCGCGTGGATTTCATGCATCGGCCGTCCGAATTTCTCGCGCAGCGACCATGAGGAGGGAAAGGCGACATGGGCGGCGACGAGATGCCAGCCATCAGCCTTGCGGCGCATCAGGACGAGATCGTCCTGGATGAGCGAACCGGCCTTGAAGAGCGGCGGCAGATTGGAAGCGTCAGGCTGGAGCATTCCGGGATGCTGATCGGCAAGGTGAGCGAGGAGAATATCCAGCGCCTCCTGCTGGGCAGCTTCCGTCCCATCCTCTGCGACGAAGACGGCGTCGAAGCAATCATCCGCCAGACGCGTCTTTTCCTTGATATAACGTTCGAGATCGTCGTCAGGCTCGATCCAGCGGGCGATATCGAGCGGCATCAGGCCGATCGTGAAGGGTCGAGCCGAGCCGTCGTAGGGTGTATAGGTTAGGGACGTGCAGGTCGGACGTTTCATCGCCGTTCCTTTTCGAGCCTGACGATTGGCGTGCGGTTTGCTACTCAGCGCTTGAGAGCCTCCAGTCCTTCCGTCGCTGTCGTCAGCGCGACTTCCATGATGTCATATTCGGCAACACCGTGGATGGTGAAGGGATCGGCCGCAACATAGGCTTCGATCTCCGCGCGCTCGCCAACGGCGAGAATGACGCCGCCGGTGCGGGGCACCTTGCGGCCGGAGGCGAGGAACCAGCCCCTGGTATATCCCTCCTTCACCCAGGCCATATGCGGCTCCATATGCTTGTCGGCCTCTTCGTTCGGCTTCACATAGGTCAGGGCGAGGATCAGCATGGT
Source organism: Rhizobium sp. BK512 (assembly GCF_014194915.1). NCBI lineage: Bacteria > Pseudomonadati > Pseudomonadota > Alphaproteobacteria > Hyphomicrobiales > Rhizobiaceae > Rhizobium > Rhizobium sp. BK512. Next base: position 84,982 of record NZ_JACIAS010000010.1, on the reverse strand, counting down.
TAGTCCTTTTGCAGCGAGACGCGGATCAGCCCGCGCAACGAATTTCCAACGAAAAGCGTACCTGCGTCCAACTCGTCGGGCGTGATGCGGCCGACGCGGGCCTTGCGCTGGCAGATGAGTTCGGTGCGCAGCACACCGGCGAGCAGGCCGCATGAGATCGGCGGAGTCCTGAGGATGCCGGAGCCGTCATCAAGGAAGACGGACGTGATCGTTCCCTCGCATACTTCCTGCCTCTCGTTGAGCATGATGACTTCATCCGCCTGCTGCTGCGAGAACTCGCCACGCGCCGCTTCATACACAGCCCGGCGCGTGGTCTTGATGCGCAGCAGCTTGTCAGTGGAATCGAGACGTGTGCCGGCGAGACGGAGTTTCCAGATTGTATCTTGCCGCAGTGGCGTGAAGGGGGCAGTGGTAACGTCGATCCGACCCTCTCGATCGAAAGTCAGCCTGATACGGCGAGGTCCCTTTTCTTCGATTACCGCCGCTTCCAGCTTCGCGACCACGTCCATCGGCTCGGGAAAACCGATGCGACGGGCGGAGCGGGAGAGGCGGGCGAGATGAAGACGGAGGCGAATGAAGCCTTCGTCCGGTTGCCAGCGCAGGGTTTCGATCAGCGAAAAATCCGTCATCGGGCAATCCATTGGTCGCCGACGGCAAAACGGGCCTTGAGCAGGCATTCCTCATATTCGGCTTCATCAGCGGAATCGAAGACGATGCCGCCGCCGACATTGAAGACTGCTTTGCCGCCGTCAAACAGCGTCATGGTGCGGATGGCAACGGAGAAACGCATCGCGCCGTTGGGCGCGATCATGCCGATTGCGCCGCAATAGGCATCGCGCGGACCATCCTCTAGGTCGTGGAGGATTTCCATGGCGCGGATCTTCGGCGCGCCGGTGATCGAGCCGCAGGGAAAAAGAGCCGCGAAGATGTCGCGGATGGAAAGATGGGGCAGGAGCTTCGCCTGGACGTGGCTGACCATCTGGTGGACGGTTGGATAAGTCTCGATTTCGAAGAGTTTTGGAACGTCGAGCGTGCCGACCTCAGTGATGCGCGAGATATCGTTGCGTAAGAGATCAACGATCATGCGGTTTTCCGCCTGTGTCTTGATGTCGGCCTTCATGGCTTCGACGATTTTGGCATCTTCGGCCGGTGTCGCACCGCGTTTGGCCGTACCTTTCATCGGGTGCGTCTCGATCCAGCCATCTTCGTCGGTGCGGAAAAACAGTTCCGGTGAGCGGGAAAGAATGATGGGACCGCCGAGATCGGCAAACGCGCCATATTTCACGGGCTGGCGATCGATCAGCGACCAGAAGGCGGCCAGCGGATCGCCGCTCCAGCGGGCCTCGATCGGCATCGTCAGGTTGGCCTGATAAATGTCGCCGAGGCGCAGATGCCGGTGGAGGCGTTCGAAACGCTCTTTATATATAGCGAAGTTCCAGCCGGCCCTCGGTGCCGTCAGGAATTCCTCGTTTTCGTGCCGTTGCCGTGGCCTTGCGAGAGGATGATCGTCTGGCTGCGGCGCATCGAAGACACCGAACAGCAGCAGCGGTGTCTCGCGGTTCTCTTCCGCAAAGGGAGCAAGCTTTTCTTCGAAGAGATGACCGGCTTCATAAGCGATGTAGCCGGCAAGCCATTTGCCGGCCTGTCGCGCCTCTTCCATCCGCTTGAGCGCCGCCAGGAATTCCGCCTTCGTGCGGGCGATGATCATGTTTACCGGGCCGGCGAAGAGCATGACTTCGCCGGTCGTGTCGTCCCGGAACAAGATGAAGGGTTCGGACGCTGCCATTGCCTTTCCAGCGGAGCTGCGGGTTTGGGCGGCCTTATGCCTTGTCCAGCGCCTCGAGTTCGTCGATCAGGCCTTCGATCATCGACAGGCCCTTGCTCCAGAAGGAAGGATCGGTTGCATCCAGGCCAAAGGGCTTCAGCAGTTCGGAATGATGCTTGGTGCCGCCGGCCTTCAGCATCTCGAAATACTTGTCCTGAAAGCCCTTCTCGGCCTTCTGATAAACGGCATAGAGCGAGTTCACCAGGCAGTCGCCGAAGGCATAGGCGTAAACATAGAAGGGCGAATGGATGAAGTGGGGAATGTAGGCCCAATAGGTCTCGTAACCCTCGGAAATCTTGATCGCCGGGCCAAGGCTTTCCGACTGGACGGAAAGCCAGAGTTCGCCGATGTCGTCGGCAGTCAGTTCGCCGGCCTTGCGGGCGGTATGAACCTTGCGCTCGAACTCGTAGAAGGCGATCTGGCGCACGACCGTGTTGATCATGTCCTCGACCTTCTGGGCAAGCATGGCCTTGCGCTCGCGCATGTCGGTCGTCCGGTTGAGCAGTGCGCGGAAGGTCAGCATCTCGCCGAAGACGGAAGCCGTTTCGGCAAGCGTCAGCGGCGTCTGGCACATGAGGGCGCCTTGCGCGCCGGCGAGAACCTGATGCACGCCGTGACCGAGCTCATGGGCGAGTGTCATCACATCGCGCGGCTTGCCCATATAGTTGACGAGCACATAGGGATGGGCCGAGGGAACGGTCGGATGCGCAAAAGCACCGGGCGCCTTGCCGGGGCGCACGGGGGCATCGATCCACTGTTCGTCAAAGAAGCGCTTGGCGATTTCAGCCATTTCCGGCGCGAAATTGCCGTAGGCGGACAACACCGTGTCCCTGGCTTCGGACCAGGAGATGATAGCACCAGAGGTTTCCGGAAGCGGCGCATTGCGATCCCAGAAGTTCATCTGCTCCATGCCGAGCCATTTGGCCTTCATCTTGTAATAGCGATGCGAGAGGCGCGGATAGGCTTCCTTCACCGCTGCAGCCAGCGCATCGACCACTTCGCGCTCGACGCGGTTCGCCAGATGGCGGCTGTCGGCGATGTCTTCGAAGCTGCGCCAGCGATCGGCGATATCCTTGTCCTTGGCCAGCGTATTGGTGATGAGCGTAAAGATGCGGATGTTGGTCTTGAAAGTTTCGGCGAGCGCCATTGCCGCCTTGCGGCGCACGTCCGGATCCTTCTCCTGCAGCATGTTCAGCGCCACTTCCAGCGGCAGCTTCTCGCCGTCGATCTCGAAGCGCAGTTCCGCCATCGTCTCATCGAAGAGACGGTTGAAGGCGGCAGCTGATGTCATCGACTTTTCGAGGAAGAGTTGCTCAAGCTGATCTTCGAGCTGGTAGGGCTTGTCCTTGCGCAGGTCGACCAGCCAGGGGCGGTAATGGCCGACAAGCGGATCGCTCGCCATGCAGGCATCGATCACCACATCGTCGATGCGGTTGAGTTCGAGAGCGAAGAACAGCAAGCGGCCGGAATAGTCTGTAAGCTTGGCCTGGACGTCGCCGTAGAGCTTGCCGTTTGCCGGGTTGGACGTATCCGAGAAATAGGTAAGGCCGGCGAAAGAGCCGAGGCGGCCCATGATATCGTCGAGCGCCTCATATTCCTTCAGCGCCTGGCCGATGCCTTCCTCGCCCTTCTTCGCGGCTGCTTCGGCAAGTTTGCCCTTCCATTTGTCTTCGAAAGCGGAAGCGGCCTTGCCGGCCTTTTCCATATCGGCGACGAAGGCGGTGGAGGTGGCCGAGGGGTAGAGATCCTGCAGCCGCCAGGAAGGAAGCTCGCCCAGAGCCGGATCTGCTGCTGCACCGGGAGCCGTTGCCGAAAGATGAAGATCGGCGTGCGCAAGCATATGTCTCATGGGGCGGTTCCTCTTCCTCTTTTATAACAGGTCTGACTGTCTACAGCATCGGCTCGAAAATCGGAATCGATTTTCGGAAAGCCTGATGCACAGTTTCAAAAAGACAAAGCGTCCTTTGCGCGTCCGAACGGACGCTCGGCGCTTTAGGTGTCGAAAGGTCCAGCATCAAGGGGTTTTCGGCGCCTGAAAGGGCTCGTAACGGCACGAAAACGGCCTGTCATAACAGTTAAAATGCAATTGTTTCTCAAAACAGGATGTTCAAGCCTTTCTGTCAGAGTGCGCTCTATGGTTTCGCATGAAGTGAGGCGACAATGACCGGTTACAATGAGCTCAAAGGGGCAGGGCAGATCCTCGTGGTCGAGGACGATCCCGTGCAGCGCCGTCTGCTCAAGAACGCGATCGAGCGTAGCGGCCATGTGGTGCATCAGGCCGAAAACGGCCGCATCGGGCTGGAGATGGTGAAGCGTGATCCCGCCCTTTTCAATGTCATCGTGCTCGACCTGATGATGCCGGAAATGACCGGCCTCGAATTTCTCGAAGCGCTGCATGATTTCGGCACCCAGATCCCGGTCATCGTCCAGACGGGGCAGGGCGGCATCGAAACGGTCGTGCAGGCCATGCGCGCCGGCGCCTTCGATTTCGTCGTCAAGCCGGTTTCTCCTGAACGCATCAATACGTCGATCTCCAATGCCATGAAGCTCGACCACCGCGAGGTGAAAGCCCGCGCCGGCCGCCGTTCGCGCTCGGGTTCCGTCGGCTTCGATGATATCGTTTCGGCAAGCCCGGCGATGATCCGAGTGATCGATCTGGCGCAGCGCGCCTCGCAGTCCAACATCCCGGTCGTTCTCGAAGGCGAATCGGGCGTCGGTAAGGAATTGGTGGCACGCGCCATCCAGTCGGGCGGCGATCGTGCCAGCAAGCCATTCGTGACGGTCAATTGCGGCGCCATTCCGCACAATCTCGTCGAAAGTATCCTCTTCGGTCACGAGAAGGGTGCGTTTACCGGCGCGACCGAAAAGCATATCGGCAAGTTCATGGAAGCCGATGGTGGCACCATCTTCCTCGACGAGATCGGCGACCTGCCGCTCGAGGTGCAGGTGAAGCTTCTGCGCGCCGTTCAACAGGGCGAGATCGAGACCGTTGGTGCGCGCACTGCACACAAGGTCAATGTTCGCCTTATCTCGGCGACGAACAAGGATCTGATCGAAGAGGTCAAGAACGGCCACTTCCGCGAAGACCTCTACTATCGCCTGAACGTCTTCCCGATCACCATTCCGGCGCTGCGCAAGCGCAAGGAGGACATTCCGCATCTGGTGCGCGTCTTTGCCGAACGCTTCTCAAGCGAGCAGAAGAACGGCCGGCGCATGACGGTCAATGCCGGCGCGCTGGCACTGCTGACCGCCTATGACTGGCCTGGCAATATTCGTCAGCTCGAAAACGCGATCTTCCGGGCTGTCGTGCTTGCCGAGGGTCCGGAACTGACTGAAGCGGATTTCCCGCAGATCGCCGCCCAGCTTCCAAACTACGAGGTCGTGGATCACCTGGCGCTCGTTGCCGACAATTCGCACCTCGATCCGGACGCAGAATTTCCCGAGGATTATCCGGCGGAATCCGTCGCCGAAACGATGCGCCGCGGGACTGATGCTTCCGACAACGCAATATCGAGCGTCAATCCATCTGGTGACGTTCGGCGTCTTGCCGATGTCGAGGAAGAATTGATTCGTTTTGCCCTGAAGTTCTACCGAGGGCAAATGAGTCAAGTGGCAAGAAAGCTAGGTATCGGGCGATCCACACTTTATAGAAAGCTCAAGGACTACGGCATTGACCCCGACAATCCTCAGAAAGATGCGGCATAAGCGCCTTTTTATTAAGAATGGGGCAACCATATTTCGTTACCATCCATAAACCACTTGTTAGCGGCTCGTTCACTATGTAAAGAAAAGGTTGATCATGTGTGGCATTTTTGCCATCGTGTGACCGCAATTGACAGCCATTTGAGACAGCACGGGACATTGACTGTCTGACGGGGATCGAGTTGCCGAATTTGAATGGGAATACCAAGCTTTCGCGCTTGAGTTGGCGCTTGTGCGCCAAGATTGGCGGAAGGGCAGTTAGGACGGCAGCGGCCGCCCTTCTTGCGCTCGCGGTTTCCTCACCTCTATTCGTAAGCACACCGTCTCAGGCTGCAGGCGATACCCGCAGCCTGAAGCTCTATTTCATCCATACCGGTGAAAAGGCAGTCATTACCTACAAGCGAAACGGCAAGTTCGACCCCAAGGGCCTTGAGCAGCTCAACCGCTTCCTTCGCGACTGGCGCAAGAATCAGCCGACGAAGATGGACCCGCGCCTCTTCGACCTCATCTGGGAAGTTTACCGCCAGTCCGGCTCAAGGGATTACATCAACGTCGTCTGCGGTTTCCGCTCTCCCGGCACCAACGAGATGCTGCGTGGACGTTCGCGCAATTCCGGCGTCGCCGAAAAGAGCCAGCATATGCTCGGCAAGGCGATGGATTTCTTCATTCCCGACGTGAAGCTCGCCACGCTACGCGGTATCGGCATGAAGATGCAGGTCGGCGGCGTCGGCTTCTATCCGAAGTCCGGTTCGCCTTTCGTCCATATGGATGTCGGTGGCGTTCGTGCCTGGCCGCGCATGAGCCGCGATGAGCTGGTCAGGCTCTTCCCCGACGGCAATACCATTCATATTCCTGCCGATGGCAAGCCGCTGCCGGGCTACCAGCAGGCAATGGCCGATTACAAGCGCCGCGTGGCGAACGGCAGCCAGATCATGATGGCCAGCGCCGGCGCTTCCGTTTCCGATGACGAACCTCGCAAGCAGAAGACGCTGTTTGCCTACCTCTTTGGCGGTGGCGCCGACGAGGAAGAGGATAATTCGGAGGACAGCACGCCGGTGGCCGTCGCCAAGGCAACGCCGCCGAAGCCTGAGGCAGTCCCGGCAGCTGATGAACCTCAGCAGCAGACCGAAGTCGCAAGCGTGAACGCACCGGTGCCGCAGGTTCGTCCGGCCTTCAGCAACCAGCTTGCCGGCAACGAGGTTGCCAATGCGCTGGTGCCGCCGTCTGCAGGTAACGCTGCCCAGCAGGCCCTTGCCGCGATGCCGGCCGGCCAGCCGCAAGAGCCTGAGCATTTCGCCGATCTCAGTGGTTACAGCATTCCGGTTCCGTCGCTCCTTGGGCAGCGCCGTTCCCCGGGTGACGCCGAACTTGCCTCTGTCGATCCGAACCTGATGTCGACAGGCGTTCCGATGCCAGCCGAACGTCCGGCAGTTGCCGAAAAACTGCTTGCTGCACAGGATGCCGATCCTGAAGCGGGTGAAGACGAAGCCGATCAGGATACGCTTTCGCCCGCCATGGCGGCGGCGCTGGCAAAACAGCAGGATCAGAGTGGCGCTGCTGAGGTCGCTATGAACGCGTCTTCCGAGCCACAGACCGTGGAGCAGGCAATCAATGCTGCCGCCCCGAAGAATCCGCCGGCACTCGACAAGCCGCCGCTGCAGCTTGCAGCACTTGCTCCGATGACGAAGTCAGCAAACTTTGCTGCTCCTGTCGCGGCGCCAAAGCCTGTTGCCATCGAGAACCCGGTCGCACAGGGCCTGCCCACAAAGGGCGGTCGTCCGACGAAGCAGGAAGCGGTGGCCGCCGATGAAAGCCGGCAGACCGTTCGCACGGAACCGAAGCTGACGCAGAAGATGATCTCGCAGTGGGCTCTGACCAATGCGCGCCTCGAAATGGCGTCCAAGAAGGTGCAGGCTCCGCGCTTCGTCAGCCAGGAGCTGCGCGCTCAGCCAACCTCGGTCTATGCCGAAGGCTTCCAGAAGACTGCTTCGATCGATCCTGGCCGCTTCAGCGGTACGGCTGTCAACTTCATGGAAGTGCGTAAATTCAATACGCGCTGATCCGCTAGATCTTGGAATAACAGAAGCCGCTGGATCGTCTCCGGCGGCTTTTTGTTTTAGGGCAGCGGCAGGGCGAAAATGCGCTGGCGTTTGAAGGAGCCAAAAGAAAAGCCGCCATGAAGGCGGCTCTCTGAAAATATGGCTGGATCGCCCTCAGCCTTCCGGCGGAGACTCGATCATGCCGAGCGCATGCAGATAGGTATCGAGGATTGCATCCTCTTCCATGCGTTCCTGCTCGTCCTTCTTGCGCAGCGCAACGACCTTCTTGAGGATCTTGGTGTCGAAGCCCATGCCCTTGGCTTCGCCATAGACGTCCTTGATGTCGTCGGCGATGGTCTTCTTTTCTTCTTCCAGGCGTTCGATACGCTCGACAAAAGCGCGAAGCTGATCGCGAGCGACGCCATGTGCATCAGACATCGTGTTCTCCTGATTTCGGGATATGCATCGGGTTGCCAGTGACTGCCGCGAAGTGTCGCCAGCGTCAAGGCGCTTTGAGACCGTATGGCCTATTTGTGCGGGTTGTTCACCTCAAAAGCTGCCTTTTGCACAGGCGATGCTTCGGACTGGTGAAGGTTCTTCCAATCTTCATAGGGCATGCCGTAGACAATCTCGCGCGATTCGTCTTTCGTCATGGGAACGCCTTCGGCTTCCGCAGCCTCGCGATACCAGTTGGACAGGCAGTTGCGGCAGAAGCCGGCGAGATTCATGAGATCGATGTTCTGCACGTCGGTTCGTTCGCGAAGATGCGCAACGAGCCGGCGGAACGCGGCCGCTTCGAATTCCGTCTGCTGTTCTTTGCTGAGTGTGGTCATGGTCAGGTCCTTTCACTCAATAGGGGCCGGTGCGTGACGCGTGCACGCTGTATGCATGAAGGGCCGGATCGGCGTTCATCTCCGCAAAGATCGCGGCCAGACGCGCCGCCCATTCCTCGATGCCGGCCTCATCGCTGATGAGGTCCTGACGCACTTCCAGAAGCGCGTGCGGAATGCCCGTTATCATGCAATGACGATACATGGTGTCGCCCTTCAGGGCGCCGTCATAGGGCTCATTGTCGCCGATGACGAGATCGGGATCGGCCCGCAGCTTTTCAAGCAGCGGAGCGACGGCCCGGTGGTCGCTGTCCCAGAGCACAGCTGCATGCCAGGGGCGGGGAACACCCTTCCAGGCGGGCGTGAAGGAGTGGAGGGACAGTACCAGCGGCGCCTTTCCGGTCGCGTTCGCCGCCCTGTCGATCGTCTCCGACACGGCATTGTGATAGGGCCTGTGGAAGGTTTCGATCCGGTAGTTCCACTCCTCCTCGGATATCGGATGGTTGCCGGAGATGATGGCGCCGTCGGAGATTTTCATGATCAGGGTCGGGTCATCCTCACCCCTGTTGGGGTCGATCAGCAGGCGCGAAAAGCCGCCGAGCACGCCCGGCACGCCCAGTCGTGCGCACAGCTTGCGGGCAAGGCCCTCAATGCCGATGTCGTAAGCGATGTGCCTGGAGAAGGCGCTTTCCGGCAGGCCGAGCTGGCCATAGGGTTCCGGCAGGCGGTTCATGGCATGATCGCCGAGGATCACCATGCCTTTGTCATGTTGACCGGGTAGGGTTTCGAAGGATTGGAAGTAGTCCATCAGGAAATTGCCGATTGTCATTTCGCGTCTTCGCTCAGTGATCGCATGCGCGTTCGGCCGGTTCAAGCGCGATGGGCGGGCCAGCGCGACAAGATGCGCCCGATAGGCGGTTATGAAAGGAAATATAATCGATTAGCATTGCGTTGACTTTCGCTTGACGGCGGCGCAAGAAGACACGGATAACGAATAACCGTGGAGCTATTTGGGAGCCGTGTTGATCCAAGCTGCGCCAAGTTTCCTCACGCGGTCCGGACCGATGGTTCGTCTCGCATTGTTCGCTCTTGCAGCCGTCTCGCCGTTCTTCATTGCAGATGCCGCGCGCGCGGATTTCCGTGTATGCAACGGCACGCAAAATCTGGTTGGCGTTGCGATCGGATACCGGGCGAAGGAAGGTTGGGTCACAGAAGGTTGGTGGCAGGTGCCAGCAACAACCTGCGCCACGCTGATCGAGGGAGAATTACAGTCGCGGTATTATTACCTCTACGCAGAAGATGCCGCCCGGGGAGGCCGATGGACGGGTGATGTGCAGATGTGCGTAGCGGAAAACGAATTCAAGATCGCGGGCGTGCAGGACTGCTATGCTCGGGGTTATCAGAAAATGGGATTCAAGGAATACGATACGGGCCGCCAGGGAAGCTGGATGGTTCAACTCTCCGACACCCCAGGGACGCAAGAAAGCCAGAATTGATGAAGCGTAACCGCAAAGTTAAAATCCTCGCCACCCTCGGACCCGCCTCTTCCGAGGAATCGATGATCGAGAAGCTGCACCAGGCCGGTGCGGATATTTTCCGCATCAACATGAGCCATGCAAGCCATGATGTGATGCGCACACTCGTGCAGCGTATCCGCGCCGTCGAGGCCCGTTCGGGCCGGCCGATCGGCATTCTGGCTGACCTCCAGGGCCCGAAGCTGCGCGTCGGCAAGTTTGCCGATGTGAAAGTGGAACTGAAGCCTGGCCAGACCTTTACGCTCGATAACAACGACACTCCCGGCGACAACACCCGCGTTTTCCTGCCGCATCCCGAAATTCTCGAGGCCGTGCAGCCGGGCCATCGCCTGCTGATTGATGATGGCAAGCTGGCACTGCGCGCTGAAAAGTGCGACGGCAAGAGCATCGTCACCACGGTTATCGCTGGTACCAGCATTTCCGACCGCAAGGGCGTCAGCCTGCCGGACACACTGCTCGGAGTCGGCGCGCTGACCGACAAGGACCGTGTCGATCTCGATGCTGTTCTGGCAACCGACGATGTCGACTGGGTGGCGCTCTCCTTCGTTCAGCGCCCCGACGACCTCGCCGAGGTCCGCAAGATCGCCCGCGGTCGCGTCGGCATCATGTCGAAGATCGAAAAGCCGCAGGCTCTGGAGCGTATCGAGGAAATCATCGAGCTTTCCGACGCCCTGATGGTCGCCCGCGGCGACCTTGGCGTCGAAATGCCGCTCGAAGCCGTCCCCGGCATCCAGAAGCAGCTCATCCGCGCCTGCCGCCGTTCCGGCAAGCCGGTGGTCGTTGCCACGCAGATGCTGGAATCGATGATTTCTTCGCCGGTTCCGACCCGTGCCGAAGTCTCCGACGTTTCCATCGCCGTCTTCGAAGGTGCCGATGCGATCATGCTTTCGGCCGAATCGGCTTCCGGTGCTTATCCGGTTGAAGCCGTCTCGATGATGGCCTCGATTGCGAGCACGGTCGAGAAGGATCCGCACTATTCGGGCATCATCTATGCGCAGCGCGCCCAGCCGGAAGCAACCGGTGCGGATGCTATCTCGCTTGCCGCCCGTCAGATTGCCGAGACGCTGAAGCTTTCGGCAATCGTCTGTTACACCTCGTCCGGTACGACGGGTCTGCGCGCTTCGCGCGAGCGCCCGCAGGTTCCGATCATTGCGCTGTCGCCGATCATCAAGACGGCCCGTCGCCTCTCCGTTGTTTGGGGCATGCACTGCGTCGTGACGCATGACGCGACCGACCTCGATGACATGGTCAACCGCGCCTGCCGTATCGTCGCTTCGGAAGGCTTCGGCAAGCCGGGCGATCGCATCATCATCTCTGCCGGCGTACCGCTCGGCACACCGGGCGCGACCAATATGTTGCGCATCGCCTATATCGGTTCCGACGGCCAGAGCGGCATCTGATCGCTTTCAGGTCTGAAAACAAAAAAGCGCTCCTCGAAAGAGGGGCGCTTTTTGTTTTGCGATTTTGCCGCTGCTGCCTCAGCCCCGCGAGAGGTGGCCGACGCGATAGATCTGGTTGGTGCTCGAGGCAGGCGGAGCTTCTGCGTGGAGCCCGAAACGCACCGTCGCCCAATCATACGGATCGAAGGCGACGACACAGGCAAGCGCGTGTCTGTCGCGGGTGGCTTGTTTTGCCAGGTCGACCTCCTGCTGTCGCAGGTCGGATAGAGAAGCATGCGGTTCGATCGCGAGATGTTCGCTGTGAGCGAAGCGGGCGCCGGCAAGATCGGGTGAGACATGAGCATGCCAGACGATCCAATGGCGAATCCGCGGCCGACCGAAGGTGTCGCTCAGTGCGGCAAAGCCCGGACCGCAGATGAAGCTGCTGGCGCCTTCCGGCTGATCCCAGAGATAAAATGGTGCGTACAGGTTTTCCCGACTGCCGTATTCCCCCCGACGAGCACTGAGAAAGGCCTTGAAACCGAGCTGTGGGAAGCCATTCATCGCCGGGCCTTTGTCGCGTATGCGGCGATCGATGATCTCCATGTCGTAATCTGCGGGGAGGGTGAAGGAATATTGCATGGCTATCATGGTTGCGGTTCCCCATTGTCGTGCCAGTCGACGAAACGTCCGTTCACAAATCCCTGGATGCTGAGATAGCTGAAGGGACTATCGGCTGACGCGCCATGCCAATGAAGCTCATCGGCGGCGAACCATACTGCGTCACCGGTTCTGACCTCCTCGGCAGGTTCGCCCTTCCGCTGCACGAGACCGACACCCGAGAGGACGTAAAGAAGCTGGCCGCGGGGATGCCTATGCCAGTGGGTGACCGTGCCGGGATCAAGCGTTGCGCGCATGGCGGTATTCTCTCCGTCGATCTCGCTTTCGAGCAGCATTTCAACCCAGAAGGACCTATTGGCAATGCCTTCGGGAGAGCGGACGGCACCGCCGGGACGGCGGACCGTCATCGTTTTCGGGTTGCCCGTGCTCATGCCGGAACTCCCCTGGCACGCGCTTCCCATCCGGGCTCGGCCATCTGCGCCAGGCCGTCGCCGAAGGACCATTCGTCCGGTTCGCTGGTGGAGATGACGATCATGACATCTTCCGGGCGCAAGCCGGGGGAGTGATGCAATAGTTCAACGGTTCGGCGGAAGAGAGCCTTGCGCATTTCCGTCGTGCGCGGCTTGCCGGTCGTGATCGAAATCAGCACGAAATTATCGGAGCGCGGACCGGCAAGGTAATTGCGATCGAAGATCAGTTCACCCGGTTCGTGCTGGTGGATGATCTGGAAGCGATCGGCCGGCGGCACATTGAAGGTCTCGACCATGGCCTGGTGGATGCTGTCCGAAAGGGCGCGCAGGTAGTCCGGCGACTTGCCCTTCAGAAGAGAGATACGAGCGAATGGCATTGATGCCTCCTAAGTTCTTCGGCTTGACAGGAGAAGCATGCCACGACACCATAGTGCGAAAAATCAGAATTTTATGGATTAATTATCCTGAAAATTGGGATTGTGTGATGCGACGGATTACATTCGACCTGGACGTGCTGAGGACCTTCGCGACCGGCATGGATCTCGGCAATTTCGCCAGGGCGGCGGACCGGCTGGGCCGCTCGACCTCGGCGGTCAGTGCGCAACTCAAGAAGCTGGAGGAGCAAGCCGGTACACCGATTTTCCGCAAATCCGGGCGTGGATTGGCGCTGACGGAAGCCGGAGAGACGATGCTTGCCTATGCCAGGCGATTGCTCGAACTGAACGACGAGGCAATCGCCGCGGTGCAGAGTGTCGAGCTGGAAGGCTGGGTGCGGCTCGGCCTGCAGGAAGACTTCGGCGAGAACTTGCTGCCTGAAGTGCTCGGACGCTTCGCCCGGGCGCACCCGAAGGTACGGATCGAGGCCCGTGTGGTTCGCAATGCCGAGCTTCTCGAACGGGTGACCACGGGTAAGCTCGATCTTGCACTCGCCTGGAGCACTGGCACCTTGACCGCGCATTGCGAGCACATTGCTGACGTACCTATGCGCTGGATCGGCCCGGCGAACGGCCTGCCGGCATGGGCGGCTGGAAGCGGCGAGCCGATGCCGCTCGCCTCGCTCGAGGCGCCCTGCCTGCTGAGGAACGCCGCGACGAAGGTGCTGGATGAGGCCGGCATCTCCTGGCGCCTGTCCTTTATCAGTCCGAGCCTCGGTGGCCTCTGGGCAGCGACTGCCGCAGGATTGGGCATTGCGGTGCGCACGCCCATCGGGCTGCCCGCCAAGGTGCGGATGCTGGCGCACGGTGAAGCGGGCCTGCCGGAGCTGCCGAAACTCGGGCTGGTCTTGCATCGCGCAGAGGCGGAGCCGGATGCTGCAACGGCGCGACTGGCGGAGTTGGTGCTGCAATCCGTGCATGACGCAGTACGGGATGTTTCCACGCCGATCAGGAAAAGGGATTGAGGCGAGCCGGGTGAGGTGTTGACCCTCCCCGCGGAAGCCGCTAGCTTTTCTTCGCTATGAAAATGATCACTCTCAACATCGCTACGGTCTTCTTCTTGAGCCTCTAAGGCTCTGCCATTGGCAAAGGAGATGCGGCCGCTTCACCAGCCGGTTGACTGGAGCGTTGCCGTGGACTGTAACCACCCTGCGTCAGGCGAATGAATGGCGCCGGCAGGGTCTGGCGATAGAGAGATTTTTCATGACATCCACCGATTACCCGCCAGCGCTCAGCGCGGCGCAGATTGAGCAATTCATCGAGGACGGCTTCGTACAGATCGATGCTGCTTTTCCCCGCGACGTAGCCGAAGAAGCCCGTGCCATCATGTGGCGGGATATTCCCTTCGATCCCCATGATCCGAAAACCTGGGTGCGGCCGGTCGTCCGGCTTGCCGGCTATGGCGGCGGGCCGTTCGAGACGGCGGTCAACATGCCCGTGCTGCATTCGGCTTTCGATCAGCTCGTCGGCAAGGGGCGCTGGGAGCCGCGGAGCGGTCTTGGCAGCTTCCCGGTCCGCTTTCCACATCCGGACGATCCCGGCGATGCCGGCTGGCATGTGGACCTGAGCTTTTCGGGAGAGGACGGAAATCCCGACGAGCAGCGGGATTTTTCCGCCTGGCGGGTGAATATCAACTCCCGCGGACGGGCGCTCCTGATGCTCTTCCTGTTCTCGGATGTCGGCGAAGAAGACGCGCCGACGCGTATCCGGGTCGGGTCGCACAAGGATATCGCAAGGCTACTGGAGCCAGCTGGTGAGGCCGGCATGGCGCATCTGTGGCTGGGGCATGTGGGCGAGGACAGGCCGCTTGCTCTGGCGACGGGGCAGGCGGGTACGGTCTATCTGTGCCATCCGTTCCTCATCCATGCAGCACAGATGCACCGCGGCGAGGAACCGCGCTTCATGGCACAGCCGGGCCTCGCACCTTCCGAACCGCTAAGGCTTGTGCGTGATGATGGCGCCTATTCGCCTATCGAAATCGCCATCCGCCAAGCGCTTCAGGAGCGATAGGCCAGAGACGATGCATCCGGCCCTGCCGGGTGCATCACGCTTGCAGTTCTTGCTGTGCGGCCCTGCGGATTGCTTGCGGCGGTTGACCGAAGGCGCGCAGGAAAGCGCGGCGCATGCGTTCGCGATCGGCAAAGCCGGTTTCACGAGCCACTGTATCGATCGGATGGCGGCCCTGTTCCATCATCAGGCGGGCCGCTTCCAGTCGCAGGTTCTCGACAGCCTTGGCCGGCGACTGACCCGTTTCGGCGCGGAAGGCGCGGCTGAACTGGCGGGGGCTGAGATGTGCGGCTTCGGCCAGTTCTTCGACGGAGAGCGTCGCTTTCAGATTGCTGCGCGCATGGGCAAGCGCCTTCTGGATGCGGTCGGATTTCGGTTCCAGTTCCAGAAGGGCTGAAAATTGCGACTGGCCGCCGGCGCGACGGTGGTAGACGACGAGCTTGCGGGCAACGGCGCGGGCGATCTCCAGCCCGTGATCCTTCTCGACCATGGCGAGCGCCAGATCGACGCCGGCAGTCATGCCGGCAGAGGTCCAGACGGAGCCGTCGATGATGTAGATGCGGTCTTCTTCCATCCGGATTGCCGGGTAGCGGCTTTGCAGGTCACGGGCGAGGTACCAATGGGTCGTGGCGCGGCGGCCGTCGAGAATGCCGGCATCGGCGAGCAGGAAAGCGCCGGTGCAGATCGATGCGAGGCGACGGGTGGCGGTAAGAGCGGCGCGAATGAAATTTGCTTCCGCCTCGTTGGGAAGCTTGATGTCGGGCGCACCCGTAACGATCAGCGTGTCGAAAGCGGGATCGCCGAAAGCCTCTGTCTCGACGATCATGCCGAGAGAATTGGCGATGGGGCCACCGAACTCCGAGAGATAATGGATGTCGTAGACCTTTTCGCCGATCTCGAGATTGGTGAATTCGAAGGCCGAGGCGGCAGCGAGGCTCATGATCTGAAAGCCGGGAAAGAGCAGGAAACCGATTTGCTGCATGGTCATCATGTCCTGAAAAGTGGATGTCCTAAAAAGTGGTATATATGACATTTGGGACGCAGGCAATCAGGCGTAAAACTCTTCTCAAGCGCAAGGCATCGGGCCGGCGTACAAAATGGAGAAACGATCATGGCACATCAAGACAAGGGTACCGCACTGGTCACCGGCGCATCCTCGGGCATCGGCGCAATCTACGCACATCGTCTGGCAAGGCAGGGCTACAATCTCATCCTCGTTGCCCGCAACGGCGAGCGGCTGAAGACGCTGGCAAATCGGCTGGCCGATGAAACGGGCCGCACGGTCGAGACGCTGTCTGCCGATCTCGGCAAGAAGGAAGATCTCGCAAAAGTCGAGAAGGTACTAAAGGAAGACCAGAGCATCACCATGCTCGTTAACAATGCCGGCTTCGGCGGCACCGCACCACTCCTTGGCTCCGACGTCGACAAGATGCAGGAAATGGTCGATATCAACGTGAGCGCAGTGATGCGGCTGACTTATGCGGCTGTCCCCGGCCTCGTTGCTCGCGGCGGCGGCACCATCATCAATATTGCCTCGATAGTCGCGATCGCGCCTGAAATCCTGAATGGTGTCTACGGTGGCACGAAGGCCTTTGTATTCGCCTTCAGCCAGTCGCTGAAGCATGAGCTTGCCGACAAGAATATCCGCGTTCAGGCCGTGCTGCCGGGCGCTACGGCCACCGAATTCTGGGGCATTGCCGGCACGCCGGTCGAACATCTGCCAGGCGAAATCGTCATGTCGGCCGAAAACATGGTCGACGCGTCGCTGGCAGGTCTTGCCGAGGGTGAATTTGCAACGATCCCGGCGCTTGAAGATGCCGGCCTGCTCGCTGCTTATGAGCAGGCCCGTCAGGCACTGATGCCGAACCTGTCGCGTTCGGTGCCGGCTCCGCGTTACAAGGTCGCCTAAGCGCAAGAACAGAGAACGCCAATGTCCGCAGCAGGTGCTGCGGACATTATTTCTATTGCGGGAGATCGCTGCGGAAGGCTGCCGCCACCATCTCCGCCAGACTGTCGTGGATAGCCACGCGGTTCGTTCCTTCGGGATCCTGGCAGAGAGGTTCTTCACCTTCCTCGCGAAGAATAGAGGCGCCTGCCGGCTTGCACTCGCTGAAGGCGCTGTATTGCAAAGCGTTCACGATCAGATCGTAGCGTGCACCGGATATTGCGCTTTTCAGATCCGATGCGCGCAGCCCCGGCCAGACGGTTTTCGGTGTGCCGAGATTGATGAGCCGCACCGGGATCGATATCTGCGCGAGGCTTTCGGGTGTGAAACTGGTGCCGAACTCAGGATCGATAACAACTGCTGCCTTCACCCGTGGATCGAGATGAGAGCGGGTGAGCTTCTGCCTGTCGACGGAATGGAGATCGATGCCGGCGGTGGCGAACTCGACACAGTCGACGCCGGTGCCACCGGGATCGCAGGAGCGCGCAAAGCTTTCCGGGTCGATGTTGCCGCCTGCAATCGAAAGCGCGGATGTTCCGCCCACCAGAAAGCCCAGAACGCCGATGCGGTTGCGGTCTATCCCGCCGGACAGCGTGTCGTCCCTTTCGATTGCCGTCAGGGCCGCGGAGAGATCGGCAGGTCGCAGCCATATCTCGCGGATGCTCTCCTCGCTCGTCATCGTCTGCGGATCCGGCTGTCGCATCATTGCCACCACGAAGCCCTTCGAAGCGAGGCGCGATGCCATCCAGGCGCCAATGAACGGACCGGATTTCAGGCCGCCGTGAGAAAGCAGGATCAATGGATGACTGCCGGCAGCTTTAGGTGCGTCCTGCCGAGCGATCTCGCCTTTAAAAAGCGGGCTGTCGCCGATCAGAACGGGAGTACCGCCTTTTGTGGCCGGATACCAAAGCGTGATGTCCATGATGCCGTGCCGCTCTGCAACGGGGACCGATAGAAAGGAGAGGCCAACGGCATTGGCTTCATGTGCCGGCATATCGGCGGCAAGAAGCCACGCCGATAGCAGCAGGATGAGAAGATGTATCATGAAAACCTCGGAACGATGACCGCCACATGGCGGCACGGGGAGGTTTTGCTGCTTTTTGGTGCCGAGGAGACCCCGATCATGATCGAGGTCGTCACCGATCGCGATCAGGGTCTTCGAGAGCGTTGTCGAGCCTTAGCCGAAGCGCTCCAGTGCAGTGGTGAACACATCGGCGTCGATATTGCCGCCCGAGGTGACGACGACAGCCGTATCGCTGTCCAGCTGGTCGCCGTGAAAGAGGGCTGCAGCCAGTGCAACAGCCCCGCCCGGCTCAACGACGATCTTGAGACGGTTGAAGGCGAGGGCGACAGCGCGCAACGCCTCGTCATCCGTCACGACGATACCCTGTCCGGCAAGACGCTTCAGGATCGGGAAGGTGATGTTGCCGGGCTGCGGCGTGATGATCGCATCGCAGATCGAGCCGGTCATTGCAGCGTTGCGCTCGATCTTGCCTGATGCAAGCGAGCGGGTGGTGTCGTCGAAATTTTCCGGTTCGCAGGGACGGACACGGAAGCCCGGCGCACTTGCTTCCAACGCGAGGGCGATGCCCGAACTCAGACCGCCACCACCACAGGGAACGAGGACTTCGGCGTTCTTGACGCCTTCCTCTTCCGTCTGCTCGGCGATCTCCAGCCCGGTCGTACCCTGGCCTGCAATAACCAGCGGCTCGTCGAAGGGCTTGATAAGCGTCAGGCCGCGCTCGGATGATAGCTTTGCGCCGATCTCGTCGCGATCTTCATTGGCGCGATCGTAGAGCACCACTTCGGCACCGAAGGCGCGGGTGTTGGCGATCTTCAGCCTGGGCGCGTCACTCGGCATGATGATGACGCTGGGGATGCCGTGCATGCGGGCGGCAAGTGCCACACCCTGGGCATGGTTGCCGGAGGAGAAGGCGATGACGCCCTTCTTGCGCAGTTCCGGATCGATGCCCGAGACGGCAGACCAGCCGCCACGGAACTTGAAGGAGCCGGAATGCTGCAGGCATTCGGCCTTCACGAACAGCCGCCGGCCGGCGATTTCATCAAGGAAGGGGGAGGAGAGAAGCGGCGTGCGCCGCGCATGTCCGCGCAGGCGGGCCCTGGCGGCAACGATCATTTCAATGGAGGCCATGGGAATCTCTTCTGCTTTAATGCCGCTCATGCATAGAGCGCACATCTTTGCTTGTGAACGGCGACTTTGTCACGGTGACATGAATATGACATTGGACGCCGCGCCACCCGATTCCCGCGGGACACGCCGTTTTCTGAACTGTGTCGGGCTTTCGCCATTCATGCGCGCAAATTCGCGATTGAAGTTGGACTTGCTGATGAAGCCGGAGTCGAACATCACCTGCGTTATCGGATTCTCGGTGCCGACCAGTTGCTCGCAGGCGGCGCGGATGCGGAAGTCGTTCACATATTGCGAGACGCTCATGCCGTGGATGCGGTTAACGGCGGTGGAGACGCGCCGGGCTGGCAGGTTCATTTTGCGAGCGATGCGGGTCAGGTTGAGTTCGGGATCGCGGTAGAGCTGGCGGGCGCGCATCAATGTATCGAGTGCCGCAGCGACCGCTTCGTCTTCCTCTGTTGCCGGTGGTGGTGGAGGTGGCTCCACTGATATCGCTTCGACCGTGCTGCCGCTGCTTGCCACGGAAGCGGCCGTGCCGAGGATCAGGAGCGCGATGACGTTGCCGAGTGCGACGATGGCGCCTGCATGGATGCCGCCTGTCCTGGTGAAATCGAAGCTGATGATGACATCGGTGAGAGCAGAGGCGATGAGGGCGAAGCCGGTGATCTGCAGCGAGCGATAAGAAAGCACTGCACCATCGAGCCTGGAGGCGACGAGCGCATCCGGGCCATGCCGGGCAAGCCAGAGCAGTGCGGCGCCATAGCCGAAGAAGATCAGGATAATGGCGAGGCTGATCGGTTCCGGGTAGAGAGCTATGAAGATGGCGATTGTCGCAGTCGGCAGAAGGTGCGGCCAGAAACGGGAAAGAGTGGGCTGCTCTTCCTCGGTCAGCCCCTGGAAGCAGACCCAGGCAAGCGCCGCAATCGTTGTTGCGATCAACGATTGGATCGGCATGATCTCGATGACGTCGTAACCCCAGCGGATGCCGATCACTATGGACTGCAGGGTGTAGAAGCCGATCAGCAGCAGGAAAGGCCGCCTTTCGGCGAGCGATCCGTCTCCCTGCCGCAGCATGCGGACAAGCAGGATGGCAAGCAGCAGAGCCACGACGAAGGGCAGGGGAACGAAGATCATCGGCGATATCCGGACTGCAACAATGGAAGAATGGTCTCAGAATGAACCCGATTGCGTTCGCGGTCGACCCGGATCGCGATCGAGGTCTCGAAATAAAGCCTGAGAAAACATCCTGAAACTGTCCTCGACGGGAGGGCTTCATTCATGGACGGATTTCGATGACCATTCTTCTTGTGATGCCGGTGCTACTGGCAGCTACCGCTTCCGCTCTGCCGGACAAGGTATCGACCACAGCAATTCCCGATCTTTCCGGCGTGCGTGCGGTCGCCATCAGTGGTGACGCCAGCTCGATCAACATCACTACGCGAAGCGACCAGCCCTATGGCGCATCGCTCAGCGGGCGACGGAAGGGCTGGTTCTCGTCCTGGTATTCGAGCTGGTACTTTGCCGATTGCCGCGACAATAGCGACATGCGGGTTGATGGTACGGTGCTGCATATCGATATCGCTGCATCGTCCTGGCTGGATCCATCCGACTGTGTGATCGAGATCAATGCCAATGTGCCTGCCGGGGCCGCTCTCCGGATCGATCAGAGCGCCTTTAGCGCGAGGCTTATTGGTCATTTTTCCGAGCTTGCCATTGCCGGAAAGGCGGCCGACGTCACGCTCGACGGTCATGCCAGCGGCATCGATATCCGCGGGGATGCCGTGAGGGCCTCCCTCGACTTCGACAGGGTCGAAGCGGACGAAAACGTGTCGATCCGGGCTCGCGCGCTCGACGCCTATCTTGGCTTCGGAGACAATGTGCCGGTCGACTACACTGTGGCGGCGCAGGCCTCCTGGGTCGATGCCCGGCAGCCAAGTGTGCCGGGCGTAAAACCGCATGTCGAGATCGACGGCGATTTCGTTCGGGTGAGAATCCGCTGAGGCGCTTGCTCAATAGCCGTTGGCGGAGCCTTCGGTTGCGCGACTGTCCATCGCGCCGTTGTAACGGGCGCCGCCGCCCTTCTCGATCGCCGCAAGGCTCTTGCCGCCGACGAGAATACCGGCCGCCTGACCCCAGACGGGCGTATTATTACCGCCATCGAACTTGTAGCCCATGGCGGCCAGCGCCTTTTCGGTATCCGGCGAGAGGGCGTAGGGTTCCAGGTAGACCGTGTCCGGCTGCCACTGGTGATGAATGCGCGGAGCATTGACCGCCTGACTGATGTCCATGCCGAAATCCACGACATTCAGAATTGCTTCCAGTGTGATGGTGATGATGCGGGAGCCGCCGGGGCTTCCGATCACCATGAAGGGCTTGCCGTCCTTGGTGACGATGGTTGGACTCATGGAGGAGAGCGGCGTCTTCTTCGGGGCGATGGCATTCGCCTCACCCTGGACGAGGCCGTAAAGGTTCGGCACGCCCGGCTTGGAAGTAAAGTCATCCATCTCGTTGTTGAGTAGCACGCCGGTGCCCGGTGCGACGACGCCAGCGCCGAAGGAGCCGTTCAGCGTATAGGTCACCGCGACCGCATTACCCTCGTCATCGATGACTGAATAATGCGTCGTCTCGGTGCTTTCCTTGCCGCCGAGCGGCTTCAGGTTGGCGGACGTGCCTGCCCGATACGGATCGATCTTGGCACGAATTGACGCGGCATAACTTCTGTCCAGCAGTTTGGAGACGGGATTGTCGATGAAGTCAGGGTCGCCGAGTGCGGCGTTGCGATCTACATAGGCATAGCGCATGGCCTCGACCATGATGTGCACGGCCTCGGCCGATCCGTAGCCGAGATAAGAGAGCGGATAGCCTTCGAGGACGTTCAAGATCTCGCAGATGATGACGCCGCCGGAGGAGGGTGGCGGCGAGGAAATGATGTCATAGCCGCGATAATTGCATTCGATCGGCTTCAGTTCCCGCACCTTGTACTGCTCGAAATCCTCCTTGGCGAGGATGCCGCCCTTGGCCTGGCTGGCCTTGACGATCGCCTCAGCCGGTGCGCCCTTGTAGAAGGCGTCGGGGCCTTTCTCCGAGATCGATTGCAGGACGGCGGCGAGATCGGGCTGCACCAGTTTCTCACCGGACACATAGGGGCTGCCACCGGTTTTCAGGAAGATTTTTGCTGCCTCGTCATCCTTGGCGAGCCGTTTTGCGCCAGTCGCGAAAGAGGCTGCATCGCCCTGTTCCAGGGTGAAACCCTCCTTCGCATATTTCAACGCCGGGGCGATCAGCTCTTCACGCTTCCTGGTACCATATTTCTCGCGAGCCGTTTCGAAGCCCATGACCGAACCCGGGGTTCCGACGGCCAGATAGCCGTCAAGACTGGCGCGCGGCACGATATCGCCCTTGGCATCGAGATACATGGTCTTGGTGGCGGCGAGCGGTGCGCGTTCGCGGAAATCAAGGAAAGTCGTTTTCCCATCCTTCATCCGGATCGTCATGAAACCACCGCCGCCGAGATTGCCGGCTGTCGGATAGACGACCGCCAGCGCATAACCGACGGCGACTGCGGCATCGACGGCGTTGCCGCCGCTTTTCAGCACGTCGACGCCGACATCGGTTGCCAGATGCTGGGCAGTCACGACCATGCCGTGCTCGGCTTCGACAGGTGCCGGGGAGGCGCCAAGAGCCGGCAGGGGCGCGAGGCAAAGCGAGATGGCGGCGAGAATGCTGATGGATTGTCTGGGACGGCGGTCCATGAATTTCCCCTCGAAGGACGGCGATGGGGAAGATATGGCGTCACTTCGGCAGCAGACAATGATCAGGCGAGAAGCTCGGCGAGTTTCCTGTTTGTGTCGTGCTCGTCGAGAGGCGTATAGACGATCAGCTTCATGTCCGGCTGGGTCATCAGCGCAAGGCCTGTATGTTCGAAGGCCATCAGGCCCTTTAGCGGATGATTCACACGTTTCACGCCGGTGAGTGGGGCGACGATCTCATGGCGCGGCCACCAGGCGCGGAATTCCGGACTTTGCTGCTTCAGCAGGGCGATGAGCCGCTCGAAGTCGGGATCGCCGGCATAACGGGCGCTGTCGGCACGGAACATGGCAAGCGAAACGCGGGCAACCGCCTCCCAGTCGACCAGCAAGCTGCGGTGAAAATCATCGGCAAAAAGCCGGTGCATGGTGTTGCGTTCGTCCGGGCCAAGCCGGTCATAACCGCCAAACAGCAAGTCTGCCGCGCGATTCCAGGCCAGCACATCCCAGCGGCGACCCAGCACGTAGGCGGGCTGATGGGTCAGGTTGTCCAATATCCGGCGAAGTGGCTCGTCGACGAGTTCCGGGGCTGAAGAAAACGGCTGCGGCGATTGCCGGCTGTTCAGCGTGAAGAGGTGCTGGCGTTCGGCGTCATCAAGACGAAGCGCGTCTGCCAGTGCATTCAGAACCTGCGGGGAGGGGCGGATGTCGCGTCCCTGTTCCAGCCAGGTATACCAGGTCGTGCCGACACCGGCGATCATGGCGAGCTCTTCGCGCCTAAGTCCCGGCGTGCGGCGGCGGAACCCGTCAGGCAGGCCGACATCGGCAGGGCGCAGACGCTCACGACGGGAACGCAGGAAGGCCGCGAACTCGCGGCGGCGGGCTTCGAACGTGTCCAGCTTCTGATCCATGGAAGCAATCATATCAGTATCGATACCAGGATAAAATCAGGCCTGTTTGCGATCTTCGGAGACTTCAAGATGAAACAGCTCCCGGCAACGACAGCCGGAAGTTCGATCATCCAAAGGAGTATTCTCATGTCATTGCAGCATGCAGTCATTATCGGTGGCTCTTCGGGCATCGGCCTTGCCTCTGCCAAACTGCTTCTGGAACAAGGGTTTCAGGTCACCATCGCTGCCCGCGACGAGGCGAAGCTCAAGGCGGCAGCTGACCATCTTTCCGGCGAGGTCGGAACGGTCGCTATCGATGCCAGAAATACCACCTCGGTGAAGCAGGCTTTCGAGAGCCTCGGATCCTTCGATCATCTCGTGCTGGCGCTCGGCAGCGGCCATGGGGCTGGTCCCTTTGCCACGCTCGACATGGCAGATCTGCTGGCCGGCCTCCAGACCAAGCTTATCCCGTATGCGGCAGCGGCGCAGGTGGCTTTGCCCTTCCTGCGGCCAGCCGGCAGCATCACGTTCGTGTCCGCCGTCAGTGCGCAAGCCGCGATGCCGGGAACCGCAGGTCTTGCCGCCATCAATGCGGGGATCGAGGCGATGGTGCGGGTGCTTGCTGCCGAGTTGAAGCCACTACGCGTGAATGGCGTCTCGCCTGATGTGATCGATACGCCGTGGTGGGATTTTCTGCCTGCGGAACAGCGTCAGGCTGTCTTCCGCGACTTTGCCGCGCGCACGCCGGTCGGCCGTATCGGCGAGCCAGTCGATGTCGCCAGGGCAGTCGCCTTCCTGGTTTCGAACGGTTTCATGAGCGGTCATGTTCTAACCTGCGACGGCGGCATTCACCTCGCGGCTTGAGCGCGTCAGGCCGTCCCGCCGGCGGTTTCTTCCGGCGCGAAAACCACGCCGGTCAGGTCCTTGTCCTTCAGCGCCACCCACTTCAACAGGGCGTCCAAAGCGGGACAAAGGGCCTGGCCCCAATCGGTCAGGCGATACTCCACCTTCGGCGGAACCTGATGATGGACGATGCGCAGCACGATGCCATCGTTTTCCATCTGGCGCAGTTGCTGGATGAGCATCTTCTGGGAGATGGCAGGAATGGCGCGCTCCAGATCGGAGAAGCGGAGCACCTTGCCGCCGAAGAGGTGGAAGAGAATGATGAGCTTCCAGCGTCCTTCCAGGATCTTCAGCACATTTTCGACGCCTGATGCGGCTGAATAGGGTGTCATCGCAGTACCTTACTTTCAGGTAAGTACCTGACTTTTTTGTAGGTTCTTGTCATCTGGAAAGCCTATGCCCATTCTTTTCGGGAAGCAACCGAAGAGGAGTTTGCGAATGAGCATAGAGCTTCCGAAGCCGCTGGCGGCCTATTACGCGGCGAAGAACCAGAAGGATATAGACGGCATGCTTGCCTGTTTTGCTGCCGATGCCGGCGTGCGCGACGAGGGCGAGGACAGGCGTGGTCGGGCTGAAATCCGCGAATGGATGGAGGAGACGACACGCAAATATGGCGTGACGGTCGACCCGAGGAAGATCTCCGGCGAAGCCGACAAGCCGGTCGTGGCTGCATTGGTGACCGGTAATTTTCCCGGCAGTCCGGTCACCTTGCGTTACCGCTTCACGCTTGCCGGCGGCGCCATTACCCATCTGGAGATCGATGCATGACGGCTGAAGCGGCTTTTCCGTTCGATCCGAACGAATTCAACGGCAAGCGTGTTCTTGTCACCGGCGGCACGAAGGGTATGGGCGAGGCGATTGTGCGTCGGCTTTCAGCAGCTGGCGCGAGGGTGGCGACGACTGCGCGCTCGCCCCTTCCGGAGGGCCAGGCGTCTGCGCTGTTCGTCCAGGCTGATATCAGCACGGCGGAGGGCGTCAACGCCGTCGCCTCGAGCGTGGCGGAGGCTTTCGGCGGCCTCGATATCCTCGTGAATAATGTCGGTGGTTCGTCTGCGCCGAGTGGCGGTTTTGCGGCTCTGACGGATGCGCACTGGCAGGCGGATATCAATGCCAATCTGTTCGCGCCGGTGCGGCTCGACAGGGCATTCCTGCCCGGCATGATCGAACGTGGCCACGGCGTCATCATCCATATTTCCTCGATCCAGAGACGGCTGCCGCTCTATGAAGCCACGCTTGCTTACGCTGCGGCCAAGGCCGGATTGTCGAATTACAGCAAGGGATTATCCAAGGAGGTCGGGTCGAAGGGCGTCCGGGTGAATGTCGTTGCGCCCGGCTTCATCGAAACTACGGCTGCCACCGCCCTGATCCAGCGCATTGCTGCAGAGGCCGGCACCGACGAGGACGGCGGCCGCAGGCTGTTGATGGATTCGCTTGGCGGCATACCGATCGGCCGGCCGGGCCGCCCGGAAGAGGTGGCTGAGCTCGTGGCTTTCCTCGCCTCGCCGCGTGCCGCCTCCATTCATGGTGCGGAATATACGATTGACGGTGGCACTGTTCCGACCGTCTGATCGACGGAAGAGCCGGCAAGCCGCTCCTCCGCCTTGCGGGCTATTGTCGCGAGGTCGCGGGGCTGGCCGGCAATCTTCTCCATGGCCGCAATGGCAACATCGGTCGCAAGATAGTCAGGCTTGTGGCCGACACCTCTGACGGTAACGAGTTCCGATCCGCTGATATCCCGCGCCAGGCCACGCGAATGCAGATGTTCCCAGACGATCTCGTCCTGGTCGCCGGTGATGATGACTGATGGCGCTGAGATCTCGGAATAGTGCGGCGCATTGGCCGTCAGATATTCGTGAAGCCGTTTGAAGTCGGTGGCGTTGTTGTAAAAGGCGCGCGGTCGCAACACCAGCGACGGTCCGGTTCTGGCGACGTAGTCAAGGGGCCGGGGATTGGGGCGGAAGACATTCAGCGTGCCGCGCTCCAGCCGCCGTAGGCCGAGGGGGACGACGACTGCATGATTGAAGAGCCAGCCGATAACGGGTGTTGTCGCGACATGGTAATACCAGTCGATGCCGCCGGGCCATGGATGGGAGGCAGGTGCCAGAAACAGCAGGCCGGCTGTCTTTTCGGGATGGCGCACGCCGAAGGCCGCAGCGATCGCGCCGCCGAAGGAATGGCCGACGATAACCGCCTTTTCAATCCCACGCTTTTCCATCAGTTTGGCAATGGCGTCGGCCTGGCCCGACGGCAGCGCGTTTTCCGGCCCGCCCCGCTCGGAGTAGCCGTGACCAGGTCGATCGACGAAGAGCATCTCGGCGCGGCCCTCCAGTGGTTCGCGAAAAGCGCCGATCTGGTCGAGTAGATTACCGCTTGCACCGTGAATGAAGACCAGGGGCGGAAGATCGGCGGCATCCGGGCGCGGAACATGCACTGCGTTCATGCGATAGCCGCCAATATCGGTCAGTTCTCCGATATTGGGATAGGCATGCTCGAATTGACGGGCCTTGTAGGAGGAATAGCCGATGGCGGCGGCGATGGGAGCGAGGAGGGCGGAGACTTCGGCAAGCATAGCTTCAACTGCACAGTGACGATATCATCAAGCTAAGATTGTGCGTCTTCTTACGCGGTCAAGCCCATGCCGGATCTGTCACGTGCGGTTGCCGGCAAGCTTTTCCGAGAGCGTATTGACCTGCTCCTGTGCGGCACGATCCGCAGGATAGACGTCCAGAACTCGCTCCCAGGCCTTGAGTGTAATCTCGTCATTGCCTGTGGTGGCGAGGATGGCCGCCATGCCTGAGAGGGCGCCGAAATGACGGGGCTCGAGCTTCAGCACCTGTTCGATGTCGGCCATCGACTTGCGATAGTTGCCGAGCACGAAGTTCAGCGTTGCACGACGGTTCCAGCTTTCGGCATAGGTCGGTTTAAGCGCGATGGCTTCATCGAGAAAATCGAGCGCTGCGGGATTACGCTTGTCTTCGATCGCCTTGTCGGCCCATTGCATCAGGAGATTGATCGTCGCGCTGTTGGAATCGTTCCATTCCATGCGGATCTGATTGGCGATGCTGCTTGCCTTTTCGGGATCGCGCTCGCGTTTCAATTGACCATAGAGTTGGTCGAGACGCTGCTTCGGCGACGAATCGGCATTATCAGGCTGTTCGACAATAACATCCTTCTGCTGTGCGACAGCAGGAAGGGCAGGAGCAAACAGGATGAGGGCAAGCGGCAGCGCCGCTGAGGTCATAGCAAAAAAGCGCATGGCGGACATATTAGCCCGCCACTGCTGAAGATCAAACAAATTTGACGTGATCACCGAAGCGACCCACCGATATGCGCGCCCGTGGGCACGCGACCGGATACGCGTACAATCAGCCCTGACGAGCCTTGTAGCGCGGGTTCTGCTTGTTGATGATGTAGATGCGGCCCTTACGGCGAACGAGACGGTTGTCACGATGACGCGCCTTGAGCGACTTGAGCGAATTCTTGATCTTCATTTTTCTGATCCGCGATGTTTCTGGGGGAATTCACATTCGCCCGTGTCTTTTAACAATCAAAAGCGCGCCGGCTGGGCGCGCTCTTTAGGTGGGGGAGCAGATAACCCGACCTCTGCCCTGTGTCAACCACGTGAAGGCTTTTTTCCGTGGGTTTCAGGCGGTGGGGGGCACCAGTTCAGGAGGCTTTACCCGTCAGCGTCGTCACATGACCCATCTTCCGGCCAGGCCGCGACTCTGTCTTGCCGTAGAGATGTACGAGCGTACCGTCGCGTTTCAACCAGTCCGGAACAGCAAGGATATCGTCGCCTATCAGATTTTGCATCACGCAATTGGAGTGGCGGCGCGGGTTGCCGAGAGGCAAGCCGGCCACGGCACGGATATGTTGCTCGAATTGCGAGACGACGCAGGCCGCTTCCGTCCAATGGCCGGAATTGTGGACGCGCGGTGCCATCTCGTTGGCGACGAGGCTGCCATCGGCAAGCACGAAGAACTCGATGCCGATGACGCCGACATACTCGAGCGCGCCCAGAATTTGTTCGGCCGCCTTGCGCGCCGCCTCGGCGGTGGTGGCGGAGATTGTCGCCGGAATTGTCGAAGTATGCAGGATGCCGTTGCGGTGGACGTTTTCGGCCGGGTCGAAGCAGAGCACGGTACCATCGGTAGCGCGCGCTGCGATGATCGAGACCTCGCGTTCGAAGGCGATGAAGCTTTCGAGGATGAGCGGCACAGAGCCAAGCTCCGCATAGGCGCCGTCAGGATTGTCGGCTGGCGAGCGGAACACCTTCTGGCCCTTGCCGTCATAGCCCAGGCGCCGGGTCTTCAATACGCCCTGGCCACCGAAATCCTTCAGTGCCTGCTCGAGATCGGGCTGGCTGTCGATGGCGTGGAAACGGGCTGTCGGAATGTTGCAGCCGTTGATGAAGCGCTTTTCGACCAGCCGGTCCTGAGCAGCTTCCAGCGCCTTCGGGGGCGGGTAGACCGGCACGCTCTTTGCCAGCGTTTCGGCAGCGGCGACGGGCACGTTCTCGAATTCGTAGGTGACGACGTCGCAGAGCCCCGCCAGTTCGGCGAGCGCTGAAGGGTCGTCATAGGCGGCGGTGATCTGGCTGTTGGCGAGCTGCGCGGCGGGGCTATCGGCTTGCGGTTCCAGTATAACAGTGCGGAAATTCAGCCGTGCTGCGGCCATGGCAAGCATGCGGCCGAGCTGGCCGCCGCCGATGATGCCTATCGTCCTTACCATCAGAGATCGTCCATAGGATATTCGGCGACGGAAGCGCTCTGGCGCTCGCGCCATTCGTCGAGGCGCTCGGCGATCTCGTCGTCGGAAAGGGCGAGCACGGCAGCGGCAAGAAGGGCCGCATTGATCGCACCGGCCTTGCCGATGGCAAGCGTGCCGACGGGGATGCCGCCCGGCATCTGGACGATGGACAACAGGCTGTCCTGGCCGGACATGGTCTTGGACTGCACAGGCACACCGAAAACCGGCAGCGGCGTCATGGCCGCCGTCATGCCCGGAAGGTGAGCCGCGCCGCCAGCGCCCGCGATGATGATCTTGAAGCCCTCGGCGCGCGCGCCCTTGGCGAATGTCACGAGCCGGTCAGGTGTACGATGAGCCGAGATGATGCGTGCATCATACTCGATTTCCAGCGCCTCCAGCGTATCGGCAGCATTCTTCATGGTCTCCCAGTCGGACTGGCTGCCCATGATGATGGCGACTGGCGGTCTGTCTGTTATCGTCACAATCGTTCCTTCAGGCGATGATGTCAGGGATGATCTGGTCTTCCAGCTTGGAGAGCTTGTCCTTGATGACCAGCTTCTTCTTTTTCATACGCTGGATGCGGAGGGCGTCGCAGCCCGTCTCAATCATGGCGTTGATCGCGGCGTCGTAATCCTCGTGCTCCTGACGCAGACGCGCCGCCATGAGCCTGATTTCCG
Organism: Rhizobium sp. BK512; assembly: GCF_014194915.1. Classification (NCBI taxonomy): domain Bacteria; kingdom Pseudomonadati; phylum Pseudomonadota; class Alphaproteobacteria; order Hyphomicrobiales; family Rhizobiaceae; genus Rhizobium; species Rhizobium sp. BK512. The sequence goes on along the minus strand of NZ_JACIAS010000010.1, from coordinate 55,081 downwards.
CCTGTTCCTGATCGGCCATTTGCATTCCCCATAATCGTCTTCGGACCTTGTCCGGTCTGCCGATAATTTCCGCAAGCTCCTATCACCAAATAGAGGTAACGGGAAGTTAGTGTTGATCATGAATTTGCCGCTTAGTCTTCATCTTTTGGCCTTCGACAAGCCTTCAAAAATGTGTCACAGTCCGCTGGTTGACACCTTGGATCCCTGGCAATGGATGGCTGGGGAAGGGTAAGAGGAAGGAAGGGTCAAATGACTGTTCAAGCTCATCTTGAATCGCTCCAGAAAAAGCATGTCGCTCTCGAGGAGGAGTTGCATGCCCTGAGAACATCTCCCTCTATTTCCGATACTGAACTTGCCGAATGCAAGCGCCGTAAGCTGCGCATCAAGGACGAGATCGAGCGTCTCAAGTCATCCGTCCATTGATCTTTCCAGGCTATCGCCGGACGTTAGTCTTGTGAAAGAAAAGGTGAAATTCCCAAATTTTCTCGACTATCAAGCAAGACCCGGTGAATAACCGAAATCGAGCGCCAGTCCCTTGCATGCGGCATCGGGCTGGCGTTTTTGCGAGAAGAGGGTGCCTTCAGGCCCAGAACTGATCCAGCCAGAGATTGAGCTTGTCGAAACCACGGTTGTTGACCGTGTAGATGCGCCTCGTTCCTTCCGAGGTCACGGAAACAAGGTTGCTTTCGAGCAATGCCTTCAGGTGCTGCGACACGGCGGGACGGCTGATCGGCAGACCCTCGGCAAGCTCATTGACCGTCTTTGGAGCGCGCCGCAATTCCTCCAGCAAGAACCGCCGGTTCGGATCGGCAATCGCAGAGAAGGGGTCCGTGTTCGACATGTCAAAAAGCTACGTCAAACGGGCCTTTCCAGCAAGGAAATTGTGCATCGCAACGGAATGCAACCCTATCCAAGCACGCCTTCACGCAAGATCAGGAAGGCAGCGATCAGCGCCATAGCATACATAAAAGGGTAGAATATCTGCGGCTTCATGCGACGTACACACCATGCACCGGCCATTGTCGCCAGCGGAGCGAAGGGCACAAGCGTGGCTGAGGTCAGAAGATTGCGGGTGTCGAGTTGGCCGAGCGCGAAATAAGGAACAAGCTTTATGGCGTTCAGAATGGCGAAGAAGCGTACGCTGGTGCCGGTGAATTCGCGTGGCGGCAGCTTGAGCGGCAGCGCGTAAATCTGGAATGGCGCGCCGCCGGCATGGGCGACGAAGCTGCCATAGCCGGAAAACGTGCCCCAGAGGCTTGCCAGTACCGGGCGTTGGGGACGCGGTGGGACGACTATCCCCTTGCCGGGGCCGAAATTATTCCAGAAGTAACGCAGGCAGAAGGCCACCGTGACGGCACCGATGAGAACGCGCAATACGCTGCCTGGCACGAGAGCGGAGGTCGCCCAGCCGAAGGTGATGCCGAGAATAGCGCCGGGCAGCATGATCTTCAGCGTCGTCCAGTCGCCATGCTGGCGCCAGATCGCCAGCGAGATCATGTCCATGAAGACGAGGATGGGAAGGAGGATCGCGGCGGCTTCCACGGGAGCGACGACGAGGGCGAGAAAGGGAAGGCCGATCAGCGACAAAGCGTCGCCCATCCCGCCTTTGGCAAGCCCGACGAGAATGACAGCCGGGATTGCGGCGTAGTAGAATGACAGATCTTGCGGCATGCTTTTGAAGTTCCTCCCCTTGCAAGCCCCCTCTATCGGAATTACTCACTCAAAACGAGTGCGGATCCGCCATAGAGCGGGAAAAACCGCCGCAGATGGAAAGACTTCATGACCGAACCGGAAAACCGCTGCCGCCTTGTTCTCGTTCTGCCCGATATCGCCGATGCCGATGAGCGGGCGAAGATCGTCGCCGATGCGCTGAAAGGCGGTGATGTCGCGTCCGTTATCCTGCCGCAATACGGTCTTGACGACGGCGCCTTCCAGAAGCATGCGGAAAAGCTCGTTCCCATTATTCAGGGTGCGGGTGCCGCGGCGCTGATTGCCGGCGACAGCCGCGTCGTCGGTCGCGCGAAGGCCGATGGCCTGCACATCACCGGACCGGCAAGCGAGATTGCCGACGCAATCGATCGCTATGCGGACAAGCTGATCGTCGGCGGCGGCAATGCCGCCGACCGGCATACGGCGCTGGAAGTCGGCGAGGAGCGGCCGGATTACATCTTCTTCGGCAAGCTCGACGGCGACATCAAGCCGGAGGCGCATCCGAAGAACCTGGCGCTTGCCGAGTGGTGGGCGTCGATGATCGAAATCCCGTGCATCGTCATGGGCGGCACTGATCCGGCCTCCGCCCTTGCCGTTGCGCAGAGCGGGGCAGAGTTCGTGGCGATGCGCATGGGTGTATTTGCCGAGCCGGCTCAGGCGCCCTCGATCGTGGCTCAGATCAATGCCCTGCTTGACGAAAAAGCGCCACGGTTTGAGGATTGATATCGCGCTTATGCCGATCCCCGCCCGCTTTTCGAGATGCGCTCTCTTTTGTATAGCCGCCTTATTGGCGGCTCGGACGGAGTTTGCGCAGGCACAGGCGAATGAAACCGTTACCGAGCGCTCGCCAACGCCAAGCCAGACATTCCGTACCGACCGACCGCAGCCCCCGCAGGGTATTGAGCCGTCTGACGGCGTCGGGGTTTTCGATCGCATGGGTGCGAAGCTGCCCGATCTGCCACCTGAAAAGCCATATACGGGTGCGATCGACGAGGCGTTCGGCGCCTATCAGCGTGGCTACTATCTGACCGCCATGGACAGGGCGCTGCCACGGGCACAGCTCGGCGATCCGGCGGCCCAGACGCTGATCGCCGAAATCCTGTCGCAGGGCCTCGGTGTCAAGCGGGACATGAAGAACGCTGCCTTCTGGTATGGCAAGGCGGCAGAGGGCGGCGATCCGACCGCCATGTTCAAATATGCGTTGCTCCTGATGGAGGGCAACAATGTCACGCGCGACAAGGCGAAGGCCGACGAATATATGCGCAAGGCGGCCGATGGCGGAAATTCGTCAGCCGAATTCAACTGGGGCCAAACGCTCGTAGCCGACAATCCCGGGGACAAGGGATTGAAGCTTGCCCTGCCTTATTATGAAAAGGCAGCAGAGCAGGGCATCGCAGACGCGCAATATGCGGTAGCGCAGATCTATCAGCAGGTGCCCGACCTGCCCGAAGACAAGAAGCAACTGGCACGCGAATGGATGGCGCGCGCGGCGCGGGCGGGCTTCGATACGGCTCAGCTCGACATGGGTATCTGGCTGATCAACGGCGTCGGTGGGCCGAAGGATTACGTGCGCGGCTTCGAATGGATGAAGCTTGCGGCCAACCGGGGCAATGTCGCTGCGCAGAACAAGCTCGCTCATCTTTACGTCAATGCAATCGGCACGGCGCCCGATCCGGTCGAGGCGGCCAAGTGGTACGTCCTGTCACGGCGTGCAGGACTGAGCGATCCCTCGCTTGAGGATTTCTATCTCGGCATCGAAGACGACCAGCAGAAGGCGGCGATCGAAGCGGCGAACAAGTTCCGCCGCATCAATTGAGCTGCAGCCTTTCTAAAAGAGAGCGTCCTCGAACAAGTCCTCGTCGCTCTGGGCTTTGGCGGGCTCGGCAGGCGCCATTGTTGTTGTTTCCTCGTTGGCGGGAATGATGTTGCGATGGACATTGCGTTCCTGCACCATCGTGTAGAGCTTGAAGATCTTGCGGTCGAGCGGGCCAATTGCTTCGGCAATGTCGGAAATATCGGCGATCTGGTCGCCGGCCACGGTTTCCAGCACGTCGGCGCAGCGGGCAAGCACGTCACCGAGATCATGCTGGAAATCGAGTTTGCCGATCAGCAGGTTGATCTTGGTCGCGACCTCGCGGCCATGTTCGGCAAGGACTTTGAGTTCGTCTTCCATCAGGTTGGCCGCGGAGCGGATCGTGCCGACGGCCGACGTGAGGCTTTCGGCAAGGCCGCCGTTCCTGGAGCCGGCGGCGGGGGCAACGCGCCCTGCCGAGGCTTCGAGCGCAGGCAGGCCATTGACGATGGCATCGGCTGAATCATCCAGCTTGCCGGCAAAGATGCGCAATTCGGCGGTGACGACGTTGATCGACTTGCCCTCTTCGCCGAGACGGCTGCAGCGCAGGTTGGTATTGAGCGCCATGTAATGGATATCGGTCTTGACCGCGCGGATCGCCTCGATGGACTGCAGAAGCGTTGCGGCGGTGCCGATCGTCGACTGGCTGACCTGGTCGGCTTGACGGCTTGCCACATCGACCTGCTTGACGATCTCGTGAGCGGCGGAGACGCTCGATTCCAGCGCGCGCATGAAGTTCCCACCGCTGCCGTCGCTCTGACCGCTCATCTGGTCGCGCAATCTCAGAATTTCCTGCGTATCCTGGCTGAAGCTTGCGATGGTCTTTACGACATTACGGGAATCCCGCTGGAAGTCGGTGCACATCTCAGCCATCTGCGCGGCTGTCAGGTGATGAATGACGTTCTGCAGGCGCTTGCGTCCATCGGCATCGAGCTTAGCGCCGTCTTCGCTTGCGAGGAAATCCTCCAGCAGCGAGAAGGTGCTCTGCACATGTTCGATGCGCTGGCGAGTGATATCGCCGATCTGCAGCGCCGAAAGAGTGGAGGCGACCTTCCCCTGCACGCCACGGGCGATTGCGCCTACATCGCGGGCGATGGTGCCGAGGCTCTGGCGGTGGTCGGCAATCTTCTTTGCGTCATCCTTCAGCGCCCTGGCGACTGCCGGAACGGTGTCGGCGTAGCTCTTGGAAAGATTGTTGCCGAAGGAGAGGGCGAGCTTGACCTCCTTCTGGAGGCTGTCGAGATGGGTGGCGAAGCGGTTGACTTCGTCAGTTCCCGAATAGATGCGCTCAAGGATTTCCTGAGCGAAGCCTGCAAATTCGGCAAGGCCCGCACCCGTTATCTTTACCGTCACTGCGAAGGTGCGCAGGTAGCGCATCGTCTCCTGCATATCAGCGACATGCCGGTGCAGTTCCGAGCCGGTCTGGGCAAGTGCCGTCAGAGCCTGCTGGCGTTTTTCCTCAGAGCCCGGAAGCTCGATCAGGTTCTGGACGGTCGCATTGAGATCGGCGCTGGTGTCACTCGCCTCATTGTTGTCCAGCGCCTTGGTGATCTGGTCCAGTGACGTCAACAGACGATTGAGGACATCCATCACTGAAAGCAGGACTGTACCACCTTCGAGGAAGCGTTCCTCCACCTGGGCGCGGGCCGACTCTAGGGTCTGGCTGATATCCGAACCTGGTGCCAAAAATGCAGTCTGTGCCGATGCCGTCGCGTTTGTCACATTTGTACCTTTACTTATGAACACAGGCAATTTGACTCTATTTTTACGGGCAGGATGGAAACGGCAGGTAAACGCCGCAGACTCGTAAACGTTGTGATTAACAACCCATAAAACTATTCGGCAAGATTTTATAAGCTTCCTATAAAGTGTTGTCTATCATATTGTTTTTTCATGGTATTTTATAATATGAGAAAGCTTCAGTATAAATTATCCCGGATAAGAATTCAGGGAGTCGGGACTCGCGCCAATTGCACTTTCCTACAACCGCTGTTTACGCGCTGTTAAGCCTGTCATGAGAGTCCTTTTATGGTCGTTAAGTATTTCTCCGACCATGGAGGCTGCATTGGATACTCAGGCAAAATATTTCGAATCTATATCCCTTCCGGAAACTCTGAGCATTCGTAATGCTTCGGAAGTATATGCGAAGATTATTGATCGGTTTCGCGACAATAATAGTATTGCCGTAAGTCTTCCCGAAAACGCGGAGGCGGATCTGAGTTTTCTTCAGCTCATCGAATCCGCCCGTCGTCAGGCCAAGGCCGAAGGAAAGACTTTTACCCTTTCAGCTCCGGCCAGCGGTTCGCTTCTCAAGGTTCTTGAACGCGCCGGATTTATGGAAGTCTTCGATCAAGAAGACCAGAAGTTCTGGTTGCATAAAGAGGTGACATTATGAGCGCAAACATCCTGACCGTCGACGATTCCGCCAGCATCCGGCTGACCACCAAGGTCACGCTGACCAATGCAGGTTACACCGTCACCGAAGCCGTCAATGGCGCCGAGGGTCTGGCAACCGCCAAGAGCGGCAATTTCGACCTGATCGTCACCGACCTCAACATGCCCGTCATGGATGGGCTGACGATGATCGAGGAACTGCGCAAGCTGCCCGCCCAGGCCGGCGTGCCGATCATCTTCCTGACGACGGAATCCGACGCGGACCTCAAGGCCCGTGCCAAGGCCGCCGGTGCCACCGGCTGGCTCACCAAGCCGTTCGATCCGGAAAATCTCGTTAAGATCGTGAAGAAGGTTCTCGGCAGATGAGCTCGCTTGATCCAGTCGCAGTCTTCCGAACCGAAGCGGCCGAATGCCTCGAGGCGATCGAAGCCGGCCTTCTCGACCTTAATCACGACCTCGAAAACAGGGATCTCGTCGACGCTGTCTTCCGCGGCCTTCATACGTTGAAGGGTTCGGGTGCCATGTTTGGCTTCGAGGCGCTTGCGGCTTTCACGCATCATTGCGAAACGGCCTTCGACCGTGTTCGCAAGGGCGAGGTGCCGGCAACCGCCGAGCTCGTCGCCGCCGTTCTTGCCGCGCAGGATCACATGCGCGCCCTTGTCGAGCAACCCGATGCCGATCATGGTGATACCGGCCACAAGCTGCTTGCCCAGCTCCAGGCAGCGGTCGGCGGCAAGTCGGAGGCCAAAGAGGCCACAGCGCCTGTGGCTGCAGCACCTGTCGTCGCCGGTCCCGTCAAGAAGAAAACGACGTGGCGCATCCGTTTCAGCCTTCCGGCGAATTCCATGGCCAACGGCACCAACCCGCTCGGCCTTCTGGATGAATTGCGCGATCTCGGCGAATGTACCGTCCGCGCAAACAGATCGGGAATTCCGCTACTCAACGATCTGGTCCCGACAGAACTTCACGTTTCCTGGGACGTCGTTCTGACGAGTGAACAGGACCGTTCCGCCATCGACGACGTCTTTATCTTCGTCATGGATGACATGGAGCTCGATGTTCAGGAAATCGCCGGTCCGCAGGCCGCAACGATCGAAGCAAAGAAAGACGTAACTCCTGCCGCAGCAGCTGTCGCTCCAGTGCCCGCCGCTGCTCCGGAATTCCGCCCCGTCGAGGCGGTTCCGGTGAAGCGCGAGGCGGCAGCTCCTGTTCAGGCGGCAGCCCAGGCGAAAGCGCAGGAAAACGTCCGCGTTCCGGCCGAACGCCTGGACGAACTGATGGACCGCGTCGGCGAGCTCGTCATTGCCCAGTCGCGCCTTAGTCAGCTGGCAAGCTCCAGCTCGGATATAGCGCTACGCTCGGTTTCGGAAGAAATCGAACGTCTCTCCGGCGAGCTGCGCGACACGATGATGGTGTTGCGCATGGTGCCGGTCGGGACGCTCTTCTCGCGCTTCCGCCGTCTCGTCCACGATCTCGCCCGCGAAACCGGCAAGGTGATCGAGCTCGTTACCGAAGGTGAGACCACCGAAGTCGACAAGACCGTCATCGAGCGTCTGGCCGATCCGCTGGTCCACCTCGTCCGCAATTCGATAGACCACGGTCTCGAGCCGCCGGCCGAGCGCCTTGGCGCCGGCAAGACCGAAGCCGGCACGGTGACGCTTGCTGCCCACCAGTCCGGCGGCGAGGTCATCATCTCCATCAAGGATGACGGCCGTGGCATCAACCGTGACCGCGTTCGCGCCAAAGCGGAATCCTCCGGCCTCATCGCGCCCGGCCAGCCGCTTTCCGATCAGGAGCTGCTGCAGCTCATCTTCGCTCCCGGCTTCTCGACCGCAGCGGCGATCACCAATCTGTCCGGTCGCGGTGTCGGCATGGACGTCGTCAAGAAGACGGTCGAGGCGCTGCGCGGCACGATCGACATCGTCAGCCTGCCCGGGCAAGGCTCGGAAGTCTCTCTCCGCATTCCGCTGACGCTCGCCATCATCGACGGTCTTCTGGTGCGAGTGGGTTCCGGCCGCTACGTCATCCCGCTCTCGGCGGTCGAGGAATGCCTCGAACTGTCGCTGGAAGAAGATCTGCGCTCGCGCGGCCGCTCCTTCATCTCGCTGCGCGACAGCCTGGTTCCGTTCCTCAGGCTTCGCGATCTCTTCCGCACAGGCACCAAGCCGGACGTCCACCAGAAAGTGGTCGTCATCTCGACGGGCACCGAACGTGTCGGTCTGGTGGTCGACCAGATCATCGGCGACCACCAGACGGTCATCAAGTCGATGTCGAAACTGCACAACGACGTGGCGACCTTCTCCGGCGCCACCATTCTCGGCGACGGCAGCGTCGCTCTCATTCTTGACGTCGGGCATCTCGTTGCCGCGGGTCAGCAACAGGAGGCGCAATTGCGCGTGGCAGGATGAGCACAGCAACAGCCGAAAAATTCGACAAGCACTGGAACTACGCTGAAGAAGTCGAGGTTCTGACCTTCGATCTCAATGGCGAAACCTTCGCTCTGGAAGCAGTCATCGTACAGGAAATCCTGGATCTGCTTCCCGAGACCGCAGTACCGGGCGCCCAGCCTTTCGTTGCCAGCGTCATCAACTTTCGCGGCAAGGTGATTCCGCTTGCCGATCTTCGCCTCGCCTTCGGGATGGAGGCTTCGGAAGCGACAATAGACAGCCGCATCATCGTCATCGAAGTCGATCTGCAGGGGGAGCAGACACTCGTCGGTATCCGCACAGACAAGGTGAACGAGGTGACGACGCTGACGAAAAACGCCAGCGAGCCGCCGCCGAGCGTGGGTATGCGCTGGCGCGCGGATTACATCAACTGCCTGGTCAAGAGGGGTGGTGAGTTCATCATCCTCCCGAATTTGCAGGCGATTTTCTCATCGAGGCATGAGACGGCGGGGGCCGTCAACTAGCCGGGGGCCAATCACTGAGGGGTTAAGACGATGCGATTGACGATCAAGACAAAGCTGGTGACAGCGTTCACCTTTATCATTTTCATGCTGATAGGCACGGCCGCCTACGGCATCTTCAGCCTGGGCTCGCTGAACGATACGATCGGCAACCTTCTTGCCGGTCCTGCTGCGCGCCTCGACCTGGCGCAACAGATCAACATCGCCCAGCTCGAAGCCATCCGCCAGCAGAAGAACCTTCTGACTGCACGCAACGCCGATGACGCTTCCGGCGCCATCGAAAAGGGCGCCAAGGCCCGCAAGGACTTCGCCGATGCATTCGCTGCCGTGACGAAACTCGCCACCGAGGAAGGCAAGGCGCGTTGGGAGCGCGTTGCCCAACTCTCCGCGACATTCAATCAGGCCGACGACCAGATCCGAGATTTCATCAAGGCCGGCAATATGGACGGCGCCAACAATATCTCGGTCACGACGGCTCGCCAGGCGGCCAACGATATAGACGCCACGCTCGACGAAATTCTGGCGCTCGAAAAACAGCGCATGCAGGATGCAGACGACAGCGCCGAGCAGCAGTACGGCACGACACGCACGATGATGATCGCGGTTGCCGCCGCAGCGTTGCTGATCGCTGTCCTCACGGCGTTCTGGATCGCAAATACCATCAGCAAGGGTCTCAACCGCGCCAACACTGTTGTCCGTGAAGTTGCCGAAGGCGACCTGACCAAGATGGCCGAAATCACCACGCATGACGAGATCGGCGAACTGCTCGGCAACGTCAACGTCATGATCGAACGCCTTCGCGGTGTCGTCGCCGATGCACTGTCTGCCGCCGACAATGTCTCTTCGGGCAGCCAGGAACTGTCGGCCAGCTCCGAGCAGGTCTCGCAGGGTGCTACCGAACAGGCGGCATCGGCTGAAGAGGCCTCCGCTTCGATGGAGCAGATGGCTGCGAACATCAAGCAGAATGCCGATAATGCCGCGCAGACCGAAAAGATCGCCCGCCAATCCGCCAAGGACGCGGAAGCTTCCGGCGACGCCGTCAACCGCGCCGTCGATGCGATGCGCACGATCGCCGAGAAGATCGGCATCGTTCAGGAAATCGCCCGCCAGACCGACCTGCTCGCTCTAAACGCTGCGGTCGAAGCCGCGCGTGCCGGCGAACATGGCAAGGGCTTTGCGGTCGTCGCTTCGGAAGTGCGCAAGCTTGCCGAACGCAGCCAGTCGGCCGCCGCGGAGATTTCCTCCATGTCAAGCGACACGGTCAAGGCTGCCCGCGACGCCGGCGAAATGCTCGGCCGCCTGGTTCCGGACATCCGCAAGACCGCGGAGTTGGTCTCCGAAATCAGCGCTGCCTGCCGCGAACAGGATATCGGTGCCTCACAGATCAACGAGGCGATCCAGCAGCTCGACAAGGTGACCCAGCAGAATGCCGGCGCCTCCGAAGAAATGTCGGCAACCTCCGAAGAGCTTGCTGCTCAGGCCGAGGAACTGCAGGCTTCGATCGCCTTCTTCAAGGTCGACACGGCAGGCGCGACCCGCGCTGGCGTACGGAAGACCGCCACAAAGACTTCTGCAAAGGTGGTGAAGGCTCCGGCCGCCGCCACCCCACGCAAGCCGGCTCCGGCGACGCATAGCCATAATCACGGCAATACCGTTGCGTCCCAGCAGGCGCGTGCCAAGGGCTTTGCCCTGGATATGTCGATGGGTGGTCCGGACGCCGGTGACGACGATTTCCGCGAAAGCGCTTAAGCGCTTCGCCGATACGAGCATCGCCGCGGACTTCTTGCCCGCGGCTTCTTGAAAGACCCGACGTGTGTATGCGTCGGTATCGATCGGCAGATGTCCGCCTGCCAGGTTATACAGGCAGGCGGAGCATCGGATTTCCCTTCCACAAGATGGGACCTTCCGCAGTCAGACGCGCTGCGGTTTTGCAAGCCGATCGTAATTTCCGGCAGGGTCCGTGACGACGGGCACGCGGAATGAGCGGCAATGATCTCCTGCAACCGAATGTTCTGCATGCATGCCGTCATAAGCGGCAGAATGACGATCCATGCCCGGACGTCGCGCAATGCCCCCAGCTCTGTCGATCTACTTCAAGGAAGTATTCAAATGCGCTTCACGATCAAGGCAAAGTTAGCCATCGCCTTCGGGCTTCTCATTGCCGTCACCCTCTGCTGCGCAGGCTTCGGCATGCGTGGCGTCAGCCTCGTCGCTTCCATGCAAGATGAACTGCTGACCGGTCCGGTTCGCCAGGACGGCTATGCATCCAACCTTGCGAGAGCCTTCGATTCGCTCAATCTCGCGGAAAGCGACCTTCTGCTTGCGACGACGCCCCAGAGAACGCAGCAGGCAGTTTCGGAGATGGAAGCGCAGCGCAAGGCATTCGAACAGGCTCTTAAGGAAGGTCAGGAAAGCGCTGCCGACGGCTTCAAGGAAAAGTGGGAAGCGATTAGCGCCTTCTGGTTGGACTACACGAAGCTCAACGATAACATCCGTGAGCTGGCGCTCAATGGCCAGCGCGACCGCGCAATCGAGGTAAACCAGACGGACGGCGATGTCGCTTCGGAAAAGCTTGACGCGCTGACGGAATCCCTGGCTGGCCTGACGCGCGCCTCGATCAGCGAAGGTGACGAAAGCGCCGACGCAGCATTCCGCAGCACCTTTACGACGCTGATGATCATTGCCGGCGTCGGCGTGGTGCTCTCGATCGTTGCGGCTCTCTGGATCGCGATCAACATCATCACCGGTCTTTCCAAAGTGCGCAGCGCGGCCAATGCGGTTGCCATCGGCGACCTTAACCAGACGATCAACGTGCGCACCAATGATGAGATCAAGGATCTCGTCACGACGATGAATGTGATGACAGCCAATCTGCGCTCCACGGCCGACGTGGCGAATGCCATCGCTGCTGGCGATCTTTCGATCGATGCGAAGCGGCTTTCCGACAAGGACGCGCTCGGTATCGCGATGGAAGATATGATCGCCAATCTGCGTGCAACCGCGCACATCGCCGGTCAGATTTCGAACGGCGACCTGACGGTTTCCCCGAAGCCGCTTTCCGACAAGGATGTTCTGGGCGTTGCGCTCGAACAGATGGTCGAACGTCTGCGCGGTGTCGTCGCCGATGCTATCGCCGCGGCCGAAAACGTCTCGTCGGGCAGCCAGGAACTATCATCCAGTTCCGAACAGGTCTCGCAGGGTGCGACCGAACAGGCAGCTTCCGCTGAAGAGGCTTCCGCCTCGATGGAAGAGATGGCAGCCAATATCAAACAGAACGCCGATAACGCGGCCCAGACGGAGAAGATTGCTCGCCAGTCCGCCAAGGATGCCGAGACTTCTGGCGATGCCGTCAACCGCGCTGTTGCGGCCATGCGCACGATTGCCGAGAAAATCGGTATCGTCCAGGAAATTGCCCGTCAAACCGACCTGCTTGCTCTAAACGCCGCCGTCGAGGCTGCTCGCGCCGGCGAACATGGCAAGGGTTTTGCGGTCGTCGCCTCGGAAGTGCGCAAGCTCGCGGAGCGCAGCCAGTCGGCTGCCGCTGAGATTTCCTCCATGTCCAGCGACACGGTGAAGGCCGCTCAGGAAGCCGGCGACATGCTCGGCCGCCTGGTTCCGGACATCCGCAAGACGGCCGAACTGGTCTCCGAGATCAGTGCAGCCTGCCGCGAGCAGGATATCGGCGCGGGGCAGATCAACGAAGCAATCCAGCAGCTCGACAAGGTAACCCAGCAGAATGCCGGTGCCTCCGAAGAGATGTCGGCAACGTCCGAAGAACTGGCGACCCAGGCTGAGGAACTGCAGGCCTCGATCGCCTTCTTCAAGGTCGACATGGCCGGCAACCGTCTATCGCACGCTCCTGCTGCCAAGGTCACGGTTCGCACGCCGGCTCCGGCTGCAGCCCGCAAGCCGGTCGCCAAGAAGGCCGCGCCCGCCAACACGGTTTCTGCCCAGCAGGCACGCGCCAAGGGCTTTGCCCTGGACATGTCGATGGGCGGTCCCGACGAGGGGGATGCAGAGTTCAGGGAAAGTGCCTGAGCGCTTTGCCACGTTGATGCCGTCAGGGGCTCGGCATTCGGCCCCTGACACAGGCTTTCGGTGCCCAGGAACGCCGGAGGCAAGATCGCAACTTCTTCGATAACCGTTTTCGCCTGCCGGAATGTTTTTGCTGCGCGATGCCGCGCCAAGGAAACCACCGGTCCACACTTATTCCGTCGCTTTCAAATAGGGGTATTGCGATGCGCATCACGATCAAGCTCAAGCTCGCGGCCGCATTCGGCTTCGTCATACTGCTGCTAATGGGTAGTGCAGTCTTTGGAATTATCAGCCTCAGTTCGCTGAACGATGCCGTTGGCAACCTGATCGCAGGCCCCTCAAAAAGCCTGGAACTGGCTCTGGAAGCCAAAGCTGCCGAGCTCGATGCCATCAGGTGGCAGAAGAACGCCCTTCTGGAAATGGATCCTGAAACGGCCAAGAAACACTACGAAAACTCGGCAAGGAGCATGGATGAAATGCTCGCGTTTGCGACAGGCGGCCAGCAGATCGCAACGGCTGACAGCAAGCCGACATGGGACAGGCTGATCGAGCTGAGCAAACGTTTCGTTGATGGTTCCAACAAAGTCGCCTTGATCCACGAAAGCGGCGACAGGGCGGGGGCCACGGCTTATTCCGGTGGTGAGGTTCGTGCCATCGTCACGGAGCTGGAAGACGTCTTCACGGCGCTTGTCACGCATCAGCAGAAGGCGATGACCCAGGCCGACGACGATACGGAAACCCTCTATGGCAACACCAGAAACCTGCTGATCGGCATTGCCATCGGCGCTTCCGTCATCGCTTTCGCTGCCGCGCTGTGGATCGCGCTCGGCATCAGCAGCGGTCTGCGCAAGATCATGAATGTCGCCAACGCCGTCGCCATCGGTGATCTAAACCAGAAGGTCGAGATCAAGAGCAATGACGAGATCAAGGATCTGGTGAACACGATCAACGTCATGACGGATAATCTGCGCAATACCGCGGGCATCGCAAACGAGATCTCGAATGGTGACCTCACCGTTACGCCGAAACCGCTCTCTGACAAGGATACGCTCGGCATTGCCATGCTCGGCATGGTGAACAACCTGCGCGCCACCGCCGATATTGCCAACCAGATCGCAGAAGGCGATCTCTCGGTCGAGGTCAAGCCACTTTCAGCTAAGGATACGCTTGGCATCGCGATGCAAAGCATGGTCGCCAACCTTCGCGCCACAGCCGAAATTGCCACCCAGATTGCCGGGGGCGACCTGACAGTCTCTCCGAAGGCGCTCTCGGCCAAGGATACGCTCGGCACCGCGCTGGAACAGATGGTGGAGCGCCTGCGCGACGTCGTTGCTGATGCAATTGCGGCCGCCGAGAATGTTTCGGCCGGCAGCCAGGAGCTTTCGGCGAGTTCGGAGCAGGTGTCGCAGGGCGCCACCGAGCAGGCCTCTGCGGCCGAGGAAGCCTCCTCCTCAATGGAGGAGATGGCCGCTAACATCAAACAGAACGCCGACAACGCCGCCCAGACGGAAAAGATCGCGCGTCAATCTGCCAAGGATGCCGAGATGAGCGGAAGCGCCGTTTCCCGCGCTGTCGAGGCCATGCGTACGATCGCCCAGAAGATCAGCATCGTTCAGGAAATCGCTCGCCAGACCGATCTGCTCGCCCTCAATGCTGCGGTCGAGGCCGCCCGTGCCGGCGAACATGGCAAGGGCTTTGCGGTCGTCGCTTCCGAAGTTCGAAAGCTTGCCGAACGCAGCCAGTCGGCAGCAGCGGAAATCAGCGCCATGTCGAGCGATACCGTCACGGCCGCCCAGGAGGCTGGCGATATGCTCGGCCGCCTGGTGCCTGATATCAGGAAGACCGCGGAACTCGTGGCGGAGATCAGTTCGGCATGCCGCGAGCAGGATGTCGGTGCGTCGCAGATCAACGAGGCGATCCAGCAGCTCGACAAGGTAACCCAGCAGAATGCGGGCGCTTCCGAGCAGATGTCTGCGACGTCGGAAGAGCTCGCCGCCCAGGCCGAGGAACTGCAGACCTCCATCGCCTTCTTCAAGGTGGATACGGCAGGTGGCAAGGCAATGGCGGCGAGTGGCCGCCAGGGCCGCTTACCAGCCGCCAAGGTGACTACGCGCAGCCCGGCGCCGTCTGCAGCCCGTAAGGCAGCTTCCGCCAACGGCGTTGTTGCTCAGCAGGCCCGCGCCAAAGGCTTTGCTCTCGATATGTCCATGGGCGGACCGGACACGACTGACGATGATTTCCGGGAAAGTGCTTAGGCGCTTCCCCGCGGACAGATGTCGGGGCCGCAGCAACAGCGGCCCCGTTATGGCCGGCGCATGGACGCGTCGGGACACACCGGCCCAGCCGGCAACGCATGAAGCGTTTTTACGGCGGCACAATGTGTCATTTCGCGGGATATCCGCAGCAGTCCTGAAGGGGTCTTGGAATGCGCTTCACGATCAAACTCAAACTGAGCCTGGTGTTCGGTTTCATCGTTCTCCTGACCTGTGCAATGGCCGGTCTTTCGATCTACAATCTCTCGTCGCTCAATGACGACATCTCAGTCATGGTTGCCGGCCCGGTCGCCAACCTGCGTGACTCCGGTGATCTCTCCGATGCGGTGATGCGCTCGATCCGTTCCGAAAAGGACGCGATCATCAATACGGATCCGACGAAGATCACCGGCTATGTCGACGAAATCTCCCAGAGCCGCGATCAGATCAAGACACTGCAGGCGCGTCTTGCTGCATCGCCAGATCCGGATATCCGCAACAGCATGAGCGAATTCGGCGATCTCTACGGCAAATGGACGTCCCTGCAGGACCGTGTTGCCGATCTCGCCAGGCAGAATACCAATGAATCCAACACGCAAGCCGGCGCTATTTCGATGGGCGAAGGCCAGCAGGTTACGAACCAGCTTCTCGCCATCCTCTCGAAGCTGAACGATACGGTGACGGGCAATGTCGGCGAGACCGACGCGGCCACCAACGAACAATATGCGCAGTCACGCAACATGCTCATCTTGATGACGATCGGCCTGATCGTCGTATCCTCGGCAGCTGCGATCTGGATCCTGCTCAACATCTCGCGCGGCCTGAAACGCGCCGTTCAGCTTGCAGATGCCGTCAGCATTGGTGACCTCGAACAGAATATCGATCACAAGAGCAACGACGAAATTCGCGACCTGGTCAATTCCATGTCGAGGATGACCGGCAACCTGCGTAACACGGCGCAGATTGCCAACCAGATCTCGAACGGCGACCTTACGGTTTCTCCGAAGCCCCTGTCGGAGAAGGATACGCTGGGCATTGCTCTGGAGCAGATGGTCGAACGTCTGCGCGGTGTTGTTGCCGACGCGATTGCTGCGGCCGAAAACGTCTCGTCCGGCAGCCAGGAGCTTTCGGCGAGCTCCGAACAGGTGTCGCAGGGTGCGACCGAACAGGCGGCTTCGGCTGAAGAGGCTTCCGCTTCGATGGAGGAGATGGCCTCCAACATCAAGCAGAATGCCGATAACGCTGCCCAGACGGAGAAGATCGCCCGCCAATCGGCCAAGGATGCTGAACTGTCGGGTGAAGCGGTCAACCGCGCTGTTGCGGCCATGCGCACGATTGCCGAGAAGATTGGCATCGTTCAGGAAATTGCCCGTCAGACCGACCTGCTTGCTCTAAACGCTGCGGTCGAAGCCGCGCGGGCCGGCGAACATGGCAAGGGTTTTGCGGTCGTCGCTTCGGAAGTGCGCAAGCTTGCCGAACGCAGCCAGTCGGCCGCCGCTGAAATCAGTGCGATGTCCGGCGATACGGTCAAGTCCGCGCAGGAGGCCGGCGACATGCTCGGCCGCCTGGTTCCGGATATCCGCAAGACGGCCGAACTGGTCTCCGAGATCAGTGCGGCCTGCCGCGAGCAGGATATTGGCGCAGCCCAGATCAACGAAGCAATCCAGCAGCTCGACAAGGTGACCCAGCAGAATGCCGGCGCCTCAGAAGAGATGTCGGCAACGTCGGAAGAACTGGCGACCCAGGCTGAGGAACTGCAGGCCTCGATCGCCTTCTTCAAGGTCGACATGGCCGGCAACCGCCTGTCGCACGCTCCTGCTGCCAAGGTCACGGTTCGCACGCCGGCTCCGGCTGCAGCTCGCAAGCCGGTCGCCAAGAAGGCCGCGCCCGCCAACACGGTTTCTGCCCAGCAGGCACGCGCCAAGGGCTTTGCTCTGGACATGTCGATGGGCGGTCCCGACGAGGGGGATGCCGAGTTCAAGGAAAGCGCCTGAGTATCAGGTCCTTCCAATATATTAACAGGCGTCCCCGATAATGGGGCCGCCCGAATCCAAGGAAAGCGGTTGATCATGGCGACAACATCTCTGGAAGCTCAATTCGTGACCTTCAGCCTCGGCGAGGAGATCTTCGCCGTTCCGGTGGAGGTGGTGCGCGAAATCCTCGACTACGCCGAAGCGTTCAAGATTCCGAACGGTCCCGACTATCTGCTCGGTCTGCGCGATGTGCGCGGACAGGGCGTCCCGACGATCGACCTGCGCCTGAAGCTCGGCATGTCGAAGACGGTGCCGACGCCGCATACGCGTGTGCTGGTTCTCGACGTTCCCATGGAAAATCGCCTTCTGACGCTCGGCCTCGTTGCCGACCGCGTTTTCGAAGTGACACCGTTCCGCCGCGACCAGATCGAAGCTGCGCCCGATATCGGCGTACGCTGGCGATCGGATTACATTGCAGGCGTGGTGCGTCGTGAGAACGGCTTCGTTGTCATCGTCGACCTTGCCCGGCTTCTGTCGCGCGAGGACGCCTCTGTCCTGCAATCGGCCGCCTGAGGCCCTCAAGACTACCCGGAGTGTTGCGTGTTATGAGTATGGCAGCGGTAGAAGCCCAGTTGCCGGGCGACAGGATCAGCAAGCGTAATTTCGACAAGCTGGCGCGGTTCATCTACGACTATAGCGGCATCAAGATGCCGCCGACGAAGCTGACGATGCTGGAGGGTCGGCTGCGCCGGCGCCTGCGCGCCACGCGCCATGCGAGCTTCGACGATTATTGCGATTTCCTGTTCAACGAGGGTGGTCTCGATCAGGAGACCATCTACCTGATCGATGTCGTAACGACCAACAAGACCGACTTCTTCCGGGAAGCCAAGCATTTCGAGTATATGCAGACCGTCGCCCTGCCGACGCTCGCCGACAGCGGCCTGCGCACGATCCGCACATGGAGTTCTGCGTGCTCGACCGGTGCCGAACCCTACACGATGGCAATGGTGCTGGCCGAATTCGTCGGGGGCCGCAGCGATGTGTCCTACAATGTGCTGGCGACGGATCTCTCCACCGATGTCCTGCAGACCGCGCGCCGGGGTATTTATGCGGAAGATCTGGTCGCCCCGGTGCCGCGCGACCTGCAGAAGAAATATGTTATGGTTGCCAAGCAGCAGGGCCGCCGTGAAGTTCGGATTTCGCCGAAGCTGCGCAGCCGTGTCGGCTTCGCCCGCATGAACCTGATGGATGAGAAATATCCTATTGGCGACATGATGCACCTGATCTTTTGCCGCAACGTGCTGATCTACTTCGACAAGCAGACGCAGGCCGGTGTGCTCACCCGTCTCTGCGGCTGCCTGGCGAAAGGCGGTTACATGTTTATCGGTCACTCGGAATCGATTACCGGCTTCGACCTTCCCCTGAAGCAGGTTTCGAACACGGTGTTCCAGCGCATCTGAGAGGGGTCCTATGGCCAAAAAAGTCCGCGTCCTCATCATCGACGATTCCGCCAGCGTCAGGCAGACGCTGACACGGGTTCTGGAAGAAGACCCGGAGATCGAAGTCATGGCCGTCGCCTCCGATCCATTCATGGCGGCGCGCAAGATCCAGGAAGAGATCCCTGACGTCATCACCCTGGATGTCGAGATGCCGCGCATGGATGGCATCACCTTCCTGCGAAAGCTCATGTCGCAACGACCGATTCCGGTCGTCATGTGCTCCTCGCTGACGGAGGCGGGTTCGGAAACTCTGCTGCAGGCGCTTGAGGCGGGTGCCGTCGATATCATCCTGAAATCGAAGATCGGAGCGGCGGATAGCCTGGCAGACGATGCCATGCGCATCCGCGAAGTGGTCAAGAGCGCTTCGCATGCGCGGCTTGCCAATACGCGCCGTGCTGCGGGAAGCGTCCGCTCGGCCTCGGCGGAAGGCCCGGCCAAGAAGCTGACGGCCGATGCGATGCTGCCGCCGCCAAGCGGTCGGGCAATGGCGAAGACAACTGAAATGGTCGTCTGCGTCGGTGCTTCTACGGGCGGAACGGAAGCCCTGCGCGAATTTCTGGAAGCGCTGCCGGCCAATGCGCCAGGCATGGTCATCGTCCAGCACATGCCGGAGAAGTTCACCGCAGCATTCGCCAAACGTCTCAACGGTCTCTGTGAAGTCGAGGTCAAGGAGGCGGCCGATGGTGATCCGGTGTTGCGCGGTCACGTGCTGATCGCGCCGGGCGACAAGCACATGCTGTTGGAGCGTCAGGGCGCGCGATATTACGTATCCGTCAAACCCGGCCCGCTGGTTTCCCGCCACCGTCCGTCCGTTGATGTGCTGTTCCGTTCCGCTGCCCGTTCTGCGGGGTCGAACGCGATGGGGATCATCATGACGGGAATGGGGGACGATGGTGCGCGCGGCATGCTGGAAATGCATCAGGCCGGCGCCTACACGGTTGCCCAGGACGAGGCGAGTTCGGTCGTCTTCGGCATGCCGAAGGAAGCGATCGCCAAGGGCGGCGTCGACCGTATCCTGCCGCTCGACCAGATCGCCCGCGAAGTGCTGATCACACAGCAGAAGTCTTGAATTCCGAATTGAATGCAAGAGCGGCAGCGCATCGCGCCGCCGCTCTTGTGGCTTCAGGCGAGATATCCGCCATCGATCGTCAGACTGGCGCCGGTGATGAAGGACGCTTCCGGGCTCGCGAGATAGGCGGCGAAGCTGGCGATTTCCTTATCCTCGCCGATGCGCCCGAGCGCCATCAATTGCTTCAGTCGCTCATGGCCTGTCTCGTCCGAGTTCATGTCCGTGGCCGTCGGGCCTGGCTGGATATTGTTCACGGTAATACCGCGCGGGCCGAGATCGCGCGCAAGGCCACGTGTCATGGCAGCGACCGCCCCCTTGGTCATGGCATAGACCGATGAGGTCGGAAAGCCGCTGCGGTCGGCGACAATGCTGCCGATGGTGATGACGCGTCCGCCCTCTTTCATGTGGCGCACGGCAGCCTGCGTGCCCGCGAAGACGGCGCGGACATTGACTGCGAACATGCGGTCGAAGTCTTCGAGGGGAAAATTCTCTACTGAATTCAGCATGAGAATTCCGGCGCTATTGACGAGAATATCGATGCCGCCGAATGCCGAGACGGTCTGATCGATCGCGTTCTGGACGGCTTTCGGATCGGCGCTGTCAGCCTTGATGGCCAGTGCTTTCGCGCCCTTCGTCTCGATTTCGGCAACGATGGCCTTCGCCTTATCGTCGGAAGCGGAATAGGTGAAGGCAACGGCCGCGCCGTCGCTGCTGAGACGGCGGACGATTGCGGCACCGATTCCGCGCGAGCCGCCGGTTACGAGGGCGATCTTGCCGGCAAGTGGTTGGGACATTGTAGTTCCTTTCTGGATTATTTAGTCTAGAATTGAGCATGCGGAATCGAGTTTGGACTTCAGGTTTTACCGGAGGCTTCGAATGGCGAGACGGGCTATACCGCGGAGCGCTTCAGGGGAGGCACCGTTGCGCGCACTGACCTTCATGCCTGAGAGGGTCGAGCCAAGGAACTGCACGGCATCGGTGGTATCGACTTCATCTGCGACCTCGCCCCGTTTCTTTCCTTCCTCAAGGATCGTCTTCACGGCGGATGAAAGCCGGCGGGATGCCTGGTCGGTCAGATCGGAGATTTCACTGTCCGTCCGTCCGAACTCGCATACGGCGCTGACGCCGAGGCAGCCACGGCCAGCTTCGGTCTCGGGGCGGGAGGCAAAGGCGATGAGCGTCTCCTCCAAGGCTTCCAATGGTGTCGTATCGCGGCCCAGGTCGGCCACGAGTTGAGAGACGCTGTCGGTATTGTAGCGGTCGAGCGCTGCCAGATAGAGGCTGCGCTTGTCGCCGAAAGTATCGTACATGCTTTGCCGGCTGATCTTCATGGCCGACAGCAACGCATCAGTCGAGGTCCCCTCGTAGCCGTGTTCGGCGAACACGGTGATGGCCGCCTTGAGCGCTGTGTCGCGATCGAATTCCTTATGCCTTGCCATGACGCCTCAATAATCTTTCCAGACTGATCTGTCCAGAATAATTTGGGAACTATCCTTTGCTGTTGCAACCCCGCCATGCGGCATTCCCCTTGAAATTTTCCTGATTTTGTGGTCTTGAGGCCGCCAATCTATGCAGCGCTGTCGCTTTCGGCGTTCAGGGACATATCCCGCCCCTGACAGCGCGTCCCGTATTATCCAAGGAAAATGCCCACATGGCCCGTTCAGCTCTTCTCAATGTCATGGTTCAGGCTGCCATCAAGGCAGGCAAGTCGCTGGGGCGTGATTTCGGGGAAGTGCAGAACCTGCAGGTATCGGTGAAGGGACCGGGCGACTTCGTTTCGAATGCCGACCGCAAGGCAGAGAAGATCGTCAAGGAGGAGCTTCTCAAGGCTCGTCCGACCTATGGCTTCCTTGGCGAGGAGAGCGAAGAGATCAAGGGTACCGACGGTGCGCACCGCTGGATCGTCGATCCGCTCGACGGCACGACCAACTTCCTGCATGGTATCCCGGCCTTTGCCGTTTCCATCGCGCTCGAGCGCAACAACGAGATCGTCGCAGGCGTGGTCTTCAATCCGGCGACGGACGAGCTCTACACGGCAGAGCGTGGCGGTGGCGCATTCCTCAATGACCGCCGCCTGCGTGTCGCCTCGCGCCGGGTGCTTTCCGACAGCGTCATCGGTTGCGGTGTGCCGCATCTCGGCCGTGGCAATCACGGCAAGTTCCTGATCGAACTCCGCCACGTCATGGGCGAAGTCGCTGGCATTCGCCGCATGGGTGCAGTCTCGCTCGATCTTGCCTATGTGGCCGCCGGCCGTTTTGACGGCTTCTGGGAAACGGCACTGTCGCCCTGGGACATGGCAGCCGGCATTCTGCTCATCCGCGAAGCTGGCGGTTTTGCGACCGACTGGGATGGCGGCGCGTCGATCCTGGAGACGGGCTCGATCATCGCCGGCAACGAGCATATCCAGAAGGCGCTGATGGAAGTCGTCAAGCGACCGGTTCCGACCCGCTGACGGGTATCGGAAACAGGCTGTTGTAAAGTCCCGCTTTTCCGCGGTGCATACTTCAATTCGGCACAATGTTGATCTAGTCTCCGGCTGCAATGAATCCGGAGGCCGAGGAACCTATGGAAAATGTGAATGCGGCCGAGTTCGGCTCCACTGAGAAGACGGCCGGTGGCTACGCCTACAAACTCTCCAGTCCCATGTCGTTCTTCTGGACGATGGTGTTGTTCCTTATCATCGTCGGCTTCATAGCAGCGATCCTGTTCCGCCAGACTCAAACCGCCTTCATGCACAATCCGGGCCTCAACGGCCTCATCCTCGGTGTTCTTGCCGTTGGAATCATTCTCGTTTTTAATCACGTGCTGTCGCTTCGTCCGGAAGTGCGCTGGTTCAATTCCTTCCGCGCCGCAGGCAGCGTCGAGAAGGTGAACCGCAATCCGCGGCTGCTCGCGCCGATGAGGGCGCTGATCGGCAACCGCAAGTCGGGTGTTGCATTGTCGACCACGGCGCTGCGCTCCATTCTGGATTCCATTGCCAACCGCCTCGACGAATCGCGCGACGTTTCGCGCTATCTGATCGGCCTGCTCGTCTTCCTCGGCCTGCTCGGTACCTTCTGGGGTCTTATCGGCACGATCGGCTCGATCAGCTCGGTCATCCAGTCTCTCGATGCCGGTTCGAACGGCACGGGCGATGTACTCTCGACGCTTAAGGAGGGGCTCGCGACACCACTGTCCGGCATGGGCCAGGCCTTCTCGTCCTCGCTGCTCGGTCTTTCGGGTTCGCTGATCCTCGGTTTCCTCGATCTGCAGGCCGGGCGTGCACAGAACCGTTTCTATACGGAGCTGGAGAACTGGCTCTCCTCTGTTACCGATGTCGGCTCGGATATTCCGGTGCCGGCGCTCGATGGCGTCTCCGGCGGCTCGTCGGAAGATATGAAGGCGCTTTCGGAATATCTGCGCAAGGTTGCCGAAGACGGTGGCCCCACAAGCCAACGGTCGGTTGCCGCCATGGCAAGCCTTGCCGAAGGCATCCAGGGCCTCGTCAAGAACATGCGCAACGAGCAGCAGATGCTACGCGACTGGATCGAAGTGCAGCAGGACGAAGCGAAGGCGATGCGGCGTACGCTCGACCGGCTGGCCGAGCGCATTGGCGTGCATGACCGCGGCAGCGACAGAGCGCGGGAACGATCCGGCCAGGTCGAAAAGAGCGAGGGCAAGTAAGCCATGCCTCTTGGCCGCAACCGTCGCCACCAACGCGCGGTGGACTACTGGCCGGGCTTCGTCGATGCGCTGTCGACGCTGCTCATCGCCATCATGTTCATTCTCACGGTATTCGTTGTCGGCCAGTTCATTCTCAGTCGCGAAATCAGCGGTCGGGACGAAGTGCTGACGCGTCTGAACGGCCAGATCAACGAGCTCACGCAGTTGCTGGCGCTGGAAAAGGGCAGCAATCAGGACCTTCAGGATTCCGTCGCCAATCTGCAGGCGTCACTTGCGAGTGCAGAGGGCGAGCGAACGCGGTTACAAGCGTTACTCAGCGCTGGTGCTGGCGGGCAGGATGCGGCAAAGCAGCAGATCGGAACGCTGACGCAGCAGCTTGATGAGCAGAAGCAGGTGAGCGACCGTGCCCTCAGCCAGGTAGAGCTCCTCAACCAGCAGATTGCGGCATTGCGCAGCCAGATCGCTGCTGTCGAGGCAGCACTGCAGGCTTCCGAAGAGAAGGACCAAACGTCGCAGACAAAGATCGCCGATCTCGGACGCCGCCTGAACGTGGCGCTGGCTGCGCGCGTGCAGGAACTCAACCGCTACCGGTCGGACTTCTTCGGACGTCTGCGCGAAATCCTGTCGGATCGCGAGAACATCCGTGTCGTCGGCGACCGTTTCGTCTTCCAATCTGAAGTCCTGTTTCCATCCGGCGGCGCCGACCTCAATCCGGATGGCCAGACGGAAATGGCAAAGCTTGCCGCCGCGCTGCTTGACCTCGCCAAGGAAATTCCGCCTGAAATCAACTGGGTGCTGCGCGTCGATGGCCATACGGACAATGTCGCGCTCTCAGGCTCAGGTCGTTACCGGGACAACTGGGAGCTTTCATCCGCCCGCGCGATTTCGGTCGTGAAGTTCCTGATCGCGCAGGGTGTGCCCGCAGACCGGCTCGTTGCGGCAGGTTTTGGCGAATTCCAGCCGATCGCACCGGGCGATACCCCGGAGGCGCGTGCCACCAACCGTCGTATCGAGCTCAAGCTGACCGAGAAATAACGGCTTGAAGCTTGCCAGCGAGGAAGGTGCGGACGGCGGGACTGTCGCTGAGGCCGATCGCCATCCTGTAGGCTTCTGCCGCGGCATCGCTTT
This sequence comes from Rhizobium sp. BK512, assembly GCF_014194915.1. NCBI lineage: Bacteria > Pseudomonadati > Pseudomonadota > Alphaproteobacteria > Hyphomicrobiales > Rhizobiaceae > Rhizobium > Rhizobium sp. BK512. Next base: position 30,598 of record NZ_JACIAS010000010.1, on the reverse strand, counting down.
CACCGAGGTCTGCCAATAGATGTCCCCGCACGGCCCAGTAAGGCTGGTAGCTGGCGACGCCCCGTCGTTCCAGCCCGTCCAACAGGGCGATGGCCGGAGCCGCGCCGTCGACCCTGCCAATGACGGCGGCATGACTGACCTTTGAGCCCAGTGTCGGTTTCATCTCGATGAGCGCCCGGTAGAGGGTAATGAGCGCCTTCCAGTCCGTCGTGCCCGTCCGGCGACGCGTAGCGTGGACGGACTGGATCGCCGCCTGGCACTGGAACGGACCGAAACGGTCGAAGGTGCCCGCCTTGCGCAGCAACGTATCGGCTTCCGCCAGCATGATTTCGTTCCAGAGACCGGTATCCTGCTCCTCAAGCGGTATGTAGGTGCGATCGGCATCACGCCGTGCGCGCCTTCTCGCCTCGCAATAAAGCATCAATGAGAGGAGCCCGATAACCTCCGGCTGCTCAGGCAGCATGGTCATGAGAGCGCGGCCAAGCCAGATCGCCTCGCCGGTCAAACCTGTGCGATTGTCTTCCTCGCCATCGAGCCCGTCCCAGCCGAGCCCATAGGCGGCATAGATTGCCGAGAGTACGCCCGCCAGCCGATCGGTCAGGATCTGCCGCTCAGGGATGGCGAACGGAATGCCGGCGTCGCGGATCTTGATCTTGGCCCGCACCAGGCGCTGGCTCATGGCATCCGGCGAGATTACGAAGGCTTGTGCGATTGTCTTCGCGTCAATGCCGAGCACCGTCTGAAGCATCAGCGGCGTGTGAACGGACCGATCGATTGCTGGATGTGTACAGGCAAAAAGCAGCTTCAGCCGCTCATCGGAAAAGTCTGCGTTTCGTGCATCGTTCAAACGCTCCTCAGCTTCCTCGATGGCCAGCGCAATCGTTTCACTGGCATTATCGTGCACGGTTCGGTGACGGGCAGCCTGAATGAGGTTGCGGCGGGCTGCGGTGAGCAGCCAGCCCTCGGGATTGTCGGGAATACCGCGCTCGGGCCAGACCCGCAACGCAGCCGCCAGCGCATCAGACAAGGCATCCTCCGCTGCCGGAACATCGCGGGAGCGAGCGGCAAGAAAGGCGATGAGCTTGCCATAGGATTGCCGTGCCACCCTTTCGGCGACACGGCCCGCATCTGATGTCACAACGGCCTCACGCGAATTGCAGCCGCGGCCGTACTTCCACCGAACCCCATTCGGAGACGGGCACGCGCGTGGCCCATTCGAGCGCGGCATCGAGATCTGGTACCTCGATCACGTAGAAGCCGCCAAGCTGTTCCTTGCCTTCCGGATAGGGACCATCCTGCACATCATGGTCCTCGCCTTTCCGACGTACGATCGTGCCGGTCTCAGGCGGGGTCAGGCCGGCGCCGGCGGTCAAGATCCCTGCCTGCACCAGGGCTTTGGTGTAGGCCGTCCAGCCATCGCGATAGGCGGGGTCGTTACGGCGGACAAAGTCTTCTGCAGATTCACGGATGATAAGTGCGTATTGCATCGGAAACTCCTGATCCTCTGATGGGTTTGACCGGGCAAGCAGCATGTAAGGCCGAATTTGCCCAAGCTGCAATGCTTCGGTGGCGCGGCTTCGAGCCGTTCCGAAACAATGAGGTCTCAGTCGTCTTCATTTCGACATTGCGGCCGAAAAAAATCGATCACACCGAAATGGGCGCGAGAAATTCGCTGAGCGGGAGGTGCTGGAGGCGACTGATGCCGCCTCCGCTTCCAGTCAAGCGTCCGCCTTTGTCTGATCCACCACTTCCGCGCCGGGCGAATTCTTCTTGATGGATTCGATGGCGTTCACCGCGGATGCTTTCGCCTTGTAGCCTTCGGACGAGAACATGGTCTCGCCGTTCGACGCCTTGAAGCGGAAGCGGAATTCACCGGCCTTATCCTTGTAAACTTCAAATCTGTACATGGATCCCTCCTGGTAAGCTGAAATCGTGCATCAGCTTTCAGAAGGCTAGCCCAGAATTGTGAGCTTTTCCACCACCTTAATTAGAATTCCATTGTATGGCGTCCAATTGCCGCCGGTTGGATCGGGCGCGAGAGAAGGGCTGGCCGCATGCTGTCCCTTTCGCAAAGATCATTCCATCTGGATATGGGCGCCGTCTACGACCGGTTTCCATTTCGCAAGCTCGGCCTTCACATGGGCGCCGAGTTCCTCCGGTGTCGAGCCGACGATGGTTGCACTAAATTCCTTCATCCGCCCGGCGACGGCCGGATCGGTCAGCGCCTTGTTGGCGGAGGCGTTGAGGCGAGTGATCACATCGGCCGGTGTGTTGGCCGGCGCAAAGAGTGCGTTCCACGTATAGGTCTCGTATCCTGGAATGCCGGATTCCGCGATAGTCGGGATATCAGGGAAGGATGGCGCGCGTTCGGCGGTCGTGACGGCGAGTGCCCGGAGCGTACCGGCCTTGATGTGGCTCGACGACGAGGGCAGGTTGTCGAACATGATCGGTACCTGATTGCCGATGACGTCGTTCAATGCGGGCCCGGCGCCCTTGTAGGGGATATGCTGCATGTCGACGCCCGCCATGCTCTTAAAAAGTTCGCCGGAAAGATGCAGCGGCGTGCCGTTACCGGATGAAGCATAACTGTATTTGTCCGGATCGGCTTTCAGGAGCGCAATCAACTCCTGCACATTTTTTGCGGGCAGCTCCGGATTGACCACCAGGACATTGGGAACAACCACGAGCAATGAAACCGGCGCGAAATCCTTTTCGGCATCATAGGGCGTCGATTTCAGGATCAGCGGATTGAGGGCGTGGGTGGCGACGGTGCCCATCAGGATCGTATAGCCATCCGGCGCGGCGCGCGCGACGTTATCAGCGCCGAGATTGCCGCCGGCTCCCGCAACATTCTGCACGATGACCTGCTGGCCGAGATCTTCGGACATTTTCTGCGCGACGATACGCGCGACGACGTCAGTCGAGCCTCCGGCGGCGAACGGCACGACCATGGTTATGGAACGATCTGGAAAAGTCTGGGCTGATGCGGCCGTACCAGTCGCGGCTGTGATCAGGCCAAGTCCAAGTGCCACACTTATGCGACTGAGAATATCAGAAAGCGCCATTCGAATCTCCTCCCACCGATTTCAACAGCAAAGACCCCTACCTTGGGCATGGGAAGGTTAGGGCAGGTTCCAGCAAAGGCAACCGAGCGGGAAGGCTGTCGCGATCAGACTTTAGTCGCGATGGGGGTATGAGGCAGCTATTTGGCGGCTGCCAGCACATCCTCGTTGGCCGCATCGAATTGCAGGCGGGCGAGTTTCGCATAGATGCCGCCGTTTCGGATCAGGCTCTGATGCGTGCCCTCCTCTACGACACGTCCCTGATCCATGACGAGAATGCGGTCGGCCTTGAGAACAGTGGCGAGACGGTGGGCGATGACAACAGTGGTGCGGCCATGCATGAGCCCGTCAAGCGCTCTCTGCACAAGCGTTTCGCTCTCGGCATCAAGCGCCGAAGTCGCCTCGTCCAGCAGCAGGATCGGCGCGTTTTTCAGGATCGCGCGGGCAATGGCGATGCGCTGGCGCTGGCCGCCGGACAGTGTGACACCGCGTTCGCCGACCTGCGTCTCGTAAGCCTTTTCCAGCCGGTTGATGAATTCATCGGCCTGTGCTGCGATTGCCGCTGCGCGAACCTGCTCGCGCGTCGCGCCATGAACGCCAAAAGCGATGTTATCATGGATCGAGGAGGCGAAGATGGTCACATCCTGTGGCACGATGGCGATGCGCTGGCGCAAGGCGTCCGGATCGGCCTGGCGGGCGTCGACGCCATCGATCTTCACGCTGCCCTGTTGCGGATCGTAGAAGCGGAGCAAGAGCGAAAAGACGGTGCTCTTGCCGGCGCCGGATGGGCCGACGATCGCAACCGTTTCGCCCGGCAGGACCGTGAAATCCAAGCCATGCAGAGCTGACCTGCCGGGACGGGATGGATAGGCGAAATGCACGCCGTCAAATTCCACGCGGCCCTGGGCGGGCGAGGGGAGTGGCTGCGGGTTTGCGGGGGCGGCGATCGGCGAGACTTCATCGAGAAGCTCGGTCAGGCGGTCAGCGGCACCGGCTGCCTGCGAAAGCTCGCCCCAGACTTCCGACAGTGCACCGAGCGAGCCGGCTGCGATGACCGCATAGAGCAGGAACTGGCCGAGCGTGCCGGCCGAAAGTGTACCGGCGAGGACGCTGTGGGCGCCAAACCAGAGAACGGCTACCACGCTGCCGAAAATGAGGGTGATGGCGATGCCCGTCAGCAGGGCGCGGGAGGAAACGGCAGAACGTGCGGCCTGATAGGCGGATTCCACAGCCGAGCCGTAGCGGTCCGCTGCAATGGTTTCGGCGTTGAAGGCTTGCACGGTGCGGGTTGCGGCGATCGTCTCATTGGCGAAGGCGGAAGCTTCTGCCAGCGTATCCTGTGCGGCGCGGGAGCGCTTGCGCACCGAACGGCCGCCGGCAACAAGCGGAAAGACGATGACGGGGATCGCGACGATGACGAGGCTGGAAAGCTTTGGCGAGGTGACGATCATCATGCCGAGCGCGCCGATACAGAGGATCAAGTTGCGAAGCGCCACGGAAGCGGTGGCGCCGACGGCGGATTTGATCTGCGTGGTATCGGCCGTCAGCCGCGAGACGATCTCGCCCGACTGGTTGACGTCGAAGAAAGAGGGCGAGAGCCGCGTGACATGCGAGAAGACATCGCGGCGCAGATCCGAAACGATGCGCTCCCCAATGGTGATGACGAAATAGTAGCGCAGAGCGCTGGCAATCGCGAGCACGATGGCCATGATCATCATCATGGCGAAATAGCTGTTGATGAAGGTGCCGTCGGCCTGCGTGAAGCCGTGGTCGATCATGCGGCGCACGGCGAGCGGTATGGCAAGCGAAGTCACGGCCGCCAGCGCCAGCGCAATCAGGGCACCGGCCACCATGCCACGATAGCGTGCCACATAAGGTGTCAACCTGCCGAGCGGCTTCAGCGAACGCGACCTCTTCTCCCCAAGTTCTGCCTGCTCTGCCAAATTGTCTCCGATCGCCCTCAAAGACCGCGTATTGCGGCTCCTTGGCCCTTGTTATCCCTGCGCCCTTCATGTATAGGCACCGCATCCTAATGGGAAGCCGTAGCCTTCACGACTGCGGCTTCATTTATTCAATCGGTTCTTCCGCCGCAACTGTCTGCGGCAAATTGGACCTCGGCATCGCAGGAAGATTGTCATGAAGGAAGGCATCCATCCCGACTACCATACCATCAAGGTAGTCATGACCGATGGCACCGAGTACGAAACCCGCTCGACCTGGGGTTCGGAAGGCGCTGTCATGAACCTCGAAATCGACTCCAAGTCGCACCCGGCCTGGACTGGCGGCAACCAGCAGCTCATGGACCGCGGCGGCCGTGTTTCGAAGTTCAACAAGCGTTTCGGCGGCCTCGGCCTCTAATTCGCTTCCGCTTTGCGGATTATTCAAAAGCCCGGCCTTGTGCCGGGCTTTTTGTTTTGGGGGCTTGCCGGCGCGCAAATAAAAAACCGGCCGCGTCGCCGCAGCCGGTTTCATCAATTCTATATGCCAGATCAGTTGTTGCCGAAGGCCGTCTGCAGCAGGGAAAGCTGGGCCTGGACGCTGTTCTGATTATCAGGAACGATCGCAGCTTCTGCCGGGCGGTAGATTTCACGGTCGAGCAGGGCAATGCGGTTCTGCAGGCGAAGCGAGCGCTCTACGAGATCGCGGAAGGATTCCGGCAGGTCACCCCAGCCCGGAGCATTGCGATCGACGTTGAAGCCATCGAGCCGAACCTTGTTTTTCTCGGCCAGGACCTGATCGCGGGACATTTCGCCATTGTTGACGGCGCGCTGCAGCAGCAGCCAGGAAGCCATCTGCATCAGGCGGGTTGTGAGGCGCATTGATTCAGCCGCATAAAGGACCGAGGCCATGCGCGGCAGCACCTTGGAGGCTGCGCGGCCCTGGCCGTCGAGATAGGATGCGGTTTCTTCGACCAGCGACATGCCCTCTGCATACAGCGTCTTGAACTGCGAGGATGCGGCAGCGCGGCCAGCAAAACTGATTGTGTTCAATCCAAGTTCCGACATCTAAAGAATCCCTGTTGCACGCATCTACTATCAGGTAACGCCGGGTTCCCGGAAAAAGTTTCCCAAGCCGGTCTTCGTGATTTCAAGATGGTATCTTTAACCTAGATGCGCAAGCCGTTTCTTAAGAAAAGGTTAATCTCCACAGTTTCGTGGAAAGGTCTAAGGCAGCGCAAAAAGAAGAGCCGCAAAAGCGGCTCTCAAGGTAAAACAGGGAGAAAAATCAGACCAATTCACCGCTTGGAAAACTGTCTGAGGTCCAGAAGAATCTGAACAGCATCAGTAATACCTTATAAAGCTTAATTTTTTATTAATGTCGTCCCGATTTAAGACTTAACGAAAGTAAATACGAAGCAATATTTGCTCGCTCACAGTCTTATGACCGGAAAAGATTTTCGGCGGCCAATCGGCCGGAAGCCTTCTTGGCGGCCTCGGCCTCGAGCCGTGCGATCTCGGTTTTCAAAAGTTCCACGCGTGCTCTCAACTCGTCGACCGAAAGCATAGAGAGATCGGAGCCGATCTCGTGCGCTGTCTTCTTCTGCGGCCTATCGTCATCCATCAAGCTCATTGTTGCACCTCCTGCAAACCGTGTGGCGATCCCTAGGATTTCGGCCCACGCTTCAAGTCTCTGTTGCAAGCGTGTCGCTATCGCAAAATCGCTGCGCATTTGCGCGCGACATGCCTCAGTCCGTCAGCCGAACTTTACAGCAGGATCGCCGCTTTCGGGAGACTTGTTGGAGCTGCGATCGGCAAGCGACATGCTTTGCGGCGTGAGCGTCGGAGATGTTGCTGTCGGGATCGTCGTATAGGCATCGCGGTCGCTCGCCGGAATGGCTGCACGAATGCGGCTTCTGAGGATGGCATAGCCGGTGATCAGGAGATGGGCGAGCGCTGTCACCAGGAAGAGTGCATGGGGGCTGACGACTGACATGACCGGACCTCCGATCGTCGGCCCGATAACGGTGCCGATGCCGTAGAGCAGCAGCAGGCCGCCGGAAACCTTTACGAAATCCTCCGATGAGGCAAAGTCGTTCGCATGGGCGACAGCGATCGGATAGAGCGTATTGGCGACCGCACCGTAGAGGATGACAAGGCCGATCAGGAAGGCTGGGGAGGACGGATGCAGGAGGAAGATCAGGAGCCCGGCGAGCGCCGCGATGGCTGACATGGCAGCCAGGACGTAGCGACGGTCGATACGATCTGACAGGCGTCCGGCCGGAAGCTGCATCACCGCGCCGGCAAAGATGGTGGTGCTCATCATTACGGCAATCGAGGTGTCGGAAAGACCCGCACCCGCGCCGAAGACGGCACCGAGCGTACCATAGGCGCCATTGGCAATGCCAACCAGCAGGATGCCGAGGCAGGAAACCGGCGAATTGCGATAGAGCGCAGGCAGATCGAGTTTGACTGCTTTCAGCGGCTGCGGTGAGGCTGCGGTCGACAGCGTCGTCGGCAGCATGGCGATGCAGTAGAAGATGCCGCAGATCATGAAGAGTACCGGCGTGCGCACGTCTTCGAGGGGGATCATCATCTGGCCGCCCACGACGCCAAGGAGGGTGATGCCGATATAGAGCGAGAAGATCGCGCCGCGGCTCTCATTGTTCGCCCGTTCGTTCAGCCAGCTTTCGATGATCATCGAAGTCCCGGCAGTGGAGAAACCGGTGACGGCACGCAGGATGACCCACCAGACCGGATCGATGATGATGCCGCTGACAAGCGCGATGATGGCGATGATGGCGATAAAGCCGGAGAACGCGCGCACATGGCCGACGCGACGCACCATCTTTGGTGCAACCAGGCAGCCAATAACGAAACCTGCTGCCCAGGAGGTCCCGAGCAGACCGAGCGTGGTCGTGGCATAACCTTCGAGGTTTCCGCGCACAGGAAGCAGAATGCCCTGCAGTCCGTTGCCCATGAAAAGGAAGAGCGTGCCAAAGAGCAGCGCAGCGACGGACAGCAGATTTCTTGTCATATCCCCAGACTCGGCGTGTTCGCTTCGAAAAAGACATAAGGCGAGACGTTAATCTGCCCAGTCCATAAGAGTGTTGATTGTGTCCCGGAATGCCTTTACGGCGTGTAGATATTCCTGTGTTCGCGTGAAAAAATGTCCGTCCTGTGACATTCTGATAAATGGAAAAAATAAAGCCATGACAAAGCTGATAGCGTTGCTACTCATCCTTGCCATGGCAATCCAGATCATCAAGCCGCTCGGCTATCCGGGGCTGCGCCGCCGGATGGATTTCTGGAAGATCGCGCTGATTGCCTTTGCCATCTGGGCGGTGGCGTTGCTGGCGCGTGATTTCCTGGTGCAATAGGCAGGTTTAGTCCCGCAGGATGATATCGCCTTTCATGATCGGCACGCAGGTTCCCGAGATCGTCACGTCAGTGACCGTGCCGACCGTCTTGACGACATCGAGTTCGATGATGCTGCGCCGGCCCATTTCGACGCCCTGTTCGATCGTCACGTGCTGGCTGACGTCCGCCTCCGGCAGCAGCGAGACGAGATAGGCGGAGAGGGCGGCTGATGCGCTTCCGGTCGCCGGATCTTCAATGACGTTGTCCAGCGGCGCGAACATGCGGGCGCGGATCTTCCAGGGGGTGGCGGCGGGACGTACATAGAGGAACAGCGAAAAGTCATGGCTGCCGGCCACGCCCCTAGCCGCCGCCTGGAAGCCGTTCAGATTGGGACTTGCCGCGGCCAGAGCCTCGAGACTCTCGAGTTCTGCGATGGCGAAGTTCAGTCCCACCGATGCAAAGACCGGGGCATGCTTGTTCTTGCGGATCGAGGAGGGATCAAGGGAGACGCAATCGGCAATGACGGTCTCGGATATTCTGTCGCCTATTTCAAGCGGCCTTGGAGCACGGATGGTTGCTCCGGTGACTCGGCCTTCACGGCGCTGCAGGGTGACTTCCACAAGGCCGGCCTTTTCCTCGAACCGCAGCCTATCGCCAATGGCGCGACCGAAGATTTCGTTCTGCTGGCCGAGAACATAGGCAGTGCCGACATTGGGATGCCCCGCGAACGGCACCTCCATTGTCGGCGTGAAGATGCGAACTTTTGCGGTGTTTTCGGGGTTCTCGGGCGGCAGCACGAAGGTTACTTCGGAATAGCCGAATTCGGCGGCAATCTTTTGCATTGCCGCATCGCTGATGCCCCTGGCGTCGCTCATGACCGCGAGCGGATTGCCCTCATAGCGGGTGGAGGTGAAGACGTCGACGGTGAGGTAGGACAAGCTGTTCATGGCGGCTCCAACAATGGTGGCACCATGATTATCGAGGCTCGTTGTTGCGGCGAAGGACTATCTTGTCGCCATGACAAATCGGCTTCGCGACTGGCAAGAACAAAGACAGGCGGCGAGGGTGCTCGCCGCCTGTCTGTTTTCTCAAGCATCCAAAAGGCTCATGCGGCCTTTTCGAGTTCGGCCTTCCAGTTGCCCTTTGCGGCGAGGCTGTTCATTTCGGCGCGGTGTGCGAATTCGCGCTGGCCGGCAGCGACGTTTTCCTGCTTGCCGTTCCAGGCCTTGAGTGCGCTGTCCTGCAGAGCACGGCCATAGGAGAAGGTGACAAACCAGGGCAGCTCATAACCGGAGTTGATGGCGGAGAGATGGGCTGTCGCTTCTTCCGTGGTCTGGCCGCCGGAGAGGAAGGCGATCCCCGGAACGGATGACGGAACCGTGCGCTTCAACACCTGGACGGTGCGCTCCGCCACTTCCGCAACCGAGGCCTTGCGGGCATTCTTGCCGTCGATGACCATGTTCGGTTTCAGGATCATGCCCTCGAGGCTGACACGGGCATCAGCAAGTTCCTCGAACACGATGCGCAGCGTGGATTCGGTCACTTCGGCGCAACGGTCGATATTGTGGTCGCCCGGCTTTCCGTCCATCAGGCATTCCGGCTCGACGATCGGTACGATCTTGGCTTCCTGGCAGAGCGCCGCATAGCGAGCCAGCGCCTGGGCGTTGGCGCGCACGGAACCACGGCTCGGCAGGGTCTGCGAGATGGCGATGACGCCGCGCCACTTGGCGAAGCGGGCGCCGGCCTCATAATATCTGGCAAGGCGGTCTGCGAGGCCATCAAGGCCTTCGGTGACGGTTTCACCCGGATATTTTGCCATCGGCTTGGCGCCGATATCGACCTTAATGCCCGGAATGCTGTCGGCAGCCTTGATGATATCGACGAAAGACGTGCCGTCAGCGGCTTTCTGATACAGGGTTTCCTCGTAGAGGATGACGCCGGAAATGTACTTCTTCATTGCGTCTTCCGAGCGGAAGAGCATCTCGCGATAATCGCGTCGGCTGGTTTCGGTCGATTCAAGATTGATCGCATCGAAACGCTTCTTGATGGTGGAGGTCGATTCATCGGCGGCAAGCAGGCCCCGACCGCCAGCAACCATCTTTACTGCAATGTCTTCCAGTCGTTCGCTCATCTCGTTCTCTCCACAATGAAACCCGGTAGAATTGACAATATAGAACTCGGATAACAGAAGTTTATAGCGAGAAAAATGGGAGCGCTAAGTCATTGAAACGATTGAAATGATTTCAATCGTTTGAAAGTTCGGGAATTTTTCCTCTTCTTGAGCAAAAGACCGCGGAAGCGTTCATTCCCGCGGCCTATCCTGCTGGAATATCTGCCGAATCGGCTTATCGCCAATCGGCCGTTACCGAGAGAGAACGGCCACGCCCGGCAGTTCCTTGCCTTCCATCCATTCGAGGAAGGCGCCGCCTGCCGTCGAAACATAGGTAAATTCTTCGGCAACGCCGGCATGGTTCAGCGCCGAGACCGTATCGCCGCCGCCTGCAACTGACGTGAGCTTGCCGGCCTTGGTGCGCTCGGCGGCATATTTCGCAGCGGCGACGGTCGCTGCGTCGAAAGGCTCGATTTCGAAGGCGCCGAGCGGACCGTTCCAGACGAGCGTCGTGGCGCGCTCGATCCAGGCCTTGACGGCTTCGACCGACTTTGGACCGACATCGAGGACCATGGCGTCACCGGGGATGGCTTCGATCGAGACGATCTCATTGGCCGCTCCTGCCTTGAATTCGCGGGCGATAACCCCGTCTTCCGGCAGAACGATCGCGCAGCCGGCCGTGGCGGCTTCGATCATGATCTGCTTGGCGGTATCGGCGAGGTCATGTTCGCAGAGCGACTTGCCGACATTGGTGCCTCGGGCGGCGATGAAGGTGTTGGCCATGCCGCCGCCGATCACGAGCGCGTCGACCTTCTTCACGAGGTTCATAAGAAGGTCGATCTTGGTCGAGACCTTGGCGCCACCGACGATGGCGACGACCGGACGGATCGGGTTGCCGAGGCCTTTTTCGAGCGCCTCGAGTTCTGCCTGCATCGTGCGCCCCGCATAGGCCGGCAGGTGATGGGCAAGGCCTTCGGTGGAGGCGTGGGCGCGGTGAGCAGCGGAGAAGGCGTCGTTCACATAGATATCGCCGTTTGCGGCGAGCGCCTTTGTGAATTCAGGATCGTTCTTTTCCTCTCCCTTGTGGAAGCGGGTGTTTTCCAGAAGCAGAATATCGCCATTGTTCATCTTCGCGACGGCGGAAGCGGCGGCTTGGCCGATGCAGTCGGACGCAGTCAGCACGGCGTGGTCGAGCACCGCCTCGACCGACGGAGCAATCAGAGAAAGCGAGAATTCTGCCGAGGGGCCGTCCTTCGGGCGGCCGAAATGGGCGAGCAGGATGACCTTCGCTCCCTTTTTCGACAGTTCAAGGATCGTCGGCGCGACGCGCTCGATGCGGGTCGTGTCCGTAACCTTGCCGTCCTTGACCGGGACGTTGAGGTCGACGCGGACGAGAACGCGCTTGCCGGCGATATCGTTGAGGTCGTCGAGGGTCTTGAAAGCTGCCATGGAAGGATCCGTTCGTGGTTGCGAAAGTTGCGCCGACCATAGCAAGGATCGAAGGAGACGCAAGGCAGTCGGCGGCCGTTTTAGCGTGGGGTTTCGTCACGTCCGGCAGCACTTTCCGCAGCCGTCACCTCATGCCTTTTGCGGCCTTTCATACGGTCGCGGGTACGCTGGATAATTTCGCGCAGATTGATGAAGATCGGCAATGTTATGGCGGGCTCCACGGCCTCCAATGACATGCCGACAGAGGTGATGTGATCCTGATCGTCGAGGTCGCGGACGATGAGAATGAGCGAGCCGAGACGGACGCGATCAGCATAATCCGCCTTGCCGCCGAGGCGCTGTTTCATCAGTTCGGCGATCGTCAAACCCTTCTCGGATTCATTGAGCAGGCCCGGACCATAGGCGGCATCGAGATCGGCGGCAGGGCGAGCCGGCGACAGCGCGAAGGCGCCAAAAAATTCCGCGTCATCCTCATCAACAGGTGCGCGACTGGCGAAGAGTCGGTCGAGCAGGCGCGAATAGCTGGGAGCGATGAAGAGGTAGACAAGATCGTTTTCCCTGAGGCGACCGGCATATTGGTAGCGCATCGACTTGCCGTCGCGGATCACAAGCGAGGGTGCCGCCCAGCGCGGAATGCGCTCGCCACGCAGAACCGGGCTGTCCTTGACGACGCGATAGGAAAGCAGCTCGTGATTGGCCGCGCCTGGCAGGTCGACCTCGACTTTGTCGACCGCGCCGATCCGCGGCGGAATGATGAGGCCGAGGCGCTTGGCGACCGGCTTGATCGTCCAGCCCTGCACGAGGAGCGAGACGAGCACGATGATGAAGGCGGTGTTGAAGTAGATCTGACTGTGCTGCAGGCCACCGAGGATCGGCATGATGGCAAGCAGGATTGAGACTGCGCCGCGCAGACCGACCCAGGCGACAAAGCCGATTTCCTGCTGCGTATAATCGAAGGGCAGCAGCGACAGCCAGACGGCGAGCGGCCGGGCGACGAAGATCAGGAAGAGAGCGAGCAGGATCGCCGGCACGATGATGACAGGGAATTGCGAAGGCGTCGCCAACAGGCCGAGCACAAGGAACATAATGATCTGGGCAAGCCAGGTCATGCCGTCCTGAAAGCGCCTGATGGTGCCGATCGCCTGCATCTTTCGGTTTCCGGCATAGATGCCAGCGACATAGACGGCGAGGAAGCCGCTGCCGCCAACCGCGCCGGTGAAGGAGAAGACAAGCAAGGCGAGTGCCAGCACGAAGATTGGCGTGAGGCCGCGATCCGTTTCCAGCCGTCCGGCGATCAGCACGATCATCATGCCGCCAAGCAGGCCGAGTATGACGCCAAGGCCCATCTGCTGAATGAACATGGCAAGCATGCCGATATTGATGCCTGCGTAGCGTTCGCCGCTGGCGAGAACCTCGACCAGGGCGATGGTCAGGAAGATTGCCATCGGGTCGTTGGTGCCGGATTCGACTTCCAGCGTAGAGCGCACCTTGTCTCGGATGTTGATGCCGCCGATGCGCAGCAGAAAGAAGACGGCTGCAGCATCGGTAGAGGCGACAATTGAGCCAAGCAGCATGCCTTCCAGCCAGCTGAAATGCAGCAGCCAGCGAGCGGCGAAGGCGAAGAGTCCGGCGGTCAAGAGCACGCCGACCGATGCCAGTGTCAACGACGGTATCGCGGCAATCCGGAAGGCCTGCATCGGTGTACCGAAGCCGGAATCGAAAAGGATAATCGCAAGCGCGATGGAGCCCAGAATATAGGCGAGGTAGTTGTTGCTGAATTCGATGCCGAGGCCATCGACGCCGGCGGCAAGCCCGATCATCAGAAACAGCAGCAGGAGAGGAGCGCCGAAGCGGAACGCAAGCAGGCTCGAGAAGGCCGCAAGAAGCACGAGCGCCGTCGCAACCAGCACCACGATATAAAACGCTTCCATGCCTACCCCTTTCGCTTCGTCACGCCATCCCGCAGCCGCCCCGCCCATCCCCCAACGTCCAGCACGATCTTTCAGTAAACGGCAAAAAACCGCAGAAGGGTAGGCCTTGCGGCTTAACCTCGGCTGCATTGCTGCGTCATGCTGCTGGACGGCCCTTGGGGTGAGGGCCAGAAAAGAATGCTATTGGAAAAAGTCTCTATAAAGAATGTATGAGGAAATCAGGCGAGAGCAGGGCAGGCAGAGGGAGCGCCACACTTTTTGTTGATGAGACCGTTAGAGGCCGCTTCCATTTTTCGTCACCTGAAATTGCTTCTGAATTCGGTCGATGGGCGTACCGTCCTTAAGCGGTACTTTCTTCAGCGTGTTATAGGTACGGAACCCCATCTTCTCGTAGTAGGCCAGCCCGCCAATGTTGTCGGCGCGGATGGTTGCGTTGATGATTTCGATACTGCGTTCCTTGGCTGCAGAACGTGTTGCGGCAAACAGGGCAGTGCCGACGCCTGGGATCTTCGGGTTCAGGCGCGCGAAAGTTCCGATATCGGCCCACCCCACCGGCAAATCGCCGTAACGGCTGAGGAATTGAAAGCCGGCGAGGCCGGACCCTGCCTGCGCCACATGGCAGATGATGGCGAATTCGCCGAATATGAACCAGTCGGCCAAAAGTTCGGGCGAAAAGCGATCCTCGAGGGCAGTCGTGCCGCCCGCTTCGATGATTTCATTGATGAGCCCGCAGAGTTCGGCGGCGTCATCAACAGTCGCGTTGCGAATAGTCAGTTGCGCCATGCTCTTCCATCTCCTGATCGATCGCCCAAAATGAAAACGGCCCGGTTTCCCGAGCCGCTTCCTGATCTTGATGCCTGACGCTTAGATGAGCTTGGCGAAGGCAACAGCCGTGTCGGACATGCGGCTGGAGAAGCCCCACTCGTTGTCGTACCAGGACAGGACGCGCACGAAGTTGCCTTCCATGACCTTCGTCTGGTCGGTCGCGAAGATCGAGGAGTGGCTGTCGTGGTTGAAGTCACGGGAAACGAGCGGCTCATCGGTGTAGCCGAGGATGCCCTTCAGCTTGCCGTTTGCGGCAGCCTTGATCGCTTCGTTGATTTCGCCGACCGTGGTGGCCTTCTTGGCAACGAACTTGAAATCGACGACCGAAACGTTCGGGGTCGGAACGCGGATCGAGGTGCCGTCGAGCTTGCCCTTGAGGTGCGGCAGAACGAGGCCGACGGCCTTGGCAGCACCCGTCGAGGTCGGGATCATCGAGAGGGCAGCAGCGCGGGCGCGATACAGATCCTTGTGCATCGTATCGAGCGTCGGCTGGTCGCCGGTGTAGGAGTGGATAGTGGTCATGAAGCCGTGGTCGATGCCGACGGCGTCGTCGAGAATCTTCACGACCGGCACCAGGCAGTTGGTGGTGCAGGAGGCGTTGGAGATGACCAGATGCTCCTTGGTGAGCTGGTCATGGTTGACGCCGAAGACAACGGTCAGGTCAGCGCCGTCGGCAGGAGCCGAAACGATGACGCGCTTGGCACCAGCCGTCAGATGAGCAGTGGCCTTGTCGCGGGCGGTGAAGATGCCCGTGCATTCCATCGCGATGTCGACACCCAATTCCCTGTGGGGAAGGGTTGCCGGATCCTTGATCGCGGTGACCTTGATAGGCTTGCCGCCGCCGACGACGATCGTGTCGCCTTCGACCTTCACTTCGGCCGGGAACTTACCGTGGATGGAGTCGTAACGCAGCAGGTGGGCGTTGGTCTCGACCGGGCCGAGGTCGTTGATGGCGACGACTTCGATGTCCGTACGGCCGGATTCGACGATGGCGCGAAGAACGTTGCGGCCGATACGACCGAAACCGTTGATGGCAACCTTGACTGTCATGTTCATTCACTCCCTAGAGATTGGGATTGCGGATAATAGATGAGGAAGCGCCCGAAGGCACTCCCTTAAAGCTTGGCTTCTGCTGCTGCGACGACGGCGTCCGCCGTGATGCCGAAATGCTCGAACACCTTCTTGGCCGGGCCGGACGCGCCGAAACCCTTCATGCCGACGAAGGTGCCTTCCGGACCGATAAAGGCATCCCAGCCTTCGCGAACGGCGGCTTCGACGGCGATCTTGACCGGCGAGTTGCCGAGGATTTCCTTGCGGTAAGCCTCCGGCTGATCGAAGAAGAGTTCCGTGCAGGGAACGGAAACGACGCGGGTGCTGACACCCTTGCCTTCAAGCGTTGCACGGGCGGCAACGGCGAGTTCCACTTCCGAACCCGAGGCGAAGATCGTGACCTTGGCATCTGCGTTGCCGGCGAGCGTATAGGCGCCGAGTTCGCAGAGGTTCTTCTGATTATACTCGGTGCGGACGGTCGTCAGGTTTTGACGGGTCAGGGCCAGAGCGGACGGATGGTCCTTGCTCTTCATGGCGATCTGCCAGCATTCCGCGGTCTCGACTGCGTCGGCCGGGCGGAAGACACGCAGGTTCGGCACCGCACGCAGGCCGGCGATCTGTTCAACCGGCTGGTGCGTCGGCCCATCTTCGCCAACGCCGATCGAGTCATGCGTCAGGACGTGGATGACACGGATGCCCATGAGCGAGGCGAGGCGGATCGGTGGGCGGCAATAATCCGAGAAGATCATGAAGCCGCCGCCGTAAGGAATAAGACCGCCATGGAGCGCGATGCCGTTCATGGCAGAGGCCATGCCGTGCTCACGGATGCCCCAGTGCATATAGCGGCCGGCGAAATCCGTCGGCGTGATCGAATGCATCTGGCTGGTCTTGGTATTGTTCGACGGCGTCAGGTCAGCGGAGCCGCCGAGCGTTTCCGGCACGAAGCCGTTGATGACTTCGAGCGCATCTTCGGATGCCTTGCGGGAAGCGATCGTCGGCTTGGTTTCGGCAAGCTTCTTCTTGTAGTCGTCGATAGCCTTGTCGAAGCCTTCAGGCAGGTCACCGGCAAAACGACGGGTGAACTCGGCCTTGGCCGGCGACTTGGACAGCGTTTCTTCCCATGCCTTGACGATATTGTCAGAGCGGGTGCCGGCGGCGCGCCATGCGTCGAGCACGTCGGAGGGAACGACGAAGGGCTCGTATTCCCAGTTCAGCGCCTTGCGGGTGGCGGCGATTTCGTCGGCGCCGAGCGGGTTTCCGTGCACCTTGTGGGTGCCTTGCTTGTTCGGGGCACCGAAGCCGATGACAGTCTTGCAGGCAATGAAGGTCGGGCGGTCGGACTTGTGGGCGGCTTCGATCGCATCGGCGATGGCGGCCTGGTCGTGACCGTCGATCTCGATCGTGTTCCAGTGAACGGCCTTGAAGCGAGCGACCTGATCGGTCGAGTCGGACAGGGAAACGGCGCCGTCGATGGTGATCGAGTTGTTGTCCCAGAAGAGGATCAGCTTGTTGAGCTTCAGGTGGCCGGCAAGCGCGATCGCTTCGTGGCTGATGCCTTCCATCAGGCAGCCGTCGCCATTGATGACGTAAGTGTAGTGGTCCTGCAATTCCGGACCGAACTCGTCGCGCAGCTTGCGCTCGGCGATCGCCATGCCGACGGCATTGGCAATGCCCTGGCCGAGCGGGCCAGTGGTCGTTTCGATGCCGGTGGCATGGCCATATTCCGGATGGCCGGCGGTCTTGGAGCCGAGCTGACGGAACTGCTTCAAGTCCTCGACCGACATGTCTGGATAGCCGGTCAAATAGAGAAGCGAGTAGAGCAGCATCGAGCCATGACCGGCAGAGAGAACAAAGCGGTCGCGGTTCGGCCAGTGCGGCTTCTGGGGATCGAAGCGGAGATATTTGGTAAAGAGGACAGTTGCCACATCCGCCATGCCCATCGGCATGCCCGGGTGGCCGGAATTCGCCTTTTCGACAGCATCCATGGAGAGGAAACGGATCGCATTCGCCATCCGGTCGTTTTGTTCGCGTGAGGTCATGGCTTTTCCGCTAGTTCCGGGTTTGAGGATGGCCTCGAGCCTGCCAAGACCATCAATGAGAGCGGTCGAGACATACCAGTTGGAACGGCCAAGTCAACAAAATGGAAGCCGTTTGGAGGCCGGGTGCGACGATTTTTGACATTTGACCGTCAAGTTTTACAAAAGACGAATCTTGTGTGACAGGCTTGTGTAAATCGCTCATCCACAGAATAGGGCAGGGGGTAGCCGAGGGGCTTTATTGACGCGCTCCAGCCTAGCTGCATATCCTCTTGAAAATACAGGGTCGGCGACAGAGGCCGATTCGCGGGTCTTGTGCGGGGAACCGGAAAAGACATGACGCCTAATGGCAACATCATCGAAGCTGCGCTTACGGAGCTCAAACAGGCAATCTCGGGCCTCGAGAATGCCGTCGACATGCGCATCGAGCGCCAGCGTGAGCAGGGCGAGATCGAAGGCGAAGTCCGCCGCGTGCATGCCGACCGCTCTCGCCTTGCCCAGGAGCTCGACCAGGCCGAATTCCGCGCGAACCGGCTGGAAGAGGTCAATCGCGAGGTTTCGCGGCGTCTGGTGACGGCGATGGAAACGATCCGCGCGGTTCTTGACCGCTAAGAGGACATGATGACATGGCGCAGGTAACGGTTACGATCGACGGCAAGGCCTATCGCATGGCCTGCGAAGAGGGG
Source organism: Rhizobium sp. BK512 (assembly GCF_014194915.1). Classification (NCBI taxonomy): domain Bacteria; kingdom Pseudomonadati; phylum Pseudomonadota; class Alphaproteobacteria; order Hyphomicrobiales; family Rhizobiaceae; genus Rhizobium; species Rhizobium sp. BK512. The sequence continues at coordinate 12,152 of NZ_JACIAS010000010.1, read as the reverse complement.
CAGGAAGATCATCTGACCGACCTCGCAGTTCGTTTCGACCGTTATGTCGGCCATCTCAAGGGTCAGTTCGGCGAAATCGGCGATCTCAGGATCACCGTCATGGCCGGCATCATGGTGATGGACGAGATCTCGGAGCTGACGCGACGCGTTGCCGGGCTGGAATCGGAGTTGGAGTCGCTCCGCAGCAACCGGGACACGGTAATTGCCGCCACCGCTCGCACGGAAGAAGGCATTGCAGTGGCGCTTTCGGAGGTCACGAGCCGTATTCAGGGCATTACCGACAAGCTGAACGGCCGTACGCCGGCCGAGCTTAATTAATTTGGGAGAGCGGTGCTGCCCCACTGGTGCGGTGCTGCAAATGTCCCTATATTCGCTCACGCGGTCTGTGCTTCTCGACAGGAACAATGAATCCTCGGGGCCATACCCGATCCTTAGGGAGCTGTCCCTGTCCGGGCTCGTGGGTCTGGACATACGGCGCCCACCTACTTTCGTAGGCGCCCAGGATCGAAAGTTTCCACCGGTTGTGTGGATCGCGCTTTATCTCTCGTCGGCGGGCTCTTCTTGGCCGGCGCTGATATTTCCCGACAAGTCCCGCTTTCAGTCGCCTGGTGGTTCACTCCAGCCGGTGAGCTTTGCCCAGTCGTAGGCACCCTCCATGATGATATCGAAAACCGGATCCTTGATATCGTAATAGGCTTCGGCACTGTCAGGGAAAAAGCCGGCGAGGCGTTGCTTGATCAGCCCGTAGGCTGCTGCTGCCGTCGGATGAGCGCGCAGGAAATCCCGGCATAAAAGCGGATAGCGCTGGTTGAAGCGGCCCCTTTCACGAACATGGATATTCGCGGGCCGGCCCCTGTTTTTGAAATACAGCTTTCTCAGCTCGCCATCTGCCAGATCGAGACCTGGTGGACAGTGATCGGTTACGATCGAGCGGCTCTCGAACCCCTCGCGTTCGAACGCTGTTCTATCGACCAGCTCAAGAGCATCGACACTCACCTGGATGTCGATGATATCCTTTGCGACAAGTCCGGGCACGGCGGTGGAGCCGATGTGATGGAGTGCGGCGCCGGCGGGTGCTGCGCGCCGGATCGCCCGCTTCAAACTTGCGAAGTCGTCGGCCCAGCTTTGGCGCGGCGGATGGATTTCTATCGGCATGGAGCGCTCGCTATCGTTGAGCCGTGAAAGGGGAATGACGGAGGTCTTCCTCAATGAATGTTCTCGACCAGGAAATCGATGAAGGCCCGGATACGTGCGGCAAGATGTTCGTGACCGGGATAAACGGCGTGAATGAGTTCGATATCTTCAGGATTATAGGTTTCCAATACGGGCACCAGCGTTCCGGCATCGATATCCGGCTGCACATGGAACTGGCCGACACGAGCAAGGCCAAGGCCGGCGAGGCAAAGGCTGCGAGCCGTTGGTCCATTGTTGGTTTCGAGGTTGCCAAAGACGGGTCTCGAGAAGCGACCGCCATTTTCGGGATTGCGGAATGGCCATTCCTCCGAGGTCGCGCGGAAGCTGAAGGTCAGGCAGTTGTGACGAACGAGATCCTCAGGGCTTTCCGGGATGCCTTGCCGTTTCAGATAGCCGGGTGAGGCAACGATAACGCGGCGGCTTTCGAGGAGCTTGCGCGCCTTCAGTGAGGAATCGCGCAAGGCGCCCGAACGGATGGCGATGTCGGCGCGTTCGCCGATGATATCTATAATGCCATCGCTGAGCGCGAGGTCGAGGTCGACCTCGGGATAAAGCTTCAGGAAATCGGGCACCAGCGGCACGATGTAGCGAACGCCAAAGGCGACCGAGGTGCTCACGCGCAGGCGTCCTCGAGCCACCGTCGTGCCGCCTGCTGCGACGGCGCGTTCCGTTTCCTCGATGTCAGCGAGGATGCGTCGGGAGCGTTCGAGATAGATTTCGCCTTCTGGCGTCAGTTGCAGGGCGCGGGTCGTGCGCACCAGAAGACGCGTGCCGAGACGGTCCTCGAGCCGGGTGACGAGCTTGCTGACGGCGGAGGGCGAAAGCTTGAGCTTGCGGCCAGCGGCCGAGAAGCTTTGCAGTTCGGCCACCTGCACGAAAACATCCATCTCGCCGATGCGGTTATCCATCCGTTTCCTATCTTGAATTCAATTCACAACTGTTGAGCTATTATAGGCAATTATCGAGGAAGTGCGCCACGCCCATATTCCGACCCGAACAAGAACCAATCATCGGGTCACTCTCATGCCACTCGCTCTCTTTGCATTGACGATTGCGGCTTACGCGATCGGCACGACGGAATTCGTCATCGTCGGCCTGCTGCCGACGGTTGCCACCGACCTTCACATCACCCTGCCGCTCGCCGGCCTCATCGTCAGCGTCTATGCGCTGGGCGTTACCTTCGGCGCACCTATCCTGACGGCACTGACCGGACGGATCGAGCGCAAGCCGCTCATGCTTGGGCTGATGGCGCTCTTCATTATCGGTCACATCATCGCGGCGTTCAGCCCCGGTTATGAAGTGCTGCTGATTGCCCGCGTCGTCTCGGCCTTTGCGCACGGCGTCTTCTTTTCCGTCGGTTCCACCATCGCTGCCGATCTTGTGCCGGAGAACCGAAGGGCGTCGGCTATTGCGATGATGTTCATGGGCCTGACGGTTGCGATCGTCACCGGCGTTCCGCTCGGCACGTTCATTGGCCAGACTTTCGGCTGGCGCACCACCTTTGCTGCCGTTGCCGGTCTCGGTATCGTTGCCTTCGCAGCCATTGCCTTCCTGCTGCCTTCGAACCTCAAGAAGGCTCCGCCGGCCAGCATCGGTGAACAGATCCGCGTACTTGCCACGGGGCGGCTGCTTCTCGTTTATGCCATGACGGCACTCGGTTATGGCGGCACTTTTGTTGCCTTCACCTTCCTTGCGCCGATCCTCGAGCAAGTTACCGGTTTTGCCTCCTCGGCCGTCGGCCTGATCCTGATGCTCTATGGCGTGGCGATTGCCGTCGGCAACGTCGTCGGCGGGCGCATCTCCAACCGTGATCCGGTCAAGGCTCTGACCTTCCTGTTCATCGCTCAAGCACTCGTGCTGGTGCTCTTCGGCTTCACGGCTGTCTCGCCCTGGCTGACGATCCCGACGCTTGCGATCCTCGGCTTCCTGTCCTTCGCCAATGTGCCCGGCCTGCAGCTCTATGTCGTGCAGCTTGCACGCCAGCTGCAGCCGAACGCCATCGATGTCGCCTCGGCGCTCAATATCGCCGCCTTCAACCTCGGCATCGCCATGGGTGCCTGGATCGGCGGTCTGGTCGTCGAATCCCGCTTCGGGCTGGGCGCCACGCCCTTCGTTGCTGCCGCGCTCGTCACCGTTGCCCTAGGCCTCACCATCAGGAGCGGTGCGCTCGACCGCCGCTCCATCCCGAATGCTGCCGCTGCCTGTAGCGCGGCCTGATCTCTCAGACTTGAAAGGAAACAGCATGAAATTCGTCAGCACTAATGGCGCTGCCATCCCCGCCCTCGGCTTTGGTACATTCCGCGTGCCGGGACCCGACGCCGAACGCATGGTCTCGCACGTGCTCGCCAATGGCTATCGCCACATCGACACCGCGCAGATCTACGGCAACGAGGCCGAGGTCGGCGAAGGCATTCGCCGCTCCGGCGTCGCTCGCGGCGATATCTTCCTGACGACCAAGGTCTGGGTCGAGAACTACAAGCGTGGTGCCTTCCTTGCGTCTGTCGACGAGAGCCTGAAGAAGTTGAAGACTGATTATGTCGACCTTCTGCTGCTTCATTGGCCGAACCAGGCCGTACCGCTCGCCGAGCAGATCGGCGCACTGAACGAGGTGGCGAAGGCGGGCAAGGTGCGCCATATCGGCGTGTCGAACTTCAATACCGATCTGATGCGGGAGGCCGTCAAGCTCAGCAGTCTGCCAGTCGTGACGAACCAGGTGGAGTATCATCCCTATATCGATCAAACGCCGGTGCTGCGCGCTGCAAAGCAGCTCGATATGTCGGTGACGGCCTATTACGCCATGGCTGACGGCAAGGTATTCGAGGATACAGTGCTCAAGACGATTGCCGCCAAGCATGGCAGGTCGATCGCGCAGATTGTACTGCGCTGGATCGTGCAGCAGGATGTGATCGCGCTTTCCAAGACCGTCTCGGAACAGCGCGCGCGGGAGAATGCGGCGATCTTCGATTTCGAACTCTCTTCCGATGAAATGTCTGCAATCCATGCGCTGGCGAACCCCGATGGTCGCATCGTCAGCCCGGAAGGGTTGGCTCCCGCCTGGGACAAGGCAGCTTGAGAACGGGCGCTTCGGCGCCCGTTTCCCCATCGGCTAGAGCTGAGGCAAGCGCGGCGATGTCTGCAATTATCCCCTGTTCTTCTTGTGCATACGGGCCTGCCTCGCGGTCCGTATCAGCGGCGCTGCAGCGGGTAAGGCCCATCCTCGAAAATCCGGTCGTGATAGCCCTTTGCGCCGACGAGAATAGCGAGCGGACTTCTCCATTCCCTGCCGTCGCGCAGGCAATCGAGCACGTGCCGAAAGTCGTACTTCGGGCGCCAGCCAAGTTCCCGCCGGGCCAGCGCATTGACATAGACACGGTCGAAGTTCGGAAACATCGTCCATCCGTGCGCCGCGTAAAGTGCGGCCATGTCGGGGAAAAGGCGCTTCACCGTCACGCGCGCATCACGGCGCAGGTCGGCGAGATCGGCTTCGGTGAAGGGTGCCGTCGCTGAAATGACATAACGACCGAAGCGGATGGATGGCGCTCTTTCCAGTGCCAGCAAATGGGCGTCGACCACATCCTCGATATCGACCCGCCGATAAAGCAACTCGTTGGCCTGTGCGTTGGCGGCGGAGTAGCGGTTGCGAATATCGGGATCGTCGTCATCTTCCGGGAAGAATCGCGAAGTCCTCAGAACGACGACGGGCAGTGACATGGTGCGCGCGAAGAGTTCGCAGATGCCTTCGGCTGCGACCTTCGTAACGCCGTAGATATTTCGGGCAACGGGCAGAACATCTTCGGTGATCCAAGCGGCCGGTTCGCCTGGGGCCGGGCGCAGGGCCGCTCCGAAAGCGCTGGTGGTGCTGGTGAAAACGAAGCTTGTTACGCCTACCGCGACTGCCTGCTCGAGAAGGTTCATCGTGCCCGCGACGTTGGTGTCGATGAAATCCTTGTTGGCGTGTGTTCCGACATGCGGCTTGTGCAGCGTGGCGGCGTGGATAATGGCGGTGATGCCTGTCATCGCACGGCGGATGAAATCGGGATCGGTAATCGATCCGGTCATATCGGTAAAAGGCGAGGGTTTGATATCGATGCCGCGGATCTGACGGCCTTGATCCCTCAAGGTGCGCATCAGCGCTTCGCCCAGATGGCCTGTGCTTCCCGTCACCAGTATTGTCATTCTGCATCTCCGGACAGTTGGTGACGGACGCTAACAAAGGCCGCTCTCGCGGGACAACGCATAATTTATGCAGCGGAATGCAGGAAATCTGCAGGCTCAGTCGAGTGTCGTAACCAATCGTGCGGCGCTGCCGTCAGCCAGGAAGATGCGCTCCCACAATACCTGCCCGGCCACGATGGGCAGGTGCGGATTATCGTTTGCGCCCGTCTCCAGTGTCAGCGAATTCATTTGGCCTTCATGCCAGCCCAGGCCGGCGAGTTCGCCCTCTGTCTTCACGATTTCCTGCGACGCATAGGAGAGCAAAGACCTGTCCAGGAGATCGGAGACCGGCAGGCGCCATTCGCTCTGCCGTACACTGGAGGCTGCGAGAAGCCGGTGGGTGCGGTCGCAGATAAGATGAACCTTGCTCCGGGAATGTTCGACGAGACGTTTCAATGCGGCATCGGTGGAGGATGATTTGCTTGTGAAGATGCTTTCCAGCCGTGTTTCCTGAGCGACGGTGACTGGCAGGATGCCGCGCTCCCAGCGGCAGACGGTTGCCTGATTGACACCAAGCAATTCCGCCAGATGTTCCTGCTTCATCTTGCGCAGTTGGCGCATGCGACGGATGGCAGATCCGGATATCGGCATGGTTCCTCTCCCTCTAATTGCCGCAGCAAGCTAGTGCGACGGACCCTCGAGGTCGCTCTTCAGCCGGTCGAGAATCGACAGTGCATGGCCTGCATAGGCGCTGATCCAGCGGTCGTGAATCTGTTTGATCGGCAGGCTGTTCAGATGGTTCCAGCGCTCTCGGCCCTCCTTCCTGGCAATCACCAGATCGGCTTCCTCCAGCACCTTCAGATGCTGCATGACCGTGCAGCGATCCATCTCCGGGAATGCTTCGCAAAGCGCGCCCGTCGTGCGCGGTTCTTCCTTCAGAAGATCGAGAATATCGCGGCGGCGGCGATGCGCCAGCGCCTTGAAAATGGGGTCATCGTCCGATTCACTTGACATGTTATGTTTTTATAACATAATTGGATCAGACACAACGGAGAAGAGGAGGAAGTCGCATGTCCCTCAATATTCGCGTCTCGGGCCGCATCGGCCGCCCGGTGACTGATGTTTTCGATGCCGTCGTCAATCCAAAGAAACTCTCGAGTTACTTCACCACTGTGGGCGGGGCGAGCGCGCCCCTGGTTGAGGGCACGACGGTGACCTGGTGGAAAGACGTGCCGGTCGAGGTGGTCGAGCTTGTGCCCGACAGCAAGATCGTGCTGCGATGGGATGGCGCCACGGACGAGGAGAAGAAGGCTTACAAGACCCTCGTAGAGATGAATTTCAAGCCGCTTGACGACGGTGGCACGATGGTGACCATCGCCGAGGATGGCTGGCGCGAGGATGAGCCGGGGCGGCGCGGAACCTACCAGAATCTCGAGGGCTGGACGCAGATGTTCTGCTGCATGAAGGCCTTTGTCGAATACGGCATCAATCTGCGCGAAGGCATGTTCCTCAGCGAAATGCGGGGTGAGCAGGCCAAGGTGCAGGAAGGTTGAGGGGGAGCGTCATGAACGATCTGATCTACGGCGGCGTCGACGTCGCGATGAAGGTTCCGCCGCATCAGTATGAAGCCACCGTTTCCTTCTACCGCGACATTGTGAAGCTGAAGGAAATTGAAGGAGACGATATTTCCTTCGAGCTTGGGCCGATCCGGCTTTGGATCGACCGGGTGGCGACCATGAGCCAGGCCGAGCTTTGGCTGGAATTCATGACGCCGGATTTCGAGCGTGCTGCAGAGTATCTGGAAAAGGCCGGTGTCCCGCGCTGCGATCCCATAGAGCCACTGCCACCCAATCTTCGCGGTGGCTGGATCCTCAACCCCACAGGCATTGTCCATCTGGTACGGGAGGCCAGCCGCAATTAGGCGATGCAGCTGAAACTAATGCCGAGCTGGATCATGTAGCCGCCGATGAGGCGGCTATATCTCTCTTGGAGGGTTGGAATTGCGCTCCAAGACGGCAGATTGCTACCTGCGGAAGGCATAGCCCCACGCAAGGTGTAGCAGACGCACTCGCCTTTGTGACAGAGACTTCGCTTGCCTGTCACGATGCCGGTGCTAATTTCCGGAATCATATCGATTAAATCCCAGGAGATTTCAGATGCAGCTTGGCATGGTAGGTTTGGGCCGTATGGGCAATTACATGGTCCAGCGCTTGATGCGGGGCGGCCACGAATGTGTGGTCTATGACGCCAAGCCGGAAAGCGTCGCCGATCTCGTTGGGCTCGGTGCCGAGGGCAGCGGCTCGCTCGAAGAATTCGTTTCGAAGCTTGCCCGTCCGCGCGCAGTCTGGCTGATGCTGCCGGCTGCGATCACCGACAAGGTTATCGCCTCGATCGTTCCGCTGCTCCATGACGGCGATATCCTGATCGACGGCGGCAACTCCTACTATCATGACGACATCCGCCGCGGCGCCGAGCTCATCACCAAGGGCATCCACTATGTCGACGTCGGCACCAGCGGCGGCGTGTTCGGCCTCGAGCGCGGCTATTGCCTGATGATCGGTGGCGAGAAGGGCATCGTGCAGCATCTGACGCCCATCTTCGCAGCGCTGGCGCCAGGTGCGGGCACGGCGGAAAACTCACCGAACCGCACGCCGGAAGCTGCAGCTCTCAGCACCGCCGAGCAGGGTTTCCTTCATTGCGGCCCGCATGGCGCAGGCCACTTCGTCAAGATGGTCCATAACGGCATCGAATACGGTCTGATGGCCGCTTATGCCGAAGGCCTCAACATCCTGAAACACGCCAACGTCGGCGCCCTGACGCATGAGGCCGATGCCGAGACGGCTCCGCTCTCCCATCCGGAATTCTACCAGTACGATTTCAATCTGCCGGAAGTTGCGGAAGTCTGGCGCCGCGGCAGTGTCATCACCTCGTGGCTGCTCGATCTGACGGCCGATGCGCTGCACAAGGACCCGGTCCTTACTCAATATGCCGGCCGCGTTTCGGACTCCGGTGAGGGCCGCTGGACGATCATGGCGGCGATCGATGAAAGCGTGCCGACGCCGGTACTCAGCGCAGCCCTTCACGGCCGCTTCTCCTCGCGCGACCAGGACGAATTCGCCAACAAGGTGCTTTCGGCCATGCGTGCCGGCTTCGGCGGTCATGCCGAGAAACCACATAAGTAAAGCAAGCGCATTTCTCTCACGTCAGCCGCCGGCCGAAAGGCAGGCGGCTTTCTTTTTGCCGGTATTCAGCTAGACCGTTTGTTCGTCTGGCTTTTCCGTTGTGGCACTTGCATAAAAGCCTGACCTGTAACATCGGAGGCGGGCATGCGGCGAATTTCTGCGATCGGCATCTGCAGCATCATGATGCTGTTTTCTCTTTTCGGCGCCGTTTCCGCACAAACGACGCCGGCAGCTTCCACCGACGTCGCGCCGCCTGCCCAGGTGCGGCAGATGATGGAGCTGATGCAGACGCCGGAGGTCAAGCAATGGATGGCGACGCAAATGGCGGCGCCTGCAGCCTCGACCGACAACAACGAGGAAATGTCGATATTGTCGGGCCGCCTCCAGCACGCCCGCCGGCATATCGCCATGGTCTCGGGTGCTGCGATGACATTGCCATCCGAAATCACGCGGGCCTCATCGCTCTTCTGGGGCGAGTTGGGAGCCGCGGGTTCGCTGCGTATGGCCGCACAATTTCTGGCTATCCTCATCACCGGTTTTGTCGTCGAAATCCTGGTGCGACGGGCCGTGCGCGAAAGGCGGGAGCGGGCGGCGCAAATGACGGGCACGCGGCTTGCTGCGCGCGTCATTCCGGCCATTGTCTTCGGCCTTGCCACCGGGCTTGCGTTGATTAGCTTCAACTGGCCGCCGATCAGCCTGAATATCGCGATTGCCATTGCGGTCGCTGTCGTCGTGCAGCGCTTCGCTGTTTCCATCGGCGGTGTCATCGTCGATCTTGTCACCCTGCCGCGCGGCGAGGGAGAGACGGTTGCGGTTGATCCGGCCGTCGCACGATTCTGGTTTCGTCGCTGCATTCTGTTCGTCATCTATTTCGTCTTCGGCTGGGCCGTTCTCCAATCGATGGAACCGCTCGGCTATTCGATGGCCACACGCTATCTGGTCGGCTATGTGCTTGGTATCGGCCTATTCCTGATCGCTACGGAAGCGGTCTGGTCGCGACCGGGCAATGAAACGCGGCGCGGTCATGCGGCTACCTGGTTGTTGACCCTCTATTTCGCCCTGCTCTGGGGCATCTGGGTCCTGAGCTTCGATTGGCTTCTCTGGGTCTGCATCTATCTCATACTGTTGCCACGGGTACTTGCCGTCTCGACGCTCGCAGTCAAATCCTTCCACCAGGCCGAAGCCGGCTTCCTTGCCAAGCGCCATATCGCGACCGTTTTGCTCGATCGCGGTGTAAGGGCTCTGATCATCGCCTTTGCCGCGATCTGGCTCGGACGCATGCTCGGCGTCGAAACCGCTGCGATGATGACGTCAAACGAGACGATGATCGACCGGGTGGCGCGCGGCACGATCGGCGGCATTGTCATCCTGCTTGCGGCCGATCTGCTCTGGCATCTGGTCAAGGCCTATATCGACGGCAAGCTTCTGGATTCACCCGCTGACGGTACGGTCAGCGATGAGGAAAAAGTCAAGCGTGCCCGTCTGCAGACGCTCCTGCCGATCTTCCGTAACATCCTTGCCGTCGTCATCGTCGTGATCGCCGTTCTCATGGTGCTCTCAGGTCTCGGCATTGAGATCGGGCCATTGATTGCGGGTGCCGGTGTTGTTGGCGTTGCGGTTGGTTTCGGCGCGCAAACGATCGTCAAGGATGTCATCAGTGGCATGTTCTATCTGTGGGACGATGCTTTTCGTATCGGTGAATATATCGAAAGCGGCAGCCACAAGGGCGTGGTCGAGGCCTTCAGCCTGCGTTCCGTCAAACTCCGCCATCACCGCGGGCCGCTGACCACGGTGCCTTTCGGCGAACTCGGGGCCGTCAAAAACCTCAACCGCGACTGGACGATCGACAAGATCAGCCTGAATGTCACTTATGATACGGACCTGGTGAAGACGAAGAAGATCATCAAGCAGATCGGCCAGCAACTTCTCGATAACCCGGAATGGGGTCCGAATATCATCGAGACTCTGAAGATGAAGGGTGTCGAACAGTTCGGCGAATTCGCAATCGAGATCCGGCTCTCGATGATGACAAAGCCAGGCGAGCAGTTCGTCATCCGCCGCAATGCGCTGGCGATGATCCGCAACGCCTTCAAGGAAAACGGCATCGAATTCGCAGTTCCGACGGTGCAGGTCGCCGGCGAGCGTGACATTGATGCGAGTGTCGCTGCGGCGCGTTACGCGGCACAAGCCCATGCCGGGGGCGAACCGGCGGCCTGATCTTCCAATGCAAGGCAGAGCTTACGAAATTGCAATGCGATCACGCCTGTGCGCTGCGCAAATTTGCCCCAATTGGGGATGAAGGAGGCGGCAAGTGCGCGGGTGTGGGTAGCCGCAACATGGTTCATAGAGCTTGCATGTTGCGTATGTTACGTCTCTCAGAAGAGATTCCCGCCAAATTGGCAATTGCAGCAGGTAATAAATGTCGGGTCACGGCAAGTTGGAAGAGAATTCAGAGACGGAAGAGGGTTTTTCCGTCGGCGCAGTTTTCCGGCGCTATCGCACGCCTCTGACGGCTCTTGCCACGCTCCTCATTTTTTGCCTTGTCGGCTACGCGATCATGCAGTTGACCGATGAGGTGCGCTATGACGACGTCGTCGAGGCCCTCGCGGCAACCCGGCCGAGCTCGATCCTGCTCGCCTTGCTCTTCACGGCCCTGAGCTTTCTGGCACTCGTTTTCTACGATCTCAACGCCATCGACTATATCGGCAAGCGGCTGCCTTTTCCGCATGTCGCGCTCACCGCCTTCAGCGCCTATGCGGTCGGCAATACTGCCGGTTTCGGTGCATTGTCAGGCGGGGCGATCCGTTACCGTGCCTATACGAGGCTTGGGATTTCGCCTGAGGATATCGGCCGGATCATTGCTTTCGTGACGTTGTCTTTCGGCCTCGGCCTTGCGGCTGTGGCTGCAATCGCGCTTCTCGTTATTGCCGATGAGATTGCGCCGCTGATCAATGTCAGCGGCCTGTGGCTTCGGATCGTCGCGGCGGTCATCCTGGCGATCCTCGGCTCTCTCATGATTGTCGGTCGCGAGGGCAGGGTGATCGAAATCGGTTCGATCGCGCTTCGCCTGCCGGATTCGCGCACCTGGTCGCGCCAGTTCCTGGTAACCGCATTCGATATCGCGGCTTCCGCCTCGGTGCTCTACGTGCTCCTGCCTCAAACGGCGATCGGTTGGCCGGTGTTTCTGGCGGTCTACGCGATTGCCGTCGGGCTTGGCGTGCTGAGCCACGTGCCGGCGGGTCTTGGCGTTTTTGAAACTGTCATCATCGCCTCACTCGGCAGCGCGGTGAACATCGATGCCGTTCTCGGCTCACTGGTTCTTTATCGCCTGATCTATCACGTCTTGCCGCTGCTGATTGCCATCCTTGCGGTGTCGGCGACCGAGCTTCGCCGCTTCGTGGATCATCCTGCGGCCTCCAGCGTGCGGCGTATCGGCGGGCGGCTGATGCCGCAGCTTCTTTCGGCACTGGCGCTGCTTCTGGGCGTCATGCTGATCTTTTCGAGCGTGACGCCGACGCCCGATCAAAACCTCGAATTTCTCTCCAACTATCTGCCGCTGCCAATTGTCGAAGGTGCGCATTTCCTCTCCAGCCTGCTCGGGCTTGCGCTTGTCGTTGCGGC